>CAWCUK010000001.1:0-777500 GCA_963798775.1 uncultured Bacteroidota bacterium
GTAAAAATATATATGCCGGTACCGAATACGGGGCAATTTATAAATCAACAGATGATGGGGAAAATTGGAATGAAGTGTACCGCGCCAATTATAATAAAGGAAATATCTGCCGGATAGCTGTAGCGCCCAATGGAGATGTGTTTGCTTGCTCCAGCGAAGAAGGAGTGTTGAAATCAACTGACGAAGGAAAAACATGGACAACGGCTAATAATGGAATAGATTGGCATCATATATTGGAATTAAATGTAAACCAAAGAAATGAAATGTATGCTTACGCGGTAGAGAACTTTCGTTCAGACTCAAAAACCAAGATATATTATTCAAAAGATAACGGAGAAACGTGGGAAGATTATACAAGTAATATGGATTTAGTTAAAACATGGAAAATCACTTTTGATAAGAAAGGAGATTTTTACCTTGCCACGGATGAGAGCGTATGGAAAAGTAACCCGGATTCAATAGCCACGGAAGTCGCGAAAGAAGAACTAAAGAATTACAAGTATAATCTTTCACAAAATTACCCAAATCCATTTAACCCGAGTACAACTATAAAATACAGCATACCCAAAAACTCGTTAGTAACATTAAAAGTTTACGATGTTCTTGGGCGGGAAGTAAAAACTCTAGTTAATGAATATAAAACAGCCGGAGATTATAACGCGGATTTTAACGCCTCCCATTTGGCAAGCGGAATATATCTTTACCGTATAACAGCGGGTAAGTATACGGCGGTAAGAAAAATGCAGCTGCTGAAGTAAATTTCATTAATTATTACCAAGATTGTTTATTACCCCTCTCACAGACAAAAATGTTCTGTGCTACGTTAGTTGGTAGGGAATGCAGATCTGCATTCCCTACGGTTTAGGATGACAGGGTTGTTTTGAGAAAGTCCGTGCCATTTTCCTAAGCCGGATTCTTATACCCTCGCACAGACAAGATTGTCTGTGCTACGTTTGAACGGTGTGAAAAACTAATCATGACAGTTGTTTTCTGTGATGGTAGGGAATGCAGATCTGCATTCCCTACTACAGTTTAGGATGACAGTTGTGTTGTCGTTTTTAGGAAACCCGCGCCATTACCCTACTAAGCCGGCCCCCTCACACAGACAAGATTGTCTGTGCTACGTTTGAACTGTGTGAAAAATGACGGTTGTGGGGAATTTTGGTATGTCTATGGTATGATTGTCATTCTGAGGCAGTTTTACAACCGAAGAATCTCATTATTGAATCACGTAAATAATTAATTAAGAGATTCTTCACTCCACTTCGTTCCGTTCAGAATGACGGTTCTGTTGTGTGATGGTAGGGAATGCTGATCTGCATTCCCTACAATTTGGGATGACAAGTTGTGTTGTCGTCTTTGAGGAAAGTCTCGTGCCATTACCCTACTAAGCTCGAGCTACCCCTCGCACAGACAAGATTGTCTGTGCTACGTTTGAACGGTGTGAAAAACTAATCATGACAGTTGTTTTCTGTGATGGTAGGGAATGCAGATCTGCATTCCCTACAGTACTAGGTTGGAATTGTGTAATTTTGGGGATGTTCGCGAAAAGTTGATGTCCAACGCCGTCGGGAAGATTGTCTTTTCACCATCGGGAAGATTCACTTCGTCATCGGGAAGATCCTCTTCATCGACTAAAAGATAATTCTCTAAAAGATTCTCAACTAATTCCAGGCAAAGAGCCCTTAATCTTTATTTAAATTCGGTAATTCGCATTTTCCTTTTAAATATCTTTCCAGGTATTGAAAATAAATCTGATTAATAAGAATATAACTCGGGAAGTTATAGGCGGCTCCGTGGGCACCGGGAGGATAAATTCTTAAATCCGCGTCTTTTCCGGCATTTGTAAGCGCGGTTAAAAGCTGCATTGTATTTCCGATATGAACATTATCATCCATCGCGGAATGAACAAGAAGCAGCTTTCCTTGCAGACTATCGGCATGCGTCATTGTAGCGCTTTGAACGTAACCATCTTTATTTTCATTTAATAATCCCATATATCTTTCCGTATAAATATCATCATACAATCGCCAATCGGTAACAGGCGAATTAGCTATTCCGACTTTAAATACATCCGGGTGAGTCGTAATTGTATAAGCTGAAATATAGCCGCCGTAGCTTGTTCCCATTATTGCCATTTTTTCCGGATCAACATAAGATTTAGCAGAAAGATATTTTGCTGTCTCTTCAAAATCATTACTTTCCCATTTGCCTAATTGTTTATAGACGATTTTCATAAAATCACTGCCGTAATTAGCTGTTCCCCTATTATTAACATCTACAACAATATAACCTTCCTGAGCTAAATATTGATGAAAACCATTAGTTTCGAAAGCGTTATAAACCGCCTGTGAACCCGGACCACCGTAAATAGCAAAAACAACAGGATATTTTTTAGTAGAATCAAAATCAAAAGGCTTAATCATATAACAATCGATATTTACACCGTCCGAAGTTTTGAAGCTGAACAATTCGCGCGGAGAATATTTATGATTTTCCACATAATCTTTTACAGACTTATTATCTTCTAATTTAGAAATCATTTCACCGTCAGTATTCCATAACTCAACTTGGCGAGGAGTATTTACATTAGAATATGAATCCAAATAATATTTTGTATTCGGAGAAAGATTAAATTTATGTAAACCCGGTTCCCCGGTTAATCGCTGTTTATCCGAGCCGTCAAATTTAATTGAATAAAGTCTTCTTTCTAAAGGAGAAACTTCGGTAGATTCAAAATAAACAGTTTTAGTTTCAGGATTTATACCATGCACTTTAGTTACTGTCCAATTCCCTTTAGTAACTTGATTAATTAATTTCCCGTTATAGTCGTATCGATATAAATGCTGCCAGCCGTCCCTATCGGAGATCCAGAAAAATTCTTTAGTTCCTTCGGGAAAAGTAATCATATCACCAACACCCGCATAAAAATCATACACATCAATCCATGTATCTGATTTTTCTTCCATAACAAGTTTGTGTTTCCCGGTTTTAACATCAAAGAAATAAAGTTTAAAATCGTTTTGAGAGCGATTTAAAGTAACAACCGCAAGCACTCCGGGTTCACTGGTCCAATAAATTCTTGGGATATAATAATCGCCTGTTTCATCCGTAGTAACCCAAATATTTTTATTAGTTTTTACATCAACAATACCAATTTTAACGCTTGGATTAGGATCTCCGACCAGCGGGACAGGAATTTTTACATAATCAGGATGAAAATCCTCATAATTAGTCATTTGAAAAATAGGCACACCACTTTCATCAAAATGCCAATAAGCTATATATTGATTATCGGGCGACCAATTCCAAGCCTGCGCCTGTCCGAATTCTTCTTCATAAACCCAATCGTAATGGCCGTTAAAAATATTTCCTTCGGCATCATTAGTTAATTGATTTTCTTTATTATCATCAAAAGAATAAACAAACATATTTCCGTTTCTCTCAATCCCGACCATCGAACCGTCAGGAGAAAGTTCCGCGGTACGAGCATCCTTCGCGGCTTCGGTTAAAGTTTTATCGTCGAGAGAATATATATAATAATCCGAGATTCCTGAACGGCGGTAAATAGGGCGAAAATTAGATTGGAAAACTAAATGTTTAGAATCTTTAGCCCATTGGAATGAGCGATAAGAAAACGCGGCGTTTGTATCCGGGAAAGACAAATCCTTAGTAGAAAAAACTAATTCATCCTTGCCCGTTGAAGGATCATAAGAACGGATTTCATTTCCCGATGCCGTGTATGAATATTTGTCCCCGCCGTTAATCCAATTTAAACTTCTCGGAGCGCCTTTACCGGCAAGTTTTCCGGTAGCCATAATAGCTTCCTGAACGGAGTTATACTCTTTCTCTTGAGCGTTTATTGTAAAAGTGAACAGAACAAGACAAAAAGTAAGAACTCTAATAGAAAAATTTTTCATAATATATTTCTCGGATTTGTTTTTTGATTTGGAATGAAAAAAACATGATATGAATGTTATCATATATAAATGCAGATGTTGATATGTTTTAATAATCCAACTTAAATAATAAAAAAAGTATAATCAAGAATAAGATGAGAATAAAAAAAACCTCCGGCCGAGCTTTCGCCGAAGCCGAAGGTTCTTAGTTGAGCGGGTAATAACAAAGTATTTTTTATTCAACCCCCCGAAAGATCAAATAACGGCAACCAGTAATTACCCCGTCTCTGTTTTGACTTATTTCATCAAAAGCATTTTTTTATACAATGTTTTTTCCGGAGTAGAAAGTATATAGAAATAAATTCCGCTGGCTAAATTGCCCGCATTAAACTCCACTTCATAAACTTTTCCGGTTTCAGCTACACCATTAAATAAAGTATTTATTTCTTTGCCGAGAATATCATAAACTTTTAAACTTGCCTTAGTTGCTGTATTAAATTCGAATTTAATAGTTGTAACAGGATTGAAGGGATTCGGATAATTCTGCCGAAGTACATAATCATTCGGGAATTCATCAATTGCTACTTCAACTACTGAGCTATATTCAAATTTACCGTCAACATCTATTTGTTTCAGTCTGTATGAATAGCTATCAGCACTCATTACTTTATCCGTAAAAGTATATTCTTTGGGAGAATTACTATTCCCGGCCCCGTTAACAAATCCAATTTTCACCCAATTATTGTTATCTCTTCTTTGAATTTCGAATCCGTAATTATTTATTTCCGTAGCTGTTTTCCATTTTAGAACTACTTGGTTTTGTAACTTATTATAAAGCCCGGTGAATGAAGATAATTCAACCGGCAGCGGGTTTGTATTACTTCCGATAGCAAAAGATGAGAAGCTGGATAAATTTCCGACGGTTATTATTTTATTTGAATTATCACCTATAATATAATCCGGAATTTTAATCCAAGACGCGGTATCACTAGTGGGATCACCTTCTGTTTTATAGATTTCTATATCAGTATAATCTGTTATACCCGGAATTTTTGAAAGATCAAAAGAAACATTATACTCAAAAATATCATTAAAATTAGCCGCGTTAAAAGACCAATAAGTTTTATAAACATTTGCGGGCAGACCGGTTCCTTTAGGACCTAAACCAGTATTATCGGTAATTTGACAGGCAATATTCGCGGTTAAATCCGTACATTTATTCCAAGTAAAATTAACCACGGCGCCGCTGCTTCCCATAACATAAATTCCCAGATCTTTACCTATTGTTGGATTTAAGGCATTATCTCGAGAGATTCCATATTTAATTGCCAAATAATTTTCGACAGCACTCTTTTCAAGATGTGTTAATGAATCGGCAAAAACTATTAATTCCGCAATCGAACCATCAAGAACAAATTGTCTTTGAAAATTAGTATCCACAAGAGCGCCAAGATAAATTTCACCATCGGTTTGCAAAGGAATATTATACTGCTGAGTAAGAGAGTCATAATTTCCGCTTGACCAAAACTGATGTATTTGAAAACCAATCTTGTGTGTAACAGTAAATAAGTTCCAAACTCCGCCTTGAATTACAGGTCCGTAATCAGTTCCTCCGCCATTAAAATTGTAATATCTATCGGCTTCAGCGACACTTCCTTCTTCCCTGGCTATAGCCATCATAGTTCCGTATGAACCGGTAAGTTTTCCTATTTGAAGCGCGTAATCTATATCATAATTAGCTTGATGAACTTGGGCAAATTTAACCACAGCAAACACAGTAATAGGAGCGGTTAAAGCGGCCATTGTTCCGGCTAAGTAAGTATCGGCGTTATCGAATATTAAATTGAGGAAACTCTGCTTCATCGTATGTCGGACGTTTATTTAATTCAGCTGAAACAAAAGCTCCGTTTCCGGACTGGTCATCCCATCTAGAAACCAAATTTGTAGTATCTTTGGTCACCCCAGCATCGGCTTTAAGCCAAAATTTAAGAGCAGAACTTCCATCAGTAGTTCCTACACCCCCGGGGCCGCTTTGAGCAGAAACGATAGAGACGGCCAAAATAGTGATTACCAAAACGGTAATTTTAAAATAACGCATTTTCCTCCTCCTAATGAGATTGAATCCTCATTAGCTGAGGATCCATTAATTTATCTATTGTTGAGAGAGAAAAATGCAATTGAGGTGCCAATAAATAAAACATCAAATTTTTCTATTTTTCAACTATTTGGAAAAATTTTATACATAATCGTAAACATATTTAACTTATAACGTCAAATTTTTTGACTATGTTAGTTAATACTAAAATTCTTTACAGGGAAAAAATAAGCGGGAAAAGATTTAATCCGGTGATTGAAAAATCTGATCAATCAACCGGATATTGATTGAATTAATTACGGGGATGACTTTCAATCCATTGTTTTATATAATCGGCTATATCAGTTGTAGCGGCTCCGGGAGTAAATAAATCACCGACTCCTTTTTCTTTTAAGGCAGTAATATCATCGTGCGGAATAATTCCGCCACCGGTTAAAAGAACATCATCAAGGCCTTTCTCTTTCATAAGATTAAGAATTTTAGGGAAAATAGTCATATGAGCGCCGGAAAGAATACTAATACCAATAACATCCACATCTTCTTGAATAGCCGCTTCCACAATCATTTCCGGAGTTTGGCGCAGACCGGTATAAATAACCTCCATACCGGCATCCCTTAAAGCGGCCGCAATAACTTTGGCTCCTCTATCGTGACCGTCTAAACCGGCTTTTGCAACAAGTACTCTAATTTTTTTATCCATTTATTTTACCCTCTATTTTTTTTACCGCTGATTGAATTTTTTCCGCGTATTCCAGCATAGAACCGTTAGAATATTTTTTAAGATTAAGTGCCGGTTTCATACCGTCATCCAAATAACGCGGAATAATATGAAAATGAAAATGAAAAACCGATTGCCCGGCCGCGACACCGTTATTGGCAATAATATTAAATCCGTCGGGATTTAGAGATGCTTTTATCGCACTAGAAATTAATTGAGTTACCGAAGTTAACTCACTCAATAGTTCAGCCGGAACATCAAGAAAATTCTCATAATGTTGCTTTGGAATTACTAATGTATGCCCATAATTCAAAGGGCGGATATCTAAAAAGGATATTAAATTTTCATTTTCATAAATAATTTCCGCGCCGGCTTCTTTATTAATTATTTTACAAAATATACAGTTCATAAATTCAAAATAAGATTTATAATTTTATAAGGCAAAATTTAAACCTGCCAAAGCTAAATAAACAGAGAATTAGCGACGAGGGATCGTCGCTCTACAATAGGCTAAACTTAAACATCAAGATATTCTTTAGATTTAGCAAAAACACCAAAAATTCCGCCGGTATGCAAAAATAAATTAGAATTACCTCGGCCGTTAAGGATAAAATTTTCATAATAAGCTGTAAAAGCTTTTCCGGTATAAGCCGGATCAAAAATTATCCCGTTCGATTGAGTAAATCGTTTAATTAATTCCAATTTCTTTTTAGTAATACTTTTATAACCTTCATCGGAATAACCATCTAAAACAACAAGATTTTTTTCATCGATCGCGCAATCTAACTTATAATCTAAAATACAACCTTCGGCCAACTGTAAAATTTTCTTTCTTATTTCATCTTTTGAGTAAAGAACATTTACCGCGTAAACCTTTAATTTTAATTTTCTTAAAGCGGCGCCGACTAATAATCCGGCAGCTGTTCCGCCGGAACCGGAAGCGGAAACGATTCCTTTTAATTTAGATAAATTCAATTGACCTTCGAGTTCATCAAAAAGAGAAACATAACCCCAAATACCTAAAGTAGTAGAACCGCCTTCAGGAATTACATAAACTTTTTTCCCTTTTTGAAGGAGATTTTCTCTTTCTTCACGCATAATGTTATTTACATTATTATAATTTTTTCTGTCGAGAAAAGAAATTTCCGCGCCCATAAATTTATCGATAAATAAATTTCCAGCAGCGTTTTTTTGGTCTTTTCCCCAAAGAAATATTTTAGATTTTATTCCCGCTTTAGCGGCTGCTATTACAGTTGCCCGAGCGTGGTTCGACTGTTCCCCGCCGTCGGTAAAAACATAATCCGCTTTTTCCTTCTTTGCCTGATAAATTAAATATTCAAGCTTTCTAACTTTATTTCCGGTAAGTTCCAGTCCGGTTAAATCATCTCTTTTTACGAGAAAATTTTTGCCTTCAAAATTTAATTTTTGCAAAGGAGTGGGTGTAAAAGCAAGCTTTAGTTTTTTCGGAATAATCATTCTTCTTCCCTAGTTAAGTATTTATCGTAATAAAAACGAGCACGTTCCAAATCCTCCGGAGTATCCACGGCAAGATTTTCAAATTCGGTAACAACAATTTTAATTTTAAATCCATTTTCGAGCATACGGAGCTGTTCCAATTTTTCAGTCTGCTCCAAGTCAGTCGGCTGAAGCTCAGTAAATCGGAGGAGCGATTCCCTACGGTAAACATACAACCCTATATGTTTATAAATATCAGCTTTCTGAAGCCAATCAACATTAGTTTTAGCTTCACGGACAAAAGGAATGGGAGAACGGGAGAAATACATGGCGAAATTATTATAATCAAAAACTACTTTTGGAATTGAAGGAGATTCAAGATCTTGAAGATTAGTAATTTTTTTAGCAAGAGTAGTAACATTTATAGAATGATCGAATAGCAGCGGCTCAATTGCCTGGTCAATCATTGTACCTTGAATAAACGGTTCATCGCCTTGAATATTAACCACAATTTTCGCCTCCGTCATATTTTGAACAACATAAGCAATTCTATCAGAACCGGTCGGCAAATCTTTTGGAGTAAGAATTACATTACCGCCGAAATTTTTAACAACCTGGTAAACTTTTTCATCATCAACGGCAATAATTACTTTATTAAGTAATTTAGATTGTAACGAGCTTTCATACGTATGCTGAATCATCGGTTTACCGCCGATATCCGCGAGCGGTTTCCCCATAAGTCGTGTGGAGGCAAAACGAGCCGGAATAACACCAACTATCATATTAAATCTTTCAGTAGAAAATTAGAAAAGGAAAAATTAATTATCTCCCCCGATAACTTTAGGAACTTTAAAGAAAACTTCATCTTTATCGGGCGAATTTTTTAAAGCTTCTTCTCTCGCAATACTTTCTTTCACTTTATCTTCTCTAAAGGCATTAGTTCCTTCAACCGGATGAGAAAGAGGTTCAATATTTTCAGTATCGAGCTCGTTAAGTTTTTCCATATAATTTAATATTTCATTCAACTCGGATGTATATTCATCAAGCTCATCTTCAGAAAATTTTAATCTCGCGAGATCGGCGATATACTCAACATCTTTCCTGGTAACGGCCATTTCTAATTTCCTTTTTTATTTTGTATTACAATTTCTCTAACTTTTTCCATTAGTTCAATTTCTTCTTTTCTGCTTAAAGCGCCGGTTATTTCAATCGGGTTACCGTAATGGACATTAATCGTCCCCGGATTTATTTTCATTGAACCTTTGGGCATTATCTTTTCGGTTCCGCTTAAACTAACGGGAATAATAGGATGACCTACGCGCGAAGCGAGATAAAATGCTCCCCGTTTAAACGGCTGAACTTCACCTGTTTTACTTCTTGTTCCTTCGGCAAAAAGAAGGATAGAAAATCCCTTCTGTATCATCTTTTTAGCTTCCTCAATACTCTTCATCGCGCTTTCGGCTTTTTTCCTATCAACCATAATGTAGGGCCCGAACTGCATTTGCCAGCCGAAAATGGGAACTTTAGCAATTTCTTTTTTGAAAACGATACTCATTTTAGTAGGAACCGATAACTGCATCGCCGGAATATCGTATTGGCTGCTATGGTTGCTAACGTAAACATAACTTTGATCTTTTTTAATATTTTCTATTCCGGTTACATTTAATTTAATACCGCTAATTAAAAGAATGCCTTTAGAGAAAAATCTGGAAAGCCAGATATAGAGAGTATGGCTTCTATCTATTAAAAATAAGGTTGCTAAAATAGAACAGATTAATGTAAAAATTGCAAGGAAAAATAATTTTATATAGGTCAAGATTTATTTCCTTCAAACTTTAAAGAAACATTGTCGCCAATATTTTCCTGGGAAGACACAAAATTTTTAATGGCCGCAATTCTATTTTTAATCGATGGATGACTGTAGAAAAACCATTCAACCAGAGGATGAGGATCTTTATCGCCCAAATTCTGTTCGGTTAGTTTTTCTAAAGTTGAAATAAAAGCTTCCGTTTTATGAGTCGAGCTGATCGCGTATTCATCGGCTTCATATTCATATTTTCTGGAAAGAATATTTGTAAGCGGAGTTTGAATAATTCCGATTAACATCCCCCACAAAGGAATTAAAGGAAGCGCGCCGACAGCGGTAAGTTTATTAAAACCGAACCAGCCGAGAGAAATTTTATATAAAATGGAAAGGATAAACAAAACTAGAAAACTTGAAGCTGTTCCGATTATTATATTTTTAATAATATGTTTTCTTTTATAATGGCCGAGTTCATGCGCGATAACGGTTTCAATTTCATCATTTGTGTAAGAGTTAAGCAAAGTATCGCCGAGAAGAATTCTTTTTGATTTTCCGATTCCCGTAAAAGCCGCGTTTGCTTTTTTAGTATTTTTACTCATATCAAACTTGTAAACATTTTCAACTTTAATTCCGGCTTCTTCGGCAAGAATTTTAATTCTTTTCTTAAGTTCTTCATTATCAACGGGAGTAACTTTATAAAATAAAGGAAGAATAAGAACCGGGACAATTCTAGCAAGCACAACAGAGAGGAGAAATAAAACTACGGCGAAAGGAAGCCACCAAAGATTGCCGAATGTATTTAACACGTAAAAAAAGAAAAGCAGAAGAGGAACGCCGATAATTAAAGAAAGAAGTAAACCTTTTGCTTTTTCCCAAATCCATTTAAAGAAAGTTTGGTTTGATAAATCGTATTTATGCTCGAGATAAAAATTCAGATAATAATCAACCGGGAAGAATAAAATTCCCATTCCTATTCCGGTTACGGCTGTAAAAAGCAGAAAAATAGAATAATTATTGTTTGAAAAAGAGCTTAAGAAATAGACAAGCCTTTCACTAAAACCTAGCGCCACAAAAAGAAAGATTAATATAAAACTGGTAATTCCTTCCGAAATATTTACGGAAAGTTTAATTCTATTATATTTTTTTGAATCCATACTTGAAAAATAACATGTATAACTTTTGCAATCAATTTAATAAATAATCTTCTGTATAAATAAAAAACCCGGAACCGTAAAAAAAACGATTCCGGGAGAAATTACTGAATCAGAAAAAGATTAAAATTATTTCTTTTTCTTTAAAGATTTTCCGTCCTCACTTAAACGGGAAATATACTTTTCAGGATCAGCTTTAAATTTCTTCATGCACTTATTACAGCAAGTAGCGTATTTTACACCTTTATAAACGTAAGTATGCTCACCGTCTATTTCTTCGCCGGAAACCGGGCAAACTGAATTGAAAGGTTTAGCGTCCGCCAATTCTTCAGCCTTTTCATCTTTTTCCATTTTTTCATCTTTTTCCGTCATCTCTTCTTTTTCGGCTTTCTCCGATTTTTCCATAACTTCTTCTTTTTCAGCCTTTTCCATTTTTTCAGATTTTTCGGCTTTTTCCATTTTCTCCGGTTTTTCAGCTTTTTCTACTTTTTCCGGTTTTTCGGCTTTTTCCATTTTTTCCGGTTTTTCAGCTTTTGGTTTCTCCTGCGCATAAGTATTTAATGAGAATCCGGCTCCCATTAATAATATAAATACCGCTAACAAAAGTTTTTTCATTAGTCCACCTTTCATTAATATGTTTTTTGTTTGATTAGAAAAGACCGCTAAATAAAATACTTAAATTGTTCCGAGATCTTTTTGAGAAAGCCAGCCGACTTTCCCGTCCCGCAATTTTATTTTTAACCAGTTATCCACTTTATCTTCAACACGGACTTTCAATCCTTCGTGAATAACAAAAGCATCATTACTGTCGATATCCGGCGCAAGTTTTGCTGTTACAACCGGCTGCAGAACAATCGCGTTTTCAATATTTACTTCTCGTTTATATTTGACCGAAACCAAAGCTACAGAAATAACCAACAAAACCAAAGTAACTAATCCGGCAAAAAAAGAATATCTCTGAAATTGTGATTTTCTAAAAAAGAAATAGCCGGCAACAGAAAATAAGAGTAGAATATAAATAATATAGCTGAACCAAGCCCAGCCGGAAACAGAAAAGAAAGCAAGTAAACCTTCCCACCATTGGAACAAAAAGAACCGCGGCATCGGTTCAATTTTATCAATGGTTTTAGAATTAGCGAGATTAAGATTATGCTGAACATCTTCATCGCCGGGAGAAATCCGACGCGCTTTTTCATAATATAAAATAGCGTAGCCCAAATTTCCCTTGCGGTAGAAAGCGTTTCCAAGATTATAAAATAAACTTGTTCCCTCGTAACCTTGCTGTTCAACCTGTTTATAAATTTCGATAGCTTTATCAAAATTATTCTGCTGATAATATTCATTCGCCTTTTTCATCATTTCTTCCGGCGATTGGGCAAATAAAATATTGGAAAACACAAATACGGAAACAGATAAAAACAGAAAGCTTCTTAACAAAATTTGTAACTTTGATTTAAGCATTTCTCTTACCCTCAAGAGATTTTTCAATTTCTATTACTACATTTGAAAGATCATTATACATTTCATTCATCGCGGAGCCGCTGTTTTCCTGCGGGGCAAAACGCACGAACTCACATTTTTCTACACAGTATTTTAGTTTGTTAATTAATTCCTCATCGATCTGTTTAGCCTCAAGTTTATTTACGGCTGTCTCAAGAGTAAAATCTGCTTTAGGAATATGAAGTTTATCTTCAAGGTAACCGAATAAAGCCTGCGACATTTCGCTGTAAAACTCGGTAGTTTTATTTTCCTCCATTAAAGTTTTCGCGGTTTTAAATCTTGCTTTAGCAATACGCTGAGCTTTTTGATAGCGCATCAATTGAATATTTCCGGATAATCTTTCATCCCGTTTCTTCCAGCCGATTAAAGCGAATAAAGCAATTAAGGGAAGTGCCGCCGCCGCCCAAAATCCATAACTATAAATTATCATTTCACTTTTTTTGTGAAGATCATCTGTTGAAGTTTTAATAAAGCGGATATCATCGCCCAAAACTTTTACATCTTCTTTTGAATAACTTTCCGGGCCGCTTGCAAGACTATTTTCTCCCTGCTCAATATTAATAGGATATGCCGGAGTTGAAAGAGTTTCATATCTCTTTTTGAAAGGATCAAAATAAGAAAATTTAATTGAAGGAATTTCTTTTTTCCCCGCTACCCGAGGGATAATTAAATACTCAACGCTTTTCTTCCCGGAAATAACATTATTCCTATTTATATTTTCGGAAGTTTTCGGTTCATACTTTTCAAATCCCGCGGGAAGATTTAACTCCGGAACATTTATTAATTTAATATTCCCGGTTCCGCTAATATTTATTTTAAGCGAAATCGGTTCGTTAGTTTTTGTGTCGGTTTTATCAAGATCGGAGTTCATTGTAAAACTTCCCACGGCGCCGTTGAAAGAATCCGGTTTTCCCTGCTGAGGAAGAGGTTCGGAAGTAATTTTTATAGTATTAGATTTTGCTTCATATTGAACAGTCTCTCCCCTATTAAAAAAAGGATCGTCAAAGAAATCATCAAAAACATTATTGCTTTTTCTTTTTCTCTGAACAATTACGGGAACATTTAATTCAAGCGGAGTAACGGAAAGCTCGCCGGTTTGCGAAGGAAAAAGCGCGACTTTTTTTAGAATTCCCACTCGAAATTGTTTACCGTCAACAACTTCCGTAGAAAAAGAAATATTATTTGATGTCTGAAGTTCTTCCGCCCAAAAACCTTGATACTGCGGAAGTTTTGAAACCGACATCTGTGAGGCGATACTTAATCTCGTATAAAGTTTATAAGTAACGGTAACTTGCTCACCTTGGTAAACTTTATGTTTATCTACGCTGGCTTTTATAAATAGATTTTTCGCGATGTCCTCGTTGGAAATTCCGCTGCCGCCTTTTTGCTGCGCCTGCGGTTTTGAGGAGCCTTTTACAACTTCTATATTTAAAGGATTTGTTTTCAGAGGTTTTCCTTTATAAGAAATTGAAGCGCTGCCGATTGTAAACTTTCCCAAATCTTTCGGCTGTAAATAAAAAGAATAAGCTACGGAAGCTGAAACAGCGCCGTTTATAATCTGCATGCTCGTAGAAGAATTGGGGCCGGAAAGAACTCTAAAATTTTCGAATGAAGGAGGATTAAAACCGGAAACATCATTTACGCTTTCACCGGAAAAAGTAAAAGTAACTTGAAATTGATCGTTTATACCGACAGTAGAACTGCTGGCTTCGGAAGTAAAACTCTGCGCCGAAACCGCAGCGGCAAACAGAATAATTAACGCAAATAAATATTTAGGATTTAATAACTTCATATAAACTTTTTTTTTGATTTACCAATCTTTATCCGTCTTTGTTGTTTTTCCTTTTCTAACACGAATCTTTTTCTGAAGTTCCTTCTCATTGTTTTTTAACGCCTGCAGAATACGTTCAGCTTCGGCTTTGGAAATTTTATTTTTATCAGGCTGTTTTAACTGGTCTTGTTTAGCTTCATTCTGCTGATTCGGTTTTTGCTGCTGATTTTCTTGATTCTGCTTATCCTGGTTTTTCTCATCTTTATTTTGCTGGTCTTTATCCTGCTGATTTTTTTGATCTTTATTCTCTTTGCTCTTATCGTTCTTATTCTGCTTATCCTGATCTTTATTTTTCTGGTTTTTCTTGTCTTTATTATTCTTGTTATTCTTATCGTTTTTATTCTGGTTTTTATCTTTATTCTTATTGTTCAACAAAGAAAGCGCGTAAGATAGATTATATTTTGTATCGGAATCATCGGGATTTAATTTTAGCGCGTTTTTATACGCCTCGATACTTTCTTTAATTTTCTTCCCTTTCAGCAATGCGTTTCCAAGATTATGATAAGCTTTAGCTTTATCCATTTTATCCGGCGCGGTTTTTAAAGAATTCTGGTAAGCCTTTTCGGCATCTTCATAACGCTGCTGTTTATAGTACGCGTCGCCAAGATTAAAATTTAAAGTATAATTATTTGGATCTTCTTCAACTCCTTTTTAAAATTCACTTCGGAGTTGGCAAAATTTTTCTTTTGATATTCATCAACTCCGTCATTATTTAATGAACGCACACTCTGCGCGAACGCGCTGCCCGTGCAAAAAATTAAAACAAGAATAAAATATTTTAATGATTTAAAATTCATATTAAACTTTATTTATTTCGAATCTATTCCCAAACGTTTATTAAGCTTTACAAATAAAATTGATTTTCGTTCCGAGATAAAAAACTCGATTATTAAAAGCAGAATAGCCGGAGCTAAAAAATAATAAAAACGGTCTTCGTAATCAGTTACCTTTTTTGTTCCGAATTCAGTTTTCTCTAAAGAAGATAAATCCTTATAAACCAAATCAAGCTGATCCTGCGCGTTTGTTCCGCGGAAATATTTTCCGTTGGCGGCCGCCGCTATTTTCTGCAAAGTCGCTTCATCAAGTTTTGTTAGAACCGTGTTTCCTTCATTATCCTGCTTAAACCCGATTTGTCTCCCGTTTTTATCATAAAGCGGAATCGGAACTCCTTCCGGAGAGCCTAAACCAATCGCGTAAATTTGAATATCTTTATCGGCTGCTTCTTTTACATCATCCATAAGATTTCCTTCGTGGTCTTCGCCGTCTGTAATAACCACAATTGCTTTTTGAGTCTTAGACGAATTATCGAATGACTTTGTTGCCAAAGAAATTGCCGATCCGATCGCGGTTCCCGGCTGCGGAACGGAATTAACATCAACAGCGGAAAGAAATAAATTTGCCGCCGAATAATCGGTCGTTAACGGAAACTGGACAAAAGCTTCACCGGAAAAAACTATCAGGCCAATTCTATCTCCGCGAAGTTTATTAATTAAATTTGAGATCATATATTTTGCTTTGTCGAGACGATTCGGTTTTATATCTTCTGCCTTCATACTTAAAGAAACATCAAGCAGAATGTAAACATCAATCCCGGTTTGTTTTACTTCTTCAACTTTTGTCCCAACTTGAGGATTAGCGGCGGCGATTACCAGGAAAGCAAAAGCGATAATTATAATCACAAATTTTAAAAGACTTTTTACTCCGCTGAAAGAAGAAAATAAAATTGTGTGAAGCTTTTTATCGGCAAAAGCATTTAGCTTTTTACTTCTGTAAAAGCGGAACAAAATGAAAAGCCCGATTAAAACGGGTACAATCCAAATCGCGTTTATATATTCAGGATGCGCAAATCTAAACATTTCGTACTTCGTACAATTAAAAAAAATGAAAAATTAAATTCTATGGAATTCTTCTTAAGACAGTATTAGATAAACCGATTTCCAAAACTAATAATAAAATTCCACCGCCGAGCCAGCCGTAAAAAAGCTCTTTAGCATTACGGTAAGATGTAATTTCTATTTTAGTTTTCTCCATTTTATCAATCTGGTTATAAATATTTTGCAGACTTTTATTATCGGTGGCCCTAAAATATTTTCCGCCGGTAGTATTCGCGATCTGCTGCAGAACTCCCTCATCAATTTCTACGGGAAGCATTTGATAACGCGTACCGAAAGGAGTCTGCACCGGGAAAGGAGCGTTTCCTTTCGTTCCAACGCCGATTGTATAAATCCTAATACCGAAAGTTTTAGCAATTTCAGCGGCGGAGATAGGATCGACTTCACCGGCATTATTAACGCCGTCGGTTAATAGAATGATAACTTTACTTTTACCTTTACTGTCCTTTAATCTGTTAACGCCGTTTGCAATCGCGTTCCCGATTGCCGTTCCGTCTTCCACCATTCCGCTTTTTACATTAGCGAGAAGATTATCAAGAACGGAATAATCGACTGTAAGCGGGCATTGAGTAAAAGCGTCCCTCGCGAAAACAACCAAGCCGATTCTATCGGATGTTCTGGAATCAATAAAATTTTCAATAACTTTTTTAGCGGCGTCAATTCTGTTCGGCTTTAAATCTTCGGCAAGCATACTGCCGGAAATATCAAGCACCATTGCTATATTTATTCCTTCAGAATAAATATTTTCGCCGGAAGAAAAACTCTGCGGGCGCGCCAGGGCGACGATAAAAAGTCCGACAGCGAGAATTCTAAATACAACCGGAATATTTCTTAAACGCTCTTTCCAGGTTGAAGGGAAAGCGTGAAAAATATTTAAAGAAGAATAAATAATTCCCGGTTCTTTTTTTCTTCCGCGCCACCAATACCAAATGGCCATCAGCGGAATTAAAATTAGTCCATATAATACCCAAGGATACGCGAAAGTTATATCTTTAAACATTCTGTTCCTCTTCTTTTTCAGTTTCAACTTTTCGCGGAGTAGTTTCCTTAACAATTTCTTCCGCTTGATTCATCATCTCTTCATTTATGGAAGACATCGGCTGAAACTTAGCGAACTTTACGAGATCGGCGTTAGCGAGAAAATTATAAGTTATTTCTCTAATCTTTTCCGATTCCCTTATTCTTTTAAGATGATCGATAACCTCGGAAGTAGTTAATTCCAGCGCGGGAAGTTTAAATCTATCCTCAAAATACTGCCTAATAATCCCGGTTATTTCGCTGTGATATTCTTTTATCTCACCTTTTTGCCAGAGTTTCTTTTCATCAAGCTCATGCAGTTTTGCCATTGCGGTAACATGCGGCGGAACGTAAACTTTTTTCTCAACAATTTTCCCGGCTTTCTTTCTACGATAAAGAATAATCGCGTAAATTATTCCGGCCAGAACTATCAGTCCCAGCAAAACCCACAAAGCGATTATCTTCCAATCGAGAGGAATTGTAACCGGCGCTTTTATATCTTTTATATCTTCCGTTTTAGAAACTTTTACCGCGTGAATAGTGAATGTAACGGAATTTGTAAAAGTAACTTTTAAAGTAGAATCTTGAGCGAGAAATTTATCGGACAAAAACAAATTCGCAGATTGCGCGGTATCTTTAGTAGTTCTGTAACGAACCGGAATCGGCGGAATTGTTACTTCGGCGGAATCGTAACGGGAAAGGATATATTTAAAAGTAATAATTCGTTTATTATCTTTTTCACTCTGAAGCGGGCCTTCCGATTTAATAACATCAACGTCCTTCAAACTATCTTGAATAGCGGGCAAAAGGATATGATTATGTTTATCAGCGCGAATTTGCACCGTAAAATGGATATAATCACCGAGCATATAATCGGAAGTATCAACGGACGCGGTTGCCGAAATATCCTGAGCGAATGAAACCGCGGAAAATAAAACCGCCGAAAATAATATGAATAAAATCTTTTTTACCATCTTCTCTCACGCAGTCTAAAAAATTGAACAAGAGGCTTTACGTAATTTTCCCCGGTTTTAATTTCAACACTGTCAATCCGGCTTGAGAGAAAAAGATGTTTTCTCCTTTGTGCTGTTTCCCGCCGGAATTCCTTTAATCTTTTTTGCACTTTTTTATTGTTCGTATCAATCCATCTTTCTTCACCGTTTTCTGCGTCGATAAGTTTTACCAATCCCATCTTCGGAATATTTTCTTCTCGTTCATCGTTTAAAACAAGCCCGACCAAATCATGCTTCTTCCCGACAATTCTGAGAATTTTTTCATAACCGGAATCCATAAAATCGGAAAGAAGAAAAACTATGCTTCTCTTTTTTATCGCGTGATTCAAATATTCCAAAGCTTGTTTAATGTTTGTGGCCTTCCCTTCCGGCTCAAAAGAAAGTACTTCACGAATTAAACGGAGAACATGTGTTTTCCCTTTTCTTGGCGGAACAAATTTCTCAATTTTATCGGTAAATAAAATCAATCCCACTTTATCATTATTCTTCAAAGCGGAAAAAGCGAGAATAGCGCTTAGTTCGGCGGCGATTTGCTGTTTAGTTTTATCCACAGTCCCAAAAATTAATGAGCCGCTTAAATCGGCCATAAGAATTACCGTAAGTTCACGCTCTTCTTCAAATATTTTAATAAAAGGATGGCCGAAACGGGCGGTAACATTCCAATCGATATTTCTAATATCGTCACCGAACTGGTATTCCCTAACTTCGGAAAACTCCATTCCCCTTCCCTTAAAAACGGAATGATATTCTCCCGAAAAAACCTGGTTTACAAGTCCGCGGGTTTTAATTTCTATCTGCCTAACTTGTTTTATAAGATCTTTAGTTAACAAGTAAAAAACCTTTTATAATTATCTGATGAAAAACATTTTCGATTTAATCTGAACTTCATTTTTACGGCACTTCAATTTTATTTAAGATTTCTTGAATAATATATTCGGGCGTAATTTCCTCCGCTTCGGCTTCATAAGTAACCGCAACACGATGGCGCATAACGTCCTGGCAAATTGCTCTAACATCTTCGGGAATTACATAACCTCTGCGTTTAATAAAAGCCATTGCCTTGGCGCTTAAAGCGAGATTTATTGTAGCTCTCGGAGAGCCGCCGTAGCTTATTAAATCAGTTAAATTAGATAAACCGAATTCTTTCGGGTTTCGTGTAGCGAAAACTATATCAAGAATATACTTTTCTATTTTTTCATCAACATAAACTTCATGAACTAAATTACCGCGCTTTCAGAATCGCTTCGGGAGTAATAACCGGGTTTATTTGAAGATCTTCCTGATTAACATTCTGGCGCATAATTTTTAATTCTTCTTCTTTAGAAGGATAAGAAATTTTCACCTTCAGCATAAACCTATCAACCTGCGCTTCAGGTAAAGGATAAGTTCCTTCCTGCTCAATAGGATTTTGAGTGGCGAGAACTAAAAACGGTTCTTCAAGATAGAAAGTCTGTTCACCGATAGTAACTTGTTTTTCCTGCATCGCTTCAAGAAGCGCGCTTTGAACTTTAGCGGGGGCACGGTTAATTTCATCGGCAAGAATAAAATTAGAAAAGATCGGGCCTTTTCTGATGAAGAAATTTCCGTCTTTCTGGTTATAAATCATTGTACCGATTAAATCCGCGGGAAGAAGGTCGGGAGTAAATTGTATTCTTTGATATTTTGCTTTCATGGCGGAGGCTAATGATTTTATGGCAAGAGTTTTCGCGAGGCCGGGAACGCCTTCAAGCAGAACGTGGCCGTTTCCGAGAAGCCCCACTATTAGCCTTTCAACCATTGCTTTTTGCCCGACAATCTTTTTACTGATTTCATTCAGAAGAAGATCGATAAAAGCACTCTCTTCTTTAATCTTTTCGTTTAATGCACTAATATCCAAAGCTGAACCTCATAAAGTTTAATGAAATTTTTGATACTACTTTCGAAAAGTAATGTGATTAGACGTGCCTAAACTTAAAAATGTTGCATAATTTATACAAGGGAGATAAAAAAAGTATATATAATTTTGTCCGGCTGCGGTTAATGTTTATTAAACGGGGTTTAAGAAGATAGAAATCGTGATTTTAACACTTGAAAAAGCCGGTTTTTTCAACATGTAAAATCCGGTTCGCTCTCAAAAATAACATCCCCGACACTACAGAAGATTAAATTTTTAGCGGAAGAAATTAAATTTTCTTCGGGGGGAATTAGCTTTTCATCGGGGTGCATTAACTTTTCATCGGAGAATATTAACTTTTTGTCGGGGAGAGTTAACTATTCGTCGGAGAGCATTAACTTTTTGTCGGAGAATGTTACCAGGCTGTCACGAACCATTTCGTGACAGCGATAGAACTACCGAAATTCAGTTCCCGCTAATGAAATGAAGAATATTGTTAACTTTTGTCACGAAATGGTTCGTGACAAACTTGGAATTCGTGACAGCGATAGAACTACCTAACTTCAGTTCCCGCAAATGATGTATTGACCTTTATTACTGAATGATCATTATTTATATAATTTCTTGCACTTGAATATTTATATTGCTCAGGCAACCTTACTAAATTTGCTTTAACAGGATTTTTATGAATATAATGTAGTTTCGTCCAGAACATCTTTTCATTCCTTATTACCTCATCATCAAACCTTGGCATCCAAAGTTTCCTTCTTTGATTTTTAAATTTGGCTCCCTCATCTCTAAAAGTTTTCATAAAAGATGATTTTTCCTTTTCAAGGTTTTCCATTATATCCCACGCAGAGTATTTTTTTATGTCTCTCATTATATCAGAGATTGTTCCATTTTTTGAATTTGTTACTATTATCCAATGAAAATGAGTTGGCATTATTACATAGGCAAGAATTTCGAATTTATACTTGTGCTGGTAATGCTTTATGTTTTTTATCAGTAGATTACAATAACTATCTTCAGTAAAAATTTTGATAAAACCCACAACTGTGGTCGTAATGAAAAATATATGTTCATCTGCAAGATTTGTTCTTCCTCTTAAACCCATGATGCAAAATTTTTCCTTTTCTCGGCTATCACGAACCATTTCGTGAAAGTGATAGAACTACCAAAATTCAGTCCCCGCCAATGATATGAAGAATATTTTCAATTAAACATAAACAATGTTGTGTTAACTTTTGTCACGAAATGGTTCGTGACAAACTTGGAATATATAAGACCTATCACTAAAGTAAAAGGCCTTAAAAGCGACAGTTCATCTTTCAAAGCACTTTAAAAACAGCGAATTTTAAATAAGAAGTTTCTTTCATCGCGGGAATTTTGGGATGATCCAATGAAGCTCCGTAAGAATGGATTAACTGAATTTTCTTATTTGCTTTTACGGCAGCCGAATTTATAATCTGCAAAAATTCTTCTTCGCTTAAATGATGCGAGCAGGAAGAAGTTATTAAATATCCGTTTGGGGCGGTAATCTGTAAAGCGAGTTTATTTAATTTTTCGTAGCCTTTTTTTGCCTGAGGAAGGTTCTTTTTACTTTTTGCGAACGCGGGAGGATCAATCATTACAACATCATAATATTTCTGATTTCTTATATTTTCCTGCATAAACTCAAAAACATCCTGCGCGAAATATTCGGCCGGATTAGAAAAATTATTCAACCGGAAATTTTGATTTACGTTTTCAATTTCGGAAGAGGAAGAATCGACAAAACAAACAGAAGCCGCGCCTGCGGAAACCGCGTGAAGCCCAAATCCGCCCGAGTTACAGAAAGCGTCAACAACAGATTTATTCTTAACAAGTTTTTCTATAAAAAACCGGTTATCACTTTGATCAAAATAGAAGCCGGTTTTATGCCCTTTTTCAAAATCAATTTTATAATTTATTTTACCGTCGTCTATTATTTCTGTTTTCATTTCCCCGAGAAATATTTCATCTTCCTCTATTAACCCTTCCATTCTTCTAAAATGTTCTTCATTCTTAGTAAAGATATTCTCGGCGGAAAAATCTTCCTTTAAGATATTAATTATTTTACCAATATTTTTATGCATGCCGGCGGAATAAACTTGCATTACGAAGGTGCCGTTATATTTATCTATAATCAGACCGGGAAGAAAATCACTTTCGCTAAAAACCATCCGGTAAGAATTTCTTTCCGGGTAGACTTCTTTTCTTAAATTATTAGCGGAAGTAATTTTTTCTTTCAGCAAATCATATAAATCATCAACAGCGGAGCGAGAAATAATTCTAACGGCGATTAAAGAATTACCGTTATAAAATCCGCCTCCGAGAAAATTATTACGTGAATCATAAATTTCTACCAAATCTCCGTTAGCTGTTTCGTCTTCTACTTTCGCTATTTCATTGCTGAAAATCCATAAATGCCCGCTTTTAATTCTTCTTTCTTCATTCTTTTTCAAAAAAACTTTTGCCGCCATCTAATTTCCTCAATCTTTATTTCATTAAGAGATTTAGAATATTTATTTTTAAGTATCCAAAATACGAAAGGAAATGATGAAAAAAATTCTTTTAATTCCGCAAATCTTTTTTCTATTAACAATATCAAGTTTCGCGCAGCATTATTACGGCTGGATAACTGATGTTCATATTGGTTCACCGAAGGCCGATTCCGACCTTTCCAATGTTGTTAGAGACATGAATACAAGAAACGAAATTGAGTTTGTTATTGTAACCGGAGACATCGGGGAGAAAGGTAGGAATGAAGAATTAGAAACCGCGAAAGAAATATTAGACAGTCTTTCAATGCCCTATTATATTATTCCCGGAAATCATGATACAAAATGGAGTGAGAGCGGATGCACAAAATTTTCAGAACTTTGGGGAGATAATAAATTTGTTTTTGAAAAAAATAATGTGAAGTACATTGGTTTGAACAGCGGAATTCCCTGGCGGGGCGGCGGCGGCCATATCGCGGCTGAGGATTTACCTTGGCTCGATTCTGTGGTAACAAATACGCATAAAGACGAGCAAATAATTTTTATGGCTCATCATCCTCTCGACGGCGACGTTGATAATTGGTTTGAAGTAACAAACATTTTAAGAAAAGGAAATATAAAAGCGGTTCAATTGGGGCACGGGCACGCAAACCGCTTGATGAATTTTAACGGAATTCCCGCCGCGATGGGGCGTTCATCTTTAAGCAAAGGGAAAAGCTGGGGCTATAATTTAGTAGAAGATAAACCGGATTCGTTAATCTTTTTTGAAATTAATGACGACAGCATTCCTCACCGTTGGGGCGCTTTAGTTAAAAATGATTCGGATATTTCGAAAATTGATTCGGCACAATTTATAAACTATAATAACGGCGCCGAGTTAGTTTGGAAGAAAGATCTTAAAACAACAATGTCGGCTTCATTAACCATTTCAGATGATAAAATTTTTGCCGCGACAAAAGACGGAATGATTCATTGTTTCAATTTAGAAGGAAATGAGCTTTGGAAATATAATACACATAGTACAATTTTCAGCCGTCCGGTAAGGGACAGAGATGTTTTAGCTGTCGCTACAATTGAAGGAGATTTAATTTCGCTGAACGCTAACAACGGAGAACTTCTGCAAATTATAGGATTAGGCGAGCCGCTTACATCTCAGCTAATAGCTATTGATATAATTAACCCGGAAGGAGAAAAATCTCGCGGAGTTGTAGTTGGAACAGCGAACGGACATTTATATTGTTACGATCTTTACAGCTTTGAGCAAGTCTGGGAAAATGACGCGGCTAAAGGAATGATTGAGACAAAACCTTTAGTAGTCGACGGAAAAATAATATTCGGAAGCTGGGATAATTATCTTTACTCGGTTAACGCAAGCAATGGGATTTTGAACTGGAAATGGACGGAACATAAAAACTTCTACTACTCCCCCGCTGCCTGCTGGCCGGTAACGGACGGGAAAAATATTTATGTTTCTACACCGGATAAATTCGTTTCTAAAATAGATTTATTACAAGGAACAACTGTCTGGCACAAGAATGATTTCGGAAGCTGGGAATCATTGGGAATTAGTCAGGATAAACAAAAACTTTTTGTAAAAAGTATAACAGATAAATTTTATATTGTATCGGCTAACGCCGGAAAGCTGATTAAGAAATTAGATATTGATTACGGATTAGATACAATGCCCGCTGAAATTTCTGACTGGAATAATAACATAATATTCGGATCTAAAAACGGTAAAATTTATTTAATAGATTCCGAATATAATTGGAAGCCGATATTATTTACCGGAACCGCGAGAGTCCATACCGTACAGCATGTAAAAGACAATTTATTCGGCGCGTCAAATATGGACGGCAAAATATTTTTATTTACCATTAAGCAATAAGATTAAAAGATTTTTAGGAAAATATAAATGCGGAAATTTGACGGGATTATTTTCGATATAGACGGGACATTAACTTCAACAAATGAATTAATATTCGCGGCGTTTAACCATATAGCGAAGAAATATTTAGATAAAACTTTCTCGGATGAAGAAATAATAAGTTTTTTCGGTCCGACGGAAGATGTAATAATTAAGCAGTGGTGCGGAGATAAATATGAAGTAGCCACGGAAAGATTACTACGATTTTTACACTAAGAATCACGCGATGGCGGATCTTTATCCCGGCATAAAAAATATTTTAGAGAGATTAAAATCGAAAGGTATTCCTCTTTCTATTTATACGGGAAAAGGAAGAGACGCCGCAACCATAACCTTAAAGAAACTAGGCATATTTAATTATTTTGATTTAATAGTAACAGGCGACGATGTAAAGGAACATAAACCTTCGGTTGAAGGCGTAAATTTATTTTTGGAAAAATTTAATTTGGATAAAGAAAAAGTTTTAATGATAGGAGATTCCCCCGCCGATATTAATGCCGCAAGAGGGGCGGGAATTAAAATCGCTTCGGTTGTTTGGGATAGTTACTCAAGGGATGAAGTAATAGATTTAAAAAGTGATTTCCTTTTTCATTCCGTAAAAGAGTTAAAAATATTCTTGGAAGATAATATTTGAAAAAAATCATAGTACCATTATATTTGATTTCATTTTTTACATAAAAAGGGGGAATACCCAATGCGTCTTTCAGTTATAGTTTTATTCTTAGTATCTGTATTTATCTTCAGTTCTTGTGAATTTATGATGAAAGATTTTAACCGCACGCCCAGAAAAGATGTATTCAGAAGCAGTGTTTTAAATGACGCGATAGCAAACGCGAAGTATGATTTAAGCAATAAAGATTTTTATACATCAAAAGATAAATACTCAAATATTGTTATCTCAGGTACAGGCTATATATATGATCATCCATTTTCGGATTATAATGATGATGACAGATATAGATTAACGGGGTCGGAAAATGGTTTACCGATTGACTGGATGCTTTTTTTAGATCATCCCGCTCCTAAACAAAAAGACGTAGGAGAAGATGTACAATTATTAACCCGTGGTAAAAATGTTAGAACGTTTGCTATATTTTTAGGTACTGAAGAATTTTTAAATGAAGACGGTACGAAAAGAACCCTGCCTACATTTAGATGCATTGCCATTTATAATATTGATGATAGAAATTTCAGAACCCCGATTTGGGTAAGCAACATGTACAAATAAATCATCCGAAACGTCCGGTAATATAGTCTTCGGTTTGTTTTTTTAATGGCGAAATAAACATTTTTTTAGTCTCGGAATATTCCACCAATTCGCCCATATAGAAAAACGCCGTATAATCACTAACCCGAGATGCCTGCTGCATATTATGAGTTACAATAATTATGGTATATTTTTCTTTCAGTTCAAAAATAAGTTCTTCTATTTTAGAAGTTGAAATTGGATCAAGCGCGCTTGCCGGTTCATCCATAAGAATAACTTCAGGATTAACGGCAAGAGCCCTGGCAATGCACAACCGCTGCTGCTGTCCGCCCGATAAATTGACTCCCGAATCATTTAAATGATCTTTAACTTCATCCCAAAGCGCGGCTTGTTTTAAAGATTTCTCAACAGTTTCCTCCAGCATTTTTTTATCTCGTTTACCGTTTAATTTTAAACCGGCAACAACATTATTAAAGATTGACATTGTAGGAAAAGGGTTGGGTTTTTGAAAAATCATTCCCATTTTTCTTCTTAAGGTAACAGGATTCGATTTAGTAATATTTTGTCCGTCCAGCAGAATACTCCCTTTTATGGTTCCGCCTACAACCTCATGCATCCTATTTAAGCATCTTAAAAAAGTAGATTTACCGCAGCCGGAAGGGCCTATAATAGCCACAACTTTATTTTCGGAGATATCGATATTTATATTTTTAATAACTTTATTTTTGCCGTAAAAAGCTTCTAAATCCCTAACAACAATTTTAGGATTTCCTTTTATTTTAAAAACCGGTTCAATATTATTTGATGAGATTTCTGGAGTCATAGTTATTTTTATTTATATTTTGATCGGGTTAAAACTCTGAATAAAAGACTAATACTGGAAATAAGAATAATTAAAACAAGCGCCGCCGTCCATGCCTGCTGGTTCCAGTCTTCAAAAGGCGCTTTAGCGTAATCATAAATGTAAACAGTTAAAGACGCGATAGGCTGACCTAGCTTTGTTGACCAGAATCTGTTACCCAGCGCGGTAAAAAGGAGCGGAGCGGTTTCACCGGCGGCTCTGGAGAGGCCTAATAAAATACCGGTAGCAATACCTTTCCATGCGGTTCTAAGAACAATCGCTACAGTAGTTTTCCATTTAGGAATACCGAGAGCGAGACCGGCCTCTCTAAAAGAATGCGGAACAAGTTTTATCATTTCCTCGGTAGTCCGGGTTATAGTGGGAATCATTAAAATACCGAGCGCGATACCTCCTGCAAGAGCTGAAAAATGTTTCATCGGAATAACAACTAAAGTATAAGCGACAACGCCTACCACAATGGAAGGAATACCGCTTAGGACATCGGTAAGAAATCTTACAGCCGCGCCAAATTTGTTATTGCCGAATTCAGAAAGATACGTACCGGACATAATACCAACCGGAATGCCTATAGCGCCGCCAACACCGATAAGAATAAGAGTTCCTACAATAGCGTTAGCCATTCCCCCGCCCGGCTCGCCTACAGGCTTAGGCATTTCCAAAAAGAAATCAAGATTTAAATAAGTAATTCCTTTTGAAATTGTATAGTAAAAGATGAAAACCAAAGGAATAATCGCAACGATGCCTGCTACTAAAGTAAGAGACATCATGATGAAACTTGTTGTTTTTCTTCTTCTGCTGTTAAAAGTACTTTTCATTACGCGGCCTTCCACTTTCTGTTCATGCTCCAAACTAAAAGTCGGGCAAGCGCGTTTATTAAAATAGTAATAACAAATAAAACCAAAGCAAGTTCAATTAAAGCGCTAAGATAAAGATCGGTTGTCGCTTCGGTAAATTCATTAGCAAGCACACTAGCCATAGTATACGAAGGATCGAAAAGAGAAGCGGAAATAAGGGGACGATTACCAATAACCATTGTTACAGCCATTGTCTCGCCGATAGCGCGACCCAAACCAAGCATAGTAGCGCCGAGAATTCCCGATTTAGAATTCGCTAAAACTATTTTAGTAGCTTCCCACTTGGTGGCTCCCAAACCGTACGCGGCTTCTCTTTGAGATTGAGGGACAGACCGCAAAACATCGCGAGAAATAGAAGAAATAATAGGAAGAACCATAACTGAAAGAATAATCGCCGCAGCCATCATACCGAAACCGTAAGGAGCGCCTTTAAAGAAAGGAAGATCGCCGAAATGCTTCATTAAATAAGGTTCAACATCAGTCCTTAACCAGGGTACCAAAACAAAAATACCCCAAAGGCCGTAAATAACACTAGGAATTCCGGCCAGTAGTTCAACTAAAAATGAAAGCGGCCGTTCAAGCCAGTCGGGAGAATGTTCCGAAAGAAAGATAGCCACTCCAACTCCCAGCGGAAAAGAAATGAGTAAAGCGAGAAAAGAAGAGACAAGAGTTCCGTAAATAATAGGAAGCGCTCCGAATACTTCCATTACAGGATCCCAAGTAGAATTAAATAAAAAATTCCAGCCGAATTTATTTATAGATAAAGCCGAACTGGTATACATTTCGTAACCCATTACCACAACTAATGAAAAAACTAACACAGCAAAAAGCAGCGTTAGTTTTTCAAAAATGAAATCTCCTATATTATGAGATTCTCGCAGACGGGATACAAAACCTTTTTTAGGGGATGTATCGTTTCGCATCAATATTTTCTCCTACCGAAAGAGAAAGAGTAAATCACTCAACCTCAAAATTATTTTACTTTAACAGGTTTTCCGTTAACCGTAATTGATTTAATTTTTTGCTCATCAAGCTTTACAACTTCTTTAGGAATAGGGGCATAATATAATTTTTCGGCGTAAGATTCGCCATCATGAATAGCCCAATTTAAGAATTTAACTAAAGCTTCCGCTTTTTTCTGATCTTTCATATTCTTATATACAAGAAGCCAGGTAAATCCGGAAATAGGATAAGAATCTTTTCCGTCAGCATTTGTGATAGAAACACGCAGATCTTTAGGCATATTTTTTACCGCACCTTCCGCAGCCGCAGTTACAGAGCCGAATGTAGGCTCTACAAAATTTCCGGCCGTATTTTTAAGATTCGCGTATGGAAGTTTATTTTGAACCGCGTACGCTAACTCAACATAACCAATTGAACCGGGAGTTTGTTTAATTAAACCCGCAACACCATCGTTACCTTTTCCGCCTAAGCCTACGGGCCAGTTAACGGAAGTTCCTTTACCGACTTTCTTATCCCATTCTTTGCTAACTTTTGAAATATAATCGGTAAATATAAAAGAAGTTCCGCTTCCATCCGAACGATGAGCGACTAAAATTGCCTGATCCGGTAATTTTTTATCGGGATTAAGTTTTTTAATTTTAGCGTCATTCCACATCATAATTTTACCTAAGAAAATATCGGCAAGAGTTTGACCGTCTAATTTTAAGCCTTTGCCTACAGAAGGAAGATTATAACTAACAACCACCGCGCCTAAAACCGTCGGAATGTGAAGAATATCAGTGCCTTGTTTTTTCTTTGCGTCGGCTAATTGTTTATCGCTCATCGGGCCGTCAGTAGCTCCGAAATCAACAGTTCCTTCAATCATTTGTCTAATTCCGCCGCCGCTTCCTATGGCCTGGTAATTAAATTGAACACCTGTTTTACTATGATAAACATCGAACCATTTTGAATAAATAACATAAGGAAAAGTAGCGCCGGCGCCGTTAAGCTGTAATTGGGCGCTCGCGAAGGTTGAAACTCCTAAAACAAGCATTAAAAATAATGAGAAAAACTTACTCTTCATTTTTTCGTTCTCCTAAATAATTTATAGCTAACTTCATGACTTATTGTATACTAAATAAAAACTAGAACTGATAATATAATGTGACTCTACCGACAAGATCGCTTTTATCAAAAGCTTGATAAGTTTTTGCTTCAACATTCGGCATTATACTTACATTTTTAGCCGGACGATAATCGAGCGCGGCGATAATTAAATTAGAAGCGTCTTTATCTTTATCCATATTTAAATCCACCGTATCAAATCTGCCAACTGCTCTCAAATTAGGGGCTAAAGCAAACCAAGCAAAGAGAGAAACTCCAAATCCATTTTGTGATTGAAGAGAGGAAGCAGCCGCCGGGAGATAATTATTTTGAATAGTTCTATAGAAAGTTTCCGCGCCTAAAGAAAAATTATCTTTTGCCTGATAGTTTAAGAATAAAGCGCCTACATACTGCGAATTGCTTTTCTTTTCCGAAGTAAGAGGATCGACAACTTGAGGTTTGGAAGCATAATCGCCGTAAACAGTAAATTGGAAACCCGGAGCCGGCTTAAACTGAAGCAGTCCATAGAATCTTTTATACTTATTCGTCTCCGGAGCGTTACCAGAATTGTTTCCAATCTTTACCCAATACTTAATGTTTCCGCTATTTATTAAATTTCCTTTAAGGTCAACGCCAAGGTCGCGAGAAGAAACAATTCCGTTATAATCCATAATTGTTTTTTCTAAAGCTCTATAACCCCAAGCGCTTTCAGAAACATCAAAAGCGGGAGTCGGGGCAATACCGAAAACCAGATCGGAACCGTCAAAAATTCCTTTCCATTTTAAGTACGCGTCTTTAACCATAACTCCGATTTTACCGTTTGAAGTAATTTCTCCTTGATCAGCTTCCAGCCGAAAACGAGCGTCAAAATTTTCAGAAACAGCATAATCGGTAGTTATATAAATTCTTCTAAACTGAAAACCATTTAAATCTTTTTTGCTGCTGTCAACCTGATTTATATTGTAGAAATAGTCCCCGAACATTAATCCGCTAAATTTAGGATTATTCTTTTCCTGAGCATTAGCAAAATTGAACAGAAACAATCCGGAAATTAGAATTAAAAAGATTTTCTTCATGATAAAAATTTATCCTTGTTGTTTTTAAAATGGATCATTTAAGAATCACGATCCAAACATAACTTTTTAAAATGAAGGATTTGTTAAGGCAACATTAACTCTGTATTAAGAAATTGTTAAGTAGAATTAGGAGAAAGGGAGTAAGGGAGTAAGGGAGTAAGGGAGTTAGGGAGTAAGAGAGTTAGGGAGAAAATGATTAACTCCTTTTTGAAAAGGAGTTAATCATTAAATAAAAAATTATTGGGGAATATCAAACGGATAAACGAACGAAACTCTCGGTACAATTTTCTTTTGGAAATATTTTACATTATTTCAACAGAATAATTTTCTTTACAGAAGAATTATAGTCAGTTTCGAGTCTAATTAGATAAACACCGGACGCATAATTAATTGCATTCCAAACATAATTATATTGTCCCACTTTCATTATCTTATCAGCCAAAACGGAAACTTCCTCACCTAAGATATTATAGATTTTAAGAGATACTTTAGACTCTTTCGGTATTTCAAATTTAATATTAGTACTCGGGTTAAACGGATTAGGATAATTTTGATATAATTTAAACATAGTCGGTACTTGGCTTCCATTTTCAACCGATGTCGGAATTATTCTTATTGCACCGTTTTGAATATTTTTTATTGGGAGGTTTTTAGAAACCATATTAGTAAAACCGGCATTCGAAATAGTAATAGCAGAATTTTTACCCGCGCTTCTTTTTACAGCATAATTAATTTTGCAGATAACGCCTTCTTTTTGTTCCATTGGAATTCTTCCTTCAAACTTTATCGCTACGGTTTTTTCATTTATTAATGATTTCGAAAGATTGAAGTTATTAGTCAATGAAGTAAGATCCACATCTATTGGAGATACTAATTTATCGTCAGAACAGATCGTTAAATTTATTAAACGCGTACCTTTAATATTCTTGCAATAAATAGGGACTGAAACAGTATCATTCATTCCTGCGGAAACTGAATCGACTGTTATTTCTACTCCCCTATTCTGCCACCAAAGAGTATCAACAAAAGGCCCACCGAATAATCCGATATCATTTCTACTTCCATCCAAATCTTTATAAATAGATCCCGGATTACCTGAATTTAGACAGGGGGAATTCTCTGTCAATTTGTAGTTATAATTATTAAGATCGGCAAAGGAAGGATCGGCGGATAAATCATTAGAGGCTGCTTCGCACCAGAAATAATTAGTCTCATTCCATAAATTATTATAGTCAAATTGAAAAGTATTCGGAAGCATGATACCATACTCGGAATTTCCGGTTATGATATTATTATAGAATTCACCAGCGGAATTTTCTACGTTTACGCCTCTTTTGGATGAATGGAAAACATTATTAACTATTTTCACATCTGTAGAATTTGCGACTTTCAGCGCATCAAAATAGATGCTTCCCCTAATTACATTATTAAACAAGTTTATATCCGATGATTCAAAAATTACAACTCCTGCCGATGCATTATCCGATTGTATTTCGTTATTAGAAATATCGCCGGAAGAATTTTTAATAGAAAGCGCAATGATTCCTATATCAGGAGAAATAAAATTATTTTTAATCATTACCTTTGAGTGAGAAGCATTTATCGAGTAATTCGCTGTGGGGAAAAAATCATTGTCATGTATATCGCATTCAGAATAATTAACATTTAGGCCGGCATTTTCAAAATAATTATCAAATAATTCTGCTTTTGAGTTTCCGCTAATACCGACCCCTTCAAGTCCGAAACGGAATATTTTAAACCGGTTTTTGCTGAGTGTAACGGATGAATTCTGCACTGAGACTAAATTATCAAAATTAGGTTCGGAAGCAGGCCCGCGCAATAAAAATCCGCTTAACTCGCCTTTGGTTATATCTTTAAATAAAACCAATGGCTCTGAGGTTAATTCAGCCTGATCATTGTATAAAGAAGCGAATTCAACGCCGGCACCAATTAGATGTACGCCTTCTTTCATTTGGATTTTTTCAGCGTAATCTCCATCTATTACAAAAACTGTATCACCATCGGCGGCAAAATCAATTGCTCTGAGAATAGAACTAAAATAATTCGCACGCGCTCTTAATTCAGATTCGGAAAACTTTTTACTGACATAAATATAACCGCTGCTACCGCTACCTAGATTTGTGCCGATTAGTCCGTCTTCCACTTTATTTACAACTATTTCTTCATCAGCCTCATTTAAAATCTGAACCGACTTAAGCGAAAGAGGTGAGCTTTGCCCGTAATTACTATTAGAACTTACTTTAAAATTTTAAATTAAGAATGGAGCTTTCATTCGCGTCGGCAATTTTGCCTTCCATATTAATTCTAATTGTTCCGGGATATATTTTATCTACCGAAACTTGAAAATTTTTTGTTGAACTTGTTTTTTCGAAGCCGGCGTAAGAAAGTATATTCTCGTTAAATTTTAAGTCGAAGTTTACATTCTTTATCCCGGCAGAATAATTAGTATATACAGAAGAAACAACAGTATCACCGGGAAATGCGGATGAACTTGTTATCCCGATGGATTTTACAAGTTTTGAAGTTAAGAATAGAGGAAAAGGAGTTTGCCCGCCGAAAGCGCCCATATCATTTCTGCTGTTGTCATTATCATTATAAATCGAATCGGGATTCCCCGCGTCAATACATTTTGAATTTTCGGTTAAATGAAAATCCTGAAGGCCTAAATTTCGAAAAAGAGGATCGGTTGTTATATTGTGCGGGCCCGGCGTTGTGGATTTATAGTTTTCGGAAAAATTCCACACATCGTTATAATCAAGTTTGGAGATAATTGATGTGCCGTTTCTTTTTATGCCTATAGAACCTGTTGAATCTATTGAATAAAGAATATTGTTATAAATAGAGGCAGTTGAATAAAGCAAAATATCAATTGCCGTTCCCCTGCTGTTTATGATAGTATTATTATAAATATTAGTTTTCGCATAATCGCTAATTTGAATAGCAGTTGATGTTGTAAGAATAACATTATTATTTATTTGAGCTTTTCCCAAAGATGATATTATTCCATACGCGAAACCTTGTATAAAATTTTGTGAAATTATAGGATTACCATTTAAAGTTTTTACAGCGTATGAAAGAAAATCTTCATTGCCGTAATTAACGAAGATATTTTCCGTAATTAAGGGAGAGCCGGTTGTGTTTGCGCAAGCGGTAAAAGTTTCGGTACTGCTTCGTGTAAAAGTAAAACCTTTAATGACAGAACTATCTGAAGCGGATAAAGTTTTTTTCCTATTCCCACCAAGCAGAATTGTTTTAACTGCGCCTTCAACTCCGATTAGAGAAATTCCTTTGCGCATAAAAATTTCTTCATCATATTCTCCGGGAAGTACTTTTACACTATCCATATACAACGCATTTTCCATAGCTTCCTTTATCGAAGAATATGGATTTGAAATTGTGCCGTCACCGGAAGAGTTTCCATTTTTACTTACATAAACATCAACGGCAAACGGGACAGCGGAAAGAGTATCGGAAGAAGAGCTTAAATTATAATTATAATCGACGGCGATGATATAATAAAAATATTTCCGTGTACTTATCACATTGGAATCAACAAAAATAGAATCTTGATTCGGCACTACACCGATATCTTTGTAAGACGTTTCAAGTTCCGATCTTCTTAAAACCTTGTAATATTTAATATCCTTTTCCCGGTTTTGCTTCCAATAAAGTTTTACCCGTGAATGCCCGGCTTCGGCAGCGATTAACACAGGTTTTGCCGGCGCGGTAGAATCTGGTGTAGTAAAGGAAATTTCAACCTTGTGAAGTTTTGGTTCCAAGGCAGGTGTGCTTCTAAAGAAAAGAGCGCGATATTGTATATATCTGTTATTGTTATGAATAGTACTTATCTGTTCGCCCGAAGAATTAGAATAAAAATTTTTTCCCGAAGGGCCTTCCCAGCTTTTATTTTCAATCGAGTTTAACATATCAGAAGATCTTATCTGAAACTGAATATCCGTACCTTCCGGCAAACTCTCGTTCCATTTTATTTCATTGTATGTCTGCCCGTCGATTCCGGCATCAAAAATATTTGATACCATTTCAGCATTTAGAATTGGATTATATTCATAAAAGCAATTATAGGTTTCAGAATTTTCGAGCCAACTAATTCTGAATCTTCCGTTTATATAGTAAACTTCAGCGCCGGTACAATTTTCTTCCCCGTTATTTATTTGAACATTCTTTCCGATTTTTTCTAAATCCGGAGCGAGTATTTGGGCAAAAATATCATATTTGGATGACTGATATTTTCTGCCATCCTGCCAGGCGGCAAAAATATTATCATTTTCATCTAAAGCAAAAGCAGGAGCGATTTGTTGTTCTATTAAGGGATCATCATCAACTTTAACAGCCTGTAAAAGCGGGTTAAAATCGGAATCAAATTTTCTAATATAAATATCATGGTAATTAGTACTAAGTGCTGTTGCTCCAGTCCATGCAATTATAAAATTACGCTTAGAATCTCTTTTAAAATAAAGAAACCCCTCCCATGCTCCACCATAATTGCCGGTTAGCGAGGAGGCAATAGTTTCAAATTTTCCATCGGTATAAATTTTAAATGCCGTTATTTTATTAGATGGAGCTAAAAAATAAAAGCAACTGTCCTGGTTATCAGCTTTAACAATCGGCCTTTGCCAATCCCAATCTAGATCAGCAATTTTAAAATTATCACCAATCTTTATATTTTGATTATTTATCAGCTGCCCGTAATAACCTTTATTATAACGATTGGAATTTTTCCAAATGACTATAGAAGTCCCATCATTGAGTATAGCCGTATTTACTATAGCCTTTTCAATACTTCCAGCAGTATCATTCACAACTATTTCACCGGATAAAATATTTCCGAGCGAATCTTTCTTTTGAATCAAAATATCGCCTTGATAGATTCGTTTATCTACATATTCACCTTTATTGTTAAATTCTACGAATCTATAAGATGGTATGGTAGAAGTAAACACCTCTCCAATTTTTTGCATTGGATGGGAAAACTCAACACTGACTTCATCGTTGTTATTAATGATTAAATTTTCCAGTTGATTATCGCTAAAATCCTGAACTGTTTTGTCGCTTAAATATTTTAACCTGGATGTATCAGTCTGAGCTGAAACAAAACCTATAAGCGTGAACAAAAACAAACTGAGTAAATTTACTTTTACCACAATTCACCTCCCCATAATAAATTTCTTATTTAATTATGATTTTAGCAGTTCAATTTTAATAGTGTTACAATTTAATTCCCATCTTTACTTTTCACTTATAACCATATATAATTTTTAACGGCAATAACGGGTTTAGAAATATTCAAACCATTATTGTGGAATATTAAACGGGTAAACGAAAGAAACTCTCGGTTCAATTCTTTTTTGCGGTTCATAAGAAATAATATTATCACCGGCGTCTCTAATCGGGGTGAAAGTCCAATTATAAACTAACGAAACGATAATATATTGAATCGGTTTATAACCCAATTCAAAAAACAGATAAGAGCGGTCATCGAGAGTAAATAAATCTTTTTCATCCTGAATATGAATTTTATCATAACCGGCACGGACTAAAAAAGGCGCTTCTTCGGGCGCGATTTCCGTAGCCATGTGAAGTATACCGCTGTCGGGAGTTTTATCTAATCTTTGGTAGCTTCCCAGAATATCAAAAATGTTTAATACGTGAATAGCAAGCTGTCCGTAATAACCGTTATCCGTATTAGCAATAGCGGCTAACTGACGGGCTTTGCTGGAAAATCCTCCTTGGGCGGTATCAACACGAAAGCGTTCAACTTCATAAAGAGAATTAAAGTAAGCGGGAATATATTTTCCGTCATTAAATCTTCTTTCCAATTTAATAGACGCGTTTACTAAACCTAAACCATTAAAATCTAAAATAGCGCCAGTAGCGATGCCGCTTCCGAAATCGATGATATTGGAATAATCAGTATACACCTGAACATTAAGCAAACTTGTATTAATAATAGGAAGACCGATGTCAAGTCCGACAATCTTCATTGAACCTTCATCAGCGAGAGTATTAAAATTATTTGTCGCGGGATTATAATACCCGGAAATAATTCCCGCTTTGCTATTAAAATCACCCGCAAAAGTAGCACCGATTTCAAGATTTGAAATAATCGGAACATCGGCAACAGAAGTAAATTTTAACGGACGAACAAAACCTCTAATTCCCATAACGCCGGCTTCGGCAAAGCGGCTGTAAATTGATTCAAAACCGAAATTGCCGAAATCTATATCAAGCACTAAGCCTATTTTTCTCGCGTCAAAACTTGGAGAATTATTGTACTGATACATTATACTGCCGTGGCCGAGAGTATAATAATCGAGCGCGCCAAGCTTAACAAAAACGGGATCATGTTTTACACCGTAGCGGAGATAACGGATAATACTTAAGTAATCGGAAAATTCATTAAAATCCTCTTTACGAATATTTCCGTTTTTATTTATGTCAATATTCAGATCAAGTCCCACACCAAAGTTAGCAAACGAAAGCTCGGGAGTAAGGTGGAATGTATAATAAAGATCGCCGTCAATCCAATTTAAGCCGAAACCTCCTTTTAACTGTCCGTTACCCGGGAGCGGATACTGGTCTAACTGCGCTAAAGAAGGTACGGAAATAAATAAAACAAAAATCGACAGTATTAGTTTTTTCATAATTCACCATTTATTTTAAGAATTGAATGTAATTAATATATAATTTTATTTACAGAAATGTTTTGAAAAAAAATAAAAGAGCGGGAAAGAATGGATGATACTGGAAAAAGAATTGTAAAAGCTAAGACAGAGAGTTAAGTGAATTTTGAACGAGTTATATATAAATCAGATACGCGGTTAGAACGCATCTGAAACGGAAGTGAAACGGAGGTGGAACATTAGGGGAAATTACTTAAGCAGGAGCATTTTCTTAATAATTCTGCCCTCTCCTGCTTGTAAACAATAAAAATATACACCGCTTGATAAATTTTTAGCGTCAAAATTGAAGAAATAATTTCCCGGCAATTTATTTTCGTTTACTAGAATTCTTACAATTCTACCGGTACAGTCGTATAAAAATAATTTTATGTTTTCCTCTGTAGGAACGGAATATGTGATAATGGTAGAAGGGTTAAACGGGTTTGGGTAGTTTTGGGAGAGAGTGAAGGTAGAAGGGGTAAGAAACATAGATTCTGATATATCAGTTACTAAATTAACTGTTATAGTATCAGAAAATTTATATCTTCCGTCATTATCAATTTGTTTCAATAAATACAAGTATTTATGGCCTGAGGTAACAGAAGTATCATCAAATAAATAATTTTTGGGAGAATTACTAGTCCCATTGCCGGGAACAAATCCAATTACTTCCCAAACAGTATCTTTTTTCATTACATCAAAACCATAATTATTGACTTCGGTAGCCGTTCCCCACTGTAATTGGACATTATTCTTTATTATTTCTGATTTAAAATATATTAATTCAACAGGTAAAGTATAGCTGAGAAAATAATTCTAGTGTAATACAAACAAATAAAAGTATAATTGACTTTATCATCTAATAACCGCCAATTTTTGAATCTGAGACTGCGCCTTATTATTTAACCTTGTAATAATTTTATACAAATAAACACCATTAGCAATTTTATCACCATCCGCATCTAATCCATTCCAATATATTCTATTAAAATTTATCTTAAGTGTTGCTGGTGGAACCTCAATATCTTTAATTAAGCGACCGGAAATAGTAAAAATTTTAATTTTTAATTCTTCCGGGACCTGAGTCAAATTAAAGGTAAAATAAGTATCTGTTGAAAAAGGATTTGGGAAATTATAAACATTTAATAGTTTCAATTCATTGGAAACATAAAACAATTTGGATAAATCATTAGGGTTATTGGATAAATTATCCCCCATAATATTAAAAGTATGTTCTCCATCAGAGAAATGAGGCCGAAATTGGAGCATTACTTTTTTATTTATGGTATCATAAACAATAGTATCTAACTGAGAGTAGTAAAAATGATTTCCGTCTAAAGTGAAACTTACTTGAGTTGTATCATCATAAGGAAATTGATTCTGGTAATTTAGATTTATTTGAATAAGCGGATTTGAAGAAACATAATCGCCATCGATAATATTTGTACCATCAAACTGTATAGTAGCAGCAGCAGAATTTAATACTGTAACCGAATCTTTGATTATATAAAATGGCTGATTATATATATTATTGTCTTTGAAAATTTCTGTAATTCTTTTTTGGTCATCAACATGAATAGCAAAGACAAACTCTCCCGCACCATCATCAAAATTTGAATTATATTTTAAGAAGATAGGAACTTTCTCTAACGAAGCTAAATGAATAATGGTAGTGTCTAATAATTTTCGTTTGATGGAATTATTTTTTTCTAGGTACACACTTACATTAAAACTATCCGCACTGGCTTCTCCAACATTATATAAATCAAAATTAAGATTTAATGAGTCGCCTTGATCTATACTATCAGATGATAAAGCAACAGTTTGATAATTTAAACCAAGCTCAGCGGGCTGTTGAAAATCTATCGAAAGCATATTTAGAGAGGGTGAACTCCATCATCAGCAGCAGAAAAATTCGTTATAACCTCGAGAAATGGATATTTTTTTGAATCAACAAAACCTAAAGAAACAGAATCGATATTCTCAAAAGAAGCAAGGCTATCCTTTTTATTTTCAGTTGATAAGCCCAATATCTTATAATTGATTTTTGAATTTGAAGGAATCGCTGCTTTCGAAGATAGATTTTTCCATTCCGCGGCCGGACCTATAATATTTGTAGTTAATGATCCTGCTTTATTTGGAACAACAAAATTAGAATCAATCAGAATTGAACCATCATATGGCCCACGAACCTGTTCAATTACTTCACCAGGATCGCTCCCTTTTTTACCTATTAATGCCCAAGAGCCACGAAACTGCAAAGAATCAATTTTTGTACTGCCTAAAGTTTTAATCGCGTTTTTTAGCGCGGAAGATAAATTATTTCTTGCGTCATCGGCTACTCCCATTGCCACTAACTTACCATTTGGTATTGAATTGATTAAATCTGCTAAAGCTTGAACGTTAGTAGGTTGATTAAACAGCTGATACCATGCTGAAGTATCTACTTCTAAGGTTTTAGGATCAAATACAACTATTCCCATTCCCGCAAAAAATGAATTTGATAATAAATTAGTTCCATTCTTAGCAATCACACAAGTAGCGCCTGAATACCAACCGGCAGATAAGACAGAAATTTTGCTGAATCATTTGATAGTTTTAAATAATTTGAATCATATACAACTATTATTCAATTTTTGATTCAAAAAAGCAACCGAATCATTAAATAAAAATTACCTCCGGCAACATTATAAAATGATTTAGGGCTGTTATATTCTGAACTGGTAGAATCAATTTTAAATCGATACCAATATCTCCGGTTAGGCTCTAAAGCAGGGAGTGAAACTTGTGTAAAAAATGAATCCGCAGAAAAACTTAAATTATTTGAATTTGCAAAATCTTTTGTCGAGGAAATTTGGAAATCTATTTTAGGATTTTTTATAGAAAGCTGGGAAGGATTTAATATTGTAATTTTTTGAATTGCCGGATTTTCCACAATATTTTCAACTAAATCTCTCAATTTTGAAGAATACACTACGAAATTATATTCATGAGTATTATCATTTTTGTAAATTTCATCAACTTCATTCTTTGAATCTAAAGTGATAGAAAGAATGTTTTGGCCGGTCTTATTTTTAATATTAAAATAATAGAAGATTGTATCACGAAAAGCGGGAATTAAAAACCGCTTTTCAAAATTATCTACTACTTCCCCGTTTGATAACTGATGATTCACCGAAACATAAAAACTATCCAAAGGCGCCAAACCATCATTTTCTATAATAATTCCAATTTTTACCGAATCAGATGATTCTTGTATAGAAGATCCTGGTAGAATAACACTTGAACTATTTAAAAGCAGGTTTGGTTTAGTAGGAATCTTTAATTGAACTGTAGGATCTCCCAAAAGAGAATTAGTATACGCAAAAATTTTATTTACACCGGAATTGCCTAATTTTTCGAATAATTTAGTCTTGGCGGTTATATGAGCGCTCCCAACTTCTCTTAATGAATCACGAAATAACGATCCATAAAACTCATCCGGAACATTTATCGCTGTGGTGGTGAATCCAAGAGAAGAATTGCCAATATAGCATATAGCTTGGCCGTTATTATCAAGTAAGAAACGTTCACCAAAACAAATAATATCCGGTTCAGCGAATTTAGCGGTTGAACATCCAAAATCGGTAATCAAAGGATAACGGCCGACGTTATTTTTCAATTGGTTTACATTATTGATACTATTATCCCATGTTGCTGTACCGCTATGGCCGATATATGAGATGAATACTCCGCCGCTGTCAATAGCATTTTGAATTTGTTCATGAGTATATGGCCCAAAATCAGTTTGGGGTGTTTCTGTTTTATAGAAATTATAATATTTACCGGAAACCGGTCGTGGTTTAATTATTTTTGAAATTATTGTATCATTAACCGATTTGAAAATGGAATATTCAGAAGGCTGACCGCCCCCGAGAAAAATATATATCTTTTATTCCACTCACTAAAAGATTGGTTTTCATTTATATCAATTTTGATTCTGGTTATAACTAATTCTTCCGGGTTATTAATTGGTAAACGTCCTACTTTTAATTGAGGAATTGGAATATTATCATCAAAGATCACATACCAATTATCAGAGACAGGATTTCCATAAGACGGAACATAATTTTCCCCCAGTCTAACACCGGCATTTTTTAGTATATAGCCTTTATAATCATAATCGGCATCCCCTATAAGAGCTAAATAAGCAGGTTTAGGTGCTGCCCAATTTTGCATAGCGTCTTTAATAAATAATTTGATTGATTCAGGAGTTGGATAACCAAATCCATACAAATCAAAAATGTCTGTTACATTGATTAATTCAGTATTGACATTGTAAAGATCAGAAATGTTTCCAATATAATTTTGAGCGGAATTCCAAAATTTTGGATGTGTTATCGCGATATAATCAGCTTGAGTAGAAGCATCAGCTAGATTTTGAAATGTCTTTTTATATTCAAATTTAGGAGTATTTATTTTAGAAGGAGCGATTAACCAATATTGGCTGTTTTTATAAAGAGTATCAGAAAAGAATAAAGTATTGCCGGAATTTTATAATTCACTTATTTTTTTTACGGAAGGTAAAGTTCTATAGATAATAAAGTCATGGTGAGGTTACATTCGAGACTTGAAAAGTTTTGAAACCTTCGGCAACATTCTCATTATAATTGATCACAAGAGAATCATTTTGTAAAATTAATTGGCGTGGATATTCAACATCATACCAATCTAAGTCCAAAGAAATTAGGAGAAGTTCCATTATTATAATTTGTAACTGTAATTTGATTATTACCATTAGCTAAAAGATTGGAATTAATATTCCCTTGCAGAATAACCTGATCAAATCTATCAACAGACTTCAGAATCTAATAAGTGTGTTATTATATTTTAAAATAATATTATGTGAATTGGAAGCAATATTTGAACCGGCACTTAGTATATTTGATAAAAATTTAGCCGATTTATCAGGAAATAAATTATTAATATTAAAATTATAATTTTTAGTTTGAGCAAAAATCCATTGCCAATACCATGCTTTATTTCCTTTCCAGTTTGGGTGTCTGGTTTGCAATTTCATCATTATTCAAATTTTGATACATAGTATTTTCTTCATAATGATCATTTTGAGTGAAATAATTTATTGTATCAATAGGTAAAAGATTATTTGCACTTTCATAAATTCTTTTTCCTTTATTTATTCCCCATGTTAAAAAATAATATGAAGAGTCGGTGTATCTATTTAAATATGGAACATATTCCTCATTTAAAAGAATTTGTAGTGCGGTACGACTTTTGTGAATAATTTTTAGATCCCCAAAATTCTATATAATCGCCCGCGTCAAAACTTCCATCACCCTCACCAAAAACTAAAATCGGTTTTTCTTTTCCATAATTAAAAATTTGAAAAGTACTCGGATCTATGCCGGCAGTATTAACACCATGATCCTCTAAATATTCTTTTGTAATTCTGGTAATACAATCCTTCCCTACAGCCAATTTAATATACGATGCATTAAAATTTATCCACTGTTTTGTAGAATCAGAATTTATTAGCTCCGGATTTGCACGAAATTGTTCGGCCATATCCGAATTAGATATTAAAATCTTTAATTGCCTATCAAAGTCGGATTAATTTTAATGGGAGAATTATCAGTAAAATTATAGCTGCGGTTAAACAAAATATTTAATGAAAAATCATCAAACCATTCTATCGAATTATTTACTTCATTATATGAATAATTATTTATCCTTAGATAAGCACAATAAAAATCTCTATACCAGAAATACCCTACAACTTCTATATCTTTCCGTCTTTGTTGCGCCTCCAATTGATTTGTGGAATATTCCATTTCCTCCAGTGCGACTGAAGAATCGGGTAAAATTTTTAATTTAGGATTTACCGCGGGAATGGCAGATTGAACTTTTTCTATTTTACCTTTTTTTAAAGTAAAAGTAGGTTTAGAATTTGGAGGCAACGCAATGATTAAGATTTTGGTATGGAAGTTTAAATTCACCGGGTTTTGAATAATCGGTATAATAATAATAATCTCTTTGTTTAAAATTTCCCTTTAAAAGATCTTTGAACTGGGGATTTTCAGTTCTAACTTTCAGATTAATTTGCTTAGTATTGATAATAGACGAACTTATCGATTGAGGGAAAATTGAAGAACTTGCAAAAAATATTAAAAGAGTTAATAAAGTAAAGTGTGTAATTAAATATTTATAAATATATTTCATAAACCCTCATTTGAATACTAAACTTAATTTATATTTAATAACTCTAAATAGAAAGAGAGGAATGCCAATTAAATATCGTTTCCAATAAAGTGAAGGATTGTTAATTAGCCGAACCAACCATTCTAATCCTAAAATTTGAATAAATTTCCCTCCTCTTTTTTTAGTACCGGCAAAAACTTTTATGCCATCACCTACCGCCAAAATTACGTTTGCATTCAGATTATTTTTGTTCTTTATAATCCATTTTTCTTGATTAGGAAAACCAAGGCCGACAACAAGAATTTCAGGATTGGCAGAATTGATATCTTGAATTATCAATTCAGGGTTAAAATTATAACCTGAGAAATATCCTTTTATATTAAGATTTGTATTGGCTTTTAATTTTGATAAGGTCGCTTCAGTATCACCAAAGAAAAAAAAACTCCAATTATTTTTTAATCCTTCTTGGATCAAATATGGATAAAAATCCGAACCGGTAAATCTATTATTGAACCCTTTTCTGCAATATAAAATTTTAGAAGCAATATATACACCTATACCATCCGGATGAATAATATCAAAATAATTTAATAGATCTTCAAGTCCATTGTGGCTTTTAATTTTATTTAAAATATCGGCAGTCGCATATGAAACAATAATTTGAATTTTCCCATCAATAGCATCATTTATTTTTGAAAGTAATTCGTTGTTTTTATACTCATCGATTCGAGTATTAAAAATTTTTATTTTTTTTAACATAAATGAGATCTTGATAAATGGCTTCATATTTAGGGATAATATTTTTTGCAGTATATCCCGATATAACTTTTCTATATAAATTTTCTCCTAGTTCTTGTGCTTTTCGAGGATTATCTATGAGTGATATAATTGCATCTGCCAACTCCTCAATATTATCTGGTTCGACTAGAAGGCCATTAACACCATCTTCTATCAACTCAGAGATCCCCTCTACTCTACTTCCAATACAAGTTTTTTTCAATAAACCGGCTTCTAATAAAACCAGTCCAAATGGTTCTCTCCGTGATGGTAAAACAAAAATGTCAAATAAATTAAAATATTCATAAATGTCCTGCTGTGGTTCCAATATTTGCCATTTAATTTTAGTATTTTTTAATAATTTTAAAATTTTTTCTTCATCTTTACCATTACCGATTAATAAAAGATGTAGATCCGGCTGCAAACTAACGATATTATTTAACGCCCCAATTAAAATATCTAAACCTTTTTCTTCAATATTAAGTCGTCCCACAAAACCAACAACGATATGATTTTTAGGAATATTTAACTTTTTATTCAAATGAGAAATTTCGTTTATCTTATCTATTTCATTTATGTCTATAAAATTGTGTAATACTTTAATTTTATCGCTGTTAATCTTAAAATAATCAATCAGATGATTTTTAACTGCATAACTACATGCGATTAATTCTTCCGCTAAATAGCTAATTCTCTTCCTTTTGTATACAATACTATGCACAGATGTAACAGTTTTTACTTTAAGCAATTTTGAAATTATAAAACTAATTAAATCAAAATATCTATGATGTGAATGAATGACATCAATATTATAAGTTTTGCAAACTAAAAGAATCTTAAAGATTAAGATAGGAATATATGTAGTTTTTCTATAAGAACAATTACAAACTATAGGCTTCATTCCGATTGAATAAAATCGTTTTAATCCATCTCCACCGAAACATAAGATTAAATAAACATTCCCATTGTTACTATTATTCACCAAATGGAAAATAGTTTTACTTATTCCACACGTGGTGTTTAACTCTGTTTGTAAATGGAGTATATTCACATTATATCATTTAATAATAGAAAGTTATTGAAAAGATAATTTGCTTTTAATATATCAATTTTTTGCTATAATAATTAACACCTTTTGTTTATAAACCGCTAAGGAATTACTTTTTATTCTTATTATTTTTTAACTTATAAATTTGCTCTAGTTCTTTTACATATTTATTAATAGAATATGTTTTTAATAGATAATTTTGCATTCCAAAATGATATTTATTTAATTTATCTTTCTTTTCGTTTATATCCGCCAAAGCTTTAACTATTTCTTCCGGCTTATCATTATCTAGACACCATACAAAGGGGGATAATTTAGGATCTAATGATTGTTTCTGAAGTGTAATAATTGGCTTTCCACAATAAACCGCCTCATATAAAGTTAAACCAAAAGATTCAAAAGATGGTAAAGAAATGAATACGTCTATTCTTTCAAAAAAATCTTTTTTTTTCACATATTGATTTTCAAAGGTTATTATAGCTTCTAGTTTCTGTTGCTTTATTAGAGATTTTAAATCATTTGAAAACTCTCCGGGACCACAAATTAAAAATTTGTAATTTAATCCATTTATTTTTTGATAATTTGCAAAATTTATTAATGTTTTTAATCCTTTATATTCGACGATCCTTCCTAAATATCCAATGGTAGAAACAAATTTCGGATTATCATTTTTCAAACCTTCTAAACTCTGAAAATCAATTGGATTTGGAAGTAGGAAATTCATTTTTTGATAAGTTCGTTCAAATTTATTTTGCAAATCATGTATGAAATTAGAAACTGAAATTCTTGGAATTTTCTTATAGACTCCGTAAGCAACGAATTCCTTTATGCCGCTTTTCAGCTTTAATTCATTTTTTAATATATAATTTCTTATTCTACATCCATGATTATGCGAAACCGAAATGGATTTATGAAATATTAAAATATTTACAACATCAATAAATAATCCGCCGGAATGGTTATGTAATATTTTATATTTTCCAATTCTTTGAAGACTGATATATCGATAAATATAATATAGCTTAAGAAGGTATGGCAATTTAACTTTTTTTGGCGGAATGAAATCTTTCTGGAAGTAGATTACATCGGAAACAATACTACTTTTATTTTGTTCTAATGAAATTAAACGTACAACTTCTTCAATCCCTCCATAATAATTTCCGGAACATATATGTAATATTTTTAACAATTAATTCTTAATTATGTAGTGAAATAATTTTTTTGATGAATTTGTTTTAGTAAATAATATTCTAAATGTAGCACCTAAAAACATAGTAGCTTTAACAATATAATACCATAACTTACTTTTCTTCTTGAAATATAACAGTTGACTTAATTTAAGATTAAAAATGTAGTCACTTGGTAATTTAAAAGATTTTTGTCCATAATGTTTAATAAAAACATCAAATAATATTATTGAATAATAACCCTTTTTATGAGCAGAATATGCTAAATAAGTTTCTTCATAAGTTAGAAAAAAATCTTCATCAAATTTTCCAATCATATTAAATATATTTGCCCGAATAAACATATCTGCACCACTTATAAAATCAACTTTGATATTTTTGGTTGGCAGATGAAATAAAGTTTGTAAAATATTTTTTTGATAAAAATGTTTAAAAAACTTATGTAATCCTAATTGTTCAAAATATACATCACTCACTCTAGGAAATCTTCCGTAAGAAAATTGAGGAGAATTATTCTCTCCAACTAAAATTCCGCCAACACAAAAAACGTTGTCGTTTTCTTTTCTCTCCATGAATTTATAAAACTTACTTAAAACATCATTAAGAATTTCTGTATCGGGATTTAATAGGAATAGATATTTTCCTTTTGCAATGTCTGCAGCTTGATTATTAGCATTGGCAAATCCAACATTTCTTTTATTTTTAATAATAGTAATATCAATACCATTGTTTTTTAATATTTCCACGGTATTGTCTTCAGAAGCGTTATCCACTATTATGATTTCATATTTTATACTTTTTGAATTTCGTTCAATTGATTCAATACAATTTGTTATATATTTTTCTGAATTGTAGCAAACAATGAGAATTGAGACTAAAATATTTAATTCTTTTTGTGTCGAAAATTTCATTTGGCTAAAAAATATGACTATTAATTTCTTTGTTAAAATATGTTTTTAAAATATATTCCAAAACTTCATTTTTATTTACATCAACTAAACATTTGGGGGTCTTATAAATACAATTCCAATCACAATTAAAACAAGATCTATACGAATAAAAATAGTGACTCTTATTGTTACTATCGTATGGATAAATCCTTCCCCAAACCCCTCCACCAACAATTCCAAACGATATTTTTTTTAATGTTATAGCAACGTGTAACAAACCAGAATCATTTCCAATAAAAAACTGGGAATAACGAATAATATTTATCACATCAGTTAAATCTGTTTTCTCAAGTAATATACTAAAACTTCGCTCATAAGCAGACCATAAATCTAAACCTTCATTTCCAACTATAACACAATTTAATTTTAACTTAGAAGTAATACTTTTACAAAGCCAAATGTATTTTTCTAAATTCCAATTTTTTATTGGATAACTTGAAAATGGAGATACAACGAAATAACTATTTTTTTTAAGATTAAATTTTTGTTCTATATCTATTTTTTGAGAATATATAACAGTATTCTCAACAATCTTTTCGGTAGGATTAACAGCGTTTTTTAGGAGAGATATAAATATTGAACTATCATTGCCATAACCTCTTTCTAAAATTTTGGTATAAAAATAATTAAAAATATTTCCTAAAACTCGACTTAAATTTTTATTATTTGGAAAAGCAAAAGTCTCTCCGAATAAGCCGGCAATAATTGAAACTTCATCATCAATTGCGAGTCTTCCAAAACTTAAATTATAAACTTTCTCATATCTATTATTAAACAAATAATTTAAGGTACTTAACCTATATCTAATAGATTTTCTGTAACTGTTTTTATCAACATAATTGATTATAATTTTACCATTATAATTTTCAAAAAGAGCTTTGTTTTTATCGCTTAATAAAAGTGTAATAGAATAATTTGTTTTAATATTCCAATCATTTGCTAATATCACAGAAGATAATACTGCATCACCCAATAAACCTAAATTCACAAACAAAATTTGCTTTGTTGGTTCTTGAAAATACTTTTTAATATAGAAAATCATTCTAAGCACAATAAATAGGAATACAGCTATTATATTCTTTAAATACTTCATTTTTAACATTTTATAGTAAGCGCGATAAAATATAAATATTAAGTCGCTTTTTGAAAATTATTACCATATAAATAACAACAAAAATTTCGGTTAATAAAACAATAAAAGCGGTTCCCATGGCTAAAAAAAATGGCACTATAACTAAAGATATAATCATACTAACTATAACCATGTTTACTAAGATAATCCGATAATCCTTACTAAGGCCAACATTTATCATAATTTGTTTACCAATTGTATCACGGATTACAACTACTATTGGCACCCAAACTATAATTTTCAAAATCTTTATTGATTCTAAATATTTCATACCAGAAAATGTTGTAATTATTTCACTTGAAAATAAAAAAACTATTATTGAGCTGATTATCGAAAATTGTATAATATAAATGGAATAACTTTTAATAAATTTATAACCTGACTTTAAAGAATTGGAAAACAGACGAGTGACATATGGAAAAATTGCTTCAGATACATTATGCTGAATAATTTGCATGGCTAATCGAATTTTGTCAGCTACAATAAAGCTTCCGACAATTTCATTTCCAGCAAATAATCCTAATATAAATATATTTGCGCTAGAGTATAAGGAGATAGAAAAAGATGAAAAAAAGATATCTTTACCAGAAACTAATTTATTTTTTATCTCAGCAAATAAAGGAAAATGAAACTTTAATTTATACAGTTTTATAGCCAAAATAAGGCCTATTGTTCCTATAAAAATGTTTGATAAGCTGTTTAATAATATTAATTTAAAACATCTGCTTGAGTTTTTATTTCAATAAAAATAAAGATCATCCATACTATTTTAACTAATAAGGTAATTGTAAAGATTAATTTCATATTCTCAACACCTTTAAAAAACCATTCAGGAAATAATACAGCACCAATTAATGATAAGAAAGAAAAGAGATAAATTATAAGATTAGAGGAAAATTTTGGGAAGATAAGAACGCTTAAAACAAAAATTAAAGTACAGTTAATAAATAAAAAAACTTTAGTGTATATAACATTCCAGAAAATGAAAGATAGTTGCTTATTATCATGACGCTCTTTTGCAGTTAATTGAGTTGCTGATAACCCAAATCCATAGTCAATAATAATTTCATAAAAAACAACATACGCGGCAGCAAAATTAATTATTCCAAAAATCTCTAAGCCCATTATACGGATAAGATAAGGGAAAGTGATAAATGAAATTAAATAGCTAAAGACTTTTAAAAGAGACCGAAAGAACTAAAGTTTAAAGATCTTTTCATTTTTCTTTATAAATTTAATAATTGGCATTTATTTCATCTTACTGGGAAATTTTTAATGTAAAGTAAAAAATATATATTCCTTTAGTTCATCCCTCTCCTCACTTCCCCGCCAGCCAGATTTCCGGATCCTGGTTGTTGCGGGAGTTCCAGATTTCGAAATGGAGAATGTTACCTTCTAAGCTTTCGCCTATTTGTCCGATTATTTTTCCCATTTTTACTTTGTCCCCTTCTTTAACATTTATTTGTGAAAGATGGCTGTATACTGTTCGATAATCATTTTTGTGTGTAAGTATTAAAACGCTTCCGTAGCCCGGAATCCATTCTATTGCGGAAACCACTCCGTCCGCTACCGCTTTTACATTTAAATCGTTTGAGGCTTTTATATCTACACCGTAATTAAGTGTTACAGTGTTTAGTTTTTCGTTTTTATTTTCACCGAATTTTGTAATCACTTTGCCGTTATGGACCGGCCAATTCATTTTTCCTTTTAGCGCCGAGAATGATGTAAACTCTTCTGTGGAGAGATCTATATCGTAGGAAGGCTCATCGTCTGTTTCAATTTTTGGTTTGGGAGTTTCGGGTAGAGTAGTTTTTTTTACGGCTGCTTCAGCTAATAGTTTCTTTTCTCTTGCGGCTTTTTCTCTTGCTAATTTTTCACGAGCCAGTCTCTCGGCTTCTTCTTTTCTTCTTCTTTCCGCTTCAACTATAAGCTGATTTATTATACTTTTAATTTTTAATTCGGCTGATTTCTTCGCTTCTATTTCCGCTGATAATTCTTTTTTATCATTTTTTAGGGACGCGAGTATTTGCTTTCGTTCTTCAAGTTTATTTTCCAGTCCTTCTTCTTCCAGTTGTTTCCGCGCCGCTAAAACTTCCTTTTCCCGTTTTTCGTTTTCTAATTTGTGTTTTAAGGAAATTAATTTCGCTTTGCCGGCTTTCAATTTTTGAAGATCTTTCCGGCGCCGAGTTGAGAATTTTTGCAAATATTTAATTCTAAGAACCGCCTGCTGTACCGATTCAGAATTGACTATACTTTCCAATTCATCCGCTTTACCATATTTATAAACCGCCACTACATATTTTGAGTAATTTTTCTTCAGCTCATTTATATTTTTCTGAAGCGTTATAATTTCTATTTCACTTTTATTTATTTCCGATTCTTTTTTTTCTTCTTCACTTTTTATTGAATTTATTAATTTGTTCAACAAAAAACTCTGCCGGTTATAATTATCCAGCACCGCGTAAGATTCTTTTTCTTTAGCCGATTTAAATTTAAGCTCGTCTTCAAGCTTATTTATTTCTTCTTTAATTTTAGTAAGTTCTGATTTTTTTTGAGCGATAGGATTATTTTCCTGCGGCAGTATTTTGCCGCAGCAGATTAGAAATAGCAGCGGAAGTAAATATTTAAATTTTATTACCATTTAATTACAGTCGCGTCGCTTGGCAGATGAAAATCAATATTAATATTTCTTTTATTCGCGGCCATGGTTTTATAATCGATGAATAATTGCTGATTTTCCTTATGATTCAGAATTTGAATTTTATAAGGCACGGCTACGTTTTCTAAAAGATCAAATTTAGAATATTTTCCTTCTAAAACAAGATCATCGGAAGGATTTAATATTTTGTAATCAGTAATACCGAGCTGGCGAATATCTACTTTATATTGTGTTGTTTTCATCGATGATGAATCGACATAAGTTAAAACATATTTATCATAATCAATATCGTATTTGGTAGGATCTTTATAAAGATGAGAAGTAAGATTAACCGAGCCGATAAAGGCGTCCATTAAATCGCTGAAAGACAAATCGATTTTAAATATTTGTCGGAGTACTTGCTCGTCGGCGGCTCCTTCATAAGCTGTATTCTGAAGCGCGTCGTAAAAAACAAAATTATCTTTTGTAACCAAAGCTTGGGCAAGCTCAATACCGAAAGGCCCCATAATAGAAAGATAAATTGAATCCGGTTTTTCAAGAACTATTCTAAAAGAAGCGCTATTGTTAAACTTGCTGGATTTAATTGTAATTGTTCCTACACCTTCAAAATTTCTAATTTTTCTCCTATTGGCTTCTAACTTATTTATTAATCTTTCGGAAGGCAAAATTTCAATATCTTCAGTGGGTTTAGAAGGAATACACCCTGAGAATAAAATTGCGATTTCAACAAACGATAAAAGAACGACTATAATTTTCCTCAAATTTCACCTTTTTCAATTTTTTGCTTTAAATTATTATTTGATGAGTCAATTTCATAAGCTTTTTGCCAGAGTTCTTTCGCGTAAGATTTGCGGCCTATTTTAAAAACAACATCGCCCAGATGTTCTAAAATTACGGGAGATTTTTCATTTACATTTAAAGCTTTTTTTAGATATTCTTCGGCCTTTTTATAATCTTCTAATTTATAGTAAATCCATCCCATCGTATCTAAATAAGAAGAATTTTCCGGCTCGGCTTTAATTGCTTTTTTAGACATAATTAAAGCTTCTTTTAATCTCTCCCCTCTTTCCGAAAGTGAATAAGCATAATTATTATTTATAAGCGCGCTGGCAGAATCAAGATCTAAGGCCCGCTGATATACGCTGTCGCATTCGGCGTATTTTTTTTGAGCGTTATAAATCAATCCCAAAGTTCCCAAAAGATCAACTTCATCCGGTTCAAGAGCCAAAGCTTTTTTAAGATAAAGGATCGCTTCGTCATCTTTTTTTAATTGGCTTAAAGTGTAGCCGTACGCGGAAAGCGCGTTTACGTCTTTTGGGTTTAAGTCTACCGCTTTTTTAAGATAACTTTCCGCTTCTTCATTTTTATTAGATTGGGCAAGCGAGAGGCCTAAAATAAGATTAACAGCAAAATTATCGGGGAACGAAACAATCGCTTCATTCATTACTTTTATAGCTTCGGGATATTTTTTATTATCAAAATAAAGTCCGCCTAATCTTACCCAGGCATCAACATTCCATGAAGCCAATTGCGTAACAAGTTTAAAATTTTCAATAGCCGTTGAATCATTCTTTTCACTTAGCGCAATAGCGCCAAGATACATTTTTACCTGCCAGTCGAGCGTATCTTTATCAATTGTTTTAAATAATTTTTTAGCGACGGGAAGGAGAGTAGAATCATTTAACGACTGATTAAAATAAGAAGCGCCGATTCTAACTTTTACATCCAAAGGAATTTTAGGCTGATTTAAAATATATTTATATTCATCGGCGGCTTTCTGCCATTTGTCTTGCTGAATAAAAAGCCGCGCTTTTCTTTCCCGCGCCGTTAAGTCATCGGGAGTTAGTTCTAATATATCATCAATTACATTTATAGCTTCATCATAATTTTTTTCTTTTTCGTAAACATTAACCAGAAGTTCTTGAATAGCCGAATTACTGGGATCAATTTTAATTAATTCTTTAATAGCGGAAGCGGCTTTTTTATATTCACCCAAATTATCATAAAGCTCAGCTACGCGAAGCAGAACATTCCAATCAGAACCGATTAAATTTGTAAGCTTATTATAAATTTCAACAGCCTGCAGCGGTTTCTGTTTTTCATAAAGCCGGGCAAGCTTATAATAAGATTGGACATTACTTGAATCGATAGAGATAATTTTTTCCAAAACAACTTCCGCGGAATCAGGCTGATGGGCGGTTGTGTAAATATCTGAAAGAAGAGTATAATAAGAGATATTTGTAGAATCTAAACTGATAGAATTTTTTATATTCTGAAGCGCGAGAGAAAGTTTATTTATATAGAAATAATTTTTAGCAAGCGCGTAATAAATTCCCGCATGCGGATCCAAACGAAGCGCGTCCTGGTATTCTAAAATAGCTCCTGCAAAATCACCTTTTGCTTCAGCAATAGAGCCATCGACAAAATGCGCCATTGCCTCAGTGCTGTTACCGGAATTATTTGAAGTTAATTCATCCGTTATAGAAAATTCTTCGTCGTTTGATTCCGTAGTTTCCTTAGTTGCCGAACAGCCAATTAAGAAGAATGCGAACAAAATAAAAATCGAATATTTAAACATAAACTCTCTGTTAATTTGCCAAAAAATATATTACTATACGCATATAATAACAAGGTAATTTACTAATCAAATTGATAACCAGGGGCACATAAAAGTTAAATTGTTGCTTACAAATATAGTAAACTATATCTTTGTAAAAACATTAAAGTGATATGGAAATTTTTGATCTCGGAATAGCATACGTATGGGAATATGACGATGGTTTTATCGCTTTAATTGAAGAAGTTTTTCATAACGCGGGACTTTCTACCTTCCTAATCGGTTACCATAATTTATTTGATGTAATAGAAAAAGTTGAACAGAAAAAGCTTTATTTTAATTTCTATTTAGACCGGGCCTGGGATGTTGATGAAAATTTTGAAAGTCTTGGTAAAATGATTTCGAAGAAAAGGACTATAATTTTTAATCCTTATAAAAAAGTTCTTCACGCTATTGATAAAGCCAGTATGCATTTGGAATTAATAACAGCTGGCCTGCACGTACCGCATTCAATAATTATTCCTCCGCATAGTGAAGAAGAAGAAATTTATCTTTCGGTTGAAGATTTAGCGATTCTAGGCAGGCCGTTTATTATTAAACCGTGCAATACAACAGGAGGAGGAATAGGAGTTGTTACCGGAGCGGAAACTTTAAAAGAAGTTCTTGATGAAAGAGTTAATAATTACGATGACAAATATCTTCTGCAGGAAAAAATTTATCCTTTAATGTTAGACGGAAAAAGAGCCTGGTTCCGGTGTTTCTGGGCTTTCGGAAAAGCAATTCCCGTCTGGTGGGACGATCAAACACATCTTTACGAATTTTTAACTAAAGAACAAATAGATGAATTTAAACTGAATAAACTTTATTCGATTACAAAAAGAATAGCAAAACTTATAGGATTGGATTTTTTTTCAACCGAAGTTGTATTAACCGAAAAAAATGAATTTATAGTTATAGATTATGTGAACGACATGTGTGATATGCGCATAAAATCGAAACATTTCGACGGTGTACCGGATGAAGTAGCTTTTCTAATAGTAAATAATATGCGGAAAAAGATGAACCAGCTTATGAGAGAGAAACAGAAAAAGCATAAATAATTCATTCCGATGAGTAAAATGAACATATACATTATTCTGATTCTTGTCCTGTCTATAGCCGCCTTAACGGCCTATTATTATTTATTTAATATTTATGAAGTTACATTTTCTGTTTCCCCGAAAGAACTTTACGCGGATAATACATCCACCTGTACAATTGAAACAGTTCCTTTAAACGCGTTAGGCAGAAAAGCGTTATTTAGAACAGCCGCTACAAAATTTAAAATAGAAGAGGGCAAAGATTTAGTAGAAATAATTTTAAACGATGAGGAAAACGGGAAACTTATTATAAAAGCAAAAAATAGAACCGGGAAAGTAACTGTTTTTATTAAATCAAAATTAGCTTTACTTCCCTCTTCCGTTCAGATACCGATATATCCTAATTTTGCCTTCGATAATAATATTAACGATTAATTTATTAGCATAATTATTGTTATTTTTTCACAAGGAAATGTCGAAAATTTTCAATTAAAAGTTGAGGAATTATGAAAAAAATAATTTTACTTTTTACGGTCTTAATATTTTCAACCGCGTTAAACTTCGCGCAAGGAACCGCAGGCGAAAAAGCTAAATTTGAATATCGTTCCCTTATTGATATGCCAACAGCAGGTATTTTGGAAAAAGGCTATGTAGGAGTAACAAATGATATTTTGCCTGACGGAGTAGTAATCGCAAAGTTGGAAGTCGGGGTTTTTGATAATATAAGTTTCGGTATTTCCTACGGAGGAGCAAATATAATCGGCGCCGGATCTCCAAGATGGTATAAATTACCGGGAGTAAATTTCCGTTTTCGATTATTTGATGAATCGGTAAAAATGCCTGCCGTTGCTTTAGGATTTGATTCGCAAGGAAAAGGAGAATATTTTGATTCAACAAACAGGTACGCAATAAAATCGCCGGGATTTTATGGTGCGATAAGTAAAAATTTTGAATTTCTGGGTTATTTAAGCCTTCACGGAACCGTTAATTATTCCCTGGAAAGCAAAGACGGCGATAACTTCTTAAACATGTGGATTGGATTTGAGAAAACTCTTGGCGCGAATCTTTCAATTATTGGTGATTATAATTTCGCTTTTAATGATAACGCCACAAATTCATACGGAAGCGGCAACGGCTATTTAAATTTAGGGATCAGATGGGCGATGGGCGAAGGTTTTACTCTCGGCTTTGATTTACGAGATTTATTAGATAATAAAAAATGGAGCCCAAGTTCCGCTGACAGGGCAATTAAAATTGAATATATAAAAAGTATCTTCTAAAAATAAGAAACTAATTATAAGTTATTGAGTAAAAAGAATATAAATAAAAAAAACGGTTGTCCTATTTATTAGACACAAAAGTTTATTATTGTATACGGTAGTTAAAAAAAACAAGTGTAAAGTGTTTATTTTTCACCCTTTTAAAAGGCTCGATTTTTGCGGATATTTGAATAAGAAGATTAGCGGAGGAGAAATCATGAAAAAGTTTAAAATTTTAGCGGGAACCTTAGTTTTGGCTGCCGCGTTTCTTTTTGGCGGATGTTATACACAACTTTCTACAAAACCATTCGCCAATCAAGAATACTCTTATACACCGAATAGAGACAGCCAAAATGATGGTTATAACGATGAATATTATACTGACAGCACTTACAGTAATGATTCAGGTTATTATAATGACGAAGAATATGAGGATTATGACGGAGAATATTATCAAGACGGAGCAGTAAATAATTATTACATCGGCGCTCCATTTTATAGAAGATATTTTTCACATTATTATCCTACTATTTCAGTAGGAGTTTATTACGGTTCATACTTCTACGATCCTTTCTGGTATGATCCTTTTTATTATGATCCTTGGGCCTGGTGCGGCACATGTTATCCAAGTTATTATTCTCCTTTCGCGTATTATTATCCCAGAAATTACGGTTACGGTTATTACGATTACTGGTACGGAAGCTCAACTTCTTATAAATATCGTAATGAAAGACGCTCCGATAATATGACATCCTTAAGAAATACTGACGGATTAAGAGGAGGATTAGGAAGCCGTGATTCAAGAGGCGCTTTAACAACCTTATCCAGAGAAAGAGCCGTTACAGACACAAAAGATTTTTCAAAGAGAAGTACAAGAGAGGCTGAAGCGTTAAAAGCGGCGAAACGTACAGATAACAGAGAAATTATTAGAGGTAATGATAAAACAAGAAATATTACTCCTAATGAAAGAACAAAAATAATACCGGAAAAAGGGAATAGAAATACAGAAATTCAAAGAGTTGATCCTCGAAAAGATCAGAATAGAAACAAAAGGAATGAAAGCTATTACCGGTACAAAAATAAAGAAAACAACGGCAGAGAAACACGAGTACAGAGAGAATATAAACCAAAGCCGAATAACAACGGAAATGACAGCAGAGTAAGGAAAAATGACGGACGTGAGAGAAAATATGTTCCCAAATATACACCTCCAAAGAAAAAAGAAGGTACAAGGAATAAAACCTATAATCCGCCGAAAAGAACTTATTCACCTCCGAGATCAGCGCCTCCGCAGCGGACTTATTCTCCGCCGAGATCAGCGCCTCCTCAGAGAAGTTCACCGCCTTCAAGAGGCAGCAGCAGCAGTAATGATTCCGGAAGAAGGAGATAAAAAATGAAAAAGAAATTAGCACTTATAATATTTATTGTAACATTAACTTTAGGAATAACCGGCTGTTATACAACAGTATGGAATCCGAATTCAGAATTTCCGACCGCGGATAATTCTTACATGAATGATGGATATTATTCAGATTACTACGGAAACTACGCCTACTATTACGATACGCCTTGGTGGTACGCAATCGCTCCGCCCGCTCCGGTAACCGTTTCAAATCCTAATTACCAGCGCGGCGAAGACAGAAACAGTCTAAGAAATACCGGATATGATAGAGGAAATGAAGGCAGACGCCCGGAAGTTCAAAGAACAGATCCGGTTTCAACAAGTACAGGAAGTAACAGCAGCAGTACAAGCACCTCCTCAAACGGAAGCAGAGTTACTTCGCAAACGGAAAATAAATCGTCCTCTTCAAACAGAGATAATAAAAGTCTAAGAGATAACAACGGCGATAGAAATAACGGCAGGAGGAGATAATGAAAAGCTTTTATTCTCAATTCAGCTTTAAGCTTTTTTTAATATCGGCAATTTTATTAGTTTCTAATTCCTTTGGCCAGGGTATACCGGACGCATTACGTTTAGCGGAGCCTGGTTTAGGTTCAAGCGCGAGAGCATTGGGAATGGGAAACAGCTATATCGGTTTAAGCGATGACGCTTCTGCCGCTTTTTATAATCCCGCCGGATTCGGATTATTAAAAAGAATGGAATTTTCCGGCGGATTAAATTATTTAAACTTTGATAACAACTCCACTTTTTTCCGCAATACAACAAATTATTCCAACAGCTCAACTAAACTAAACAGAATAAGTTTCGCGTTTCCCTTCCCCACTACCAGAGGAAGTTTAGTATTCGGAGTATCATATCACTCATCCAAAGATTTTACAAGCGCGGTAAAATTTGACGGATTCAACAACGGGACAAACTCCCTGGCAAGATATTTATCTCTGCAGAATAATGATGTTCCGTACAACCTTTATTTAAGTTATCCTTTAAAAGACGCGCAAGGCACATACATTAAAGATACCACAAATATATTCGGAAATTTAAATCAGAGCGGCACAATATTATCTTCCGGTTCAGTTGACAATTGGACTTTCTCGGGAGCGATTGAAGTTTCAAAAAATCTGTTCATCGGCGCAAACTTAAATATAATTACCGGGAATTATGATAATAACAATGATTATTATGAAGACGATACCAAAAATGTTTATCAGGGAGAAACTTCGCCCGGAGACGTTGAAACAAAAGACTTTAGAACCTTTTATTTAAATAAAAAATTAAATTGGGATATTTCCGGCTGGGACGCGAAAATCGGCGCGCTTTATCAATTTCGTAATTTCGCAAGATTCGGCGCTACAATTCAATTTCCCAAAACATATTCAATAAAAGAAAAGTTTGATGTATTTGGTAGAAGTGAGTTCGGAACCGCTCAATCATTTACCTATTCGGCAAATGATCAAGTTGAATATGATATTACTACTCCGTTTGAACTTGCCGGCGGCGCAAGCGTAAATGTTCGAGGATTTATTTTCAGCGGACAGGCAACAATTTTAGATTACACCCAAACCAAATTCGGTAACGCCGGAAACGGGCTTGATCAGCGGGCAATTGATGATATTAATACTAACATTAAAGATCAGCTTCGCGCGGTTGTAAATTATAATTTAGGTGTAGAATACACAATACCTAGAATCGGTTTAAGATTAAGAGGCGGTTATTTTATTCAGCCTTCCGCATATCAAGGCGATCCTTCAGAATTCGATAAAAAATATGTAACAGCGGGATTCGGATTTTTAACAGAAGAAACTATCGGAATTGATTTTGCTTACGCCCACGGCTGGTGGAATACCTTCGGAGACAATTACGGGTCCGATCTTTCCAGAACTCAACAGCAAATAAAAACCAACAATTTCTCATTAACCGTTACTTACAGATTTTAGACGTACTGATTTAGATAAAAATTAAATTTAAAGGCATCTTATTTTAAGGTGCCTTTTTTTTAACCTTCTTAACTCCATCCCTTTAATTTAATCTCCAATATAAGCTACTTCCTGTTAATAGTTACTAACTAAAATAGATTGTTGAAAGATTCCGTAAATGATCTATTTAACGACTTAATATTTATATTTAGAATTTAATTGAGATTTTCAAATTTTATAAAAGCAGCCGGACTAACAGTTGTTAATACTTCGCGATCTTATTATTTTTAATATCCTCAATTTTATATCTTTTTTCCTAACATTTTTAACTTTTATATAACTTGAGTAATGATTAGAAATATTTTTTCGGAGGAAATATTAGAGGTTTAGTAAGCCGGGTTGAAAGTAAAGATTATTATGTTTTTTCATCAGAAAAAGGAAAAACTATCCGCTGTACTTTACGAGGCAAATTCAAAAAAGATTTTCATCTAAAAAAAGATAAGCTCTATCAAACCGATATTGCAGTTGTCGGAGACTTCGTAGAATTTGAAATGAATGATGACGGAAGCGGTGTAATAACAAAAGTAGATAAACGAAAAAATTACATCTCCAGAAAAGCTCCGAAAATAAAAGGCGCAAGCTATAGAGGTGAAAGGCTTGAACAAATAATTGCCGCAAATATCGACGCCCTATTTATAGTCAGCAGCATTGATGAACCTTCTTTTAATAATAAAGTAATCGACCGGTTTTTAGTTGCCGCCGAAAGTTCAAGCATTCAACCTCATATAATTATTAATAAAATTGATCTTGACCCGGAAAATTATGTTGACGAATGGATAGAATTATATAAAAACATCGGCTACGAAGTAATAAAATCGAGTACAAAAACCGGTGAGGGAATAAAAGAAATTCATCAACTTTTAAAAGACAATAAAAATCTATTTTGGGGACATTCGGGAGTAGGAAAATCATCTTTACTTAATACAATTTTCCCCGGATTAGATTTGGGAGTCGGCGATATAAGTTCATTTAATGATAAAGGCACACATACAACAGTTACAAGCAGAATGATAAAAGTTGAAGAAGAAACTTATATAATAGATACTCCCGGAATAAGAGAAATTGCTCCTTACGGAATAAAGAAAGAAGATTTAGGACATTATTTTATAGAATTCGCTAAATACCAGAACAATTGTAAATTTAACACTTGCACCCATTACCATGAGCCGGGATGCGCTGTTATCGCGGCGGTTGAAAACGAAGAACTATCTCCGGAAAGGTATGACAGTTATTTAAGAATTCTGGAAACAATTGAAGAAGATATTTTATTTTGATTTAAATCCTTAATCTTTAGTTGTAAAAGTATTAACATTAACTATAGAAATATTTTTTTCTAATTTTGGAAACTTTTTTTATTAGAATTATATTTGCCAATTAAAAATAATTTAGCTGAATGGAAGATTTTATAGATTCATCGGTGAGTTCATTCACAAATTTTCTCTCCGAAAAAAAAATAATACTAAAGGAACAAAAAGGAAATAATCCTTTAGTAAGTTTTGCCCTTAAAATACCCGGCTTTCAATTCGAAAAGTTAGATTCATTTATCAGGTATTTTGAAAGATCATTTTATTTTGAAAAACCGGCTTCAAAATTTCAACTATTAGGTTTAGATGAAGCTTTGGTTATTCAAGAAAGCGGCGATAGAAGATTTGCCGTTACCGATAAAAAGATAAGAGAGCTTAAAAATAATTTCATCAATAATTGGGATGAAATCGAAATTAAGCATATTCCCTCTTTCGTCGGCGGAATGAAATTTACTGTCGAGCATAATGATTCCGATTGGGGTGATTTTAGCGATTCAACATGGTTTGTACCGGAATTGATGCTGCTGCGGGAAAATGGCCAAACATATTTTGTCTTCAGTTTTTTATACGCTCCTCCAAATTCACTAGAGAGTGTAAAAAACAAACTGAGAAATAAGCTTGAAATAATTTTAAAATTAAATTCGCAGGAAAAGACAAAAAATAAAGCGGAAGTTAGAAAAATTGAAGGCACATCCCCGAAAGACAAAAAGAAGTGGAAAAATTTAATTGAGCAGGCGCTCGATAAAATTGAAGACAAGCATATAGATAAAGTAGTATTATCCCGGCGGGTAGAAATAATTTTATCGGAAGAGCCGAATTTTTCCGAAATAATAGAACAGCTGGGGAATAATTATCCCGAATGCTTTTTATTTATATATCATCGGGGCAAATCCACATTTTTCGGGGCTACCCCGGAAAAGCTAGCGGATTTTTATAACGGCAAAATAGAATTCGACGCGCTAGCCGGTTCCGCGCCGAGAGGCAAAGACGCTCCGGAAGATGAAAAAATTGAACGCGAACTTTTACAAGACGAAAAAAACTTAAACGAACATAAATTTGTTATTGATTACATAAAAGAATCAATTTCACCATTTACAGAAAATATGGCAGTAAGCAAAGAATTCACTATAAAGAAACTTGCCAATATTCAGCATTTATTTACTAAAATTTCCGCTGATTTAAATTCATCGAGTTCAATGCTTAATTTAATAAAAGAACTATACCCGACACCCGCGATTTGCGGAATTCCAAAAGATTCGGCTTCTAATATTATAAAAAAATTAGAAACCCATAGAAGAGGATTATATTCCGGAATAATCGGCTGGTTTAGTTTAAATGATGAAGGTGAATTTGCGGTCGCGATACGATCTGCAGTAAATATAAATAATCGAGTTATTGCTTTTGCCGGCGGAGGAATAGTAGCAAGTTCTAATCCGGACGCCGAATATAAAGAGACCGAATTAAAACTTAAACCTATCCTCTCCCTCTTTAATAATGAAAATAAAAATAAATCGTAATATACTTTGGACGGAAACATTTGTAAGAGAATTAGCTGCAATCGGTGTAAAATATGTATGCATTTCTCCGGGCTCCCGCAACACTCCTTTAACATTAGCTTTCGCGAATAATAAAGAAATAAAACCGTACGTTCATATAGATGAAAGAAGCTGCGCGTTTTTTGCTCTGGGATTAGCCAAGGCTTCGGGAACACCTGTAGCGGTTGTATCTACGTCAGGAACAGCGACAGCGGAACTTTACCCGGCAATAATAGAAGCTTACCAGCAGCGCATTCCATTAATAATCTGTACCGCCGATCGTCCGCCTGAACTTTTAGACTGCGGCGCGAACCAAACAATCAACCAGAATAATCTTTACAAAAATCATATCCGCTGGTTTTTTGATATGGGCCTGCCGGAACCGATTTCCAGAAGAATAAAGCATATAAAAGTTGTGGCCAGAAGAGCGTATTACGAAAGTGTAATTCGATCGCGCGGGCCGGTTCATTTGAACTTTCCGTTCAGAAAACCGTTCGAGCCGAAATCTTATACAGACGAAGTTTCTAAATCGCTAATAGAATTAAGCAACGCGGATATTTCAGAAAAGAAAGAATTGCTAAAAGAAGAAGAAAGAAAAATACTTGATGAAAAATGGTTTAGCGATCTTTTCCATTATCTAAAGAAATATAAAAGAGGATTAATGATAGCCGGGCCGGAAAATTATAATTCAAACTTTAATAAATATTGCTCAATTCTTTCCGAAAAATTGGGATACCCTCTTTTAGCCGACGGAATTTCACAAATACGTTTCGGAAGCCATTCAAAAGAAAATATAATCTGTAATTACGAAGGATTTTTAAGATCGGAAAATTTTATAAAACAATATAAACCCGATTTTATTCTGCAGTTCGGGCGAACGATTACTTCAAAAGCCTTAGATATTTATTTAGAACAGTGCGATTCCGCGCGCTTTATGATTAATGAATTCGGTGATTGGTTCGATCCTTCCAATAAAGCAAACGCCGCTTTTGCCTGCAAACCGTTTATTTTCTGCAAAGAAATGATTGGTATGCTGGATAAAAATAAAATTGAGAGAAAAGAAACAGAATGGCTTACTATTTTTAAGAAAGCGGATAAAATTTCGGCAAGTGTTAAATTTAAATTAATTGAAAAATCAAAATTCCCGAATGAATGCAGAGTTATAACGGAAATAATAAAAAATATTCCTGAAGGCACGCATATAATGCTTTCCAATAGTATGCCTGTCAGAGATTTTGATTACTTTGCTTCGAGTAGTGAAAAGAATATAACATTGTACAATAACAGAGGCGCCAGCGGCATTGACGGCATCGCTTCCACCGCACTAGGAATTGCGGCAGCGAATAATTCTCCTACAGTTTTAATCACAGGAGATTTAGCTTTTTATTACGATTTAAATGGTTTATTGGCCGCGAAAAAATATAAAATACCATTAACTGTTATCCTAGTAAACAACGACGGCGGCGGAATTTTTGAAGTTCTTCCTATTTCGGAATACGGACAAGTTTTTAAAGATTTTTTTATCGCGCCGCATCATTTAGATTTTTCACATTTTGTAAAAGCATACGACGGTAATTTTATTCAAATAAAAGATTGGGATCATTTTAAAGAATCTTTTACTTCCGCAATTAAACAGAAGCGTTTTTCTGTTTTAGAAATTAAAACAAACGCCGCCGAATCATTAGCTATAAGAAAGAAATATTGGAATGAAACCTCAAAAATTTTAAATACTAATGCCGACATAAATTGAGAATTCTATTAGAAAATAATATTTGGAATGTTGAACTAGAAAATGAAAAATCCGGTTCAACATTTTTATTTTTACTTCATGGATTCAGCGGTTCATCTTCAGATTGGAAAAACATTACTCCTCAATTAGATCCTTCGTATATAACAGCGGCGGTAGATATTTTAGGACATGGTAAAAGTCATTCACCCGCCGATAGATCTTTTTACGAAACCTCATCGCTGGTTAATAATTTACATTTTCTTATAAAAAATTTTACCGATGAAAAAGTTTTTCTTCTCGGGTATTCAATGGGAGGCAGGCTCGCGCTCTCATACGCTGTAAAGTATAAACAAAATGTAAGCGGATTAATTCTTGAAAGCGCGTCAGCGGGAATAGAGAGCGAAGCTGAAAGAATAATTCGAGTTGAAAACGATGAAGAATTAGCGAAATTTATTGAAGAAAATTCTTTAGAAAGTTTTGTAGATTATTGGATGAACATTGATTTATTCAAAACTCAAAAAAAATTGGATAAAGAGATTTTATCCGTAATTAGAAAAGAAAAATTACAAAATAATAAAACGGGATTAGCAAATATATTGCGCGGATTTGGAACGGGAAAAATGCCCTACATGTCGGATTTATTAAAAGAAGTCCCCGCCGAAACATTGCTTATTACCGGTGGGCTTGATAAAAAGTTTACAAGAATTAATAAAAAAATGGTAAATCATTTCCCCCGCGCTATTCAAATAATAGTGAAAGACGCAGGACATAATGTTCATTTAGAAAAGCCAAAAGAATTTTTACTTTCCGTTAACAGATTATTAAAAATAAAAAGTTGATTTTTTACGGCGGTAATTTAGGCGAAAGTTTTCTGCTGTTATTAAGATAATATTCTTCGGTCTTAATTTCTGCTTCGTTTCCCAATCAACTTTGTTATAAAATTTTTAGATTCTTTTGAACAAATTATTTTAACGAAACACGGCTAAAACATTCCGGAATTTTTTAATAAACTAATAAAATCATCACTTCAAAAATTTCGCGATTTATATATCTTTAGTAAGAGAATACTAATTCTCGCAACTTTTCAATATTTTTGTAATCCACTAAAAATCACGAGGAATAAAATGAGTTACAACTGGATTAAGACGAAAGAATACCAAGATATTATTTATGAAAAAATGGACGGCATAGCAAAAATTACAATAAACCGTCCGGAAGTAAGAAACGCGTTTCGCCCGGAAACCGTGAATGAAATGTATGACGCTTTTGCCGACGCACGAGAAGATCAGGAAATTGGCGTAGTGTTGTTAACCGGCCAAGGTCCCGCAAAGGACGGGAAATATGCTTTTTGTTCCGGCGGCGACCAAAGAATAAGAGGCGATAAAGGTTATGTAGGAAAAGACGGAGTTCCGAGATTAAACGTTCTTGATTTACAGAAATTAATCAGAAGTATTCCCAAACCTGTTGTTGCACTTGTAGCCGGATATGCGATCGGCGGCGGACATGTTCTACATGTTGTATGTGATCTTACAATTGCCGCTGATAATGCTATCTTCGGACAAACAGGCCCTAAAGTCGGCAGTTTTGACGGCGGTTTCGGTTCAAGCTATTTAGCCAGAATTGTGGGTCAAAAAAAAGCGCGGGAAATCTGGTATTTATGCGATCAGTATAATGCGCAGGAAGCCAAAGAAATGGGATTAGTAAATAAAGTTGTTCCTGTTGATCAGCTAGAAGAAGAAGGCGTAAATTGGGCAAAAAAAATGCTTCGACACAGTCCTTTGGCATTACGGTTATTAAAATCAGCCTTTAATGCTGAGCTAGACGGCCAAGCCGGAATACAAGAATTGGCCGGAAACGCAACTCTTCTCTACTACATGAGTGAAGAAGCGCAGGAAGGCAAAAAAGCATATCTTGAAAAAAGAAAACCGGAATTTAACAAATTTCCAAAACTTCCTTAATAGATTAAGAGTACAAACTTAAATGCAAGAAACTTTAGAAGATACATCAAAATTACAAAGCTGGCTGCTTGCCAGCCGGCCCAAAACTCTGCTGGCGGCTATTGTTCCCGTTATGGTAGGTTCCGCGTTAGCTTATAATGAAAACAAATTTGTATTTCTTTACGCGCTTATCGCGCTAATCTGTTCTATATTAATTCAAACAGGAACCAATTTTGTAAATGATCTTTATGATTATTTAAAAGGCGCCGATAATGAAAAACGAAAAGGACCAAAACGCGTTTTGGCGGCCGGACTTATATCTGTTAATGAAATGAAAGTAGGAAGTTTTCTTGTTTTCTTTATCGCTTTCATACTGGGTTTATATTTAGTTTATGTAGGTGGATGGCTAATCTTACTCATTGGAATCCTTTCGATACTTGCGGGAATAGCTTATACGGCCGGGCCTTTTCCGCTTGCTTATAACGGATTAGGAGATGTTTTTGTTTTTGTATTTTTCGGAGTAATCGGCACTGTAGGAACTTTTTATGTCCAAGCGATGAATTTTTCTATTCTCGCATTTTTAACTTCAATTCCTGTCGGAGCATTAATTACAAATATTTTAATTGTAAATAATTATAGAGATGTTGAAGAAGATAAAGCAGCGGGCAAAAACACAACCGCCGTAATATTCGGAAGAACATTCGCTCGGTATCAATACATTTTTTTATTAGCGGCTTCATTCGCAACACCGGCAATTTTATACTTCTTCTACAATTTTCAATTTTGGATATTTCTCCCCTATTTAACTTTCCCGGTAGCATTTAAACTTATAAAAATGCTATACATTTTAGAAGGAATTCAGTTGAATAAAACCTTAGAATTAACGGCTAAACTATCAGCTTTATTCGGACTTTTATTCGCGGCAGGTATTGCTTTGTGAATCAATTAGAACTAAAATATTATTCGTATGAACTGAAACTGAAGCAGCCATTTCAAAGTTCGAAAGGCAAAATAAATACACGCAAAGGCTTAATTATTTCGCTTCAAAGTTCATCAGGAGCAATTGGTTTGGGAGACGCGGCACCGTTTCCCGAATTCGGCTCAGAGAGTTATGATGAAGCGTATGAGAGCCTAAATAATTTTGAACTTGGTTTAAAATTAGATCTGGAAAATGTAGAAGAAAGTTTAAACAAAACATTAGTCGGTTTAAATAAAACGCCCGCGTTAAGGCACGGAATTGAACAGGCAATTTTAAATTTAATTTCCAACGATAAAAATATAAGCTTTAACGAATTGTTAAATGTTCATTCCCATAAAGAAATCGGTGTTAACGCGGTAGTCGGTTTTATGTCCCCCGAAGATTCCGCTGCAACCGCATTTAATTTGGTAAACGAAGGTTTTAAAACACTAAAATTAAAAACGGGAAGAGCGAATTTTGAGGAAGATTTGGCTTGTATAAAAAGCATTAAAGAAAAAGTAGGAAATGAAATAAAATTAAGAGCAGACGCCAACGGGAAATGGAAACTTGAGGAGGCGGTGGAATACTTAACTGAACTTCAGCAGTTTGATTTAGAATATATAGAACAGCCTGTAAACACACTAAGCGATTTTATCGCGTTATATCAAAAAACCTTTGTCCCGCTTGCCGTTGATGAATCAATCCGTACAGTAACCGACGCAAAAGCATTTATAAACAGCAGAGTAATCTCGGCGGTAGTTGTTAAGCCGATGATATGCGGGGGAATAATTCCCACATTAGAAATAATAAAACATGCCGAAGAAAGAGGAATAAAAGTAACAATCTCATCTTCTTTCGAAACAAACATCGGCAGATCATTGGCTATTTTCGCGGCTTCAACAGTAAAACAAAAAAATGACCACGGTCTTTACGTTTCTCATTATTTTGAAAAAGATATTACACCCGAAGCATATCACGTAAAGAACGGGAAAATTTCACTTGAATGTTAAAAATATTAATTTGATAAGAATAGATAAATGAAGAAAGCACGATGATTAAATATGAATCCAATCTCAGAATTTTTACATAAACACTCAGTTTCAAATCAAGATCAAACCGCTATTATAAGCGGCAATTCAGCCGTAACATTTAAAAGAAGTAGAAAAAAGAATAACTGACGCGGCAATTATACTTAAAGATATAGGAATAAAAGAAAAAGATTATGTAGCAATTTTGGGAGAAAATTCAGTTGATTTTATAATTAATATTTTTGCTTTATGGAAAATAAATGCCATTCCGGTTCCGCTAAACAGCAGGTTAATATTATCTGAAATAGAAACTTTATTAAGTTTTGCTAATTGCAGATATTTATTAATCGATAGAAATTTTGATGAAAAATTTTTAGTCGGCGGCGTAAATACTATTTCCTATCCTTTTAGCATCAAACCGGATTATTCCTATAAAAAATTTCATGCCGTAGAACAAAACTTTAACGATACGGCAATTGTAATGTTTACATCCGGTTCAACAGGAAACGCAAAAGGAGTAATGCTTTCATTTAACAACCTGCTGCAAAGCGCTGTTATCGGGGATCAATTAATAAAACATAAAGGAAACGACCGCTGGCTGGCGAGTCTTCCTTTTTACCACATTGGCGGATTCTCAATAATTATACGCGCGGTAGTATTCGGCGCCGTTATTATAATTCCTTCTTCAATTAAGACAGTAGGAATTTCAAGCGCCATAAAAAAACACAAACCTACATTAGCCTCATTTGTTTCTACGCAATTAGCAAGACTTATTGAAGAAAATTTATCGCCGAATAAAGAGTTGAGAAATATTTTATTAGGCGGCGGATTTATAGAAGAAAGCTTAATAAAAAACGCATTAGCAAAAGGCTGGAAAATATCTAAAGTTTATGGTTCAACCGAAACTTCATCATTTATAACCGGATTGAGTACGGAGGAGGCAAAATATAAATCGGCAGCGGCAGGTAAACCACTTCACCCGAATCAAATTTTTGTTTTAATCGATAATGAAAAAGTAACCGAGCCTTCGACCGACAAAAGCGGAGAGATCGTAGTTAAAAGTCCCGCTGTAATGAAAGGATATCTAAATAATGATGTTGAAACAAACGCTAAAATTAAAAACGGATTATATCAAACCGGAGATATCGGTTATCTTGATGAGGAAGGTTATTTATATATAACGTCACGAAGGAATGATTTTATAGTATCGGGCGGTGAAAATGTGAATACTATTGAAGTAGAGAATGTTTTGAAAACACACAAAGATATTTCCGAAGTTTGTGTATTTCCTTTAAAGGATGAAGAATGGGGTGATGTTGTAGCGGCAGCAATAGTGGCTTCAAATAAAGATATTACCGAAAGAAAAATCAAAAGTTTTTTGAAAAATAAATTAGCCGCGTATAAAATTCCTAAAAAAGTTTTTATTATTGAGGAAATGCCTAAAACCTCATTGGGAAAAATTCAAAGAGATAAAATTAGGAAAATGTTTAATTAAACTGTAGTCCCGGAAAGATGTTTGAATAAACCATCTTTTACATCTTTTCTTAATTCTTTTTTGCTCCACTCTTTTTTATCAATAAAAACATGTACAGTACTAACTTTGATACACTTCTCCCCCGCCGCATTTTTGCATAAATACTGTAATTCAAAAGATGAATATTTAATCATAGAAACTTCCAGTTCAACCACAATGGTTTCCCCATATTTAATTGGTTTATGATATGATGCTTCACTATGAATAATCGGAACTACAAAATCTCCATTATTCCAATAATCGATATTAAGATTAAAACTCTCAATCATAGCTTCGTAAGCTGAATGACAAACTTCATAAATCCTTCCGAAGAATAAAATTCCCGCCGGATCACAATCGTAAAAATTTATCTTCCTTTTATAGATGAACATTTTCTTTCCTTTTAATGGACAATAAAACTATCTTCAAAAGTTAAAAGATGTTTGGGAACGGCATTTAAAATTTCATCTTCAAGCGCATCAACCAAATGTTTTTTTGCCAGAACTTTACTATAAACCAAACCAATTTCTCTTCTAGGGACAGGCGAATCAAACTCACGGCACAGCGCAAGTTCATCTTCATTAAAATTCTTCATCGCCATACTTGGTAAAAGAGTAAAACCAAAATTCTGCTCGACCAATCTTTTTAAAGTATCTAAGTTCCCACTTTCAAATAAAATGCGTCTATCATTCTCTTTCCATTCCCTATCATTCTTTTTACAAATTTGAAGAGTATGTTCACGCAGGCAATGACCTTCCTTTAACAAAAGAAGGTCGTTTCTGGATAAATCATCCACATTAACCTTTCTTTTATTATAAAGCGGATGTTCTTCGGAAACATAAACAATAAATGGTTCATAATATAAAGGCCGTTCAACAATATCAGCGGAATTTACCGGAAGAGCAAGAATTCCGACATCAATTAAATCTTTATGTAATGCTTTAATAATTTCGGCTGTGGTTATTTCGTCGATTATAAGTTCAACTTTAGGATACTTACTAACAAAATTTTGCAGAAATAAAGGGATAAGATACGGCGCAATTGTAGGGATAATACCAATTTTTAAAGAACCGGTAAAAGCGCCGGTTTCATTATCAATAATATTTTGAAGCCGTTCGGCTTCCTGAATAATTTTTCTTGCCTGAACTAAAATCTTCTTTCCTATTTCGGTAGGAACAACGGGTTGTTTACCTCTATCAAAAATCTGAACTCCAAGCTCTTCTTCAAGCTTTTGGATCTGCATACTTAAAGTAGGCTGGGTAACAAAACAACTCTCGGCGGCGGTATTAAAATGCCTAAAATTGTCAACAGCAACAATATAATAAAGTTGATTTAGAGTCATATAGAAAAATAAACAAATTATATGCTCAAATAAAAATTTTCTAACTGATATATCAAATATAAGAAGTTATATAGAATTTCTTTTTTCCTCAAAAGTTAAATGAGGTTAAAATAATAAAACAAATAAAAATGGGATTTGCATATTTCTCACTTTGTAATCTAAAATGATCACAGCATAATATAAAGAAAATCTATATAGAGATAAGTTAAATCTATTTGAATAGCTGATCTCATAACTTTATATTTAAGAATAAGTTATTTCATTAGTTAAAACAAAAAAAGAAAAAACACAGAAAGGAATAAAACGCGTTATGAATAATATTCTCTCATTAGGATCCGAGTTTCCGGAATTCAAAAAAATCTCAGTTGTTTCTACAGAAAAAGGAAAAGAATTCGCAGATTTAACTAACGAAGACCACAAAAAAGATGGAAAATGGATGGTAATGTTCTGGTATCCGAAAGATTTTACTTTTGTATGCCCTACAGAAATTGCCGAATTTAATAATAACTATGATGAATTTCGTGATAGAGACGCATTGTTAATAGGTGCTTCTACAGACAGTGAGTACGTGCATTTAGCTTGGAGAAAAGATCATGAAGATCTAAAAGATCTTAAATTTCCTCTTCTTGCCGATACTTCAAAATCATTAGCTGAATCTTTAGGAATTTTGGAAGCTGATGAAAAAGTAGCCTACAGAGTAACTTATATTGTTGATCCGCAGGGAATAATCCGCTGGGTCAGCGCAAATGATTTAAATGTAGGTAGAAATGTGAAAGAAGTTATTAGAGTTCTTGATGCTTTACAAACAGATGAACTTTGCCCATGTAATTGGGAAAAAGGACAAGATACTTTAAACGCCGCCTAATTTATAAAGGCTGTTCATTTTGAACAGCCTTTTTTTGCATACCTTTACAAGGGAGAATTCATTTACGCTATTCAAATTAAAGGGAATATTATGTCACTAAATGAAACCAAAGTAGATCTTTTAAAAGATTTAGGAATTCAAGAGAATGAAGAATTTGCTTCGCTTGAAGCAATGGTAAAAGGGGAAACAAAATACATAAGAGACTTAAGAATTAATTTAAAAAATACATTAGCCTCCGAAAATTTTAGTACTAAAGAAGCTTATTTAATTGCGTTGGCAATTTCAATAAACGAAAAAAATAAAATTTTATCGGAATCTTTTTCCAATCGTGCAAAAGTTAACGGCGCAACTGAGCAGGAAATTGCGGAGACAAACGGATGCGCGTCAATGCTAGCCGTTAATAACGTTTTTTACAGATTTAAACATTTTATAAGAAGTTCAAATGAAAAATACCAAAACCTTCCGGCCGGAATAAAAATGAATATTATGATGAATCCGGTTTTAGGAAAAGAATTTTTTGAACTTATGAGTTTAGCTGTATCGGCAGTAAACGGATGCGAATCGTGTGTAAATTCTCATGAAGAATCGGTAAGAAAATTTGGTACGAACGAAGCAAGAATTTTTGACGCGGTTAGATTAGCGGCGGTAGTAAAAGGATTGACCGTAGCTATAAATTAATTTCAAGAAGAGTATAAATTAAAAAGGGCTGCCTTAAAATAAAGACAGCCTTTTTTTATCTAAACATTAAATTTAGGCGGCAGCTTCATTAAAATTATTTTCTTCCAATAATTTTTTATGAACCGCCAGGGCACATTTTCTTCCTTCGGCAATTGCCCAAACTATTAAAGATTGTCCTCTTCTCATATCACCGCAAGCGAAAAATTTATCAAGATTAGTCCGGTGAGCAATTTCAGAAGTACCGAATTCCGCTTTAACATTTCCTCTTCCGTCTAATTCAAGCCCATCTTGTTTAAGCTGTTCAATCATACCTAAATGCATAGGATGAACAAACCCGGCCGCGATTAAAACAAGATCGGCGGGAATTAAAAATTCTGTTTCGGGAAGATTTATAATCTTTCCGTTTTCAAGTTTTATTTCAACACATTTTAGATGAGTAACTTCACCATATTCATTTCCCAGAAACTCAAGAGTATTTATGCTCCATTTTCTTTCTCCGCCTTCTTCATGACTGCTTGAAGTACGAAGCATCATTGGCCAATAAGGCCAGAGAGTATGCCCAGCCCTCTCTTCCGGAGGTTTAGGGAAAAGTTCAATTTGGGTTATAGATTTAGCTTTTTGTCTGATTGAAGTTCCGACACAATCCGAACCAGTATCGCCGCCGCCTATAACTACAACATTTTTATCTTTTGCCGAAATTTCAATTTCAGTTTGTTCGGCGGAATTATATTTATTCTGAAGCGGAAGAAATTCCATAGCAAAATGAATTCCTTTTAATTCTCTTCCCGGAATAGGAATATCTCGCGGCTGCTCAGAACCGCCGGCCAAAATTACCGCATCAAACTGTTCGGCCAATTCCTTAGACGAGATATCAAGGCCAACATTTACATTGGTTTTAAACACAACGCCCTCAGAAACAAGCTGATTGATTCTTCTATCGATGATATTTTTCTCAATTTTAAAATCCGGAATTCCGTAGCGTAATAATCCGCCGGGTTTACTATTTTTTTCAAACACCGTAACCGAATGGCCGACCCTAGCCAGCTGTTGCGCGGCGGCTAAACCGGCGGGTCCTGAACCGACAATCGCAACCGTTTTACCGGATAAATTCTTAGGCGGCTTCGGAATTATCCAGCCTTCGGAAAATCCTCTTTCAACAATTGTTCTTTCCATTGCTTTAATAGAAACCGGTTCTTCATTTATTCCCAAAACACAAGCGCTTTCGCAAGGAGCCGGGCATAACCGACCTGTAAACTCCGGGAAATTATTGGTTGCGTGGAGAGCTTCCAAAGCTTCTTTCCAATGTCCGCGATATACTAAATCATTCCATTCGGGGATATAATTTTGAACGGGGCAGCCTGTATCACCATGGCAAAAAGGAACGCCGCAATCCATACAACGCGCGCCCTGAATTTTAGCTTCTTCTTCCGAAAACTCAAATTCAAATTCTTTAAAATCATTTACTCTTACCTCAACCTTAGCTTTTTTAAGCGAAGCTCTTTTATATTCCTTAAATCCTGTCGGTTTACCCATTTATAACCTCCGCCAAATTAATTTGTTCATCATCCGGTGTATTTACTTTCTGAAGTTTAAGTAGCGCTTTTTTATATTCGCCCGGAATCACTTTCCAAAAATTTTCTTTTTCCATTAACCAATTATTCAAAATATATTCCGCACGTTTAGAATTAGTATGTTCCATATGATTTTTGATCAACCTATGTACTTCATTTATATCATCTTCATTAACCAAATATTCTACATCAACCATTTCATGATTTATGTAAACATTTAAAGTTTTTCTCGGATCCCATACATATGCTATTCCGCCGGACATTCCGGCTCCGAAATTTCTTCCGGTTTTGCCCAAAATAACAACTCGCCCGCCGGTCATATATTCGCATCCATGATCTCCCACACCCTCTACAACAGCGTTTGCGCCGGAATTTCTAACCGCGAATCTTTCACCGGCTAAACCGTTAAAATACGCTTCACCGCTTGTTGCACCATAAAGACAAGTATTTCCTATTATAATATTTTCCGCAGGATCAAAAGAAGAATTTTCCGGAGCTTGAACAATTATTTTTCCGCCGGAAAGTCCTTTGCCGGTATAATCATTCGACTCACCGATTAATTTAAGATCAATACCTTTAGCCAGAAACGCCGCAAAACTTTGTCCTGCCGTCCCATGCATCAAAATATTTATAGTTCCGTCGGCAAGACCTTCCTCACCAAATTTAGCGGCCACTTCCCCGGAAAGCATAGTTCCGACTGTTCTATTCACATTCCTCACCCGCATTTCAATATTAACTTTTTCACCTTTATCTAACGCCGGTTTTGCCAGATTAATTATATCTTTATCAATTTGAAGATCAAGAGCATGATCTTGTTCTTTTGATTTGAAATAATCCGGTATCGTGAAGCGGAGTAGGTTTATATAAAGGTTTGCTTAAATCAATTCCTCGTGCTTTCCAATGGTTAAGCGAACGCTTCGGAAATATTTTATCTGTTTGTCCGACCATTTCATTAAAAGTACGGAATCCCATTCTGGCCATCATTTCTCGAACTTCTTCGGCGATAAAAAACATAAAATTTATTAGATATTCCGGTTTACCGTTAAACTTTTTCCTAAGCTCCGGATCTTGTGTAGCAACGCCCACAGGGCAAGTATTTAAATGACATTTGCGCATCATTATACAACCTTGAGTAATTAAGGGAGCAGTAGCAAAACCAAATTCCTCAGCACCTAAAAGCGCGGCAACTACAACATCTCTTCCGGTTTTCATTTGTCCGTCCGCGGCAAGAAAAACTCTATCGCGCAGGCCATTTAAAACTAATGTTTGATGCGCTTCACTGAGGCCCAGTTCCCATGGGCTACCCGCATATTGTATTGAAGTAATAGGACTTGCACCGGTTCCGCCGTCATGCCCGCTAATTAAAATATGATCCGCGTGAGCTTTAGCGACGCCAGCGGCTATAGTTCCTACACCGGCTTCCGAAACAAGTTTTACACTGATTCTGGCTTTTGGATTTATATTTTTCAAATCGAAAATTAATTGTTTTAAATCTTCAATCGAATAAATATCATGATGCGGAGGTGGACTAATTAAAGTAACACCGGCTGTACTGTTTCTTACTTTCGCTATAATATTATCTACTTTAAAACCCGGAAGCTGTCCGCCTTCACCGGGCTTAGCACCTTGCGCCATTTTAATCTGCAGTTCATCCGCGTTAACAAGATAATTAGCAGTTACACCAAATCGGCCTGAAGCAACTTGTTTAATTGCCGAACGAAAACTGACACCATTAGGTAGTGTAACAAATCTTTCAGGAAGTTCTCCGCCTTCTCCTGTATTAGATTTTCCACCAATTTTATTCATAGCGGCCGCAAGGGAAGTATGCGCTTCCCAGGAAATTGAACCGAAACTCATCGCGCCTGTTGAAAAACGTTTTACAATTTCTTTCGCAGGTTCAACCTCATCCAAAGGAATTTCATTTCCCTTTAAATTAAGTTCAAATAAGCTGCGCAGAGTAACACGTTTTTCATTCTGGTTATTTATCAGTTCAGTATATTCTTTAAAAGTATTAAAATCCTTCTTTCTTGTGCTTTGCTGCAGTTTAGAAATAGATAATGGATTCCATAGATGCTGTTCACCGTCTCGTCTATAATTATATAAACCGCCGACTTCAAGAATATCCGGATTATTCATTGAATCGAAAGCCGATTTGTGGCGGCGGATCGTTTCTTCTTCAAGCATCTCTAAACTTAAACCTTCAATTTTTGTAGGTGTACCCGTAAAATAGTTTTCTGTTATTTCCGTATCTAAACCTACCGCTTCAAAAATTTGCGCACCGCAATAAGATTGTAGAGTACTTATTCCCATCTTACTAAATATTTTAAACAATCCTTTACTAACCGCTTTAACAAAATTTTTCTTTGCGGTTTTATAATCTTTTACATTAGGAAGAAATCCATTTTCGGATAAAAAAGATAGAGTTTCATACGCTAAATAAGGGTTTATAGCATTTGCGCCATAACCGCAAAGTAAAGCGAAGTGTGATACCTCTCTAGGCTCGCCGCTCTCTATAATTAAACCGGTTTTAGTTCTTAAACCCGCGCTTAATAAAGCATGATGAACCCCGGAAACAGCCAGTAAACTAGGAATAGCCGCACAATTTTCATCAACTCCTCTATCGGATAAAATTATAAGAGAAATACCACTCTTAACCGCATCAACGGCTTCGTTGCAAATTTGATCAAGCCGCTCCCTCATATTATGGCGGACATGCGGATTAAAAATCAGCGGAATTGTTGCCGATTTAAAATGCCCTTTTGTAATATGGCGAATTTTTTCCAACTGAGAATTAGAAAGCAGAGGATGTTCTAATTCCAAACGATGCGCATGTTTAGGAGTTTCTCCCAAGAGATTTTGCTCAGGCCCTATATAAGTGGTTAATTCCATTACCAATTCTTCTCTAATAGAATCTACCGGAGGATTAGTAACTTGAGCGAAAAGTTGTTTAAAATATCTGAATAATAATTGAGGCCGTTCCGAAAGCACAGCTAAAGGAGCATCTGTACCCATTGATCCGATTGCTTCCTGGCCGTTTGAAGCCATCGGCAGAATAACGGTATTTAAATCTTCCTTTGTATAACCAAAAATTCTTTGCCTTTTTAATAAGGATTTTGGATCGGCATTATAAATAAAATCCGGTGTAGGAAGATGGGCAAGATTAAGCATATTTTCGTTAACCCACTGACGATATGGTTTACGAGTTACAATTTCGCTTTTAACTTCTTCGTCATCAACAATTCTCTGCCGCAGAAGGTCGAGAATAAACATTCGTCCCGGCTGAAGCCTTCCCTTCTTAACAACATTACCTGGTTCAACTTCTAATACTCCCGCTTCCGAAGTTAAAATTACAAGATCATCTTTAGTTACTACATAACGTGCCGGACGCAGTCCATTTCTATCAAGAGTAGCACCGATTATATTTCCATCAGTAAAAGCAACGGCAGCCGGGCCATCCCAAGGTTCCATCATTGTAGCGTGATATTCATAAAAAGCTCTTCTATCCGGATCCATAAGATCATTTTTAGACCAAGCTTCCGGAATCATCATCATCATCGCGTGGGGCAGGCTTCTGCCGCTCATTACAAGTAGTTCAAGAACAGTATCAAAAGTAGCGGAATCACTTTGACCATCCATAATAATTGGAAGCATTCTTTTCAAATCTTTACCGTAATACGGGGATTCCATAACCGCCTGGCGAGCGGCCATCCAATTTTTATTTCCTTTTAAAGTATTTATCTCACCGTTATGAGCAATCATTCTGAATGGATGAGCTAAATCCCAAGTCGGGAAAGTATTTGTAGAGAATCGCATATGAATCATCGCTAAAGCCGAGATCATATCTTCATCCCGCAAATCCTCATAAAAATCGAGTATTTGATTGGACAGAAGCATTCCTTTATAAATTAAAACTTTACTTGAAAAAGAAGGGACATAATATTTGCTTCTATCTAATTTTAATTCTTTTCTGATTCTATGATCAATTATTCTTCTAATCAAATATAATTTTCTTTCAAACTCATCTTGAGTTTCTATTTTTTTATTAGCGCCGATAAAGCAATGCCGGATAAACGGCTGAGTAGCTCTCGCGCTAATTCCGGGCACAGACGCGTCAACCGGAACATCTCGCCAACCAAGAAACTTTTGATCTTCATCGATAACAATTTTTTCTATTATATTTTCTACTGATTTTCTTAGAATAGGATCTCGCGGAAGAAAAGTAACCGCCACACCGTATCGGCCTTCAGCCGGCAAAGAAATATTTTCAGCGGCAGCAGCTTTACGCATAAAAGAATCGGGCATTTGGATTAATATTCCGGCGCCGTCACCGGTTTGAGGATCAGCTCCCACAGCGCCGCGATGTTCAAGATTATTAAGAACTTCCAAACCTTTTTCAATAATAGAACGAGATTTTCTTCCTTTAATATCCGCAATAAATCCCATACCGCAAGCGTCATGCTCAAAAGCAGGATCATACATTCCTTGTTTTACCGGTGAGCCGGCAGCATATAGTACATCATTAAGATTATTTCGTCTGTTCGTCATGGAATTATCCTTCTAAAAAAATATAACAGAAAAACGGAAGTTAACCGTGAAGTTGATTTTGAAGTGAATAGGCAGGCAATTTTGTCACCCAATATTCACGCGACCTTATTTTGTTAGGTCGTTTGAATTGATCAATAAATATTCTAAGGCAATATAAAATATTTCAGATGTTTTTCAAGTCGTAAAACTATTACAACCTTATAATTTTAATATTTCAAGAAAATATTTATATAGTTTTAGCGCAAACTGAATATTTATACAATAATTAGTAAATAAAGGTTAGATCAATCGAATATCATTTAAAAAAGGAAGACCGGATTGTATTTCTTTTACTTTTTCCAAATCTAAATCAGCACGCAAAATTTTTTCTTCATTTTCGGAGCAAGCAATAACATTCCCCATCGGATTATAAATAGAACTAAAGCCGTTGTAAAATAATTTCGGATCGCTGCCCATACGATTAACGCCGGCAACATAGCATTGATTTTCAATCGCGCGAGCTTTTAAAAGAGCTTTCCAGTGCTCAATTCTTGTATCCGGCCAATTTGCAATCACAATAATTAATTCAGTTCTTACTTTACCGTAAAATCTAAATAATTCAGGAAATCTTAAATCGTAACAGATAGAAAGTCCAATATTCCAATCATCAATTTTTGTAACTACAGTTGAATTTCCTTTTTCATAATGTTTATCCTCAGTAGAATATGAAAAAGGATGAATTTTCCTATAACTTTTTACAAGTTCACCAGTTGGGTTTAGGTGGATTAAAGAATTGTATATTTTTGCATTTTCTTGTTCAATTACACCCGCAAAAACATGAACGGATTCTTTTTGGGCAATAGATGAAAAATAATTTTTACTTTCACCATTTAAAGGTTCGGCAAATTTTTCGGCCTTCATTGTAAAGCCGGTTAAGGTCATTTCGGGGAAGATTAGTACATCAACTTTATTTAAGTTTTCCGCGATTAAATAATTTAATTTTAGGATGTTGGCTTCTTTATCTTCCCAAACAGGATTATATTGAACGAGTCCTATTTTCATACTGATTCTCCGCAAAGAATATAAATTTTTAGAAAATAACATAAAAAATATTAAGGAAAAAAGATCAGTATATTCGGAGAAAACTAAACAGCCAGCTTCGCCTCCGCCTTTTGAAATTTGAACAACTTAAAATTAATACTATCCTTTAACGCCTGAAAACTTGCTTCAATTATATTACCCGAAACGCCGACAGTATTCCAGGTATCGGTACCGTCGCTCGATTCTATAATAACTCTTACCTTCGCGCCTGTTCCCTCTTTTTCATCAAGTACTCGCACCTTATAATCCACCAACTTCATTAAAGCTATTTGCGGATAAAAACGAAGTAAAGCTTTTCTAAGGGCATTATCAAGAGCATTTACTGGTCCGTCACCGTCGGAAGCCGTATGTTCAATTTCACCATCCACTTCAACTTTAAGAACAGCTTCGGCAGTTGAATGCCCGTTGTTATCGTATCCGACATTTATTTTAGAATCAACAACACTAAAGAACGGAGTAAATTCATTTAACTCGGCACGCAATAATAATTCAAAAGAAGCTTCCGCACCGTCAAACTGATATCCGCCGTACTCAAGAGATTTTATACTATTTACAACACGCTTACTTAATTCTTTATCATCCGCTATACTAATTCCCAATTCTTTTGCTTTATAGCGGATGTTACTTTGCCCGGAAAGATCAGAAACAAGCACACGCTGTTTATTGCCGACTACTTTTGGTTCAATATGCTCATACATTTTACTGTCTTTTAAAACAGCGCTAACGTGAATACCTCCTTTATGCGCAAAGGCAGATTTGCCAGTAAAAGCAGCTCTTGAATTAGGAACTAAATTCATCAGTTCATATACAAAATTAGAAAGCGAGGTTAAATGAGAAAGATTATTTTTTTGATGAATTTCTTTTTTCAATTTTAGGGCGAGATTAGGAATAATACTACATAAATTGGCGTTGCCGCATCTTTCTCCAACGCCGTTTATTGTTCCCTGAACATGAACCGCGCCAGCCTGAACAGCCGCTAAAGAATTTGCCACCGCCAATTCGGAATCGTTATGTGTATGAATACCAACGGGAATTTTAAGATTATTTTTCACATCTTTAATAATTTCAGATATCTCATAAGGCATTGATCCGCCGTTAGTATCGCAAAGAACTATAACACTTGCACCGGCTCTCTCAGCCGATTTAAGCATTTTTAACGCATAATTTTTATCATCTTTATATCCGTCAAAAAAATGCTCGGCATCGTATACAACTCTTTTCCCGTGATTCTTCAAAAACCGGACAGAACGGTAAATTAATTCCGCATTTTCATCTTCGGTTATACCAAGACCTTTTTGTGAGTGAAGTTTCCATGTTTTTCCAAAGATTGAGACAACCGGAGTTTCCGCTTTAATAAGCGCTAGAAGATTCGGATCATTTTCTATATTTTCCAAACTTCGCGCAGTTGAGCCGAAAGCGGATATTTTAGCATTTTTAAGATTTAACACTTTTGCTTTTTCAAAAAATTCCTCATCTTTCGGGTTACTCCCGGGCCAGCCGCCTTCAATAATATCAATGCCAAAATCATCAAGCCGCTGTGCGATTAATAATTTATCCTGAACCGAAAGATTTATACCTTCACCTTGAGTACCGTCACGTAAAGTTGTATCAAAAATCTCTATAAAATTTTGCATAATTATTACCGATTTTTTTGTTTATTCATTCTTATTTAATTAAGCCATCATGCCGTTTTTGCGGGCATATTCAAAAATATTTCCGGCTTCAATAATCGGAAGAATATCACCTAAAGAACGTAAATTAAAACTCTCGCCCGAGGAAAGATTTTTCAAAGAATTTGAGGTTAAATCAAGCTCAAGTTCATCACCGGTTTTTATTTTATCATTTAATTTAACAGGTGTTTCGTAAGGGAGAAGAAAACCTCCGTCAACACAATTTCTATAAAAAATTCTGGCATAAGATTCGGCTATAACAGCTTTAACGCCGGCAATATCTAAAGCAAACGGAGCATGTTCTCTTGAAGATCCGCAGCCGAAATTTGCACCGCCGATTATAATATTAAAACGGGACTCATGATTATCTCCTTCGATAAATTGAGTTCCTCCATCAGGCAGCCCTGCTTGAGCGGGAGGAACTCCGGAGAGCGCATAATGCCCATACATTTTTATTTCTTCCTTATCAGTTAAACTATACACTAAATGCTCCGCGGGTATAATCTGATCGGTATCTACATTATTACCTAAAACGTAAGCTTTACCTTTTATTATTTTTTCCATTGTTATATTATTTCTCCATTTTGCTAAAATTTTGTTATAAGAAATCTCTAGGATCGGTTATTACTCCGGTTAAAGCAGAAGACGCGACTGTTAACGGCGACGCGAGATAAACCTCGGATTTTTTACTTCCCATTCTTCCCGGGAAATTTCTATTAGTTGTAGAAATTATAACTTCACCGTCAACAGCTCTTCCTACTGTATCCATTGGTCCGCCTAAACAAGCGGCGCAGGAAGACTGAGCAACTTCACAGCCGGCATTATCAAAAATTTGACGTAACGAAACACCGCTGATTGTTTCTTCCTCAAGCTGTTTAGCAACGGCGGTACTTGCAGGAACAATAAAAGTAGGTACCTTAACTTTATTGCCGAACAATAATTTTGCGGCAGCTTTAAAGTCGCTTAATTTGCCGCCGGTACAAGAACCCACATAACATTTTGTAAGTTTCGTTCCTTGCACATTTCTTACTTTATCCAGATTATCGGGGCTATGAGGTTTAGCCACAGAGGGTTCAAGTTTAGAAACATCATAAGAAAATTTGGCTTTATATTTTGCATCGGGATCGCTTTTGAAAATTTCATACTGTTTATTGGTTTTAGCTTTAACATAAGCTTCAGTAACTTCATCCGCAGCAATAATTCCGTTCATTGCGCCGGCTTCGATAGCCATATTTGTGAGAGTCATTCTTTCATCCATTGATAAAGAATAAACTCCTGATCCGTCAAATTCTAACGCGCAGTAAGTACCTCCGTCAGTAGTAATATCACCTAAAACCTGAAGGATTAAATCTTTGGCGGTTAAGTAAGGAGGCAGCTCTCCGTTAAAAGTAAATTTTAAAGATTCCGGAACTCTTTCCCAAATTTTTCCGGTTCCGAGAATAAAAGCCGCGTCTGTATTTCCGACACCGGTTGAAAACATTCCGAAAGCGCCGGAAGTACAAGTATGGGAATCTGTTCCGAATAGAACAGTACCGGGAACATTATAACCTTCCTCAGCAAGGGCTAAATGACAAACCCCTTTGTATCTTTCGGTTCCGACATCATAATAATTTTCAATGCCGTATTCATTAGCGAAGTTACGCAGAATATCAACATTTCTATTTGCCTGAGGATTCTTTGTAAAGATATAATGATCAGGAAAAATAACTAATTTTTGTTTATCCCAAATTTTAGCTTTTTCACCGAATTCTCTTTTCCAAATTCCAATAGTGGGCGGCCCGCAAACATCATGAGTCATAAGAACATCAACATTCAGCCAAATATTATCACCGGGTTCAACATTATCTTTTCTTGCCGATTTAGCCATTATCTTTTCGGTTATAGTCATACTCATTTTATATTTCCTTTATACTGCTTGTGAAAGTTCAGATAATGAATGATTTAATTTTTCTTCATCTTCTTTTAAATTTTAAATATCTCTGCTGCTGGTTAAGAGCTTGAACATAAGCTTTAGCACTTGCTTCAATAACATCGGTTGAAACTCCTCTTCCGGTAAAAGATTTTTCTCCATTTCTTATTCTTACAATTACCTCGCCCATGGCTTGTCTTCCGGAAGTAACCGAGCGAACATGATAAGATTCCAGTTCCGGCTTAATATTAAGAGTTCTTTCGATAGCGTTAAAACAAGCATCCACCGCACCGTCGCCTGTAGCCGATTCCTGCATTTCATCTTTTTGAGTTTTAATTTTTACAGTAGCGGTAGGAATAGAATTAGTTCCCATTGTTACATGTATATAATCCAATTCGTAAAATTCTTCTTCTTCTTCAAAAGCCTGATCTCCCATGAGAACGCGAAGATCATCATCGAAAACTTCTTTCTTTTTATCCGCGAGAATTAAGAAATCTTCATAAACAGATTGAAGCTCGTCATCTTTCAAAGTGTAGCCTAATTCTAAAAGTCTGGCTTTTAAACCATGCCTTCCGGAATGTCTTCCCAAAATAATTTTTGTTTTAGGAACACCGACGGTTTCCGGGGTTAAAATTTCATACGTCTGTCTATTTTTCAACATTCCGTCTTGATGAATTCCGGATTCATGCGCAAAAGCATTTTCTCCAACCAAAGCTTTATTAGGCTGAACAATAATTCCGGTAAATGAAGAAACCATTCGGCTGGCGTTATAAATTTCTTCAGTTTTAATATTTGTATAACAGTTAGTAATATCTTTTCTAACTTTCAGAGCCATTACAATTTCTTCAAGAGACGCGTTACCGGCACGTTCGCCAATCCCGTTAATTGTACATTCTACTTGACGCGCACCGTTTTGAATACCGCTTAAAGAATTTGCTACAGCAAGTCCAAGATCATCATGACAATGAACACTAATAATAGCTTTATCAATATTTTTTACTTTTTTAATTAATTCGGCAATTTTAGCACCGAATTCATTCGGCAGAGTATATCCGGTAGTATCCGGAATATTTATAGTAGTAGCGCCTGCCTCTATCGCCGCTTCAACAATTTCAGCAAGATAACCAAGATCGGTACGTCCTGCATCTTCCGCGGAAAATTCGATATCGTTGGTGAAAGTTTTTGCATAAGCAACAGCATCCACAGCCATTTTAAGCACTGTTTTTCTTTTTTCATCAAGAGAAACTCCGTATCTGTCATCGCCAAACTTCCCGAGAATATGAATATCGGAAGTGCCGATAAAAGTATGAATTCGATATTTTTTAGCGATCTTAAGCGCTTCATAGGCGGCTTTAATATCTTGTTCTTTTGCACGCGCAAGTCCCGCAATAACAGCATTTATTTCGCCGGAAATTCTCTGTACCGCTTCAAACTGCGCAGGAGAGGAGACGGGAAAACCGGCTTCAATTACGTCGACTTTTAACTTTTCCAACTGCCGTGCAATTTCCAGTTTTTCAAAAACATTTAACGACGCGCCCGGTGATTGTTCGCCGTCTCTTAACGTGGTATCAAAAACTACAACTCTATTTGTTTTTGGCATATCTTCCTCAAAATTTTTATTTCGTCTGCCTTACATTCACTCGGTTCAAATAATTATAACGTAAAAACGCCGAGTGCTTGTTCATCATAAATCTGATTAAAATTTTCAATTACTAATTCAGTCATTTTATCCGTTGAAACAAGAATTGAATCAGGAGTAAAAATATCGGCGGTTCTAAAACCCTTAGATAAAGTTTTTGCTACCGCGCTATCAATGAGTTCAGCGGCTTTATCCATCTGGAATGAATACGCAAACATCATCGCAACAGATGAAATTGTGGCCAACGGATTCGCTTTATTTTGTCCGGCAATATCCGGAGCGCTTCCGTGTACGGGTTCATACAAAGCATATTTTTCACCGATGCTAGCGGAAGGCAGCATTCCGAGACTTCCGGTAATCATAGCGGCAATATCACTTAAAATATCGCCAAAAAGATTTTGTGTAAGAATAACATCAAATTGTTTAGGATTACGAACAAGCTGCATGGCAGCATTGTCTACATACATATCATTTAATTCAATATCTTTATAATCCTGGTGAACCTCATGAACAATTTTCCTCCAAAATTGTGAAGTTTCGAGAACATTGGCTTTATCAACAGAAGTAACTCTGTTTCCTCGTTTCCTGGCAAGCTCGAACCCATATTTTGCAATACGAACAACTTCCTCTTTAGAATAAGTCATTGTATTCCAGCCGCGTTCTTCATTATATCCACGAGGTTCACCGAAATAAACATCCCCGGTCAATTCACGAAGAATAACAATATCAGTACCTTTTAATACTTCAGGTTTTAAAGAAGACGATGAAAGCAGCGCATCATAAACTTTTGCTGGACGAATATTATTATATAAACCAAGTGCTTTACGTAATTTTAATAAAGCGGCTTCAGGTTTTGATGAGTGCTGTAAATCTTCCCATTTATAACCTCCCACAGCGCCCAATAATACCGCATCAGAATCATAACAAGTACTAAGAGTTTCATCGGTTAAAGGAGTTCCATGTTTATCATATGAGCATCCCCCCACTAAGCGCTCCTCAAATGAAAGAGTAACATTAAATTTTTCCGCGGCAATTTTCATTACCTTTACCGCGGAAGCAACAACCTCAGGCCCGATTCCATCTCCCGGCAAGAGAGTTATTTTTAAATTCATACACCCACCTCTTCTTTTTTATTTTTCTTGAACAGCCAGCTCATCATTCCTCTTAATTTAGCGCCGACTTGTTCAATAGGATGTTCACTATTTTCTTTTCTTAACTTTTCCATCAATGGCTGGCCTGATTTATATTCATTAAGCCATTCATTAGCGAACTGACCGTTTTGTACTTCTTCAAGAATTTTTTTCATTTCTTTTTTAGTCTCCGCGGTAATCAAACGGCTGCCGCGTGTCATCCCGCCGTATTCAGCAGTATCACTAACGGAATAATTCATCCTGGTTAAACCTCCTTCATAATAGAGATCTACTATCAATTTCATTTCATGCATACACTCAAAGTAAGCTAATTCCGGCGGGTAACCTGCTTCAACAAGAGTTTCAAAGCCGGCTTTAATTAATTGCGCCGAACCGCCGCAAAGGACAGCTTGCTCACCGAAAAGATCTGTTTCCGTTTCATCTTTAAAATTAGTTTCAATAACACCGGCTTTTGTTCCGCCTATTCCCTTAGCCCAAGCAAGAGCTAGATCTTTAGTTTTTCCGCCCGGATCTTGATGAACAGCGATTAAACAGGGCACACCGGTTCCTTCAAGATAAGTCCTTCTTACAAGGTGTCCGGGACTTTTAGGCGCGATCATCATAACATTAACATCCGCAGGAGGAACAATTTGTTTATAATGAATATTAAAACCATGAGCGAACGCAAGAGTATTTCCCGGTTTTAGATTCGGTTCAATATCTTTATCATAAACTTCTTTTTGATTTTGATCCGGCAGAAGAACCATAATAACATCAGCCCAAGCAGCGGCATCGGCTGTTTGTTTAACCTTTAACCCGGCGGTTTCAGCTTTTTCCCAGCGCGCGCTGTTCTGCCTTAAACCTACACATACATTCAATCCGCTTTCATGAAGATTCAAAGCATGTGCATGTCCTTGACTGCCGAATCCTAAAACCGCGATATTTTTACCTTGTAAAAATTCTAGAGACGCATCTCCGTCATAATAAACTTTCATTGTATTTCCTTATTAATTTTTATTTCAATTTGTAATTATAAAATGATCGGGCCTATTTACATGTTCATTATGGCCGGTTCTTTTTCATTAGTTCTCTGCTCACCTCTTTTTAAAGCAACCGTTCCGGAGCGAGCAATTTCTTTAATTCCATATGGTTCAAGTACATTTATTACCGCATCAATTTTATCGGGCGGACCGGTAATTTCTAAAGTAATAGTTTTATTATTTATATCAACAACATTTCCTCTAAAAATATTACTGATATTAGTAACTTCGCTTCTAGTTCCTTTCTGATAAAAAATAGTTATTAAAGCAAGTTCTCTTTCTACTCTTGTTTGTCCCGTTAAATCGATAACTTTGATTGTATCGATTAAGCGGTTTAGTTGTTTTACAACCTGCTCAATAATTTTTTCTTCACCTTCGGTTACAATCGTCATTCGAGAGACTTCAGGATTTTCAGTTTCGCCAATTGACAAACTATGAACATTAAAACCTTTACCGCTGAACATTGTTACTACACGGTTAAAAGTACCGAATTGATTCTCAACAAGAACGGATATTGTGTGTTTCATTTTTAAATCATCTCCTTTGGATCAAGACGTTTTGTCATCATTTCATTAACTGTTGCACCGGAAGGAATGATCGGGAAAACCATATCTTCTTTAACAACTTTGAATTCAATTAAAACCGGGCCTTCATTATAATCAAAGGCTTCATCTAAAAGAGCATTTACTTCTTCCGGCTTATCGGTAGAAAAGGATTTTAAACCAAACGCTTCTCCAACTTTAACAAAATCCGGATTACTTTCAGACAAATCGGTAAAACTATATTTTTCCGCGTGAAATAATTCCTGCCATTGCCTTACCATACCAAGAAAGCTGTTATTTAAGATGATAAATTTAATAGGCAATTTATGGTATGCCGCTGTAATTAATTCTTGAATATTCATTTGAAAACCGCCGTCTCCGCTAAAAGAAACGATTGGTCTATCATTAACGGCAAAAGCGGCACCGATAGCAGCGGGTACGGAAAATCCCATGGTACCTAGTCCCCCGCTAGTTAAATGGCTGCGAGGATTATTAAACTTATAAAATTGAGCAACCCACATTTGATGTTGTCCAACATCTGAAATTACAACCGCATTACCTTTAGTTTTTTCAGAAACTTGTGAAATAACATACTGAGAACGAAGTTTTCCGTCATTTTGGTCATATTCAAGCGGACATTCTTCCCGCCAAGCATTTATTTGTTCCCACCAATCAGAAAAATTTAAATTCTCATTATTCATTTCGGAGGCTAATTCAGCCAATACATGCTTTACATCTCCTACAATCGGAAGATCTACAACAACATTTTTATCAATCGCAGTCGGATCGATATCAACATGAATTTTATAAGCTTTCGGCGCGAAGGCTTCTATTTTACCGGTAACACGGTCATCAAACCTTGCGCCCAAAGACATTAATAAATCACAATTATTTACAGCTTGATTAGCCCAATAAGTACCGTGCATTCCAAGCATACCTAATGATTGCTCATCCGTCATGGGGAAAGCGCCGAGCCCTTGTAAAGTCATGGTTACAGGCAAGTTATTTTCTTTAGCAAATAATTTTAATTCACGATGGCCATGGGACATAATAACACCGCCGCCCACATAAAGCAGCGGTCGTTTCGCTTTACGAATCATTTCGGCAGCTTTTTTAATTTGGTTTTGATGTCCGAGCACATTCGGCTTATAACCGCGCATTTCTATTTTTTCCGGATAATCAAATTCACAAACTTGATTTATAACATCTTTAGGAAGATCAACTAATACCGGGCCGGGTCTTCCGGTAGAGGCTATATAAAATGCTTTTTTGATAGTTTCGGCTAATTCTTCAACTTTTCTAACAAGAAAATTATGTTTTGTAATAGGTCGTGTAATGCCAACTATATCCGCTTCCTGGAACGCGTCGTTACCGATAAGATGAGTAGCAACTTGTCCAGTAAAAACAACAAGCGGAACAGAATCCATATATGCATCCGCAATACCGGTAACAGTATTTGTAGCACCGGGACCTGAAGTAACAAGAACTACACCTACTTTTCCGGTCGCTTTTGCGTATCCTTCCGCCATATGTGTTGCACCTTGTTCATGCCTAACCAGAATATGTTTTAGAAAATCCACATCATACAGTTTTTCATAAAGTTTTAAAACGGCTCCCCCGGGATATCCGAATATGTGTTCAACCTTTTCTTTTCTTAAACATTCAAAAAATATATCTGCACCGGACAGCATAGGTTTAGAGGATCTCATAGTTGGCCCTTTCTTTATTCTATTGTTTCTTTTGTATTTCTAAATAACCTAATGTTGCGTAATAAATAATTAATAATATTATACTGTTCGATTCTTATAAATAAGAATCGCGTAAAAAGTTAGTAATTATTTATAAGAAGCTTAAATTAACTTGTAATTCTATTTAATTCACAAATATTATGAATAAGAATAATCTTTATATCGTTTATTCGAATTATAGTATTTAAAAGAATTATTAAAATGAAGCTTTGGGTGAGATGTTGTAAAGTTACAACACTTGTGGTGAGGTCGGCATAATTCATCAGACTTCTTTTGGAAGAATGATTTTTACCGCGATATATTTGCTTTTCTCTCACAATAGCCTCTGACGATTAAAACTAATTAAACCTTCAGATAAATATTTTCGGGTTTCGGTCAATCCCGAATCTTTTTTGTTTTTATTTTTGATGATTGATTTGGGATTGACCTATGCTTATTAGCGTAGAATAATTATACCTAGAATGCTAATAATAATAGAAATCCCTAAAATGATAGTATCTAAAGGAAGGATGTTTACAGGAGTCTTAACAACAACACGGCGGCCTCTTACTATTTTAATAGCCGCTAAATTTATTTGGGTTCTATTTCTTATTGTGTTGTTCATAATTTTAATTAAACGCTAAAATAAAACATGCCGTTTAGTTTGTCAAGATAAATAAAAATATTTTTTTATAATTTATGAATAAACACCTACCGCAGCACATAATTTCGATGGTAAATTGCATATTTATTCACAAGTTGATGCAACTAATTAATAATTTTAATATTTACTTTCTATTTGATTGACAAATCAATAATTAAATATTACTTTTGTCAAAGTTTAATTATTTATGAAAATTTATACAATAACATATAACTCAATGCTTGGTATGGGTACAACAACTACCTCTATCCCAACCGGTTGGTTTGGAGGCTGAAGCATGGTTATATCTTATTAAAAAAATAAATTTAAGAAACCGGCTTCAGAAATGAGGCCGGTTTTTTTTTGATCAACCGGGATTGTCTTATTTACCGCGAAAAAAATGCAAAGGCAAAAAAAATGAAAATATTAAAGTTCGGCGGTTCTTCCGTTGGAGACGCGAAAAGAATAAAAAACGTTATCGCAATTATCGATCAATCTCAAAAAGATAATAATGAAATAGCCGTTATTTTTTCTGCGCTGCAGGGAGTAACGGATTTATTAATTAAATTAAGCAGCTTAGCTTCCTCCGGCGATCTTTCATATTTAGCTCTACTTAAAGAGCTGGAAGAAAGACATATAAATACTATTAAAGAATTAATTCACGCAAAAATTCAAAGTTCTACACTAGCCGCAATAAAATTAAAGTTGAATGAACTTGAAGACGTTCTACACGGAGTTTATTTAGTTAAAGAAATTTCTCCCCGAACTCTAGATTTTATAATGAGCTTCGGTGAGCGTCTTTCGGCTTTTATTATAAGCGAAACAATAAACAGCAACGGCAACAAATGTGAATTTCTCGACAGCCGGGAAGTAATTAAGACAGATAATACTTTCGGAAACGCCAAAGTAGATTTTGCGTTAACCAATACAAATATCAAAAAGTATTTTAACGAGCACGAAGATCTTCAGATTATTACCGGTTTTATAGGCTCATCTAAAAATAACGAAACAACTACAATAGGAAGAGGCGGAAGCGATTACAGCGCTTCAATTTTTGCCGCCGCGCTAAACGCGGATGAAATAGAAATTTGGACTGATGTTGACGGTGTTCTAACTACCGATCCGAGAAAAGTAAAAAAAGCTTTTTCGCTCGATAATTTAACTTATGAAGAAGCAATGGAACTTTCGCATTTCGGGGCTAAAGTAATTCATCCGCCTACAATGCAGCCGGCTTTAAATAAAAAAATTCCTATTAGAATTAGAAATACATTTAATCCGGCTTTTACCGGCACTGTAATTAATGGTTTAACTACTTCGGCTTTTTCAATTAAAGGAATTTCAGCCATCGATGATATCGCGCTGATAAGAATTCAAGGAAGCGGGATGGTAGGTGTTGCCGGTGTCGCAAAAAGAATTTTCGGAGCACTTGCCGCAAAATTTATAAATATCATTTTAATTACTCAGGCTTCCTCCGAACATTCACTTTGTTTCGCGGTTCTTCCATATAACGCCTCAGCGGCAAAATACGCGATCGAAAATGAATTAAAATATGAAATACGAGAAGGTTTAATAAATGAGCCATTAATTGAAATGGATCTCTCAATAATTGCTGTTGTAGGTGAAAATATGCGCAGTACGCCGGGAATAGCCGGGAAAATATTTCATACTTTAGGTGTTAACGGCATAAACATTACTGCAATAGCGCAGGGTTCTTCAGAATTAAATATTTCCACTGTAATCGCAAAATCTGATGAAGCAAAAGCATTAAACGCACTGCATGACGCTTTCTTCTTATCAATAACTAAAACGGTAAATTTATTTTTAGTCGGAACAGGTTTAATAGGCGGAACACTCTTAAAGCAAATTCAAAATCAACAGGAATATTTGGCTAAAGAATATTCGGTAAATTTAAGAATTATCGGACTTGCAAACAGCCGAAAAATGTTTTTCGATCAGGACGGAATTGGACTTGATAATTGGGATAAACAGCTTAACTCATCGACAGAGAAAACAGAGTTAAACGAATTTATCGATACCATGATAAAATTAAATCTGCCTAATTCTATTTTTGTTGATTGTACATCTAGTGAAACAGTTGTTGCAAAATATCCGGACATTTTAGATTCTACAATTTCAATAGTAACACCTAATAAAAAAGCTAACTCAAGTAACTATAATTTTTATCAGCAGCTGCGTCAGTCTTCTTTAAAACATAACGTAAAGTTTTTATATGAAACCAATGTTGGAGCAGGACTACCAATAATAGGAACATTAAGAGATTTGATTTCAAGCGGAGATAAAATATTAAAAATTGAAGGAGTTTTATCGGGAACATTAAGTTACATATTTAATTCATTTACAAATGAGAAATCTTTCAGTCAAATAGTAAAAGAAGCAAAAGACAAAGGATATACCGAACCCGATCCTCGTGAGGATTTAAACGGATTGGATGTCGCCAGAAAATTATTAATTCTTGCCAGAGAAATAGGATTAATTCTTGAATTGGAGGATATAAAAATTCAAAATCTTGTTCCCGAATCCGCAAAAGTAACTAAAACTGTAGATGATTTTTTTGTGAAGTTAAAAGAATTTGACGAAGAATTTTCGGCACAGAGAAAATCCGCCGAAAAAGAAGGAAAAGTTTTAAGATATATAGCAAAATTAGAAAACGGAAAAGCAGAAATATCTCTTCAGAAAATTAATCCGGAACATCCATTTTATTCCCTTTCGGGCAGTGATAATATATTAGCATTTACAACCAAACATTGTCAGGACAGACCGGTTGTAATTAAAGGTCCGGGCGCAGGCGCGGATGTAACTTCCGCCGGAGTATTTGCGGATATAATTAGAATATCAAATTATTTGAGTTAAATTTATAACAAAATTATAGGTAAAAAATAATGTCGGATAATAATAAGATTCCTGTCGGTATACTCGGCGCCACCGGAAGCGTAGGACAAAAATTTATTGAACTTCTTTCTAACCATCCTTGGTTTAAGATAACTGACGTTGCCGCTTCTGAAAGATCGGCCGATAAGAAATATAAAGACGCGGTTAATTGGATACTATCTTCTCCTCTTCCGGAAAATATCGCGGAGCTTGTGGTAAAGAAATGCGAACCGAACCTAAACTGCAAAATAGTTTTTTCAGGACTCGATTCAAGTATAGCAGGAGAAGTTGAAACTGATTTCGCAAACGCCGGATATATAGTTGTTTCTAATTCTAAAAATCATCGAATGGATAAAGACGTTCCTTTGCTTGTGCCGGAGATAAATTCTGATCATCTAGAATTAGTAAGAAAGCAAAATTATAACGGCGGGTTTATAGTAACCAATCCTAATTGTTCAACTATAGGAATGGTCTTAGCATTAAAACCTCTGCATGACGCGTTCGGAATTGAAGCGGTAAATGTTGTAACAATGCAAGCACTGTCCGGCGCTGGTTATCCGGGAGTTTCCAGTTTAGATTCGCTCGATAATGTGATACCATTTATTTCAGGGGAGGAATCAAAATTAGAACTTGAACCAATGAAAATTTTAGGTTCATTGAACAATCATTCAATTAAAGAAACAGAAATAAATATCAGCGCTCAATGCAATAGAGTTGCGGTAGTTGACGGACATTTGGAATGTGTACAAGTGAAATTAAAAAATAAAGCGACACGAGAGGAAATAATATCTGCCTGGGAAAATTTTACCGGAGAACCTCAAAAACTTGATCTTCCGACCGCTCCGAAAAAGCCGATTCATTATTTTACCGAAAATAATTATCCTCAGCCGAGAATTCATAGAAACATTGATAAAGGAATGGCCGCTTCAGTGGGAAGATTAAGGGAGGATAAATTTTTTGATTTTAAATTCGTTGTACTTTCTCATAATACCGTAAGAGGTGCCGCAGGAGGTGCAATTCTTTGCGCCGAACTTTTAAAAGCCAAAGGATTCCTGCGATAAACTATTTCCCAAAAACCTAAAGAAAAAATTTCTAAATGAAAAATGAAATTAAAGTCTTCGCTCCTGCATCAGTTACAAACGTAAGCTGCGGTTTCGATATAATGGGATTCGCATTAAACTGGCCCGGAGATGAACTAATATTAAGAATTAAAGATGAACCCGGAATTGTAATTACAAAAATTACAGGCGATGACAATCGTTTACCTTTTGAAGCTTTAAATAATACCGCGGGGCTCGCGCTTGATTCAATGGTGAATTATCTGAATTTTGAAAAAGGACTTGAAATTGAAATTCATAAAAAAATGGCTTTAGGTACAGGAATGGGATCGAGCGCCGCCAGCGCGGTAGCGGCGGTTTTTGCTTTTAATGAAATACTAGATAAACCTTTTACAAAAGACGAATTATTAAAATTCGCTTTGGACGGTGAAAAACTTACATGCGGTGGAAATCCGCACGCGGATAATGTGGCGGCATGTTTATACGGGGGATTTATTGTAGTAAGAAGTTTAGATCCCATTGATATAATTACAATTGAGACACCGGATAATCTTTTCGTTACAGTTATTCATCCATACATTGTAGTGCGGACTGCGGAGACACGGAAAATGCTGAAGAAAGAAATTCTTTTAAAAGACGCCGTTCAGCAATGGGGAAATGTAGCGGGACTTGTTGCCGGTTTAATGAAAAAAGATTTTGAATTAATCGGCCGGTCGCTTCAAGATGTAATTATTGAACCTGTTCGTTCAATATTAATTCCGGGGTACGATAAAATGAAAGAAGCGGCTATACAGGCAGGCGCAATAGGATGCGGAATATCCGGCTCCGGGCCTTCGGTTTTTGCGTTCAGCAAAAGTTTAGAACAAGCCGATGAAGTAGGGACAGCCATGCGAAAGATTCTGGATAATTTAGGAGTTGAGAATGATATTTATCTTTCTCCAATAAATAAACAAGGCCCGAAAGTTATTTAATATCCGAAAAACAAGATGAAATTTTATAGTACAAAAAACCATATTCATAAGGTAGATCTTCGCGAAGCGATATATAAAGGAATTGCCGATGACGGCGGTTTATTTCTCCCTGAAGAAATTCCACCGCTTCCCTCTTCTTTTTTTGAAAAAAGTGATCGTTTAACTTTTAAAGAAATTGCTTTTGAAGCCTCCCATAATCTATTAAAGAATGATCTTCCAAAAAATGATTTAAAGGATATTATTTGCCGCGCAATTGACTTTGACGCGCCGCTGGTAAGGCTGAATGAGGATATAAATATTCTTGAATTATTTCACGGCCCGACTTTAGCATTCAAAGATTTCGGCGCCAGATTTATGGCCGAACTTCTTTCATATTTTAATAACGGAAGTAAAAAAGAAGTTACAATACTTGTAGCTACATCGGGAGATACAGGCAGTGCCGTTGCCAATGGATTTTATGAAACAGAAGGTATAAATATAATTATTCTTTATCCTTCTCAAAAAGTTAGTATTATTCAAGAGAAACAATTAACAACACTCGGTAAAAATATTACCGCATTGGAAGTAAAAGGAAGTTTTGATGATTGTCAGAGGCTGGTAAAATCGGCTTTTGCCGATTCTGAAATAAAATCAAAATTAAATTTATCTTCGGCTAATTCAATAAATTTTGCACGACTTCTTCCTCAATCTTTCTATTATTTTTATGCTTACGCTCAATTAAAACGAAAGCAGAAAAAGCTAATTTTTTCGGTGCCTAGCGGTAACTTCGGGAATCTAACCGGAGGAATTATCGCTAAAAAAATGGGACTTCCGGTTTCTAAATTTATAGCCGCTTTAAATTCCAACGATGTTTTTTTGCGATATTTAAAAAGCGGAATTTTTCGAGCGAAACCTTCGGTAAAAACTATTTCAAACGCAATGGATGTCGGTAATCCCAGCAACTTTGCGAGAGTATTTGATATTTATAATAAGGATCACATTCTAATAAAAGAAGAAATTTACGCAGCAAGCTTTAATGATTCAGCAACCATAGAAGCGATAAAGGAAGTTCGGGATAAATTTAATTATATAGTTGATCCACACGGAGCCGTAGGATATTTGGCTTTAAATAAATATATCGGTGAAAAGAAATTGAAGGATTACAACGGAATAATTTTAGAAACAGCTCATCCGGCAAAATTTAGCGATATAATGGAGGACGCGCTAAATTATAAGATACCAGTTCCCGAAAGGCTTAAAAAGAGTTTAGAAAAAGAAAAAGAATCATATTTAATTTCGAATAAATTTGAGGATTTTAAGGAATTTTTAATTAATCATTCATAAAAAAAAGAGAGAATGATAATGAGTAACATAAAACATTCCGCAATTTTAGGCGGAGGAAATATAGGTTTAGCAATTGCGAAAGGTCTGGTTAATTCAAAACTTTTTGCCGAAAAAAACATTTATATTACAAGAAAAAATACCTCGCCGCTTTCCGATTTATCCAAAGAAGGATTTAAAATAACCACTGATAATATTGAGGCTGTTAAAAATTCAGAAGTAATTATAATTGCCGTTCAGCCGCAGCAGCTTGATGAACTTATAAAAGAGATTGAACCTTTCCTAAATCATAAACATATACTTATTTCAGTAGTAAGCGGCGCAAGTATAAAAGCGATAAAAACAATTGTAGGTGATGAAGTAGAAATTATAAGGGCAATGCCAAACACCGCAATTGCCATCGGTGAATCGATGACTTGCATTTCAGCCGAAAAGAAAACGAATGAATCTCTAAAAATAGCGGAGAAAATTTTTGATTCGGTGGGACAAACTTTAATAATAGATGAAGAACTAATGGTACCGGCAACCGCTTTATGCGCATGCGGAATCGCGTTTTTTTTACGTGCGGTAAGAGCAGCATCTCAAGGCGGAATTGAAATAGGATTTCATTCTGAAGAAGCTTTATTAATGGCAGCACAAACAGCAAAAGGCGCTGCATCATTGTTGCTTTCAGCCGGCCAGCATCCGGAAAGTGAAGTTGATAAAGTTACAACGCCAAGAGGATGCACAATTTCCGGTTTAAACCAAATGGAACATAACGGATTTAGTTCGGCTTTGATAAAAGGAATAGTAACCTCAGCCGATAAAGCCGCGAAATTGTATTCAAAATAATGTTTTTTAAAAAATATTTTTTGACACTTGATATTACTAATTAATCTTGAATTAACTTTGCTCAAGTTTTAATGAATAACAAAAACAATAAATATTACCCTAAATTAATAAACATGCGATTGCTGCTGTATGATGATGTGTATGTCATCTCGGGAGGACACAGAATAATAATTTTGAAATAAGAAATTTAACTGAGCCCTTCCCGATACCGAAATCGAGAAGGGTTTTTTATTTTTGACGAACATGACATAATATTTAAATACATAATAAACTCTTATCGAGAAAGGTTGAGGGATCAGGCCCGTTGAAACCTTAGCAACCGCTCCGTAAATCGGGGGCCATGGTGCTAACTCCTGCCCAAATCCGGTAACGGAATTAATGGGAAAGATGAGAGAAGAAGTTTTTAAAAAAACCTCTTCGAATAATCTTTTCCGAAGAGGTTTTTTTTTTGTCTAAGCGAAATTACTTAACAACAACATATATCAGAAAGGTTAAATAAATGAGTACTAACGGAGAGAAACTACAGATTTGAAACATTACAGCTTCATGCAGGCCAAGAACCGGATCCTACAACAGGTTCGCGGGCCGTTCCAATCTATCAAACCACTTCTTATAATTTTACTGATTCAAAAGCATGCAGCTGATCTTTTCGGCCTGCAAAAATTCGGTAATATCTATACTAGGATTATGAATCCAACAACAGATGTATTTGAAAAAAGAATAGCGGCGCTTGAGGGCGGCGTGGCCGCTTTAGCAACCGCGTCAGGCCAAGCGGCGCAATTTTTGGCCATTTCCACACTTGCGCAAGCCGGTGAAAATATTGTGGCATCATCAACACTTTATCGGAGGGACTTATAATCAATTTAAAGTTGCACTTCCCCGTTTAGGAATAAACGTAAAATTTGTTGAAGGAGATAAAACGGAAGATTTTGAAAAACTTATCGATCAAAAAACAAAAGCGATATATGTTGAATCAATAGGAAATCCGAAATTAAATGTTGCTGATTTAAAAGCACTTTCCGAATTGGCGCATAGGTACGGAATTCCATTAATTGTAGACAATACTTTCGGTGCTGCGGGTTATTTAGTCCGTCCAATTGATCATGGAGCCGATATTGTAACTGCTTCGGCAACCAAATGGATCGGCGGACACGGAACTTCAATAGGCGGAGTTATTGTAGATTCGGGCAATTTTGATTGGGGCAACGGAAATTTCCCTATATTTACCGAACCTTCTCCAGGATATCACGGTTTAAAATTCAATGAAGTTTTCGGAAAGGGTTCTCAATTCGGAAATATAGCTTTTATAATTCGTGCGCGTGTGGAAGGGCTAAGAGATTTCGGTCCGGCCATTTCACCTTTCAATTCCTTCCTTCTTTTACAGGGTTTAGAAACACTTTCGCTACGAATTGAAAGACACGGGAAAAATGGTTTAGCACTGGCAGAATGGTTAGATAAACACCCTTCCGTTGAATGGGTTTGGTATCCGGGATTAGAAAATCACCCTTATCATGAAACAGCAAAAAAATATTTACGAAACGGGTTATTCGGTTCCATTCTATCCTTCGGAATAAAAGGCGGAATTGAAGCAGGTAAAAAATTCATCGACAATGTAAAGCTCTCGAGCCTTTTAGCTAATGTCGGAGACGCGAAGACTTTAGTTATTCATCCCGCTTCCACAACACACCAACAGCTTTCTGAACAAGAGCAAAAAGAAGCAGGTGTTTTACCGGAACAAATTAGAGTATCGGTAGGAATAGAACATATTGATGATATAATTGAAGATTTTGACGCTGCTCTAAAAACGGCAGTTATTGAAGAAATAAATAATTAATTTTACTGAAAGAGGAACTCACAAGGTTCCTCTTTTTTGATGATAATCAAACACAATTATTAATATGGAAATACTTAAAAAAGAAAAAGAAAAATTAATAGCAGAGACACATTTTACGGAAATATTTGATGAACAGTCACCGCTTTTTTTAGAAAGCGGCGAAAGTTTATCTAAAGTGCGGGCAGCTTATCAAACCTACGGAAAATTAAATAATGAAGGTACTAACGCAATATTAATTTGTCACGCGTTAACAGGAAATGCCCACGCCGCCGGAGTTATAACAGAAGAAGAAATTACAAGGTCGAAAGATGAGGAATTTTTATTCAAGTATAACAAAATGTATTTAGGCAAAAAAGGATGGTGGGATTCATTAATCGGTCCCGGAAAAGCATTCGACACAAATAAATATTTCATAATTTGTTCTAATTTTTTAGGCAGCTGTTACGGAACGACAGGGCCCGCAAGCAGAATAAATAATGCCAGAAATTTGGCCGGAACTAGTTTCCCTACTGTGACTGTACGAGATATGGTACGGGTTCAAAAAAAATTACTTGATAAACTAGGCGTAAAAAAACTTGTTACAGCTGCAGGCGGCTCACTGGGAGGAATGCAAGTACTTGAATGGGCGGTTATGTTTCCCGAATATTTAGATTCAATAATTCCTATCGCAACTTCCGCAAGTCATTCCGCCTGGAGTATAGCTTTAAATCAAACAGCAAGAGAAGCAATTTTTAATGATTCCAAATGGCAAAAAGGTCTTTATAAAGAACAGCCGTTTGATGGATTAAGTCTTGCAAGAAAAATAGCTATGATAAGTTACAGAAGCGATATTTCATTTAAAGCTAAATTTAAGAGAGACCGAGTAAAACCTAACAGGGGTTTTTTCTCACCGGAAAATAATTTTCAAGTAGAAAGCTATTTAGATTACCAGGGAGAAAAACTAGTAAAAAGATTTGATGCAAATTCATATATATCAATAACTCGGGCTATGGATTTACATGATCTCGGCTATAACAGGGGCAGTTTAGAAGAAGTACTAGGAAGTATAAAATTAAAGACATTAAATATTGGCATTTCAACGGATGTTTTATATCCGTCCTATGAACAGAAAGAAATTTCGGCTAACATTCCAAACGCCGAATACTATGAAATAGATTCTATATACGGCCACGACGCGTTTTTAATTGAATTCGAACAAATGACTGCAATCACAAAAAAATTTCTTGCAAACATCTAAGTTTGCAAGAATAAAAAGAAAGAGGGCATGGAGCGCGGTCTGAGGTTTTAACACCATGCCCCCTGGTGGGCCTAACGAAGAGAGTTATTAGATCTGAATTTCAAATTTTTATTTTAACTGGAATTTAACCGGAATCATGACTTTTACTTTTACCGGCATTCCGCGCTGTTTTCCTGGATTAAATTTCATTTCAAAAATTGCTTTTTGAGCGGCTTCATCACAACCGCCGCCTATACCTTTCTGCACTTCAGTTTTAACTACTTCACCTTTTTCATTAACGTAAGAAAGAACATAAACGGTACCTTCAACCCCTGCTCGTCTTGCAATATCAGGATAAACAATTTTTGATTGCAACGCTTGAATACCTCCAATAATTTCCGGCATTTCCTCAACAGCAACAAAAAAGCTGGGTTCCTCTTCAACAATATATTTTTTATTTATATCTTTAATTTGAGGGGGAGGCGGAGCTATATACTCGTTTATTTCCAACTCTGTACTGCTTATTTCAATATCTTCAAGAACTTCATCTGCCGGCGAAGCGATAATAATTTGAGGCTTCGGCGGCGGCGGCGGAACATTAAATTCTATAGTTGTTTGGGCAATATCTTCAACTTTAAAAAGTTCTTGAGGCGAAGTATATAATTTTTTTTCGGATTCGATGACCGGGAAATATTTAAATGCCAGAACAATTATTGAAAGAGAGCAAATTAAACTTATTTCAAGTATAAGGCGGTATCTTCCGATTAAATCCGCTTTATATGTTTTTAATTTTGCCATTTTACCCTCCAATCTCCGGCAAAATACCGTAAAATTGGGCAAAGGACTTTGTTCATCATTTTATATACAATCTTCATTCCAAATTTTTATTAATTTCTTATTTCTATTTTAACTTACTTTTTGCCATTTTTAATTTTAATAAAAAATTCTTTTCTCATGGGCGACAAATACGTATTTTAGTATTATCGTTTTTGAGAAAATCAGTAATTAACTGTATAACTATTCGGCAAAAATTTGTTGTTATTACACAATAAAAATTAGATAATTCTTCTGATCATTCTGGCATTATTTTCTATATATAAAGCTTAATTTGTTATGCAGCAGAACCAAAATAAATTGTATTTATGATCATTATCATTTCTTATAAAATCTTACCCAAAAGTTTAAATGGAAAATAATTTAAAATTTGATTTCGACCTGCTTAACAATTTCCCCGATATGTGTTTGCTATTAGAGGGAGACGGGAATATTATCATGTTCAATTCAGCGGCGGCTCAAAAGCTTTTGCTGAATAATGCTTTTAATTATAATTTTTATGATTTTGTGGACCCCGCTTATAGGGAAGGATTGATAAATTTTTTATCGGCACAAAATAGTAGAAAAAGCGAAGATTCATATTTCGTAAAGTTAAATTGGCGACAAAAAAATATTGAAGTAAATCTTTTTGTTTCCAAATATCAAAACGAAAAAATAACCGACGCCCAAAAGTATAATTTTATTGTAGCTCGGGATATAACAGAAGACCGAAAAAAAGAAAGAGATTTACTCCGTTTTTATTATGTATCTGAAAATACGGTAAATCCTCTGCAAATAACTGATATACAAGGCAGAATGGTTTATGTAAATCCTGCATTTGTTGAAGCCAGCGGATATTCGAAGGAAGAAATTATTGGGAATAATCCTAATCTTTTCGGGAGCGGAAAACACTCGAAAAAATTCTGGATGAAAATGTGGCAAACAATTACCAGTGGAAAAGTTTGGGTTGGCGAAGTTGAAAACAGAAAAAAGAACGGTGAGCCTTTTTATACTCAACTTTTAATTTCACCTATAATGGACGGGGAAGGAAATGTTACCGGATTTTTCGGTGTGCACAGGGATCTTTCTGAAAAGAAAATGCTTGAAAAACAATTAATACATACTCAAAAAATGGAAAGTATTGGAACTCTAGCTGCCGGAGTAGCACACGAAGTAGGAAATCCTTTAGCCTCTATTTCGGCTTTAGTTCAAGTTGTGCAAAGATCAACAGATGATTTATTTGTAAAAGAAAAACTGGAATTAGTAAAAAGTCAGGTTACAAGAATTTCAAAAATAATAAGAGATCTTGTAGATTTTTCGCGTCCGTCAAATTATGAACTTCGACTTACGGATATAAATGAAAATATATCCGAAGCCGTTGAAATAGTAAAAGTGGGGACAAAAGCAAAAGATATTTTTTACAAACTAAAGTTAAGCGATAATATTCCGCTGCTTCCTTTAGTTGCCGACCAGATTCAGCAGGTATTTGTTAATATACTTTTAAATGCTGTTGACGCAATTATGGAAATGCCGGATAAAAAAGACAATTATATTGATGTAAGTTCCAAAGCAAATGAAGATGATATAATTTTAACTTTTTCCGATACAGGGCCGGGAATTCCCGAAGAAAATCAATCAAAAATATTTGAACCTTTTTACACAACAAAAAAAGAAGGAAAAGGTACAGGACTGGGTTTGTGGGTAAGTTACGGTATTATAAAAAGTTTTCAAGGAGATATAAAGGTAAAAAGTAAAATTGGTAAAGGAACAATTTTTACTATTACTCTTCCAATTCAGACTTAATAAAAAAGGAAATAATGCCAGGAAAAATTCTTGTTGTTGATGATGAAGAAATTATAAGAGAATCACTCTCTTATGTTTTACGAAAAGAAGGATATATTGTTGAAGAAGCGGAAAACGGGAAAGTTGCGTATGAAAAATTTTTAGAAGATTCATTCGATCTTGTTATAACCGATTTGGAAATGCCCGGGATGAAGGGAATTGAACTGCTTGCTGAAGTAAGAAAAATTAATGTTCATACCGCGGTTATAATAATTACGGCATTTGCCTCATTAGATACGGCCATTTCAGCTTTACGCAACGGCGCAAGCGATTATTTGCTAAAACCGGTAGAATTTGACGAACTACTAATCAAAATTAAAAGATTGTTTGAGATTAAGAATCTTCTGCTCGAAAATAGTATTTTAAGAAAAGAAATACAGAGAAATTATGATTTTGAAAATATTGTCGGTAAAAGCGGTTCCATCAAAAAAATTTATGAAATGATTCAAACTGTTGCCGAAACCGATAGTACAGTTTTGATTACAGGCAACAGCGGAACCGGGAAAGAGCTTGTCGCTCGCGCTCTTCATTTTAAAAGCAAAAGAAAAAATAAACCTTTTATAGCTGTAAACTGCGGCGCAATTTCAGAAAATTTAATTGAAAGTGAATTATTCGGACATAAAAAAGGCGCGTTTACCGGTGCGATAACAGATAAAGAAGGATATATAAAAGCAGCGGACGGCGGCACTCTTTTCCTTGATGAAATAAGCGAACTTCCACTTCAACTTCAGGTTAAATTTTTAAGGGCGCTACAGGAAAAAGAATATACTCCGGTCGGTTCTACGGCTTCAATTCCCGTAAATGTAAGATTTATTGCTTCCACTAACCGGGAGCTGGAGACGGAAATAAAAAACAATACTTTTAGAGAAGATCTTTATTACCGTTTAAATGTTATAGAAATTAATCTTCCTTCTCTTAAGGAAAGAGAAGAAGATATTCCCCTTCTCGCGGATCATTTTCTTGATAAATACAGAAAAGAGATGAAGAAGAATATAAAAGGAATTGACAGCGAGGCAATGCGCGCTTTAATGGCTTACGAATGGAAAGGTGAAATACGAGAACTAGAAAATATAATTGAACGATCCGTTATTTTTTGTAAAGAAGAATTTATTACTCTAAAAGATCTGCCGCAAGCTTTTAAACCTAATACAGGCGTTACAGATTATTCCAAAATCGGTTCGCTTGAAGAATCAGTAAGAAAATTTGAGAAAGATTATATTCTTAAAGCTTTAGAAAATAATAATTTCGATAAAGAAAAAACAGCTGAACTACTTCAGGTTGGACTTTCTACATTGTACAGAAAATTAAAAGAACTTGATATTAAAGTTTAACCGGCTGTTATTTTACACTTTTTGTTTCTCATTAATGAATCATTTCCTTTCCATTAATGAGAAACTTATTTAGAATTTTGCCTTTCCTATTTTATTAAGACTAAAGAAAACAATAATAAAAGTTATGGTTTGCCAATGATTTTATTGGCATGTAAATGGATATAATACTCCTACCATTGCGGATTTTTATACACATTTTTTCAACTTGTTACTCATGAAAAATATAATATTTTATAGTTCAGACTTTAATATGGGTTTTAGTTTACTGATGTTCTTACAGAACATTTACAGTGTAACAACAACCACAAGTTTAGATGTTTTAAAATCAATTACACTTAATTCTAAATTTGATTTAATAATTTTAGACACTGAACCATCGGCAGAAATTGAAGCTTATTTAAAAGAAGTTAAAGCTAAATTTCAAACTCCGTTTGTTCTAACGTATGTTTATAAAGATAAGTTCAAACAGTTTGAAAATGAAATAAGAAAATATGTTAATTCAATTTTTTATAAACCATACGACTTAAACGAGGTATCTTCTACTCTTTCTACTCTTGTAGCTTAATGGTTTTATAAAAAGGGAGGCGCTACTATGATAGAATTTAAAAATATATTAGTACCTGTTGATTTTTCAGATAATTCCGTACAAGCACTTGATTTCGGACAATACCTTGCCAAACAGAATAAAGCTCTTCTTCATGTACTTCATATAATTGAGCCGGTTTATTTTCCTCATGAATCTTACAAATCCGACAATGATGTTTACCTTCATGAAACAAGAATAAGAGACGCTAAAAGAGAACTTTCCAAATTTATTGTAAAAAATTCTAAAACCGGAATTGATTTTACAGAAGTTCTAAACGTAGGAAAACCTTTTGAAGAAATTTTAACATATTCCCAATCAAAGAAAATTGATGTTATTGTTATGGCAAGTCATGGATGGACAAGCTTAAGCCACTTAACAACAGGCAGTGTTACTAACAAAGTAATGCGACTTTCTGAAATTCCAGTTATCTGTGTAAAAGTAAATAACGCAAATCTGCCGAAAGGAACGGCGGCAAGTAAATATACTTTAGCCGAAAACTGGATGGGATAATTGAACCGGAAATTTTATATCATTCAGTTTTTTAATAGAAGAACTGAATGATATAAAAGAAGAAATCTTACCTATCGCTTTTCAACAAAATACTAACCTTGCTTTTCCATTAAATCAACAAGTTTATATAATTTTTCATTGTATAACTCTTTAATAAGGTCAACATCTTTTCGCGGAAGTTGTTTTATCGCTTTAGTATTTAGTTCGGCTTGTTCCGGAGTTTTAATTCCCGGAATTACAGTTGAAATTTCCTGTAAACTTAAAATATAACTCATACTTAAATCTGTTTTAGAAAAATTATTTTTTTTGGCAATCGGCCAAACATCTTCTAAATAATCTAATGATTCCGCTAAAAGCTCAGGCGGAAGCCTAAACGCGCGATGATCATCTTTTGAAAATCGTGTTTCTTTGGAAAACTTACCTGTCAGCAATCCAAATTGAAGCGGCATTCGGGCAATAATTCCGTATCCGTTTTGTGCGGCTTTTTCTAAAACATTTAAAGCTTTTTGATTTATGATATTAAATACTAGCTGAAAACCGGAGGCCAAATTTCTTTCCATAAGAAAATCCGCTTCAGGGGAAGGATGAAAAGTATTTAAAGATAAACCCCAGTATCTAATTTTTCCTTCCTTTTTAAGCTGTTCCATAGCTTCAATACACTCCCCATTTTCAAGATGGGAAAGTTTTGCTGAATGAAGCTGATAATAATCAATTACTTCTCTTTTTAATCTTTTCAGACTTTTATCGCACGCTTCAAGAATATGATTTTTGGAATAATCGAGGCGGATAGAATTATCAATATTTAAACGATGACCAACTTTGGTAGCGATAATAACATCTTTTTTATCAGCTAAAGTTTTACCGATTAATTCTTCCGAATGTCCTAAACCGTAAAAATTCGCGGTATCATAAAAAGTAATTCCAAGATCGTACGCTTTTTTGAGTGAAGCAATTGAAACTTCATCGTTAACAGGCCCCCAGCCGATAGGAATATCGCCGGCCATTGAAGGCCCACCGATTCCCCAAGCACCAAACCCCACTTCACTTACTTCTAAATCTGTATTTCCAAATTTTCTATAATTCATAACATTTCCTCAATAATTTGTAAATGGAAAAATAAAATTAATCAAAATCGGCTTGAAGAGAAGGATTCCGATAAAATTCAAAAAATCTTTTTATTTGATGAAGTTTAACCCTTGCATCCGATAATCTTGGAATTTCATCTTCCTTAAAAAAATCAACTCCGTCGGTTTCAATGCTATGCTTTTTCTCTCCGCCTATTAAATCGCAAAGGAAAAATAATTTATAAACATGATACGGATAAGGAGGCGTATGTTTTTGTTTTGTTCTATCATAAACCGCAATTAATTTTCTGGCTTTAACTTCAAAACCGGATTCTTCAAACACTTCCCTTTCAACGGCAAGGCTGGGAGTTTCATTTGGATCAGCCCATCCGCCGGGTAAAGTCCAGCCGCCGTCGGAAATTTCTTTTACCAGCAAAATTTTATCGTCTTTAAATACCGCTCCCCTAATATCAACTTTCGGAGTAGCATAACCGTTTTCGGTTTCAAAAAATTTTAATATTTCATCAGAAGATGATGATGAATAGCGGGCTAAAATATCAGCGGCAATTTTTCTGATTTCTTTATAACGCGCAATATCAAATTGATTTTCGGAAAATGTTAACCCATTTTGCGCAATTGCCTGAAGACTTTTTACCCAGCTTAGCCATGTTTCTTCCATTCGTTTTCCGTAATTAATAATTTAACGGCTGTCATTAAAAGGATAAAAAGTTAAAATGTCAATTATCTAAGTTTATTTCATCAAAATCATTTTTTTATTTTTTGAAAAACCGCCTGCTGTTAGCTTATAAATGTAAACTCCGCTCGAAAATTTTGAGCCGTCAAATTCAACTTTATAATTACCGGGAGATTTTTCTTCATTTATCAACATGGCAACTTCATTTCCTAAAATATCATAGATTTTTAGATTTACAAATTCTGTTTTTGCTACAGAATATTCTATAGTCGTTAACGGGTTAAACGGATTTGGGTAATTCTGTGAAACAGAAAATTTTAACGGAAGGTTTTTCTCTTTAGTAAAGCCCACAGTGGAAGGATCAAAGTCTAAAACATAAAATCCTGTATCCGGTAATGAGGCATAATGAGGAATAATTCCTTTATCCTTAGCTACAAGTCTATAATAAAATTTGTAACCGTTTTCTAAATAATTAAGGTTTAATTTTTTTCTATAACTGTATTGGAATGACTTTTTTAAATTACCGATAGAATCTTCCTCTATTTCAGTTTTATTTGCGCCGTTAAAATAAAAACTAATAAGCTTAACACTGTCGATAAAATTCATATAACCTTCGAAAAAGTCATTATCTTCTTCAGAATAAAAATGCTTACCCCAAAAGTTAATGTAAAATGAATCGTTAACAGTTTGTGCAGAAATTAAGGAAAGATTCGGAAATTGGTTATTATCATAATAATGAGGTACGTTTGCTGAATCATAAATTATAGCTTGGATTAAACTATTTCCACTGTAGGCAACAGGAAAATCCGGATAAATATAAGGTTCTTTAATAAAACCTAAATTTTCCGCAAATCGAGGGCCTTTATCTCCGAATGCCTTTGCCTCAACTGTTTTACCCAAAATGTTCACATCCAAATCAATTGCTTTAAAAAAATCAAATTTTGGATGATCAGAACCTAAATAATATTCATATACAATTTGATTTTCGCTGTCATACCGCGTCCAGTTGCCATTTTTCATAGGAGTATTATGAGAACTATCAAAAAAACGATAATATTTTTTATTATTTATTATCGTATCGGCGACAATCGAGACATTTTCCAGCCAGTACGCCGCGTATACCCAATCCTTTTTATAGAGCCATTTATTCCCAACCGACAAAGGGAAAAAATTCTTTTGCTTAATTTGGAAAGAGCTATCATACTTTAAAATATAGAAACCTGTATCAGGTGAAGAAATTTCATGTTGAAAAATACCGAGATCTTCAGCGGTAATTTTATAATAAAAACTGTATCCATTTTTTAACAGGATGATATTTATTTTAGCTCTTGCATTATAGTCTTTAGTTTCAAAAACTTGATTCAGAGGTATTTGAACTGTATCAAATTTACTATTTTCTCCTTTAGAATAATAACCGGTGAGGTAAACTTTATTTATAAAATTAAAGATATCAAATGAATAAGGATGATTTACTGTTGCCTCGAAATCTACTAATGAATCACTAGTTGAGATAACCGGCGAAAAATTAATTTCAGGATACGCATCATTTCCAATGTAATGAGGTGTATCCATTGAATCATAAATTATTCCTTCAATAACGGATAACTTCTCCCGCGAAATGCTTACATCTCCACCGGTTGGGCCTATATTATATTCATAATCTTCACTGTAAACCAAACCGGTATCTTTGCTATAAAACCTTGTAGAATGAACTCTGTTTCCCCAATAATAATCATATCCTACACGATTTTCTTTCTTTATGACTGTTACTTCTTGAAAAATGTGCGTCTTGGGTTGGAATTGTTGATACTTTGCCCCCTCTTCCAGTGTAAAATCGATAAAAACATATTCTGAATCCTGATAAAACAAATAAACTTTTTGATCTTTTTCACTATAGCGAAGCCAGTCATCCGGAAATGAAGAAAGGCGGTAATAAGTTTTATTATCTAATGTTGAATCTTTTTTTACAACAATTGTATCAAGGCCATAACTGTGGCTGTATTTAGTAGAATATTTGGTTGGATACTCCCATTGGTTTCCTACATGAAGAGGAAAATAATTTTGTGAATGTAGATTCTGTTGTGCGGAAATAACGAGTAAAAGTATAAATAAGATTTGCAGCTTTTTCATTAAAGTCCCCTAATTTATAGATTAGTATCCAGTGGAAAAGTTGGAATAATAAAAGAGTAATTCCCCTATGTTTTATTATAAATTAAAATAAATAAATAAATAAATAACAACAACCAACTTTATTTACTTCATAGCTTCATCAATAGTAGTAAAAGTATATCCTTTATTTTCTAATTCCGTAACTAACTCATCTAATCGGTTGTAGAATTTATCCTCTCTTCTTACATCAGTCCCCATGTGAGTGAGAAGAATAAATCCATTTAAACCATTCTTATCCGTTTTTTCAAAATTTATTATGTTGCCGTAAATTTTATCGCTGTCGAAATATTTTTTATCGAGAGCCGGATAAGTCCAATCTTGATTTGAATTTGTACCGGGCGTAAAATTAACAAGAGTTAAACCAATCTCTTTGCACCATTCATTTATCTGATTGTTATGCCATTCATACGGCGGCAGGAAATATTTCGCGTCGTTTTTTGTAATTCCGAATTTTGCCATTTCAGCATAATTTTTTTGAAGGTCATTTACAAATTCATCCTTTGTAATAAGGGTTGAATCACGTTTTTCCCAGGAAGCATAAAGCAAATGTTTATCGGAATGCGCACCGAGATAGCAGCCTTCTTCACGTAAGGTATTTATTAGATTTTTAAATTTTTCATTTCTGTAAAAATCCCCGGTAAGAAAAAAGGAAGCTTTTATCTGATGTTTTTTAAGAACATTATTTACAACGTCAAAACCTTCTGCAAACTCATGTCCGGTAAAAACGAGAGAAATATTTTTTTGATTTTTATCCGTTCTGATAATCGCTCCCAGATTATAATCTTTATTCGTATCCACAGAAGCTTCATTATTCCCTTCTTTTTGCAGCGCGGAAAGATAATAAGTTAAACTGGCTGTTCCGTCCATGGTAGGTTCATTTGTTGAATAATCGCCGTAATCATCGTGATACACAACCTTATTTGATTGGAATTGAGAAAATTCATCACCATTATAAATTTTTAATCCTTTTAAATTATTAAAAATTGTAGCGTAAACGGGACCATCGACTAAACCGCCGTTTATTTTGTAATTATATAAATGAGTTAAAGACGAATGCGGATCATCGGGAGTTTCACCATCTTTTGGCAAACCAATAATCATACTTGTTCCCCAAAGGTTGCAGCCGAAGAGCCAATCACGCACAGCGGCTTCCATTTCAGCATAGGTAGAATCTTTTGTAAGCGAAGTATAAAGCCGGCATTGAGTTAAAATAGCGGCAGCTAAATTATTTGAGCACCAAATAAAGGGAATACCAATTTGAAAAGGATTTGATTTTCCCCGTTCGTAAACACCTTCAATTCCCTTCTCTAGATTGGAAATAAACAGATTTTTTATTTCAGAATTTTCGGATTCGGCTAAATAATAATGCCCAAGATTTATAAACGGATACCATTGATAATGACGCGCAGTATCCGCGCCCATCCAAGGAGTAACAGGTTCTTTACTTCCGTATTCTACGGATTTTTGTAAATATTCTTTTTTACCCGTCATTAAATTAAGCTGAACGGCCGCAAGTTCCATATCATCAACATAATTATCTTCTTCATAAAAATAAGGTGAACCGGCCGGAGCGGTTTGGCAAACTCCCGGTTTTTCTTCACCGAATTCAAAAGCATTAACTGCTTTTTGTTTTAATTCATCAGCAAATTCAGGATAATATTTTTGTAAAATTTCTGAGCCGAGCGCGAAGGCCGAAGAAAATTTTCCCGCCGTGGATGAGACTCCGGTGGTTCTGTTTTGATACTTAAAAACTCCTTGCGGCTCACCGGATACAAAATAAACAGGACGCTCTAAACCTTTGCCGTAATAAGCAGAATCATTTGTCGGAAGACGAAAACCCACATGGTCTCTATCGTCGGCAATTTGATTAAACATCATTCCTTTTTTAGGATTCATTTTTACGAGCCAATCCAAACCCCATTTTACCTCATCCAGAATATCGGGAATTCCGTTTGCTCCAGGATTTCCGTCTTTATCAAATTCATCCCCAAAAGATTCCGGGTTTTGCTGGTACGCGAATAACATTTGAAAAGTAGCGTTCGCGGATGTAGTTGCATATTGAAGATAATCAGTAGCGTCATGCCATCCGCCGGTTACATCAATATGCGCTGAATCTAAAAGAGTATTGTAAATAACAAAACCATCATGAGTATGGCAAGAATCTTTTAAGAAAGGATTATAACCGCATCTTTGTTCTCGCATATATTTCAGCAAAAAATCGGCGGTTCCGTCATAAACATTTTTATCAATTCTAAAATTGGGAGATTTAGTTCCATCGGCAAAAATGTAATAAGCTCCGGAATTTTTAAATTCAGAAAAATTTAATCTGAATGTAGATAAAAAAGGATCATACTTACCAAACGAGGTTATTTTTTTTGAAGTAAAAACCGTCTTACCTGTTAACGCGTCCCGCAGTTCAAAATTAGTAAGTGAAATATTTTCTTTACTAATTAATACTGCTTCTTTAATAGATTTGGGTAGATAACCAAGCTGATTGATTCTGATCCAGCTTTGTGAAAAAGCAGGTGAAGAAATTAAGAAGGTTAAAAGAAGAAGAAGGTATTTATATTTTTTCATTTTATGCAGCCAAATTATTTTTTCTTTTCAAAAATAGGCAATTACTGAAAAAGATATAATTATAAAAAAAATAAAAATAAAAGGTTGATTTTTTAAAAACTACTCTTCTTCCTCTTTTGGTAAAGCAATAAAAAATTCAGTTCCGTTATTTTTGATTAATTCTATTGTACCATTATGCTGTTCGACCAAAGTATTTATAAGCTGTAAACCTAACGACTCAGTTTCTCTAAAATTAATATTTTCTGGAAATCCTTTACCGTTATCTTTAAGAATAACTATCCATTCATCATTTTCATCTTCATACATCCTGATAATAATTTCTCCTTTACCTCCATTTTTCAGCATATCCGGTGGAAAAGCATGTTTAATGGCGTTTGATACCGCTTCATTTATAATTAATCCTAATGAAATCGCAATATCAATAGTCAGAAAAATATTAGGCATATCAACAACCAAACGAATATTACTTTCGGGAATATTATATGAGTCAAACAAACCAAGAGCTAAGTCATTTACATATTCGGCAAAATTGATACTGGATAAATCTTTAGGCTTATAAAGTTTTTCATGAATCAAAGCCATAGATTTTATTCTATTTTGACTTTCGATGAAAATATCCAGAGCTTTTTTATCTTTAATATATTGCGATTGAAGATTAAGAAGACTTGAGATTAACTGTAAATTATTTTTAACCCTGTGATGAATTTCCCTAAGTAAAACTTCTTTTTCCTTTAAAGACGCTTCAATTTGTTCTTCGGCAAGTTTCCTTTGAGTAATATCCATTGATACACCGCGAAGCCCTACAGGCTTTTTATTTTCATCAATAATAACAACAACATGAGTTTCTACCCAAATCTCTTTTCCGTTTTTAGTTATCCATCTGAAAGTATTAAGGCCGCCTAATTTTTTTTCGAATATTTCTTGAATAACTTCGGCGGCTTGTTTTCTATCATCAGGATGCACAATAGTAAGCCAAAACGCGGGATCGCTAAGCCAATCATCAACAGAGTAACCAAGCATTTTCTCAATAAATTCAGATACGAAATTAGTCCTTAACTTTGCAGGATCAGGATTTCGCCAAGTTTCCCAAACAACACCGGGAACATTAGCTATAATATTATTAAGCCTTCTTCGCTGATTTTCAATTTCAACCAACAACATCGCACGGTCTTCTTCGGCTTTTTTTCTTTCGGAAATATCGAAGGCGACAACAATTACTCCTATAATTTTATTTTTCTTTTTAATAGGAGAAAAACGAGTTTCCAGCGGAATTCCATTAATTTCTATTATAGTAATATATTCTTCGCCGAGTTTAACCCTTCTTAATATTTCAGTAACATTCGGCCAATCAGTTAGAAAATTATTTACATTTTTGCCGACAAAATCTTTCGGATTAATATTAAATTTAGAAAGCGCTTTCCCCTCAAGTAATGAAATTTTACCTTCATTATCGATTGCCCAAATAATAAGCGGCGCCGCGTTAACAGTATTGTGGAGTAATTTTCTGCTTTCCACAAGCGCGTTTTCTACTTTAATTCTTTCCTTTATTTCTTTATTTAAATCTTCTATACGCTTAGCTAATTTTTTATTAAGCAGTTTTGTTTCATTAAATAAAATGGCATTTTCTATTGCCGAAGAAGCTCGTCTCGCTAAATCTTCTACAAATTTTAAATCATTCTCATTATAAATTAAACCGGATTCCGCAGATATAAATGAAATAGTTCCCACTACTTTTTCACGTGTTGACAAAGGAACAATCATTGCCGATTTCATTCCGGCTTTTCGGCTGAAACTTAATTGTTCTTCTGCCAATCCGAATAATTTAAAATCTTCTTCATTAATTTGAGGATGAATAATTGATGTTCCGGATTTTATCACCTTATTAAGTTCACTTTGCAAAGATTGATCGGTAGAATATTTTTGTTGAAGTTGATATACTTTTTCTATTTTCTGTAGATCCGCGTGCGAAACTGTTAATCTTTTAAGCTTTCCTTCATCATCAAGCATATCAATAATACACCAATCGGCGACTTCGGGTGTAGATAAATTAGCGAGTGAAGTAAGAGTGCGCCGGTAATCTAAAGAAGAATTAAGAATAATACTTGCCTCAGCTAAAAAGGATAATCTTCTCTGAGCAAATTCAGTTTTTTCTCTAGCCTCATTAAGATTAAAAATTGTATCCTGCAGTTCCCCTTCAACTTTTTTTCGTTCAATAGCGGAAGCCAAAACATTTGCCACAGTTTCTAAAAATCGAACATCCTCTTTAGAGAAATCTTTTTTCTTAATAGAATGAGCGCCTAAAACACCAAAAGGATTTTTTTCCGGGCCAATAACTACGGCAATACCTGATAAAATATTATGATCAGTAAGCAGTTTGGGTATTTTAAATCTTTTTTCATTTTTTATATCGTCAACAATAATCTGATGATTAACTTTTAAAGTATAGCCAGCCTGCGAACCTTTTTCAGCATCGACTGTAACTTTACCTACAACATTAGGTTTCCAGCCGACGCCGGAAACTATAAGAAGCTCCTTCCCGCCCGGCATAAGTTTTAAAACTTTTCCGAATTCTACATTTAGAGTTTTGGTAATTAATTTAACAGCTTCATCAAAAATTGTTTGGAGATCAAAAATTTGAAGTGCCTGCTGACTTAAAAAAACAATTGTTTCCTGCTGGCGAACCCTCTCCTGCAGCTGAAATACTGCTTGCTTCCGTTCAATTACTTCAACTTTAAGAATAGAATTAACTTTTTCTAACTCTTTAGTTCGTTCTTGTACTTTTTGTTCTAATCCTTCGTGAGCTTTTTTTAACGCTTCTTCAGCTATTTTCCTTTCTGTAATATCCCTGGTTACTTTTACAAAACCTAGTAATTTCCCTTTTTCATCTCTTAACGGAGTTATAATAACATCCGCAAAAAATTTGCTGCCGTCTTTTCTTAAACGCCATGCTTCTTCTTCATAGCGCCCATGTTCTAAAGCTAACCTAAGATTTCTTTTCGGTTTTTGTCTTTCTTTATCTTCCGGGGTATAAAAAATAGAATAATGCTTGCCGATTATTTCTTTAGCTTCATAACCTTTAATTTTTTTAGCTCCTGTATTCCAATTTGTAATATACCCTTGAGAGTCAATCATAAAAATAGCATAATCTTTAATCCCTTCTAATAGAAGCCTATAATGTTCCTGGCTTTCTCTTAAAGCCGCTTCCGATTGTACTTTCGCGGTAATATCCCGAGTAACTTTTGCATAACCATAAAGTTTTCCTTGTTCATCGTATAAAGGAGTTATTACTGCGTTGGCAAAAAAACGAGTACCATCTTTCTTTATACGCCAACCTTCTTCCTCTACTCTGCCCTCTTTTTCTGCTTGCCGCAAAAGTTTTTTTGAACTGTCTTTTCTTTTATCTTCAGGAGAAAAAAACATTGAAAAATTTTTTCCTATTACTTCATTAGCAGAATAGCCTTTTAATCTCTTAGCGCCTGAATTCCAGTTAACTATATTCCCCTGTTTATCAAGAAGGTAAATAGCATAATCTTTAACGCCGTCAACTAATAATTTGTATTTTCGCCGGCTTTCCAGTAATTCTTTTTCTGATTGTTCTCTTCTTTTTATTTCCGTTTTAAGAATTTTATTAGAGTTTAACAAAAGTTCTGTTCTACTTTTTACTTTAGACTCAAGTTTATCCTGTTCAAGATGTAAAGATTCTTCATATCGTTTTTTTTCTACTAATCCGCCAATCTGTTTTCCTATGGCTTCAAACATTTTAATAATTTCTTCATCAGGTTCAACAACATTGCTTTTAAAGAACAGCATTGCCGCGTAAGGATTTTTACCGAAAGGAATTGGAAACGCTATTATACTTTTTAAATTTAATTCATCCGCAATTTTTTTTCTAAAAAAGTTTTTATCTTTAATAATATTTAAAATCAAATCAGGTTTCCCGGTATCCCAAACTTTTCCGGGTAATCCTTCACCCCTGGAAAACTCATAACTTTGGGAAATTTGATTAATTCTATTTTCACTTTCTTTTGAAGAAGCGTACGCGGTTTTAAATTTTATAGTTTCGGCTTTATCGTCAATCTCCCAATATTCACCGGCTTCCCAGGTTAAACCTTTACAAATTGCTTTAATAATTTTAGGATAAGCTTTTTCCAGTTTAACAGTTTCACTAATTATTTTTGTTACTTCAAATTGTACCGAAAGTCTTTTTTCACTTTTTTTACGAAGTGAAACATCTCTTATAACACCGGTAAAATATATTTCATTTTCTTTAGTATATTTCCCGAAAGAAATTTCCAATTGAATTTCATGCCCGCCTTTATGAAGTCCCGGCATTTCAATATTTAACCGGTTAAGATTTTTTTTATTAGTTAAGGTATAATTATTATTTATTTGGGAATGAAGAATTCTTAAATAACCGGGAATAAATTTATTTACTTTTTTGTCTAAAATTTCATCCGGCGAATATCCGAATATTTTTTCTAAAGCTTTGTTGCAGAACAGAATTTTGCCGCCGCTGTTAATTATAATAATTCCATCAGACGCTGTATCGGCAATAATTTTGAATTTCTCAAAATATTCAATAGCATCACTTTTAAATTTTTCATGTTCTGTTTTATCATTTATACAGACGAACGCGGATTTTTTGTTTCTATAATTAATGGGCTGTATAGTAATTTCCAGATCAACAGTTTCTTTATTTTTCTTTTTATGCCGATCAATAAAAGAGATTTTTTTTAGTTTCCCTTTCTGTAGTATTTCTTCAAGTTTTGTAGGCGTATTTGCTTTTACTCTTAAACTTTTTAAAGATAAACCCCCTCTACTTTTCAAAGTGAATCCATAAAAATCTTTTGCGGCCTCGTTTATTTCAATTATTTTTAACGCTGATAAATCAACAATCCACATCGGCTGCGGTATTTTCATAAATAAATTATCTTCTTGTTCAATGGCTAAATTTGAAGTCATTATTCTTCCGGGTAACTTAGTTTAAAATTAAATGGATAGTTTATGAAAATTTAACAAACTTAAAGATTTACATCTCATACGCTTATGAGGCAGCGCACTAAAAGATAAGTAAATTTGAGAGAAGGCTGAATAAAAAAGAAAAATCCCGGTAGAATAACGGGATTAAAAAAATGGTTTATTCAATGGTAAAAACGGAATTATAATTCTTTAAAAGTTGACAAATTGAACGGCAAAACTTTTTAACATTAGGATTTTCTTCATTTTGAGCCGCATTTTTTATAGTTTCCAAACTTTTTTCATCACCGATTTTATAAAGAGTTAGAACAGCCATCATTTTTGTATTTTCCGATTTGCAGCTTTCTAAAACTTTAATAATGTTATTGACAACCTCATTTATTTTATAATTTCCGGCTTGAAGCATTGAACTCTGACAAAGCTGTTCGTTTTCGGAATTTATTCCTTCTTTAAGATTAATTAAACTACTTTTAGTTAAATTAACCGTAATTATACTAGTTTGTGGATAAATAGTTGAAGAAAGAAAGCAACCCGTATATAATAACAATAAATAAAATTTTGTTTTCATACCGTCTCCCCGTTTAAATTTCAACTATTATATAATATTTATCCGGCGGAATGAAAACAAAATTTACACATTTGGTTATTTATATAAACCAAAGGCTTAATTATGTACTTTGGAAACGAAGAGATTCTTTACGAACCATATTTCTAAACTGATCATAGACAAATTTTAGGCTAAAATATTGTCTGGAAATAATAGGGATTACTTCCCAAAGTATTTTTCCGTTCATAGCTCTAAAATATTTATCAACTAAAATATCTCCGGTTTTTTCACACTCATGAATTAAATCGGAGGTATCTTCCGTAAAATTAAAATCGATTGTAACATGTTCTTGAGGATTATAAAAACCTTTCCAATCACCGCCTAATCTAACAACTTCCGATTTTAATTTCGCTGTAGATTCTTCTAATTGATCGGTAAAATTTTTTAATGCTTCCCTCAAATGATTCTCATTGATTTCATTGCAAGCAGAATTAAAAAGCTGCCTGCCCCGCGAACTTAAATATATCAAATCTTTAAGAATTGAAATCGAATTGTTCTTAATAGTCTCCATCACATCTACTCCCTGTTATTTTTACTCAACTAAGTATGTTAATTAGCAGTAAAATTAGATTCCTTTTACCTCTCTTTTTTATTCTATTTGCATGATTAAGGAAATTGAACTTTATAAACAAGATAATAAATCTGCTACAAAATTATTTTGCCGAAGTCAACACGAAACCTTTTTTCTTATAAAATCTTTTGGCCAAAATAAATACAAGACCTAAACCCGCCTTACTTAATATCCTTATCATTCATATTTTTTTTATCTTTTTTCATTTTTTTATCTTGTAAGGCTTAACTCTTTAAAATATCTTTTGATCCGTTTGGATTAATAAGCAAATAAACTATTGAACCTAAATATTAAGGAGAATTATAAAAATTCTGGTTTTACTGGATTATTTTTTTATTCCGGACCGGATTATTCGGAGTGAAACTTTAGGAACGCAATTTTTTGTAAATTACGCTTTGCATTTTAACCATATTATAAAACTTAATCAAGCAGAATTGTTGTAAATAAATTGTTATTTCATTTTTCGGTATAAGCCAACAACTACGCCAATAATTTTAAAATTACCATCATTCTCATCAACAATTATAGGATTAAAACCGGTATTTTCGGAGAGAAGTTCAATAATATTTTCCCTTTTACGAAAACGTTTTATTAAAACAGCATTATTAATAATAACCACAATAAGCTGATTATTTTGGGGAGAGAGATTAGGATTTACAATAACAATATCATTCTCAAAAATAAAAGCATCTTTCAAACTGTTCCCTTTTACCCGCATCAAAAAAGAATCTTTTGGCAGATGAATAACCGAAGGAAGTTCAATTGAATCAATTATTGTTTGATAAATATCTGTAGGAGAGCCGGCAGCGGCAATACCCTGAACCGGATGAGTTTTATAAAATAAATTGCTTATTATATTTTGCGAAATGAGCTTCTTCATAAATTACTTAAGAAAGCTTAGTGATATAAAGAGAAGAAAAACGCGGCTTAAAATTAAAGCCGCATTAAGAATATTTTTTCGAGAGAATCAATTATTTTTTCACGGAAAATAGGTTTAGATATAAAATCATTAAATCCGGTTGCTATAAATTTTTCTTTATCGCCCGGAAGCACATAAGCGGTAACGGCAACAATCGGAATATTTTCATAATTCGGCATTTTGTGAATAATTTTAAGCGCGTCCAATCCGTTATATTCTCCTTGAAGATTTATATCCATAACGATAAAATCAAAATTATGTGTATCAAGCAGCGGAAGCGCTTCTTCAAAACTTACCGCAAATTTTATCTCCTTTAATTCCTTCATCTGCACTTTAAATAGAATTTGTGAATCAACCTGATCTTCAATATATAGACAAGAAAGGTTAGAGAGATTTAATTTATCGCTTGAATTACCGGAGTTTTGTCTCTGCGTTTTCTGTTCCATTGAAGAGATTATTTTCGCTTCTTCCTCGGTTATTTCATCATCTTCATCATCGGAATCATACTGATCGATTTCATGTTCAATTACAGGTTCCTGGTATTCAAAATCGCCTTCCGATTCTTCTAAAAATTCTTCCGGTTCGTCAGGTTTTACTTCTTCAAAAATCTCTTCTTCAGTTTCATCTTTTATTTGTTCTAACGGTACTTGTTTTTTTATCGATTTCCCTGTTTCAGATTTTTTTTGATCCTCTTTTAATTGTTTATTTTCCTTTTCTTCTGCCGAAAGTTTTTCTTCTTGCGGCGGCTGTTCTTCGGGAGTTTCTTCTTCTATTATTTCCGGTTCGGCAATATTTATTTGCTGTGAATATTCTATCGGAAATATAAAACCATAATCTGTTTTACCGTCTTTTTGATAAATCTCAAAACTGCCTTTTAATAAATTCAAGAGTGATTTTGCGAGGCCGGCAGAAAGTTTTGAAATACCGAATTCCTTTATAACCGAACTATCGTTTTTTTGGAAGATATTTTTTAAACTTTCAAAAATATGAGGCGAAACGGCAGAATAGCTGTCCTTAAAAGTAACAATGAAATTATTTTCTTCATACGGAAAAGCTGAAAAATAAATTTTCTTTTTCTTGCTGATATGAGAAACAACATTCATTAAAATTACAACAAGACTTTGGAATTTGGATAAATCTGAATGAAATTTTAATGAAGAAGAAATACGTCCATAAGCAAATTCAATATGTTTGCTATTTTTCATCTGCTCGGTTTCTTCTTGAAGATGATCTATAATTTCGGTAATACTTATTTCCGAAACATTCATTTCAACAGCCTGCTGCTGGATTGCGGAATATTCCATAACAGAATTCATTGTATCAATTAAACGAATTCTATTTTGGTTTATAATATCAGCGGCTTCTTTTTGATCATCATCGGGAGAGTTAATCCCATCTACCAGTTCCTGTACAAAACCGATTATTACATTTATCGGAGTTAAAATTTCGTGAAATACATTGCCCAAAAATTCTTTGTTGTTATTTTTAGCGGGCGTTTCTTTTACGGATAAAGGTTTTTCAACTACAACTTGATTAAGAACTTCAACCGGAACTTCTTTAATAATTTCAACTTCCTTAATTACTTCTCTAATTTCCGGTTCAGTTTTTATCTTCGGCTTGGCTATAATTGTGAATGATTCAATTTCAGAATTATAATTAAAAACCGGAGTCGCGGTAAGTTCAACTTCCGCAAAATTATTTTCTTCTTTTTTTAAACCGACGGATAAAGTAATAACATCTTTCGCATTAGAATGAAATATTGAAGTGTTTACCGTACCTCTATCATCATCTTTAGCAAGCGCGGTAAAAGATGTATTTGCTAAATCTTCGCGGCTGCGTTTCAGCCAATGTGAAACCGCTTTATTTGAAAAAGTAATAAAGCCGCTATTATCAGTAATAAAAACCATGTCATCGGTATTATCAAAAACGGCTTTAAATAGTTGATTTTTCTTTTCTAATTCCAGTTTTTCGGAAACTTCTCTAATTATATTAAAATGCGCCTCATTATCATTAAACATAAAGGGAAGCCGGCTTATTTCTACAAAAACAAAAGTGCCGTCTTTCTTTTTATGTTTATATGGTCCAATAAATTTTCCTTCTTTTTCGGTTCCTCTTGAAGAGTCCAGCAAGGTTTGAATATCTTCAGGCGTATAAAGATCGGTTAAATCCATCCGGAGAAATTCATCTTTGCTGTAACCATAAAGCTTTAATGCTTTATCATTCACTTCAAGAAATCTTAAATTTTCAGCATCATATATAAAGATGGGTTCCGGATTATTTTTAATTAAGACTTCAAACATTCTTCCTCTACTTTTTATCAGTTTTTCAAGATCAAATTCAGTTTCAGTTTCTTCAATTAATACTGTAACACCGAAAAATTGCTCCTTACCAACAAAAACTTTGCTAAGAGTTGTATTTAAACCTTTTCGCTGTTTTCCTTGATCTTTTAAACCATTAAGTTCAAAATTTTCTTCTAATTTCGGAGAATCAATAAACTGTTTAACTTTTTCGGTAAAAATCTCAGGCAGAGCAACATGATCTAAATTTTTATCTTTCAGTTTATCAACTTCTACATTAAATAATTTACAAAATTCCTTATTTACTTGCTTAAAATACTGTAATTGATCTATTACGGCAAAAGCTTGCGAAATGTTTTTAACTACATTTAAAAACTTCTCAAAAACTTCGTTTGAAATTATTTCACTATTAAATTCCGCCTTTGAAAAAGCAATACCCACAACGGCGGTTAAATTATTTTCAGTGTCACTTAAAGGAATTTCAATTGTTTTATAATTTTCGGCGGAAATTCCTTTAACAGGAATTCCTTCTAAAATAATTGTATTTAGAGAACTTTTTAAATAATTCTGTATTGATGAATGAAATTCTTGTAAAAATTCATGAATAAATAGTTTTTCAGGCTTTCCTTCTATCTGAGAATTTTTTAATCCCAAACTTCTGGAAAATTTATTATTAACCAAAATTAAATTATTATTTAAATCTTTCACCCAGAAATATTCATCAAGCTGATTGATTTTTTTTCTTACTTTTTCTTTACCGATAAAAGTAAAAGGATAAAGAGATTTTATTTCATTTAAAACCTCAACAAGCTCGAGATGATTAATTATATTTTTAACATCATCGCTATTTACCTCCAGTTGAAAAGCACCTTGCTGAGTTATTTGATTTACATGTTCTCTAAAAGTACAAAATACAAAATTTTCATTGTCTTCATGGTAAGAATTAATAATAAGTTTAATCCGAATTTCATTGCCGTTTTTTAAAAGAAGCGATACATCATTTTCAAAAAATTTTTTACTTGCTACAACATCTATAATAATTTGATTTATTTTTTCGGAAGATTGCCCGTCAAAAATATCGAAAATATTGCCGGAACTTATACTATCTAAAGATAATAATGAGGAAGCCTCTTTATTGGCAGATAATATGTTCCCATTTTGGTCGAGCACCAAGAAAGGATTTTTAATATTCTCATTGATTGCTGAGAAAAGATTAGTATTTATTTTGTAGGCAGTCAAAAAACTTTCTATATAAACTGGAATATAAATTTACTAATTATTTCAAAAAACTTATAAGAAATTCGCAAAAAGCAGAAAATAAATTACAGTTGAATGCTTATTATATTTGAATAACCGGAAGAATAACTAGTATCACCGGTTTTAACTCTATAAAAATATTTATGGCCCGTGTATACCGTATTATCTTGAAAAGAATTAAGATAACCTTCAGCCTCGCCAATTAAAATATAACTTCCGTTATCCATTTTTCTTTCTATTTGAAAAGAAGCATAATGAGAATCATTATCTTTCCATTTTACTTCAACAATTCCCGTCGAAATACTTAAAACAGATTCTAAAGTAGGAGTTGATAAAACATATAAAGGTGTTTTAACATAAACCTGATCAGACCATGATGAATCAGCGCTTGAAATAGCTTTAATACGATAAAAGAATTCAGCACCTGCCGATATTCCGTTTGCGCTGTCGGTATATTCAGTAATATTTCTATTTACAATTGCAATTGAAGAAAAATTAGTATATGAAGTTTTTCTTTCAATCTTAAAATAATTTTCATTTGTGCTGTTATCCGTCCAGAGTAATTTTACAATATTAGTACTAGTTGCCGTGGCGGTTAAATTAGTCGGAGCCGGAACCTTTTCAGAACCTCCTGTACCGGCGGTATTAATAACCTCGGAAAATGGCGAAGCGCCCCAAGTGTTAACGCTTCTAATTTTATAATAATAGGAAATAGAGCTGTTTAAATTTTCATCATTGATGTTGAAGGTCTTCGGGTCCGAAGTTAAATGAAGTTTAAAATCCCCGCCCATACCTTCCCTTCTCCAGATTTCAAATCCAGTTGTATTGGAGAATGAAGAATCCTTCCAAGACAAATTGATGGTAGTTGAAGTTAATTTTGTAATAACAAGATTATAGGGAATTTTAGGAAGATCTTTTTTAACAGTTACATAAATATTAGAAACGGTATCACTATGAACATTAACACCGTTCTTATCATAATAAATTAAATAAAAACTTAAAGATTTATTGATTAAAGTTGAATCAAGATCAATATACACATCGGGATTCGCGTTAGAAGCCGTAGGTTTATAACTATTCTGAAAATCGCCGTTGATATAAAGTTCAACTAAATTTACTCCTTGTGCCGCCGTTGTTTGATAATTTATTTTATATCTTCCGTAGCTTAAAGTATCGTGTGATTGAGGACTATCTATTTTTATGTTTATTTTCTCGCCATTGGAATTTGTGGCCGAAGTGCCGTATGGACTTGTCGCAGAACTTACACATCCCGCAATGAGAAAGGATAAAACAGATATTGCAGATAATATTTTGTAATACAACTTATTCATCACCAATCCTAGTTTTCAAAATGAAGTTTTATCTAATTCCCCTAACTTTGTTATAATTATTTTTTTCCGGTAAAATAAAGCAGGCTTTCCTATCGAAAGACAAGGAAAGCCTACTTCGCCCTCCAACTAAAAATTAAGCATTGGGTTTATAATAATCGATGTAATACGTACGAGATTCCGACGGCGTTAAATCGTTTATATAAACAAGTACTACATTTTTTTCTTTATCAAATTCAAACCGAGCTTCCTTAGTTCCGATAATCTCGGCGCTTAAAGAAACATTAACTGCTTTATCATTTAAATCAAGCTGTATAACTAATCTATCAACAGTTTCTTTTCCCGGATTTGAAACGGTTACAGCAATTCTTGTATCGCCTCTTTTAATTGTTTTAACCTCTACATAACTCTTCTTTGACCACCATTTTTCAATATCATAAGCTGTAGTTATCCAAAAATTTTTCTTTTTCAAATCCTTTATAATATTATGAACGACTTCTACATTATCCTTTTTGCATTGATATTCGGTATGAAGCTTCATTATGTACATTCCGCCTTCAAAAAGAACTCTATCCACATCTTCCTGGTAAGTATAAAATTGATAATCCGGAACGGTTAAACCAAAATCTCTTATAACCTCATAATCATCCCGCGCGGTTTTTGTCATCCCGACAATAATACTATCGCCTCTAACCATTGTGTTGGGAACGGAACGATCCGTTAAAGAATCAGTAATAATATATTTATATTTTGCGGCAACAAGCGCTTGAACAGTATTCTGATCAAATAAACCATAATAAGGAATCGCACCCAAAACAGGCTTATGTGTAATTGATTCTAAAATAGATTTTGAGCTTTTTAATTTTTCCAACTGAAGGTCATAATCATTTAAAGAATTTATAGTATCATTAACCGATGATAAATATCCTACATCTACCAATGAACCTACTGTACCGTATCCGGTTAAACTTTTAATAAGATTTTTATTCTGCTGCGCCTCATTCGGATTAACGAAAAATGAAGCGTCAACCTTAGATTTTTTAAGTATCGGCAGCAAGTTTTTTATATTTTCAGCCTCTTCTGAAACTATAGGAGTTATAACAGCCGCCGCATCATAATTTGAAGGCCAATCCCTCACATAAGCTATAGGATTATAATTAAGCCAATTTAAGCAGTTGTTGAAAAGCCGATCAAAATAAATATAATCTTCCTGGGCACCGATTACAGAATTGATTTCAAATCCCATCCAGACGAAACGGCCTTTTCCGTATGAACCATAACAAATGCCGGCACTTTTTTTAACTTGCTCCCGCACAAGACCGTTTTCTAAACGATAATTGTACCAGAAACTTGCCTGAGTTGTACGCGGATCTAAAACTTCCGCGGACATGGGACGATCCCAAGTAGCAATTTTAAGCGGGAAACCGGTCGGAATATTCGCGGTAATCGGCAGCCCTCCCCGCAAAGTATGAATTTTTGTTACCTCATCCCTTTCGATTTCTTTTGAAAATTTTAAACCGAAAACTTCCGAAAAGAATTCCCAGCCGCGCCATTTTCCGTCATTAGAATAAGATGCCGTACCGCTGGTTGCAAAAACACTTCCCCCCTTATTTAAATATTTTTTAAGCTGAATAATTTCTTTATCACTCATTGATCTTGATCCCGGAAGCACTATTATATCATATGAAAAATGCTTTCCGAGTTCAATTGTTTGGTCGTTTATAACATCATATTTTAGTTTAGAATTATTTAAGAACTTTTCCCATGTAGTTATATTATCATTAAGCCAGGTACTGCCTTCCGGAAGCATATTCTCCGTATATTTTGAATAAAGAACTCCCACGCTAGGTTTGCCGCCTAAAAGTACATTTTCTAAAACCTTTGAATCGGGCAGCAATTCCTTAGCCTGAAACCTGCCGTATACTCCTCTAAGAATATACATGAAGATTAATACAGAGCCGATTAAAATTACAGAACCGGTTAATATGATAAGAAATTGATTAACGCGGCTCCTTTTGGTACTTTTTATCGCCACCTTAAGGCTCCTGCATTATTATCTTCTTTAGCTGATACATAACCTTCAGAGGTATATTTTAAAAATTTTGAATCGAGTGATTTATCAGTTTGATTACCTCTGTAACCTTTAGCCTGATTGAAAGCGGGATCAGAAAATTGTCTCGGCTGTTGAGAATTTGCGGGTTCTCCTCTATAAGAATTTAATTGGTAAGGAGAAAAAGCCGGCATAGGCTGAGGATTCTGCGGCTGGACAAATGCCTGTTTACGAGGCTGTTGATAAGCCGCCTGCTGAGGCGCGGGTGATTCAATATAAATAGGCTGCGGCATAACTTTACCTTGTTCTGCCCGTTGTTCTCGGGGAGCCGGAGAAACTAATTCCGCTTTTACTTCGGCAGGTTTAGCAACTATGGTCGCCTGGCCTTTACGTTCCCTTACCTTGTAAAGGACATAAGCTCCAATAGCCAGGATAAAAGTACTTATTGTTGCTATTAAAATGATAGTTGAAAGAATTGGGATAAGTTCCATAGTATTCCTTTGTTTAATAAATTATTTCTACGCTTTAGCTGTACCTACGCGTTCAAGTTTTCCCCAAGTCATTTTTATACCTAAAAATTCTTCTACAGTCGACATCGCTTTACAGATATCGATAATAAGTATGAACACCATTCTATAAACAACCGCATACCCTACAAGTCTAAATTCCTCCTTTTCAACCGCAACACAATAAAGAGCGGTTACCAAATCAAGTAAGGCTAAGCCGGCCCACCAGAAGAAAATTAAAGAAGTAAAACCAAAAGCCAGAGCAGCTATTATAAAGAATAGATTTGCCGCAATATTCATAGTCGGCCAAATTAAAGCTTCATAAAACATGCTCCATAAAATAAATGTATCTCCGATGTTAATAGTCGGGTTCAACATTAACTTTCTATGTTTTCGGATAGATTGGAGTATCCCTCTTGTCCATCTATATCTTTGTTTTAAAAGCTGCTGCAGTTTTGATGGTGCTTCTGTATACGATATAGAATTTGGTTCATAGTAAATCTTCCAGCCTTTTGCTAAAACTTTCAAAGTAAGGTCGGCGTCTTCGGCAAATGTATCGCTGGAATAATAACCCGCTTGCTCAATTGCTTTTTTTCTGAATAAACCGATTGGGCCGGGAATTATATTTACCAAACGAATATAGCTTTGCGCACTTCTTGCCATATTCAAACCTTCAATATATTCTAAAGCTTGAAGATCAGTTAAAAATTTGCCTCTGTTCAATACTTTTACATTTCCGGCTACAGCACCTATTTCCGGATTTGTAAAATGACGAACCGCTAATTTTAATGAATCCGGAGAAAGTTGAGAATCACCGTCCATACAAAGTACTATTTCAGCTTTACTTTGTTTTATTCCCGCATTAAGCGACTGAGATTTTCCGCCGTTTGGCTTATTTATTAAGGAAACTTTAACTTCATCATATTTTCCTTTTCTGTATCCGACTAAAGTCTCTGCAACTTCTCTTGTTCTATCGGATGAACCATCATTTACAATTATTATCTCATAGTTTTTATAATCAAGTTCTAAAAGCGATTCAATTGATTCCCTGACGACTTTTTCTTCATTATAAACGGGAACTATAATAGAGACAAAGGGAAAATAACCCGAAACAGCTTTATAAGTATACTGGTTGATGTAAAGATAAGCCATAACTAAAATGGCAAAATATCTAAAAAGAAGGACGAATAAGAAGATTACTAACGCAACAATTGTAGCATATTCAATTAAAGAACTGAAAGATAATACAGTCATCGGCAGAGTATAAATTATTATAAAAATAAGAAGAAGAGAAATCGCACCTGTAATAAAAATACGGCGCAGATATTTCTTCTCTTTATCCTCTTCCTCGGCTTGATGATCAGGATTATTTAGAGTAAAGGAACTTTTTATAATTTTTTGTTCAGAATTCATAGTAATCTTAGTTGGTTTTGTTGATTAGTAAGGTCAATAAATATGCCACTACAATTATTACTAATAATGATAAAAACAGCAAAAATAATATAAAAGCCTTGTAACAGTTTAAGAATTCATTTTTTAAACTGTATCATAGTAAAACGTTTAAGAATTATTAACTACCGTTTAAAACACCATTAAATACTGATATCATCATCCATTATAGATTTGATATCTATATTTACTGATATTATTTTTAATTTACCGCGCGTAATGAAGTGGGACTTATTTTCCAAGTTATATTATAAGCTCCAATACGCTGCCAGCAGAATTGAAAATGAATTATAACTTGTATCGTATCTATATGAACTTCCTAAATTAACGGTACCGCTAAAAGTTAAAAAAGGAAGAGGTTTATAATTTGCTTGACAATATACTTCTCTAATTAAAAAGTCGCTCGCAGGAAAATAGCCTAATTTTCCGCCAAGTTTAACATCATAATCTTCATTTTTCTCTACAATCCAATCAGCCCAAAGACTGTGGGACTCAAAATTCGTCGGTGAATAATAAAGTGAAGAGGTATATTTGAAATTAGAATAATAATATTCATATCCTAATTCCACATCGGGATAAAATTCTTTTCCGATTCTTAACTGAAGATTATTTCCCCTGTTATCATCATTTATAGCAAAATAATGAAAATAACCGCTGATTCTTAATTTTGACGGATGTTTATAATTTCCGGTTAATCTAAAAATTGTTGCGTTCAGCGGAGAATTAATAATCGAGGAAGAATAAAGCAAAAGTCTTGCGTCATCTCTTTCGTAAGATCCGGAAAGTTTAAGTCTGTCTTTTTGTTCATAAGTAAGTGAAAAACCGGAAGTTGCTTTATTACTTTCTCCTATCGAATGAGTTGTCCCAAAGCTGAAATCGGCTCTTAAATTTTCGCCTATTTTTAGATACAGCATCCAATCAATTGAAGTTATTTCTCTGGAAACAACATTATTTTTAAGATTTGATCTTTCAAAAGAAACCGCGCCGGAAAACCCGTTTAACAAACCTAATTCCGCTCTCATTCCCACAGTGCTGAATTGAAAATTATAGTTATCCGCATAGAATAATGATTTAGGAGAAAGAGCCGCGTAATTGGGAAAAGATTTTATCATTCCCAAAAACCCTGTAACCGGAACCCAGTTTAGTCTCTGGTTTATCATCGCGATTTTAGTTGAATCGGTATTGAAATAATTTGAGTCAGCGTTATCTTCAATAATTCTTTCATAAACATCTCTAGCATCGCTGTATTGATGCATTTTTGTATAAGAATCACCTAAATACATATTTACCACAAAATCGTTAGGATTATTTTCGGCAAGCTTTTCAAACTCTTCAAGTGCTTTTACCGAATCATTAGCAAAATAATATACTTTAGCTCGCTGCAGTGCGGTTTCAAAATCATAATTTTCGTTTAATAATTCCGAATATAAATCAATTGCGGTATCATAATTTTTTGCACAGGCCTGAACATCCGCATATTCTTTTTTAATTAAATTATTGGGTTCGGCCTTACTTAAATATTCTTCGTACAAAGGAATGGCTTCATCACAACGTTCATCCATCGCAAGTTTTCTTCCTTCCTGAAGAATCTCAAAAAGTTTTTCTTGTTCAGCACGAAGTTTTTGGAATTCAAAATCACTTTCCAGTTTAGCTAAATCTTTATTTTCCGGATCAAGCTGTTTTACTTTATCTATATATTCCTGCGATACATCAAAATCCTGCTGATGCATTTTTAATAACGCCATCGCAATTAACGCGTCAATATTTTCCGGCTGTTTCCGCAGCGCGTCAGAAAGATAATTTTCGGTTTCAGCATCCTTTTGCCCCAGCCAAACACCTAATTGTCCACGGAATAATTGATATTCAAATTTATCCGGGTTTGCGGCTAAAAGTTGATCCATTTTTTCAATAGCTGATTGAAAATCTTTATTCCACGCAGCAACTTTCGCGTATTGAAAAATTATTTCCTCATTATTAGGCTCAAGTTTTAAATATCTGTCATAAAGATCGAGAGCGCTGTCATAATCTCTAATTTTTGAATAATTTTCCGCCAGTTTTAATAAAGCTTCTTTATCATTGGGGTCTTTTTCTAAATCAGCCTTATATTCTTCTATTTTTTTATCAATCCAATCATTTCTTACGGAAATTACTGAATCTCTCAATACATCAATCCCTTCAAACGAAGGATTATGTTCATAAAGTTTATTCGATTCTTCGTAAGCTTCTTCATATCGCTTTGCTTTTAATAATTCTTCTATAAGCTTAAATCTGATCTCGTCATTTTCCGGCTCTTTTTTTAGTTTAGCATAATATTTATCTATCGGGTAAATAATTCCTGAGCTTTTAGGCGGAAGCCCGTAATTATATCTGCGGATATGAGAAGTATCGTTAATTGTATAAATATAACCTTTCCCTTTAGCCAAATCTAAACCGTCCATTGCTTCTTTAAAATAAGGACGAAGCTCAAGAGCATTTTCAAATGCTTTAATCGCTATTTGTTTTTTCCCCAGCCAAAGAGTAAAATAGCCGTATCGGGACCATAAACGGTGATCATTTGGATACTGTTCCGTATATTTTTTAAGTATCGGTTCTCCCTTTTTTATATGATTATTTTTCGCGAGTATCTCAGAATACCTAATTATTTCATCGGGAGAGGCTTCTTCTCTTTTAAATATTGATCGTACCACTCTTCCGCGGTTGCCCATTCACCTAAATTTTTATATGATTTTCCGATCTGCAAATAATTAATTGCTTTATTAGGATTAATGGCAATTTCTCTTTTATAACCTTCTATTTCATTATAAATTAATGAATACCAAGATTTTGTTGCGCGGGCTAAATTTTTTGCTATCTGTTTATCTTTAGGTTCAAGTTTGGCAGCTGATCTAAAATCGTAAACCGCTTGTTCATAAGATTTTCTATTTTCATTGCAGATTCCCCGCATGTTATAACCATCCGCATTTTGCGGATTCGCGGAAATATATTTATTTAGTAAATCTATTGCCTCGCCATAACGGCCGGCATTCATCTCGCTTATTGCTTCTTGTTTTAAGGCGGTAGAAATTTTTTGCGCCGATACATTAGTAAAAGCGAACAAGATTAAAAACAGCAAAAATAGTTTCGAAAAAAACTTCATAATTATTCTTTAGTTAAATTTTAAATTGTCTTGTTCTTCGGTTTCATCAGCTAAAATTAATTTGAATAAATCATCCGCGTTCATTATTTCATCATTAACCGCCGCTACAAAGACAGATATATAGGGAATTATATGCTGTAAATATTCTTTATCATTATTAGGTAAGTTCGCTTTTATTCTAGCAATCAAACTATTTATAACTTTAGGATCATCTTTAATAACAAGAACAACTACTTTATTTTTTAATACGCAGATTTTTTCTTTTTTATCGATAGCTAAACGAACCGCGCTCTTAAGCTGGTTTACCGTTAAAAGCCCATGTTTTTCCGCTGCTTCATCTAATTTAAAGGAAATAATTGAAAATGATTGTCCGGTGCTTTTATAAAGCGCAATTTGGTTATTTAGAATCAACTTAAAATCATTAACATTATAATAATTAGAGAAGGAATTATTTTCTACGGGAAGATCAATATCGGCAAGCGATTTATATTTTAGATCTTTTTTAGGCTGGAAAGCCGCCGAATTATATGCCGGTTTTATATTATAATCATCAACTACGCCTTTATAGGGTTCTATTTTATAATTAGCTTTTACTTGTCCTTCAGTATGACCAATATTCGGCGTTATAATAATTTTTCCCTCCGCGAAATGAGTTTCTTCTTCATCCTCTTTTTTCTGAAGATAGATTACTCCGGTTGAATTTGAGGCAAGCGAATCAACAATTGTTTTTGCTAATTGTGTGGCCGGATCACCCAGAACAAATAAACTTGTTATACCCAATTCCTCAATACCTTCTATTGTATTAAGGAAAACTTGCTGAAGCAGAGGAATATTATTAAATCCGACGAAAGGAGTTAATTCATCGAAAATAATTTTTGTCGGCCGATACTGATCGACTACAGTAACTATATCATTTAAATATTCTGTCAGATACTCATCGGAATCTCCATTCATCGGAATATCTAACGGAGGAGCTACACGAACAACAATAATGAGGTTTTGATTCATATACTGCTGAATATCGAAATCAATTGAAGCCGCATGAATCATTAAATCCTTCGGACGCATATTTGTAAAGAAAAGACAAACTTCCTTTTCCCGGGCACATTCCAGGGCGAACTGCAGGCTTAATAATGTTCTGCCGGATTTACGAGGGCCAACCAGTAAATAGGTTCCGCCTCTATAAAATCCTCCCCATGCTTTATCAACTAATTTTATACCCGATTCAACAATTTGAATTTTCTTTTTCATTATTCCTCATCATTATTTTTTGCAAAGTGTCCAATTTTTATGCCGAGATTAAAACTATTTAAATTCCCTTTTATTTGGCGTTTTAACTAAAACAAATATTAAAAGGATACATTTTGATATTACGATGTGCTAAATTGTTACAATTGAAATAGTTGTTATTAACAGAAAATTCGGAATCCAGTAATATTTTCCTTTATAAATTAAGATCAATTATTGATCAGGAAAATTTACACCGGCTTAATGCTAAACTAAACCATGAAAAAAATAATATTTTTTTTAGAAAGGATGTTTTGTAAACCGCACTAGAAATTTTAATTTATTGCCGATTAATATATTACATGAATTTTCTTAATCCTAATCTTCATTTTACTTTTTCTTTAATACTTAAATCCTTTTGGTATTTCCGTTTCGTTTGTAATTATCTGTTGAAAAACATCTTCGGCATTTTGAATAGATTCATTTACATTAATTACAAATACAGAAATAAGAGGAAGTACTTTTGATAAATAATCGGGATTATTGCTCGGCAGATTTGATTTGATTTTCCCGATAATTCCGGTAATATTTTTGGGATCTTCTTTAGAAACCAATAATAAAATTTTGTTATCGAACAAACAGATTTTCTCTTTTTTATCAGACGCTAATCGAACAGTATTTTGTAATTGTGTTAAAGTAATTAAACCTTCCCTCTCGGCTGAAGGATCAAGTTTAAGTGAAATTACACTGAATGATTGCCCCGTACTTTTATATAACGCAATCTGGTTATTTAGAATTAAACTGAAATCATTAAAACTATAAAAATTAGAGAAGGTAAAATTATTCGAAGGGAAAGAAATATCCGCAAGAGATGTATATTTTAAATCTTTTTTAGGAGCAAAAACTTTATTATTATGGCCGTTCGTTCTTTTATAATCTACAGTAATACCTTTATAAGGTTCAACAGTATAATTCGATTTTATCTGTCCTTCCGTATGCCCGACATTGGGAGTAATTACCATTTTGCCGCCGTTGCTTCTTCCGTTATTTTCCTCATTTTTATGCAAATATAAAATGCCGGTGGAACAGGAAGCAATCGCGTCTACAATCATATTCGCGGCGGGAGTCGCGGGATCACCGACAACTAAAAGGCTTGTTATTCCGAAATCTTCAATCGTTTCGGTAGTTCTAGCAAAAACATCTCGTAACATTCTGATATTGTTAAAACCTATAAATGGAGTTAACTCATCAAATACTACTTTACTCGGCTGATACTGCTCAACCACAGTTACAATATCGTTAAAATATTCTGCTAAAAATTCATCCGGATTTCCCACTTCGTAAAGATCGGAAGGCGGCGCGACTCTAACTACAATAACAAGATTTTGGTTCATATAATGCTGCAAATCGAAATCGATTGATGCGGCTTGAATCATTAAATCTTTTGGCCTCATGCTGGTAAAGTATAAACAAACTTCTTTCTGTTTAGCAGATTCCATTGCGTATTGAAGGCTGAGAAGTGTGCGTCCGGATTTGTGCGGGCCGACTAGTAAATAGGTTCCGCCTCTGTAAAATCCGCCCCATGCTTCATCAACTAAGGAAATGCCTGAAGTTAGAATCTGAATTTTCTTTTTCATAAACCTAATCTTGTTTCGTTTAGCCTTAAAATAACCAAATACTATGCCGTATCATATATTTGTCCTTTTGAAGGAATAACCTTAAAATATAGGGAGTTACATGATTAATTGAGACAGTATAAAAAAGTGTGTCTTAATTTGCTACATCCGGAATTATAAAAAATTATTTATATTTTTCGGAATTAAAGCCGTAAATAATATGAATTATCTGTTAGAAAAATATCCATAAACAAATACCGCGGTCGCGTTTCCTACAATAGTGGGTTCATTTGTAATATAATCATTACGGTCATCGTAATATTTTGTTGAATCACTATTAAAAGCGTTATACTTAAAATTCTGCCTGTTAATATTAAAACTTTTTAATAGCGCTTGAGGCGCCGGGCCGGCGGATAACGCGCCCGGTAAATATCCGTTATGAAAATAGGCTATTTGTGAATGGAGATGAAGCGGATATCTAAAACCGATATTATAAATAAAACTTATTCCCCATGGATTTCTTCCTAAAATATAATCCCGTTGGTAAACCGCAAGTGAGTCGAAAGTTTTTACGCGAGTTAAATCTTTATAAAGAATAGCTTGGAGAGCGACTCCTAAAAATGAATTTGTACTTCCCCAGGTAAATGCCATTCCCTCATGGAATATAGACTTATCTTTGAATTGGTTAAAACTATTTAAATTATTATAAATATAATCTTTAAAACGAGGATTGATTTTCGCGATTTTATAATCGGCAAGAGAATTAAGATTTCCCCAGCTCCACCAATAATCGGAACCGGCACTATCCGCGTACATCATAGCTTCATTAAGATAATCAGAATCTTTAGTAGATAAATACAATTCTACCGCTCCAAGAGCTAATTTACCTTTATAATCAATGTCTTGATAAGTACCGGCTTGGCTGCTGTCAACATCCGGTACTTGATTACGAATTGAATATAATTCCTTAGCGGTATTTAAACATTTATTTGAAAATTCCTTCTCATAAAATCTTTCCTTCCATATTCTGGAAGCTAATGATAAAGCAGCCGAATAAATTCCAATAATATTTTTCCCCATACCGACATAACCCGGACGATCATATTGCAGTGTGTCATTCTCCGGCATTCTCCAGCCTACTTCATGATCTCTAAGATCTTGAACTTGTGTTACCAATTTATTCTTTTCAAAATTACATCTTAATAGCCAATCTAACCCGACCTTTGCTTCTTCAAGAACATCCGGAACTCCGTTATTATCATTATCGAAATTGAATTTACTTTTATCGAATTCATAAGCGAACATCAGCATATAAGTGGTATAAGCAGAAGTTGAGAGAAATTTTATATAATCTCCCGCGTCATGCCAGCCGCCTGTTACATCTACGCCGGCAGTTCTGTTTCCTCCGACTAATCTTACAACATCCGATAAATGGCACTTATCATGAAGTAAAGGATTGGTTGGTCCGCAGCGCTGCACCTTGAAAAATATCATTAAAGAATCAACAACATCATTATAAATATTTGTCCCGATTTTAAAAGGATACGATGATTTGCCGCCAACCAAAATTTGATAATTACCGGGGTCGGATAAACGGGTAAAATCAATGGTATAACAATTAGTAAAACCTGCGTATGTATATTTACTTTCAGTTATACTTCCGGAAAAAATAGTTTTTTTAGATTTAAGATTTTTAATTTCAAACTCTTTTTCAGTAAGCGGGGACTGTGAAAAGACAACCGCGGTTTTTAAATCTTTCGGCAAAAATCCAAGCTGATTAGTACGGATAAAAAACTGGTTGGAATTTGACGCGGCAAGGCAGCTGCCGGTAAATATTATAATCAGAATTGGGAGATAAATTATTAATTTGGAATTGAATATTTTTTGGTTCATATAGGTTTTTTGCGATTTTTGTGAAGGCAAAATAAAAAAAGAATTATTCTTAGTAAAAGAATAATTCTTTAATTGCAATAATAGGCAAAAATTTTTGAAAATAATTTTTCAGCTAATGTACACGAGTATAATTTTCCACCATTTGTAAAAGAGTGGCTTTTTCAACAGGTTTAGATAAATAATCAGTTGCGCCGTTTAATAAAAATTTCTCTTTATCCCCCTTTAAAGCATATGCCGTAACAACTATAACAGGCAGTTTTTTCAAATCATCATTAGATCTTACTGTTTTAAGAACATCATTACCGTCAAGTTTTCCGGGCAAATTAATATCCAGCAATAAGAGATTATATTTATTTTGCAGAAGCAGTTCAATAGCTTTGTCTGCATTTTCTGCAATATCCAGATTAAAAAGTTCTCTTAAATAGACATTAAAAATTAATTGTGTTTCTATATTGTCTTCAACAACAAGAATTTTTCTTTTTGTATTATCCATAAATTTTTATTTACCGTAGCAATAAACTTAATCTGAATCTTTTAATTGTTTGGGCGGAAAATTTGTTCCAACAACAATATCCCAAATCGGTGAACTTACGCCGTAACCTTTATTAGGAAATTGGTAATGGTGCCGCATATGGTGTTTCTTTATTGCCAGCCAAAACTTGTTGTGAATATTATAATGATGAATAGCGTAATGAGTCATATCATAAAATAAATAACCGGTTAAAAATCCCACAAAGAAAGGAGCAACAAGCTGATTACCCAAAGTTGCGGCGAAAACGAAGAAGAAAAATACCGCCAGTGGAACACTTACGGAAGGCGGCATAACCAATCGCATTGTGTCATTCGGATAATCATGATGTACACCATGAAAAATAAAATGAATTTTTTCTCCGTATTTAGATTTAAATTTGTGGTGAAAAATAAATCTATGCAAGGTATATTCTGTTAATGTCCAAACAACTAAACCTAAAACCGCCAGAGAAAGAATAGTGATAAATCTAAAATCATACGTAACAATTGAACGGTATAGGAAAAATGAAATTATCGGAAGATAGATTATTATCGGAACAGAAGGATGTACTTTAGAACATGCTTCCAAAAAATCATTCTCAAACATCTTAACAGTAACATCCTTATTCGAAACAAATTTTTTGGCCATAACTAACTCCACCATCTTATTTCGAAATAACTACAAATAATTTAACAATAAAACTTTCAATTGAAAATTGACAAAAGTTAAATCACACAACCGACGGAATTATTTGAAGAGTTCCTCTACATCATTGATTTTTATGTTATTCTCTTTAATATCCAAAGGAAATTTCACAATTTCTTTATCTTCTTCATAAACTTCAGGTGATTTCGGCGTAGCGTATTCAATTGTAGATTCCGTATTAGCAACTAAATCTTTTTTTAACTGATCCGCATCATTGGTAATAATAGCTATATCCATATTTTTATACTGTAAATATTTTTTTACAGCTTTATTTACATCATCCAAAGTAAGTTCCTTCATCATCTGTTGAAATATCTCCAGATGACTTCCCTTTATACCGTAAAATTTATCATCAAGAGCATAACCTAAACGCTGGCTGGTTGAAGGCGCGTAATGCAAAACATATTTTGCGAGAAAATTTCTTGTAAGCTCAAATTCATTTTTTGTCATTCCGTTATCAACTAATTTATTTAATTCTCTTATCGCTGCACGCAACGCGAAATGTTTTGTTTCGTTGGGAACGGGGCGAATCCAAATTTCAAAAATTTGCTGCCTTCTCGGAAAATTCGTCGGCGGCATTTGTCGGCTTCCGCCGTTAGGAAAGTTTTCTATATAACTGTAATCACCATAATTCAAACCGCGTGCTTCACGTATAACTTGATATAAATGAGAGCTAGAGTTTCTGTGTTCGCCTAACCAAGAATTTGCTATTGCCAAGGCATACCAATCTTTTTCGCCCCTAACCAAATCAATCGGGAAACCCATTGATATTGCTGTAGCCGCAGCGTTTTTATTTACAATAGTAACATTTAATCCGTCTATCGGTTTTACATCCGGTTTAGGAACTTCTTCAACTTTTACATCGGGCAAAGAGTTCAGCGCATCCTGCATAGTATTTACAAACTCATCAGAATAATTTCCGCCGATTCCTAAAACATAATTATTCCTGTTATAATATTTTGAGTAGAAATCTTTAACATCCTGAAGAGTAATATTTTTTAATCCGCCTATTGTACCGGCAACTAAATGACCATAAGGAGTTCCGTTAAAAATCTTGTTATACAAAACAGCTTTTCCCAGCTCTTCATCGCTTGAATATTTCAAAGTAGTTGAAAGATAATTCAGCATATTTTCTTTAATTCGGTTAAAATCATCCTCATTAAAAGCGGGGTGTAAAACCGCATCTAAAAATAATTTATAATATTCATCTAAATTATCTTTATGAACTCTGCCGCTGAAAGTTGTAGTTTCCACCGCAGGCGAAACTCCGTAAGAAGCAGCTAAAGGATAAAGTTTTTCCAGAATCTGCTCATAAGAATTTTGTTCCGTACTTCCTTCGGATAACATTGAAGCGGTTAACGCGGATAATCCCTCTTTACCTTGCGGATCATTTTCCGATCCCGCATTAAACATAATTTTTATAGAAACAGTAGGATCATTTTTTACCGGAAGAAGTATTAAGTTATCTTTTTCCATTTTTTTTGATTCTTGTGCAAATAATGTTGAAAATAATATAAGAACTGAGACTACTAATAATGTTAAAATATTTTTCATTTTGCTTCCCCTTTCAATATTACTTCATTTTTTCTTTCGGGGCTGAAATAAAGTTTAGCGGCATTCATAATATCCTCGGGAGTTATTTTTTCCATATTGTTATAATATTTATCTACTGCATCAATTCCCCCGGTAAAAGTTATATATAGCGGAAGACTTCCGGCTACATTATCAGGTGTATTTAACGACATAAGGAATGAATATTTCTCCCGATTTTTCAAGTTCTCAAGTTTTTGCTTATCCACTAAATTGTTTTTGAATTTATCGAGAGTCTTCAATATTTCATTTTCAACATAAGAAATATCATTTGAATCTTTAACCATTGTATAAATGTAGAACAATCCCGGATCTCGGCTTATACCGGGGCTTGCAAATATGAACTGCACTTTTTGCTCGTTAAGAACCAATTTTTTATAAATATCACTAATCTCACCGAAAGCTAAATCAGAGAGAAGAGTGGAAGCGACAAAGTTTTTATTATCAACATTGAAAGCATCATTTTTATACCCGAAAACAATTAAAGGAAGAGTTCTTCCGGAATAATCAACTTCTGCTTTATGAGCTTCTTTCTGAGGTGGTTCGGGAGTGATTTGAGGTTTTACATATCCCGGTTTCCAATCGCTGTAATATTTTTTTATTAAACTAATTGTATTTTCTTTATTAACATCGCCAACAACCAATATTACAACATTTTCCGGACGGTAATATCTTTTATAAAAAGATAAACTATATTCATACTGATTCGGCATTTCTTTTATATCTTTTTCAAAACCGATTGTGGTGTGTTTATACGTATGTTTTTGAAATGAAATATCTTGAAGTTTTTCAATCGCTACCGAAAAAGGACTTGTTCTTCCCTTTCTGTATTCTCCGTATACCGCGCCGGATTCCGTCTGGAATTGGGACTTCGTATAATTCAAGTTTTGAAAACGATCGGCTTCCAACTCAATAACTCTTTCCAAATCCTGCTTTGCAAAATTTATATGGAATACTGTAAGATCGTTATCAGTATAAGCATTCGCGTCAGCGCCTATGCTTGTCATTATACTATCATAAACAGAACCGGGATAAGTTTTAGTTCCTCTAAACATTATATGCTCAAAGAAATGAGCAAATCCGGATTTACCGGGTTCCCATTCATCACGGCTTCCAGTTCTAACTACCGAATAATATGCGACTAAACCGGGAGTATCCATCGGAATAATTACTACTTTTAATCCGTTATCCAAAGTAGTTGTTGTGTACTTGTAAGGAAAAACTTTATTTGAATTTGTTTGTGCCATTATTATTGAACTCGAAATAATTAGCAAGGTTAATAAACTGACAATATACTTCATAATATTTCCTACTAATGTTTTTATTTTATCTTTTTAGCTCCAATTCCAGGGGAATTGTTTAAAATTACTTTTCCGTCAACAATCTTCGTTCCTTCAAAAATATCATTACTGATAAGGAGAGCGCCATCCAAATCAGCCCAATCAACTAACGGAGATAAGTGTGAAGCCGCGGAAATTCCGCATGAAGTTTCTGTCATACAACCCAGCATAACCTTCATATCAAGCGCTCTGGCAAGTGTAATCATTTTATGGGCTTCCCGTAAACCGGTACATTTCATAAGTTTAATATTAATACCGGAATATACACCTTTTAACCGTACTACGTCATTGAGCCTCTGCACAGCCTCGTCGGCTATAGTCGGTAAAGGACTTCTTTCAGTAAGCCAGGCCGTTTCATCAATAAAATTTTTCGGCATTGGCTGTTCTATAAAAAGTACATTCTTTTCATTAAGCCAATGTATAAAATCGAGCGCTTCTTCTTTATCTTTCCATCCCTGGTTAGCATCAACCGTAAGAGGTACATCCGTCATTTCTCTAATTACTTCAATCATTTCTTTATCGTTATCGCGTCCGAGCTTAACTTTTAGAACTTTAAATTCTTCGGCTTCTTTAACTTTTTCACGAACTACTTCCGCGGTATCAATTCCTATGGTGAAAGATGTATAAGGAGTATTTTGAGGATTAAATCCCCAGATGTTGTACCAGGGCTGTCCCATCATTTTACCAATTAAATCGTGTAGCGCAATATCAACAGATGCTTTCGCGGCTGTATTTCCGGGTGCAATGTTATCAACATCAGTTAAAATAGTATCAAGTTCAAAAGGATTTGTATATTTAGATAGATCAACTTTAGAGAGAAAATTTAAAACAGTTTCATGAGATTCGCCTAAATAAGGGGGCATTGAAGCCTCGCCATAGCCGGTTATTCCTTCATGCTCAATTTGTGTTAAAACTACCGGAGTTGATGTTCTGGAATTTGCGGCAACAGTAAAAACATGTTTTAATTCCAGTGTAAAAGGATTGTAAATTAATTTCATTTTTCGTTTTTTTAGATTTTTTTTGAAATTGACTTATAAAAAAAATGCCGGACTCGCAAAAAAATCCGGCACTTGAAAATTAGAATTAAGGCATATAATTTTTTAATTGTGAAAGGTCCACTACCCCGTTTTTATTAACCGAAGTAAGAATTCTTTTTGCCCTGATAAATTGTTTATATCTGTATTCGCTATAATTCGCTTTTGTTTTATCGAAGCTGTTAATTCTAACTTTACCGGATTCGTGGATAAATTCATTATTGCCGATATAAATCCCGACATGAGTAATTCTTTCTTTTGTGCTGTCGGTCGCGTGTCTTCCGAAAAAAAGAAGATCGCCGGGTTTTAAATTCTCAAAACCATTTTCTGTATCAACCGCTTCTCCCACATTAACTTGCTGCGAAGCATCACGCGGAAGCAGAACTCCGTTTAAGTAATAAACAGTTTTGGTGAATCCGCTGCAATCTAAAGCTTTTGCCGAAGTACCTCCCCATAAATAAGGGATTCCCATAAATTGCTTCGCGGTTTTAATAATATTATCGGCAGTTAATTCTCTGCTTTTCAGCCATACATTATATTCAACACCGCTTTTCTTAGGAATGTAAGCTTGGTCTTTGGCGGGATATTCAACCTTAATAAAATCTCCTTCGTCGGCAACTTTTTTTAGAATATCTCCTACAACTAAATCTGTTACGGGGATAGAATTGACATCTTTTTCACTGCGCGAAAATCCGTAATCATCGGTATAAATTATTTTTTCTGAATTATTCCATTCATCCAGTTCAGATTTGTTCATCAACTTTAAACTGGAACTTTCCACCCAGCCGATATATTTATCGGGAGTTTGAACAAGATACCAATAATCTCTTGATCTTTTATAAACTTTTAATCCTGTTCCCAGTAAAGCTTGAGTAGCCATTTCGGCAGCGTGTTTCGGTTCAGTACGAAGATTAGCAACAGAAACATCCACAACCCCGAAAACTTTTTCGCCAAGCTTTTGTTCAGGCAGAATCTCAATATCATCTTTAACTTTTATATTTTTTTCGGCAAACATTTTTTCCAAATCTTTTTTAGCTTCGGGAATATTAGTTTCACCTTTTAATATTATATTATTATCAAACTTTTCAACTACAACATCAAAAATCGCAGTTCTTTTATCCGGAGCATACTGCTCCTTTACATTTTTAACTATTTCTTGTATTTCATTCATACTTTTTAATTGCTGTGGCAAAATTGTACTTATTAATAAAACTGTAAATACTAAAATTAATTTTTTCATTAAAACCTCGCATAAATTAACGTTTTAAAATAGGAAATTTTACACTTAGTTATAAGTGAATGTATTTTTAAATAGCAATAATTATGTTCAATTTTGCTTTAATAAGTTTTTGACATAATTTTTATTATATTTGTTGCAATTTCTTACTTTACTAAAAGTTAACTACTAAAATCCCTATATCTTAAGTATTTTTAAACAGGATATCAAATGTTAGATCAAATAAAACAATCGTGTGAAAACTTTCCTGAACACAATGCATTTTTTATAAATGGAAAATTTTATACTTACAAACATTTTGCCCAAATAGTTTCAAATATTAAAAATTTATTAAATACTTCTTACAGTTCAGAAAAATTAATTGGATTTATTACAAACGATGATATAGAATCATATTCCTCAGTCTTTGGAATTTTGTTTGCAGGACTAGGTTTTGTACCAGTTAATCCTGAAAATCCAATTGATAGAAATCTTGCAATTATTGAACAATCTGGAGTAAAAGTAATATTAAATAGTAAGGATAACAGTAATCTTAGTAATTTATTTGTTAAAGATGATTTAATATTTATAAATATAACAAATCTGCCTGATTCAAAAATTGAGCTCTTTGAACCTAAAATTAATGAAAATGAAATTGCTTACATTCTTTTTACCTCGGGTAGTACCGGAATTCCTAAGGGTGTACCGCTTACCCGCAAAAATTTATCTTCCTTTATTAATGCTTTTTTTGCTCTCGGATATGAAATTAATGAGCAAGACAGGTTTCTACAAATGTTTGATATGACTTTTGATCTTTCGCTTATGTCTTATATTGTACCTTTATGCAAGGGAGCATGTGTTTATACAGTTCCTCCTGGAGGTATAAAATATACTTATGTTTACAGTTTACTTGAAGAACAAGAATTGACATTTGCTTTAATGGTTCCTTCAATAATATCCTACCTTCGCCCTTATTTTAAGGAAATTAATCTAACCAAAATGAAATATTCATTATTTTGTGGTGAAGCACTTTATGAAGATATTGTTCATGAATGGATGGAATGTGTACCTAATGCCTTAGTTCAAAATGTTTATGGCCCAACAGAAGCAACTATATTTTGCTCTACCTACAATTTGCAAAGAGATCAATTAAAGAATAAAAATTTTAATGGAATAGTAGCTATTGGTAAAGCAATGAAAGATATGGGGTTAATAGTCATAACGGAAAATGGAGAAGAAACAGATCAAAATCAAAAAGGTGAACTTTGTTTATACGGCGACCAATTAACACCGGGATATTGGAAAAATCAAGACAAAAATCGTCAAGCCTTTTTTAAAAAAATAGTTAATGGCAAAGAGGTAATATTATACCGAACAGGAGATTTATCATTGAAAGATGAAGAAGGGGATTTTTTGTATTGTGGTAGAATTGATTCTCAAGTGAAGATACAAGGGTTTAGAGTTGAATTAAGTGAAATTGAACATTATGCACGGGAATTTTCACAAGTGAGTAACATAGCAGCGATTGTATATAAAAATAAGATAGGCAATAGTCAAATTTTTCTTTTTGTAGAAAATTTTTCTGGTAATACGACAGAAATTGAAAAGCATCTGAAGACAAAACTCCCCAGTTATATGATACCATCTAAAATTTATAATGTGGCAAGTTTTCCTCTTAATGTAAATGGTAAAGTTGATAGAAAATCATTAGCAAATCAAATTGAAATTGGAAATTAGTATGAGAGAAAAACTAATCGGCGTTATTGGAAACGGAAAAATGGCATTGGATTGTATAAATTTCATGCTAAAATATGAAGAAGCTAAAGTTAAATTTTGGATTTTAGATCCACACAAGGCAAATCCTTCTGAAACAATTTTAGCTAAAGTAAAAGAGGCAGGTGTTGATGTAAAAGGTATACAAAATATAAATTCTATTGAGGCATTTAATTTTATAAAACAATATCAACCGGATATAATTTTCAGTATTAACAATTACAAAATTATTAAAGGAAGACTTACTCAGTATTCCACAAATAGGAATAATTAATTTTCATAATGGACCACTTCCACTTTATGGTGGGGTGAATATACCATCTTGGGCAATTATTAATGGTGAAAGCAAGCATGGTGTAACTTGGCATTTTATAGATACTGGAATTGATACTGGTAATATAATTGCCCAAAAAATATTCCCGTTAGACAAAGATGTTACTGCAGGCAGATTAATGTCAAAGTGTATAATGGAAGGTTTGACACTTTTTAAAAGAAATTTTCGAAAACATAATAACAGATAATTATCAGAGAATTCAACAGCGAGGTAACTCTTCCTACTATTCGTATAAAAATATTCCGGATAATAATGGTGTAATAGATTTTTCCTGGAATTTTGGGAAAATTGATAAATTTGTAAGAGGTTTAAATTTTATTCCTTTTGAAAATAAATTTTTATATCCTAGAATCCATACAAATAATGGAGAAATTGTAATAAATAGTGTTTCAAAAATATCAACTAATGATGGAATTTCTCCTGGGAAAGTAATAAGAGCAAGTAATGAATTTCATATTTCTTGTGGTGATGCAATTATTAGTATTGATGATGCAATGACTAAAGAAATGGAAGAAGTAGAGGTTGATAGAATTGGAACTATTTTGGGAGTATGCGAGGGGGACATATTATAAATAGCAGCAGCTATTTTTTTGTGTTGAAAGATTCATGCGACATTCCTTAAATTAAAATTGAAAATATAGAAACGGCTGGAGATCGGCGAATCTAAATTGAACTGCCACCCAAATCATCGCTGCCAAAAGTCCTGCTTGTAGCACTAAAGGAGATTTTATAACTAATTCTTCAGTTTTAATAGCAACAGTTTTAGGTAAATAATGAAGAACATATCCAAGAACAACTAATGCACAAATTGCTTTATAACCTTCTACAAATTGCAGGAATACCTCTGCATGGAAATATGTGAAAATTTGATTTATCATATCAAAAGCTGTACTTAAAGAAGTTGCCCTAAAAAATATATCCGCAAATACAACCAATTGAAAAGTAATCAATATCTGGAAAAACCTTACAAATTTTTTATTTGTCAACCCGGTTTTATCATAAAACTTTTTGCGGATTTTTTTTGTAAAAATAGAAACGGCAAGATAAGTTCCATGGATAACACCGAAAACAACAAAAGTCCAATTTGCTCCGTGCCATAAGCCAATTACAACGAATGTAATAAAAAGAGCAAGTGCATTACCAATAGTTTTAAGATTTCTAAATTTCATCTGAAGCGGACGGAACATATAATCTAACAGCCAGCTTGAAAGCGACATATGCCACCTCCGCCAGAAATCGGCTATACTTGTAGCTTTATAAGGATAATTAAAATTTTCTCTTAATTTAAAACCTAGAAGTAAAGCTACACCGAGCGCCATATCAGTATAACCGGAAAAATCGCACCACAATTGAAGAGCATAACTATACGCGGCAAGTAAATTTTCAACTCCTGTGTACCTCATAGGACTGTCGAAAATACGGTCGACAAAATTGAGTCCTATATAATCCGCAATAACAGCTTTTTTAAATAATCCCGTAATAATTAAGAAAACAGCCGTGCCCAATTCACTCTTAGTTATCTTATATTCTTTATCTATTTGGGGAAGAAACTCATCTGCTCTATCAATTGGGCCGGCGAGAATGTTGGGAAAAAAGGAAACGAATAACGTAAAATCTCTTAAACTAGAAACCGGCTCCATCCATTCCATATATATATTCAGTACATAGGTCATCGCTTTAAAAGTAAAAAAGGAAATTCCCACTGGCACAAAAATATCAATTAAATCTAGCGAACCTAAATTTATATCATTGATTATACCGATAAAGAAATTTGTATACTTGAAGTACATAAGAACGCCGATATTTATAATTAATGCTCCTATCAGTAAAATTTTCCTTTTGGCTACCGATTGAGTTGAAGCAATCAAATTACCTGAATAGAAATTGATACTTGCTGAAAGAAGTAAAATTATAAAATATAAGCCAACTGCTTTATAATAAAAAAAGAATGAGAAAAGAAGAAGAGTATAGACTCTCAAACTTTTATATTTAGAAACTATTCTATACACAACTAATAACAAGAAAAAGAAAAATAGGAAATAGCTAGTAGTAAAAACAACAGGATCCCCTTTTTGAAAAATAAAGAGATCTGATAATTTTTGAGCATCTATAAATTTGAACATTTCTAATTCCGGTTATTTTATGTTGTTAATTTTGAGAAAGCTTTTTATCTATTAATGACTGAAGCTCTCCAAGATTTTTGATCTTTAATATTTCTAAACCTTTGAATTTAAGCTCATAATCCTTTTCAATGGCTACTATTACATTCATATGGCTTAATGAGTCCCAATTTGGAACTTGATCGGCTGTTGTTTCATCTTTGAAATCAAAATCCTCAATATCTAACTCTTTGAGTATAACAGCTTTTAATCTTTTAGAAATCATCATTTTACTCCAATAATTTTAATTTTTCTATTTTCCATTTTGAATACTTTCTACTAAGAGGTCAGCAATTTTACCGGCACCTTGTAAAGTAACATGAGTATAATCTTTAAAGGCTAAAGGAGGGTTTGCGTCAACCCATTCCGCCATAGAATTTTTTCCGCCCATCGCTTCAAATAAATTCCAAAAAGCAACGCCGGTTTTTTCCGCAATCTTTTTTTGTGCGGCTAATAAAGAAGGTACACTTGGATCGGTAATAAATCTTGAACCACGTTTTACGCTTTTATCTCCCACGGAAACTAGAATAATACTAGTATTAGGATATACTTCCTTCAGGTTTTCAACAATTTTTATCATCTGGTTTTCGTACCAGGAAAAATCGGAAGAACTATTTCCAATCATATTTCCGCCGAAACTGAGGATTAAGAGATCATAGTCAAGGTATTTATTAAATTGTTTAAGGGTTTTAGTATCTAAATCTCTAAAAGCAATTCCGCTGTTACCGCGCCATGGGAAATTATCAACATAAACTCCGTTTCCCGATTCTAAACTTACACCGTAAAAATAAGCTTGATTTGCCATTGTGGCTGTAATTTTTATTGATTTTGCGCTGCCGTTAGATTTTAATACTAATTCATGTATATCATCGCCGGCAACTAAACGTGTGGTTTCTTCTTTTCCGTTATCAAAAGAATATTTTATTGAGGAACTTTTGGCGTTGCTATAATATAGTTTTACAATCGAAAATGATTTTGAGGCTTCATTCGCGCCGGTAGCTTCATATTTTACCCAGCTATTGCCTTGCGGAATTGCCACAAATCCGTTAACACCTAAAGGAATATTTTCACTATTCCTGGTAAGTACCGAAACAGTTTTCCAATCATCAGAAAAACTGTGTTTGGTAGTTGTTCTAAAATTTATGTCTTGAGCAGTGATTGATAAAAATCCGACTCCTTCGCCGCCGTATTTTTTTTGTAAATCATTTCGAAGGTCGGAAGTAATTAAATCTCCCTCGATTTCAGAATCACCATAATGCGCCACCCTAACTTGGCTGCTCCCCGATTTTTTTAAAGCGTTATAGAAATAACTCATTTGAGAAAGATTTCCCGATAATCCGACAGATGCTCCTAATTTTTTTAATTCAGGCGCGAGTGTTTCGTTTTCATTTCTTTCAGCGGAAGGTTTACCAAAAGCTGTTTTTATCAAATCCAAAGTAAGTGCGGAAGTATATTTTGAAGTTGTAATGTTATCATTTTGAGCTAACATTACTTTTTGTTCATCAATATTTTGTTCAAGAGAATTCATACCGTAATCAATTAGTGAATCCGGTTTTATATCCATAAACATATCAACAGGTTTAGTTTTATAGCCGAAAATGTTTAATCCGCTTGGTATAAACTCAATTAAAAGAATAAAAAGGATGGTTAATCCGATTAAAAAAACTGGTTTATTTAATTGTTGTTGTTTTACTTCTGACATATTACCTACACAGTTTATAGTGAAAAAATATATATAATTCCCCCAAAACTATTTGCATTATTCTATTTATTTACAAATCTGGAATTTTCTTTGTTGCACAAGTATTGTACCAGCCAAAATATTTAAAAGTTCAGACCCGGTTTATTAATCTTAAGAATTTAATTTGAGATTATATTATCATTTTGAGACTACTAATATGCCCTCAGTTAAAAATGATAAAAATATTTGTGCGTTTTATTGGATGGGACAAAGATAAGAAAAGAAATAAATAAAAAAAGAAGTTTTTTACTATTATTACACATAAAAAAACCTCTAAGTCCCAAAGGACTTAGAGGTAAATTGAATAATGCAGTAATATTATTTAAGCAGAATCATTTTTTTAGAAATAATGTTATTTCCTGAAACAACTCTGTAAATGTAAGTTCCGGATGAAACTTTTTTACCGGAATTATCATGGCCGTTCCATTGAAGGTTATATGTTCCGGCATTTTTTTCACTGTTTATTAAAGTTTTTATTTCTTGTCCGAGCATATTGTAAATTTTAACTGATACAAACGCTGCTTCGGGCAATCCGAATTTAATAACGGTATTTGGGTTAAACGGATTCGGATAATTTTGGTAAACTTCAAATTTCTGCGGAACTATATTTTCATAGTTTTCAACACCGGTTGCACCCGATATTGTAAAATTACCCGTTCCGGAATAGAATGATTCGCCGTTTGAATTTACACCTCTAACTCTCCAGAAATATTCTCCGGAAGAAAGATTATTAAGTTCTACAAAATTATTAGAAATTTTGTCAATAGTTTTTACGTTAGAAAAAGCTTCATCGTTAGCGAATTCAACAGTAAAAGTTTGTCCTTCTTTAGGCTGAACAGGCAAATGCCATGAAAGTACGGCATTAGAAGAAGCTATTTCTTCAGAATTAACCGGTGAGCCGGCTAATGGCTGTACAGGCATTGCACTAACTGCGGTTGTAAACGAATTCCAATCTGAAATTACAGTTGTACTGTTTGATAAATTTGCAATCACTCTCCACTTATATGTGGTACCACCGTTAAGCCCTGTTAAATCTAGATAGTTTTCAGTTGTATTTGCCGAAGCAATACTTGGATCTTCAGCAGGATCCGCATAAGGTGTATATTCTACAGTATAATCAGAAATTCCATCAGAAATACCGCTAATGTACCAATGTAAAGTTGGATCTGCCGCTACATCAACTGCTTTATCCGCAGGACTTGTTTGAATTATAGTAAAAGAAGAAGCACCGCCATAAATTGTAAATGATCTACGACTAGAGAAATTACTTGTTATGTGTGTCGTAAAATTATAAAAAGCTACTTTCCAATCGTATGATTCACCATAGTCCAAATCTGAAGGGAAGGTGTAAGTATTTGAATTTATTTCATGAATAAAAACACTTTCCCATGAAGCAGCGCCGGAAACTCTGTATCTTAACATATATCCATCCCAGCCTAATGTTGAACCGTCTGCGTTCCAGCTTAATATAGGAGTAGTTGAATAAACTACCGATCCATCATTCGGCTGCAGAAGATTAACACTGCTGCTATTTCCTCCTACAATACTAAAGGTTTCATGAGCAGAGCTTACTGTATGAGAACCGGAAACAGCTTCTACATACCACTCATAAGTATGAGCCGGCTTGTAAACTTGTTGAGAGCTCAGCATAAAGCTGATCGGTAACTTTGGGCAAAGCGGTATATGATGCTTCGCTTTCTTCTTTATAATAAACCGTAAAATCGACATCTGTTGCTGCTTTATCTACATACCAATAAAAGTTGGGAGTTAAAGTATAAATATCAACTCCGCCGGTTGGATAAGAAGCTGTCGGAGTCACTTCTATATCAGCAGGATCAGCATAAGTTTTAAAGGATTCTACATTAGAATATACTTCATTTCCATTATATATTGTCTCTACTTGCCAGTAGTATGTAGTATTGAAATCTAATTTCTCGCTTGTAGGTAAAGCAAAATTATATTCTGAAGTTGATGAGGAAGTATATATAATATTATCAGCTTTTAATTTATTTGTAGAACTCCACACATCATCTGAAGTAGCAATAATTATTCTATAAGTTACATTAGGATCTACATTAATGAATACCAATAAAAAGACGGAGTTAAAGTATAAACCTTAAAACTACTGGTAGGGTAAGAAGGATAAGCTTTGGTCGCGCCGCCTGATGTTGTAAAAGAATAAACAGACGAAACTTTAACCACTTCATCACTGCTGTTCTTAGCTTTAACTCTCCAATAATATTTTGTTCCGCCGAATAATTTATTTTCGGCCGTATAATTTAATGAACCGCCTGCATCAAAAGTTTGAGTTATACTTGAATTTTTCCAATCCGCGACAGTGGGCGCGGTTTCAGATTCACAAACCTCAACTTCAAATTTTGTGGAGCCTACAGCCTGGTAAAAATACCATGAAAACATAACCGAACTGTAATTATAAACTGTTGTTCCGTTTGCCGGAAATGAAAGGGTCAAATTTATATTAGGAATTGTTGTGAAAGTATATTCATCGGGAGTTAGATCATCAGTACCATCATTATAAGTGATTGACCAATAATAATTTTTTCCGTTTTGAAGATAACCGCTTAAATCTTCCTCAGTTAATGTATAACTTGTGTCTGTTATACCTGTTTTATCAAAAACATCGCCCGCTCCGCTTGTAGTACCTACTTTTAATTCATACGATGCAGCTCCGGCATCTTTCCATTCAAATGTAGGTAACAATGAAACACCCGTTAAGGTATTTCCGGGAGCTACTAATAAATGTTCGGTTGTAAAATAATATTCATGCCAATTACTGGTATCAGTATCAACTTTTGAAGCATCCATTACATACCAATAATACTCTTGATTAAAATGAAGCGTTACTGAAGAAATATCAAATGAAGTATCAGCTATTCCATCTTGCCTCAGTAACTTTTTACTACCAATACCTCCCCAAGCAGGATTCCTTCCTTGCCAAATTACAGCATTATATTCTGAAGCAAAACTAGTCCAGGATATTTCACCGGTTGATTTATAGATACCGAATTTTTTTGCAGTGATGACCAATTTAGAACTTTTTTTCCAAAAGGCAAGAACTTTTTTGCTTATAACTTCTTTTTTTTCAATAAGTTAAAGATTTAGACACAATGGGATGATCATCTATCCAATTATTTTACTAATAAACATGCAAAAGATTTTCAGATGAAAAAATTATAATTTTTAATTCGATAAAAGGATTTTAACGATGAATAAAAGTTATATTTAATTTTTTACGGTTGATATTATGGCATAAAGTTATAATATTCCAATTTCAATTTTCTTCCAAGAAATCACTATTTCTAAAATAACAACCGGAGGTGAAATGCCACAAAACGGAGAAAGAGAGCAGTGGGCAAGTAAAATAGGACTCATTCTTGCTGTGGCAGGCAATGCTGTAGGATTAGGGAAATTCCTTAGATTTCCTGTTCAGGCCGCGCAGAACGGCGGCGGCGCTTTTATGATTCCGTACTTTATTTTCTTTATTATTTTAGGTATTCCATTAATGTGGATTGAATGGGGAATCGGGCGTCACGGCGGTAGGTACAGGCACGGCAGCGCTCCGGGCATGTTTGATGTTATCTGGAAAAATAAATTAGCGAAATATTTCGGTGCTGTAGGTTTATTCATCTCGCTTACAATTCTTATCTATTACACATATATTGAATCTTGGACTTTGGGTTTCAGTTTTTTCTCAATAAGTAAACTTTATTTTGATGAAACTACCGCGCAAACCATGAAGAATTTTTTATATAGTTACCAAGGAAGAGTTGACGGAACTCATTTTACAAATCTACTTCCTGCCTATATTTTAATGCTAGTTACTTTTACATTAAACTTTTGGATTTTATTTAAAGGGATTTCAAAGGGAATTGAGAAATTGGCCAAAATCGCGATGCCGCTGCTTTTAATTTTTGCGGCAATATTAGCGGTTAGAATAATGATGATCGGAACTCCGAATCCCGCGATTCCGGAAAATTCAGTATGGAACGGTTTCGGTTTTATTTGGAATCCGGATCTGAGCCAATTATCGGATCCTAAAATTTGGCTGGCAGCGGCGGGACAAATTTTCTTTACTCTTTCCGTAGGAATGGGTACAATTCACGCGTACGCAAGTTATTTAACTCCTAAAGACGATATTGCATTATCCGGTTTAACCACAGCCGCAACCAATGAATTTGCCGAAGTTGTATTAGGAGCTTCTATCGCAATTCCGGTTGCTGTAGCTTTTTTCGGTTTAGACGCGACACAAGCCTTCGCGAAAGGCGGCGCGTTTGATTTAGGTTTTGTTTCTATGCCGCTAATCTTTCAAAGAATTCCTCTCGGTGAGATTTTTGGTTTCCTTTGGTTCCTTCTTTTATTTTTTGCCGGTATTACCTCTTCTGTTGCTATGGGGCAGCCTGTTGTTGCCTTTATGGAGGACGAATTTGGTATGAGCAGAAAAAAAGCGGTGCTAACTTTAGCCGTTGTTGTGCTTATCGCAGTTCAGTTTGTAATCTTTTTCCTTAAATTCGGATTTCTGGATGAAATGGATTATTGGGCGGGAACTTTCGGTTTGGTTGTTTTCGCGCTAATGGAAACTGTTTTATTTATGTGGGTGTTCGGCGCGGAGAAGGCGTGGGATGAAATGAACGCCGGCGGTGATTTCGCGATTCCCCGAATCTTTTTTTACATAATGAAATTTGTTACTCCGCTTGTTCTTTTTGTAGTGATGATATGGTGGTTTATAAATGATGCTATTCCGATTTTGTTTTTAAAGAATGTAGACGCGGAAAACATCCCTTATGTTTGGGCTTCAAGAGGTTTAATGGTTCTGCTTTTCTTACTAATTGTTTATCTTGTAAAAAAAGCTTGGGCTAATCATGTTAATGAAGAAAATTATAATTCAGCTTCCGAATTGAATAAAAAATAAAAGGTGAAAATATGGGATTAACAACCGGCGGTATTTTATTTATAACATTAGCATGGGGAATTATAATTATTTTAACTTCTTACTGCTTTTTTAGAGTATTTAAATCTGAAAAGAAAAACTGATATAAAAAAAGGAGGTGGATTTTTACATCCATCTCCTTCTGTATTTTAGAATTTTCTAATCTTTAATGAATCAAATTTTCGTTAAATTCATCTTCCTTTTTTTGATTTTTTTTTTCGGCCGGTTTATGAGCTTCATTGGTTTCATCGGCTGTTAACTTAAACCTTCCGTTTTCTAAATTTTTATAAAGCAAATCGTTTTCTATCAGATAATAAAATTGCTTTCTAAATTCTTCTAAAGAAATCCCGCAAGTTGCCGCGTATTTCGCAAGTTCATGCGGATCTTCAAAATCAGCTTTATTTAACCTCAGCATATAACGACGCGCTATATAAAAAGATTCGGATGCAGGATCTACCATTCTAACGCGGGTTTTATTTGTTGAAGGATCAATAATATCCTTAAAATAAAGCGGTACAAAATGGCCGTTTTGAATCGACACCATAGCAGCATTTCCTTTATCCAGAATAAACTGAGCCGCCGCAAACCCAAGATCTCTTGTATATTCCATATCAAAAGGAATCGGATCGGCGCATCTTAATTCGTATCCTATATTTTTAGCTACAATTGTAGTTTTTATATTAAACTCCTTCAAACGCTCCTGCACTTTAAATTTAAGAATTTCACCTAAACTTATTTCGGCAATTCTAATATTATCGTGTGCGTCCCGTTCAATATTTACTAAAGATTCAAGATCTTTCGGATCAAGATGTTCAACTAATCCTTCTGCTAAAATAGCTACGCCGTCTGTTCTGCCGTAACTCAGTCTTTTTATTATCGCGCCAACCAAAACATCAATAATATTTGAAAGTTTAATTGTCGAACTCGGAAATTCTTCGGGAACCACGGTTAAAGTAGCGCCGGATGCCTTACCTATTCCCAAAGCTAAATGGCCTGCTTTTCTTCCCATCGATACAACAAAATACCATCTTGAAGTTGTCTGTGCGTCAACCATAAGATTTTTAACAACTTCTACACCTATATGTCTGGCCGTTTGAAATCCGAATGTAGGGATTCCATGCGGCAGATCTAAATCATTATCAATAGTTTTAGGTACATGCACAACCTTAATTCTGCCCGCTGCCATTTCCTCAACTTTTAAAGCGCTGTACGCGGTATCATCACCGCCGATAGTAATAAGTTTATCAACATTTAAGCGAAGCAGCGAAGTAACTGTATTCTCTAAAAGTTTTGGATCCTTAGTGGGATTATTTCGAGCAATTCCTATATATGAACCGCCGCGAAAGTGAATACGGCTTACATTATGAATAGTTAAATCTTTTACGTGTGAAATATCGCCTTGCATTATCCATTTAAAACCATCTTTAATTCCAATTACTTCAATTCCCTCCAGCGCAGCTCTAATAGTAGCAGCCCCTATAACACTATTTATTCCTGGTGCCGGACCTCCGCCAACCAATATCGCTAATTTTTTTGGTGCTATCGCCATATTTTTTCTCCTCTAGAATAATTATTTTTATTTGATAGCTGTATCAATTTATTTTGCATAAACTATTTTAAGTGATTCTTGTTTGTCGGCCTGATTAAAATTTAGAAGATAAACGCCGGCAGCAAGTTTTTTATTATCAATATCTAAATGAACCTCCTGCTCTCCCACAGAATTCGGCTGTTTTACTACTTCAAAAAGCTGTTGCCCCAAAATATTATACAACTTCAGAGTATAAGGTTTTAAATTACTAATATTAAAAACAACTTTCGTCTGTCCGTTAAAAGGATTTGGATAATTTCTTAATTTTATATCTTTTTTTATTCGGTTATCGAAATTCAAATCTCCGTTTATACCGGTTACCGCGTCAGGAGAAAGCCTGCGGTTTAGTAAAATCATCATCGCATCCGCGCCGACAACTTTGCTAGCATCAACATTTTTATTACTTACTTTAAGAATACGCTGTTTCCCCTTCTTCAGATAAAAATCTCCCAATTTTTGCCATCTTCTATTTTCGGGTTTACTTTGGTCTATCTTTTTTACGACAGTTTTACCGGAAGAATCATAAACAACATATTCGGCGTTTTCACTTCTGTTTATTGCAGGAACTACAAACGCATAAACTTCATAATAACCGTCGACAGGTACATTTGCTGAATATTCTACGGAAGCAGAATCTCCGCCGTTTGTATATAAAGAAGCTCCGTTAAAACCGATAATATTACTCATCTTCCATGGGCCGAATTTTTTAATATTTGAAGAATCTGATATTTCTACTACTTTATGATATTCTCTCCAATCGGCGGGAGAATACGGAGGATGTGTTTTCTCTGAATATACCGTAGCTTTTAATTCGGGAAATACGGGAATCAGATCAGGATAATACCAGATTGAATTACCGCCGTAACCTTTATTTCTGGTTACTTCAATATAATTCCGCGGCGGTTCATCCGTAGCAATTGAATTTATGGCAAAACAAGGGAAAGCTTTACTTTTATCATCAATTAAAGTGGAAACATAATCTATTATTCTTCCAAAGGCGTCGGAGGAACCTACATAAGATTGAATTTGTACATTATCTACTTTATTATTTTTAACCCACCAAACCCAATCCTGCGCGTAATCGTTATATGAAGTGTAGCTGCTTGAGCTATAAGCACTAGGAGCGTTAGAAACATTTACACGCGGATTTATCGCTTTTACACTATCGTAAGAATTTGCGATAAATTGATTCAGTTTATCGGCACGCCATTTAAGCCATTCGGAATCTTTGGGATTTTGAGGAGGCGGATTTCCGTTATGTTCGCTTCTATACAGGCTATCTGTATAATTATCATAACCGTAATTTAAACTTGAATATCTTATTCGGTCAAGTTCAATTCCGTCGATATCATAATCGCGGCAAAGTTCAGTCATCATCGAAATTAAAAAATTCTGAACATCGGGATTTACATGCACCATCCAATAAAAATTACTTTTATCAAGTTCGGTTCCGTCTTGAGTCTGTTCAACCCAATCCGGGTGAACTTTAAATATTGGGCCTTTTTCACCTGCCGGCTGATTTCCCGTCCAGCCGCCAACAAACCCATATTCAAACCAAGCTTCAACTTGAATTCCTACACGATGTCCTTCCGCGATTACTTCCGCTAAAACATCTCGGTCGCCATAAGTGGGATCGGTTTTCATTCCGGTTTCTTTTTCAAAAACATCACTTTGCCACAAAGGATAACCTCGGCTCCACGTATTAACATACACAACATTAAAATTATTCGCGGCTAAACTATCCATTGCTTTAGCAATTTCTTCTTTAGAAGATAAAGTATTCCGGGCGAACCAAGTTCCTCTAAGTTCTTGTGAAAAAGCAGTAATTGTAAGAAGAGTAAAAAAGAAAACAAAAATTAGCGGTTTTTTCATCGTATTACCTTTAATATTGGGTTAATAATTTTCAGTTCCCCATTATTATTATGCACATATTATATACTTAAATATTAGAAATATTTCATTTTCTATTAATTATTTAAACTTAATAAAAATAAAGAAGAAAAATATGTCCTATTGGAAATAATAAAGAAAGAATTTTGTGAAATTTCTGTTCGCTTCTCGTTAGTTTCTCGCTCACTTCTCGCTAGTTTCTCGCTCACTTCTCGCTAGCTTCTCGCTGAACTCTCGCTATGCTCTCGCTCTGCTCTCGCTCAAATGCCGCCAAGCGATTTTTTGCTTGATAAGTTTACTTTGATATGATATGCGGGAAATTATAATGGAATAAAAAAAGCGCAGGGAAAACCCGCGCTTTAAAATTTATAGATATTTTGAAACAGAAACGATTACTTCATCAGAATCATTTTTTTTACTTGTGAAAATCCGTTTGCTTCAATTTTATAGAAATACATTCCGCTTGCCAAACGCGCGGCGTTGAAATTTACGGTATGAGCTCCGGCTTCATTAAAACTGTTTACAAGTGTACTTAATTCTTCTCCCAATGAATTATAAACCGTTAATTTTACCTGCGAAGCTTCCGGTAAAGTATAACTTATAGTGGTATTCGGATTAAACGGGTTCGGATAATTTTGAGAAACATTAAATTCCAAAGGAACTTCAAAGTTTACTTCCACTTCATTAGAGTATTGATACTTGCCGTCATTATCCATTTGCTTTAAGCGGTAAGAAATTTTCCCGGCGGTAGCTGTTTCATCAATAAAAGAATATTCCTTAGGAGAATTACTGTTTCCGTTTCCTTTAATGAAACCGATTTTCGCCCAATCTTCTTTGCTAGTCTTGCGCTCTATGTTGAAGCCGTAATTATTAACTTCAGTAGCGGTTTTCCAATTAAGTTTAACGTTTTTTCCGTTTGCGGCGGCAGTGAAGGAAGAAAGTTCTACAGGGAGAGGTGAGCATCTATACTAGCTAAATGGAGATTGACCGTGATGTTACTGTAGATGAAAAATAATTAGTGAAACTTCAGTATTAGTACCAGCTCCGTCAGAATTAGTATTAGGAGAATTTGCATAAACATATCCATTCTGAACTACCACCTGATGGATCATTTATATAAGAGATAAAATAAATTTGATCTGACTTTCCGCTACCTGTAATCACATCCAAGGAATAGTCACTTCAATATCATCGTTACTTGATACATTGCTCGAAACTGCTAATGAATTCGAAGTGCCAAGATGGCCAACCACTTGAACTATCTTCTAAACGTCATATAAAATCACTCTGTATATTAACAAAGAAATTCCCGGTAAATGGTAGAGTTGCCGTAATATTTCCATACTAAAAGTTGAGGTACTTCCACTTCCGTCTGTAACAGGATCGGCTGACGATCGTATCAATCCATAAAATGTGTTGTTGTGTTTTATTCCCACCTTGCCAAGCTACATATAAATTTTCATTATCCCATGTCAAAAAGAATTCTGTACCTGAACCTGATAGAAGTAACATAATCTTCATTTAATTCCCAAACTGGTACCATTACTTCCATTTGTTGCTCCTATCTCCCTTGTACATTGCCATTTATGGCAACATTTCTAGTTGTGGTACTTGTAGAGTAGAAAAACGAAAGTAAGTATTAAAAAAGATAAATAGTACTAATGTAACTAATTTTTTCATAGTCCCTCCTTGGGGAATAAATTAAACAAAGGATTCTATAGAAAACCGGGAAACCGGCCCTGTGTTCTAATAATTTATAATTTAATAAAAAGGCTTAGCCACAAAACGAAATTGAAAATAGTTTTAACTGATAAAGAGGGAAAAAAATTCCCATTCTTAAAATTGTAGATGAAAATAATTTTTTTTCTTATATAATGCAATACGAAAAATTGAGGCGGTTAAATTATAGATAAAAATTAAAAATAGTATCACCCGTTTTGATTTTAATTTTTTAGTGTTATTTTCCAAAATCATTTTTCCTTTAAATTTCATTTTTCATCTCAAAGTACATTTTTTTAGGAATTCCCTAAAATAATTGAGTGGATGTATTAAACTATTTTCAAGGAGAGGGCTATGCGAAAAATTTTACTATTCTGTTTAATGTTCTTTTCCGCTAACGCGTTGTTCGCGCAATCTTATCACACCATTAACATAGACGGACAGAATGATTTTAATTCCGGTAAAGAAAAAATTATTACTACCAGCGGTTCGGAATTATTTTCATACGTAACTTGGGATAAAGATTATATTTACATAGGCTATTCCGGCAATACCGTTAGCGGCCCGGTAACCGACAACGACAGAATTATTCATATTTATCTTGATACTGACCCTCAAAAAGATCCCACGGCAGGAACGGGAACAAGTAACGGACTAGCCTGGCGAAACACTCCGACTCTCCCCTTTTCAGCTAATTTTCATTATGCTTTTAAAACAATAGATAACTCAGAAGATAAAAAAATATTTTTTGACGGTGCATGGAAAGATTCATCGTTTACAACTTCAAATTATAAAAATACCGCAGAGCATTATTGGGAAGTTAGAATTAAAAGAAAAGATTTAGGAAATCCCGATCAAATTAATTTAGCGGCGTATGCTGAAGAGGATTGGGATTCCGGGGAAATTTGCGGCGGCATTCCGTCAAATATATTTACTAATAAATCCGGCGGCGGAAATATTTCATTTAATAATCATTGGCTAAATTATTTTTTAGTTGATCAATTTAATCCCAACAGCGGGTTCGCGGAGGATAATTTCCAATGGATGGTTAGATTAAAAACCTTTAGCGGAACTTTAACAGATACCACCGCTTACGCGGGAATGGGAGTTAATTCGTCCGATGAATTAGATTCTAATTTAACAGATGTACCAAAACCGCCCGCTCCGCCCAGCAATTATGTTGAGTTATTTTTTCCGCATCCAACTTGGGATACGCCTTTAGGGCCTTACTTCAGCAGAGATTTAAAGCACTTAAAAAGTTTAGACAGCAGTACCGCGTCTTGGGATTTTACAATTAACAGCGATAAGATAAATTCAGATATTACGATTATTCCGGATAATTATTCTTCCATACCCTCGAATTATAACATTTTAATTTATGATACGGAAAATGATTCTACCGTTGATATTAGATCCAGCGAAAGCTATACATTTAATTCAGGAAGCGGCGGTACAAGGTTATTCAATTTAATTATCGGAAATTCATTATCCCCTGCTCAAATAGACGCTGAACCGATTTCAATAAATTTTGGAAGCATAAAAATAAAACGTGATACAACAATTTCTGTTATTATTTCTAACCTTGGCGATTCTACTTTAGTTATTACTGACATATCAATTTCTAATTCGGCTTTTACTTTCAGCGGAGGAAAAACATATAATATTGTAGGAGGAAGTTCTATCGATATACCGGTTAAATTTTCTCCGCAATCTGTGCAGTCATACAGCGGAAATCTAGTAATTAAGAACAGTGATAAAACAAACCCGGTACTTTCAATTCCTTTATCCGGAACGGGACTAAATTTATTTCCGAAAGTTTCTACCGATTTTTCATCAATAGATTTCGGAAATGTTAAGGTAGATCATAATCTAACACTGCCGTTAAAAATTTATAACACAGGTGATACAACTTTAGTTATTTCAAATATAGTAAGTACAAGTTCTGCGTTTACTTATTCCGGAAGCAGCTCAATTAATATAAGTAAAAATGACAGCGCTATAATTTCTTTAACTTTTGAACCGAATTCCGCCTCTTCTTTTGCCGGACAATTTTTTATAATAAACAATGATCCCAATACAGATACAGTTACAGTTGCTTTATCCGGCACGGGAATATCATCTACATTTACAAAAACATTTAATCCCGGCTGGAATTTAATTTCGATTCCATCAACCGCGAATGACTCGAGCGCCGCTGCTTTAATCGGAGAAAAAGTTTCTGAATTTTACTTATACAATTATTCTAGTGACGGAGGTTATTCTTCAAATAAATATTTAACTCCGGGAAAAGGCTATTGGTTAGGAATTAGCGATACACTTAAAATGGAATATACAGGAACAGCACTTACAGATACAGTAAAAGTAAAATTATCATCCGGTTGGAATTTAGTAGGCGAACCATTTATCCGACAATATCCCAAGAACGGAATATTAATTCAAAAAGATGGAAAAACAATTTCCGCCGATTCGGCTGTAAGTTTGGGCTGGTTCCAAAATACATTTTATACTTTTACAAATAATGACAGTTCTTATTCAATTAAAGATACATTATCGCAATGGAAAGGTTACTGGCTGGCTGGATTAACAGATGGAATGGAATTAATCTTTAATCATAATTCCGCTTTCGGCGCGCCTTTGGAAAAAGAAAGTCAAAAAGAAGTTAAACCTTCCGATAAAAATTGGAATGTAACAATTACCGCGCAGAATAAATTTTCGAAAGACAAACTATTAAGATTTGGTGTAAATGAATTTGCCACTAAATATTTCGATTCAAAATATGATATTGTAAAACCACCGGTCTCCCCCTCCGGAAAATCAGTACAAACATATTTTGAAGAAGAAAATTGGTCACCGTACTTTTCAAAATATTCTTCAAATATAACCGCACCGCTGAATCAAAATATTTCAGGCGATACTTGGAATTTTAAAGTAAAAACTGAAATAAATTCGCTTGTTACATTAAATTGGGAAAATATTGAAAAAGAAGTACCGACAAGTATAAGAAACACTTATCATTTAATGCTTTCCGGACCGGGAATTACAAATCCGGTTGATATGACAACTTTAAAAACTTATTCATTTACTGCCGCAGCGGGGCAAGTATACTCTTTTGGAATAAACGCTTCTACTACAAGTTTTAATGATGTTAATCCGCAAAATTATAAATATCAACTTGAACAGAATTTCCCAAATCCATTCAATCCTTCAACAGTAATTAGTTTTCAGGTTTCTAAAACCGAAAGAGTAACTTTGCAAATTTATGATGTACTCGGAAGGCATGTAACCAATTTAATAAATGAAGTAAAAGCGCCCGGACAATACCAGGTAGAGTTCAACGCTTCAAACCTTGCAAGCGGAATTTACTATTATAAATTAACAGCCGGTTCTTTTATTCAAACAAAGAAAATGATATTGATGAAATAATCGGTTAAAAGAAAAATTAAAATTCGGCGGATATAGTGATGTCCGCCGTCTATTTTAAATTCATAAAATAAAAATTACTTGATGAAAAAAATACTTCTACTCTTTATCCTAACTGCTTTTGGTTTTAGCGGGAATCATTCAGGCGAAAAAAAAGAAAATTCTTCTTTCAAAGAGATTCCAAAATCTGATGTTTATATGCAAGGGTTTTACTGGAATTCTCCTCCGGGTGGAATTTGGTATGATTCTCTCGCGAGCCTCGCGCCGAGATTAGCTTCGGCAGGTTTCAGCGGAATTTGGTTTCCTCCGCCGGAAAAAGGCGCGGGAGGCGGAATGTCGATGGGTTATGATCCTTATGATCATTATGATTTCGGAAATTACAATCAGAAAGGAACGAGAGAAACAAGATTCGGAAGTAAAGAAGAATTGGTTAACGCAATTAATTCTTTCCATAATGTAGGAATTCAAGTTTTTGCCGATGCCGTTTTAAGACACATGATGGGCGGAGAAAAACAAGCCGCGTATGAATGTATTCCTTATAATAATGGTTATCCTATTGTCCCCGATTCAGCTTTCTTAGTTTTTAATTATCCTAATGGTTCCGGCAGATTTAAGAAATCTCCCGCCGATTTTTATCCAAATAATAAAGATTGTTTTGTGGATCCGCTTTTTGTTCAAACTGATCCTATTTTCCGATTCGGAGAATGGCTCGACCATAACAAAAAAGAGGTTCGCGATAGTCTTATCGTTTGGGGAAAGTATCTAAAAAATGAAATTGGCTTTGACGGCTTTAGGCTAGACGCCGTAAAATCAATTGATCCGGCTTTTATGGCAGAGTGGCTGAAAAACACTAACGGAAATGATTACGCTGTCGCGGAAGATTGGGCAAGCACGCAAGAAATAGGAGATTGGCTCAACACATGCCAAAATATAAACGGCGGCAACGTAGCAATGTTTGATTTTCCGCTGAGATTTACTTTAAAAGATATGTGCAATAACACCGGCGGCTCCTTCGATATGAATAATCTTGATAACGCGGGACTCGTGAACTCCGGATTTTCCGGTTATGATGTTTCTACATTTGTAGAAAACCATGATTTTGACCGCACAGGATGGGACGGCACTACAGATAATGGAAATGATCCTATTCTATCGGATAAAGATTTAGCTTACGCGTATATTATATTTTCTGAAGGAAGGCCGTGCGTTTTTTTTAAAGATTATTTTGATTATGGACTCTCCGGAAAAATAGATTCACTTATTTGGATAAGACAAAAATATTTGGGCGGAGGAACAACTAATAGAAATGAATTGAATGCTTATTATATCGGGCAGAACGGAAGTACTGATCAAACAGAATTGTCTAAAGATATTTATGTAGCTAAAAGAAACGGATACGGAAAACAACCCGGTGGTTATTTGGTAATAAATGATAACCCGGATCAATGGATAGATATTTGGGTTAATACCGATGAACCGGTTGGAACCGTCTATAAAGATTTCACGAACAACGACGCAAATAAAATAGTAACAACACCGGATCATTCGGGCGGGAAAAATAGAGTTAAATTATGGGCTCCGCCAAGAGGTTATACAATTTATGTTGCCGATACTGTAAGTGTTATGAATAATCCCCCTGTACTGCAAAATATACCGGATCAAATTGCATATACCAATTCGGTTTTTAATTATTCAATAAATGTTAAAGACGCGAATGATGATTCTTTAATATTTTCACTTAAAAATAATCCGGTTTGGTTAAAAATAGATAATAAAGGAATATTGAACGGTAATCCGGCTTTCGCGGATACCGGTTCAATAAATGTTATAGTAAATGTAAATGATAATTTTTCTGAAACGGCAGCGGACACATTTAAGATTACAGTCTATTTAAATTATGCGCCAAAAATAGAAAAAGTTGACGATCAAAAAGTTGCTGCTACGGAAAGAATTAAATTTCAGCTTATTGCTGCGGATGAAGACGGCGACAGTTTAAAATATGGATTTAACCGTTCACCGGCATGGCTTAATATAGGTAAAACTTCAGGATTAGTAAGCGCAACTCCTTCTCTGTCGGATACAGGCGTTTATAAAATTAATGTTTTTGTTTCTGACGGTAAAGGAGCGTTCGATTCTACTTCATTTAACCTTCAAGTTTCGGAAAATTCCGATAGTATTGTAGCAACCTATGGCAAACCGGTTATTGACGGAAATATTTCAGTCGGCCCGAATGATTGGTTAGACGAATGGCAGCTAACAGCCGACTCAGATTCAGATAGCTATTGGAATCCCGGAACTGTTATTGATAATGAAATTTTCGGGTTATTCGCAACGTGGGACGCCGATTCTCTTTACGTTGGAGTTGATTACAAAATCAACGATAATTACAATACTTTAATAACTTATTTTAGTTTAGGTTTACCCGGCGGTGTAGTTAATTTTAATTCGGATGAAAATTATAATGGTGATTACGCTAAAAATTTTGTGTTTCCCGAAGATGAAGCTATTAATTTTTTTACGGCGGCATATTTTCTAAATAAACCGGAAATGTTTAAAGTTGATTCCTCAACAAGCGAAATAATTAGTAAAAAGATTAATAGTAAAAGAGGAAAAAACGCGAAAGGTTCGGAAGTAGCTGTTTCTTGGAATGATTTATACGGACTTGGAGCAGGCGTTATTCCCAAAAACGCCTCAATAAAATTAGTTGCAATAGTGGCGGGCGGTTTAAATTACGGAGGCGCTGATTCTGCTCCCGATAATACCGGAATAAAAGGCGATGCAGGACCCGACAGTATAAATAATTTGGCCGAAATAAAACCGGATAAAGACGGAAACGGAATACCGGATCCAACTGTATTTATTACCGAAGCAGCGCTAAATAATCAAAAGGTACCGGCTGAGTATAAATTATATCAGAATTACCCCAACCCGTTTAATCCAACTACAACAATTTCATTTAATCTTCCAATACGAAGTATTGTGGAATTAAAAATTTTTGATGTTCTCGGAAGATTAGTTGAAGTATTAGCCGATAAGGAAATGACGGCCGGAAAACATAGTTTAAGATTCGACGGCTCAGGTTTGGCGAGCGGAGTTTATATTTATACTCTTAAATCCGGTAATTTTAACGCGGCCGGTAAACTTATACTCCTTAAATAATTTCAAAAAAAAATCCCTAAAATTTTAAGAACATTCGGTTAAGTAATTGTTCAAAAAATTTTAGGGATAAAATAAATTTATATAAAACTATAACACTTTAAGTTTAGCAAATTTAAGCATAAGCTGTTTAACATTGCCGCCTTCAAAAACAACCGTTGCCTTCTGCATATCTCCCGCGCCGGTTACTTGAGTAACTTTTCCCAAGCCGAATTTATCGTGCATTACTCGACTTCCTGGACGCAAGGTTTTATTTTCCTGGTCGAAATCTTCGTAATCTACGTTTTCAAAATATTCGTAATATATGTTCTTTTTTAGATTTACGGGTTGATGATTTTCTTCCTACTCCGCCGTTTACTTCTTTATAAACCGAAGGTTCAATTTCATCAATAAATCTAGAGCGACTTTGATACGCGACTTCCCCGAAGCGGTAACGGGAACGGGCATGGGAAAGATAAACCTTATGCTGCGCTCTTGTTACCGCAACATAAAAAAGCCTTCTCTCTTCTTCCAAATTCGCGTCTGAACTAAAACGGCTAGAGAGCGGAAAAATATCTTCTTCGCATCCGGTAACAAAAACAATAGGAAATTCCAATCCTTTCGCGCTGTGCACTGTTAAAAGTGTAACCGTATTTTGTTCACCTTCATACATATCAATATCCGCGACTAATGAAACATCTTCAAGATATTGTTCCAGTTTTGCGTCTTTGTTTGAATTAGAGAATTCACTTAAAGCGGATAAAAGTTCATTTATATTTTCCCATCTTGCTTTTGATTCGGGTGTATTTTCCTCTTTAAACATTCTAAGAATACCCAATTCATCAACCAGCGCGCGGGAAAGCTCGCCCACGGAAAGCTTATCTTTAAGATCTATATATTTATCGAGTAATACCTTAAAACCTTTTACATTCTTTTGAATTCGTTCTTTAATGTTTATTACTTCAAAAACTCTTGTCATAGTTTCAAAAAGACTTATATTATGCTTTCTCGCAAATTCTGTCATTCGTTTTATTGTAGTGCTTCCTATTCCTCTTTGCGGAAAGTTCATTATTCTTAATAAACTTTCCTCATCATTTTGGTTGGAAAGAACACGCAGGTAAGCAATAATATCTTTTACTTCTTTTCGTTTATAAAATTCAATCCCCCCGATAATTTTGTAAGGAATTTTTTCCCTTCTGAAAATATCTTCTAAAGCTCTGGATTGCGCGTTTGTTCTATATAGAATAGCAAAATCTTTTAACGCTAATTTCTTTTTGGAAATTTCCTGCTTTATATATTTAGCTATCTGAAACGCTTCATCTTTTTCATCGGCGCATTTTATTAAGGTTAAAAGATCACCATCATTATTTTCCGTCCATAAAGTTTTAAGTATTTGATCTTTATTATTTTTAATTACAGAATCGGCCGCGGCTAAAATTGTTTTAGTCGACCTATAATTCTGCTCGAGTTTAAATGTTTTATGTTTTTGAAAATCTTTTTCGAAGAAGAGCATATTTTCAAGATTAGCTCCGCGCCAGGAATAAATGCTTTGCGCGTCATCGCCGACTACACATATTTTGCCTTCTTTGGAAATTAATATTTTCAGCAGTTCATACTGAGCTTTATTAGTATCCTGAAACTCATCCACAAGTATGTATGCGAATTTTTTCTTGTATTTTTGAAGAATTTTGGGATTATCATTAAATAATTGAATGGGTTTTAAAAGAAGATCTTCAAAATCCATCGCGTTATTTTCTATTAATCTTTTTTGATACTCCTCAAAAATATCCCCAACTTTTTCATCAACTAAAGAATTAATATGATTTTTCTTAAACTCAGAAGGTAAAATCATATGATTCTTTAAATAACTGATTTTATGTTTAACCGAATTGGCTGAAATTCCTTCCAGATTAATATTAAATTCAGAAATAATATTTCCGACTAAAGAGAGGGAATCTTCCGCATCATAAATAGAAAAATTAGTTCTGTAGTTAATATTTTTGGCTTCAATTCGTAATATTTTCGCAAAAATAGAATGGAATGTACCCATCCACAAGCTATCAGCTTTATTACCGATCAATTCTTTTATCCGTTCTTTCATTTCTTTAGCGGCTTTATTAGTAAAGGTTAAAGCTAAAATATTCCCCGGTTCGTAACCCTGATCGATTAAATAAGCAATTTTGTAAGTTAATACTCTTGTTTTACCGGATCCGGCACCGGCTACTATCATTTGCGGACCGCCGTCATATTCCACGGCGCTCTTTTGTGCACTATTTAATGATTTTAAATTCATAAACCTATTTCTGTTTTTTTCAAGGTGCAAATATATAGAATTGTGGATCGAATAAAAAGGAAAGAAATTAGTATTAGATTCAATTTTTTCCCCGCGATAATACTCTTTTTCTTGCCGTGTAAAATTATAAACTATTCTTCTGAAATCCAATCTTTTGGCCGGTAATACTTTAACATTTGGTGCTGCTGTGTGCCGGGTTCGGGTGTTTTATCATATAAAAATTGAACTTCCGGAGGAAGCGACATTAAAATTGACTCTACTCTGCCGCCGGTTTTTAATCCGAATACAGTTCCCCTGTCATAAATTAAATTGAATTCAACATACCTGCCGCGCCTTAAAAGCTGGAACTGTTTATCTTCGTTTGTATATTTTTCCTTTTTTCTTTTTTCTACTATCGGGATGTATGACTGCAGAAAAGCGTTTCCTACAGATTTTACAAGTTCAAAATGCTGATTATTTTCCCCGTCTAAATAATCAAAAAAGATTCCGCCAATTCCTCGCATTTCATTCCGATGTTTTATCGTAAAATAACTATCGCATTCTTCTTTAAATTTTTGGTAGGAATTTGGAATTGCTCTCTCACAAGCATTTTTTAGTACGTGATGGAAGAATTTAAAATCTTCAGTAAAAGGAAAATAAGGGGTTAAATCTATTCCACCGCCGAACCATGATTTGCCGCTTTCGGTTTCAAAGTAACGTATGTTCATATGAATAGTAGGAATTTTAGGAGAAAAAGGATGAATAACAATCGACAGTCCGCAAGCGCCGTATTTTTGTTGCGTAACATTAAGCTGATTAGCTACAGCTTCAGACATTTCACCCTTTATAGAAGAAACATTTACACCGCCTTTTTCAAAAACACTGCCGTTTTCAATTACTCTGGTTTTTCCGCCGCCGAGATTTTGTTTTTCCCAAACATCCTCTTTGAATTTCACGGTATCTTCATTTTCAAGCATTTCGCAAATTTTGTTTTGCAAGCCCAATATAAACGATTCCATTTCAGTAAATTGTTTAGATAATTCCATAGCCGATTTTTCTCAATTCTTAATATTAAGTTAAAAAATTATGAAAACTATTCTTCGTAAAATATTAAAAATAATTAAGTTCTATTGTCAATTAGAACTATTTAATATAATTTGTATTTCTAATATTAAAAAAGACTGTTGTAAAAATTGATTATACAAAACAGTAGAAGTAATCTTCAAAAACGGGCTTATCTATTTTTATTAAAAAATCAGCAAATAAATTTCGTATAAATCATTTTTGGGAAAACCGCATTTTAATGATAAACAAAAAACTATTTTTCATTTTTGCTTTTATTCTCTTTTCTCTTTTTAACTTTAGCATATTAGCGCAAGGGCAAGGTACAATAAGAGGAATTGTTACAGATTCTCTTTCCGGGGAAGCACTTCCCTTTGCGAATATTCTCTTAAAGGGAACAAGGATGGGAGCTTCGGCTGATTTAAAAGGAAATTTTATTATTACCGGAATTCCAGCAAATAAAAATTATACTGTGATTATATCTTATTTAGGATATAAACAAGAATCGTTAAATATTTTTATTACAGCTAATAAAATAAGACAGATAACTGTTCAACTTAGTTCCGGCAATCTACAACTAGAAACAGTGGAGAAAATCGGGGAAAAGGTAACACGGCCTAACGAAACAGATATCGGCCTGCAAAAAATGACAATTAGAGAAATCGAATTACTGCCGCGCGGAGTTGAAACCGATGTTTTCAGATCTTTAAAAACTTTGCCGGGAGTTCAATCAACCGGCGATGTTTCCGCCCGTTATTATGTTCGCGGCGGAAGCGCTAATGAAAATTTGGTGCTGTTGAACGGAATTTCTGTTTACAATCCTTTTCACGCGCTGGGCTTATTCAGTATAATCGATCCGGAAATGATTAACGCGGTTGAATTTTATAAAGGCGGATTTCCCGCTGATTACGGCGGAAGATTATCTTCGGTATTAAATCTGGTTACAAAAGACGGAAATAAAAATCGTTATTCCGCAACCTCTTCAATAAGCTTTTTAACAGGCAAAGCAATGATTGAAGGACCGATTCCGGGCGGTTCTTTTATTATTACGGGTCGAAAAAGCCTTTTTAGTAACGTGCTGAAAAAATTTGTTAATTTTAAAGACGCTCCTTTCGGATTTCATGATATTTCCTTTAAACTGAACTACGCGAACAACAGCAGTGAAAGTTTAACAAAAGTCTCGGTAAACGGCTTCAATAGTTTGGATCAGCTGTTGAATGATGAACCTTATAAAGCTGATTATAAATGGGTAAATAATTTATACGGTGTTTACTGGTTTCAAGCTTGGGAAAATATTCCTATTTATTCCGAAACTTATTTTTCCATCAGTAAATTTAAAGGCGAAGTTTCTCCTAATTTAAGCGACTCAAAACCAAGATTAAACGATGTAAGTGATATAACTTTACGAACTGATTTTACTAATATTTTTCAAAGCCGCGATGAAATAAAAGTAGGATATGAATTAAAATCATTTCAATCAAAACTAAATTTTGAAAATCTGCAAGGAATAAAGACAGATTTAACTGACGAAGCTATTCACTTTAATTTTTACGCAAAATACAAATTTATGCGATTCGAAAATTTTGGTGCTGATATAGGTTTTAGAGCCACCCCAATTTCACTGGCTAAACAACAGTCGGCTTTTTTTGAACCTCGAATAAATTTAACTTACGCTCCCCTGCCGGGAATTTCATTAAAAGGCGCTTGGGGAATTTATACACAAGAACTTGTAACCTTAACAAATGAGAATGAAATTATTTCATTATTTGAACCTTGGCTAATTGTTCCTAATTATTTAAAAACACCGGAAGCTACTCATTATGTTGTTGGATTAGATTATAAGAGATTTGAAAATATTTCTCTAAGTGTTGAAGGATATTACAAATCGTTACGAAATTTAGCGGAAGTAAATGATAAAAAAGCCGCGGCCGGCGATCCCGATTTTGTTCCCGGTAAAGGAGAATCTTACGGCTGGGAGTTTTTGATGAAATACAATACTCGCTCGGTTCAATTTTCGGCTTCATATTCATTAAGCTGGACTTACAGAAACATCGACGGTTGGATTTCTTACCCGCGTTACGATTCCAGGCATAACATCAATTTAAATCTTGTTGTAAATCTTGGTTCCGGCTGGGAAACTAGTGCGTCATGGACTTTCAACTCAGGCTTGCCCTTTACTCAAATAGTTGGTTTCTACGATAAGCTGTATTTTGATAATTTATATAATGCGGGCGATATATACGGCTATTATAAACCTTATTTGGTATTGGGTGATAGAAATTTAGGCAGGTTGCCTACTTACCATAGGTTAGATTTAAGTTTAACGAAAAAATTCAAAGTTGGATTTGCCGATGTTTCTATAAGCGGAAGTATTTTAAATGCCTATAACAGAAAAAATATTTTCTATTTTGAACGAGATACAGGAAAACGAGTAAACATGCTTCCATTATTACCTACAGCAACTTTGAGAGTGGAATTATGAGAAATACACTCTTAATTTTTATTTCCCTTTGCTCTTTGCTTATACTAAATTCTTGCGAAGAAAGTTTTAGTCCCAAAACAGATTTTAGACAAAATTATGTACTTAACTGCATTGTAAGAGCGGATACAAACTATCAAACCGCGACAATTTCAAAAAGTTTTAATGTTGATGGTTATGATCCTTCGGTTAATAAACAAAATCCCTTCTTATCGGGAGCGGATATTAGAATTTGGCAAAAAGACAGCGTTTATATTTTTAATGGTTCTTCAACAACCGTAAAATCAGATTCATTAAAATATGATCATCCAATTCCTTATTACTATGTAAATAATTTTTCGCCGGTTTATGATAAAGAATTAGAAATAAGAGCTATTTTACCAAACGGTAAAACACTTACAGGTTTTACAAAAATTCCGAAAGAAGTTGAATTCAGTATTACTTCTACTCCTAAAATTAATTCTGAAATTACTTCAATTTTTTATGGATGGACTTCGGAAAATTACGGAATATATTATCAGCCGCGATATTATATTAATTACAGAAAATCTGAGAACGGTAATCAAGCTATACACATTCAGCCTGTTCCGATTGGTTTTGCAACGGACGGAACTCCTATTTATCCTACCGTAAACGGAAGAAATAAAATAATATTTACAAAAGAAGCTTTTGATTACGCGATGCGGCAGATAAGTAAAGATGATCCTAAAAAAAGTAGTTACACAATTTACGGAGCTATATTGGAAGTATTAGTTTTTGATTCAAATCTTTCAAAATATTTTTCAAACACAAAAGGATTTTTGGATAATTTTACTGTAAGATTAGATCAAAATGATTATACCAACATAGACGGCGGCTTCGGCGTATTCGGATCATTTATAAAACAGAAGCGAGGTTCATTAATTGAAGCTTCTTATATTGAATCCTTCGGTTATAAAGCCGGAAATCCGTAGCCGGTTTAATAATTTTGAAGTGCCGGATGTTATAGTTTTAGTCAGCAAAAATTGCTGTTTATTTTTAATTTTGATTTTACAACCGCAAAAAAATGAATATACATAAAAAAATATTTTCGATAACTTTACTGTTAATAGTTTCCTTAATATTTATTGCAAGCTCTTGTGAAAAGGAAGTTTCCACAACCGCACCGGAAGTGCTTATTGCGCATAAAGCAAAAATATTTGTGGAATCAAAACCTCGAGGAGCTAAAATTTATATTGATAATAAAAATACAGGCCAGTACACTCCGGATACTATCGGCTGGCTAAAGGAAGGTTCGCATAAGTTAACATTAAAATTAAAATATTATAAAGACAGCACCTTAAATTTCAAAATCGGCGAGAATGAAGTAATTAGCAGAGATTTAGATTTTACTTCAAATCCTACAATGTTCGGGGCAATTTATTGCGATTCAAATCCCCGTGACGCGAAAATATTTATTGATGACTCTGCTACAGGGCAAAAAACACCCTTCACATTCGAAAACATTCTGCCAGGCCCGCATGATCTTACTTTTATAAAAACCGGTTATTGGAATGAACATTTAAAAGTTACTGTTAATACAGGAAGTAGACCGTATGTAAATGTAAATTTACGAGATACACTTGTTTGGGTTGATTATAACACCAATAATACTCCTATTCCTGTTGATTATATAACTAAACTAGCAATTGAAAACGGAAGTATAAAATGGATAGGCACTGCCGGTGAAGGTGTTGTAAGATTTGATGATAAAGAATGGAAAACTTTTAATACTGATAATTCTCCTTTACCGAGTAATTTTATAAACGATATAGTTGTAGATAAATATGGTGATAAATGGTTCTGTACTACCGGCGGTTTAGCAAGATTTGACGGGGTGAATTGGACGATTTATGATTCCAAAAATTCTCCTCTGCCCTGAAGATAATGTTTTATGTGTGGCAATAGATAGCCACGGACAATTTTGGCTCGGTACAAACAGTGAAGGTTTAGTAAGATTTGACGGTACAGATTGGACATTTATAAATACCTTTAAACAAATTACTGCAATTGCTATAGATAAAAATGGAACAAAGTGGGTTGGAACAAGAGATAAAGGACTATTAATGTTTAATAAACCGGGACAATTTACGTTATGGCGTAAACCCAACCCTAATGAACAGTATGAATTCTGGACCAATTTTACGAATAACAACATAAGTACAATTGCCGTACAAGACGGTAGTATTATTAGAGTCGGATACGGAACGATTCCCCGACAATCATCTGCAGGTATGGCTTCGTATTATGTTGACACAAAAACTTGGGGGTATTCTTATAATATACCTCCGACATCGATAACTTCTATAGGGTTTGACGGGGATACAATATTTGCGGGAACTGCTGATGCGGGTATATATCGCTATACCGGCTATTGGAAAACTTATACTACTTCTAACACAAAACTCACTACAAATAGAATTTCGGGAGTTGTAGTTGATCAAAACGGAAATAAATGGTTTTCCACATACGGGTCCGGCTTAATAAAATATAAAGGTGATTGAGTTTTCTTAGTAGTAATTTATTATATTCATGTAGTTATTTATCAATAGAAAAAAAGTAGGGAGAGCTATGATAAAAGATAAAATACAAGACGCGCTTAATCAGCAGTTAAATTCGGAACTTTATTCATCTTATGAATATTTAGCGATGGCTGCTTATTTTGAATCAAATAGTTTCAGCGGTTTTGCAAATTGGATGAGAATTCAATCTCAGGAAGAATATATGCATGCAATGAAATTTTACGATTACATTCTGCAAATTGACGGAAAGGTAAAATTGGAACAAATAAATGCCGCCAAAAGCGGATGGAAATCAACCCAAGATGTTTTTGAAGAAGTATTCGAACATGAGAAAAAAGTTTCGGAATCTATAAATGATCTGGTTGATTTAACAATTACCGAAAAAGATCATGCTACACATAATTTTTTACAATGGTTTATAAGTGAACAAGTTGAGGAAGAAGCTACAGCATCAAAAATTCTAGATAAAGTTAAATTAATCGGGGATAACAAAAACGGTTTGTTTCTTTTAGATCATGAGATGGGGCAGAGAACGGCTGCATTATAAATTTAGATAGCAAAACAAAAAAATCCGGTTTAATTGTTAAGCCGGATTTTTTATTTTAAATAAAAACTATATCTAATCTTAAACTTTAATATTCGCAATAGGAATAATAGTATCCCTCATCGAATGAACTTTATTTGCAACAGGAAGTGAAACTTCTTGGCTGACTCTTTTTTCAAAATAGTCTCTAAAACGGGTAACCATAAATTTAACCGGCCATGCAGCAGCTTCACCAAGCGCGCAAATAGTATTTCCTTCAATATTGTTAGCAACCGAAATCAGCAGATCTAGATCATGCGAAGAACCTTCACCGCGTACAATTCTATCTAATAATTTTAATAACCAACCGGTTCCTTCACGGCAGGGAGTGCATTGTCCGCAGCTTTCTAAATAATAAAATTTGGATATTCTTGCTAAAACTTTTACAAGATCCGTATCTTCATCCATCACCATAATTCCGGCGGTACCTATTGATGAACCGGCGGCTTTAAGCGATTCGGCATCCATTTTAATTCCTTCAAGATGATCTCCTCTTAAAGGAGGCATAGAAGAACCTCCGGGAATAACACAAAGTATTTTTTTATTACCCGGAACACCGCCAGCATAATTATAAATTAAATCGGTTAAAAGCATACCGGAAGGAAGTTCATAAACTCCCGGTTTATTAACATGTCCGCTAATTCCGTAAAGAATAGTTCCGGGATGTTTAGGTTCACCTATTTTAGAAAACCATTCCCAGCCTTTATTTATAATAGGAGGAATATTTGTAATAGTTTCAACATTATTAATTGTTGTAGGGCAGCCCCATAAACCGAATTGTGCCGGGAACGGAGGTTTTACTCTTGGATATCCTCTCTTGCCTTCAATTGAATTCATTAAAGAAGATTCTTCCCCGCATATATAAGCCCCTGCGCCTTTATGAATATAAATATCACAGAAGAAATCAGTTCCGAAAGTCTCTTTCATTTTTTCGCCGACATATCCTTTCGCATATGCATCATCAAAAGCTTTTTCAATAATTTAATCCATTTATGATATTCGCCGCGAATATAAATGTAAGCGATTTTTGCTTGAATTGCATAACAGGTAATTAAAATACCTTCAATTAATTGATGAGGATTATATTCAAAAATTTGCCTATCCTTAAAAGAACCCGGTTCACTTTCATCGCCGTTTATACAGAGATATTTTGGTTTATCAGTAGATTTCGGCATAAAGCTCCATTTAAGTCCGGCAGAAAAAGCAGCGCCGCCTCGCCCGCGAAGCCCGGATTTTTTAACTTGATCAATAATATCATCCGGTGATTGTCCGAAAGCTTTTTTGGCAGCTGAATAGCCGCCGTTTTTTTCATAAACATCAATTAAATGAAAATCTTTTATATCGGGAAGAACTATTTTTTCCATTTAGTTATTATTCTTTAAAGATTCTAAAATTTTTTCTACTTTTTCTTTATCAAGATTTTCAAAATAATCTTCATTAACAGCAATCATTGGGGCATGTTCCGCAAGCGCCCATACATTCAACTTCTTCCAAAGAAAATATTTTATCTTCGGTTACGCCATGGTTCTCAATGCCCAGTTTTGCTCTAATTCTATCATAAATTTCATACCCGCCGCGAAGCATACAGGAAACATTTGTACAAACTTGAATATGATATTTCCCCATCGGCTTTTGGAAATACATTGTATAAAAAGTAACAACTCCAAGAACTTCTTCATTAGTTATTTCCAAAAGTGAAGCAACTTCGCTCATTACTTCTTGAGAAATCCAGCCATTCTGTTCTTGGGCAATCCACAGTACCGGCATAACAGCAGGTTTTTTAGTAGGATATTTACCTATTGCTTCATTTATCCTTTTCAGATTTTCTTCAGTGAATTTAAATTCCATAGCTCAAGTTATTCTTAAATAATCTAATTAAAATTATGTTTATTATTTATCCGCTTCACCCATTACAGGATCAATACTTCCCATTATCGCAACCACATCAGAAATCATATGTCCTTTTACCAAATGCGGTACTGACTGCAAATTTATAAACGAAGGTGAGCGAATTTTACATCTCCAAGGATGACCTTCGCCCTGGCTAACAAAATAAAATCCTAGTTCGCCCTTTGGATTCTCAACCGCATGATAAACTTCTCCTTCCGGAGGATTTATACCAAAATTGACAATCATAAAATCATGAATAAGTTCTTCCATTCTGGAATAAATTTCAGTTTTTTTAGGAAGGACACCTTTTGGCGCGTTTAGCATAGTTTCGCCTTGAGGCATTTTATCCAGAATTTGTCTTACAATTTTTATACTTTCCCTGGCTTCATCAACTCTAACAAAATAACTTGAAAGCGAATCACCTTCGGAATAAGTAATTACTTTAAAATCCATTTCATTATAAAACAAATAAGGGTTAGCTCTGCGAAGATCAAATTCAACACCGCTTCCTCTTAAACTTGGACCGGTTAATCCTAAACTTAATAGCGTCATCGGCGATTATTACTCCAATACCTTCCAGCCGTTCAATAAAAATTCTATTAGTGTTTATTAATCTTTCGCATTCATCCAGGTTTTCTTCAAATTGATCAATAAACCATTTTACCTTTTTTAATGCTTCCGGCGGAGCATCATTAGCCACACCGCCAATTCGAGTATAACTATTTGTAAATCTTGCGCCGCACAAGAATATCCCAGATATCCAGAATTTTTTCTCTTTCTCTTAAAGTCCAGAAAAACACTGTTAACGCTCCAACATCCATTGCAAGCGCGCCCATGGCAACTAAGATGGGAAGCAATTCTTGCTAATTCGGCAACAATCATTCTTATATATTGTGCTCTCGGAGGGGCTTCAATTCCGGCAAGTTTTTCAACCGCTAACACCCATGCAACATTATTTGACATTGGCGAAAGATAATCAAGTCTATCGGTATGAGGAATAAATTCATAATATGACATATTTTCGGCCATCTTTTCATATCCGCGATGCAGATAACCAAGTTCAGGAACGCATGCAATAACAGTTTCACCGTCTAATCTTAACAGTAATCGAAGAACTCCATGAGTAGCCGGATGCTGAGGGCCCATATTCAAGAATCATTTCATTTTCAAAGCATCTTCAATGGTTATATCTGTATCAGCACCTAAAAGAGCTTGAATAATTTTAGGATGAACTTCATCTTTTGTTAATTTTTGCATAATCTCTCTTTATTTCTTTGGAAGAGGCAATGAACCCGGAATACCCATTAAAGGAAAATCTTTACGAAGCGGATAATATTCAAAATCCTCCGGCATATACATTCTTCTTAGATCCGGATGATTATTAAAATTAATACCGTACATATCATAAGCTTCGCGTTCCTGCCAGTTCGCGGTTTTCCAAACTGAAGAAACTGTCTCAACCGTAACAGTCAGATTCATCAACATCTACTTTTAGACGCACTCTAAAATTATTTTTAATTGAGAAAAGATGATATACAATAGTGAATCTATTTTTTCTTCTTGCCCAGTCCACTGCTGTTATATCTTCACATAGAAGAAACTTTAAGTCTTCATTCTTCTTTTAAAAACTGGCAGACTTCCAAAATATTTTCTTTCGGGAAAACAAAGGTTAGTTCACCTTTATATTCACTTACTTCAAAATTTATATCCGGAAACTTTTCGTTAAGTTTTTTGGGGAGCAATTCGTTTAAATTCCATATATTCTAGTTATTCTGTATAACGTTTAATTCAGGCAAAGGTTTATCTTGGAAATCTCTTGCTTTAGATCTTCCGATTTTATCCTGAATTTGAATAAGAGCATTAAGTAAATTATCGGGACGAGGCGGACAGCCGGCCAAATAAATATCTACCGGTAAAAATTGATCAATACCCTGTACTACAGGATAAGAACGATACATTCCGCCGGATGAAGTACAAGCGCCCATCGCGATTACCCATTTAGGATCAGGCATTTGATCATAAATTTTTCTAACAACATGAGACATTTTATAAGTTACGGTTCCGGCAACAATCATCAGATCGCACTGGCGCGGAGTAAAACGCATAACTTCCGAACCGAATCTCGCAATATCATATTTAGGATCGCCTGTAGCCATCATTTCAATAGCACAGCAGGAAATTCCCATGGGCATAGGCCATACAGCATTTTTACGAGACCAGCCGACTAGAGCGTCGACAGTAGTAGTAAAAAATCCGTCTTGTTTTAATCTTGCTTCTAATCCCATTTAAATCCACCTTTCTTATAAACATATAAATAGCCAAGCTCAAGCACTACCAAAAATATTAACATCGAAACGAAGATAGGTGTTCCAAATTCACTATATAATTTTTTGAACTGAACAGCCCAGGGATAAACGAAAATTACTTCCAGATCAAAAATTATAAAAAGCATGGCAACTAAATAATATTTTACGGAAATCCTTTCATGTGTAGTTCCGACAGGTTTCATACCACTTTCATAGGTAGAAAGTTTCTCCTCAGTCGGCCTTTGCGGTCCAAAGGCGGTTGATGAAAGAATTACTCCTAATGCAAAAATAATTGCAAAACCAAGAACTAAAAATATCGGGATATATTGTTCAATCATGATAAAATACTTTAATTTTTATCCGTCAAAGTTATCCAAAAATTGGTTTATTGTCAATTTAAAGAACGCATTTAAACCTTGCCTTATAAAGGTAGAAATCTTTATTTCTTGTGAAAAATCACTCTTCTCTTTATAATTTCTTTATATCTATCTATTTTGATTAATCGATTTAAAACAAATATGAAATTTAAATTAACTATAATTACTTTTTTTGCTTTTATTATCTTTTACGGATGTGAGCGCCCGACCAATTTAAATCAATCAGATGATGGAATTCCGCCGGCTGTTCCCGTTAATTTACAGATCTATTTTGCCGGCGACGGAGAAATTTCATTGGATTGGATTCAAAATTATGAATCTGATTTAAAAGGTTACAATATTTATAGAAGTTTAAATGACAGCAGCTACAGTTTTTTAAGCTTTACAACTAATACATATTTTGATGATGATTCCCTCGATTATAATCAAACATATTATTATAAAATTACAGCGGTTGATATTTATGGAAGAGAAAGTTCACTATCTTCTAAAATTTCAGCAAAACCTGAGAATAAAAATCCTCCGATAAAAATACGCTATCCTTACATAAACGCGCGCAATTGGGAAGGAAAAATTGAAATTTACTTGAGTTGGGATAGAAATCCTGAGAGTGATATAAAAGGATATTTTATTTATCGTAACAATAAAAACGCATTTACAGCAGATTCGACAAATCTTATCGGTTTCACAAGAAATGTTTTTTTTAACGATACCTCAGAATTAGTTTTTTATCATGAATATTATTATAAGATAAAAGCTGTTGATAAAGGAAATATAACAGGAACCAGCAGTGACGAAATAAGTGATCATATTTTAGAAATACCCGGGATAGTTTATCCGAAGGACAATTCTTCTGTTCCCTTCTTTGAATATTTCACAATAAAAACAATTTCCAGTTCCCGCTGATTATCAAATTATAGTACAGGATAATCAATACTTTGGCGAATTCTGGAATAAACCTTTTTCTTCAGATGTTATAAATGATACTATTAAAATAAAATTTACCGCCAATTATATAAATACCAATATAAAATATTATTGGAGGATTGCTGCCTATACCAATAATAATGAGCAGCCTAATAGTATTTCTAAACTTTATAATTTCATTATAAAACCTTAGATTTGGTACATTATACGGAGATGTAAATCTTATCTTTGTGACTAACTAAATTACGGCAAACAAGCAAAAGGGTATATTTTTTTTGAAGAAGTTCTTCTTAATATTAATATTGATATTCCCTTTTAGTACTATGAGTTTTAGTCAAACATTAAGCGATAGTTTAGAATTTATTCTGGTTGAAACTCCGGCAAATAATTTATCAACCGGTTTTAATAAACAAATTAATACCTATCATTTAAATTCTTCCTTAAAATTTAACCGCACTTTAGGTAACTTGAATATTAATCTCGGCGAACGTTATAATTCAACGTATATCCGCGCCAATAATAAAAGCATTCGTGATGAACAATTTCTTTCTCTTTCAGGTGCTTACAAAATAAAAGATTATTTTCGTTTCGGGGTTTTGGCGAACAATAATATATTTTCCGATAACAGAAAAATTGAAATAAATCAAGCTTCACTTTCAAGCGCGATTTTATTCGGTCAGGTTCTTCCTCATGAAAAAATCATAATCTCTCCTTTTTGGGGTTATATTAACAACCGGCAGATCGGAGAAAATGACAATGGTTTTACATACGGAGGCGAAGGATTAATAAAAAAAATTAATGTTGCCGATTTAGATATAACCTCAGAAATGAAATTTAAAAATGAAGATATTTCTCCGCGCAAAAATTACCTAAGATATTTTGATTTTTTACTTTCCAACGATTTTAATAATAAAGTTGCTAATAACATTGAAGCTAAATATCTGAGGAGTAGAAAAGATTTTTATTACGAAGCTGATTCCGTAACATCAAGAGAATTTAATATCGCGAATAATATTCAAAGCAGAATTGAAACTAATTATCTTTTGCAGGACAATCTGAACTTAGTAAAAGTTTTTGATATTTTTTCTCTTGATATGCTGGGGAGAGCGGCTTTTAGAAGCATCGACAGAGACACAAGATATCGTTCATTAACAAATGTTTCTTCTTCTATTTTCGATACTAAAATAAATGAACTTAAAATTGAGTTTGAGTCTATGGCCTCGTATAAAAGCAAAAACTTTAATAGTTCGTTAAGGTTTCAATATTCAGAAAGAGATGAAAAACACGTAACTAAGAATCTAAAAGATGTAAATAATATTTTTTATGAAAAACGATCAGAATCCGAAAGCATGAAAAATAATAATTCCGTTCGCGCGGCAATTTCTTTTTTGGGAACTGTAAAATTTTCTGATACGGATAAATTATATTTCAGTATTCTTCAAAATAAATTAAAATATGATACCCCGAGCCCGAATAATTTTGATGATCGTGATGAACTTCTTTCCATTATCAGAATAAAATATTCAAAACAACTTACACCGTTTTTTGAAACATTTATAAACACCGAAGGAACTTACAACCATATAGTTTATTTATTTTCCCAAAAAAGTTCCAACAATAATATAAACCGAATTCTAAAATTGGCGGCGGGAGGTAGCTACAGCGGTAAAAATTATAAATCATTAAACATGTTTGAAGTATCCGCAAATTATACTGTTTATGATTTTGAAGATATTTCCCCTAACTACCGAAGCTATTCATTCCGGCAATATACAGCGACAGACTCAACAACTCTTAAATTGTTTAGAAATATTAACTTTGGTATTTACGGATATGTTAAACTTTCTGAACAAGGAGATTTTAAATGGGCATCTTTCTCAACAAAACCGACAAGATATCTACAGGAGATATTTTCAGAACCGAAATTTATTATTACTTTGCATCCTGTTTTATTTTCAGTCGGTATGCGTTATTTTTCACTAAAGACTTTTGAGTACAAAAACTTTTTAAAAGTACCAAATTCCGATTACTTAAGCATCGGCCCTTCATCTGAAATTGATTTAATGATTAAAGAAAGATTATATTTAAGTATGCTCGGCTGGTATGAATTTATAACCGTTGACAGCGGCGCCAATAAAGAACAAGCAAATTTTACACTTCAGGTAAACTGGAGTTTTTAGCGATGGAAAAAGCAAATATTTTTATTATTTTGTTCAATAAAATATAGGATAACATTGGCTGAAAAAACATATACTTTGCAAATTGAAAGCGATCCTAATAATCTTATTACCGTAGAAGAGTTTGTTAATTATTTTGCTAAAGATATTGGAATCGAAGAAGAAAAACTTTCAGCTTTATTGTTATCAGTAACAGAGGCAACTACTAATGCTATTATTCACGCGAATAAATGCGATGTTACAAAAAAAGTTTTAATAGATGTAACAGCGGATGAAGGTCTGTTAAAAATTTCAATTAAAGATGAAGGCAAAGGTTTTGATCCCGAAAGCGTTCCCGACCCGACAAAACCGGAAAATCTATTAAAAGATTCCGGCCGCGGATTATATTTAATGCGTGTTTATATGGACGAACTAAAATATAACGTTACACCGGAAGGCACTGAAACTATTTTAATTATGTACATTAATAAAATGTAACTAAAGCTTTATTTTTTTGATATTAGCAGCTACATCGGATGCTGATTTTTTAAGCGCGTTCAATTCTTCATCCTTTAAATTAAGCTCTATAATTTTTTCAATTCCGTTTGCAGCAAGTTTAACAGGCACTCCGCAGAAAACATCTGAAATTCCATATTCGCCTTCCAGCCAAGCCGCGCAAGGCAGAATCCTTTTTTTATTTTTAGAAATTGCTTCAACCATTTCAACAGCCGCGGAAGAAGGGGCATAATAGGCGCTTCCGGTTTTCAGATAATTTACAATTTCAATTCCGCCTTTTCTCGCCCTATCCACTAATTCTTTTATTTTTGAGGAAGATAAAAGTTCATCAATAGGAATTCCCGCAACAGTAGAATAACGAACCAGAGGAACCATTGAATCTCCGTGCCCTCCCAAAACCATGGCGTTAACATCATTAACCGAAACATCCAGAGCTTGAGCAATAAATAGTCTAAATCTTGCCGAATCCAAAATTCCGGCCATTCCTATAACTCGCGATTTTTCAAACCCGCTAACCCGCAGTGCAACATACGCCATAACATCCAGAGGATTTGAAACAACAACAAGAATAGACTGGGGCGAATATTCAACTATTTTTTCTGTAACTTCTTTAACAATTTTTACATTCGCTGAAAGTAAATCATCTCTACTCATTCCGGGTTTGCGCGCTAAACCAGCGGTAATAACCACACAATCAGAATTTGCGGTATCTTTATAATTATTTGTACCTATAATTTTGGTATCGAATAATTCAACGGGGGCGCTTTCCCACATATCCAAAGCTTTTCCTTGAGGTATTCCTTCCAAAACATCAAGCAGAACTACCTCTTCGGCTAATTGTTTTTCGGCTAATCTTTGTGCCGCTGTTGCTCCCACATTTCCGGCACCTATTACAGTTATTTTTTTCATTTTATTTCCTTCAGACTCATCTTTTTTATTATTGTTTAATTTAAACTTTTATTCTCTTTTTATGAAGAAGATATTTCTTATAATTTATTAAAATATAATTCGTTGCATATAGCAGAATTCATAATTATCTTTAAAATGTAAATGAAAAATTTAAGCAATTTTAAAAAGATTTAGGAGAAATAATGGCTAGAAAAAAAATTGCTCTTATAGGCGGTGGTCAAATTGGCGGCGTTTTAGCCCAATTAATCGCTCTTAGAAAACTCGGCGATGTTGTTCTATTTGATATTGTTGAAGATATGCCGCAAGGTAAATCTCTCGATATCGCCGAAGCATCACGCGTTGATGGTTTTGACGTTAGTGTGACAGGAACAAATACATATAAAGATATTAATGGGGCCGATTTAGTAATTATTACTGCCGGACTTCCCAGAAAACCCGGTATGAGCCGCGATGATCTTTTAACTACAAATTCTAAAATTATGAGATCTGTAGCCGAAGGCGTTAAAGAAAACGCTCCTAACGCTATTGTAATTATTATTTCCAATCCTTTGGATGCAATGGTAACTTTATTTAAAAAAGTTTCCGGATTTGACGCAAATAAAGTAATTGGCCAAGCCGGCGTTCTCGATTCTTCAAGATTTTCATCCTTTATAGCTTGGGAATTGGGCGTATCAGTAAAAGACGTAAACGCGATGGTTTTAGGCGGCCATGGCGATACTATGGTGCCGATTGTTAGATATGCCAATGTTAACGGTATTCCGGTTATGGAATTGCTGGAAAGAAAATATAATGATAAAGAAAAAGCTAAATCTGTTATGGCCGATATGGTAAAAAGAACCAAAATGGCGGGCGGTGAAGTTGTTAAATTGTTAAAAACCGGTTCAGCCTTTTACTCCCCCGCTTCTTCGGCAATTTCTATGGCAGAATCTATTTTACTGGATGAAAAACGAGTACTGCCGGTTTGCGCGTATTTAAATGGCGAATTCGGAGTTGACGGTTATTATGTTGGTGTCCCGGCAGTTTTAGGTGCTGATGGTGTAGAAAAAGTTGTTGAATTTTCTTTAGACCAAGAAGAACAGTCAGCTTTGGATAATTCCATTAGCGCGGTAAAAAATCTAGTTGCCGATATGGACAGGTTAGGTTTATAAAATTTATCTTCGACGGCTGTTTCTTTTTGGGAAACAGCCTGTTTATTCTTCATTAGCTTACACATCTTTTTCTCATAATTTTTTTTTGCAAAAAATTAACTTTGTAGTTTTACAATTACGTATGTTTGTACAACCAAAAAAATTCTCATTACTATTTAAGGCCTTAAAATTGAATAAGACAATTATTTTATTTGCCTGCGCTTTATTTTTATTAATTAATAATAACAATGCGCAGACTTTAAAACATCAACTGGATGAAATTATTGTAACCGCCGGAAGAACTCCTATTTCATTCTCCGATTTAACTCGAGATGTTCTTGTAATAAATTCGGCTGAAATAAAGAATATACCGGCAAACAGCGTTCAAGATGTACTTGAGTACGCGGTTGGCGTTGATCTGAGGCCGAGAGGAATAGACGGCGTTCAGGCGGATGTTAGTATACGCGGCGGAACTTTTGAACAAACTTTAATTTTAATTGACGGAGTGAAAATAAACGATCCGCAAACCGGGCACCATAATTTAAATTTACCGGTTTCTTTAGATGATGTTGAAAGAATTGAAATATTAAAAGGACAAGGTTCAAAAATTTTCGGGGCAAACGCTTTCAGCGGAGTAATAAATATTATTACTAAAAAAGGATATAAAAAATCCTTAAGTTTAAAAACCGCCGGCGGACAGTATGGTTTTTACAACGGCGCTATATCGGTTTCATATCCTTTGGGTTCTCTGTCAAATCATATTTCATTTTCTAAAAAGAAATCCGACGGGTACAGGCACAATACTAATTTTGATATTATTAATTTTTCATATAATTCTACTTTATCCACTAATTTTGGAAAACTAAATTTTTTGTTCGGTTACGATGATAAAAAATTCGGCTCAAACGGGTTTTATTCATCAATATTCCCTAATCAGTGGGAACATACTACAACAAAATTCTTTAGCGCCGGCGCTGATTTAGGAAATAAAAATCTTTTAATTTCACCAAAGATTTTCTGGCGCAGAAACGATGATAATTATTTGCTGGATTATGAGAAACCATCATTTTATCAGAATATTCATCAAACCAATGTATACGGTGCCGAAGTACAAGCATCTTTAAAAAGCGGGTTTGGCGTTACTTCATTCGGTGGTGAATTAACAGAAGATAAAATTAAAAGTACAAACCTCGGAAATCATAAAAGAAATAATGGCGGAATTTTTCTTGAACATCGGTTTTCCCCGATAGAAAATTTTACAATAAATGCCGGCGCTTTTGCCTATAACTATTCTTCGATAGGCTGGAAATATTGGCCCGGAATAGATTTTGGCTACAGTTTTTCCAAATCGACCAGGATGTTTGCTTCTGCCGGTAAAGCCTTTAGAGTTCCTACATATACTGAATTATATTATTCTTCTCCCTCAAGTGAAGGGAACCCAAATCTTAAATATGAAGAAACAACAAATTATGAAGCCGGGATAAAACAATTCGGAAATTACTACAGCGCTTCTTTCAGCCTTTTTAGAAAGGAAGGGAAAAATTTAATCGATTGGATCAGAACTAAGAACGGAGATCCTTGGATAGCCGCAAATATAGGGAAAGTAAACACTAACGGTGCCGAATTTACTTTTAATTTTTTGCCGGGATTAATGCTTAACAATTTTCCTATTACAAAAGTTAGTTTGGATTATACTTATCTAAATTCAGATAAAAAAACTGAAAATTTTGATTCGGAATATTTACTTGATTATTTAAGGCAGCAATTAATTTTTACGGTTATTAACAACTGGTGGCTTGATATAAACCAAAGCTGGATTGTAAGATACGAGAACAGAATATTTTTTGAAGATCATATTATTTTGGATACACAACTTTTTAAAGATATTAATAATCTGCAGCTGTTTTTAAAAGCGACAAATTTATTTAATAAAAGTTATCAGCAGATAAGCGGAGTTCCGCTTCCGGGAAGATGGATTTACGCGGGAGTTAATTTAAAATTTGAGTAAAATCGATAAGAAATTTGGCAATAAAAAAACCTCCCTAAAAGGAGGTTTTCTTTTTTTTAATAGCATTCAGATAAATTAAGCTTCAGCAGGAAAAACATTTATATATTTTCTATCGCCTCTTTTGATTTCAAATTTTACAACACCTTCGGCAACAGCAAATAAAGTATCATCGCCGCCTTTTTTAACATTAACGCCGGGATGAAATTTAGTTCCTCTTTGTCTAACCAAAATATTACCGGCTAAAACATGTTCGCCACCGAATTTTTTAACACCTAGACGTTGCGCATTACTATCTCTGCCGTTTCTTGATGAACCTTGACCTTTTTTATGAGCCATTTTATAATCTCCTCTTTTTAACCGATCTTAGTAATTTCTATTCTTGTTAAATGTTGTCTGTGGCCGTTCTTCTTTTCGTAGCCTGTTCTTCTTTTCTTTTTGAATACGATTACTTTATCATCTTTAACATGTTCCAAAACTTTAGCCGTAACTTTTACACCTTCAACAATAGGCGCTCCGACTTTTGTTCCGTTTTCATCGCCGAATAAAAAAACATTGTCAAAAGTAACATCAGATTCAACATCTTCCTTTAAACGAGGAACATAATATTTATTATTTTCTGTTACCTTAAATTGTTGTCCTAATATATCAACAACCGCAAACATTATTTACCTCTACTTTTCTAAAATTTAGACAACAAAGTTAACAAATTGTTAATTCCAAGTCAATTGAGGGAGGAATTATTTTCTTTACTGAAAATAAGTGTTAATAAAATTATTTCTTTCATTTTTTTATCAGAAAAGAAAATTCACTGCCGGAATTTAAGTTTGCTTTTAACATCAATTTTAGAGCCGTGAGCTTCTATAATATGTTTAACAATAGCAAGCCCTAAACCTGTTCCCCCAACTGCGCGAGATCTTGCTTTATCTACACGATAAAATCTTTCGAAAATACGTCGATAAATCTTCCTCCGGAATTCCGATGCCGGTATCTTTTATAACAAATTTTATAAACTTACTTTCTTCTTCGGCAAAAACCTCTATTTTCCCTTTTTCGGTATATTTAATCGCGTTAGAAATTAAATTTACAAAAACTTGACGGAGTTTATTTTTATCGCCAAAAACTTGAGTTTTTTCTTTTACAGGATGAAAAATTAAGTTCTATTCCTTTTTCTTCCGCCGAGTTTTTATATTCGCTTATTATCGCGTGTTTAATATTCATTCATATAAAAGAACCTAAAACTCAACCGCATTTCGCCCGATTCAATCATTGAAATATCTATTAAATCATTTAGCAAGATTATTAAGATTTATCTGTATGCTGATTAGCTTTTTCAAGAAAGTAATATTAACTTTTCGATCATTTATCGCGCCGTTAAGCAAAGTTTCCAATATATCCTTGAATTGCAAATATCGGAGTTCTTAGTTCGTGAGAAACGTTTGCCAAAAATTCTGTTCTCATTTTTTCGAATCTTTTTAGATATTCAATATCGGCTTTTAGTTTTGTAAACATTTTTTTTATTTCATCCTGAACGCCCGTTAAATATCTACTTAGTATTAATTTCTTCCGAGGAATTTGTATAGAATATTTTTTCTGATATTCTCGATAATTATGCCTTAACTTCTCTAAATTCCTTACTTCGTTTTCTTCCAATAATATTTAAGAAGATGAGAGATGCGAAGTAATTAGTATTAAACTTAATGAATGATTAGAATAGATATATTAAACAAAAAATTAAAATAAAAGATAAGATCGAAAAGGCAAGAAATTCCCAGAAATAAACTCTGCGATGAATAAAGATTTGATTTAATATCATTCAACACTTTTAAATCTGTATCCTACGCCTTTTACGGTTTCTATTAAATCTGAAATACTTTCCAAGTTTTTCCCGAATTTTTCTAATATGAACATCAACAGTTCTATCAACAACATAAACATCGGCTCCCCAAATATCTTTTAATAGCACTTCGCTTGAAAAACTTTTCCCGGATGGTTTGCAAGATAATAACAGAATTTCGAATTCTTTACGTGGGAAAATTTTTTCTTCTACCGTCAATACTTACCAATATACTTTCACGATCAATTTCTAAAGCGGACCGATTTTATACATTTGCGGAGTAGATTTTCCTCGTGCACGAGCTTTATCATTCTTACGAAGGTTAGATTTTACACTGGCGATTAATTTTTTAGGTGAAATCGGTTTTTGAATATAATCATTTGCGCCAAGTTCGAGGCCTTTAATTTCATCAATTTCACCGGATTTTGCGGTTAAAAATATAATCGGTGTGATTTTCAAAACCGTCTGTTTCTCTTATTTTTTTGCAAACTTCATAACCGTTCAAGTTTCGGCATCATAATATCAAGGATAATCAAATCAGGTTTTTCTGATAATTTGGTTAAAGCTTCATCTCCATCAAATGCTGTTATAACTTCAAATCCTTCTCTGTTCTAAATTATATTGAAGAAATTCGACAATATCTTTTTCATCATCAACAAGTAGAATTTTTGATTTCATTAGGCTTTATACTTTAATTTCCTTGTTTTTTGCTGCAGATTTATACATTGCTTCAATAATTTTCATTCTTGAAAATGCTTCTTCCCCCGATGAGAAAATAGGATTTAATCCTCTAACTGCCCCAATAAAACTTTTTAATTCATTTAAATAAGATTTTCTTGAACAAACTTAAAGGATTTTCTTTTTGAGAGGGAGTTAAATCATAATTTGTTCTTCTATTTTTTTTAAATACTTAAAAGGGTTTAAGTGAAGCAAATCCTTTTGTTCCGTAAATATTAAGATAAAAAAAATCTTTTTCAACAGGAAGAGACCAGCTTGCTTCCATATTTATTAAAGAATGAATTTTTACATCTTAAAAAACTTATTGAAGTATCTTCAACATTTTTGGTATTTTGTAAAAATTTTGTGTAGAAACTGATTCAACAGGGGGATAATCTAAAAGCCAAAGGAAAGATCGAAAAGTAGAATTCCGAGATCAATAATTACTCCGCCGCCGGATTCTTCCTTTTTTGTAAACCATTTTTCACTGCTGCTTTGCCTTCTTATCCAGCCGCATTTTACATAAAAAGGATCTCCGATTTCTCCGGAGCTTAATAGACTTCTTAAAAGCATCGCATCGGGCCGGTACCGCAAATTCATTCCTACCATTACTTTCTTTTATATTTTTTTGCAGCATCCACAACTGGTTTTGCTTCAGCATAAGTTCTGGCTAAAGGTTTTTCAACAAGAACATCTTTTTTAGCTTTTAAACATGCAATTGCAATATCTTTATGCGATGTGGTAGGAGTAGCAATTATTACAGCATCAACATCACTTTCTTTCAAGCAGTTCTTTATAATCACGGTATAACGTTCGGTAATATTAAATTTATCTGCAATAGTATTTAATCTATTTTTATTTATTTCCGCAACAGCAGTTACTGCAGCATTATTTAATTTTTGAAAGATTAGGAAGATGAACTAACTGAGCAATTCCTCCTAGACCAATAACTAGCAATTTTAGTTTTTGCCATTAAACGAGAAACCTCGTGATTTACTGTTTTATTCACAAAATACTTTTACTTTTTTCGCAATACCTTCAGGGTCAATACCAATAATTTGATGAAGTTCCGCTTGTGTTCCGTGTTCAATAAAATTATCGGGCAAGCCAATTCTTAAAATATCATTTTTATAATTATTTTCAGTAAAATATTCTAACACTCCGCTCCCGAATCCGCCCACTAAAGAATTTTCTTCAAGTGTAACTACTTTCGAATATTCGGTCAGCAATTTCATCAAGCAATTTTGTATCGAGAGGTTTGGCAAATCTCATATTTACAACTTCACAACTTAAACCTTCGGCTTCTAAAAGTTCAGCGGCTTTAAGTGAATAATCAACCATAGAACCAAGAGCTAAAAGTAGCCGCATCATTCCCATCTTTTAATTTTTCAGCTTTGCCAGATTTTAATTTCATCAAAACCGGCTTTAAGTTCAACTCCCAACGCGGAACCTCTCGGATATCTTAACGCGACCGGTGCCGTCTTTATATTTAACTGCAGTATAAAGCATATCTCGTAATTCGGATTCATCTTTCGGAGCCATTATTACCATTCCGGGTATCATTCTTAAATATGTAAGATCAAAAGCGCCGTGATGAGTTGGACCATCGGCACCGACTAAACCTGCTCTATCAAGAATAAACACAACATGAAGTTTTTGAATCGCAACATCATGAACAATCTGATCGAAACCTCTTTGCAGAAAAGTAGAATAAATTGCCACAACAGGAATTATTCCCTGTGTTGCTAATCCGGCAGCAAAAGTAACAGCATGTTCTTCGGCAATTCCAACATCAAAATAATTTTCGGGGATAATTTTTTTGAAGAATATCCAAACCGGTTCCATCGGGCATTGCCCCGGTAATTCCTACAACTTTAGGATTTTCTTTAATAATTTCCACTAAAGCGTTACCGAAAATTGAAGTATAGGAAGGATTTCCCCCGGCTTTTTTATAAGCTTTTCCGGTTACTTTATCAAAAGGAGTAGAAGCATGAAGCCTTTGAACATGACCTTCCGCCGGTTTATATCCTTTTCCTTTTTGGGTAATTGCATGAACCAGAATAGGGCCTTTATATTCTTTTACTTGTTCAAATATTTTTACCAATTGATGAAGATTATGTCCGTTTACAGGCCCGAAATATCTAAAACCCAAAGCTTCGAAAAGCATGCCCGGTGTAACAACAGCTTTTATTCCGTTTTCTAATCTGAACCGCAATTTTTCTTAATCTGTCTCCAAACTGATCTAATTTGCCGGTTAGATCCCAAATTTGCCCTTTGAATTTATTATAATCCGGATGAGCAATCATTTCAGTAAAATAATTTGAGATTTGCCAAACATTAGGAGCAATTGACATATTATTATCATTCAGAACAACAATAAGATCAGATTTATGTAATGCCGGAATTATTCATTGCTTCATAAGCCATTCCGCCTGTCATGGCGCCGTCACCTATAATCGCGACAACTTTCTTATTTGTTTCACCCTTTAAATCTCGTGCAACAGCCATGCCTAAAGCGGCCGAAATAGAAGTAGAAGCATGCCCGGCTCCGAAAGTATCATATTCACTTTCAGATCTTTTTAGAAATCCGCTTATACCGTTTAATTGCGGATTGTTTTTAATGCTTCTTTTCTTCCGGTTAAAATTTTATGAGGATAAGCTTGATGGCCGGTATCCCACACAATTAGGTCATATGGTGTATTAAAAACTTTATGCAGCGCAACAGTAAGTTCAACAGTACCTAAACCGCCGCCAAAATGTCCGCCGATTTCAGAAATTGTATCTATAAGATATTCTCTAATATCCGAACATAAAACCTTCAGTTGGGAAAGATCCATCCGGCGAATATCTTCCGGGAAATTTACATTTGATAAAACCGAATATTTACCGGCATCACTCATTTTTTACTAGCTCCATTCTAATTATTCTTCAAATAAACTTTCATCAACGGAAGGAATAACGCCGATTTGCTTTTTTAGTTCGGTAATTTTAAGTTCAGCGTTTTTTAAAGCAGAATAACATTCCTTTGATAAAAGTATGCCTTCTTCATAAAGACTTATAGCTTCATCTAAACCTATTGTATCGCCTTCAAGCAATTCAGAAATTTCCTCCAGCCGGTTTATCTGGTCTTCAAATTTAATTTTAATTTTCTTCTTAGTCATTTAATCACAAATAATTTTAATTACTGTTCAATTTCTTAATTCGAGTTATTTATCCCTATTTCATCATCAAAAAATATTAAAGAAGCAGCTTCGGAATTATTAAATTCAGCCGCTCTTTTTACATATTTTGAATCTTGCTTAACTAACACAAATCCTTTTTTCAATACTTTTTTAACATCGTGGGATTCGATGGTTTTTGAAAGGAGAGAAAGTTTACTGTTATTTATTAACAGTTTCCGTTCAATTTTCTGCATAAGTTTATAGGATAAATTATCAAGCTGCTGATATTTACTTCTTACCAAATCTAAGGGCATTCTGAAGCCGTAAGAATTAATTAATGAAGCAATTTCAGCTCGCTTATCAGCGCAAAATTCCAATAAATATTGAGTAGAATTATAGGAAAAATCATTAATAAGTGCAAAAAAATCAGCTTTGCCGGGAGTTGCTAACTCCATTGCAGCCGAGGGAGTCGGTGCCCGAAGGTCAGCGACAAAATCCGCGATTGTAAAATCAATTTCATGCCCAACTCCTGAAATAATAGGAATTCTTGAATTAAAAATTTCCCTTGCTACAACTTCTTCGTTAAACGCCCACAAATCTTCTATTGAACCTCCGCCGCGCGCGATAATAATTAAATCAATATCATTCCGCATATTAAGCAGCCGAATATTTTCTGCAATATTATCCGCCGCGCCGTTTCCCTGAACTCTTGAATGGGCGATAACTAATTCGGTTAAAGGAAATCTTCTTTGCGCGACACTTATCATATCCCGAAAAGCGGCGCTGTCTTTCGCGGTTATAACTCCAATTTTATTGGGGATTACCGGAATTTCTTTTTTGAATTCTAAATCAAACAAACCTTCGCCGGCTAATTTCTGTTTTAATTTTTCAAAAGCAGCCTGCAGTTCTCCTTCGCCCGCCGGTTTCATTGAACGAACATCAAGCTGGTAATTGCCTCTCGGAGCGTAAACAGAAATTTTACCGTTTACAATAATTTTCATTCCGTCCTGCGGCTTAAAAAAAACGTAATTATTAAAGCCGCGCCACATAGTGCAGCAAATTACCGCGTCAGAATCTTTTAAATTAAAATACCAATGCCCCGAATGATGAGCTTTGAAATTAGAAATTTCACCTTCTACGGAAACTTGTGAAAATTCTTCTTCCAGAGTATATTTTATTTCCTTAGTTATTTCGGAAACCGTTAAAATATTTCTTCCGTTTTTTAGCATTTGGTATTTATAAAATTGTAAACTTCAAAATTAAAGAAGTTTTGATAAAAATATTATATAAATATTCTCCCCCGTTACTGTTAATCTTTTTTATTTTTCTTTTCTTCTTTTACTTCTTTCCGAAAGATTAAACAGTATTGATGATGGCGGTTGGAAACCCAAGCACTGTTAACTCCGAGTGCGATTAGAGGCTTATCATCTTGGAGCCAAATTTTTTCATCTTTCATAACCCAGCTTTTTTCGCCCCTTTTAGTTAATGAAATCGCGGTATCGAAAGCCAGAGGAAAAAGTCTTCCCTTATAATAAATATTATTTGTAATAACGGTTAAATACGCGTTGGGAAGCGCAAGATCAAATACCTCGTCGAATACTTTGGCCTGACGTTCAATAAATTCGTCATAATCTTTTATGTTTCCTAAATCCGCTTCTTTATTTTCTGAATATTTTGTGGATAAACCTTTTTGAGTTCTATTTTTCTGACGAAGATTATTTCTATCAAGCTGATTCCAATAAGGCGGCGAAGTAATAATATAATCGTATCGTACGTTTTTAAGATAAGTTTCGGCAAGCACATCTTTTATATTTTCAGATGAGCCTAAAAATGGTTTTATCTCATTCTGAAAAGATTTTTCATCAATTCTGTCTTTCGCTATTTCATAAAACTCTTGTGAAAGCTCAACTCCCACTGCGTTTCGCTTAAGTTCGCCGGCTGCCATTAAGGTACTTCCGGTGCCCATAAAAGGATCCAGTATCCAACTTCCCTCTTTGGTAAAAAAGGAAATAAATTCTGCTACTAAACTTTCGGGAAATTTAGCGGGATGAAGAACTTCATTATTATTTCTTTTCGGCGGGCGATGAATAAACCAAGATTTTGAAAACTTTATCCATTCTTTTCCGGTAAGATTATTTAATTTATTATTGAGATTAAATTTACCGCGTTCGCCCAAATCAACATATGAACTTGAATTTTCTTTTTTTGCCATTTAATTGCAGCCGGTTGTTATTTTTTTGAACAGATTTGAAAATACAAATTAGTGATAATATCCCCAAACTTTTATTAAATTTTATTTCTAAAAATTAACACTAAAACCTAAGGTTGGTATTATCGGGAACATACTACTTGCTTCTCTTCCAAGTGTTAGATCTTCGTTTACATAATAATTATAGCCAATAATGTTTTTATGATTATATACATTTATCACATCAAGATAAAAACTCCAATCAAGATCCCAAAAATTTGTTAAGGCGGTAAATCGTACATCCAAACGATGATAGGCAGGAAGCCTTGTATTAAGCTGATTTTTCCCGAAATCCACATCATAAATAACTTTTCCGGGAGAATCTGTTTGGCTGTCAGTTTTTCTTGTCGCGATCTCGGGAGTTTCAGGAATAAAATCTCCGTTTTTGTCGGTTAAAATAATTCGCGGTTTTACACCGGCCGGCTGAGTTCGAGGAAAACCTGAGCCGTACTGCCAGCGCAATCCCATACTTAACCAATTGTTTATTTGATAATCGAGAACAACATTTACGGTATTCCGCTGATCGAATCTAAACGGAACGGTTTCATTATTTTCATATCTGTTGGCAAACGCCAAAGAATAGGAAATCCATCCGGACAAGCGGTTGTTGTTTAATATATTTTTTTTAGAAAGAAAAAATTCTACACCGTAAGCTTCACCCAAAGAATTATTGGCCGGAATTTGTGTAACCGAATCGCCGGGAATAGTTGTCGGTTTCGTCCAGCCGGAAACATAATGAGGATCTTTTCCCGGTATTTGTTCTGTAAAATATCTTGTACCGGTTAAAACTTTCGGTTCAATTAAATCAGAAAATTTTTTATAATAACCTTCAATCCGTAAGTTCCATTCCGCGGAAAGCCATCTTTCAATCCCAAGCACATAATGCACAGCCTTTTCGGCGTTTAATTTATAAGTGTAAACATTGCTTAGATCGTAAAGAACATTCTGATCGCGAAGTTTTTCGTATCCGGGCGACTGATAATAAACGCCCCACACCGCACGTAGGGTTGTTAAATCATCAATTGAATATGAAAGGGAAAATCTCGGAGAAACGTAAAACTTTTGCAAAATATCATAATAATCAAACCTAAATCCGGGCTGAAGATACAATTTATTATTTATGTTAAAATTATTTTGGATGTAAGCACGGTACCGGTTATAGTTTTTAATATCTTTAATATTATCTAATGCCGATTTAAATCTTGGATTGGAATAAATTATTGCTTTAAGTTGCGGATCGAGATCGAAATTAAAATTAATTACAGTTTTCATTAAATCAGCACCGGCGCCGGCTTCAAAAATATTATTATTCCACAGATACGTAAATTTATCATCAAAAGCGTATTTGGTAAATGAAAAATCGTTTGAAAACTTAAAATTTAATAGATATGGAGAAAGTGTATCGGCCAGAGAATTTTTAAAATCTTCCCGATTTAATGAGGGATCAAGAATCGCGGAACCAAAATCAGTTGCTCCGCCATTTTCATACCATGAAACAATTAGTTTATTTAGAAAATTAGGATTCGGCGCGTAATGCCATGCAAAACCGGCAACATCATTCCTTGTAGTATTGGAAACACCAACACTATCGGCTGTTTTTCTTTCTTTAGCGCTTACCACTTTTACGCCGTCACGAGAATAAATTCCGTTTAATAAAAATTTATTTCCGTTATACGGGCCGATTGCTATTTTAGTTTGAACATCATAAAAATTCGGAAACGAAACATTATCTTCTACAAGTCCGGCATTTTTAACAAACGGCTCAACAATTAAATCATAATAAGTTCTGCGGCTGCTTAAAATCCAGCTTCCTTTAATATTAAAAGGATTTTTCCCTTCAATAATTCCGTTTGCGTCAACAATAGAAGCGTTAAGCTGTCCTTTTATATTATGTTTATCATCTCCTTCTCTATTGGTTACATCAAGTACGGCAGATAATCTATCCCCGTACATCGCGGGAAAACCGCCGCTGATTAAATTAACATTTGAAACGGCATCGGGATTAAACATACTTATAACACCGTAAAGACGGTATGGATTAAATATTTCCACATCATCCATAATAATCAAATTCTGATCGGGTCCGCTTCCTCGGATTATTAATTGAGATGAAAAATCATTTGGGGCTAAAACACCCGGCAAAGACTGCAGTGTACGTAAAACATCTTCAACAGCACCCGGAAGAACTTTTGCGCTTTTGGGAGCTAAATCTATCAAACTTGTTCTTGTATCTTGAGGCGATTGTTTTTTTCTGCCGGTTACTTTTACTTCCCCCACTTCAATAGGTGTGCTTTTCAGTTCTACATTTATTTCTGTTGTCTTTCCTTTGTAAACAGTTAATTCTTTAATTTTTGTTTCATAACCAACGCTGCTGAACCTGATTCTGTAATTTCCCGCCGGTATTTTTTTGAAAGAATAAAAACCATCATCGTTCGTAATAGTGCCGTAATTAGTATCTAAAATTAAAATATTAACAGCCGGGAGAGAATTTTCTCCCTCGGTAACCTTCCCTTTAATGCTGCCGTTCTGCGCCAAAGTTATATTTATAAAAATAACTAGAAGAGCTAAAATTTTCTTCATTTAATGAATCTTTTATATTATTCGCCGTATTTAATTGTATAACAATTTTCATAGACATTTCATTCCAAAATTTTTTCATAACGCCAAAAAACTCTCGTTACTTTAGAATTTGCGTAAAACATATAAAAAGGAATGGGCCCTACCCAGGGAATTGTAGCTTTTATATACCCCATATCTTTTAGATCATTTAAACATTTTTAAATAATATTCCGCCGATTCCTTTTCCTCTTAATGAATCATCTGTTCCCATCGGGCCGAACCAGCCGGTGCCTCTATTATTAGCTTCGTGAGCTGAAAAAGCTTTAACCTCGCCGTCTACTTCGGCAAGAAAAAGTGTTACGGGATTATTTTTAAAGGCTTCCAAAACTTCATATTCCCATGCAGGAAATTTTTCTTTAATAAAAGATAAAACCTTTTCTTTATCTTTTAATTTAGCGCGCCGGCAAATAATTCCTTCACGTAAAAATTTATCTTCCTCATCGCCGGTTCTAAAATCTTGAGATACAAGATCAGCGGTTAAATTTGATGTATCGTTAAATTTCTTAAACCCGTTTCTTTTGAAGAAACAAACCGCTTCTGTATAAAAAGGATCAACACCCGGCATAAAATAATTTGGGTAAGATTCGTACACACGAACCTTCTTTACACCACTTTCTCTAAACTTTTCTTCAATGCTATTATACAATTTTGTCGCAACGCCTTTTCTTCTAAAGTTTGAATCAACACAAAGAAGTTTTATATAACCTACTTTTTCTGTACCTCTATTCTTCACGACTCCTTGAATAAAAGCAATAGGCTGTGCGTCTTCTTTTTCAAAAGCAGTTAAAATTAATTGAGGATCAAAATCCGGTTCATCAAATATTTTTTCTTTTAAAAGAAAATCGGGAATTCTATCTAATTCCATACTTTGCCGGCAAAGTTTTCCGACAGGTTTTAATAATTCTTCGGTAAAAATTTTTACAATCATTCTGCTCTACATTGTTGTTTAGAAATAGTTATTTATAAATAAATTGAAAAGAAGCCGGAATAAAAACCTAGAGAAAACTCATGAAATTCGCTGTTATTAGCTCCGGGTTTAACGTTAAAACGGTACCGAGTATAAATTGTAAAAGTATTAAAGACTTTTATCCAGCCGATTGTTAATTCAGGGCTTATTCCGTTGAAACCTTTAAAGTTAGTAAAACCGTTTACACCGGGAGAAACAAATTCAATTCCCGGAACATCGATTAAATGTTTATAACCAATACGGAAATAACTATTAACCGGCGCGTTAATCATATAAGAATATTCTATTGAAAAATAACCAATCGGGTAGCCGATTCCGGAAGAACGGAAAGAAAGAATCGGAATTTCTTTAGTGAGTTCAAAATAATTATTATTCCCCCATTTAACATAAGTCGGCGCGGGAAGCCCGAATACCGCTCCGCCGAATAGGCAGAAAAGCAAGAAGTTAGATTCTTCTTTTACTTTTACATCATAAGGCAATTCAAATTCATATTTTTCGCTGGTGTAAGTGTTTCCCGCGGAATCGGTAACTATAATTATAAAAGGGACAGTTTTCTTATTAAAATTAAAAGAAGAGATATCTATATCCGCTTTATGATTGTCAGTTAATTCCTTTGAAACGTCAACTTCATTTTCATCATTTATTATTACTTTTGAAGTCGCTATATCGCTGGTATAAAAAGATAATTTTAGAAGATTTGGATTTTCGGGCGGGACAAAATCGTCTATTAAATAAACTTCAATTGAATCCGGCTCTTCTTGCGCGAAAAGATTAACTGCCGGAATAAAAAATATAAACAAAAGGAGTACGGAAAAATTTTTCATAAAATTCCTTCTGATTCTGTTTAATAAAAAAAGGTCACGCAAATTTACATAAAATTTGAATGACCTTTAATGTTATTCGGCAAAATAACTTATGGTTTTATTTATATCTGTCTTAAACATTCATCAAGGTCAAAAAGAATATCATCAACATATTCTAAACCTATAGCAAGCCTAACTCCGCCGGGATTTATACCCGATTCTAAAAGTTTATCCAGCGGAACCATTGAATGCGTCATTGAGGCGGGATGTTCAATTAAAGTTCTGGTATGTCCGAGACTAACTGCAAGCGTCATTGTATAAGCGTTTTTCGCGGCGTAATTCATAAACTTTCTACCGCTTTCTTTACTTTCTTCCGGTGTACTTCCTTTAAGAACAAAATAAATTAAACTTCCCGGAGCAAAGTTGCCGTAAAAATCGCGCATTTGTTTTTGCGCCAATTCATAATATTTGTAATTCGGAAGTCCGGGATAATTTACAAATTCAATTTTAGGATGAGCGTTTAAGAATTCGGCAATTCTCATAGCGGATTTAATTTGCTGGCGAATGCGAAGATGCAAAGTTGGAAGCCCGTATGTTAATACATTCCAGGCGGCTTTATTATTAAGAACAGCACCGAAATCTTTCCGGTAAAGGAGCAGCATATCTTTATATTTCTTCTTTCCAACCACAACGCCCCCCATATCCGTTCCGAATCCCCCCAAGCCTTTGGTTAAAGAGTTAACGGAAAAATTAGCGCCGAGTTCAATAGGCCGCTGGCAAAATGGAGTCGCGAAAGTATTATCAACAACAATTTTAATTTTATCCGGCTCTTCCCTATTGGCGTTTACCTCATCTACAATTTTTCTTAATTCCGGAATGTCAATAATATCAAGATTTGGATTCGCGGGAGATTCTAAATATACAACTTTTGTTTTTTCGGTAATAACTTTATAAAGATTTGAAGGAACAGTTAAATCAACAAATTTAGTTTGAATATTATAACGAGGATACCAATTTGTAAAAAGAGAAAATGAGCAGCCGTATAATGTATGATGCGCGGCGATTTCATCGCCGGATTTTGTCAGTATTCCTAATATGCCGGAAATTGCTCCCATTCCGGTTGCAAAGGTTACCGCCATTTCTCCTTTTTCCACATAAGCAAGATTTTCTTCAAGAATATCTTTATTCGGCTCGCCTAATCTATCATAAACATAAATAGGCATCGGATCTTCACCGGCAACGGGTGAGTTGGCGAATTCTAAGAAGCCTTCCGCTCCTCGTTCAACGGAATCTAAACGATAAATAACTGAAGAAGAAATCGGAGGTAAAACGTGGTGAGAATAGTCCCACTTTTTTGATACGTTTTTACCGTAGATGAGATGAGTGGCCATGGAATATTTTGTATCATCTATTTCTTTTTTTTCTTCGGATGGTTTTAAATCAGTGTTCATTATAAATCCCCTAAAATTTATTTAGAAATGTAATGGTTAAATTTAAGGAGAATTTTATCAACTAAACAGGACAAAAAGGATTATAAAATTTATGGAACAAAATTGAGTTTATCTATTTGCCGCATTTCCTTTTCGGTGTGAGATTCTTTCATTATTAAATATAGTATATGATTAGAGCGGCTTAATAGTGACTTTAAAAGCCTTTTAATACGAAAGAGGTGCGCATTCAGAGCGCATTCAGAGCCTATTCAGAGCGCATTCAGAATATTGAAATTTGGGAGTTATTAGGATGGATTTTTCTTTAAGAAGTACTGCTTAATTTAGTTAATATTTGTAAAAACGCAAAGAAGGATTTGTTGAATTGTTAAATTATTTAATTGTCATTGGGTAATTTGTTGTCATTTAATCATTGATAAGTGAGTAGGCTTCGTGAGAGTGTAAAGAGTATAAATCAATTTTTCTGTTGTTGATTTGTTGAAGAAGGTAGACAGATTATAATTCTTTCAAGTTTATTTGATTTTATAGAAGCTTTCAGATAAGTTGCTTTTCGCAATCGATAGCTATTCTTTAAAATGGGATTTGGCGGTAATACTTAGAGCTTTTCTTTTTGGTTTAATTTTTTTGAGAATATAAGTATTAAGAATAAAGAGTCGGATAATTTTAAATTATTCAACTTTAAGAATTACCGATTAAACGCGGAAAGCGGGCCATAAATTAAAATGGGGATACTACGAATAATGGCGGGCTGTAAAAAAGATAACCCGGTAGTGCCGCCTGATAACCCGGCTTTACCGAAAGTTATAATCTCAATATTGAAAATGTTACCCACAGTATCTCAATAGATTTAAGAGCCTCGCTTTATAAACCTGAGACTAAAACTATAAGATTATTTAGGAATTAAACAGCACAAACAGCTTAGTAACTGAACTTCACGGAACAACAGCCGATACAACAATAATAGATGATGATAAGGGCGACTAGCTTCTGTTTGATGCGGCATACACCTACTTTGCGATAAGCGTAGACAGCACCGGACACGCAAAAGATACGAGCAATTTTGTAACCGAAAAAACTCTTACCCCGACAAGCCACGATTATTTATAACACTCATGATTTTTTAACTCATAAAAGTGCGGGGAAAATTATTTATGCGTTATTGACTTTACTGTGTATACTGTGTATATTCATTCCTACAATTATGGAATTACAACTTTTTACTCTCGCAAACGGACAAACGCCCCATGTATCAACAGATCATGGAACAGATTAAGCAAAGCATAGCGGTTGGTGATTGGGTTCCTAACACTCAATTACCTTCCATTCGTGAGCTGGCAACTGAGATAAATGTAAGCATTATTACCGTCAAACGCGCTTACATGGAATTGGAACGTGAAGGAATAATCTTCACTAAGCAAGGCAAAGGAAGTTGGGTTAGTGAAACTCAAAATTTAAATGAGCTTCAACGCATAGAGTTAAGGCAACACCTGGAAAAAGCTGTTAAATTAGCAAAATCCTTAAATATACCCGAGGATGAATTAATGGAAATGATAAAAAAATACAGATAGAGAATTAAGCTTCGATAATAGGAACAAAAGCCGATATATTGCCTGAGTTTGATTTAAGGAAAGATTTCTGAATCTAGCATGATTAAATAACATAGAAGTTTTAGAATGATGAATTAAAATTTTCAAATAAAGTTTCACAAAAGGTAATTCAAAATTAAACAAGAGTGACAAAGAACAATGAATAAAACATTGGCAGTAAACTGTGAAAGTATTACCAAACATTATCGGCATTTTCAGTTAAAAAATATTGATTTATCTTTTGAACAAGGAACAATAATGGGTTTAGTCGGGCCAAATGGCGCCGGGAAATCCACATTCTTACGAATCATTATGGGTCTTGTGAGACCGAATAGCGGTTCAGTCAAAGTCATGGGATATTCCATGCCTAATGACCAGATTGCGGCGAAACATAATATCGGTTTTATCGCCGAAGATATGCGCCTCTTTGAGAGTGAAACTATTGCTTTCCACATGGAATTTATTAAATCAATTTTTGACTCATGGGATGATGAATACGCTGCCACATCTATTGCGCCGCTTCGATATTACAAAAGAACAAAAGGTAAAAGGCTTGTCACATGGGCAGCGGGTTAAAGCTACTTTGTTATTAGCATTGGCGCGTCGCCCCCATTTATTGGTATTTGACGAACCAACGACAGGATTAGACCCGGCAGCGAGAAAGGAAGTTTTGGATGAAATGATGAATGCCCTGGAAGATGAAACCCGCTCCATTCTTTTTTCTTCGCACAATACTTTAGATGTTGAACAAATCTCTGATTATATCACCTTCATTTACGATGGGCGGATTATCGAATCCCGGGACAAGGAGGAGTTCCTGGATGGTTGGAGAAGATTGCGTCTTATAAATATGCAAAATAATCATTTGCCCGATTTATCAAACATAAGAGAAATACAAACAAGCGGTAAACTGTGTACTGTTACTGTAAACAACTACAACGATACAATACGTGAACAATTCACGAGTGCCGGCTTGTCCGTGGATACTATTGAACGATTAACCCTGGAAGAAATCTTCCTGAGTAATGTGAAATACGCAAAGGGAGATTTGAAATGACTAACTCGATAGTTTACAAACTTATCAAAAATGATTTGAAAATCAACCGGACACCTATCCTATTGTGGTCGTTTGCCGCAATTGCCGGTATAGTGATTGCGTATTTTATTCCGGGCCTGTTAGCGGCGAACATCGGTTTTAGCTTATTAGCAAGCGCAATAATCGGAGTGGGAATTCATATGATGGTACACACCGTTTTATTCGATAATTTAAAGGGAACACACATTTTTATAATGAGTTTGCCTATAGATTTTAAGCAATATACATTAGCTAAGCTTTCTAGTTAACATACTGTTGTTTTATGGAATGTGGGCATTGTTTTCGGCTGCCGGTATCTATGTAACATTTTCGCGCAGCATATTACCGATGGGTAGTTTGCCAATGATGGTGATGGTTTTGTTGTCAATTTTACCGGTCTATTCTTTGATGTTATCAATGTGCATTATCACACAATCCATAGGATATACCGTTGTTACAGCCTTATCGTTGAGCATTGCTACATCCGCTTATCTCTGGAAAATTGTTTATTTAGATTCTGTTGGCGCATATGTATGGGGAAACCAGGCTGTCTGGAATTTAGCACTGTTTTTAGCATCATGATTACACAGGTACTGATTACCATTATTATTCCTGTGTTAACAGTCATTGTTCAATTTAGAAAGAAAGATGTCATTTAGTTTTTTTCAAACATAAAAAGGAGGCTTAATACCATGCGTACAATTAATAAATATCTTACCATGATTTTGTTTTGGCTGCAACATTTGGATTTGCAGTTAAATCGGATAGTCAATCTATCAGAAGAATCAGCTGCCGATGATTTACCGCTCCCGAGTGTTTTGTTTAAAAAACACATCGATGCCGTTGGAGGCGAAGCAATCTATCCGGTCTCACACCTCACAAACCATTCATGGAAAATTGCATATCAAGGCCATGGGTATTGAAGGAAATTTACAAGTGCTTGCAGCGGCGCCTAATAAAATTAAAACTACTATCGAGCTGGGACAGTACGGGAAAAGCCTTTCGGGTTACAATGGCACGGTTGGCTGGAGTATGGATCCAATGTCGGGCAACAGGATTTTAGAAGGAGAAGCCTTGCAACAAATGATCGCACGTGCCGATTTTTACGGTAATGGTTTAATTTAGGCAAAGATGCTGTTAAACAGGAAACAGTCCAAACAGTGCCCTTTGAAGACGGTGAACAGTATAAAGTATTACTGGTAGATGCCAGACGGAGAAGAGAGCTACCTGTACTTTTCCAAAGAAACCGGATTGCTGAGCGGTATTGACAGGATGGAATTAGGCCCGATGGGAAAAGCGCCTACGCAAATTCGCATGGGCAATTACATTGAATCCGACGGTGTAAAAACTGCACGCAAAATTACAAGTTCACAAAATGGAGGTTGAAACAATAATAGAAATAGATTCCGTTTCTTATAATTCCCTTGCCGAAAATGCATTTGAATTGCCGTCGGAAATTCAAATTAAAGTAAGCCAGTAACTATTAAAATTTGAGTGTTGAAATTGAAATTCAATAAGTTTCAAAAAATATGTGCTGTATATATTCGCTATGATCTCCTGGTTTGGTGTTGCAGATATAAAAGGCCAGGACCATGTTTCTTTGCAGAGCACCGCTACTCATTTGCTGTATTCGGAGCAGCTCCAACAATATTATTTAATTGATGTTTTTTTGCCGAAAGGATATAAGGCTAAAGAATCTGAACTTCCAGTTTCCCAAATATCCGGTTATTTATGTTCTGAACAGCCGGCCGAATGCGGTGATGGCTGCCATGATGCGACATGTTTCTGAGCTGTCGAGGGAGATCATTGTCGGGATCGATTTTGCGGACAAAGACGGTAAGCCTGTTGATTCATTTGCAGCCTATACCCGAGATCTCACTCCGACTCCGGATAACGATTGGGCATCAGGCATCAACTGCCGGACCAGGGGGACGCGCGGAAGACTTTTTTCATTTTATCGAGGATGAAGTAAAGCCTCTCATCAATAAGACCTACAACGTAAATAAATATAATCAGACTTTAGTAGGACACTCATTTGGCGGGTTGTTCGGCTTGTATGTTTTGTTCAACCACAGCGATACTTTTAACAGGTATGTAATTGCCAGTCCATCTTTGTGGTGGGATAACGGAGTAATATTTAAGATGGAAGAAAAATACGCAAACGCACATACAAATATGGCTAAGAAGGTATTTCTTTCCGTCGGCTCAATGGAATTAGCAAGCGGCCCGCAGGGAATGATAGATAATGCAAAGGAAATAGTTGAAAAGCTTAAAAGCAGAAATTATCCGGATCTGGATTTATGGTTTAATATTTTCGAAAATGAAACACATTTATCTGTAGTAGCCGTTTCTATTCAAAAAGGAATTGAGAAAGTGTTTCAATAAAGAAAAATTAATTTATAAAAAATTATTTGACCACAATAAAATTAGGTAATCCTATATTTCAAGTAAATAAGATCAAAGATTCCGCTCAATCTATTTTTTTATTAACATTGTTTTTATGGATTTCTACCATAATATCCCAGCTTGGTAGTCTTGCTTACAGTACATCAAAAAGTGGACAAGGTTTTCAGTCAGTAGTCTTACAAAGCATTATCTATTTAAGCCTGGTTACAATTCCGCTCAGTGCGATTGGAATCTGGCTAGGAAGGCAGATTGGACTTGGAGTACCACTCTTGTCTGCGATTGTACGTAAAGAATGGTACATTAAAAATATTCATGAGAGAGGCAAAATGGTCCATCTTACCGGGTTTATTTTTGGGCGGTGCATTGGTGATTTTCAGAATACTCGCAAATTCATTATTACCGCAGGAACTTCCTTCATTTGGCCACAGGGGTGTTTTAGGAGGATTATTGATTTCTGCCGGAGCGGCAATTGGAGAGGAGGTCTGGTTCAGGTTAGGCTTATTAACTATAATTCTGGGGATAGTAAACCATATTTGCGGGCATAACAGTCTTCGATCTTCAGTTGCCTGGACAACAATAATTGTTGTTGCAGTTTTATTTGGTGCTGCACATTTACCGCAATTATCTTCTTATGGTGCGGCATCTACTTTAGCAGTTTTGGGTACGATATTAGGAAATAGTGTAGTAGGGATCTTATATGGATGGTGTTACTGGCGCCTTGGGCTTATAGCAGCAATAATGGCTCATTTTTCAGTTGATATTGTTATTCATGTGCTGCCTTCACTATTTTATTGAGACTGGTTAAATATTGTTGATATTATGAAAAAGAAATCAGGCGCACACCTGAATGTCGAAAATGAATATTTTGAAAAAGAATATCATTGATTAGTTCCACTAGTAGTTCTTTACGAATGATTAAAAATACCTGTATCAATAGATTTAATTTAAATACTACAATATAATTTGGAGATGTTTTTAGTAACAGTGTGTTTAAAACTTATAGCCAATTAAGGCTTAATTATTTGCATATAGCTTCTGTAAATTATATAGCAGGTTGTTTTTTAATTGTATTAGTGTCAGAAATTATTGGAGAATTAAATGAAAGCAGTTGAATATACAAAATACGGCCCACCGGAAGTGCTTCAGCTTAAAGATATCACAAAGCCAGTTCCTAATGACAACGAAGTATTAATTAAAACTTATGCAACGACAGTAACAGCAACAGACTGCACATTTCGAAAAGGTGAGCCCAAGTTTTCGAGATTATTCACAGGAATCACAAAACCTAAAAACAAAACTCTTGGCAGTGAGTTTGCAGGAGAAATTGAAGCCGCCGGCAAGGATGTAAAACTATTTAAAGAAGGTGATAAAGTAGTTGGTACAACTCCTGGATATGGTTCTTACTCAGAGTATATATGTTTGCCTGTTGATAAATCAACTCTTGCAAATATTCCTGCTGATAAAAATTATGAAGAAGCAATTGCCTGTTGTGATGGTTTTTTGACTTCATTACCCTTCCTGCGTGATAAAGGAAAAATTCAGAAGGGCCAAAATGTTCTTATCATTGGAGCTTCAGGTGGAGTAGGATCTGCTGCGGTTCAGCTCGCACACTATTTTGGTGCACAAGTAACTGGAGTTTGTAGCACATCCGGCTTGGAGTTAGTGAAGGCTCTTGGTGCCGACAAAGTAATTGATTACACTAAAGAAGATTTTACAAAATCAGGTGAAACTTATAATATTATATTTGATTTAGTTGGTAAGACAACCTTTTCACAATGTAAAAACTCATTAAAGAAAAATGGGAAATTTCTTCAGGCTGCAATTACGCTCAGCATTTTTACTTCCGTTTTATGGACTGCAATGTTGAGCAAAAAGAAAGCGATGATTATGGCAACAGGTTTAAGACCTCCGACAGAAAGGACTAAAGATCTGAACTTCATAAATGAACTTCTGGAAAAAGGGAAAATAAAATCAGTCATTGATAGAAAATATCCGTTTGATCAAATAGCTGAAGCCCACAGGTATGTAGATAAAGGACATAAAAAAGGAAATGTTGTGATAGTTTTGGAAAATATACACATAACCTAACAAGTTAGTCAAAAATAAATAAAACAATTATACAAGAAAGGAATTTTAAATATGCAAACAATTTTAGGAGCAAACGGAACAATAGGTTCTGTGTTAGCAAAGGAATTGAAGGCTTACACCAATCAAATAAGATTAGTTAGTCGTAATCCGAAAAAAGTAAATGAAACAGATGAATTATTCCCCGCCGATTTATCAGATGTAAGTCAAGTAGAAAAAGCTGTGGAAGGTTCTGAAGTTGTATATCTATTAGTTGGATTTGATTATAACACAAAAGTTTGGCAAGATAAATGGCCGAAACTTATGCGTGCCACAATAGATGCTTGTATTAAACACAAAGCGAAATTAGTATTTTTTGATAACGTATACTTGTATGATATAAACGCTATCCCACACATGACTGAAAATTCAGTAATAAACCCTCCAAGTAAAAAAGGGGCAGTTAGAAAAGAAATTGCTGAAATGCTTTTAAATGAAGTAAAATCCGGAAAATTGACTGCGCTCATTGCTCGTTCTGCTGATTTTTATGGACCAAACAATGAGAAAAGTTTTTTGCATGATATGGTTTACAAAAACATAAAAAAAGGGAAGAAATCCAATTGGTTCATTGATGCAAATAAAAAACATTCCTTTACATATACACCTGATGCAGCTAAGGCTACCGCACTATTGGGAAACACACCTGATGTATACAACCAGGTGTGGCATCTGCCCACGGATAAAAATGTTTTGACCGGCAAAGAATTGATAGCATTGTTTGCCAATAAAATGAATGTAGAAAACAAGGTTTCTATATTGCCGATGTGGTTATTGAAAATACTCGGTTTATTCATTCCAATAATGAAAGAGATGCCTGAAATGATATATCAATATAATAGGGATTATATTTTTGATTCAAGCAAATTTGATAAACGATTTAACTTTAGAACTACACCTTACAACGAAGGTGTAAAACTGACAATTGAACAAACAAAAAGTAATTGATGTATCTTGGCAAATTTCAACAGCATAATGGTAATATGTGGTATCAGTAGTTAATATAACATTCATAAGCATGTATTCTAAAAGGTGGCTAAAGGCGACAACGATTTTGCCTTGGGCCTTTGTATAATTTTAACGTAAGCCGGTCCCGTATAGCCGCAAGTCGTTTAGACTAACCTGTACAAAGTATTTTATGTAAGTAAGTACGTCGCCGCCATTTCCCGACAATATAATGGCTGCTTCACCTTATAAACATTCGTTGTTAGTTAAGCATTGCCGTTAGGGCTCAAAATAAATTAATGGAGGATAGATGTCATTGAAAAATATATTTTTTATAATTTTTATTCTTTGGTTTCATACTTGTTTCAGTCAAGTTCCAATTGTGGTTGGTCAAAGTCAAGTTATTCACTCGAACATACTTGATGAAAACCGCACATATCAAGTTTACTTGCCTGAAAGTTATCAGCAGGCTGTAGATCGAAAATATCCCGTACTTTATGTTCTTGATGGTGAGTCTAATTTCTTACATACAGTAGGTTCTGTAAGTTTTCTCTCCTCAAAAGGCGAAATACCGGAATTAATAGTTGTTTCAATTACAAGCACAGTTCGAATTAGAGATTTTACACAAACCGATTGGCCTTCTCATTGGGTTGGTGGTGGAGGGGCAAAAAACTTTAGAAGTTTTCTCTCTAAAGAACTTATTCCAAAATTTGAAAAAGATTTCCGTACCAATGGCTTTCGTATACTGTCCGGGCATTCTGCTTCAGGGCAATTTGTTCTATATAACTTGACTTCTGAACCCTCTCTTTTTAATGCTTATATTGCAATTAGTCCAAGTCTTGATTGGGATAATAACCTTCCGCAAAGATCGCTGGAAGAATCTTTATCAAAAACAGATAGTTTAAAAGCATTCCTTTATTTTGCTTGGTCGGATGATTCCGGCGGTGCATTAGCAGACGATCAAAAATTGCTTGAAACACTCGCAACAAAATCTCCTAAAGGATTTCGCTGGGTAGGTAAAGGTTTCCCAGATGAAACACACGGCAGCATTACATTGTTAGCACAAATTAATGCACTTCGTGAATTATATAATGGTTACAGACTACACAATGATTTATTAATCAATGGACTTAGTTTTGCCGAAAAGCATTTTCAAAATGTATCAAAGGAGGTAGGATATACAATACCTGTGCCCGAAGATATAATAAATAAATTTGCATACGAAGAATTGAATAAAGGTAATATTCAGGAAGCAATTAAATTATTCAAACACAACATTAAACAAAATCCGAACTCGGCAAATGCATTCGATAGCATTACTGATGCTTATGAAAAAGCTGGGATGTTGAATGAAGCAATGACATCAATAGATAAAGCAGTTGAATTAGCTACTAAGTTTAATAATCCTAATCGAGGATATATCATTAATCACTCAAAGAAAATTAAAGATATTTTAGAAACTAAAAAACAAAAATAAGCCTAACGCCTTAACGCGACCCCTCCAGAGGCGGGCAGGCTGCCTTTTCGGTGCGGGATTATTAAATAAATTGGTGATTATTTCGTTCGGTCCAGCCAGCTTTATCAGCCTGGCTGAGGCAGGTAAATCTGGGGTGGCGCCTTAGTAATAACTTTATGCGCATAAGTAAATTTAAAGAGGTTCTTATGAATACAAATAAATATTCAATATCTGCAGTTTTTTATTAAAGAAAAGTTTCTTTTGCAACTGTATTTATTTATTTTTATCGAAGAATTAAATAAATACAATGTATTAACAGTTTATTCAAACGGATCATATATCAAACCCATTTTACCGTAGTCAATCTGTATTTGTTCTGCCGGTTCAAACTCCAGACGGCAAGTTGTTTTATCATTATAAATCGAGAACTTATTGTCCCGGACAAAACGCTTAAAACTGCTGTAACTTATTTTTCCTTCTAATCCGTGTTTTTCTACAATAACTTCAAATGCAGTTTTCGCTTTAATTTTGTTCTCTTTATTTGTAATTAGCTCTTTGATTTCCTGTTTATATTCTTCGAGATTTTTTCTTGTTGTAGAGGGCCTGCCTGATATTTTGGGAATTATTTTTGGGAAGCACCGAAAGTATCTTTTCTCTATCATAACCGGTTATTCCTTCTTTCTGAATTTCTTGTATGTATTTTCTTATTGTTTTTCGATCTATGCCTGATAGTTGAGATATTTGACTAATATTTTGAGAATCGAAATAACGTCTGATAACCTCAAGAATTTCCATATTGATTATCCTTCTATAGGCTATTTTCACTCCGTTTATATTTAATTATGAACGGAAAAAATAGAGTAAAATATTTTAATTAACTACTCTACTAAAGGAATTTTTAAGTGGGGAATCTTTTTGGCCCTAAGCTATTTTAACTGGGGAATGCTTTTGGCCCCTGACAATGATATTAAGCAGCAGTATAAAAAAAGCTGCTTTTTTAGAAAGTAACCATTATGAAATTCCAATAATAAGAGTAAAAACGGCAAATATGGAAACCTCGAGAGGAGTACTAATATCGCAATAAAAATTAAGAGTGAAGCCGCAATTATTAAAATTATTTTAAGCATAAAATTTTCTCAGTCTTGCGGATAATTTAGTCAGCGTAAACAGCAATAGAGGTGCTATTTGTAATAGCAAAATATTGTTTTTTTTATAGGGTGATAGTTAGCAATTTGGGGATAATTCAGATTACCAAAATTACCAAGATTGTCAAGATTGCCATTTATTGGAAAAACGATGTTTGTTTGTACACACCGCTTTTCCTTTTTAGTTAGATCTTGGGATATATAGCTGAACTATTGAGATCCATTGATACTATTTCAACAACATCATCTTTTTTACTTGTGTGAAACTTCCGGATTGAATTTTATAGAAATATAATCCGCTTGATAAGTTACTTGAATCAAAATCTACTTTGTACCTTCCTGATTCTTGGGCTTCATTAACTAGCGTAGCAACTTCATTACCAAGAATATCATAAACCTTTAAATTTACGAACCCGCTGCTTGGTATTGAATATTCAATACTGGTAGTGGGATTAAAGGGATTCGGAAAATTTTGCGAAAGGCTATAATCTCTTATTGGTTCAGCTTCTACATTTATTAATTTGGAATAAGAATAACTGCCATCATAATCTATTTGTTTCAATCTGTATGACGCTTTTCCCTTTAGCAGATTATCTCTATACTGGTAATCGATTGGATTTGTCGAATTTCCCTTTCCTTCAACAAAACCAATTGTAACAAATTTTTGATTATCAATACTCTTCTCAATTTCAAAACCAGCGTTGTTTGTTTCGGTAGCTGTTCGCCAAGTTAATTTTACTTCGTTGTCTAAAACATTCGCGTTAAAATTTACAAGTTCAACCGGAACAATTCCTTTGTTATACACTCTGATATAATCTACAAACATCTTTTGCGGAAATGTTGTAGTGCCATCCGGATAACCCGGCCAATACCCACCGACAGCAATATTTAGCAGCAAGAAGAATTTTTCATGAAATTCACTTTGTTCTGATGAAGTTATAGTAAGTGAATGATATAAATTATTATCTATGTACCATTCAATTTTATTTTCATCCCAAACTATTGAATACAAATGGAAATCATCGCTAAAAGTTGATTGGTTTAGAGCATAATTTCCCGTATTATATTGATAGTTATTATTTTCTAACCAATGAGCTGTTCCATAAGCCTTATCCGGTTGATGCCCAAGTAATTCAAATATATCTATCTCACCGCAAGCCGGCCAGCCAACATTGTTAAAACTTTCTCCTAAAGACCAGAATGCCGGCCATATTCCTTGACCGTACGGTGTTTTAATTCTTGCTTCAATTTTACCATATTTGAATGATTTTTTACCTTGAGTAATTAATCTAGCAGAAGTATAATCTCGTCCTTCGTAGCTTTCATTTAAAGCTTGTATTATTAACAATCCATTTTCTAAATATGCATTTACATCTCTATCTGTATAATATTGAAGTTCATTGTTTCCCCAGCCTGTTCCGCCTGTTTCTCTTGTCCATATAGTTTCATCAAGAGTTGAACCATTAAATTCGTCAGACCAAACAAGCGTATATTCACTCGGATACTCTTCAATATCACTTATTTTACGAGGTAACAATTGATACCCTGTACTGTAAGGCGCCGTATTATCATACTGACTTACAATCGCTGTCACCGAAACTTCACCAGTTGGAATTTGTGTTCCAATAATATCAACATCATTATCAATTCTTAGTGTTATACTTCCGGTTCCGTCAGTTAATGTATAATTATTATTGCTTGCAAATGATCCGGTTTCTGAAAATGTTGCATGCTCAATTTTAATAAGCATTCCTTCATATTCTTCTAAATCATTCCAAGTTTGATTTATAACTTGATTAATTGTTACAGTTTCCGGATCAACGGCATTATTACTGCTATTTACAGTAACAAATGAATTATCTGTATTATAGATAATCTCTGTAAGTCCATTATAAAAGCCTAAAGGACTTGTTATTGTTATGTCATCCCCAACTTGCAAACCGGTAATTAAGTTATTTCCATAAACAGCAATTCCGGCAGTTCCATCTTGAATATACGCAGGGCCGGCGCTTCCGAATTCTTGAGCAGCGGTGACTATGCCACTGAAAGTTACAGTTGAATTTAATAATCGCGGACTTCCATTAGAATCATTTCTTCTGATGGATGAAATAGTCCGAACATTATTTGTCACACTAACTTGAAAATCTGAAACTACAGGGAAATGGTCAGAAGCAGATTCTGAATCATTAAGCCATAAACCATAACTAGATAGCGTTGATTGAGGGAGACTGTTCGTGTAAAGCACAAAAGAATTTTGAAGTTCTAAAACCGATCCTGTATACAACATATAGTCTAAACGTCCTTTGCTAAAACTACCGGGGGAATTTCCGATACCTTGAGTGAAAGTCATTGGCAATTCTGTTACAAAAGGTTTTGCGTCCATTAAATCGGAGCCATCCCAGTCGGGAGTAAAATCACTCCCATAAATATTTTCATTCACTATATCCCCTGTTAACAGAGTTGTTACTTGTTGAGGATCGCCGACAAAATTCATATCTCCTAAAATTATAATTGGGGAACCTTCGGTTAATGTAACTAGTCCGCCGGGATTTTTTGCCTCTCTTATGAACGCCATTATTGCATCTACTTCATCCTGACGTGCAGCATCATTATCACAGCAAGGCGGATGAGCTACCACTACTAACGCGTCCGTATCATAATGGGGCCTTAAGTCAAGTAAGAAAACTCCATTACCAAAACTACCGGCTGACCATGAGTTTTTTATTTTATATCTTGTAACAATTATATTATCAGCAATCTGAGCTCCATTCCAGCTTTTACCTTGCGGTGATGGAAGCATCTCCTCAAGTCGAACAGCAGCTTCATCACCTGTATGGTTATAGATTTCAACTAAACCAATTATATCCGGATCAATAACATTATACAATCTTTCAAAGATCGGTTTATTTGCTTCTTCAAAAAAACCATCGAACTCAACATTTTGAGATAATACACGTAAATGCTCGGCAGATTTTTTTTCAAACGAATATGAAGGAAGAGGATCAAGATTTCCTTCTTGAAAAGAATATGATATCGCATCAGTTGAGGCGCCGCCAACCGCTGATTCATCGGCAAAAATTAATTGAATATTATCTGAACTGAAAAGGTTACTACTATTTATTACCGCATTTCGACTAATTGAAACTTCAAACCAATCTGAATCAACCGTAGGAGAAGTAACCATAAACATTTCGTCAAATGAAACATCATTTTGAAAACCGCCTATGTACGCAGTTCCTTTTCTCAGTCCAAAATTAATTACTATTTCTGCCCCAATGCCATTCTTTGAATATCCGGTTGAGGAGTTATTATCAGAATCTAAATAAAACTTAACTCCATCTTTAGCTTGCAATGAATAAACTAATTCACTTTTAAAATAGATGAATAAAAATTTATCATCGTTTGTAACCTTAAAACTTTGGAGAGAAATTCCTGATGAACTTCCGGACGCAGTCCAAGAAGCTTGTACACTTTGCCAATCATTATGATTTTCATCCAGTAAAATTCTACTCTGGGAAAAATAAGTTGCGGGTATTAATAGAAATAAAATTATGTACAAAAAAACTTTCATCTGAACCTCCATATCGTTTAGAATTAAGAGCGACTTTTTCAAATCGCTCTTTTCATTTCTAAACTAAGTTAGTATATCAATGTTTTCATTGGTTTTTGAAATTGAATAATTGAGATAGTCAGTTATTTCAGCAGTGTCATTTTACGCACTTGCATAAAATTTCCAGCTTGTATTTTGTAAATATAAAGTCCGCTTGCTAAGTTAGCTGCATCAAAATTGACTTTATAATTCCCGGCATCTTGCTGCTTATTAACCAGGTCCGCTACTTTATTTCCAAGGATATCATAGACTTTGAGACTTACATAACTATTACTTGGTACTGAATATCCAATTGTTGTAGTTGGATTAAATGGATTAGGATAATTCTGGGAAAGCGAATATTCATGAACGCTTAAATCAAGGTTAATACTTAATATTTTTGAATACGAATAAGATCCATCAAAGTCTATTTGTTTTAGCCTATATTCAACGATTCCGGTAAAGTTGGATTGGCTAAGATCATCTTCATATTTATAAATGTTTTTTGTTGTTGAATTGCCTTGCCCTTTAATGAATCCAATTTTAATCCAATCATTTTTCATCATTCTTTCAATCTCAAATCCATGATTATTTACTTCGGTTGCAGTTGTCCAGTTCAGCATCAGTTTTGAGTTATTTTTATTTACAGTAAAAGAAGTAAGTTCAACAGGAAGCGAAGTATCGAATGCTCTAACAACATTACTTATTCTTACTTCATCGATACAACCAATAAAATCTCCGCCAATAACTAAATCTTGAGAGTTTAACAAAACATTATTTGTATTAAAATTATTTGAAGACGAGAAAATTTGTTTTCTGTTTTCATCGTGTATTACCATCTTTAACTCTGATTTTTTAGTATCCCTAATAAATGCAATATGGTACCATTTATTTAATTCAGGAGCTGGAGCAGCAGCATTTATTCTTAAATCTTTAACCGGAAAATAAAAGACATGGAATACATTGCCCCAAGAAGTGTGTAATTGAATTGAATAATTTGATTGGTAAGGATCTCCATCACCCGGCTTTCTTATAAGAAAAGGGAAATTTCCATAATCCGAAAATTTAGCCCACAATTCAATTGTCCAATCACCTGATAAACTTAATTCATCGGTATGCGGAATAATTATTTTATCCTGTTCGGAACTAAACTTAAGGCATTCGCCTAACTGCAAAGCTGAATTAGCTGTAAAAGATTGTCCTCCGCCTGAAGCAGTTCCGTCACCCGAAAGATTAGACATGTTTTTATAATCACCGTCAAAGTGTAATAATAATACAGTATTCTCATCATTACTGTAAGGGCCGCATATCAACGCAATCTTACTTATTGTAAAAATATTTGAGGATTGAGTTCTTACACTGCTGTTACCATTTTCTGATATTCTTATTAAACAAGACTCTGAATTAATTTCAGGAACTGTCCAATCATATTTTTTCGAGCTACCATCATAGTTATTTATTATGCTATTCCATGTTGATCCGTTGTCAGTAGAGTAATCTATATCAACAAAAGAAACAAGGTTCAATTCCCAAGTTATAGGATATATTTTCCCGGCCAGAAGGTATTCCCCTCCATTGGGGGTTTTAAGTGAAATTGTAGGGGCAGTTTCATCTTTGGTAGTAAAATTCCAAACAGAACTACTGGATGAGCCGAAAGAATTTTTGCTCACGATTTTCCAATAGTAAGTAGTATTTTTTTCGAGTCTATTCAGTTGATAAGATGTTTGCGGATCAACATTATTTAATGCTAATTCTTGAGGCGGATTTGTTTTTCCAAAGTATAAATCAATTTTTTCTGTGTTTAATCCATTGGTCCAGGACAGCTCATTATTATCTAAATTTACATTCGAAGCATTATTAACGGGAGATGGATTGTAAGCAGGTCCGGGTAAATTTCCTTCTTCAAAATTTCTTACCACATTACTAATTCTTACCTCATCAATATATCCGGTAAAATCTCCGCCTATTATTAAATCCTGCGAGTTTAGCAACACGTTTGTTGTATTAAGTGAATTTGTTTTTGAAAAAACTTCATTTCTATTTTCATCATGTATTATTAACTTCAACTGAGAATTTTTTGTATCCTTAATAAACGCGATATGATACCATTTATTTAACTCAGGACTAGGGGCAGTAATATTTACTCTTAAATCTTTAACCGGAAAATAAAAGACGTGGAATACATTGCCCCAAGAAGTGTGTAATTGAATTGAATAATTTGATTGGTATGGATCTCCATCACCCGGCTTTCTTATAAGGAAAGGAAAATTACCATAATCCGAAAATTTAGCCCACAGTTCAATTGTCCAATCACCGGAGAGGCTTAGTGCATTGCTATGAGGTATAGATATTTTATCGCCTTCGGATTTAAACCTTAAACATTCATCTAGTTTCAGTGCTGAATTAGTAATAAATTCTTGCCCTCCTCCGGACGCGGTTCCATCATCCGATAGATCAGACATATTCTTATAATCACCGTCAAAGTGTAATAGCAAAACAGTATTTTCGTCTTTATAATATGGACCTCCGATCAACTGTTTCTCGCTGATTATAAAAGTATTCGGTGATTGAGAACTTATATTTTTATTACCGCTTTCTGTTATTCTTATTAAGCAATTTTCCGAATTAACTGTTGGAACTATCCAATCATATTTTTTTGAAGCATCATCGAAATTATTTATTATGTTTTTCCAGGTAGAACCATTATCTGTAGAGTAATCTAAATCAACATTTGAAATAAGTTCCGATTCCCAAACTATAGGATAAGCTTTACCTGCAAAAAAATACTCTCCACCATTTGGTGACATTATGGATATTGATTTTGATAGCGGATTCCTAATTTCAAATATGTCACTGATACGATTAATATTAACATTAGTTTGATCAGAAATTTTCACCCTACAATTCTCAGATACAATATTAGCAGGAGTAAAAGAATATGAACCACTATCCGCCTGAACATTTTCAGCTATTGTGTTCCAACTCTGTCCTTTGTTGTCACTTAGTTCTATTTTAAGATTTTGAATATTGCTGCTATTCCAGGTAATAGTAAATTCTTCGTCATTAAAAAAAGAACCGCCGACAGTTGGTTGGACTAATTGCAATTCTTTATTGCCCCAGTCGGGTTCTATACCAATAAGAGCGGAATTATAGGCAATATATATTTCACCTAGATTATCAACATCATAATAACCTCTAATATCGTTAAAAGCGTAATCGCAATAGAATTCATTATTTGCATTATATCCATCTAAAACCCAATAATGACCTTTATGATGCCCTGATTCCCAGGGTGGAGGGCTATCTGTGGTTCTTCCCATCATTAGTACCGGCCTGCCGTTTGCTAATTCATTTTTTAATATATCAATCCATTCTTCTTTTGTATAATTCCATCTGTCAACCCAATGAAGACTTGACTTAAAACCAAAATAATCAACTAGAGCTCCGGGAATTCTTTCCTTATCGCCAGTCCAGCCAATAGTTATTTTTTCTCCAACGGCACAGGCCGCTTCAAATAAGCGTGCGGTTTCATTATACTCTGCTTGTGTAGAATATTGGTAAAGTACCGCTTTCATATCGGGGTAATTTAGATTCATGTTTGTTAAATCAACATTCCAGTAATTTCCCCAGGTATCCCTAAAGTTAAGTACTTTTTTCCCATTCACCGGAAACTGCCAGTAATGCATTATCCTTGCAAAAGAAGTCGGACCGCAAGCATTTACCCAATGGCCATTTGTACCATCGGCATCTTCAGGATTATATGCATTATACGGCCATGTACCGGTAGTCCATTGATTTTGAATTAAAGGTTCTACTTCATTTGGATAAGTTTGAGCATTATCTTTTTTCTGAGCAAAAGATGGATTTATTAAACTAAAGACGAAGCACAGCAAAATTATGTGCATAAAAAAGTGTGTAAATTTCATTTTGAGTTCCCACTATTAAAAAGTATAAAGTTTATGATGTAACTAATTTCTTGCGGACCTATTAAAGAGTTATTACTCTTATTTATAAAATATTTTTTCAACTTTAAGGATTAAAAACGTTGATTATTTTTTTGCGTATTCTTCTCTTGATTTGAAAACAAATTTTTCCAGATTCCCTAATTTTTCTATTCCCCGAAAGTACCCCTTCATTATAGCCGGTTGACCTTCTTTAACATTTCTCCATTGAATAACGTCCAGCACAACCCAATCTTTATTTGATTGAAGAGGATTTCCTTGAGCATCTAAAGCTTGTAAAAAACCGAAAAGATGAGAGCGTGTTGCCTTAGCCGTAATTTCCGCCGTTAATTCAATCTGATTATACATCAAATTTGTAATTTTAAGATTATTAACTTTATATTTCTCATCCTCTTGTTTAACTTCAAACGGAATGGTTATAGGAAACTTTAAAGATTTTGCTAATTGCTCTAAATTTTCAGCGGCTTCTTTTTTCAACAACTTTCTTTGCTTATCGTAATCTTCTAATTCGGCTAATGATTTAGCATCCTTCCCTTCTCTTTCAACAACTGCTATTTTTTCCTTATAATTTTTTGCAAATCCCGGAGCTTTCCCCAGATATTTATTCGTTATATCAGAAGAACCACTTTCTCCACAGTTAGAAATCAAAAAAGTTAATGCTAAGAACAAAACTGATTTAATTAAGTTTTTCATACCGCCACCTTTTTTTTGAAAAAATTCTATTTTCAATAAAAGGCATAAATGTAGGTAAATCAAATACTTATAGGCTCGATTTATAAATCAGAACTACTTAAATAATAAATATGATTATGATTGGCTGTTTTTGAGGATGATTTCTTGGTAAGATTTAATATTATCAAAAGTTTTTATTTTGAATCTAAAAATTCCGATGGTGTTTTTTCGGTAAATTTTCTAAACGCATTATAAAATGCGGATTTTGAACTGAAGCCTACGGTTTTTGCTACTCCTTCATATGAAAATGTTTTGTTTTTGTCATTTATGATAATGTTTTTTGCTTCTTCTATTCTGTAACGGTTTAAAAAATTGCTGAAATTCAGTCCATATTTTAAATTAATAGTACGCGACAAATAAGTTGTATTTGTGTTTAATCTTTCCGCAATCTCTTTTTGATTAATATTTGAATTCATAAATATCTTTTCTTCTAACATAAGCCTTTCCAAATTCGTAATTATATTTCTTGCAATTTCATCTTCATTCCATTTTTGTTTCTCACTTATAGTGGGAGATTTTTCAATTGCCTTAATTACTTTTTTATATTTTCTTCTATCGGCAAAACCTTCGTCGGAATCAGGCATAATTCTCTGAGCAAATTTTACTGTTTTATTTCGGTAATAAAACATCACTACACCCAAAATTAATAATCCCACTAAAACCAGTATTAATGATGTACTTTTAATCTGAATCAGTTTATTTTCAAGATTATTTTTTGTCAGTCGGGATAACTCTAATTCACGAACTTTTTGGTCAACATCATATTTAATTTGTGTATCAATAACTAATTTTTGAGCTTTTGCGCTAAACATAGAATCTTTTATAGCATTTCTCAATTTTAGGTACTTTATCGCGGAATCCGGTAAAGAGATTAAAGAATAAATCTCAGACAAGTTTGAATAATTTTCAATTAAAGTTCCCACAACGTTAACTTTTGCGCTTTTTTTAAAGAATTTTATAGCATCTTCATACATCTCTTTATACGCAGAAATTTTTCCAAGTAAATGATAAGCGTTCGCAAAAGCGATTTTATTATTGGAAAGTTCAGCATAAGTTAAAGAGAGTTTTACATAAACTTCGGCGGAATCAATACTTCCTATGTTGAAGAAAATCTCCGCAATGTTATTATTTGTATAAGCTAAATAATGATTATTTTTAACTTTATTAAAATTAAAAAGTGCTTTTCTATTTAATTCTAACGCTTTTTTAAAGTCTCTTCTTTTAAAATAAATACCGGCATAATTCATATACGTATAACCTAAGCCGTGATAATAATTATGCTCTCCGCATATTCGAACAGCTTTTTTCAAATATGGTTCAGAATCTTCAGATTTAGAATATGAAGAAATATATCCGGCCATAATAACATAATTATGAACAGACAACATCCAATCCCCATTTGCCTCACTAATTTCTATAGAATTTTTTAAATATTCGATAGCCCGTTCGTGATCGATTGAATCTCCGTAAATTATCGCGATTAAAAGATAAATCCGGGCCAGATAAGGTGAATTACTTTTTGAGTTTTCAATTACTTTTTCGGCATATTTTAAAGAAAGATTTCGGTCAATTGTTTTACTGTAGTTATTTGCAAACAAGTAATAAGTTTGAAGTTTTATCTTTTTATTTTCGATAGGTGGAAGAAGTTCTTCGGCCGATTTTAAATATTTTAATGATTCTTTATAATCATTTAACTTGAAATAAAAATACCCCAAGGCATTCAGCGATTGAACCTCAAGCGAAATATCATTTTTTTCTTGAGAATTAGATAATGCCATTTGTAGAATCCGCAGAATACTATCTTTATGGTTTTCGTTTATTTCTGATAACGCAATGTAAATTGAAGATTTAATTAAATTTAAAGTATCGTTATTCTGTATTGCATCAAATCGGATTTGCCGCGCTAAATTAATTCCTTGTTTTGAGGAGCTGATAAAAATATTTTCATAAAGTGAATCAAATTTTGAGATTTGCTTATGCTCAGAAGCAATATAAGCAGCTTGATTTTTGGGTAACAAAGAAAAGACAAAGAATACTAGGAAATAGAATTTCACTTTACATTCCATAAATAAAAACAATAAACTTACGGCTAACTTTATTGTATGAGTGAGAATAAGAAATTTAATTCATATAAAGTTTCACTCACACAGAAAGAATAGCTTTCAAAAATAAACTTACAAGCGCTTGATTTTAATTGATTCCTAAAAAATCAATAATTTTCTTATAATGATTTAATATCATCCGCAAGCGGTAAAAGACCGTTATTAAACTGATGGCCGCCGCTATCGAATTCACGAGCTTTTGCAAATGGAATCTTTTTAGTATAAAGCGATAAATGGCTAAAAGGAACCTCGTCATCATCCCGGCAGTGATAAAGAAAAATGGGAACATTTTCGGGAAGTTTCGCGGCAAAGTCATTTTTCAATTTAAGACCTTCAACCCAAGATTCATCTCCGCTCCAAAATGGAGTTGACAATAAAAAAACTCCGATTATCGATTTTCTGATATTATTTTCCGCGAGATATTTCAACAGAAATGAGGCTCCTAAGGAATGGCCGGCCAAAATAACTTCACCCACCATAGAATCAATTTCTTTACCAATCTGCCGAAGCCACCCAAAGTCGGGTTGTGTTTTATCAACATACATTTTGGGATAATGTATATTGTAATCATCTCCCAGTTCTTTCTTTAAAAGAAGAGACTAAATTTGCATCAGTTTCATAGCCTCCTTCACCGCCCCCTTGTATAAATAATAAAGGTTTTTTCATTTGGTAATAATATTTTATTCAAAAAAATTTGAAAGTTTTGAAAAGCAAAGTTTTTTCCACCTAAAATGGACATTAATATTTACATTTATTATCCGGTAGAACGGAAAAAGTAGAGGTTTTTGAACTACTGTTCATTACTAAAACTTCCCCTTTGTGAATTAGTACAAGAAATAGAATGAGGGTTTTTAAACCGGCAAGCTCATTAACAGTTGGAGCTGAAATATTATTGTCTTTAAGGTATGAATTTATTTAGTCTTACTCAACTTAAATTATGTTCGGGGATAAAAAATTAATTAAAATTTCATATCGCTTCTAATTTTTCAGAAATGCGATAAACAAATTATATTAAAATTCCGCCTAAATTTCGATTAATAAATATTCCCAATTATGAACTTGATTAAGTAATTAATTTTCTATAAGATTAGCATTAAATTCCTTATTTCAGGGGAGACTTCAAGTTCTTTTCCGCTTTTAATTAAAATTCTACATTTCATTTTTTTTTGACATTCATTCTGTTTTTGTTCTTAAATAAGCTCATGCAAAACCGGTTTTATTTGAACCGTAAGCTTTTGCGGCTTAATAGGAATAAGTAAAATGGCTTTACAAAAATTTATATTAAGTATATTTCTGCTTTCTTCCCTATTTATATTTATTTGCTGTTCAAGTGATGAATTGAATTCAAAACCTGAAACGGGAAAAATAGATTCTAATCATTTTATCTTTATCGAATATCAAAAGAAAACGGACGGGAAAATTCTTAAAGGATATTATCCTCCCGGAAAAAGAATAGACGGCCGGGTCTATTCTTATCAAGCGGATTCGGGAAAAATTTTAGTTTTAAGACAAAATTTGGTTAATAATCATTCCTTTAAAATTTTATTAGGAATGAGCTTAACTCTCACCGGAGCAGCCGGAAGCGGAATAAGTTCAATACTTGTGACTATTGATTCCTTGCCTTTTTACAAAGATCCACTAACTATTAAAAATATTATAACTGACGGAACAGTAACGCTGGCTTATAAAAATAAATCACGGAACTTGTCAATAAAAATGAGACAAAAAATAATTAAAATTAAGCTACATGTTTTAAGCCTTCAGGTTTATTTATCCAGACTTCATTATCCGGTAATTTCGCTTTCGGCATTCCGTTAACAAATCGCTCGGGATTGGCTTTGTAAGCTTTTTGATAAATTCTATTTCTCTTTTCAACAACTTCATCTACAAAATTATAATGAACCATCTCCGGAGTTAACATTGCGATTCCCGAATGTCTGTGCTCCTTGTTGTACCAAGAGAAAAAGTCCCGGCAGTGCGATCTTGCATCTTCAATAGAGCCAAAGTTCTCTGGAAAATCGGGACGATATTTCAAAGTTTTGAAAGCTGATTCAGAATAAGGATTATCATTAGAAACGTGTGGCCTTGAATGTGTTTTTGTTACTCCTAGATCGGCCAACAGATGTCCAACTTGATTAGATTTCATTGAGGAACCTCTATCGGCGTGCAAAGTAAGCTGATCCGGCTTTATTCTTTGCTTGAAACAACTCTCTGCTATAAGGTCTTCGGCAAGTTCTGCCGATTCTCTATAGGCAACCATCCAGCCTACAACATATCGTGTATATACGTCCATAATCTTGTAGAGATAGTAATATGTCCACTTCTTCGGGCCTTTTAGTTTTGTTATATCCCAAGACCATAACTGGTTGGGTCTTGTAGCCAATAATTCCGGTCGGCTATAGTTTCCGGCTATTTTCTGCCTTCGCTGAACGTTCTGCAGATTTCTCTCAAGTATCCGGTAGATTGTACGCTCAGAGCAGTAATAGCGACCTTCATCGAGAAGTATGTGGAATATCTCACCCGGAGCCATATCGCAAAAACGATCGCTGTTGACAATGTCGAGAATCTTCTGTTCTTCATCTTCGCTCAGCTTTCTCGGTGAGGGTTTCCTCATAACCCGTGGCTTTAACTTTATGCCGGTCGATCTGTAATAGCTTGATCGTGCAACACCAAGAGCTTCACATAGTTCTGCCTTTGTTAGTCCTTTTGTACCCGAATATTCAGTTATCATTTTTATTAGTAGCTCCTTCTGATTTACTTCTATTTGTCCGGTTGAATCATTTTTGAAATTTTTTTTTGTATCTCGATAAGCAATTCCGATTTAGCTAATTTCTTTTCGGTTCGTTTTAATTCCTTTTTTAGTTTTTTTACTTCATCTTCTAATTCTTCACGGCTTTTCTTCTTTTTGCCGGTCTTATTTTTATCAGAAGATTCCCGGGAAAACTTTTTCTCCCATTTCCTTACCATCGAATAATAGATGCCTTCTTTGCGCAGATAATCGCCTATTTGTCCGTTACCCGATGAGCGTAGTGACGATATTTCGTCGACAACTTTCCGTTTGTAGCCCTCGGTATAATGGCGGCGTTTGGGACGGGAGGTTACTTCCGGATTTGGCCTAACATCAGAAACTCCAGTCGCCCTACGGGCTCCTTCCGTTTCTGATGTTATGTTCCCGGTATCCTTTTCTTTACTAATTGGGGTAGTCAATTCTTTGCTCCTTTTTGCCCTCTAATTTAATAGTATTTGTCTTAGCAATTTTGTCTCACCAATATAGGCAGAGAGGGCTGTTTCTCTTGTCCATCTAGTTTCATCAAGAGTTGAACTATTAAATTCGTCTGACCAAACAAGCAGGTATTCACTCTGAGGCTCTTCAATATCACTTATTTTACGAGGTAACAATTGATACCCGGTACTGTAAGGCGCCGCGTTATCATACTGACTTACAATCGCTGTCACCGAAACTTCACCAGTTGGAATTTGTGTTCCAATAATATCAACATCATTATCAATTCTTAATGTTATGCTTCCGGTTCCGTCAGTTAATGTATAATTATTATTGCTTGCAAATGATCCGGTTTCTGAAAATGTTGCATGCTCAATTTTAATAAGCATTCCTTCATATTCTTCTAAATCATTCCAAGTTTGATTTATAACTTGATTAATTGTTACAGTTTCCGGATCAACGGCATTATCACTGCTGTTTACAGTAACAAATGAATTATCCGCATTATAGATAATCTCTGTAAGTCCATTATAAAAGCCTAAAGGACTTATTATTGTTATGTCATCACCAATTTGCAAACCGGTAATTAAGTTATTTCCATAAACGGCAATTCCGGCAGTTCCATCTTGAATATAGGCAGGCCCGGCGCTTCCGAATTCTTGAGCAGCCGTGACTATACCACTTACAGTTACAGTTGAATTTAATAACTGCGGGCTTCCATTAGAATCATTTCTTCTGATGGATGCGATAGTCCGAACATTATTTGTCGCAGTAACTTGAAAATCTGATACTACAGGGAAATGGTCAGAAGCAGATTCTGAATCGTTAAGCCATAAACCATAATTAGCTAATGTTGATTGAGGGAGACTGTTAGTATAAAGGACAAAAGAATTTTGAAGTTCTAAAACCGATCCTGTATACAACATATAGTCTAAACGTCCTTTGCTAAAACTACCAGGGGAATTTCCGATACCTTGAGTGAAAGTCATTGGCAATTCTGTTACAAAAGGTTTTGCGTCCATTAAATCTGTGCCATTCCAGTCGGGAGTAAAATCACTCCCATAAATATTTTCATTCACTATATCACCAGTTAACAGAGTTGTAACTTGTTGAGGATCTCCGACAAAATTCATATCTCCTAAAATTATAATTGGGGAACCTTCGGATAATGTAACTAGGCCGCCGGGATTTTTTGCCTCTCTTATGAACGCCATAATTGCATCTACTTCATCCTGACGTGCAGCATCATTATCACAGCAAGGTGGATGAGCTACCACTACTAACGCGTCTGTATCATAATCGGGCCTTAAGTCAAGTAAGAAAACTCCATTACCAAAACTACCGGCCGACCATGAGTTTTTTATTTTATATCTTGTAACAATTATGTTATCAGCAATCTGGGCACCATTCCAGCTTTTACCTTGCGGTGATGGAAGCATCTCCTCAAGACGAACAGCAGCTTCATCACCTGAATGGTTATAGATTTCAACCAAACCGATTATATCCGGATCAATAACATTATACAATCTTTCAAAGATCGGTTTATTCGCTTCTTCAAAAAAACCATCGAACTCAACATTTTGAGATAATACACGTAAATGCTCGGCAGATTTTTTTTCAAATGAATATAAAGGAAGAGGATCAAGATTTCCTTTTTGAAAAGAATATGATATCGCATCAGTTGAGGCGCCGCCAACAGCTGATTCATCGGCAAATATTAATTTAATATTATCTGAACTGAAAAGGTTACTACTATTTATTACCGCATTTCGACTCATTGAAACTTCAAACCAATCTGAATCAACCGTAGGAGATGTAACCATAAACATTTCTTCAAAAGATACATCATTTTGAGAACCGCCTCTGTAAGCAGTTCCTTTTCTCAGTCCAAAATTAATAACTATTTCTGCCCCAATGCCATTCTTTGAATATCCGGTTGAGGAGTTATTATCAGAATCTAAATAAAACTTAACCCCATCTTTAGCTTGCAACGAATAAACTAATTCACTTTTAAAATAGATGAATAAAAATTTATCATCGTTTGTAACCTTAAAGCTTTGGAGAGAAATTCCTGATGAACTTCCGGACGCAGTCCAAGAAGCTTGTACACTTTGCCAATCATTATGATTTTCATCCAGAAAAATTCTACTCTGGGAAAAGTAAGTTGCAGGTATTAATAGAAATAAAATTATGTACAAAAAAACTTTCATCTGAACCTCCATATCGATTAGAATTAAGAGCGACTTTTTAAAATCGCTCTTTTCATTTCTAAACTAAATTAAATTTCAATGTTTTCATTCGTTTTTGAGATTGAGTAATTCAGTTATTTCAACAACGTCATTTTACGAACTTGAATAAAATTTCCAGCTTGTATTTTGTAAATATAAAATCCGCTTGCCAGGCCGCTTGCACCCTTCCTTCGTAGAAGGAAAATTATTGTAGTAACATATTATTACCGGGATTCCATAATCCTTGTAGAGGATTGATTATTCCTTTTATTCGGCAGTTACTAAAAATATTCCGCAATCCTTTGTCGAACATCTACGATGTTCATTCGACTCTCATCTTATTTTTTTCTACAATAATTGAACATCTACGATGTTATGATTATTAGGCGGGTTTGGCTTCGTAATAACAACTAATAATGAATAATTTTATGCAAGAATTTGAGAGACTATCTACTCTACGATGTTCATTCGACTCTCATCTTATTTTTTTCTACAATAATTGAACATCTACGATGTTATGATTATTAGGCGGGTTTGGCTTCGTAATAACAACTAATAATGAATAATTTTATGCAAGAATTTGAGAGACTATCTTGAATGAGTAATTCTGAAGGAGTTAGGTTACAATTTATCATCAATAAAATTATCAAACTTTCTAATCAGAGAAAGCAAAAATATTTTCCTTCCTTCGTAGAAGGAAAATTATTGTAGTAACATATTATTACCGGGATTCCATAATCCTTGTAGAGGATTGATTATTCCTTTTATTCGGCAGTTACTAAGATTATTCCGCAATCCTTTGTCGAATATCTACGATGTTCATTCGATTCTCATCTTATTTTTTTCTACAATAATTGAACATCTACGATGTTATAATTATTAGGCGGGTTTGGCTTCGTAATAACAACTAATAATGAATAATTTTATGCAAGAATTTGAGAGACTATCTGAGTTAGGTTACAATTTATCATCAATAAAATTATGAAACTTTCTAATCAGAGAAAGCAAAAATATTTTCCTTCCTTCGTAGAAGGAAAATTATTGTAGTAACATATTATTACCGGGATTCCATAATCCTTGTAGAGGATTGATTATTCCTTTTATTCGGCAGTTACTAAGATTATTCCGCAATCCTTTGTCGAATATCTACGATGTTCATTCGACTCTCATCTTATTTTTTTTACAATAATTGAAGATCTACGAAGTTATAATTATTAGGCGGGTTTGGCTTTGTAATAACAACTAATAATGAATAATTTTATGCAAGAATTTGAGAGACTACCTTGAATGAGTAATTCTGAAGGAGTTAGGTTACAATTTATCATCAATAAAATTATGAAACTTTCTAATCAGAGAAAGCAAAAATATTTTCCTTCCTTCATAGAAGGAAAATTATTGTAGTAACATATTATTACCGGGATTCCATAATCCTTGTAGAGGATTGATTATTCCTTTTATTCGGCAGTTACTAAGAATATTCCGCAATCCTTTGTCGAACATCTACGATGTTAAATTATTAGGATGCGAAAACTATGGCTTCGCATTGAACAATTGAAGAAAAATAAAAATATTTTTTTTCAAGCGTTTCTCAATCGTAGGCTTTTTTGTAATGATCTTTTTAACTTGAAATTATGTTTTAAATTTTATAGTTCTTTTATTTAACCGCATTTTCAATGTCGGCAATAAGGTCTTCAATATCTTCAATTCCTACCGAGAAACGAACCAGACTATCTGTAATTCCCATTTTATCTCTATCTTCTTTTGGAACGGTTGCGTGAGTCATACTAGCGGGATGGCTAATTAAACTTTCCACACCGCCGAGACTTTCTCCCAGAGTAAAAACCTTTACATTTTTAAGAAGTTTTTTCGCGAGTTCGCCATCTCCGAGATCGGCAGAGATCATTCCGCCGAAACCGCGCATTTGTTTTTTTGCCAGCTCATGCTGCGGATGAGAAGGAAGTCCCGGATAATAAACTTTTTTGGCAATTTTAGAATCATTTAAAAAGTTAGCAAGTTTAAGAGCGTTTTGATTATGGCGTTCCATTCTAACGGCTAAAGTTTTTGTAGAACGAAGAATGAGCCAGCAGTCGAACGGAGAAGGGACACCGCCGGTAGCGTTTTGAATATATCTTAATCTCGCGTGATATTTTTCATTACTTGTAACCAGTATTCCGCCGATAACATCGCTGTGGCCGTTTATATATTTTGTCTGCGAATGAAGAACTATATCGCAGCCGAGAGTTAAAGGATTTTGAAAATACGGACTCATAAAAGTATTATCTACAACAGAAATTAAATTATGTTTTTTGCAAATTTCCGCCGCGCGGGAAAGATCGGTTAAAATAAGCATAGGGTTAGTAGGAGATTCAAGAAAAACCATTTTGGTATTTTCTTGAATCGCGTTTTCAATATTTGAAAAATCGGTTGTATCTACCCAAGAATAATTTAAACCGTAATCTTTCATAATTAATTCGAAGAGGCGGTAAGTTCCGCCGTAAACATTATTACAAACAATAATATGGTCGCCGGCTTTTACAAGTCCCATTAAAGCATGAGTAGCCGCTAGGCCGGAGGCAAAAGCGATTCCGAATTTACCTTTTTCTAAAGCGGCAACATTAGCCTCTAAAGATTCACGAGTTAAATTTTGAGTTCGTCCGTATTCATAACCTTTATGTTTTCCTAATTCTTCCTGCGCGTAAGTAGAAGTTTGGTAAATTGGCGTAATTACCGCGCCGGTAACCGGATCAGGCTTTTGGCCCGCGTGTATCGCATCTGTTGAGAAACCCATAAAATTTCCTTTTGTTATTTTTGATTAAACAATATTTGTATGTTCAAGAATATCGTAACGAGTAACAATATCAACAATTCTTCCGTATTCAGTGACTAAAACCGCGGGAGAATCGCTTAAGTATTTTTTTACAACAGAAAGTTCGGTACGTTCATCAAGCGTTGGAAAACTAGGCCCCATAATTTCCTCAATCTTGGAATCGAGCAAATTAGGATTATCTAATAAACGGGACATAACTCTGGCTTCCCTTAAACTTCCGACAGATTCTCCGCCGTCAATAACAGGTAATTGTGAAAATCCTTGTTTATTTAAAACTTCAACCGCAGTTCTTATACTATCTTTAGCTTTAAGATAAATTAATTCTTGTCGAACCCCGTCTTGTTTAGCCGCAGAAATATCTTTTAATGTTCGTATTTCCGTAGGAAGAAGCCGTTTTTCTCTCATCCATTCGTCACTGTGGAATTTAGTTAAATATCTTTCGCCTGTATCGCAAACTACAAAAACAACGACGGCATTTTCATCAAGATTTTTCGCAACTTCCAAAGTTATTCCCAAAATTGTACCTGTACTTCCGCCGCAAAAAATTCCTTCTTCGCGTGAAAGAATTCTGGCATATTTGAAAGAATCAAAGTCAGTAATATTATAAACTTTATCGATGTATTGAAAATGGACATTGTTCGGAAGGCAGTCCTGGCCAATTCCCTCAACTAAATATGGAGTGCCCGGAGGAAGGTTCCCGGTTTCTTTATAACTTTTAAAGATCGAACCATAAGGATCGGCGCCGATAATTTGTATATCGGGATTTTTTTCTTTTAAATATCTTCCAACTCCGCTAATTGTTCCGCCGGTTCCTATTCCCGCAATAAAATGAGTTATTTTTCCTTCTGTCTGTTCCCAAATTTCCGGACCGGTAGTTTTATAATGCGCTTCCGGATTTGCCGGATTTGAATACTGATACATAAAAAGAGAATTAGGAGTTTCTTTATTTATTTTTTTCGCAACGGTAATGTAATAATCGGGATGATCATGGCCGACAGCGTTTGAAACAACAATAACATCACCTCCGAGAGCTTTCAAATAATTTATTTTCTCTGAACTTACTTTATCTGTTACTACAAAAATAGATTTATAACCTTTAACCGCGCAGGCCAAAGCAAGACCTATTCCGGTATTTCCGCTTGTTGCTTCAATTACAGTTCCGCCGGGTTTTATGTCGCCGTTTTTCTCGGCGGTTTCCAGCATGGAGATGCCGATACGGTCTTTAACGCTTCCACCGGGATTGAAAGATTCAAGCTTAGCGAAAATTTGAGGCTTTAATCCGGCATTTACCTTTTGCAGTTTTACAAGGGGAGTTTTGCCAATCGCGTCTAAAATATTATTGTAAAATTCCATTATACTCCTTTTAATTTCTGTATAATTTAAATAATCATTTTTATGATTGATTAAATGAAAATCCTCTTAAAAATTCGTCCGCTTTAAGTCTTTTTCTCCCCTCTTGCTGAAGCTCAAATATATTAAGAGAATTAATTCCGCATCCGATAAAAATATTTTTTTTATCATGTTTAATTTCTCCCGGTTTAAGAGAAACATTTTTTTCTACAGCTGATTTATAAATCTTGAACAACTTATTATTATGAATAAAGAAAGCACCGGGATAAGGTGAGAGTCCTCTTATAAGATTATGAATATTTTCAGCAGAATCATTCCAGTTAATCTTTGCAGTTTCTTTTTTTATTTTTGGGGCCGGAGTCGCGAGTTCATCGTTCTGTTTCTTTAATTCAAAACTACCCGAATCAATAAGATTTACTGTTTTCAAAACGGCTTCCGCACCAATAACACAAAGTTTATCGTGGAGCGTTTCAAGATTGTCGTCTTCTTCAATTTGTATTTTTTCTTGAAGATAAAGATTCCCGGTATCAACTTTTTCGGCCAAAGCGAAAGTAGTTACGCCGGTTTCTTTTTCTCCCTTAATTAAAGCCCATTGAATCGGCGCGGCACCGCGATATTTTGGAAGCAAAGAAGCATGAAGATTAAAAGATCCTTTTGAAGGAAGAGTAAAAACCTCCGGCGGTAAAATTCTAAACGCGACGATAACAAATAAATCCGCATCAAAATTTTTTAACTCTTCAACAAATTCAGGCGATTTTAACTTTGCGGGTTGAAGAACAGGAAGTCCATTTTCTAACGCGAATTGTTTAACCGGAGTAAAAGAAACCTTTTGCCCTCTTCCCCGCTCCTTATCAGGCGCGGTAACAACGGCAAGAACTTGATGTTTACTTTCTAATAAAATTTTAAGCGATGGAAGGGCAAAATCGGGTGTACCCATGAAGATTATTTTCATACAGATTTAGTCATCATTTTAGTTGATAATTTATATCTTCGGTTACCGGATAATCTATATTTACTTTTCTGTTACGAATATTATTAATATCTTTTTTTAATTTTTTCTTCATATTATCGCTAATTAAATCGGTAAATAAAATTCCTTGAAGATGATCATATTCATGCTGAAAAACCCTTGCTAAAAGATCATCCGCTTCAACAGTATGTTCTTTCATATCGGTATCAAAATAAGTAATAGTAATGGATTCAGGGCGTTCCACATCCGCACGAATATCCGGAATACTTAAACAGCCTTCTTCCATAATTACAGTTTCCCCGGATCTCTTTGTAATTTTAGGATTTATTAAAACAATAGGTTTAGTATCTTCATAATCCTCAACCGGCGAAATATCTACAACAAAAATTGATTTATCCGCGCCAACTTGAGTGGCGGCTAAACCAATACCGTTCGCGTTACGCATTGTATCAAACATATTCTTTATAAGTTCGATAATATTAAGATCTACTTCTTCTACTTTTTCAGCTTTTTTTCGAAGAATTTTATCGCCAATTAATGTAATTGGTAATAAAGCCATTTATTCTCCTTTATATAATGAATTTCCAATATATTTGATGGAAACAAATAATTGTGATTATTTTTCTAAATTCAAAGATAATTAAAACCGTTTGAAGAAAAAAGGTAAGCCTTGAGCGGTGAAACCTGTATCAAATAAGAAAAGCCCCCGTACAAACCAAGGAAAAGTACGGAGGCTTTAAAGTAACCGGCAAATTTATTTATTTAAGAAGCATCATCTTCTTTGATTGTATAAATTTACCCGCGACAATTCTGTAAATATAAATTCCGGAGGCTACTTTAGAACCAAAATTGTTATTTCCGTTCCATTCAAGAGTATACCTTCCTGCTTGTTGTTCGCCTTTGAAAAGTGAGGCTACTTCCCTGCCTAAAATATCATATATTTTTAATTCCACTATACTCTGCTTTGGTAACGAGTAGTTTATTTGTGTAGTCGGATTAAAAGGATTAGGATAATTTTGACTTAAAGAATAAGATTCCGGCTTTATTTGAGGGTCAAAAACTCCGACCACGTTAGAAGCCTGCTGAATAACGATAGCATCAGCTCTTAAAACATAACCGGAATCTCTTGCGATGTTTGATACACTGTCTTTAAAGAAATCATTAACTAAAGAAGTATCATTAATAAGCTGAACAGAGCCAAAAACAGTACCGCTTCCGTAAGAGTCTTGTCCGCCTCTTAAGAAAGTAAATTGGCCCAAATAAAACCTGCCGTTATAATCCATATTACCGCCAAAATCAATAGAATTTTGATTTACGATAAACGTATCAACACCGTAATAATGTTTAACAAGATATTTAGCGGCGGGTGAACTATTCATGGAACCGGCGGAAGCTTGAATATATACATCAAAAGTATCCGCGGTATTTTCAGAAGAACCCGGTTTAAAAGGAAAAGCAGGAAACCATTCCACTGATTTCAAATTTTCTTCGGCTGGATTATAAATATATGTAAACATTCTTGTTTGATTTGAACCGCTGCCCGCAACTCTATACCATTTATCAAGATTTAACGGATCCGGCTCCCCTGTCCACTCTATCGCTTCAGGATAAATATAAGTAGTCGGATCCGTATCATCCACCACAATACCCGTACCAACACCCTGCCCGATTATTCTTAAAGAAATAATAGAATCCTGCGGATCGTTTGAGACAATTCTTAATGTATCGCTATGGAATTTAATGAAGTTAGGAAGAAAAGACAGCATTAAATTGTACTGTCCGTCTATTGCAGGAAGAGTCAGCGGAAAAGGAGGAAGATTATCTATAGAAATCGCATCATCACCGCTAATATAAATAGAATCAATAATGAGAGGTGTTTCTCCGTTCGAACCGATTACAAAACTTTTCTGATAATTATATTCAGAAAGTCTGATAGAATCATAAATAGAAACCGAACCGAAATTTAAAACTCTTGCCGGATCTAGTGTGGTACTAATATCCGGAGCCAAAGGAATTAAACGGACTCTTAAAAGATCGGCTCTTAAATTAGGCGCGCCTGGGTTAGTAAATTTTATAACTGTTTCACCGCCACCGTTTAACTCAAAAACCTTATTCCCGCCAATCCTGCTCCACATTGGGCCGCCGAATTCTAAATTTTCATTAAAAGAAACAACTTTTTGAGTATCAGAAATAAAAGGGGTAACCACTTCAACAGTCGCATTTACAGCCGCGTTTCCTGAATATGGGCCGCCATATTCGATATAATAATTTCCGAATAATTGCTCCGGGAGAGCAAATCTGTATATCGCGGCACACCCTGTTTGATCCGCGCCTATATTAACAACACTGCGTTTATTTCCCTCAGCAATAGGATATGTAAACGGTGAAGCCGTTGAACCAAGCCAATTAGCGCCGATAGTTTCAAAAGTAGCACCGATAATATTAAAATGCGGTTCAGAACCGTCCAAACTTGCGTTCATAATAATATTATAATTAATACCTTCGCCGCTTAATCCGATAGTAGCCGATGGTTCTAAAGGATCATCACTAATAACCGTAAGCGAATCCACTGTAATTTCTTCACCTTTGGGATCAAATTTAATAATTACATCTTTTTTACCACCGGGTTCAATACTAAACGGAACAGAAGTGGTTGTCGAAAACCTTGTTGTATAGGTTTCTAAACCTGTCACCGTTAAAGCAGTTTGTCCGAGATTATATAAAGTTAATTTCCTTGTTGTAAAAGATTCGCCTCTAAAGGTAGTAGGAATAAATTGTAAAGGAGCACGGTCACGATAAAAATTATCATTAAGTGTTGTATCTTGTGTATTAGGATCAACGATAACTCTTGTAAATCTTCTTGGGCCAAATTCCAAATCGGGGCCGGCTTGATGACTTTTAAGTAAAGCAACCGCATCCGCGATAAGAGTATTTCCGCCGACTGAATCGAGGCCGATATCTACAGTCAGTGAGCTATCACCCGCATATAACTGAATTGCACCTAGCGGATACCAACTGCCCCTTCCTTCCGGAGTATTATTAAACTGCATATTATATCTAAAACTATCCGCCGGCGCATTTTCACCAAATCTTGTAAAAGTTACATATGCGTCTGTGGTTTGATTTCCTGTCGGATACATTTGATGATAAACTAAATAATACCCCGATTTTTGTACTGTGCAGAAAAATTTTGCGTGCGCTCCGGTATTATCACCTGAACCGTAACGACTTGCACGTCTTGCTGTTCCGCCGTAAAAGAAAGTTCCTTCACTCGTCCACCAGCCATCAATATAAGGCGTAACCGGATTTGAAGGCGGAAATTCTTTATATCGAGGGTCGTCCATTAATGTACCGGTTTCACCCACTGTATTTCCGTCTGATGTATTATTTACATAAATTACATCTTCAGTATTAATTATCTGCTGTGCCGCAATTTGGCCTGAAGCCATAAGCATTAAGAAGAAAATAACACCCACGTATAGTTTACTCATTTCCGCTCCTTTTACTTTCAATTATTTCTAATTAGAAATTATTTCTCATTAACTAATTCCTAAAAATTTATGTGATAAAATTTTGAAAAAAACATTGAGTTACAATAATAATTTTTCTTAAAAATTTTACTTGACTTTAAAATAAAAAGCCGAACGAGTAGTCCGGCTTTAATTGGAGTTATTATCAGCTTAATTTAATTACTTTATCAAAGTCATTTTTTTAGAAGTTCTGAAATTATTTACTTTTATCTCATATATATAAACACCGGAAGTTAAATTAGAACCGTTAAAATCGGCAGTATAAGTACCGTTTGCTAATCTTTCATTTACGAGCTGCGCAACTTCTCTTCCCAGGACATCATAAATTTTAAGCGTTACTAATCCTTCTTTTAAAACAGAAAAAGTTATTTTTGTAGACGGATTAAAAGGATTCGGATAGTTTTGCGATAGACTATAACCATTAACGATTGAATTATGTTCTTTAACTATCCCGGTTACTCTTGAGAATTTAAAAATACGATCGAAATCCACACCGAATAAACCTACATAAGCAATATTTCCGTCAGGACTAAAATCGATTCCTCTTGGTAGTTCGTCAGAAGCACCCGGAATCGGACTTGGTAAAGTAAAACTATCCACAAAAGTTTTAGTACTTACATCAAATCCATACCAAGTTAAGTGAGTATAAGGCCCTATACCTCTTGAATCGTTGGATAACCATAATAATCCGGTTGCGGGATTCCAGGCTGCTGATTCAATTGACATACCTTGTAATACTGTATCGGTAAGCGCAAAATCCTCGAACTCGCTCGGCCTGGTGTAGATATACATTTGCAAAGTATCTTCCGCGCTTGATGTAAACGGAGTCCAATAAACTGTATTCCCATCCAGTGAAACTTCCATAGTTCTTGCAATATTGGGGGGAGCTACAACAGCATTTCCTAAATAACTTAGATCAGAATTATACATCGCGATTGCCGAAGTGCCGCCTCCAACAACGGGCCCCACAAAAATTGTCCCATTTGAATCAGCAGCCGGCGCGGTCGGCGAGGAACCGACTTCGGTTAATAAATGGCTTCCCATACCTTCCATAGTCTGATAATTTATTTTGATGATTTTGGACGGAGCCGATTGAACATATAAAATATTACCGTCCGCATCGGTTCTCATTCCGCGGCAGCTTCCGTTTAAAGTATCTGTAGTTGAGCCTGAAGTTACAGTATAAATAGTATCTACAAAAGTACCGTCAGCATTAAAAACAAGAATAGGTGTAACTTTCATTGTATCACCTTCACCAAGAATCCAGTTGTTGGAGTAATAACTAGCTTGCCAAACTTTACCATCGGGACTAACAGCTATTCCATGAGTTCCGCCTTTGTAATTAGTATCCGGCCAAGCACCTTCATACGTCCAACTCTGCGCTAACATTTTAGTGTTTAAGCATAGCGCCAACACAACCATAATGTACATTACTTTTTTCATAGAGCACTCCTTTTGTTTTCGAATGAATAATTACTTTTTTTATTCAATTCCAAAGTTTGGAGCAACCTGTTGTTGAATATTGAGTTTAACAATTGCTTGTGAAATATCTCCTTCCGCAGCCTCTCTGGTGTAATAAAGAAAATTGTCATTACCTGAGCCAAATGCATAAACTGCCGCTACTTCAAAAATTCCAGGATAAAACTGTTCAAAAGATTGATCGGGATGTAAAACGATAATAGTTTCGGGCGCGTCGGTTCCTATAAAAATATCTCCGTTTACTGAAGCATCTAAAGCTCTAATTTCATATCCGCCAAAGTTGGAACTAAAATCAAAATATTTCTGCGGTTCGCCTAAACTGTCTTGGGAGATAATTTCGACTTTCCAAATATTTACATTAGTACCTTCTTTTGAGGAAATATAGAGATGATTATTAAAGTATCTTATTGAAGTAACATCTTCCGGAAAATTAAAAGCTTTAACAGCTTTATCCGGAGTAATTCTGTAAATAGCACCATTTCCGGTTCCGCCGGCCCAAACATTTTTATTTTGATCAAAATCCAGAGCATCGATACTGCCTATTCCATTGGCATAGGTAACCCAGGTTTTTGCGGCTATTCCTTCCTGAATATTAAAAATCGCTTTAACTTTTCTCGCGGCAAAAATAATATTGCCGGGTCCCATTTTCATTAATGTAAAAAATGTTTCTCCGCCTTTGGGAGCAAAAGCATTTACAGTTCCATCCGGTAATATTTTTTTTATACCAACGCCTTGTCCTGCCGCTGTAGCAGAAACATAAACATTACCGGCAGCATCAACGGTTATAGCGTATGGAAGAAGTATAGAATTTTCAGGCGGGAAGATATTAAAAACCGCTTGTTTTAATTTATAAATTATTTTATTACTAAAACCCGAAGATCCGGACGCACCGGATTTTGCGACTTTAATTACAACACTATCACTTATTATGTTTGGTGTACGTACAACTAATTTTGCTTCGGTTGCAGATTGAACCGCAGCCTTTATTCCGTTAAAAAACACTAAATTATTTCCAGTCGAATCGGAAAAATTTGATCCGTTTATTGTTATATCTTGAACTCCGGCGAGTGCTTCATCCGCCGGTTCAATTGATGAGATTGCCGGAGTTAATCCTTTATCAACAGCAAGATCATATAAACTTGGCGTTGAATTTTGTTTACAGCTATAAAACATTATACTCATCAACAAGAAAAAAATGAGAATAATACTTAACTGTTGAATTTTATTTATCTTATTCATTTTAATACCGATATTTTTTTAACTTTATAAAGAAATATTTACGGTTAAACGATGAATTCCGGTAAAACTATGAAATAACTTACCTGAATCATCAAATATTCCAAACGATGAATAAGCATAATCTATTCCAAGAGTTACCTCGAATAAAGTTTGTTTAACCCCGATTCCGGCATTAAATCCGCCTTCGTCCTGCGGAAAATTATAACCGGCTCTAAGTGAAAAAGCCTTCATAAAAGTATATTCACCGCCAAGAAAAACTTGTTCTGAATAATCTCTTGGATGAGACGCATCGGCAGATAATAAAATTGAATGCATAGATCTATCAACATTCAGCACATCAGCAGCATTAAACGCGATACCTATTTTAAATGTTAAAGGAAGTTGGAAATTTTCCTCCTTGTACTTTACCTCAGTGGAAAAATTTCTGACGCACATTCCGAAGTCTAGGCTCTTTAAGCCGGTGTGATAAAGCACTCCGAAATCAAATGAAATAACATCAACCGAATTTGTTTCAGAAACATAACCTCCGTTACCATCTATATCGGTTATACTACTGCCTAAAGATTGCCTCACATACCTAACATCTCCACCGATAGAAAACTTTTCAGAAAGAGATTTAGCATAACCTAATCCCACAGCTAATGCCGAAGGCTTGTATGTTCCAACATCAATATAACCTTGCTCATTCGGGGCGAATATAGTACCGTTGATATCACCGTAATCAACATAAATAACAGAAACACCTATTACACCAAAATCTCCGCCGAAGGGTTTATAAGCAGCCGTTCCGTTTAAATAATTAATATCAGCAATCCAGCTTGTAGGCCCGAAAGAAAAGCTAAAATCTTTAAGCTGTTCTGCCATGGTTGAAGGATTATAAAGAAGAGCCGCCGATTCGGTATTTATAGCGGTTACAGCTTCTCCCATCGCGGTTGCTCTGGCATCTGTAGAAACACTTAAAAATTTCATACCGGTTTGCGCTAATTTTTGCCGCTGCGCCTTAGCAGAGCTATGATTGAAACATATAAGGAATGAAGTTATTATGAGAATTGAGTATAAATATCTCATATCATTACCTTCTATAGATTTAACGAATTATTGCAAATTTTACTAATTGATTTTTACCGGATAAATTATCCGTAACTACAGCAATATAAATTCCGCTTACCACAATTTGATTTGAAGAAGTTACTTGTTCCCAATAAGCATCACCGCTTCCGTTAGTATGTTCAATTGTCTTTATTAACTCTCCAAGCTCAGTATAAATTTTTATAGTGCATTGGCCGGGAATATTATAAAAAGCGATTCTATCTCCGGGAAATCTGATATTATCGGTGCTGGCGGAAATATTATAAGGATTGGGAACTATTCTGATCTGACTTAATTCAGTTCCAGCTTGTCTTTGAAGCCTTGCAAAATCATAAGTTTGAGTATAATACCTTCCGCTGGTTAATTTACCGGCGGGTGTTCCTACTCCTCCGGGCTGATCTTCGCCTACAGACACTATATAATAATAATAATCGACACCTCTTATCGGCGAAGTATCATCATAATTTTTTTCGGCAGGCCCGGCTTCATAAATTAAATGATATGTGCTGTCAACATTTTTTGCGGCCCGGAAAATTCTAAAACCTGTTATTGGAGTTGGGTCAGAGGCATCAACGGACCAAGCCAAAGAAATTTTATCACCTCCCGAAGTTATATCAAAAGTCTTTGGAGGCGGAGGCGGTTTTGGAATATTATAATTCGCATTAAAATTAGCTAAAGCATTTCTGAACGTATGAAATAATGAATCTCTTCCTTTCATTACTACTCTGTTTTTTTCTTCCGCTGTAATAAGGCCTTGTTTAAACTGTTTTCCTACACTTACTTGGTCTTCATAACTCAAACCACCGGCGGCTTCAGCCATCACTATATGAACACTGTCTCCGGGCATTAAAGTATAAGGGCCGTAACCGTTAACAAAAGAAAAACCGCCTGCGGTTTTACCAAGATCCGGTGCGTTTTTTTGAAGAGCAAAATCACCGCTTGGTTCAACTAAATAAGCATGCCTCGGGTTTGCATGGCCTTTTGTCATCAAATCGTATTCTCTAGTCATCAAATCTTTATTAAAAGCGTTTGCGCCGGCTAAATAAAGGCTCTGATCAGAATCTTCAAAATAAGTAGTGGAAGGCTGGCTAAAATCGTCGGAAGTATCGGAAACAGATTTATCCGCATGCAAAGTAACAATTCCGGTAAATTGGGTTGCTCCCAGTCTTCCGACAGTATCCCCATCATTAAGATAAGGTTTCGAATTATCATTTACTCCCCATATCGGTCCGCCGATATTATCATAATTGACTATTTTAACAGTAGCATAACCATGCCAGGTAAATTGAGCTCTAAAATGTTCACCTGCCGGATCGGGCAAAACGCCGTCGCCTCTGGCATCATTCATAGAATTACGTCCCCAGCCTGTAGAATTATCTATAACATATCTAGTTTGTTTATTAACAGCATTTCTATAACTAAAATAAAATACAACACCGGTTAAAGTTTGATTAGGCAGTTCTATTTCGGAATCATCATTTACATTACCTGTATTCGTGAAAGTATAATCATAGATGATATAGCTATCGTGATACTTTTGACTAAACTGGAAGATTCGGCGAGTCATAGTGATACCAAGCTGAGAATTAACAACATTATAAATTTCGCGATCCCATTTCAAAGAAAAATCAATATCATCTATCTGTGCATCTTTATCATAAGTTAAATTTCCATCTACAGTAACTATAGGGGCTTCAAACTTACTAATCATTTTAAATTCAACGGGATAAAAAGGAAAGAAAGCCGGCGGACGAGGTCCGCAAGTTACAACTTTATAAGGATAATTAATACCATTTTGATCTGTAAAATTTGTTGCGCCAATCCATAAACCTCTTGCGGCCTGCATATCCTGATATTTATAAATAGCCGGCCATTGAAGTCCGTCCTGCTGCTCAGCACCGCTGAAACGTCCTTCTTCCAGTTCGCAGCCTATCTCAGAGTACCAGTTGTGAATTGAACCGACTGACATCCACCTATTTTCAAATTGTGCGTTAGCAGCAAACGGAAATAAGATAATTATAAAAATGTATAGTTTTACCATTTTATGCTTTTTGAACAAAAAAGTTGACTTCATTATTTCCTCATAAATTATGTTTCTTATTATAAGGAGACCGACACTTTAATTCCCCAGTACACATCGCAAGGATTTATAAACCCGGCATAGCTTAAATTAGGCATATCTATATAAGATTTATTTTTACGCCATTCTTCTTTTTGCACGTCAGTCGCATTTTCATCCCATGGTATATAAGGCCCGGTTCTGATATCTCCGGGAGTGTCATTGCCAGGAATATTGCCGTAATTATATTCTCCTACAATATCATTCGGTAAATGAAGAGAAGACATATATTGGTCATAATCATTAGCATCAGAAAAACCCGCACGAAAAGCTAGTCGTTTAATATTTAAAGCATTTGTCATATCCATAAATAGTTCAAGATTTACCGGACCCAAATCAACGGCTTTAGATAATCTTAAATCTAAATTATAATAATCAGTCCATTGAATATTATTTGAAACACCGGCTTTTACACCTCCGGGGCCTGTCCATTCAAAATATTCGCCTGACCGCCAGGTTGCGAGTAGATTCAATCTCCAGTCTTCAAATATTTTTATATTACCTAATTCAGGCCCAAAATCTGTTGGAGTAAAGAAATCGATATTTGCTCGGGCATAAGGCCGCGGAACAGGTTTTATTTGATCGAAAGCTCGTGTATCTCTTTCTATTTCCCTTTGGGTGGCAGGATTTTCCGAATTACGCGGAAGGCCGAAATACCCGTAGCTTGATACTTCGTAAGTATAATTTATAAATCCTCTTATCCATTCACCTCTATTTTTATTAATCGTAATTTCAAATCCCCGTGTATCAGCATATCTATTCGGTTCCGGAATCTGATAATTAACGGCACTGTTACGGCTGGTATAAGTTACAAGTCTTGGTTCATCTTTAGCATCCTTATAATAACCGGCTAGCCTCAATAAAAATTGATCGAATAAATTATGCTCATACCCTAGTTCGTACATAATGGTAAGGGGAATAGGATTGTTCGGGTCTGCAATTCTTGTAATTTGGTTATTAACCTGACTTCTTCTTATCAAATATAATTCTTCCGGAATCGGCATTGATCTGAAATGGCCGTAGTTAAAATATAATTTACTATTTACACTGATAGGGAAAGCGACACCTAATCTAGGACTAAGAAATACTTGTTTTTCTACCGCTTTTTTAGGTAATAAAGAATCGATATACATTGAGTATGCGCCGGATAAAGCCGGATTATAAGGATCAAACTGATACCACTCTCCTCCGGGATCAAGATATTCCAGTCTTAGTCCCAGATTAGCAATCATGCCTTCAAATTCTAGTTTATCTTGTACATAAAGAGCACCTCTTTTAGGAAATGTATGCCATACAGAGCGAGTATTATTACTTGGCAATGAAGGTTCAATTAGCGCGTAATTAACATTATTGTCCGTATAAATAATTTCTGCGCCGGCTTTAATATAATTATATTGATTTAGCTGAGCAGCAATATCAAATTTAAAATTAAAGGTAGATAACTTACTCGAATCGCGGGAGTTACTATACCCGAGACCCATATTCATAGAAGATCCAATTCCGCTTCCGCTTGAATAAAGAGGATATCCGAACGGCGCCTCATCAACATAAACATTTCCGAATTTGTATTTATCAGTTGAATCTCGAATAGTACCGGGGTTTGTGCTATAATCAGAACTCACCATATTAACATATATTTCGTAAAATGAGTTAGTACTTAAAAAATGTGTGAATTTAGCACCGAAAGAACGTCGATCTATTACACTCGGTGCCCAATAATCAGTAGCAAATACACGGGCATCTAAAAAACTTGCACCGGAACGAAAATCAAGATTATCGACAATTGATCCGGCCGAATTAAATAAACCTGGCCCGCCGCTTCTACTGCTGTTCGTTCCTTTTTGGGTCGCAACCAAACCTTCAACTGAAAGTTTCATAGTGGTTTCAATATCAGCGGTTAATTTAAGCTGATAATTCACATCTCTATATGAATCATCGGAAAGCGGAATAATATACATATTTCGATTAGCCCTATATGAAGCAGCAAATCTTAAATTTCCTAAAAATTTACCAACTACCGGAATCGGCCCCGTAAAAGTCATGTCGATATCATAATCCGGTTTCTTAACATCCATAACTCTTCTATGCTGCCATAAGAAAAGTTGTTGAGCCGCCAAAGGTGTCAAATCATTATTAGGATTACCGTCATTCGCAAGTTCCTCGGCAACTTTATTCCAGCCTCTAAATTCTTGATATTGATCTTGTGTAAATTGATCCCAAGTACCATTATTTGTACCCGTCCATGCAACGGCGTCATCTAAATAAGGCCTAATCCAATAAGAATACGGGGAATTAGGAGGATCACCGAAAAATTTATTTGCTGCGGGACTCATGCGGGTAAAAAGTGAAAAAGTATAATGATCTTTACTTCCTTCCTTTGTAACCACATTTATTAATCCTGAACGAACATTCCCATATTCAGCATTAAATCCACCGGTTTGAACTTGAAGCTCCTGAATTGAAGTAAAACTGATTCCGGTATATGGAGTATTATCTCTTTCATCTCTAAGTGTAATACCGTCTAGAACAAGCGCTGTTTCATCAGCGCTACCTCCTCGAGTAACAGGACCATTATCCCCGCTTAAGATACCGGCTTGCAATGTAACAACATTTTGAACAGATGCCACGGGAAGATTTTCTATTTCTGCTACACTTATATTTGCCCTGCTTGATGACACATCTTGCTGAACAATGGGAGTTGAGGCTACTACTACAACTTCTTGAGTTTGAATCGATTTTTCCGCTAATTTTACATCGATGTTTGTTGTTTGATCAATATTAACTTTTACTCCTTCAACCGTAACAGAAGAATATCCTATCATAGAGACTTTTAAAGTATAAGTTCCAGGGGGAACGTTTATGATAACATAATAACCATTGATATCCGATGCGGCGCCGATACTAGTTCCAGGTACAATAATATTAGCTCCTATTAATGGCTCATTAGTTTTAGCATCTCTAATATATCCGCTAATTTTGCCGGAAGCAGAGTATGATAGATTAGAAAGGAGTAACAAAAACATCAAACAAATTCGTAAAAATTGCTTCATTTGTATTCTCCTATATTACACACCAAAAACGATTTACTTAGTACGACACGAAATAAATCAATCGGCAGACAATGAGGGAATCGGAAGATTCATGTATAATAGAATTCTGATGTGAAACCCTTATAACTGATATTTTAAATAACAAGTAATAAGAATTGTGGGGAGTATTGAATTTAACTCTTATTATTTTCCTTCAGGAAAAGTAATACACTAAGAGAATTTCAATAAAAACAGAGTGGAAAAGTATTAGGCACATAACTGAGAACTGATATTTATTCCCCTAAAAATTAAAATGAAAAGTACTGTTAAAAAGTACCTAATTCTTTTTGGTTTGTCAATGTTTATTTTAAAATAAAAAAGCCGGGTGATTAATCCGGCTTTTTTCAGATGAAATAAATAATTATTTCAACAACATCATTTTTTTGGTTTTTACAAATTTTCCGGCCACTATTCGGTAAATATAAATACCGGATGCTACCTTGGAACCAAAATTATTATTACCATTCCATTCAAGAGTATATCTTCCCGCCTGCTGCTCACCATTAAATAAAGTGGCAACTTCACGTCCAAGAATATCATATACCTTCAACTGAACCAAACTCTGTTTTGGCAGAGAATAATTAATTTGAGTTGTCGGGTTGAACGGATTAGGATAATTTTGACTCAATTCGTACTGAGAAGGAATAATACTAGGCATTGTAACACTTACAGGAGCTCCTGCTTGTTCAAGAATAAGAGCATCCGCTCTAAGAACAAAAGAATCGACTCTAGCTGTATTAACAAGGCTGTCTTTGTAGAATTCCGTAACCGCGGAAGTATCATTCAATAATTGTACTGAACCGAAAACAGTACCGCTGCCGTAAGAATCTTGTCCGCCTCTTAAGAAAATATAGCGGCCTAAAGAAACTCTACCGGAAGAAGTAACATCTCCGCCGTATATAGTAGAATTTTGATTAACAATTACAGTATCTACACCGTTATAACTTTTAACTAAATATTTAGCTACAGGTGAACTTATAGAAGAACTGGTTGGAGTTTCAATAAAAACATCAAAACTATCAGGCTCAGCAGTTGATGAACCCGGTTTGAATGGGAAATTCGGGAACCATTCTACAGTTTTTTCTCCATCTGAAGGATTAAAATAGATATATGTAAATAATCTGTCAGAGTTTATGCCGGATCCCGAAACACGATACCATTTATCCATATTTTCAGGATCAGGAGCACCGGTATAATCTACAATTCCGGGGAAAGTATAAGTTGTTGGGTCGCCATTATCTACCGTAATTCCGGTACCGACACCCTGGCCGCTTAATCTAATAACAATTACAGAATCTTGCGGATCGTTAGAATAAATTCTAATTGTATCTCTTCCGAGTGTAATATTTTCAGGTAAATAAGATACCATTAAATTATACTGACCATCAATAGCCGGTAGGCTTAACGGTAAATTAGGCATATTATCTATTGAAAACGTAGTTCCAACCGAAAGTTTAATAGAATCTATAACTAAAGGAGTTTCACCGTTAGAACCGATGGTAAATCCTTTTTGGTAATTATATTCAGAAAGTCTTATTGAATCATACACAGAAACAGATCCGAAATTAAGAAGTCTTGCCGGATCGATATCAGTACTAATATCGGGAGCTTTAGGAATTCTTCTTACTCTTAATAGATCCAATCTTAAAAAAGCGCTGCCCGGATTTGTAAATTTAACTACGGTTTCACCGCCGCCGTTAAGTTCAAATACTTTATTTCCACCGATTCTGCTCCATTTAGGACCGCCAAATTCAAGATTTTCATTAAATCCTGTAACTTTTTGTGTATCGGCAATAAAGGGAGTAACAACTTCAACAGTAGAATTATCGGCCGCGTTTCCGGAATATGGGCCGCCGTATTCAATATAATATGTACCAAACATTGCATCAGGCAATTGGAAAGTATATAAACCTGCTATACCAGCTTGAGCACCGGTATTAACAATACTTTTCTTATTTCCTTCCGGAATCGGGAAAGTAAATGGAGAAGCTGTTGAATTTAACCATCCCGAACCGATTGTAGAAAATACCGCGCCTTCAATATTATAATGAGGTTCGGAACCATCCAAACTGGCATTCATTATAAAATTATAGTTAATACCTTCACCGGTTAATGGTAAAGATGCTTCGGGTTCCAATTGATCATTACTCAAAAGAGTTAATGTATCCATTGTAGTTTCTTCACCTAAAGGGCTGAAACGAACAGTAACATCTTTTTTCCCGCCGGGCTGAATAGTAATAGGGAAATTATCTACAATAGAAAAACGTGATGTTTGAACATCAAACCCGGTAATAGTTAACGGGGCACTTCCTAAATTGAATAATCTTAAAGATTTATCACTATGGGAATTAAAAGTTGTAGGTTGGAACTGGAATGGAGCACGGTCTCTGTAAAAACTATGATCTAAAGTTGTGTCCTGAGTATTTGCGTCAACAACTAATCTGGTAAATCTTCTTGCGCCGAATTCTAAATCCGGACCGTTTTGTGAACTTTTCAGAAGGGCAACCGCATCAGTTCTTAAAGTATTGCCGCCCACAGAATCTAAGCCTATATCAACCGTAAGAGAACTGTCGCCGGCAAATAACTCAATAATATCTAAAGGATACCAACTAGATAATCCTTCAGGAGTAATATTATATTGTTCATTGTAACGGAAACTATCCGCCGGCGCGTTTTCACCAAAACGTGTAAAAGTAACATACGCATCAGTTGTAGCGTTACCGGAATACATGTTGTGGTAAACTAAATAATATCCATTTTTATGAACCGTACAGTAAAAATTGGCGTGCGCTCCGGTATTATTTCCGGAACCATAATAACTTGCCCTTCTACTTACGCCGCCGTAATAGTATGTGGCACCTGTATTCTGCCACCATCCGTATACGTCAGGATCCGTAGATTGGGTTTGAGGAAATTCTTTGTACTTAGGATCGTCCATAAAAGTACCAACACCTTGACTAGCATTACCGTCACTGGTGTTATCAACGTATATTACGTCAGAACTATCGATTATTTGCTGTGCCGCAGTTTTATTAGATAATAAAAAAGCGAAAGCAAAAAGTATTATGAAGAGAAAGTAACTTTTCTTCATCTTACCTCCTTGGTTATGTGGTTTGTTATTTTTTTAGTGCAACTTGTATCGTATCTGAATTCTGACTATAAAAAGAATCTTTACCCTTTGTATTTATATAATAAAAAATATTCAAAGTATCAGCTGAATTTATTTGGTTTGTTGTATCAGTATAAATTTTATCAGTTAAACCCAAAGCTATTGAGCTAAAATCTGTAGATTGATTAATTGCTCTATAAACAGTAAAATCTTTAATATTAGAACCTTCCGCACCCCAAGTTAACGTAATTTTATTTTTACCGCTAGCGGTTGTGTCAATTTGAGCAGAAAGATTTTTCGGCTGCGGTACCCTGTCATAATGTGTAGGACTAATTACATCCTCCGGTTTTGCACAGCCGTATAAAATAATTAATATTAAAAATATAGAAATGTTGAAAAAATATTTCATTCTTATAATTACCTTAATTTATGGTAGATTAAATTGAAGTGCAACACCGGAAAAATCCTTATCAAGCGCTAAATTTATTTTTGGGAAAGTTTTTCCGTTCAAAACAAAATCGCTTGCTCCGTTATCTTCCGTAATAAAAATAACATCCAGCATATTTAACACCCAAACACCGATGGCACTATACATATATATTTGTCTTCTGCGGTAATCCCACTTTCTATTATTAACTTCAAATTGAATCGTCTGCCAAATAGCCTCAGATTTATAATAATCTTTACTATCCAAATAATCTTTGGTTAAAACCTTAATTCTATCATCTCTTCCGGTCATATTAGTATTTGCTAAAACAGCCGCAACAGCGCAACCGTAAAAAGCCAGAGTAAAAGCCGTGCCTTTTAATTCTTCACCCAAATAATATTGTCCAGCACCCGGAATAAAAGTAGAAAAAACAATTCCGCTTATTTTTCTGCCGGTAAATTCCGGGTTTAAATTAATAGAGTTTGACTTAAATTCTGAAAGCAGATCCAGTCTGGTTTTATGTTCAATTTTGGAGTTATTTCCTTCAGCGAAAGCTATTTGAAAAACAGTACTAAAAAGGAAAAGTGTAGTTATAAAGAATTTCATTTTTTACCTGCTTTATTTTTCATTCTTAAATGCATACGAAATAATATTCGCACCAAATTCCAATTGGTTTTGTATATCGTAATTTCCGCCTTTTTGTTCTTTTGACCACATAGCAGGATATCCTTTTGAAGAAAGTACTGCTACAAGTTTTCCGTCCAGGAATAATCCGTCAATATGATCGGTTGCTTCAATATCAGAATTTAAATCATCCCAGCCTTTCGGAATTGCCGTAATATTTTTATAAGCCTTAAAGATGGGATGATCAAGATTTATTCTTTTTATTTCAGTGCTACCTTTTAATTGACTCTTCACCTCTTCCATAAATTCGCTCATTATTTTATTATAAGGCCATTCGTTAGAGAGGTAGGAATTATCAACATATAAAAAACCTCCGTTTTGAAGATAATCGGCAACCGAAGATACATAATTAGAACCAAGCGCCGGTGTTGCTCCGCCTCCGATTATAAACGCTAATTTGGCATTTTTTAATTCCTTGTCATCAATACTAATCTGCAATAATTTTGGCACCAATGAAGTATTTTTTTCGGTATATTCTACTAAAGATTTTATACTGCCGGGAATCGGATTCCACGGTTCTACATAATTAGTACGAGTATTAGTTACATTATATTTAAGCTGAGCAATTTCAAATGATTTTTTGCCGTTGTTATCTGTAGAATCATTTGTTTTAGCAATAGCGGATTGTTTCTGAACAGTTTTAGCATCTAAAGGAACTTGTTTAAAATAAAAGACAATATCTTTCAGTTTAGAAGGTTCATTGTTCTCATCATATTCAAGCACAAAATTTTTGATATTGAATTTCAACTCCTCAACAGAAGGAACAATCGGATCAAAAACAACTAAACCATCGCGAGTATCGCCTTTATAAATAGGTTTACCATAATACAACATAGTTCTTCGGGCTATTCCCATACGAGTTTCAAAAATATCTTCATCAACACCACTGGCGCCTTTTCTAATTTTATAATATTCCTCTATACTTTGATATTTCGCGTTTTTTTGTTCACGGGCATAAGCGTGGAAAAAATCGCCTCTATCTGTTTGAACGATAGAAGCTTCCGGATCATAATTTAATTTTGAGCCGGAATAGTTATAAATAGTTACTTTAAATACAGTAAATCGTTTAGGAGTATAATTTGTGGATGGATCGATCCAATTGCCGTAAGTAAACGGATTTCCCGATAGCTCTCCATTTTTAGATTCATCAGGAAATTCAAAAGTATTTAGCTGATAATCCGACATATATCTAACTTCAATTTTCCAATCTTTTGCGTTATATCCGATTGCTTGGCCGTCTTTAGTTATATAATAGCTGGTATCCTGCATTTCTTCCATTACTTGTTTATCCGGCACCAAAGTATATTCAAATCTTTCGGGCGGAAGAAAAACATAACGGTAAACTGAATCACATCCTGTTAAAGAAACAGCCAGAAGAATAAAGAGAAATAAATTTTTCATGTTAAAGACACTTTTATTTTTGTTCGTTAGCCAATTCTTGCCAATTTTTGTCAACTATTCCCCCTTTTTGTGTACATGCAAAAACAATAACATTTAAACCGAATTGTAATTGTCGTGTATTATCTAACGGACCACCCAAAGCAGGGGGATTACGCGGCCAGCTTCCCCAAGCTTTACAATATCCTTTGCTACTGAGTAAAACAACAAGTCTTCCATTTAAGAATATACCTTCTAAATATCGATATCTTTCTTTTACCGGGTGGTTAGGATTCGGTCTTACTTCATCTTCACCGGGAGGCGGCCCCGCAAAATCTTCCCAGCAATGATATAACCAATGATTATTAGGAATCTTTTCAAATTCCGCGTCATAACCTAAAGCTTCTTTAAGCATTTGACGGCATTTTTGATTAAAACCGCCCCATCTTGCGGCATATCCATCATCTATAAAAAGAAATCCGCCGTTTCTTAAATATTTTTCTAATCCCGCTACTTCTTCCTTTGAATATAAGGGTTCAGTTTCGGAACCCATCATATAAATCATCGGGACCTTTAACAGCTCTTTAGAATCCAGGCGAATATTTCCCCGGAGATGCACTTTTAATTCAGTGGTATCTTCGGCATATTCAACAAGAGCCGGTAAAGCTTGAGGGACTACATTCCATCCCGGTTCTCCGTTTTCATCAACTTTACTGCCCCTATATTTTAGCTGATAGAAATCCAGATTACCGTAAATATCTTTTTTATTTTTACCTTGTTTAACCAGTCCATAAAATCTATCGGCGTAATTAGAATAATCAATCAATTCATCAGATAAAGAATTGGCTGTTTTTGTACCGCCTCTTGTATTAGTAATTTCAGTAGCTATATTCGGCCCGTAAAACTGCTGTTTAGGTGTAAAAGATCTATCAACTATATCTCCCGGCCGGCCTAAAGAACCTAACGCAGTGCCGCCGTGAGAAGATGAAGTTGTCATACTTCTGGGCATAACACTCATTTGATGCTGCGGCACCATTCGCTGCATTGTCCGCTGAACAATTTTGGGTGTTTTTTGAAGTTCCATCTGTTTTTGCAGACGAGGAGCTCTCTGAATAAACTTCACGGTTGTCGGAGGACGTTTTTTTTCAACGACTTCTGACGATAGATCCATTTGTAGAATAATCGGCAGAGAATGAATTGCTATACTTATAAGAATAAATATAAACAACTGTTTTCTGTAATTGCCGATTAGCCTATTAATATGATCAGAAAGTTCATATCCGGGTATTTTAAAGGAATTTTCAGTCATAGGATTATATTATGTACCGGTTTTACCTTCATCTTTTTCATCTGTAGCAATAGCAAGCTGTTCAATACCAACAATTTTTGCGGCGTCCATTACATGAACAACAACACCATGCCTTGCTTTATTATCAGCTTTAATAATTAAAACTTTACTGCCGAAAATATCTTTTTGCTGTCTTAACTGATCTTCTAAATCATCGAAAGTAACCATTGTACCGTTAAGATCTAATTCACCTTTTTCGGAAATAGTAACAGTTAAATCTTTTTCGGGGGGCGCGTCTGAAGTTGAAGCATCGGGAAGATCAACTTTTAATCCGCTCTGTACCGAAAAAACAGTAGTTACCATAAAAAATATCAAGAGCTGAAATACAACGTCGATCATCGGCGTCATATCCATTTCGCGCTCTTCCATTTTACGAGCTTTTTTAGCCATTATGCTCCTACCTTATTCAATTCTACATTCGCACCGGTTATAGATTTTACTTCCTGCGCAAGCTTTTCAAATTCAGTATCCGAGATATTTAATTCCACTCTTTTATCTTTTAAGAAAACCGCCTCATCTTTATTAAGCACTCCATCGCGATAAGCAGTTAACAACATAGCTTTATAAGTTGAGAGACGAGCTAGATCTCTCAAAATAAAATTAATAAAATGATTTGCGAACGGTTCTAAACGCGCGGCTATTTTTTCAAGTCTTCTTTTTAAAAACGAATAAGAAAGAACCGCCGGAATAGCAACAATAAGACCGCCGGCAGTTGTTAAAAGAGCTACTGAAATACCACCTGCCACTACCGCGGGGTCTCCTTTACCTCCCTTCGCAATTTCATCAAAAGAAGAAATCATTCCCATAATGGTACCGAGAAGACCAAGTAATGTAGCAACACTGGCAATAGTATTTATAACAGGAAGAAATTCTTCCAAATAATCTCTTACCGCGTCATCGGAAGTTTCTAACAATTCATTTCTCATATCATGAATAGGGCGTTTTTCTTCAACCAGAAATTTGTAACGCATAACAACTTTTAAAAAAGCGAATGAGAGAATTCCTTTAGACGTTTTTAAGAAATCAACAACTTTGTCTATATCTCCATACTTACGAATAATTTCTTCAATTTCATTTAAAAATTGATTGGCTTTGGTATTTGAGGGAACGCTGAAATATTTGTATAAACGTTCTATTAAAACACCGAATGTAACAATGGAGAATAAGAACAGAGGACCCATTATTTGCGGCCCGCCCTTCATAATAATATTTACCAACCAATTATCAGTTAACCAATTAGCCAATAATTGGACGGCAAGCTGCATAGATGATATCAAAGTAACCAAAATTTTATCCTCCCGATTAGATTAAACTTTTTATTCTTCTTAAATATTTCATTTTAACTTTAATAAGTACTTTCTATATAGTCTAAATGTTCTTTCGCGAAATTTAACGCGCTTCTCTCATTATCATCTTCACTTTTTGAATATTTATCAATAATCTTTTTATACCATTCAGCCGCTTTTTTATATTCTTCTATCATTTCATAGGACGCGGCAATATTAACTTGACAACCGACTGCTATACTGGCATCAGGGTATTTTTGGTAAAGTTTTGTGAGTTCTTCGATAGCTTTTTCATATTTATGACCATCGAAAAACTTCATTGCCTGTTCATATTCCAAATAAGAATTTATTTGGGATAGGTCGTAAACTAATTTTTTAGCTTCTTCAACTTTTGAATAATTCGGAAATTTAGCTATCAATTCTTCGTAAGCTTGAGCCGCGTTTATATAATCTTTTTTATTGTAATAATAATCTCCGATAGTAAAGAGACCGTCACCGGAGAAATTAGAACTCGGGTATTTTTGAGCAAGTTTTTTGAATGCTTCAATCATTTTATCCGGCTGTTCAAGTGAATTATAGCACCAGCCTTCATTGTATAAGGCTTGCGGCGCATATTCTGTATTCGGATAACGCTGATAAACTAATCTATATTCATTTATTGCTTTGTTGTATTCCTTCGCACTGAAAAGAGCTTCCGCTCCAAAATATTGCGCTTCCGCCGCAAGTGGATCACCGGGATAAGTTGATGAATACTGCTTGAATGAGTTGTAAGCCTGTAGAAAATTTCCGGTTTCAAAATACGCATGAGCTCTGAAATAACGAGCTTCTTTTATATTAGGATTATCCGGGTAACGAGTGATAAATTTATTAAAAATATCAGCAGATTTTTCATAAGCCTGTCCGTCAAAATATAACGCGGCTAGTGAATATAACACCGAAGGAATTTCCGGTGAGTCAGGATATTTTTCACTTGCTTCAAAAAGAACACTACTTGCTTTTTCAAGATCTTCTAATTTTTTATAACTGTTCGATAGAGTAATGTAATTACTTACTTTTATCGCGTCCGGAATTCCGTTTCGGCCGATTACTTCGTTTGCTGATTCTATCGCTTTTTTATAATCACCTGATTCGTAATATATTTCTGTAATTACAGAATATAAATCTCCTTTTGCCGCCTCTGTTTCCGCGTTTGCCAAAAGTTTGTTTATCATATCCAGAGCAACATCAAGTTTACCCGTTTTTGAATACGCAAGAGCTAACTTTTCGGCAATATTTTCTGAATATTTAGGGAATTTAATTTTAAATTCCGGATCATTTTTAACATATTCTAAATCATTCAATGAAGCGGAATAATTTTCTAATTGGTAACGGAGCACTCCTCTTACATACCTAGACTGCATTTTTACTACAGTTTTCGATTCATCGGCCAATGAATCATCAATTACTTTTGTAAGAAATTTAACGGCAGTTGAATAATCCTGCTGTGAAATATATAAATCGGACATAGCGAAATAAACATCGGGCGCGTAATAAACCGAATCGACTTTTTTATCTTTTTCTAAAATTGATTCTAAAAACTCTTTACCCTTTTGATATTCGCTTCTGGAGCCGTAGATTTTGGTTAATTTACCAAACGCCGCCGTATAATAAGGCGATCCGAATTTAACATGATCGAATGAGGCAATTGCTTCATCATACCGGTTCATTTCGAAATAAGTATTCAACAATTCAAAATAAACTTCAGAACTATCAATTTTTTGAGGATACTCTTCTACCGCTTTTTTATAAGCTGTTAAAGCTTCTTCATATTTCTGCTGATTAAAATATGTAAGTCCTATCTGAACTTGAGCATTTCCTAAATCAGGACTTTTCTGGTGATTATTAATTAAATCAGTAAAAACTTCTCTGGCTTGATCATAATTGCCCAAAGCGTTTAAAGAAAGCCCTTTTAAGAATAAAGCACCGGGAACAACATCGCTAAACGGAAATTTATTTATTAATGTATCCGCCCATACAACCGACTGTTCGTAATTCTTTCCGTTATAGTACATTGCGACTATAGAATATTGGGCTTTATCTACACCAAACTCAATATTTTCGGCAACATCGGCATAAGCTTTAATATAAAACTCATATTCTTTAGCGGCTTTATCAAACATTGCATTTGACTGATATGTTTCCGCAATTTTATATTGCATTTTAGCTTGAAGATCTTTATTCGCAAAATTTTCATCAATAGCTTCTTGATATACAGCTCTGGCAGAATCAATTCCTTTTTCCTCGAGAGTATAATCAGCCATTTTTACATACGAAATTTCTACAAGAACAGGTAAAAGTGAATAAGTACTGACAACTTGTTTATAATTTTTAATCGCGGCTGCAAAATCGCCTTTAGCTCTATAAGCATCGCCAATTTTAACCTGTGCTTTAGCAACCAATTCCAAAACCGTTTCGTCAGTCTCTCTTCCGGCTGTTGCCTCAAACTTCTGTCTGTCTTTTACAGCTTTAAGTTGAACTTTTTCCCAATCTTGATCTTTAAAGGCATCCGGTTTAAATCTTTCATTAAGATCAGCCCAATACTTTATTGATTCATCATAATTTTTCTGCTCAAAATTATTCTGCCCGAGCTGGTAAATAGCTCTAGGCAAATAATCCGTATTAGGATATCGTTCTATCAATTCTTGAAAAGCTTTATTACTTTTTTCTAGATCGCCTAATTCTTTATTTGCCCAGCCGATATCATAAAGCGCCGTTTCAGCTTTTTGATTATCGGAATATTTATTAACAAGTTTTCTAGCTTCAATAATGGCCGAATCATATTTGGCGGCCCTATAATAGATATCGTAAATCTGAAATTGAGCGAGAGCGGCTAATTTCTTTTCATCCTCCCGTGCTTCAACTTTTCTAAAATATTTAATAGCTTCATCTATTTTGCCAAGTTTATTTAAAGCATTTCCTTTTTGATAATTAGCCGCTACTACAACACTGACTATCATTTGGCCGCTTAACAAATCAACCTTTACACTATCTTCCTTTAAAAAATCGCTTTCAGTATTGATTATGAGATCATATTGCTGAATCGCTTTTTCATAATTGCTGGAAGAATAGAGATTTTGCCCGCCGATAAAAGCATCTTTAAGCTCTTTGGGCGTCGGTACAAAAAAACTAGCTACAGCGGCAGCTAAAACTATTAAAATTTTCCAAATCATCTTATACTAAGTCTTAAAATCCTGCGTAAACTGAGAAAAATATTGTTGATTCTTCCGTTCCTTTAACTCTGTCTTGGGGGCGAACGTAATTAATGGAGGTATTCTTAATTCCAAAATCCATAACTATATTATAACCGCCGTATTGTGTCTTGTTACTTACAGAGAAAGCAATTGTGCTTCTATCCTGGCTATCCACATTATCGGCATAATTTCTAATTTTATACATAAACAAATCGGTTAATCCGAATAAGCTAAACCCTTGAACACCAAAACGTAGATCGGTACTTTCCGTTAATGAATAATCAACGCGGAAAATAGGAATAAATTCCTGCTGATTTTTACCTATTTTAGTAATAGGGTTACCATCCTGATCTTCTGAAGTACTTACTACTTTTTCTGTTCTAACTTTAATTTGAGGACTTAATCTCAATAATCCGTTAAAAAACGAATATGTATAATCAATTTTATTCACAATTCCCCAGAAAACAATTCTACCGGGGGTTTGATCCCCAACCAGCCGCTGTTGTTCAGGCGGAAGATTAAGCGCAACATCACTTGAACCGATTGCATATTGCTTATTTAATTCAACACGAATATTATTTTCAATATGAAGATTCTTTATTTGCGTATATTCAGTTCCAAGATATAAGGAATTAACAAGTGAATTTCTATAATTTAATGGATCAAGAGTGAATATTGGATATGGATTGGAAGTAGTGATTACACCTTGAAATTGATAACCATTATTAGCAATGTTATCCTGAACTTGCTTCATTACATAAAATAATCTTAAAGAACCAAATCTCGGAGTTGAAGTATAATAATTTGCGCGAACATAATTAACGTCATTTTTTCCCCCTCTCGCAATTGCTGTTTCATGCAGTTTACCTACACGAACATTTAAATTATCGAGAAGATCTAAACCGGTAAAAACATGATAACCGTCTATATCAGGTTCATAGGGATAATCGGGAAGAATATCATTTTCCTGCTCATCAATAACACCATTATTATTCCAATCATCACCATAATCAAAACTCGGCGGATCAGAATAATAAGTTAGGAAATCCTGAGCAAAATCCGGTATTCCGTCGGCATTTTTATCATCATCAGGAATTCCGTCATTATCTCTATCCTTTCCAGGAAAAATACCGGCATCAGGCTGTCTGATAATATCACTTAAACTTCTTAATTCATTAATATTTTGGCGGTAACCTAATTTGAAATAATCGCCTGTACCATTTATAACATCCTTATTTCGTTCATATAAATCGGTTGCTTGAACATCATAATGATAAAAACCATCTTCCCAGCGGTCATTATCATCGTTATCATCAACTAAAGGATAAAAAGCACCGCCGGGGAAAAGTACAAGCCTTTCCGGAGTATAATTTACATCATAACCGCTATTCGTCTGTAAATTTTCAGGATAAACTAAAGCTAACGGAACTCTACTGCCTGCGGTTGGACTTGAGTAGTAGCTATTTTCAAGTACATAGGTATTTAACCATGTAATGTAATCAGGTGAAATTTTATATCTTTCAGCACCGATTGTAAAACGGCCTAATTTCTTTTTCCCTCTTAAAAAATAAGCTAAGCCTTTATTTTCAAATCTGTTTCCGCTTAAAATGGGATATTTTAAATATTCAACACTTTGATTAAACTCACCATCAAACTCGAAACCTTCCCAATTTAAATTGAAATTAAGGCCATATACCGACATACCTGTAGCGAGGCCATAATTTACAACTACAACTTGTTTATTGCTTGCGTCCCTAACATTCCCATCAGCTCTGGCTCTAACAAAATATGGAGTCGGCTGTCCGATTGTTGTCGAGGTAAAATGAGAAGAAAACCTGGCATCATTTGTATAATCGTCTAAATTATTTATCCAATCTTCGGCAGTTTCAACTTTATAATCATTAGCTACAATAATTTTAAATTGAACAGCGGTTACACCTTTCGGCATAATATAAGCGTACGTTACACTTTCATTTGAAGAACTCGGAACCATTCGCGGAAACGGTGTAGGCGGCACACTATATCTATCTTTATAATTTATCAATCGGGACCAACTGGTTGTATCAGTACCGGCGAAAAAGTCTTTATCATTAATTGTAAAACCTTGACCGCGCTGATTATTTCTAAGTTCATAATATTGTATCGGCTGATTTCCGTTCAGAGTCATTTCAACAGGAAGTTTGCCGTAAATATTTTCAGTCGGCATGGCATGTCCGTTTATATAAATCTGAGGAGGCGCGAATAAAATTGGGCCTGAATTATCACCGGGTGAATCATCACTTATTTTCACAAAAATTACTCTAGGAATAACAGTTGCCACAACTCCTTGTAGAGAAGATTCCTTACTATCTATACTGCTTCTTCTTTGATGCTGATTAACATAAGTTAAACCAATTGTTCCAATATCACCGATATCAGTTTCAAAGTGTCCGCCGAACAAATATTGAGTCCAATCTCTAATTCTTCTAATACCGGAAACATAAATATTATTATCAAATCTAAAACGAATAGGATCAGAAATTCTGGAAGCGATAACAGTTCCTCTGTATTTAGCTGTTCCGGCGTCCCATCGAATACCGTTAAACCTGGCTCTGTCAAAAGTTAAAGAAGTAAACTTTGTACGAATAGCATCACCCACCATCAAACGTGTTTGAAAGCCGCCGTAAGAATCGGTGCCTATTACTAAATTATTAAAATAATTTTGGTAAAAACGAGATTTTACTAAATCCGAGGCTCCGCCGGTAAGGCTTTGATCTGTCTGTTGCTTCTGGACTTCGGAAAGCTCGTAAACAGTAGTACCCTCTATTAAAAAGTTACCAAAATTATCAAAGAATTTTTTACGGATGAAGGCTGAACTGTAGTTTTCATAGTTCCTGCCTGCGTAGTTTTGATAATTATCTTCTTTTTCTCCCTTGTTTGCAACAAACTGCGGAAATGCCTTATCCACTAAAAGAAGAGACGCAAAAATTAATAAAATCGTAAGGCGATTGACGTTCAAAATAACCTCCTGCACGCAGAGTTTTAATTAAAAATTATAGCTAAGTGAAATTTTATGACTTCCGCCTACATGTTGCAGTTCAAGCGGAAGAACATACGCATAATCTATAGTTAACTTTTCAACCTCTAAGCCAAAGCCGCCGGCTAAGCCGCTTTCTCTATAGGTATCGGTTTTAAGAATGCTGTTATACCCCACTCTGATTAGAAAACCGGTATTTAAGCCCAAAACATCTTGTCTTAATCCTAAAAACTCCGCTCCCGACTTTATATATAGGTCATCTTTTTCTTTAGCAACGTCTACTGCAATTAAATAATGGTAAGTATTAGAAACGAACGCGAATCCCCCTGTAATTATCATAGGTAATTTTGCATCATCACTTCCGTTAACCGCAATGCTTGGTTCAGTTATATTTTGAACTGCTGCGCCTAAACGTAGATCCGAATTATTAAAAATATCTTTTAAAGTATAATGTATTCCCGCGTCAAAAGTAAAACCAAGGTATGATAAACCTGCTTCACCGGGTGCCGGTTCAGCTGCCCACCTTAAAACTTTTACATTAGCGCCGACAGAAAAGGTTTTATATATTTCTCTGGCATAAGTTCCTACAAAAATATTTTCTTGCCATAAACCGGTTTTGAAAAATGTTCCGCCGACTCCTATTTTGCCTACAATTCCCATAGGAATAACACTGCTTAAGGAATAGTAATTAAGATTTTCATCCTGCAGCCCGGGATATAAATTAGAATAGCTTGTAGAAATAGAAAGATTAGAAATATTATAAATTCCGGCCGGATTATAAAATAAAGAATAAGGAGCGTCGGCAACAGCAACAAACGCGCCGCCGAGCGAAACAACTCTCGCGCTGTTTCCCAAATCTTCAAAACCGCCCGCTTTTAACGGAGAAATAAATGCTATAATTAATAAGAATCTGTAAAAAATTTTCACATTAATCCTCTAAAAATTTAGTAAGAAACAACAACGGTTTTAGAAATTGCTTCACCGCCGTTATCACTGTCTATAAAAACTTGAAAAATATAAACTCCGGGCCGAACTAAAGAACCGGAATTATCTCTGCCATCCCATTCAACTGAGCTATCGGCAATGTACGCAAAAGATGAAGTTTTATTATTCAACAAATCTTTTACCAATCTTCCCGAAAGATCATAAATTTTGATGGTTAAATGTCTTTTTTCATTTCCTATTATCCCTTTAGGCTCGCCGATGTTGCCGACAAAAAAAGAAAGATTAGTTTTGTCATTTATTCCGTCGTTGTTTGGCGTAAAAGGATTCGGTTCCGCTTTAGTATCTACTAAAAGTTTTTCAGGCACACCTGTGGTAATTACAGTCCATGCTTCGGTTCCGTTAGTTTTTTTTGAATCAACCTGCTGAAAATTATTGTTTACTTTGTTACTGCTTATTTCCGTAATAAAAGAATTTTCAGCAAGATACGGAGTGGCAGTTATACCAACTTGAATAGTTGCAGTATTTTTAATAGTAGAATTAAATACAATAGTTATTTTTTTTGCTGTAATTTTTGATAAATATGCCGCAGGTTGTCCGTTAACCAAGACGTTATTTAATTCAGAGGGAGATGGAGTTAAAATTTGGAGAGTATCTATCCCGAAATCATTTGCATTAAATGAAGCATTGACAGTAAGCGTAAAATTTGTCTCTTTCAGAATAGGAATATATTGGGGAGAAATATCCGCAACCGCTTCAGACGCTACAACTAAAGTATCATAATTTATTCTTACTTCATTAATAACAGGCGTTAATAAATTTTTTGTTTCTAATGTAGCGCGATACTGTAAATATTTGCGCGGTTCGTACGCATTAAAAAGTTCTCCTGATTTTGTTATATCCCCTGACCAATCGCTCCATGTAGAATCTATCTGAGGAGAACTTCCTGTGCGGACATTAAATGTTACCGAAGTTCCTCCAGGTACATTTCCGTCAAATTCCAATGTCCCGAAATTAACATTTCTATTAACTTCTTTTACAGATGAAAATAAAGTTCCTTCAGGCAGATATCCTTCTCCGTAAACTTCTATTTCACTTATTGTTGTGTTATACGTATTTGGGATTATATCTATAGAGACAATAATATATTTCGCAACTATAGGATCAAAAGCGGCTACGGCATTAATGGAATCGTTTTTAGGATTTTCAAAAACTTTTTCCATAGAAAGGGTGTCTAACCCGGCAAAAATAGAAAAAGCTCTAGGTCGCAAATTCGAATTTCCCGCGAAAGTTTTTATAACAACTCTTTTAATAGTTCGAACTGCTTGAAGATCTATAACTATATAAGTTCCGTCACCGCCTTTTCCGGCATTTTGGTCAAGGATAGAAATGAAGGTAGGTTGACCGTCAATTACTCTTAAACCATTTGTAGAAACAGTATCGAGCAATCCATTTTTATTCGGCGGAGTTCCTTTGTAAACGATATACGCATAATGTCCTTTTGCTAAATTTTCTTTTTCACCTGTCTGCAGCTGAAATTTCGATGAATCGGTCGAGTAATCGATCGAAGTGGTATTAGCTTGATCAACTATTGTTGAATCGTTAAAATAAGTATCAACTATAGCAGTTTGAGCTTTTATTAAAGTAGAAAAAGATAGCAGGCATAAAAGGACATAAAACGGTAATTTAAATATCTTCATAAGCAACTTTGATTTATTAAAATTATAATAGAGAGCTAAATTGGATTTTTTGAAGTATCATCTTTTTGTCTTTCCGATCCTAAGCGAGTCAAAATAATTATTGAGGAGAAAAATAAAGCGATTCTAAAAAGAAAACAACTTTAGATCAAAAAAAATTTCTCTGATTTTGCAAGATTAGAAACAAAAGACTTGTGGGTCTATATAAATATAGTAAAACTAACTTTTGATTAGTATTTACACTTTCCCTCTTGATAAAAAGAACATTGCTGATTTTCACTGCCTAAGATAATATTGTATGTTCAACTATCCAAATTTATTTTTTATTTAATTAATAACTTGCCTTTTTCCATAAATATTTTACCATCCAAATAAACATTAGGCTTTTTAATTACTCCATCAAGATGAATAGGAACAGAAACTGAGCCTCCCATAGAAATATTATTTCCTAAAGCTATGTGAACTGTTCCCAAAACTTTCTCATCTTCAAGTAAAATTCCGCTTAACTTAGCGCTGTCATTTGTTCCGATTCCGAATTCGGCAATATTTCCGGCATTTTTTCCGGCTTTATCCAGCATTTTACGAAGTTCATCGGCTAATTTCCCCCCGCTGAATTTAACAGCGTTTCCATTTTTTACTTCAATTTTAATATTTGTATTCTTTATCAAGCCTAAACCTGCCATCGAGCCGTCAACCACAAAAATACCGTTTGCGGTTCCTTCAACAGGCGCAAGAAAAGTTTCACCGGTGGGAAGATTTCCGCTTTCTCCTTTTTTATGGAATAATCCTTTACTGGCAAAAGCCTCTCTTCCTTTAATTGAAAACGAAATATCGGTGCCGGAAGGTGAAGTAACCTTAATTTCGCTTCCTTTTTCTAAAATATGCTTTAGTTTATTTGAAAGTTTGGCAATTTTTGTATAATCCGCGTTCATTCCGCGAATCATAACATCTTTAGTTATACCCGGAAAAGTAGCTACTCTTACTCCTTCTGCCGAAGCGGCTCTTCTTGCATCAGTATGAGTTAATGATTTTGCAGTAGGACAAAATACCACATCAAATTTTTTCATTAATTCCGCAATTTCCGGCAAAGGCTCTTCACCATTTATTTTTCCCGATTTCATTTCTGCCAAAAGTGCCTTATAACCTAATCTAACCGCATTATTATAAAGAGAATAACCAATCTCCCTTTTAAATTCATCGGTTATAACAAGAATTTTTTCATTCTTTTTTACTTTCATGCATACTTTAATAGCAATTTCGGAAGCAGTATCTAATTTTGTTAATTTCATTTTTTTTGCGGTAAAATTAGTTAAAACGGAAATCCTATATTTAATTGAATTACGGTATTTAAACCCGCGGATTCAATAAAATTATTCATTACTGTATTTGAATTTTCTCCTACTGTTAGTTTTGTGCCGTCTCCTTTTTCCAGATTTTTAACCGAAAGAACAGAAAAAGCAACAGTTCCCTCTATTGTTATATATTCATCAATAATTTCATAAATAAAGCCGGTTCCTATAGAATAACCAAGTACGGTATTTGGTGTAGAATAAACTTGAACATTTGTTACGGCGCCGGGAAAATTATCGGTATGGGTGAATTTAACCGAATTAAAAAGAAGCGCCGCATCAATTACCTTCCAACTGAACTCATCCGTAATGATTGTACCAATATCAACTCCGGCTCCCCAGCTTTTTAGTTCCATTTCATAAGTTGTACTTCCCTTTTGGGAATTAGCAAAATTTATTGAAGTATTATTTTTTTCATTTAATTGTTGATAAAATCCTTTTACAGTTAATATAAGTCCGGTAAGATTTGCTCTAAAAAAATTTATTCCGGCACGATAACCTCTTGCTTTACCAAAACTGCTCATTGGAGCCGAAAGAGAGTCTCCATGATTTTTATTAAAAGCGTCTACATAACTATTTAAACCAGTGGGATGATAAACTTGATAACTGTATCCACCGAAACCCCCTACAAAACCGAGACATCCGAAACCAAAACTTTGCGCGAATAAAGAATTTGAGAAGAGAAAAATTCCTACGGCAGTACAAATAATCAAGAATTTAATAGACATAAGACCTCAATACCATATTTGTTGTTAAATTAAGAATAATATCTTAAAAATGATATTGATAAAAGTGATAATAAAATGAAATTAAACATTATTTATTTGAAACATACGCAGTATAGGTTTTAATAACGAATTATATTTTTAAATTTTTTATAAATAACAATATTTAGAAGTATAACTTTATACTTAAAGAAAGCGCACCATTCGATGCGCCTTATGCAAACTATTGTAGAATATTTTCATCAATTTTTTCTTGAGGTTTTCTGGAAACCCGGAAAAGGATTAATCCCATTAGCGCAAAGAAAACAACACCGAGAATTTCATAGCCGCCTTCACCCAAAATTCCGCTTAAGAATCCTTCGGCGTTAATATTAGCCAGAAAATTATAAATATTTTCATTTACCGAGAGCAGCGCCACAATAACTCCCGCCAAAGCGCCTCCGGCCACAAGTCCTGTTGCAAATAAACTGCCGCTGCCTAATTCACTTTCTTCAACCTCTTCATTTTTCCTTTTGGCAACATAATCAGAAACACCCTTTATAGCGCCGCCAATAAAAATGGGAAGAGTTGTAGCTAATGGAAGATAAGCTCCGACAGCGAATGACAAAGCATTAACTCCGCATAACTCTACTGTAATAGCTAGAAACGCACCAACTAAAACAAATTGCCAATCAAGATTAAAAGACAATAAACCTTTAATAAGAGTAGCCATAAGAGTTCCTTGCGGCGCGGGAAATTTATCACTTCCGATTGCGTGAGAAATTCCTTGCGCAATCATATCCGGAGTGGGATGATCCAGAATTTGAATTGTTGCGCCGATTACAAGTGAAGAAACAATAGCACCGATAAATAAAGCTATTTGTTGATTTTTAGGAGTAGCGCCGACTAAAAATCCGGTTTTCAGATCTTGAGATGTCGCGCCGGCATTAGCAGCCGCAATAGCAATCATACTTCCCACAACTAAAGCCATAGGTTCATAAAATCTTCCGGTCCAGCTGACAGCAATAAAAATTAATGCGGTTCCCATTAAGGTCGCAATTGTCATTCCTGAAATTGGATTTGAACTTGAACCAATAATACCAACAATTCGACTTGAAACAGTTACGAAGAAAAAACCGAAAACGATTACTAAAAGTCCGAGCAGCAATTTATTAAAAACCGAATCTCCGGGTAACATCGGAAGAAAAGCCATTAGAAGTACAAGTCCAACGCTTCCGATAATAACAGTTACAAAAGAAAGATCATTTTCAGTACGAGCAACAGTTGTTTTGGTATCTTTATTTTTTAAAGAAGATAAACTTCCTTTAAATGAAGAAACAATAGTGGGAAGTGTTTTAATTAAGGTAATAAAACCACCGGCCGCTACAGCGCCAGCACCAATCTGCCTAACGTACGCATGATAAATCGCGTTTGCGGTACTTCCAAAAGTTTGAGTTGCAGGATTCCAATCTCCCGGTCCGCCAGCGGTTATCAAATCTTTTAAGTAACCTAATTTTATTAATTGAGCGGCAATTGTAACCGGTGAAACTAAAGATGCCAATAAAGGAATTAACCCCAGCCAGGCAAGTACACCGCCAGCGACAAGAATTCCGGCAATTTTGGGCCCGATAATATAGCCGACGCCTAAATATTCCGGTGTAATTTCTCCGTTAACCGTTGCTGAGGGAAAAAATTTATTTGATTGTTTTGTTACCCAAGCCGGCGCTTCGGCAATAATATGAAAAACTCTCTGAAGTAATGCATAAGCAAGAGCTACTCCTAAACCTTGATAAGCGGTTTTAGCAAAATCACCGCCTTTATCTCCGGCAATTAAAACTGAGGCACACGCAGTTCCTTCAGGATACGGAAGAGAATTATGCTCTTTTACAATTAAAGCACGTCGCAAAGGAATCATCATTAATGTTCCGATTACACCGCCGAACATTGCAAGGATAAAAATAGTCCAGTAATTAAAATAACTCGCGCCGACGCTGACATTATTTTCATTAACAGACATAAATAAAAAGGCGGGCAAAGTAAAAACAACTCCGGCCGCAATAGATTCTCCTGCGGAACCGGTAGTTTGAATAATATTATTCTCAAGAATAGAAGTTTTTAAATATTTCTTACCTACAGAAATAGCAAGCACAGCAATAGGAATAGAAGCTGAAACTGTAAGTCCGGCTTTTAACGCCAAAAATACAGAGGCGGCTCCGAATAAAATTCCAAAAAACGCACCCGTTAAAATTGATTTAAGTGTGAATTCCGGAATATTTTGCGATGGGGAAATATAGGGTTTGAAATTTGGGGCTGGAGAACTGTTTTCTGCCATTAACATACTCCTTAAAATAGAATTTAAATCGACATTGAATATTTGAATAAATAGCTATAAATGCAAGAAAAATATATACATCATCAGATTGTTAAAGTTTAGAATTCGAGTTTCCTCATCCCAATATGACAAATTGCGAAATCATATTTTACCGGGTCTTCAGCGTCATACTTTTTTAGATTATCAGTAATTTCTTCCGCCATTTTCCAACTCACATTTTTTAAAGAAGTTAATTTTAATTCTTTACAAACCCTTGCAATATGGGTGTCGACGGGAATTACTAATTTATCGGTCGGTATTTCATTCCAAAGCCCGAAATCTAATTCATCTTTTCTTATCATCCAGCGGAGGAATAAGTTCATTCTTTTACAGGCGCTTCCTATAGAAGGAAGAGGAAACATAAATTTTACACCGTGACTAGCAATTCCGCTTTTATGTATTACTACTTCTTTTATTAAACGCGATGAAAATTTATTTATAGTTTCTTTTAAATTCTTTTCTTCAGGGTTATAATATTTTAGAAAAAGATTTTTTAATAAATCGTATTGCTTATATGTAGAATTTAATGCGGCAAAAAAAGAGACAATATCATCTTCGCTATAAAAACGGTGTTTTATTCCGGTTAATTTTGCCGCGCTATTTCCCCTATCAAAATTAATTATAAAATCGTAAGGTTTGTTTTCGGCGGCAACTAAAATTTTATCAATAGTTTTAATTATTTGATTCACATTTCCGTAGGCAAAAACCGAAGCAATAAATCCAATTGCTTCTATATCTTTTTCATCATCAAATAAATGTAAAAATTGCAGCGGATCTGGAGATATCTTTGATTTATCGAATGTTTTGTAATGATAATCGAGTTTCTGTTTGAGCGACATTAAAATTTTTTGATCTTTTATAAAATTTCCCGATTCAAACATAATATTTTTTTTAATCGCTCAATATTTTCTTTTTAATAATAGTAAAATATATTTTTATTTTGTTCATTCATTATTATGTGGAAGCGAAATATATAATTTACCCAAATCTGTAAGTTCGCCGTCTTTTTCAGTAAATAAATAAGTGAAGTGTTTATCAGGTTGAGAACCTCGGCCGTAAAACCACGCGTATCGAAAAACATCGCTTCTGCTTTCACAGATATTTACCATTTCCTTCATTTGTTCGGATTGTTTTTCGTAGGAATTTATTTGCTGATTCCAATTGGCCATTTCGGTAATCCATATTTTCTTTCCATATTTCTGCAGTCTGTCAAGCTGAGCATTTAATCCGTAATCATACCAATGAAATGCCAAATAATCTATTTTAGGAACTCTGCCGTTATTTGCAGCTTTGTATGCCGCATAAAATTCATCCAGCCAAACGACAGGATCAGAGTAATTCTTCATTGTTCCCCAATTCATTGCCGGGCCTACCAAATAAATTGTTCTGCCTTTTGCGGCTAAATCATTTACCACTTTTTCGTATCTAAGCCAGTCAGAAGCAGCTTCTGAGGGAGTCCGATTGGCTTGGTCAGTAAGATTCGGCTCATTCATTACAAGAAGATATTTAATTTCGGTATGTGCCAGAATAAAACTTTCTACAATTGTAATATCGTTTTGATTTGTATTTCCGCCCCAAAGCATGGGGATAAAATCCATTTGGTAAGTTTGATAATAATCTGAAGGTGTATTTTTATCAGTAATTTTACCCCAATTATACCACCAGCTTACTCCCCCGGAAATCGCTTTAAAATCTTTCGCGGAAACTATATTAAAAGCGATACCGCGTTTGGAACTTTTGTTTAAAACCGGATCGGGATTTGCTTCGTTAGGCGCGGATTCTTTTTTACAACCGTTTATAATAAAAGAAAGAAAAATTAACAGAGTAAAGAAAAAATTAGATACTTTCATAGATTCCCCAAAAAACGTACAATTAAATTTTAGATTTCGATATAACTTTTCAAAATTAATCACTTTTAAGAAAGTAACCAAAAAGTTACGGGTTAAAATCTATCTAATTAAAATTAATTTTTTAGTTTTAATAAAACTGCCGGCCAACAGGCGATAAAAATAAACACCGCTGCTTAACCCTGAAGCATCAAAGGTTACTTCATGCACACCGGCATTTTGATATTTATTTACTAAGGTTTTTACTTCACTTCCCAATAGATTATAAATTTTTAAGGTTGTGAATCCGCTTTCAGAGAGTTGATAACCAATAACTGTAGAAGGATTAAAAGGATTCGGATAATTCTGTTCCAATTTATAATTTAGCAAATGAACGCGTTTAGAAGGTGAAACATTTGTTAAATTATTTAAGGTAGAATCATCCGCAAGAGCGGACCAAACACTTAATTTTTCTCCGTCCATCCGCATCCAAATAACATATATTTTTTTATTAAACGCCGCAATGTTTGAATAATCGCCGAAGAAAATATAAGATTTTGGAGTAAAAGAAGAATCACTAATCAGATAATTTTTGAAATTATTACCACCGTCGGTTGAACGAGCGAGATAAACATCAGTATTAACTCCGGTAGTATTTCTTCTATCATAAAAATCCGCGTAAAGAAATCCCGTTGTTTGATCGATAGAAATCCACGGGAAAAATTGATGCCGCTCGGTATTATCATTATTTACCTTAAGAGGTTCACTCCAGGTATTTCCTTTATCTTTAGATTTAACAATAAAAACGTCTGAATTATCTAATCCATTTCTCTGATCGCCCCAAAGAATATAAATATTTCCTCTAGTTGGTGCTTTACTGGTATCGCAAATAGTAACCGGGAGACCATTTGCTCTAAAAATACCGCTGACATTAAAATCCCATCCTCCCGGAATATCAGCGACGTGAACATCCTTTCCCCAAGTTTTCCCGCCGTCTGTCGATTTATCAAAAGATAAACCTAAAGGGCCGGCCCAGCTAACGTAAATTTCACCATTCGGCCCGATAGCGGGAACGGCTCCTTCAACAGTGCTGTCGCTATCCACACAGTTTCCGCTCACATCGCTAACAATAACCGGTGCGCTCCATGTTTCCCCTTGGTCTGAAGATGAAGAAAATAAAATACGCGAACTGTCTTGCGAATCGGTGCTGCCGTAATCATCAAACTCGGTCCAAGTAATGTAAATATTATTTTTATAAGGAGAATCAGAAAGATCAACGGCCATCCATTCTTTATCCTGGTTTTTCGGGTCATTAAAACCTATACCGCTGCCCTCATTCCAAGTTTTTCCATTATCAGTTGATTTTTGAACGACAATTCTATCAATCCAGTATCCTAAAGTATCGGGATAAGAAAGATGCGCAAAATAAAGATTTCCAAGTCCGTCGAATGTAACACAAGGATCTCCCCAAACTCCAAATATTGAATTTAAATTTCCTTCACGCCATTTTATTCCGCCGTCATCGGAATTAAAATAATAAGTTATATTCGCGCCGGCGGCAATCTGTTTTTCATTTTGTGTATTTATCGCGATAGAAACTTCCTCGGGCTGATTAGCGGCGGGAGAACTAACCTGAATATTTTTTATTTGAGCTTTATTAAAGCCGGCTAAAAATAAAATACAGATCAGGGTGTGAAAATATATTTTTTTCTTACACATAAATTTTTCATTAAAGTAAACTTTTTACAAAAAACGCAGCTAACACCGCCGTTAAAGTAGAAAGTAAAGTTCCGATTAAAACATATTCCGCAAAATCACGGTTATCTAAATCTTTAAATCTAGTAAAACCTTTTGCGGCTATAATAAAACCTATCGCGGCAAAATTACCAAGTATAACAAACAAGAAAACAAAAATTCTTTCTAGCATTCCGATTACTCTTCCCGCATTATATTCTTTTTCATCCAGCCCTCCGCTTTCAGTATTCTTTTGGGGAATAAGTTTAAATATTTCGAAAAAGAAACGTATTAAAAAATTAACTTCATTTAAGATGAAAAGAAATCCCGAGAAAATTACATTTGTAATTCTCATGTTATTTCCATTTAATCCGGAAGTTAAAGGCATTTGTTCTAGAAAAGAAATAAGATCGGCAGCTGCCCGATTAAACTCAAGTTTGTGTGATAATGAAAAGAAGTTTATGATAATTATTAAGACAAGCGATGAACCAAACCTGATTAAATTTATCTTCCTCCCTTTTCTTTCTAAAACATAAATAAGAAAATCGAGGGCGAATAGAGAAACTAAAAACAGCAGCCAAAAGAAATTAAATTTTAGAAAGAAAAGAAAAGCAAGTTGAATTCCGGCCATTAAAAAGAGTTTTCGGAGAGATAAAATTTTATCATTAAATAAGGCCGGAAGCCGCGAGAGAAAAGTAATATTTAGCAAATAAAAAAATATCATTTATTTTATTACATCATTTATCTGCCGGGAAATTTCATCGGTTAATCTTTTAATATTTTGCAAAGCGCCGGCATCAATATTTTTATAGACGGCTTTATCGGTAATTCCTAATCTGTCGGCCATTTCTTTTACGGAAATTCCTTCATATAGACTTGTAATTATTTTATAGCGAGTTTGTTTCCAGCCGTTAATTTGGTGGGAAAGCAGAAACAAAATTTGATTTAAAAGTTCACTATTTGAAATTCCCTCTCCCTTCAGAATAAAAAGATTATTCGTTTCTTTTAGTTCTTCCATTCCTTCGCGAGCAAAATAAAAGGCCGGTCCGTCCATTCCTATTGCCTGTTTTTTATTTATCGGAGTTGTTATTTCGCCGACGCCGATTGAAAATCTAATTTTAATAGGGGAAGTATATTGAAGAATTTGCCAAATGTTATAGAATAGAAGATCTGCTTTTTCATAAACGGCTTGAAATTCATCTCCCAAAGTAATTGTAAAAGGGGAAATAAGAGGTTTATTTTTTTTATTTATTTGTTTGAAGGTTTCTTCAAATTTTTGCTGGGTTAAAGAGCGGTTTTTAATTTTACGCGAAGAAACAATATCACCGATAAGTACAATTTTTTTCATTTCAAGCTCATTATTGAATAAAGTTCAAAATAACCAGCGGAATAAAAAAAATCAACCAAATAAGTTGAAATAATTATTTTCTACCTATTTGGTTGAAATTGCAATTTTCAAACAAAATGGTTGAATTTCAAAAAGTTAAGCGAATCATTTCCTGAACAGCTTCTTTTAACCCTACAAATACGGCACGGGCAATAACAGCTTGTCCAATACTTACTTCATCAATATCAGGCAGCTCTCTAAAAATTTTAATGTTATGGTAGTTTAAACCATGCCCGGCATTTACACCCAAGCCTAATTTTTTTGCATGTTTAACAGCAACTCTTATTCTTTCCAATTCATCAAATTGATCTTCCTCGGAAATTGCGTTTGCGAAAACGCCTGTATGAATTTCAATAAAATCAGAATTTATTTCCGCGGCCGCATCAATTTGATCAATGTTCGGTTCAATAAATAAAGAGACTTCTATATCAGAATTATGTAATTCCTCAATTGCATCCTTTAAACGCGAAATATTATCGATAACATTTATTCCGCCTTCTGTAGTTAATTCCTGGCGGCGTTCCGGGACAATGGTAGCCAGTTCGGGGCCAACATCGCAGGCAATTTTTATAATTTCATCGGTTGCTGCCATTTCAAGATCAAGTTTGGTAGTTAATAATTCACGCAAAAGCCTAACATCTCTTTCGTTTATATGGCGCCTATCTTCGCGAAGATGAACAACAATTCCGTCAACACCGGCTTGTTCGGCAAGTAAAGCGGCGGAAACCGGATCAGGCTGATTTTCTCCCCTAGCGTTTCTTAATGTAGCAATATGATCAACATTCAGTGAAAATCTCATTTTTCTTTACCTCTTAAAAAATCTGTTTTAAAATATTTATAACTGAAGATATACCTATTCCAAAATCTCCCGAACGATGGCGCAGACTGGAAATAAGATCGATACTAAACATAACCCCAAAATGTGCAAATATTCCATAAAAGAATGATCTTGTTCGCAAAGCTAAAATTCCCAGTGCGATTCCCGCTATAATTGCGCCGAAAGTTTCCGCGGCCGGTTTTCCGTTATGCAGAATTAAAAACGGAATCATTTGAATTAACACCGCGTAATAGCCGAATTTTCCTTCAAGCCCGAAAAGCATAAAACCGCGCCAGATAAATTCCCAGGCAATCATGTACAAAAACATTCCCGCTTCAAAAATAAAAAATATATACCAAGAATCTCGTGCGGAAACTAAATGCGGGTAAGCCGAGCTAAACTCAATTGTGGATGAAGCAAACCAAACAATGGGCAGCATAACAGCTAAAAATAAAATAGAAATTTTTATTCCTGTTTTATAATCGCCGAAAATAAAACCATAATTTTTAACTTTTTCTTTTAAGAGAAATTTTATTAAAAGAACCGGTAAGACTAAAAAAGTAAAAAAATCGCCGATGAACCAGAAAACATATTCATATAAATAAATATTCGGCAGAGTTTGATATTTCGGAAAAATGTTCATTCGGAAAAACGAACGGGAAGTATAGTACCATGAGATAGTTTGCAGAACAGCAACAGAAAGAAAAATAGTAATAACTTTTTTATCGAGATTTCTTACAATTATTAAAAGTTCTTTAATCTCACCTATAATTTTTAATTTCATCAAATTTTTCATTTTGGAGTGTAAAATAACGATAAGCAAGAATAAAAACTTAAAAATTGAATTTAGGGAAAATAAAAAATGAGATTTTAATCACAGCTTTTTGTTAAACTTCATAATCTTCTAAATTACTATAGATTAAAAAGTTAGTCATAAAAAATTAACCCATTCACTTCTTGACAAAATTTTATCTTAGTAGTATATTAGCACTCGCTTTTAAAGAGTGCTAACAAATTTCAAAACAATAAATAATTTTAATTATCGGAGGTTAAAAGATATGGCAAAATTAAATTTAAAGCCTTTAGCTGACAGAGTTGTTATAAAACCAATGGAAGCTGAAGAAACAACCAAAGGCGGAATTATTTTACCCGATACAGCAAAAGAAAAACCAATAGAAGGAACTGTGGTTGCTGTTGGCCCGGGAAAAGTATCTGATGACGGTAAAAGTGTAAAAATGGAAGTTAAAGAGGGAGACAAGGTTTTATACGGGAAATACAGCGGAACAGAAGTTACAATAGACGGACAGGATTATTTAATAATGCGTGAAAGCGATATTTTCGCTATAGTTGCCTAATTGTAATACATAAAATTGAATAATAAAATAAACGGAGGATAAAAATAATGGCTTCAAAATTAATTGAATTCAATAGTGAAGCGCGCACAAAACTAAAAAAAGGCGTTGATAAATTAGCAAACGCCGTAAAAGTTACATTGGGCCCAAAAGGCCGTAACGTAGTTTTAGAGAAAAAATTCGGTGCACCTACTGTTACTAAAGACGGTGTTTCTGTAGCAAAAGAAATTGAACTTGAAGACCCGGTAGAAAATATGGGTGCCCAAATGGTTCGCGAAGTTGCCTCTAAAACAAGTGATGTTGCCGGTGACGGAACAACCACCGCTACTGTTTTAGCTCAAGCTATTTACCGCGAAGGTTTAAAAAATGTTACGGCAGGTGCAAACCCAATGGATCTAAAGAGAGGTGTTGATTTAGCGGTAACTAAAGTTGTGGAACATTTAAGATCAGTTTCCCGCGATGTTGAAGGAAGAAATGAAATCGCACAAGTCGGTTCTATTTCCGCGAACAATGATAAATCAATCGGTGAGTTAATTGCGGACGCGATGGAAAAAGTAGGTAAAGACGGAGTTATTACAGTTGAAGAAGCAAAAGGAACCGAAACAGGATTAGAAGTTGTTGAAGGTATGCAATTCGACCGCGGTTATCTTTCTCCATATTTTGTTACAAATACAGAAACCATGGAAACCGAACTCGAAAATCCTTATATCTTAATTCATGACAAAAAAATATCCGCAATGAAAGATCTTCTTCCTGTACTAGAGAAAATTGCTCAGCAGGGAAAATCAATGTTAATTATTGCCGAAGATCTTGAAGGTGAAGCATTAGCTACGTTAGTAGTAAATAAAATTCGCGGAACCTTAAAAGTAGCGGCTGTTAAAGCTCCCGGCTTTGGCGATAGAAGAAAAGCAATGTTGGAAGATATAGCGGTTTTAACCGGCGGTACTGTAATTTCTGAAGAAAGAGGATTCAAATTAGAAAACGCAACAATCTCTTATTTAGGAACCGCAAGTAAAGTTGTAATTGATAAAGATAATACAACTATTGTGGAAGGTGCCGGAAAACAAGAAGACATAAAGAAAAGAATAAGCGAAATTAAAGCTCAGATTGAAAAAACAACTTCCGATTACGACAGAGAAAAATTACAGGAAAGATTAGCAAAACTTTCCGGCGGTGTTGCGGTTCTTAAAATCGGTGCTTCAACAGAAGTTGAAATGAAAGAAAAGAAAGCACGTGTTGAAGACGCGTTACATGCTACTCGTGCCGCGGTTGAAGAAGGAATAGTTCCCGGAGGCGGAGTTGCTTTAGTTAGAGCTATTGCCGCTCTTGATAAACTTGAAGGTGACAATCCTGACCAATTAACAGGTATTAAAATTATACAAAAAGCTCTTGAAGAACCTTTAAGACAAATTGTTGCTAATGCCGGAATTGAAGGGTCCGTTATTCTTCAAAAAGTTAAAGAAGGAAAAGATGATTTCGGATTTAACGCTGCTACAGAAGTTTATGAAAACTTGTATAAAGCCGGCGTAATCGATCCAACCAAAGTTACCAGAACCGCACTTGAAAATGCTGCTTCTGTTGCTTCTTTACTTATTACAACCGAAGCCGTTGTATATGAAGTTAAAGATAAAGAACCGGCTATGCCTCCAATGCCAGGCGGCGGTATGGGTGATATGGGCGGAATGTATTAATAAATCGCGCTTTTTAGCCGAATTAAAAAAGACGGGTTTTTCGGCCCGTCTTTTTTTTATTAATATTCTTCTTTTATTTTCTTCCCTTTCTTTCTCATCAGCCCATTTTTTATTTTTTCACAATTTTTTAACTTTTATTAAAATTTTTTAACTATTTACATTGGCTAATTATAGGGTAAAGTTTATATTAAAGCCGCATTTGTTAAATAGTATTTTTAAGTTTTTTTATGGAGAAATTTTAGTTTGACTTCTGAGGAACTAACAGAAATAATTGAAGAAGCCAACGGACATTTGAAGAACGGCCGCGCTAGAATGGGTTTAACCGCCGCAAGAAAAGCATTCGAAGTTAACTCAACCGATTATAAAGCAATTACCACTTTAGCTTGGGCGTTGCTGGAAAACGGAAAACCCGCGCAAACATTAGAACTTGCGGATTTAGCAATAAATTTAAGTGAAAAGGAAGCCAATGCCAGGCTTTATAGAGGTTTCCTTTTAGTGAGAATGGGAATATATGAAGGCGCGATTTCTGATATTGACTGGGCTATAGAAAATAATACCGATAATTTGGGATGGGCTTACCTGAATAAAGCTAGAGCTTTCGGTGGTCTTTTAAGATTTTTTGAAGGTCTTGAAGAAATTGAAAAGGCTATAAATTTAGATGAACAAAATGAAAAACTTCTTTTTGTTCGCGATCTTTTTAGAAAAGCTCTCGGCTCCGGCGATAAATTTTTTGGTGTATTTTTTAACAAGAAAAAAAATCTTTTAGAAGATGCTCAGATTGCTTTTAAGGCTAAAGAATTCTGGTTTACAATTTGGGCAGTTAAAAAAATTCTCTCTACCGAATCTTTAATTAAAGATCATCGTGCGGCTATGCTTCTCGAACTTGAAGCGTTATTATCAACTTACCAGATAAAACCCGCGCTGCAAAAAGCAGAAGCGCTTACCGAGGAATTTTATAATGATGAACAATTTGACAGCATTTATAAAAGAATAAGAAGGTTCTATCAAGAAAATTTAAAAGAAGAATATGAGCCGGCCGCTGAACAAGTATTTCTTCCTAAGAGAATCGATTTTGTAGATTACGAAAATAAATTATTCAAAGTTCACAATGCTAAAATGTATGATCTGCTGGAAAATTTACATACCGGGAGAAGAACTTATCTTAATGAATTTAATGAAGAAACTATAAGATATATTGGAATTGAAGTTGTATTCGAAAATCCTTTTTATGGAAATCAAAAAATTGATATTGAATGCGCCGCAGTATGGTATCTTAATGAAAATGAAGTAGGCATACATAAATTTAATTTAGTTATTGAAAAAGATTGGAAGACCGTAGAATTTATCCAAAGCTGGGGAACTGATGCAAGCGGATTTTGGATAAAAGGACAAGGCAAAGTTGATATCTTTTTAGACGGACAAATTATCTGTTCCAGATATTTTATTATAGGCCAAACTGAAGTTGTAAATTTTGAGACACCGCAAACAGAATATATTCAGGATGAACAGTTCGAAAAACCAAATACTGAACAGCCGAATAAAATTGAAGATTATCATATTCAAGCGCTGGAAAAAGAGTCTCTCGACGAACTTTTGGAAAAGTTGGATTCTTTTATAGGGTTAGATAGTGTAAAACAATCAATGCGGGATTTTGTTGATTACCTGAACTTTCTAAATGAACGAAAAAAATTAGGGTTAAAAACGCAGGATAATTTAACTCCTCATTCTGTTTTTCTCGGAAATCCCGGAACCGGTAAAACTACAATCGCACGTTTACTAGGTAAAATATTCAAAGCAATGGGACTGCTTAAAAACGGGCATGTTATTGAAGTTGACCGATCCGGTTTAGTCGGACAATATATTGGTGAAACAGCACAAAAAACTGAAAAAGTTATAACTGAGGCTATCGGAGGTTTACTTTTTATTGATGAAGCTTACACCCTTAAAAAGTCCGGAAACCAGCAAGATTTTGGGCAGGAGGCGATTGATAGAATTTTAAAAAGAATGGAAGATAAAAAAGATGAATTTATAGTTATTGCCGCCGGATATCCGGAAGAGATGAAAAATTTTATTACCTCTAATCCGGGAATAAAATCCAGATTTACTCATTTTTTTAATTTTGATGATTACACACCCGAACAATTAATTGAAATTTTTATACAAATGGCGCAGAAAGAAGAATACCAGATAACAGATGAATCGGTTGAGCTGCTGAAAAAAGAATTTACAAATCAATACCGGCTCCGGGATAGTTCATTCGGAAACGCGCGTCTAGTTCGTAATTATTTTAACGAAGCTAAAATTCAATTAGGAAAACGGTTCTTAAAAATTCCCGAAGCCGAACGCAATAAAGCAGCGATGACAACAATTAGTTATTCTGATTTGAAAGCTGTTTTATCAACATCAAAAAGTAATAAAACAAAATTCGCGATTGACGAAGAGGCCTTAACAAAAGCGTTAAATCAACTGAATAATTTAACCGGTTTGACTTCGGTAAAAAAAGAAATAAACGAAATTGTTAAACTCGCGCGTCTATATATTGAGCAAGGCGAAGATGTTCAAGAAAAATTTAATTCACACATAATTTTTACAGGAAACCCGGGAACAGGAAAAACAACCGTCGCTCGAATTTTCAGTGAATTATATTCCGCACTGGGAATACTTCCCAAAGGTCATCTAGTTGAGACCGGCAGAGATGGTTTGGTTGGAAGTTATATCGGACAAACAGCCGAAAAAACAAAAGCCGTTATTGATGAAGCAATTGGGGGAACTTTATTTATTGATGAGGCTTATTCACTAATAAAAAAAGGTGATGCGGGAAAATCAGATTTTGGTCAAGAAGCTATAAATACACTTTTAAAAAGAATGGAAGACGAGCGGGGAAAATTTATAGTAATTGCCGCCGGATATACTGAAGAAATGAGTGATTTTTTAAACAGTAATCCCGGTTTAAATTCCCGCTTTACCATAAAATTACATTTTGAGGATTACTCCCCCGCTGAATTATTTAATATAACTAAAACTTCTTTTGAAAATTCCAATCATTTTATTGATGAGGAAGCGGAGGAAGAACTAAAAAAATACTTCAATCGGATTTACAGAGAAAGAAACAAATCATTCGGTAACGCAAGAGTTGTAAGAAATTTGGTTGATTCTTCATTAAAAAATCATCTTTTAAGATTAGCGGAGATTCCGCCGGAAGAACGCCATGAAGAACTTGTAAAAACCATTCTTCTTGAAGATATAAAAGATTTTACCGCGCCAAAAAAAGAAAAAAAGATAATAACGATTGAAGGAGATCCGGAACTTTTAAAAAAATATCTGGATGAATTATCAGAATTATCCGGGTTGGATTCGGTAAAAAAATCTGTTGAAAAATTAGTAAGTAGCTTAAAAGTTGCTAAACTCCGCCAGCAGCGGGGGTTAAAAGTTATCCCTAAAAATCTGCATTCTGTTTTTTGGGGAAATCCCGGTACCGGCAAAACCACTATAGCAAGATTAATAAGTAAAATTTATAAAGAAATGGGAATACTTGAAAAAGGTCATTTAGTTGAAGTTGACAGAACTTCACTTGTGGCCGGATATCAAGGACAAACAGCGGTAAAAACCGAAGAAATAATTCAAAAGGCTATGGGCGGCACTTTATTTATTGATGAAGCATATACTCTTGCAAAAGGGGCAAATGATTTTGGGCAGGAAGCTATAGACACTCTGTTAAAGAGAATGGAAGATTATCAAAATAAGTTTATTGTTATTGTTGCCGGCTATACAAATGAAATGAAAAAATTTATTGAAAGTAATCCCGGATTGCAATCTCGTTTTACAAACTATTTTGTTTTTGAAGATTATACTCCGCGGCAAATGCTGGAAATAGCGCTTGTACTTTCCAATAAAAACGGGTACAAATTAGATGAAGGCGCATGGCAGAGACTTCTGGATATTTTTACAAAACTCTATAAAAAAAGAGATAAAAATTTTGGAAACGCGCGAACAGTAAAAAATATTCTTTATAAAGCAATCAGCAATCAAGAAGAGCGAATTGTAACTTTATACAATTTAAAAGATGAAGATCTTGTTACTATCATTTTTGAAGATGTTGAAAAAATAGATTTGAATGAACTATAAAAACAACCCTCCCCTTTTTATAGAGGAGGGCTGCGGCTTGTTTGAGGGAACAACATCTGCAACAGAGCAAATGTGCAGCCATAAATTTAGTAAATCATATTAAGCAAAGTTAAAAACTGAATCGCGATATTTACCTGAACCTGATTTCCATTCGTAATATTCATCTTAACTTCATTTTTAACTTTTGTAAAAAAGCTGAAATACGCGTTTAACAAATCATCAATGCTATTTGCTGATTCAACCGAAGCTTCGAGATTTGCCTGCAGCAAAAGAACATTTCCATCAAGAGTTAAAATAATACTGCCGTAAATACCCAAAGAATTTTTTAACTGGCCGAGTATTTTAGAATGATATTCATCGAAAGAATTTTTTATATCTGAAAAATCAGCAGAATTTTTAACTGAATTTATTAGATTCAAACCGGTTGACGCAGTTAAATTCATTTGGCTCTGATCAACATCTAATTCACTCATCTTCATCTGCATCGCGTAATTTATTGCACGTGCTCTTATTTCAGATATCTTTTTTATTAATTCAAATTTTATTTCCGAATTAAATTCCGCGATTGCTTTAATGTAACTTCTGTAGGATATTTCAAAAACCTTGCAAAACACTTCGGCGGATAAACCGGTATTTATATAAGCGGTAACTACTGCTTGAAAATATTTTTCAAACGCTGTTTGTTTAGCCGATTCAGTTTCAGCAAAATATAAATCTCTTTCTAACAGAGCCTGTGCAGCTAATTTTAAATTTTTAATATTTTCCCATTCTTCAGAGGTACCGCCGATAGCAGAATTTATTATAGCTTTTGATTTAGCGGATTCTTCATTTTCAAAAGCTGTAATTATATTATCAACTAAATTATTATTTCCCGAAATTTCCGAAGCCGCCTTTACACTTATATAATTCGCTATATCAGGGTAAGAAACCTTTAAACCGTTAGTTCTGCTTTTTATAAATATTTCCGCTTCCGTAGTTGTCTCTTCGGTTAAAGGTTGAGAATAAACTGTTATCCCGGTTTTTACTTCTGAGGAAACAACGGCTTTCCATTTTTTATTATCTTTTACGGCAACAACAACTAAATTTGATTCTCCATCAACATCCGTTTCCACTGTAAATATTCCGTCCTTATCAGTTTTGACTTCAAAAAGTGAAACTGTTACTGTACTGCCATCATTATTTATTCGTGATAAAGTTACGGCTGCTTCGTTTACCCCTATTTCTGATCCGGATTCTTTTGCCAATCCCGAACTCTCCACTACTCTGCCTTCTACTTTTGCTGTTTGTCCTCCGGCTTCCGTTGGGTTTTCTTTAACACAGCCATTCAATAAGAGCACAACCAAAACAAATCCTAATAGTAAATTGAATCGCTTTTTGTTTATTCTATAAAAAGTAGAAAATTTAAACATTAAAGCACCCTTCTTTATTTAGAAAATTTCTTTTTCAAAGAAGACAACTTATATGCCATTTATTAAAAGATGGAAAAGATTATGTTTTTAAGAATTTTCTATAAAGAGTATGATTTTGATCATGCAATTTATTCGCAAACCGCAAAAATTTCGCTACTTAAAAATTAAATATGTAGGATAATTGAAGACCGTTGGATGTATAATTAAAAGAAGGCAGATTTGTTAAAACCGAATCGGAGGTATTATTAGATAATAACAGCAAATCAATTTGTGAATATAGCCAAACCGCAGCAAATGCAAAATATGACGCACTTTTAAATTCATAAGCGGAATTAAAATTATTATATTTTGAAGATATTAAATTCTTATCAGTTTCGGCCAAATATTCTTTTTCTTTTCTATTACTTTTAATTGTAAAATAAATTGAAGAAGCTAAAGTTACTGCACTAAGCGAGGTTAGTAAAATTCCGCGAGCTTTTTCTCCCTTGTACAAATGTCCTAATCCCGGAAAAATTATAGAGCGAATTAAAGAATTGCGCAGCGATGAATTTCCTTGTGAATCCGGTACTAACCGAGTTATATAAACAGTATCTTTTTTAACCGAATCAAAATATTTTTGCCGTTCCAACAAGTGCTGTAAATAGTCCGCTTTTACCTCATCAAAGAACGAAACAATTTTAGGTGAGTTTCTCGCACGATCAAAATTAAAAGTGGAATCGATTTTTAGAATTTCGATAAAACTATCTTTTGCTTCCGAATCATCGGCTAATGAAAAAAGAGAAATCCCTTTCATTCTGTAAATATCTATAAGATCTTCAGCAGAAAATAATGATTTATAATTTAGAAGACGATTAGCTTCAGTAATAACTTTTTCATACTCAAAAGATTCAAAATCTTCACGCAAAACATCAAGAGAATCTTTCTGCCGCTGGCCGAAACAGTTAAGAAAAAAAGAAAGGAATAAACAGCAAGTAAAAAATATTTTCATTATTTAAGATAAATCATTTTTTTTGATAAGGTTTGACTGCCGGTCTTCAGCCGGTAAATATATACGCCGGAAGATAAATTTAAATTTTGTTCAGCCGGATTAAAATCAATTTTATAATTCCCGGAATTCCTTTTGCCTTCCAGCAAGTTACAAACTTCATTTCCTAAAACATCATATATTTTTAAAGAAACAAAACTTCTTTTATTTAAAGAGAAATTTATTCTTGTAGAAGGATTAAATGGATTTGGAAAATTATTTTCCAGCGAAAAACTTTGCGGCGCTATTTTTTTATCATTAACATCCGTAACTAATTGAAGCTTTTCTATCTGAGTAACAGCATGACCGTTTGAACCTTTGCCGCCGAAAACATAAATTGAACCTTTATAACTTACTGCTAAAGGCTCGGATCGTCCTATATTTAAAAGTGGACCATTGGATAAGGCCGACATTGGATTAAAAATTTCTACAGTAGAAAGAGCGGAATTAGTTTCATTAAATCCGCCGATAATATAAATTTTATTATCGAATTCAACAGCTTCCGCTCCGGCACGGGGAGCGTTCAACTGCATTGATAAAGGGATAAACATTTTACTGTTAACATTATATTTGTAAATTAACCGATCAACGCCAATAAAAACTCCTCCGAACAAATAAATATCACTTCCAATAGCTGCCGCAATTTGATTGTCTGGAAATACTCCTGGGAAATAAAAATTATTTGTTTCAGAAATGGAATCGTTTAATAAATCAAACTTAACCATAAATTCTATTGTGGAAGAAGAAATTCCTCCGCCGAATAAATATAAATTATTTTCTACAATCGCGCCGGCCGGATTCGATCTTTGAAAAGCATCATCATCGAACGAAATACTCTCTTTTGAATTTAGATCCCAGAATTCAATAGAATTATTATTTTGCCCGCCAACCACAATTATTTTGTTATTATACAATCCCGCAAAAAAACCGAATCGGGGAGATTTAAGATTTGAAATAGTACGCCAGGATTTAGTTTGGGGGTTATATTCTTGAATTAAATCAACACCGGAATTATTAGTCTCGGAAAATCCGCCTAAAATATAAATAACCGAATCACCCGCTACTGCTTCACCGCCGTAAACTGGTTCGGGCATCTCACCTACAACTTCCCAATTTTGCCCAAATACGCAAACAGCAGTTGTACAAAGAACAATTATAACAGTAAAAATTTTTTTCATGCCAACAGATAAATATTAAAAATTATTTTGATTTTGGAGCCTCAAAATTATAACTGATTGTAAGAGTTTTTTTTGCGGCCAATATTATTTTTTCTTCATGAACAGGATATTGTGGATTTTTAATTGTTAGCGTATGTTTTCCGGGAGCAAGAATTATTGCCCTTCTTAAAGGAGTTTGAGCTTTATAAACACCGTCAATATAAATTTCGCCCCACGGATAAATATTACATTTTAAATAACCAACTACATCATTAAAATCAATTTTAATTGTATTTTGTTTGGCGGAAGTAATATTTATTCTCCTTTGATATGAGGGATAATCCGGATGTGAAAGTTTTATTGTATGATAGCCGGGACTTAATTGAATCGATTTTTTCAACGGAGTTGTATCTACCATAATATCATCAATAGAAACTTCCGCCCATGGCAGTGCTTCCACAAAAAGAGTTCCCGGTTTTTTAACCGCGGTTATGCCGTTATTTTTATCGGGGTTATTTAAGGATAAACTTTCCGCCGGTTTTTCAATACCGGCCCCGGTCGGTATTTTTTGTTGGTTTCCTATAGGTTCAACCTGTTTTGTTTCTTTTCTATTTTTGAAGATATTATCGGAAACTGATTTAAATGCGTCTTTTGTCGGATTAAATTCACTTAGCCAAATGAAGAAAGCTAATATTAAAAAAACTAGCGGTACCAGCGTATAAATTAAAGTTTTTTTCAAATTATACCGGCTGAAATTTTTTACAACCAAATTATATTCAGTAGCTTCAACACCCAGCATACTTAATAATTGTTTAGCTGAATCCGCCCTATTTTTAATGCTTTTACGAAGCATATTAAACATTACCGGTTGTATTTTTTCCGGGAATAAAGCAAGTTGTTCGGAAATTTCATTCTCGTTAAAATTTAATATTTTGTTTATCGTAAGGCTTAAGTCTTCGCCCAAAAAAGGATTTTTGCCGGAAAATAACTCATAGCAGACAATTCCCGCAGAAAATAAATCCGTTTGCTGGTTAAGTTTTTCGCCGCGAATTTGTTCGGGTGACATATAGCTTGGCGTGCCTACAATAGATGATTTTTGTGTAATATTTATATCGTTTAAAACCAAAGCTAACCCGAAGTCAGCTATTTTTAATTTGTTTTGTGCATCTACTAAAATATTTTCCGGTTTAATATCTCTATGAATTATATTGTTTTGATGAGCGGCGTTAAGAGCCTTTAGCAATTGTATAACCAGATCAATTTTCTCATTCTCGTCTAGAAAATTTTTACTTATTATTTCTCTTAAATTTTCGCTCTCGAAATACTCGAAAGAAAGATAGAAGTAATTTTTATAAGTACCGAAATCTAAAACTTTAATAAGATTGGGATGATCAAGTTTGGCTAAAATTTTTGCTTCTCTTTTAAATCTCTCTAAAATTGTTTTATCGGGAAGATTTTTTGTATTTAAAGTTTTAAGTATAATTTTTTTGCCGAGATAAATATGCTTTGCGGCGTAAACGCCGGAATAATTATCTTTCTTAAAGCATTCAATGACTTCAAATTTTTCAAATAATATGTCGGTTGAAATATTATTCATCGTTAAAGATCTTCTCCGATTTCCTTTAATTTTAATTGTACCCACCGTACAGAAACACCAAGAGATTTTGCCGTAGAAGTTCTATTTCCTTCATGTTCTTTTAATCTTTTTTTCAAAAGCATTAATTCAAAATCTTTTAACGACCCGCTGAAAACAATATCTTCATCAGAATCTTCCTCAATAACAACATGTTCGGGAGTAAGTTTATTTCCATCACAAAGAATTAATCCCCGCTGTATAACATTTTCTAACTGCCTTACATTTCCGGGCCAATGATAATCTTCCAATAATTTTAATGCTGAAGAACTAATTGTAACTTCCTTATCACTAAATTTATTTATAAAATGTTTTGTTAAAAGAGGAATATCTCCCTTTCTTTCCCGCAAAGGCGGAATTTTAATAGGAAAAACATTTAGCCGGTAAAATAAATCTTCTCTAAATTTTTCTTCTCTTACAAGCTGCTTAAGTTCTTTATTTGTTGCGGCAATTACTCTAACATCAACTTGAATGACTTGAGTATCACCTAACCGCATAATTTCTCTATTCTGAAGAACTCTTAACATTTTAGCCTGCAGCGCTAAAGAAATATCGGCAATTTCATCAAGAAAAAATGTCCCTTTATTTGCAACCTCAAATAAACCTTTTTTATCGGAATTGGCGCCGGTAAACGCGCCTCTTTTATATCCGAATAACTCACTTTCCAAAAGAGTATCGGGGATTGAGCCGCAAAATTGAGCTAGATACGGTTCATCTTTTCTCAGACTTAAATCATGAATAGCTTTTGCCACCAATTCTTTCCCGGTTCCGCTTTCGCCTAATAACAATACCGTTGCGTCGGTTCCGGAAACTTTATGAATAAGCATGGCAAGTTTTTTCATTGCGGGGCTTTCGCCGATTAATTCCGGAATTCGCTGTGTTGTTTGGAGTCGGTTCCGCAGAATTAAATTTTCATTCTGAAGTCTTTCAAACTGAATAATTTTATCAAGAGAAAGTGAAACTAAATTTGAAAAGAAATCTAGAAAAACTAAATTTTCTTCGTTAAATTCTTTTCTGTTTAGGCGGCTGTCAACCAAAATTACTCCCCAAATTTTTTCTGATCGAAAAATAGGAACTCCTAAAACAGATTTAATATTATGAAGCTGAATACTTTCGAATTGAGAAACATTAGGATCATTCTGAACATCGTGGTATAAACAAGGTTCTTTAGTATTTATTACTTTTTGTAAAATTCCCGAAGAAAAATTAGACAAGTCTTCAATATTTTCCTGCTGAATATTTCGAGCGGCTATTATTTTAAATTTATTAGTTTCTTCTTCATATTTAACAAACAATCCTCTTTCCGCGTTTACAACTTTTATAATAATGTCTAAAGTTTCCTGGATAAAAGTATCTTCGTAAAAAGCGGAATTTAAAATTTGGCTGATTTGATAAAGAGTATCAAACTGTTCTTTACTTATCAGCCTTATTTGGTCAATTTGTTCTGTTTCGTAATAGCTCATATTTTCACTTTTTTATTGAACATTAAAAGTTGCCGGTTTAGATCTTGATCTATTTTGAAATTGATCGATAACCCAAATTACCCAGTAATATCTTGTTTGATTATACGGAAGATCAACTTGAAAATTGGTTTTATCGGAAGAAATTTTTTCAGAACGAAGTATCAGTTGAGAATTAATAAAATCATAAGTATAAATCTCAATCATATATGTAAATTTATAACCTGAATTAAAATGATACCATTGTAGAGTAATATTAGAGTTGATGGTAGTATCATTTGCGGGTGATTTTATATCAACTGTGTTTTTAATAACCCTTGAAACCTTTCCGCTTCCGATTTCAAATTTTTCTTTAAAAATATCTTGAACAATTATTTTAAAATCTAATCCTATTGTTTCTTCAATATCATTAACATTTAAATCAGCGGTTGTTAAAGATATCTGATAATTTTTTTCTGTAATATTATATACAAGACTTTTTTTCAATTTCAATTCAGCATTTACAACATAAACAGAATCAATATCATTGTCATTATCGCTAATATTAGCTTTTACAATAAGATTAGCTAAAGGCTGCGGTGAAAATTGATTTATCACATTTGTATAAATAGCGATACTATCCAACTTTGGAATTTTATTTAAATTTACCTGCGGATTAATGATATCACCATCATTCCATACAATATTTATTGTATCGGTTTTGTAACTTTCTTTACTAAAAATTAAGATTCCGTTTTGTCTCTTAATATTATCAATAACAAATTTTCCTTTTTTATCGGTAGTTACTAGAACATTTTGTCCGGGCCAAAAAACTTTAACATCCGAAATTCCTGTGTAAGGAACGCTGAAAGTTTGCACTGTTCCTTCAATAGAGGCTAAAGCATAACCCGAGTTATTTGGATCTAAGGGATTATTTCTAGGTGCTTGGCACGAAATAATAGCAATAAAAATAAAAATTATTATTCCCCATAAAATTTTTTGAGGCATTCTTTTTTGCATCCTCTAGAAAATCTATTTATCAAATAATAATGAATTTAATTTTCAAATAATGTTATAATGGGCACGTAAAATCCACTTATTTTTCTTTGAAACCATAACAAAAACAAATACTTATGCCAACCAGATTTTATCAACTATTGACATTATTAAACTTTTAATTAATATTCTTTCTGTTTAGTTTATATTTTAATCAAAAAAAAGAGGAAAGTGAAATGGATAATTTTATGATTGACGCAATTGCGGAAGCAAGAAAAGGTTTAGAAGAAGGCGGAATACCGATAGGTTCTGTTTTGGTAAGGAACGGACAAATAATAGCAAGAGGGCATAATAAAAGAATTCAAGAACAAAATCCTTTACGGCACGCCGAAATTGATTGTCTTATGAACGCGGGAAGAATAGGAAAATATTCGGACACAATTTTATATTCTACTCTTATGCCATGTTATTTATGCGCGGGAGCTGTTGTTCAATTCGGAATTCCAAAAGTAATTGTCGGTGAGGCGAATACTTTTCCGGGCGCGGTTAAATTTTTACAAGATCATAAAGTAAAAGTAATAAACCTAAACAGCAAAGACTGTATTGAGCTAATGGAAGATTTTATCGCAAATAATCCGGAACTTTGGAAAGAGGATATAGGTAAACTTTAATAACAAATGATTAAAAAATTAGTGAAAGTGAACATGGGCAATTACATTAATAATAAATTTTACTACTATATATTTAGTAATAAAAGCGTACAAATGAGATTATGAAATTATCGGGGATTATTTTTTTAGTTTTTCTTTCCTTTATTTCCGCAAACATAGATAGTAATGAACTATCGCCGCAGTATTCATTTATTTTTCAAGATGAACCGAGTGTAACCGATAGCTTGTTTATTAAATTTCCCGGCATCTATACACTTCCACGCTATATTTATCATGATACAACTTTTGTATCCTCAAGAGAACTATTAACCGATAAAATTTTATGGCGACATCTTGAAAATGCTTCTTACGACGCACTTCCGAATGAATTAAGACTTGCGATTCTAAATAGACAATTTTCCAATGCAGGATATTTACTCGATTCCCTTTTCTGGCAAATAACTCACCAAAAAGATTGGGATGCCGCTCCTGTTCCGGTTAGAACCGCTGTCTATCTTTTAATGATTAAAATGTGGACGAATAAATTAAAGCTGGATAAATACGCAAAACAAGATGATGCTTCTACTTGGTTTATAGCAATGATGCTGCAGGAAAGTTTTTTAAATCATAACGCGGTAAATGATAACGGAGATTTTAAAGATATAGGACTAGCACAATTAAGCCATCCGGTGAGGGAGAAACTTTTAACCGACACAATTTTTCTTAAAATTACAAATCTTAAAGATAAAATTATTGGGTACCAGAATTTAGACGAAGCAAGTGAAATATTTTTTAATCCTTTTTATGCCGCAGCGGCGGGGGTTTATGTTTTCCGGAATAGATTGGATGAAGCGAAGGGAGATTTAAATACCGCAATTATGTCTTATAATGTGGGAATTTATTACGCCAGAAAAAAATCGAAACGAGCTCAGAAATATTTGGATTTTGTTAAATACAGATATAACAATTATGTAAAGGGACAAAAATCGGAAACATGGAATTATATTTTTAATTATGTAAAAACTTATGAAGAAAATTCAGAATCCGATAAAAATAAAATTAAAACCGCAGTCCCTTAAATATCTTTAATCATAGAAAAAATTAAAATAAGAACAGCAAGAATTAAATAAATAAGAAAAAAGATTTTCCTTCTTGTTCTAAAAAATTTTTCAGCGGCGTCTTCATCAAGATAATATTTTTCTTCCCCTACATTTAGAATAATTCTTTTTCTAACCATCTTCTTAATCAAGATAGAATCGTTAAGATTTAATTCAGAAAAAGTTTTAGCCGATGAAGCATTAACAGCGTTTTTATCTCTAAATCTTTCTATAAACCTTTTTTCTCTGATAGTAAAAAATTCGGAAATGTACATAATCTTAAATTCAAATTTTGGATAATTTCCTTAATACATAAGAATATAAAAATCTTTTACAAAATAATTATGTTTTTTAGAAAAAATAATGTGAGCTAAAGCCTTACCCATTTTTTTGCTCCTTGATTTTATTTGCTGAGTTTTATTATATATAATTATTATTTCAGAACAATCTAAGGGTTGCGATGGATAAAATCGAAGAAAGTTACTCACATAGGTTTTAAAAGAAATTTCCGGGGAAAACATAAAATTTCCCGGCTTAAACGAGTTAGTTAGTATTTATCAATACAGATGGCTGGAGCACTAAGCTTCAGCTTTTTTTTATCTATTCCAATCATTTAGAAGTTTTCTAATCTGGACAATTTGTCCTGTGTGATACGCAGTATGATCAACAACCATTATTAATTCTCTAATAATTGTATGTCCGCTAGCAGCATGTTTAATTTGAGAAAAAAGATCTGTTTTATCATCATTTACGAGGTTTATTAACTCATCTAAATCCGCTTTATAATTAGTAATAGTATCAATCCACTTTTCTTCGGAATATTCATTCTCTTTCGGCCAATAATCTTCAGGCCATTCCGGGGAAATATAATCAGGATTTTTTATATAATTTATTATATCCTGCTGTCCAATTCTAATATGTTCTAATTCTTCCCAAACAGAATGAAAATCTTTATCGGGTTTTTTGTTTCTGTTTTCGGGCTTCAATCCTTTAATTACTTCTATTACCGATAAATGAGCTTGCCTTGAAAGCAAAGCATTATTTAATACATTTTTCAAATTAGCATCGGCCATAATATTTCTTCCTCATAAAATTTTACTTATTCGATGTCCTTTTCAAAAGTCCGTACCGATAAAATATCTACAATTTGATTATCATCAACAATAACAGCGGAAAGTTTGTTGCCTGTATAAACCGAAGTATCAATATAAGCCGCATTATTTTTTTTTATATATTCAACATCCTGCTGGCGTGTATGCCCCACAATTTGAAGTTTCCCGAGATCCATTAATTCATCGCGGGTCCATAATATTCCATGTGAATTTTGAATTTCCGAAGCCATCAAATCATAAAGTGAATCGGGATTTTCCTTAAAATTTTTCGGCACTTTAGATTTATAATATTTAGAAATTCCGGCATGAGAAATAAAACAATCATCAAGATTTAAAAACAGCGGGGCATTAATAATTTTTTTTAGATGAACAGCTATCTTATCGAAACGGTCGTTGTATGAAGTTATAGTTTTTTCAAATCCGTTATAAATCCATGAGCAGCCCATTTCACTAGTGGGTTCTTTAATAAAATAATAAAACATATAATCGTGGTTTCCCGGAGTAAAAACAATCCCTTCGGAAATAATATAATCAACAACTTCAACACTAAAATTGCCTCTGTCTATAAGATCGCCGACACTGTATAATTTTATATCGTTATACTTTGTTCGCACTTTATCAATTAAAGTTCTGAAAGTATTAAAACAACCGTGTATATCTCCAATAACTGCAATCATAAAAATTATATAAATTTGTTTTCGGATGCGTATTTTAGCAGTTCATCTCTATGACGGGGATGAGCGACTTTAATTAATTCATAAACTCTTTCCCGTATATTTTTACCAAATAAATAAGCGATACCGTATTCTGTAACAATATAATGAACATCACCTCTGCCTGTTATAACTCCCGCTCCCGGTTTTAACTGGGCAACAATGCGGGAAAATTTTTCGTCCTTTGTAGTTGAAGGAAGAGCAATAATAGGCTTTCCTCCCTTTGACCTTGCGGCACCTCTAATAAAGTCTAATTGTCCGCCAAACCCGCTGTAAATTTTTGTTCCGATAGAATCCGCACAAACTTGGCCTGTAATATCAACTTCAATTGCTGAGTTTATCGCAACCATTTTATCATTCTGCGCAATAACATAAGGATCGTTTACATATTCTTGGGAATGAAATTCAATAGCCGGATTATTATGAATAAAACGATATAATTTCTTCGAACCCAGAACAAAACCGGCAATAATTTTATTTCTATTTATATTTTTTTTCTTATTATTTATAATATCTTTTTCAAAAAGATCAATTACACTATCTGAAAATAATTCAGTATGAATTCCTAAATCTTTTTTATCGTATAAAAATTGGAGTACCGAATCCGGAATTGCGCCGATACCTAATTGTAAAGTTGAACCGTCTTCGACTAACGAAGCAACATTCTTACCGATTTTTCTGTAAACTTCAGCCAAACGTGCATCCGAAATTTCATTTGTTTGAGGAAGTTCTTTTATCTCTTCATTCTGCTCGACAAAAAAATCAATTTTACTTGCGTGAATAAAACTATCGCCTAAAGTTCTTGGCATATTTTCATTAACTTGCGCAATAATTAAATTAGCTCTTTCCGCACCGGATTTAGTTAATCCTACCTCAACACCCAAACTGCAGAAACCATGCTCATCCGGCGGTGTTACATGAATTAAAGCCGCGTCTAATTTAATTATTCCTTCAATAAATAATTTAGGAATATCGGATAAAAATATTGGCGTAAAATCCGCCAATCCATCTTGAACGGCTTTTCTTGTATTAGGCCCGGCAAAAAACGCGTTATGCCGGAAATGATTTTTCATATCTTCTTTTACATAAGGAAGATCACCTACGGCGAGGGCATGAAATATTTGAACATCGAATAATTCATCTTTCCGTTTCATCATTGCATTAACAATGGAAGTCGGATAAGCACAATTTGAATGAACTAAAATTTTATCGCCGGATTTAATATACTTAACCGCTTCATCGGCGGAAACAACTTTATTCCGATAATGATTTAAATAAGTTTGAGCGGTTATATTATGTATTTTTTCTTTCTCGGTAACATTCATAAAAAAGTTAATTTAATTTTTAAAAAAATAAAATTATAAGTTAAAAATTTTTAGGCTTCATCACAGAAGCATTAAAAGTGAGGTTAATCTCTGCGTTGATCAGAAATTATGAGATGAAATTTAATTTGTAGAAAAAATTCTTAAACGTCTATATTCTACATTATAAATATTAGCGATAGCTTCATTTGAACAATAACCCTTATACGTGCAAACACCTTTTGAAAGGCCTTCATCCCCAAGAAGCGCATTGGGCAATCCATTATCGGCAATATTATGAATATAATCTATTGAAGCATTATTTAAGCCGTAACTCGCTGTTCTTGAAACAAGCGCGGGCATATTAGGAACACAATAATGAATAACATTATGTAAATCAAAAACCGGATCAGACAAGGTTGTTATTCTGCTTGTTTCTACACAGCCGCCTTGATCTATAGAAACATCAACAATAACAGCGCCTTTTTTCATATTTTTTACCATTTCTTCAGAAACAATATGAGGAGTTTTTTCGCCTTTAATCAGAACGGCACCAATTAAAACATCAGCAAACTTTACTCCTCGTGAAATAGTATAAGGATTTGCCATTACAGTAGTTACCTTTTTTCTAAAGCTAGCGTCAATTCTTCTTAAACGATTTAAATCTTTATCAATAACTATAACTTGAGCCCCGCGTCCTAAAGCGGCGCGTGCTGCTGTAGTACCGACTACGCCCGCTCCTATAATAACAACAGCCGCCGGCGCAACTCCGGTTATACCTCCGAGTAAAATCCCTCGCCCGCTTTTACTGTAACTCTCCAAATATCTTTCGGCAACTTGAATAGAAAGCTGTCCCGCAATCTCACTCATAGAATGTAGAACAGGCAGCCCCGAGTCACGCTCAATTAATTCATAACCGATAGCGGTGACATTTCTGCTGAGCAATTTAGTAACAACTTTTTTGCTTCCGATTGCCAAATGCAAAAAGGAAAATATTATTTGATCTTCCTGAAGCATATCAGCATCCTTTTCAGTTAGCGGAGCTACTTTTGCTATTAATTCCGACCGCCGGTAAACTTCTTCATCACTGTATACAACAACGGCACCGGTTCTGCTGTAATCTTCATCGCTAAAATGGCTGCCTCCGCCTGCACCGCTTTGGATATAAACTGTGTGACCATTTCTGACTAGAGAATCAACCCCGGCGGGAGCTAGTGCTACTCTTCTTTCTTCCAGAAGATTTTCTTTTGGTATCCCAATTCTCATGTTCTGCCTTTTATATTAGAATTTTAAAACTACCTATAATGAAAAAGATTTTCAATATTAAACTGCCGTTATTGCCTTTCTGCCGGAAAGTACGGCGACAACATTTTTAGCGGCCAATAAAGCCATATTATTTCTTGTATCTTCGGTAGCGCTGCCTATATGAGGTAAAAGAACAACATTTTTTAATTTTAGTAAAGTCGGGTTAATCGTAGGTTCGTTTTCATAAACATCTAAACCGGCGGCTAAAATTTTTTTTTGTTTCAGCATTTCAGCAAGAATTTTTTCGTTAACGATTTCACCTCGCGCGGTATTTATTAATATTGCCGATGGTTTTAATAAATTCAATTTCTCTTTATTAAGTAAATGAAAAGTTTTTTCGGTTAACGGAAGATGAAGTGAAACAAAATCAGATTTTTTAAGGAGCGAATTTAAACTTACTTTTTTGGCGCCGGTTTTCTCTTGAAGATATTCATTTTTAGAATTAGAATAATATATTATTTTTGCACCGAATGCCGATGCGCGAATTGCCGTAGCCGTACCTATTCTTCCCGCACCTACTATTCCGAAATACTTATTCTTTAATTCAACACCCAAAAGAAGTTTAGGTTTCCAGCCGGTGAATTTATTATTGCGGATAATATTATCGCCTGTTAAAATACTTCTTGCACAAGTTAAAGCTAAAGCCATCGCAAGATCCGCTGTAGAATCGGTTAAAACATCAGGAGTATTTGTAACAACTATTCCTTTAGCTTTAGCATATTCAACATCTATATTATTATAACCGACAGCGTAATTTGCGATAACTTTACATTTATCCATTGCATCTATTACTTCTTTATTTATTTTATCGGTTAATAATGAAATAACAGCATCCGCATCTTTAATATTTTTTATTAATGTACTTTCAGAAATCTGTGAATCTTTTTTATAAACATTAACTTCATAATTTTTCTTCTTCAGTAGATTAATAGCCGCATCCGGAATTTCTCTTGTAATAAAAATTTTCATTATAACTTATAAAATGTTTTTGGAAAAATAAGAAGATAAAATTTATTCTAACCGAATAAAAGTCGTACAATAAATACCGCACCTAAAATTCCTGCTATATCGGCCAATAGTCCGGCCGGAAGAGCATGTCTTGTATTTTTTATATTTACAGCGCCGAAATAAACCGCAAGCACATAAAAAGTAGTTTCGGTACTACCATAAAAAGTTGAAACCATAATTCCGATAAATGAGTCAGGGCCGTGAGTAGAAATTATTTCAGCCATAATACCAAGCGAACCGCTTCCGGAGAGAGGCCTCATAAGAGCCATGGGAAGTGCTTCGGCAGGCATACCTATAAAATCAGTAACAGGTTTAAGAATATAAATTAACAAATCCATTGCCCCGCCTGCTCTAAAAATACCGATTGCAACAAGCATCGCAACAAGATAGGGAATAATTCTTATAGCGATATTAAAGCCTTCTTTGGCTCCTTCAACAAATTCCGTATACACGTTTACTTTTTTAATAGCGCCGAAGCCTATAAAAAATAAGATTAAAAACGGAATAGCAACCGTAGAAATAATTTGAATAATACCTTTAAAAAGATCGGGATTTAAGAAACTAAAAGTTGAACCTAAAACACTTCCCAATCCGGTAAAAATAATTAGAGCCGCAGCCGCTACAAGTAAAAGAAAAACTATAAACGCTTTAATATTTTCTTTTATCCAATGAGCAAAATCTCCTTTCTGAATGGGAAACTTTTCCATTATTTTGGTAGCCGTTAAACCAACAACGGTTGCGCAAAAAGCGCCGAAAAGAGAAGTTCCTATAATTATAGCAGGATCGGAACTGCCCGCAGCGGCTCTGATAGCAATAGCAGTGGCAGGAATAAGAGTCATGCCGGCAGTATTTATAACAAGAAATGTAATCATTGCATTTGTTGCTGTTCCTTTTTTCGGGTTCAGTTTATCTAATTCTTCCATAGCTTTAAGCCCGAACGGCGTAGCCGCGTTTCCGAGTCCGAGCATATTTGCGGAAATATTCATAATCATAGAACCCATCGCCGGATGATCTGACGGAATATTGGGAAATAATCTTTTAGTAATCGGTTTCAAAGCTCTTGCTATAATAGCTATTAACCCCGCTTCTTCAGCTACCTTCATTACACCAAGCCAAAGAGCCATTATTCCGATTAAGCCTAACGCAATATTAACAGCCGTACCGGCATAATCTAAAGCCATATTGGTAACTTCTTTCATTTTTAAAAAAGAAACTTCCTCAAAAACAATATTGGCGGCAGCAAGGCTGTCATTAGAAAAATTTAATGAACGAACAGTTCCTGTTAAATCATTATCTTCGCCGGAAACACTTGCCATTTCTTTCCATATTTCGGGGCTATTATCGTTGGTGTTTAAGAAAAGGCTGGTTTTTTTAGTTTGGGGATTTACAGAAATTTTAGCGGGAATTACAAGATTTTTCTGAATATTTTCATTATAAAAATTATTAAAATCTTTTGAGTTGATTGTAAGGTTAACATTATAACTTTTACTTTGTTGTTTTTCAAAATGATCTTTAAAAACTATATGAACCGGAAGAGGCTGATTATTTCTATATTTATTCTGGCTCTGATCAACTATATCAGTAGTTAACGCCGCACCAATGCCTAAAACTATAAGTGCAAGCCATACGTAATTTAGCATTAAGCTGCTCCGTTTATTTTTTGAGAACTAAAATTTCTTGATGAAACGGCAACGCATGATTACCGTTTTTATTCGCGGCAATAATTCTAATTTCGTGGCTCCCCTCTTGTACATCGGGCACATCAACAGATAAAATATTATTTTGTTTATTAAATCCGCAATCCTGAACGAAAATAGAATCAAATTGAACTTTAACCGAAGCCGGATCAATTTCGATTGAATCACTTAATAAAAACGAGAAGTTAAGATCACCTGAAGGTAAAGGTTTTTCGGGATTTAGATAAGTTATTTTTGGAAGTCCCGCAGCAAAATAACGGCAAAGGCCTCTAAAAATTCCCCATGCTTCTATTTTATTATACTCTTCATCGGTTAATCTTTCTCCTTCAAAATGAGAAGTATTAAAACCGCATTCAACTAAAATTGCCGGAATTTTGGTAACACGAAGTACAGAAAATCCTGCGCCCGGATAAATCCAATAATCAGAATATGTTCCGTCAAATGAATTTAATCCGCCGGAATTTCTCATGGCGTAAGCCATATCTCTCTGAACATATTTTGCCATATCATGTTCCATTGGTTCATATTCATAATCGCCGGGTTTTGCATGATAATAGGTTGAAGTATAATTGGTATAAATATCACCGTCTTTACCGGGAGCGTTATGATGAACGCTTATAAAAAAATCGGCTCCGCTTCTATCGGCCATATAAGATCTTTCTTTAAGATCCACAGTTTCATCTTTATCGCGTGACATAATCACATCAGCGCCGGCTTCTTCTAAATAATTTTTTAACGCGAGCGCAACCCGCAAATTGATATCCGCTTCAACAACTTTGTTTTCAAATCCTGTATTACGTCTATCTTCACCGCCGTGGCCGGGATCGAGGAAAAATTTTTTATCGCTTACAAATTTAGAATATTTATTTAGAAAGGCTTGTTTATTTTGATCTGTTTTTAGATCAGTAGGAATTTCGTAATATCGGGAAGAAGAGCAGCCGGCAAAAAAGATTCCGGCTGCTAAAAGCATCATAAATATTTTCAAGATTATCCTCCTATTTCTTCAACCGCTTGAATTTCTTCGGTATCAATCATTACTACTTTACCGAGTGAGGCATAATCATCATCATTTTCTATTTTATTCTGTGAATATTTCTTTATATAATTTAAACGTAAATCATCAATATTTTTCGGATCTTCAATTTTTTTTATTATACCACTGATTGAAATTGAAATGAAATGGTAAGTCGGTGTGAATTCAATTTTAGAATTTTTCTTAATTTTTTCATTTTTAATTATAGAAAATTTCGCAGTACCTTCGAAATTTATATTTTCGTACAGTTCGTCATCATCCTCAAAAAATATATAGAGATTTTTATCTAAATAAATAAAAGTTTTAGCAGCTTGACGCACCGTTTCATCTTCTCCCCCAATTCCTAAAACTCCGGAATATTGAGCACTTAATTCTTTTTCTATCAAATCAATATCTCTAATTTGTGTTACAACTTTGCGCATAAACTAAATCTTTCCAGTATTTTTTCAATTAAATTACTAACTAAAATTTATAGACTAACAAATATAAAACTTAGTTGATTAACTTTTAATACATTTAGAAAAATTAATTGCAAACAAACATTTGCCGCAATGATTAAGATTTTTATTAAAATTTCCTTTTCTTACAGAATTAACCATAATATCTAATTTTTGCTGTAAAGGAATAAAATCTTTTTTTATTAAATTTTGTTTGACAACTTTTTCCGGATGTTTTATAAATATTAATCTAATCTCAAATTCTTCAATATTCTTAAATAATTTGCTAACAATATATGCATAAAATTTTAACTGAATTAGATAGCTTTGTGATCTATCCGGTATATCTTCTTCTGCAATATCATCGGTTTTATAATCCGCAATAATTATTTTATTATCGTCTCGTATAAGTTTATCTATAATTCCGTATAAATAAAAATCTTTCTCTTTCAGATAAACTTCAAATTCATTTTTATACGATTTATAGCTCTTTAATTTTTTATATTCTTCGGAGCTAAAAAATATTTTAAGGAGCGATAACATAGATTCTTCTAACGAAGCGGCAAATTCCGAATTATATGTCAAAAATCCAAGTTCGTCTTTAATGGCTTTAGGCACATATTTTTCAGCTTCTTCAAATGTAATTTCATCTTGCAAAACTTTATGAATAATTCTGCCTTTTACTTCCGCATGATTTTTTATTTCTGATTCTTCGCCTAATGCTTCGGCGGTTATTAAATTTTCTTTTTCATTAAATTCAAACGCAGCTTGGTTTGAATTTTTTTTTGAAGTTATAAACCACTTTCTATATTGATTCTGAAGCGGCGAAAATCCAAACTCGTAAGTTAATTGATATTTTAACGGGCATTGTTCAAATACAGCCACTTTTGTAGCCGAAATAATTTCGCCGGAAGGTTCGTCTGAAATTGTTTCAATTTTAATTACTTTTTTACCTTCAATTGATTCTTCCGGTAAAAAATTTTTAATATCAACTTCTTCAATCTCATTTACTATGGGAATATTCAGTTCAATCTCTTTTTCATCAGTCGAATAATTTTCCTCATGTTTAATCAAACATTTTAATAATTTTTTATTGCTGTAAATTTTTTCGTTCAGATCAATATCTAATCCGCTAAGAAGCATTCCCATAAAAGAATCTCTACGATATTTTTCTTCTCGCCGCGCAGAAATAAACAAATAATTTTTCGCGCGGGTTATTCCAACATAAAATAATCTTTTCAGTTCGGCCAGGTTTTTCTTTTCGGTAATTATATCGCTAATGCCTATTACCGGAGCTTTAGCGTACTCTTCAAAAAAATTATTATTTAGAGGAAGCTTTGTTAATATTCCAAAATTTTTATCTATAACAATTGTCTTTGCTTTTGCCGAATTATTTTGAGAATACTCATGACAGCTGAAAAGAAAAATCGCAGGAAACTCCAGCCCTTTTGACTGATGAATTGTCATTATTTTTACCGCGTCGGATTCATCGGCTACCGCAGCCTGAGCTTCGTCTTCCGATTCATTAATTGAATCATTAAGAAAATTAACAAAATCGAATAGTGTATTAAATCCTTGCGCGCTGAAATTAATTGTTAAATTAATCAGCTTTTCAATATTAGCATGTTCCTGCTCAGAATTTGATTTTGAGGCAAGCACACTTAAATATTCGGTTTCACTAAAAATTTTTCGCAGCAAAACAGCTAGATTAGTACTATTAGCAAGTTTAAGATTTTCGGTAAGAATATTATAAATACGTTTTATTTTTTCATTCTCTTGCGCATAATCTTTTAATTTAGAATAAAAATTTATTCCGCTAATTAATGAAATTTCAAATATGGCAGAATCAGAAATGTTAAAAAACGGCGAACGCAAAATACCGATAAGAGCGGTATCATTTTCTTTATCGAGTAGAAATGAAAAATAATTATAAACATCGTAAACTGTCTGACGCTGGTAAAAACCCTTTCCTCCTAAAATTGAAAACGGAATATTTTGTTCTACAAATATTTTTTCCAGTTTACTGAATGATTTTCGTTTTCTACAAAGTACGGCAATGTCTTTCCAATCCAACTTTTCTTCAACAATCAGCTTCTTTATTTTCTTCGCTAATAAAGCGGCTTCCTCATAATCGTCTTCAGATTCTTTTTTATCTGGGGAAAGAAGTATTTCAATTTTACCGGAATTTTCTTCCCATTTAGCGCATACAAGATCTGAATGCTCTACTTCATTAAAAATATCTATTGGATTTTTGAAAAGATTTCTGAAAACAGTATTTGTGAATAGGCATAATTCGGGAGCCATTCTAAAACTATCAGGTAAACTTAAAAGATATTCTTTTCCGGCGGATTTTTCTATTTCAGTTTTTGTTCTGTTAAATACTTCAAGATCAGCATCGCGGAACATATATATACTTTGTTTTTCATCGCCGACTACAAAAAGATTTCCAAGTTTTAAATGATCTAAAATAGGAAGAAATATCTGATATTGAATTTCATTCGTATCCTGGTATTCGTCTATCATTAAATATTTAAATTTATCGGATAGTTTATTACGCACTTCCGCGTCATTTAAAATTGTTTGGGTAAATAAAAGAATATCCTCAAAATCTAAATATCCGTTTTCTTTTTTTACACTGTTGTAACTTTCCAATGTTTTATGAAAAAAGTAAAGTAAGTTTTTTCCGAATTTCGCGAGTTCGTATTCAGTTAATTCGTGGTTTTCGTTCAGTTCAATTTTTTGCAGATCTTTAATAATTGATTCAACTTGAACTACTTCCTCTTCAAAACCATTCCTCAGTTGACTGCTGAAGTAACCCTTTTTAGAAATCTCGCCTTTACTAGTGCATGCATCTGAAATTAATTGAGCTAGATGTGTTAGGAATTCATCAGGCGTTTGCGCGTTATTTAATTTACCCAAAGTTAAACTTACTTTTAACGCGGTTTCATTTAAGGGATTCGAGGCAAGCACTTCATGATTTATTGTATAAAATGATGCAAGAAATTCATCTTTACGCTGATTGATAAGAATAGACGCATATTCTAAAAAAAGATTATGAAAATTATTTGCGATTTCTTCTTCTGAACATTTATAAATACTTTCAGCAATTAAAAGAACATTTTTACGATTTTTAATTAATGAAATTAATTCACGGGCAAAAAATCTTTTTGAGGCGAAAATTCTGATAAGATATTTTATCTTTTCTTCTTCCGCGGAATCATCAAATGCTTTTTTAATTTGTTCTTCAACGGCAAGTTCAATAAGCTCATCCGAAAGGAGTGAATCAATCGGTGTAAAATTAGCATCCAGTTTCGCTTCAACGGGAAATTCTCTTAGTATATTTATACAAAATGAATGAATGGTAGAAATATTTGCCGAAACCAGCTGCCGCCTTAAATTTTCTAACTTTTTAACTTCATCTGATTCTTTGGCTAGGTTTAGACTTTCATCAATTTGATCGGCAATTTTTTTATATAATTCACTTGCGGCTTTATCGGTAAAAGTTATTGCGGCAATATTTTTTAAAGAAACATTTTCCTTAAGCGCAATTTCTAAATAACGACGGGAAAGGACGAAGGTTTTTCCCGAACCCGCGTTGGCAGTAAGGGAAATATGATTTTTATAATTTAAAGCCGCTGTTTGATTTTTTGTTAATGAAGTCAATACACTTTCCGGTTAAGCTTTTTGGGGAATTTCAATTTTAAATAAAGTGCCGTTCGCGGAAGATTCCACTAAAAACATTTTTCCATTTATACCTTCAATAAATCGTTTTGCCAGCTTTAATCCAAGTCCCATTCCTTTCTCTTTTGTGGTAAAATTTGAGTCGAAGATTCTATCAATAAATTTTTCGGGAATCCCGTTCCCGTTATCTTGTATTAGAATCCCAATTTTTCCGTTTTCTTCGGTAATATTTAATGAAACAAAAGTCGCATTTGCTTGAATAGCGTTTCTAATTAAATTAATTAAAACTCTTCTTAACTGCGATTCATCAGCTTCAACAAAGGCAGAATTTATTGAGGGAATAACATTAATTTTAATATTCTCATCTACAAAAAGATTCGCGGTATCGTTTACAACATTAACAACTTCAACTTCTTCAAGTTTGAAATTAGGCATTCTGGCAAAACGTGAAAATTCGGAAGCGATTAAACTTAAATTTTCAATCTGGTTCAATATTGTTGTAGAAACTTTTTCAAAAATTATATCAAAGTTTTTACTTTTATCTTTATAAGAGGCAACTAACTGCTGCACCGCAAGTTTCATGGGTGTAAGCGGATTTTTAATTTCATGCGCAACTTGTTTTGCCATTTCCTTCCACGCGTTTTCTCTTTCAAGTTCAGCAAGTTCAGCCTGATTTTTCCTAAGCTCTCTCGTCATCAAATTAAACCGGTCAAGCAAATCGCGTAGTTCGCCTCTTTCTTTATGAAATAATTCAACATCAAGATCACCATGAGCAACAGCTTCAGTAGCTTTGGTTAAACGATGAATCGGACTTGAAATTTTATTGGCAAGTAATGTGCTTAAAATAATAATTATTATTGCCGCAAAGGAATAAACACCAAAAAGAAACACATCAACATCCATTGTAGAATAAGTTAACCTTACTTTATTAAAAGCATCATTCACCCCTATAATTATACTTTTATCATTTATAATAACTCTTTTATAAAATGAATCATAAACAAAATCCTCAATTTGTTCTTTGGTTAAATATTCGCGGTAACTAAGGTAATTCATGCTATAATAAACTTCCGAATTTAACCTCTGCTGAAACAATTTAGCATCATAAAATTGAGAACGGGAAGTATAAATTAGTCCTGTATTTTCATATACAGAAAATGAAATATCAAGTTCGCGCCCCGCATTTTCAAAAGCTTCAACAACATTTTTGTTTTTATCTTTCTGCAGCTGAGTTTGAACATGATTAACAATATATTCAGATCTTTCATTCAGCTCATTAAAAATTGCCGCGCTGCTTCTCTGCTCAACAATTTGACGGTTGTAAATTGCAAGAATAATTACCGGCAAAATTGAGATAATAAGAAACGCGATTAAGAGCTGAGTTCTAAAACTGTACTTGAAAGTTTTTAGATTGAATGAAAAGAGGAACAGAAAAAGAATTATTATAAAGACACTGTGAATAATAAATATTTTGAAAAAATTAAAAAGGTTCCATGAGAATTGTTTTTCCCTTAAAGAAACACTGGTTATTTTATTTTGATTATTAGTTTCACTTTTTAAAAGATAAGTTAAATAGTTTACTCCGTTTAAGGAAATTGTAATCCAGGCTTCATTATTATCATCAAATTTAGCATTTAATATAGGTTTAACTTGATCACGCGAAGGATAAATATTACCATAAACATTAGTAAGTTTTGAATCATCAAATTCAAATATTTTAAGCTGTCTTGTATTTATGATGGAATTTATAATATTTTTTTTTGATTCAAGAAAATTAGGAATATTATTTCCGCCGAGAGTTTGAAGGTCAAAACTTATTGACGCGGTTACATAACCTAAAATATTTTCCCTTTCCTCAATCGGCATTATACCTTTAAAAAATCTCTTACCTGAATTTTCAGATGAATCAATTTCAAAGACTTTAAATTGTTCACCTTCAAAATCTCGAACATTAAGTGACGTATCCAGGTTTTCACCAATTCCGACAGTAAAACGCCCCAATAATTTCCTATTCTTATCATAAATATTAATCGAAGAATTTATAGATTCCTTTTGAAGCGCGCTATGACTCCATATTATAAAAGCCACAGCGTCATAATTTGTTCCGTAACGAGTAAACGCATTTATAACATCATCCGATTTTTTCGCGTTCTGCAGAGTTTCATTAATTAAAAATTTAAGTAGATTATCGTTAGGACGGTTTATTTCAAGCGCCGTGGTTTTTAATGATTCTTTTTCTAACTGCGAGTTGAAGTGATTCATCAAACTTACTGTAATTACCGAAGCGATAAGAGTGGCGTAAATATAATTATATACAATGTTTCCTTTACTTCTGCAGATTTGAAAACAGAGAAGGAATATCAACATAATAAAAATAAAACTAAAAACCGGTGTTATTAGCGGAAGATGCTGTTTCGTAATAAAAAAATATCCGCTGAGTTCAAAAACTAAAAACAGTGCTGTAAAAAAAATATTAAAATTTCTGGCGTTTTTTTGGGGATAGAAACTAATAATAAGAAGTACAAAAACAGATAGTAAAAGAATAATTGCAAGACCAAGCATCAGCACGTTTAAGTTCATCATCATTGCCGGAAAATCGGGAATAATTTTCGGTTCTTTAAAGTAGCGTAAAGTTGAATCAAAGATCACACTTTTTATTGACGCGTTTAATCCGCGCATAGTTAGAAGAAAAGCCGCTGCCAGTGGTAAAATTAACGCTATAGAAACAAAATAGTTCTTCTTTAATTTTAATCTTCGGCTTTTCATAAAATCTAAGACATAACGAAATGCCATTATACTGATGATTAATGTAGCGATAATAGTAAGAAAAAATTCTATGGGAGATTTTACCAAACCGCCGGCGAACGCAGAAGAAAAATACGCGGGATTAACTAGCGGGCCGGTTAAAATATTTGAAGGAAATCCTACCGAATAAATTACAATCCGAAAAACAGCCAGATAAGCGGCGAAAATAAATAATCTAAATATTCTGGATTTTATCGCATTAAATTCTTTTCTAAAACCGAAAGCCAAAATAAAAAATCCAAGTGCCGCCAGTATAGATTGAAACTGCGCGGATTCATAATACAAACTTGAAACAGAAGTATTTAGCGCAGGTTTTATGAAAGTAATCATTCCAATTTTATTCTTTTTATTATTCAGAATTTCAAAGGAATATTTTCTGCCGTTATTTTGAGGCTGTTCAAAGGGATTATAAGTAATTTCAAATTGTGTATAAAATTTATCGGAAAGAGATTTTGTAAAGCTTAATTGATGGTAATATCTGTTTTGCAGCTCATATTTTTTTTCAATCGGCAGGCTTACAATAAAATAAAATCTATCATTCTCAACATTAAAAGTTTGAATAATTGTAACATATACAACCAAATCAGAAGTATAAAAATGAACTTCTCCCAAAGGATAACTTAACGGAAAAACTTCTTCCTGAGGAATCGCTATTTTTTTATTCCACGCAAATATTCTTCCGTTGGGCGCTAAAACTTCTACAGAATAACTATCATATTCATGGGAGTTTATCATTTGAATTAAAGAACCGTATGAAACATTACCGGGACTTAATGTCTTCGCTAATTTCTTTTTCAAATTATCAGAAACTGAAATTAATTCATTTTCTTTATTATCATAAAGCTGAGTTGCCGATTTTTCAATTTCATTAATTTTAACGGTTAATTCATCAGGCCAATGCTTTTCAACATGTTCAACTAAAAGAGGAGTTAAAACACCCGAAATTAAAATAAGTATTAAAATAAAAAAGACGATAGCAAAATATTTCCTATCGCCTTTAAAGTTGAAAAGAGATTTCATAAAGTTAGTTAATAGTAATCTGAGTTATTTTCCAACTTCCGCCCATATTCTTAAGCGAAATATAAACCTGAGCCGCATCTCGTTTTCCCCTGAATTCGTAACCATAAACTCCGGTTGCGTAGGGATTGTTTTCATCCGGCTGAATATTATTTAATTTAAATGATGTTACTCTATAAATCTTGAAAAAATCTTCTAAAACATAATATGCTTGATTTGAGCTGTAATAACCGCTTATTCCGTTTGATAAACTAAAATAAGTTTGAGGACTTAAAAGATTTGCAACCACAGAAACATCATTCCCCAAAATAGCATTTTCTATTTGATTAAAAACAACATAAACAGATTGTTTCTGATCTTTATTTTTTAATTTACTATGAAGACGGTTTTGCTGAGCAAAATTAATACCCGAAAAAAAGGATAGAAATACAACGACTATTAATATTTGTAAAAAGTTTAACTTCATATCTTTATGAAATTTAATCAATAATTTTTTCGAAATCTATAGACATAAAATCTAATCACACATATAGTTACTAATTACTTTTTTAAACATACAAAATGCCGCTTCTGACGAAAGCAGCATTTTAATTATTTAATTAATTTTTTATCTCTCAAAAGAACGAGTTAATACTCTTTCTTCCGTTTGAATTGTCTTTGGTTTTAATTGAACATTTCCCGGAATTAACTGATACGCCCAATCAAAAACAATTCTATCACGGGTAATAGATTTTACTCTTATTTTTGCAAAATGATTATCAACAGTCCAAACCACATAAGTATGCCCCACTATTGCGTAAGCGTCTTTAGTAGAAGACCAGCCGGAATTAGGAGCATAAGGTACATCATAAATATCATTTGTCGGGCCCATATCTTTTATATCTGTATCATTCCAAACATCCAAGTAAAAAGTTCCTTTATAATTTTCAAAGAAAAAATCGGATGCTTTTGAATCATACGGAACGATGGAATTAGAACTGAAAGAATACCCGGAATTATCTGGAAAAACTAAATAATCAAAAACCGATTGATTATAACCTTCGGGACGAGGAGTCGCGTTAACATTTTCAAAACTTAATTCACTTTCATTGCCGTTATAATCATAGGCGGCCACTGCATAATAGTATGTATTTCCGTTATGCGCATCGTAATCAATAAAATAATTATCTTCGGTTGATCCAATTAAATTATATTTTCCATCGTAAGAATAACTGTAATAAACATTGTAACCGGCAACATCATTTTCTGAATTGTGATACCATGAAATGTCGACTCTATTATCGCCATTGTATATAACAACACCGTTTGGAGGTGCCGGAGGTTGATCATCTCTATTATAATTATAATAATAGGGTTCATTAATTTTACATGCGTTAAAGGCAAAAATTAAAATGACAGCTGTTGTATATAATAAATACTTTTTCATTGTAGTTTCCCTCGTAATGTTCGTAATGAAGGAAACCCAAATAAAGTGCCAAATATATGTTTAGAATTTCGAAAGATTTAAGCATTATGTAAATGCAACTGTACTTTTTAATGCACTATCTGTATAGAATATTGGAACTTATATTTCTATAAACTCATTCTTATAATACATCTGATTATTATTTATAACACCAACAGCACGGCCGGTGAGCAGTTTCTTATTGAACGGAGAATTTCTTGATTTGCTCAGAAAATTATTAATATCCACAGTCCAAATTTCGTCCGGATCCAGTATGGTTAAATTTGCTTTTTCGCCTGCGGAAAATTCCGGGATCGGAATATTTAAAATTTTCCGGGGATTTATTGACATTTTATAAATAAGTTCTTCCAAAGAAAGAATTTTTTTATGGTAAAGTTCGGTAAGTGCAATTCCAATCTGTGTTTCAAGTCCCAGAATTCCGTTTGGAGCAAATTCAAATTCTTCTTCTTTTTCTTCACGTGAATGAGGCGCATGATCGCTGGCAATACAATCGATTGTACCGTCTTTTAATCCTTCTATAATAGCTTCTATGTCTTCCCTAGTTCGCAAGGGAGGATTCATTTTAGTATTTGTATCATAAGTTTTTACTGCGTCATCGGTTAAAACAAAATGATGTGGAGTTACCTCCGATGTTACTTGAATTCCCTTCCTCTTTGCTTCACGCACCATTTGCACTGAATTTTTAGTGCTCATATGGGCAATATGAATTTTTCCGCCGGTGTATTCGGCCATTAAAATATCACGGTTTACAATAATATCTTCGGCAACAGAGGGAATAGGAGGAAGTCCGAGTAGGGTTGAATTAATACTTTCATTCATCGCACCGCCGGCTAAAGATTCATCTTCACAATGCTCAATTACGGGAAGTTTATACATTTTTGAATATTCTAATACTCTTTTTAAAATAGCAGCCGTTTTAATAGCGACACCATCATCTGAAAAACCGACTGCGCCGGCTTCATGAAGTTCAGCCATCGGTGAAATTATTTCTCCCTTTCTAGCAATTGTTGCGGCACCTATCGGAAAGACATCAACAAGATGACCTTTTGCTTGTTTTTTAATAAATGAAATAACTTCCGCCGAATCTATTGCAGGTTCAGTATTTGGCATGCATGCAACAGCAGTAAATCCTCCGTTTGCCGCGCTATTACAGCCGGTTTCTACTGTTTCTTCATCTTCCCTTCCGGGTTCTCTTAAATGAACATGCATATCAAAAAAGCCGGGAACTATATATTTACCCGATAGATCAAATTCTCGTGCGGTTTGTAAATCGGTCTCAGTAATAGTTCCTATTTTAGAAATACTGCCATTTTCCAAAACAAGATTTGTACTATTTTCAGATAAATTTTGCTCAGGATTTAGAATATTTACATTTCTTAAGATAATTTTCATTATAAAATCTTTCCTAATTTTGAGTTCCTAATAAATATAAAACCGCCATTCTTATGGCCACGCCGTTAGTTACTTGCTTTAAAATAATCTGCTGTAATCCGTCGGCAACTTCAGAGGATAATTCAACGCCTCTATTAATAGGTCCCGGATGAAGTATTAAAATATCCCGATTGTTTTTATTTAATCTATCTTGTGTAATACCAAAATATTTTGTGTATTCCCGGATGGACGGGAAATATTCTCGAGCTTTTCTTTCAAGTTGTATTCGAAGGACATTTAACACATCATTTTCTTTTATAGCTTCATCAATCTTATAAAAAACTTTTACACCTAAATCTTCAATAAATCGGGGAATCATGGTAGAAGGGCCGCAAACGGAAACTTCGGCACCCATTGTTTTTAATCCGAAAATATTTGAAAGAGCAACTCTGCTATGAGCAACATCGCCGACAATACAAACTCTTAATCCCGCAATTTTTCCTAATTTTTCTTTAATTGAGAACATATCCAATAAAGCTTGTGTGGGATGTTCATGGATACCATCTCCCGCGTTAATAACATTAGCATTTGATATTTTCGAGAGAAAATGGGGTGTACCGGCAGCAGAATGACGTATAACAATCATATCTACTTTCATGGCCTCAATATTTTTGATTGTATCTTTAAAGGTTTCACCTTTACTCACACTACTAGTTGAAACAGAAAAATTTATTGTATCTGCGGAAAGTCTTTTTTCCGCTAATTCAAAAGACATCCTGGTTCGAGTAGAATTTTCATAAAAGAGATTTACAATAGTTTTTCCTTGCAGTGTCGGAACACGTTTAATCGGTCTTTCTAAAACTTCACGGAAAGTAAGAGCAGTTTCTAAAATTAATTGAATATCCTCTTTGGGGAAATCTTTTAAACCTAGTAAATGTTTGTTTGAAAGTGGCATAAATCTTCTTTATATATTATAACTTTTTAGTATCAATTAAATAAATGGCATCTTCGCCGTCAATTTCCAGCATTTTAACTTTTACTTCTTCATTTATTGATGTCGGAATATTTTTTCCTACATAATCAGCGCGAATTGGTAATTCCCTGTGACCTCTGTCCACAAGCACAAAAAGTTGTATAGTATTCGGCCTTCCCAAATCCATTAACGCATTCATAGCAGAACGGACTGTACGGCCGGTATATAAAACATCGTCTATGAGGATTATATCTTTTTCATTAATATCAAAAGTAATATTGGAAAGCGAAACCTCCGGCTGTTTTAAGCGGGTTCTAAAGTCATCACGATAAAGAGTAACATCCAGAACACCAAGCGGGAGTTCAATTTCTTCTATTTCTTTAATTTTTGAAAAAATTCTATTTGCTAAAAATTCGCCTCTAGTGCGCATTCCCATTAACACAAGAGTATTAGTGCCTCTATTTTTTTCAATTATCTCGTGGGCTATTCTTGTAATAATTCTATTTAAACCAACTTCATCAACTAATTTTGCTTTTATGTTCATATACCAAAAAACCTCCTTAGCTTAAAAATAAAGCCGTGGAGGTGTTCCTATTTTTTATATTTTATTTTCATTCCTTTTCCATCTCTCGGATAGATTTAAAGGTTGTTCAATTATTTATGTAAATCTAAAATTAATTATGCATAAAGTAAACAGATTTTATTTAAAATAAAAAAGGGATCTCAAAAATTGAGATCCCTAAAACAAATTAGAATCTTTTACTATTTATTTTTTACTTGAAATTCAATTCTTCTGTTTAATGCTCTGCCGTCAGCAGTTTTATTATCCATAATTGGTTTAGATTCTCCGTAGCCGACAGTTTTTAATCTGCTGGCATCAACGCCTTTAGCAACTAAGAAATTTTTAACCGTTTCAGCTCTGCGTTCAGATAACTTTTGGTTATATTTTTCAGAACCGATATTATCGGTATATCCTTGAATTTCCACTTGCGAATCAGGATGAGTTAATAAAAGCTCGGCAGCATTGTAAAGGATTGGATAAGATTCAGGTCTTAAAGTTGCTTTATTAAAATCAAAGTTAACACCTATTAAAACCCAATTTTCTTCTTGACCGCTCTTAACTTGTGATTGGTATTTCTTTACGATGTTTTCTATTCTGTTGTAATCAACTTCAGTCGGTTCAGCTTGATATTTTTTAACTATATCTTCAATTCTACTATAGTCAACTTTGCCTATACCTTCATACATATCGCAAAGGTTTGATTTTTCGCCGTAACCGAAGTAGTATAAAAATCCTAAATCAAAATTCATATACGCATCGGTTAAACCACCAAGAATACCGCCGTTAGCCGTTCCGCCAGTTCCATCAAAGTGGCCGCTTGCAACAGTATGATAACCTAACTCAGTCTTAAGTTTCCAGTTTTCGCCGATTCTCCACTCGGAACCAAAATTCAAATTCATTTGATAATCTAAAAATGATTTATTGTATTGATTTTGGGGAGAATTTTTAATTGTATTTGAAAATAAACCAACACCAACACCTAAATAAGGTGAAATGGGCTCACACGGGACAAAATAATATATTAAATCGAAATTACCGGCAATTGAATTATTCTCAATTTTTGCGGCACCGCTAAAACCTTGGAAATGGAGATAATTTCCTAATAAACGTAAACCGATATGTTCGGAAAAGTTTTTTTGAATTGATAAAAAGCCGCCGTACCCGGCTTCATCTTGAACAGTTACACTTGTGCTGATGTAACGCGGGTAAGTACCACCGAATCCAAAACTCCAGCTATCTTTTGCCAACCAGCCGTATTTGGATGAAGAAGATTGCGCAAAAATACTACTTGAAAGCAGTAAAAATGCAACTCCGAAAAATAATACTAAAGATTTCTTCATATTGCTTCCCTCACTATATTTTGTAATTTATGTTTATCTCAAAAATGCTATAGTTATAAACTCTACCTAAAGAAATAACTTATTAGTTCTGCTTAAAATGTTTAATGATAAGATATTATAAATAAAATATAAAAACAATAATTATTATAATAATTTGACTGTTATCATGATAATATAATTTCTTTATATGATTGGATATTAAAATTAAACAACTTATTTTTGTTACATTATTATAGTCAATTAAATAAAATATAAAATATTGACTATCACAATTCTTCGGGGTGTAGCGCAGCCCGGTTAGCGCGCTTCGTTCGGGACGAAGAGGTCGGGAGTTCGAATCTCCCCACCCCGACTTTTCCAATCTTTTTCAATTTGAAATAAATAAAAAAAGGATTTTACAATGGCTCAAAATCATTCTTTTGATATTGTTTCCGAAGTTGATCTGCAGGAAGTAGATAATGCGGTAAATCAAGCAATTAAAGAAATTACTCAAAGGTATGATTTAAAAGATTCTAATACAGAAATAGAATTGAACAAGAAGGATAAAATAATTACGATTAATACAAAGGATGATTATTCTCTAAATGCCGGTATAGATATTCTTCAAACTAAATTTATTAGAAGAGGATTATCTATAAAAGCTCTTAAATTAAATGAGCCTGAACAAGCTTCCGGCGGAAGATTAAAACAAAAAATTGATCTTCAAAGCGGAATATCAAAAGAAAACGCTAAAAAGATTACCGCTTTAATTAAAGCAGCAAAATTAAAAGTAAACGCACAAATTCAAGATGAACAAGTACGAGTGCAGGCCACTAAAATTGATGAGTTACAGGCGGTAATTCAATTAGTTAAGGATGCTGATTTAGATTTTCCCACACAATTTGTTAATATGAAGTAGGCAAAATTGGAATTATTTTTTATTTCTATTTGTGTACATTTTTACCCATTCCAAATCATGAAGTAATTCACTCAACTCCAGCAAACCTTGCGAAGATAGTTCCAGAAAATTCTGATTAAAATATTGTTGAACTTCTACATCACTTTCAGCAAGAATTTCTTTTATCTGCTCAACAACCTTTTCCATATTCGAAGTAAAATCTTTTTTAATTGTATCCAAATTTTGAATATCAGTTTTTCCCGCGCTGCTTTTTAGTACACGCAATAATCCTTGTACATATTTTGCCGAAAAAGTAAGTTCGCCAAATAGTTTTTCTTTATCCCTCTTTAAAGCTTCTTCATAAAGACGAATTAACGCGGCTTTTTTATTCAGTTTTATTTGTGAAAAATCTTCAACTTCGTTTATAAAATTTTGTGCTTTTACAAAAATATCCGACATAAATCCCTTTTATTTTTTAATTCCCAAACCTACGCCGTCTCCGATAGGAAGAATGGTCGCGTTAAGATTTGGCTGAGTAGTAAAAATTCTGTTAAAGTCGCGGATAAACTTTGTTGAACTTTTATAACTCGGAGGAACGGCAGCAGCAGCGGCATAACCATGCCAAAGCAGGTTATCCACAAATATTATTCCTCCGCTTTTTAAAAGAATTAAAGCATAATCAAAAAGTTTTTTATAATCTTTTTTATCGGCATCAAGAAAAATAAAATCAAATTTTTCTTTTAGCCGTGGCATAACTTGCAGCGCATCTCCTTCAATAATTTCTATTTTATCTTCCAATTTGGATTCGGCTATATTTAGTTTCGCTACTTTAATATTTTCGGGACTAATTTCTATTGTTTTTAATAACCCTTTTCTTTTAAAATTTCTTGCTATTCTAATTGAAGAATAACCGATTGCAGTACCTATTTCCAAAATTAATTTTGGATTGTTCATTTGAATTAATTGCTCTAAAAAAGCAGCCGAATCCCAAGATAAAATCGGCACTTTATGTTTTTTAGCATAGTCTTCAATTTTATTAATCAATGGATCATTTTCATCTTTAAATTCTTTAAGATATTTAACTTGTGCAGGATAAAGTATTTTGTTCATTTATAAACTTTCTTTTAATTATATGCCGCAAATTTACCAATTCATTATTTAAATTGTATTGTGACGAAGTACTAATAAATAAGTTTATAAAGATAAATCAAAAAAAAATAGAAATTACTTTGTCTTATTAAATTTAACTTATTTTAATTTACCGCTTCTAAATATTAGATTATGTGGTTTGAATAAAATATTTTTGAAAAGTGGCAGCAAAAACAAACACAAAAAAACTTTCTTCGGAATTTATTAGAAAACTAACCGAAATTTCTGCAGGTTATATTCCGGCGGAAAAATTGGAAGAAATTCTACAATTTTTTGAAATAGAAATTAATAATCATTATTTCGATTTCAACAGCGAATCAAATCTACTAAGAATAATTTTAGGCATGTATGATAAAATTACTTTTCTGAATAATTGTATTAAATATCCTCATTATATTGAAATTATTGTTTCCGTAGCTGTTAACAGTAATTATCTTACTGATGTACTTGTTAGAAATCCGGAATTTTTTTATTGGATTGTTAATCCTTCAATATTAAATACTTCTATTGAAAAAAATAAATTTCCGCTGTCGCTTTCAAATTCACTTACTGCTTATAAATCATTCGGCTCAAAAGTTAAAATGCTGCGCATAAATAAACGAAAGGAATTATTGCGGATAGGATTAAGAGATATTTTAAATATAACTGATTTAAAAAATATAACGGAAGAACTTTCCACTCTTGCCGGATCTATAACCTCCGAACTTTTTAATCTTTGTTATTCTGAAATACTTAAGAAATACGAGTTGCAAAATCTTGAAAATACTTATTGTTTATTAGCTTTGGGCAAATTAGGAGGAAATGAATTAAACTACAGTTCAGATATTGATTTGATAATTTTTTATGATAAGAATTCACAGATAAACAAGCAGAAAAATTATCAGGAAATTTTAACAGAAGCAGTTTATTTATTTATAGAAAGCGCCACAGCAATAACAGGAGCAGGTTATATTTATCGTGTCGATTTCAGACTTCGCCCCGACGGAAGGAATTCTCAGTTATGCAGAAGCTTACTTGAATATTTAAATTATTATGAAAGCCGCGGAGAAGATTGGGAACGTCAGATGCTTATTAAAACTGATTTTATAAACGGAAATTTTGAGTTATATAAAAAATTCAAAAATTATTTAACACCTTTTATTTATCCTTCCTCTTTTTCTTATTCTCCTACAGAACAAATAAAAAAACTAAAAAGGAATATTGAAAAAAATATTGGAGAAGAAGAAAATATAAAATTAATTTCCGGCGGAATTAGAGATATTGAATTTTCGGTACAAGCATTACAGCTGTTAAATGGCGGCAAAAATTTACAGCTTCAAACTCAGAATACTTTGAATGCAATTTCTCAGTTGCAAATTCTTAATTTGCTTTCGGCTGACGAGGCTAAAATTTTTTCTGAATCATACATTTTTTATCGCCGGATTGAACATTTTCTTCAACTTATGAATGACTCTCAAACACACACTATCCCGGCTGAAGGAGAAACTTTAGAGAAACTTGTTTCCTTTTTAAATTTTAAAAACGCGACGCTTTTTAAAAGTGAAGTTTCAAAAAAACGAAAAGAAGTAAAAAAGATTTATAATTCAATAATGGGGATTGAAACTTCAGCAGTTAAACGAGCTTCGGTTGAAAGAATAAATTTTGAGAATAAAAAAAGAGCGGGAAAAGATTTAGAATTTTTACGAGAAGGGAAAGGACTTTTAGGACAAAAGCAGTTTGATAAAAAATCAATTTTAGCGTTTTTTGAAATTGAAAATATATTATTTGAATACCTAAAAACAGCCGATAATCCGGATTTGGTCTTGCAAAATTTTGTCCGGATAATCAGAACCGTAACTTTCCCTTCCATTTGGTATCAGCAGTTTTTAGATAAAAATTTTTTTATTTCGTTTTTAAATGTTTGTCAGTATAGCCAAAGATCTATTGATCTTTTTGCGGAAGATGAAGATTTATTGGAATATTTTTTAACCGGTAAGGTTTTTGAGAAAATAAATAATTCATCTTTATCTATTTTTAGTACAAAAAAATTTTTATTTATTCTTTCAGTACAGTTTTGCTTAAAAATTATTTCTGCCGTACAGGTTTCAAAATATTTATCAGCGTTTGTTAAACAAAAAATTGCTACGATACAAAAAAATGAATTAGAATTTGTTCTTAAAGATGATGAATATATGATTGCGGCACTGGGAAGTTTAGGCGCGGGAGAGATGACTTTTGCATCGGATATTGATTTAATTTTTATATCTTCTCTGCCCGCTTCAACAGAAAATTTACAGATAAAATTTCAAGCGCTTCTTCAAAAAATTAAAGCGGAATTAAAACCTTTTAACACCGACTGCAGGCTTCGCCCCGAAGGGAAAAGCAGTTTGTTAGTCTGGGAATTAAACAGTTATAAAAAATATATTTCAGAAAGAGCCAGAATTTGGGAATTACAAGCTTTCTGTAAGTTAAATTTTATTTCCGGCAATAAGCAAATATTCAGTTCCTTATCTACTTCTATAAAAAGAAGAATGGTTAAAGAAAAAGATGAAGATTTAAAACGAGAAATTTTAGATATGAGAAAAAGACTTTATCCAAAAGATATTTCTTTAATAGCGAATTTTTTTCACTTGAAAAGAAGTAAAGGCGGAATTATGGATATTGAATTTATTCTTCAATACATAATTTTAAATAACCCGCGATACTACAGTATATGCAGGGGTAAAGGAATATTAAAAACTATTTCACTTATTAAAAAAACGTCCGTGTATTTTAATGATTTGGAAGAACTAAAATCGAATTATACTTTTCTAAAAACTATAGCTTTAACAAATCAGAATTTATTTAACAGCACTCGATCTGTTCTTCCTTCCGATAAAAATAAATTAAGAATTTTAGCTAAAAATGCATATAAAATATCTGAAAATGATTTCAACAAAAAAATAATTCTTATAACTAAATATAATTTTCGTACTTTTCAAAAATATTTAGGATCTTAAAGTTGAGTTTCTTAAAAAAATATTTTGCCGTTTTAACCGGCACAGCAATTTTTATAATATATCTTACAACCCTAGCCCCCACAGTTATTCAAATAGATTCCGGTGAACTAACCGCAGTTCAAGTTTTGGCCGGAATTGCTCATCCAACAGGTTATCCGCTATTTACAATGCTGGGATATTTATTTGCTCTTATACCGCTTCCTTTTACTAAGGTTTATCAGCTAAATATTCTTGCGGCGGTATGGTGCGGTGCGGGTGCCGCGTTATTCATTTATACTTCTAAATTTGTTTTGGATAATATTTCGTTTTTTCAAAAGAAAGAAAATAATATATTACCCAAAAACAAAAAGGGTAGCGCAATTAAATCTGATGATCAGGTTATATCTATTCCGGAAGGGAAAAAATATCTAGCCTCAATTTTGGCCGGATTCGCATTAGCTTTTAGTCAAACATTTTGGTTTCAATCTACTTCCGTCGAAGTATATTCATTTCACATCGCGTTATTAAATTTAATTATCTTGCTTTCATTAAAAGCTTATATTTCTTACTTAAAAAAAGATGATTTCAATCCAAAAGCTTGGATATTTTTGGCTATGGGCTTGGCTTTGGGGTTTTCTAATCATATGACTACTCTGCTAGTACTTCCGGGAATTGCTTATTTATATTTTGAAAAAAATAAGTTTAACCTTAGAAGTTACAAAATCATAGGAATAATGCTCGCGGTATTTATTCCATTATTAATTTTAATTTACCTTTACCTTCCACTAAAAGCGTCAGCCGATCCAATTTTAAATTGGGGAAATCCCAATAATTTTGAAAGATTTTTTCGACATATTTCCGGTAAACAATATCAAGTTTGGTTATTCTCTTCTACTGCCGCGGCAAAAAAACAACTTGCATTTTTTTTAACGACTCTTCCGGCAGAGTTCAGTATTGTGCTGTTAATTTCTGTATTAGGAATTTTTGTTACTTTTTTTATGGCTCGTAAATTCTTCTATTTTAGTTTGATCAATTTAATCTTTACCGTGTTTTATTCAATAAATTATGATATTCATGATATCGATTCATACTTTTTACTTGCTTATATCTCACTCGCTTTTTTCACCGTTTTTGGTATTATTAAAATTCTTTCTGTTCTGAAAATCGGGAAATATTCTTATTCAATTTCGGCTGTTGCTCTTATTCTTTTTATCGCGGTTGAAGGATTTATAAATTATCAAGAAGTAGATCAAAGCAATACTTATTCATTTAAAGATTATTCGACTGCCGTAATTTCATCCGTGTCAAAGAATGGAATTATATTTACATACCAATGGGATTATTTAGTTTCACCTTCATATTATTTTCAATTCGTAGAAAATAATAGGAAAGATGTTGTAATTATAGATAAGGAATTATTAAGAAGATCGTGGTATTATAATCAGTTAAAAACCGATTATCCTTTGGTTTTAAAGAGATTGGGTAATGTTGTTAACAAATTTTTGGCGGCGTTAAAACCTTTTGAGAATGATCAGCCCTATAATCCGGCTTTGCTTGAAAAACGTTATAGAGAATTAATGACGGGATTGGTCTCGGCAAATATTACAAAAAGAGATTTTTATGTCGGCCCGGAATTATTTGAAAACGAAATGCAGCGGGGAGAATTTGTTCTTCCGCCCGGTTATACTCTTGTTCCCGATTTATTTTTATTTAAAGTTGTAAAAGGTAAAAAATATATTCCGGCAGCAAATCCCGATTTTAAAATTAGATTCCCTCAAAACAAAAACCACTATACTAAATTCATTGAGAATATAGTAGGAACAATGTTAACAAGAAGAGCATTGTATGAAATGCAGTATGATAAAATTGAACGCGCAAAAATTTATATTCAGAAGATAAAAAATGATCTCCCGGATTATAAAATTCCGCAAGGATTAGAGCAGGTTCTTATTCGATAATTTTAAAAATAAAAAAGATTTACATTCATTTGTAAATCTTTTTATAAAATCAATTATATAAATATAGTTATTCATCGTTGGCGGCTTCTAATAAAGTTTCTTTTCTATCCTTACTTAATTCACTTTTCGTCATAAAAGATTGAAGCGTAACATCCATTTGCTGAATCAGGTTTCTCTTATAATATTTTGGTGCGAAAACAGAACCGTCAATCATATAAATTCTTTTAGTTTTTTCATCATAAAAAGTATAATTAACAAAAGGGCCTCCCATACCTTTAATATTTAAATCCCAGAGTCCTTGTGTCATCAAAGCATATCTGCCGTTAAAATTAACTTCACTGGTAGTAAAATAATCTTCCGCTATAATAACATATCCGCTGTCGTTAGTTGTTCTGTAAAATTTCTTTGTCATTCTATTACGGATAACTTTTATAGAATCCTCATTTAAATATTCAGGCGATGCGTTATCAATCCAATGAATAAATATCCAACGCTCCATGTCGCTGTTAGGAGATCTTCTAATCCAAACAAAATTATCTTCCGGCGCATCTTTGGCAATTCTATAATCCGCTTGAACATAAATAACCCAACCGTATTTTTGAAGAAATTCACCCTCAATTTTCTTCAATTCATAACGCTCGTTATATAAACTGGCATATAGTCTTTTATCGGAAATATTTTGAAAAGCATAAAGCAGATTATCTCTATCAAATTTAATTTGGGAAATGAGCTTATCCATAGTAGGAGCGGTTAAAACCATTATTAATTGATCTTTCGCCCAAAGGTCATATTTATTTATGTTAAAAGCGCTGTCAGCTCGTACCTTCTGTTTAACGGCGGAATCTAAAACTGTTTGAATATATTTAGAAGTGTGTGAATCTGAATTTAAAGGAGCGGTAATAATAATATTTTTTCTGTTTTTATAATGGTTAAGCTGGTTTACATTTATTCTCTTTAAGTTAAAAATTTTTTCGGGCTGCGGAGTATAAATTATTTTTTCGAAAGCTGAATCGAGAGCAGGTTTTAATATTTGATACTCAATAGAATCGGCAACAACTAAAATCTCATCTTCGGGGCCGCGAGCGGGTTTTTGTGTAGAACAGGAAGTAAGCAGAATTGTAAGTACAAATAAGCTAAAAACAATAAAATTCTTTCGCATTATTACCTCTAAACATTTGAGACTATAAGTGTAATATTGGGCAGCCAAATAATGTATAATAACCACATTGTTAACCCAATTGAAATCGGTATTGAAAGGTTATCATCAAAAAATCCGAATGAAAGGTTTTCAACTATTGCGCCTACAGCGGCGGCAATAAAACCGATTAAGTATTCAGTTAAATTCCCCTCAACTTTTGGGGTAAATAAAATAACAATACTTGCACTTATAAAAAAAGTTAAAGTTCCCTCAAAGCTTTTCGCTAAAAATTTATGCCTGCCGAATTTTCTACCGATTAATGCGGCCATCGAATCACTTATAATTAAAACAGTGAAAGCTGTAATGAACAGAATTTTAGGAAATATAATTACACAGATAAGTGCCGAAATAAATACATAAGTAGCACCATTTAAATTTTTCTTTGTATGGTCTATTTCATGTTTTCGGAGAAGGAATCCGAAAATTTTATAAAAAACTTTTCCTACTGCCGGTGATAAATATCTTCCCAGATCTAATACAACGGCAAAAAAAGTAACAACGCTAAGAATTAAAATAGCACTGCTTCTTGGGATGAAATAATAAATTATTGGGATGGCTAAAGAACAGAGATGAATTAGTTTTCTAACTACTTCATCTCTGTAATTAATAGTTCCGTTATCAATTTGAGTCATCTTTTGGAGAGGATTCTTTAGGTTTACGCTGATCCATTAATTTTTTTACATGATCCGGAATTTCAATTGGCCCGGATTCAGAATCTCCGTTTTTCTTAATAGGCGGTAATTCTTCACCGCGAATTAATTTATCAATTTCCTCGGAATCAAGAATTTCTCTTTCAAGTAATTCATTTGACAGAGTATGTAGAATATCAATATTATCAGTCAATATTTTTTCAGCACGAACCATGGCTGTATTAACAATTCTTCGCACTTCGTCATCAATTTCTATCGCCGTCTTTTCACTATAATCTCTATGCTTTTGAATTTCTCTCCCCAAGAAAATTTCTTCATCTTTGGCACCGTAACTTAAGGGGCCAAGCTTGTCGCTCATTCCCCATTCACAAACCATTTTTCGCGCGATGTTGGTTGCTTTCTCAATATCATTTCCGGCACCGGTTGTGTAATGATTAAAGATTATTTTTTCTGCGGCACGTCCGCCAAGAGCATAAGTAATTATCGCTTCAAAATAATCTCTGGAATATGTATGCTTTTCATCTATCGGTAAATAACTGGTAACACCAAGCGCCCGGCCTCTGGGAATAATTGTTACTTTATGTACCGGATCCGCTTCCGGAATCATTCTGGCAACAAGAACATGTCCTATTTCATGATAAGCTGTAGTTTTTTTCTCTTCCTCGGAAATGATCATGCTTTTACGTTCCATTCCCATCATAACTTTATCTTTAGCTTCTTCAAAATCGATCATTTCAACTTTTTTCTTGTTTTTTCTGGCAGCTAATAAAGCGGCTTCATTTACAAGATTAGCAAGTTCGGCACCGGCTAATCCCGGAGTACCTTTGGCTAATACTTCTAAATTTACATTTGTATCTAGAGGAATATTGCGAGTATGAACTTTTAAAATTCCTTCTCTTCCTTTTACATCAGGACGGTCAACTACTACTTGTCTGTCAAACCTTCCCGGTCTTAATAAAGCAGGATCTAGAACATCTGGGCGGTTGGTTGCGGCAATAATAATTACTCCGCTGTTTTGTTCAAATCCGTCCATTTCAACTAAAAGCTGATTAAGAGTCTGTTCTCTTTCATCATGTCCGCCGCCTAAACCGGCACCTCTATGCCTTCCGACAGCATCAATTTCATCAATAAAAATTATACATGGCGCGTTTTTCTTTCCTTGTTCAAAAAGATCTCTTACACGGCTTGCGCCAACACCTACAAACATTTCAACAAAATCTGCACCGCTTATTGAGAAGAAAGGAACACCTGCTTCTCCGGCAACCGCACGGGCAAGTAAAGTTTTACCTGTTCCGGGAGGGCCTAGAAATAAAACTCCTCTCGGTATTTTTCCGCCTAATTTTTGAAATTTAGTAGGTTCTTTTAAAAATTCGATAATTTCATGCAATTCTAATTTAGCCTCGTCCGCACCGGCCACATCTTTAAAGGTAATTTTTTGTCCGGATTGAGTAATAAGTTTTGCCTTACTTTTTCCGAAAGAAAAAATTCCTCTTGTTCCGCCGCTGGAGCCTTGCATTCTGCGCATAATTATAATCCAGACAGCAATAATTATTATCCATGGAACAAAACTGAGCAGAAGATTCATCCACTCATTAGATTCTTTATCGAATGAATAAATTATTCCCTGTTTTTTCCAGATTGCTTCTTGATCTTTAATTACCGGTTCGGGCAGGTAAACTGAAATTTTTCTAACAGGGGTTTCGGTATTATTTACTGTTACTTTTTCTTCGGATTTAAGATCTGCTTTAAAATAATAATCGTTAATATCCGATTTAGTAATTATTGCTTTTTCAATTTTATTTTCGTTTAAGAGGTTTTCATACTGGTTATACGAAATTTCAGTATAATTAGTATTATTTGTTTTAAATAATTGCATAACTATAACAGCGGCAACAACTACAGCTCCCCAGCCAAAAATTAGTCGTATAATTTTTGCCCAGTCAAAATTATCATCAGGTTTTTTCCCTCCACCGTTGCTGTTCGGCTTCGGCGGTTTAGGCATTGGTTTATTACTATTGTTATTTTCTGCCATAAATAATTTATTGTTATTAAAATTCATTTTATAAAAAATCTCCGTCATTCACTTAGAACATAAATCGATCTTAAGTTTCTATATTTCTGGGCATAATCTAAACCATACCCTATTACAAATTTACTTGGAATATCAAAGCCAATATAATCAATTTTTACATTATATCTAAGGCTATTTGGTTTAACTAATAATGATACAACCTTCATACTTGCAGGTGTATGTTTTTCCATTAATTCTTCAATAAATTTTATAGAAAGTCCGGAATCTACAATATCTTCAACAATAATGATGTCCCTTCCGTTAACATCGCAGTTTAACTCTTTTACCAAATTTACTTTTCCGGAAGATATTTTTTCATCGCCGTAACTGGAAAGTTTAAAAAAATCTACTTCACAATCGATATCAATATTTTTAATAAGATCGGAAAGAAATAAAAATGCTCCGTTTAAAACTCCTATAAATACAGGAGTTTTACCTTTATATTCTTCCGAAATTTGTTTTCCCATTTCCTTTATACGTGCTTGAATAATTTCTTCGGTTATAAACGGAACAAAAACTTCATCACCAACAACTACTTGATCTTTTGTTCCATTGTTTATTTCAGCCATATTTTTAAAATCCTTTTTGTATGGTTAGTTATTTTAAATCTTTCATCTAAACGAAGGCCTAATACCCAGACAATTTTATTTTGATTGACTAAAACAAGTCTCTCTTTTTTCTTTTCGGATGAAATTTTTATATCGGTTAAAAAGTCAGATATTTTTTTTGAACCTTTAAAACCGATTGGATAAAATTTATCCCCTTTTTGCCAGGGCCGAACTATAAAATTTTCTGATAAATTATCGCCGGATATATATTCTTCCTCTTTTTTCCCCAAAAATTCTTCGGGAGGTACGGATATTTCGGAAATTGAGAATATTTTGCCATTCAGTTTAATTTTATCGCCAACTTTAAGATTATATTCTGTTTCTTCTTCCTGCTTATTTTTTCTTTCCGCAATTTTTAAATAATCCCGGTCTTTTAGTACAATCAAATTTTCCGAAAGTTCTACTTTTCTTCCGCTTTGATTTTCAACCAAAGAAATTATTTTCTTTGAATCGTTAAACGTTATTCGACGTGAAAAGTTTCTGTAAATCGCATATTTAAAAATTTCACCGAATAATTCGGTTTCACAACTTAATAATTTTGGAATAGAAATAGTTAATGTATCCTTACTAAAATTTACCGCATCCGCAATTGCATTTTCAATTCTTTTAGTCTGCAAATTTAAAAGATTTCTAAAAATTTCCGAAGATTTTAATATTGTTCCGTCAAGTGAAGGATTCAGTTTTTCTTTGAGAAGAGGAATAATTTTATTTCTTAAAAAATTTCTTTCAAAATCGGAATTAAAATTTGTCTCATCGGTTCTGTATTCAATTTTATTTTCATCTAAATATGAAAGAATTTCTTGCTTGGTTAATGATAAAACGGGACGAATAATGTTATCTCTTTTTATAGGAATTCCTGAAATTCCTTGTAACCCGGCACCTTTTATTAAATTTAAAAGAACAGTTTCAACATTATCGCTGCTGTTATGCGCAGTAGCTATTTTTTTAAAATCATATTTTTTAGCAGTTTTATCAAATTCAGAATATCTTATTTCCCTTCCGGCTTCCTCTAAAGAAATTTTTTTCTTTTTGGCAAAAGTGGAAATATTTTTATTAACCGTAAAAAATTCTATTCCCAAATCTTTACAAAGTGTTTCGCAAAATTTTTGATCGTACCCCGCTTGATTACCGCGCAATTTATGATTTATATGAATCGCGGAAATCGAGATATCAAATCTTTTATGATATTTATGAAGAAAATGAAGCAAAAAAACTGAATCAGGACCGCCGCTTAACGCAACAAGAATTTTATCATTTTTTTGTATAAGATCTTGCTCATCAATAAATTTTATAGCTTTTTGTTCAATTTTTTTCATCTAAAAGAATTCTTGTTATTTAGAAATAGAAGCAATAAAGGCAAATAATAAATAACTATTAATTATCTGTAATACTTGTTCCTTCTGCTTTTTCATCCATCATTCTTTCTACATATTTTCCGAGAACATCAAATTCTAAATTAACTGCATCGCCAATTTCTTTTGCGGAAAAAACTGTTTCTTGCCAAGTATGCGGAATAATTCCGACAGAAAATCTGTTATCTTCCAATTGAGCCACAGTCATACTTACGCCGTCAATTGCAATTGAGCCGACATAAATTAAATATTTTTTAAATTTTTCCGGGAAAGAGATTGTCATAAAATGACTATTGGAAAGTTCTTTAACTTCCTCAACAATTCCCGTTGTATCTACATGCCCAAGCACAAAATGACCGCCCAAACGTGCATCAACTTTTAAAGACCGCTCCAGGTTTACAGGATCATTAATTTTTAACGCTCCTAAATTTGTCTTTTTAAGAGTTTCCTCAATTGTATCAACAGCAAAAGAATTATTTAATTTTTCCACAACGGTTAAACAGCAGCCATTAACGGCTATACTGCTGCCTATTTGAATATCGTTAATTACTTCATTCGCGGAAATGGTTAGTTTATAGCCTTCTCCGGTAGCAACTTTTTCTTTTAAATTTCCTTTTTCTTCCACTAAACCGGTAAACATTTTTATACCTTTTAAATATTTTTAATTCCCCTTTAAATAAATCATTTTGAAAGTTCAACTACAATGTCATCCCCTATTTTTTCTGTATCTTCAATTTTTAGGTTGTATGAATATTTTATGTTTTTAACCCCGATATTTCCGACAATTGAAATGCCGTCGCCTAATAGTTTTGGACTAATAAATAAAAAGATATCATCAAAAAGTCTTTTTTCCACAAAAGAAGTAAAAATTTTATTTCCACCTTCAACTAATACAGAAGCAATGCCTATTTTCCCTAATTCCTTTAAAATACTTTTAGTATGAAGATTTCCTTCGCCATCTTCTTTAACAAAAACAACTTGAGCGCCTTTAGATTTTATATTATCAATTTTACTTTCTTTAACCGCGCTATTTTTTGATGTAAGGACAATCAGATTATTATCTTTATTATAGACTCTATATGAAGTTTTAAGCCGCAGATTGGTATCAATGATTATACGTTTGGGATTGCGTCCTTCTATTAATCTTACTGTTAAATTCGGGTCATCTTTTTCAACTGTTCCCGTTCCCACCAAAACCGCGTCATATTGAGATCTTAAACTATGGACGTAACGCCTGGATTGTACAGATGTTATCCATTTAGAATCTCCGTTTTTATCGGCAATTTTACCGTCTAAAGTTTGTGCAGCTTTTAGTGTTACATAGGGTATTTTTTTCGTAATGTACTTGAAGAAAAATTTATTAAGCTTAACACATTCATTTTCCAAAACACCCACTTTAACATCAATTCCCGCAGCTATAAGTTTTTTTACGCCGTTGCCGCTAACTGATGGATTCATATCCAAAGTACCTATAACTACACGTTTAATTTTATTTTCAATTATTTTATCTACGCAAGGCGGGGTTTTCCCATAATGGCTGCAGGGTTCAAGGTTTACGTAAAGAACAGAATCCTCCAAACTTTCTTTTGCTGTGTTAATTGCATTTATTTCAGCATGATTACCGCCAAATTTTTCATGAAAACCGGCACCAACTATTCTGTCTTTTTTAACTATTACGCAGCCAACTAAAGGATTAGGACTTACATCCCCCATCCCCTTTTTTGCAATTTCTAATGCAAGTTGTATGTAGGATTCATCCGTCAAAAATATTAGAGTTTATTTTATTGATAAAATTTCAAATTCCAGTAAACCGGCAGGTGCTTTTACTTTTACAGTTTCTCCTTCTTTAGCGCCCATTAAACCTTGTCCAACCGGCGAAGTTATAGATATTTTCCCGGATTGAAAATCTGCTTCTTCAGGAGATACTAATGTATATTCAAATATTTTGTTATTTTTTTTATTTTTTATTTTGACGGTTGATAAAATATGAATTTGTCCGTTAGGAAGTTGAGAAGTATCTATAATTCTAGCTCTGGACAAAATGCTTTCCAGTTTGCTTATTTTTAACTCAAATAATCCCTGTTCTTCCTTGGCTGCATCATATTCTGCGTTTTCGGAAAGATCTCCGTGTGCACGTGCTTCGGCTATTTTATTAGCAATTTCTTTTCTACCGTTTGTTTTTAAGTCTTTAAGCTCTTTTTCAAGCTCTACAAGACGTTCTTTAGTTAAATAAACAAAATTTGCATCTGCCATTTTATAGCTCTATTTGTTATTGAGTTTTAAAAAAAATTGCCACCGCTTTTTTAGAGCAGTGGCAATACGCAAGTTATAAAAATATTTTTTCCTTGTCAAGATTGTTAATTCTAACTTTAGAAATAACTTTTAGTACTGTGCAAAATTAAACGGATTTTTAATCTTTTTAATTTTTATATTAAAATAATAATGATTTAAGAGAGGAGATGGATATGCAATCGGATGACGACCTGGTATGGACATGCCAATACTGCGGAGTTTTAAATACTGTTTGGCTGGATTTAACACTCGACCGGAAACAAGATTTTATAGAAGACTGTAGAATCTGCTGCCGACCGAACAGAATAATAATTACAGTTGATAAAGAGGATAATATTTTTATTGAATCTCGTCCAAGCGACGAATAAATAGTAAGAAGGAAAGAAAGCTTTATTTGAATTTGTTTTTCAAGCTAACTATGTTCTTACTATCTAAGCCGATTTTTTTTACGATTATAACAACTAATCCATTATCATTCTTAAAAACGAAGAACTATCATCATCGTCTTCGTCTTTTTTTACTGATTCTTCTTCCTCTTTTTTCTTAGCTTTATCTTTAGCCCAATTATATCTGGAAGCGTCAAAATTAAAACCGCTTTGAGGAGTTGCTTCCGAAGTATCTTCCAAATTAGTTTTAGGCTTTTTTACACGAAGAATAGTCGGAACTTCAAGATCATCCTTATCGATGTCATTATCCTGTAAAAAACTAAATCCGCCTCTAAAATTATCTTTTTCTGCGGTTGGTTGTTGCGCTTTTGATTTTGAACTAAAAGAATGATTTGTATGATCAAAACCGGTTGCGATTACAGTATAAGAAACATAATCATTCATTTCTTCTTTTTTCACACAACCGAAAATTACATTTGCTTCTTCACCGGCAGCTTCAAAAATTACATTATTACCTTCATTTATTTCCTGCATTGTAAGATTGCTTGATCCGGTGACGTTAAGAAGAACACTTTTTGCGCCTTTTATATTTATACCTTCTAATAAAGGGCTGGAAATAGCTTTTTGCGCGGCTTCAATCGCACGATTTTCACCGCTGGCGATACCGCATCCCATTAAAGCCTCTCCGCTTTGGTTCATAACCGAACGAACATCGGCAAAGTCAACATTTATTAAACCTTCCACGGTTATAATATCGGCAATGCCTCTTGTTGCTTCATAAAGCACTTCATTGGGTTTATCGAAAGCAGCAAACGCATTAGTATTTTTATCGAGAATATTTAACAATCTTTCGTTAGGAATTACAATTAAACTATCTACATGCTGTTTAAATTCTTGAATACCTTGTTCAGCATTAAGCATTCTCTTTTTACCTTCCCAGCGGAAAGGTTTAGTTACAATTCCCACAACTAAGGAACCTATACTTTTGGCAATAGAAGCTACTACAGGAGCACCTCCTGTTCCGGTGCCGCCTCCCATACCGGCTGTAACAAAAACCATATCACTGCCGGCTAAAACTTCGGCAATTTTTTCTCTGTCTTCTTCAAGAGATTTTTTACCAACATTAGGATCAGCACCGGCACCCAAACCGCGAGTAATGTTGGTACCAACTTGAATTTTGTGCTGCGCGCTACTGCTGTTTAGTACTTGTGCGTCGGTATTTATGGCAACATATTCTACACCGCTTAATCCTCTCTTAATCATACTTTCAATAGCATTGCAGCCGCCGCCGCCAACACCTACAACTTTTAATACAGCTGACATTGGCTTATCCCTATCGATAGTTGCAAATCGCGACATGGTTTCCTCCTTAATTATGGGTTAATTATAATTCATCAAAAAATTGTTGAAACTTTTTTAATAAATCTGAAATCTTTTTTGGGTTTTTATGTTTCTTCTGTTTTACAATTGTTTGGTATTCGCTTGATTTCCCGCCGGGAACTCCTCTAATTAGTCCGGCTACAGTTGCAAATTCAGGACTTTCAATTTCATTTGAAAGTCCCGCTCCTAATTCCTGCGGAACACCAATTCTAGTTGGAAGTCCAAAAACTTCCTCCGCTAGTTCCGTGCAGCCTTTTAACAGTGAACCGCCGCCGGTTAATACAATACCAGCTTTTATTTTATTTTTAAAGCCGGCACTTCTTAATTCATTATCAATCAAACTGAAAAGCTCACGCATTCTTAAACTAACTATTTGTGTCAATAAACTAATAGGTATTTTAGCATTTCCTCTGGCACCTACGCCTCTAATTAAAATATCTTCATCTTTTATAATTGCGCCTTCGGTTGCGTAGCCATATTCTTTTTTAAGTTTTTCTGCTTCCTCGGTTATTACACCTAAAGATTCGCGTATATCATTAGTTACTTGGTTGCCCGCAACTCCGATTACTTTAGTATGCTTAATAGATCGATTATGAAAAATGGCAATATCAGTTGTACCGCCGCCTATATCTATTAAAACAACTCCTAAATCTTTTTCACTGTCTTCTAAAACCGAAGAACTGGAAGCAATTGGCTGCAGAATATAATCTTGCACTTGAAGTCCGGCACGCTCAACGGATTTCTTAATATTTTGAATTGCCGGAATGGAAGCTAAAACGATATGATTTGAAGCTTCTAATCTTGCTCCGGACATACCGATCGGACTTTCAATACCGCCTTGATGATCAATAGAATATTCTTCAGGAATGATGTGAAGAATTTGGCGGTCCGATGGAATTCTTATTGTTCTTACATCAGCTTCAAGACGATCAAGATCTGCTTTTGTAATTTCTCTATCTTCTCCATTTATAGTAACATAATTTCTATGTCTAATACTGGTTATATGTTCGCCCGCAACGCCAACATTAACGGCATGAATAGGGATTCCCGCTCTATTTGAAGCGATTGCAACCGCTTCTTTAATTGCTTCGGCGGTTTTACCAATATTAGCAACAAGTCCCTTATGCAGGCCTTCAGAAGGAGCAACGCCAAAACCTAAAACATCAATTCTATTTTCCTCTTCATTTTTTTCCGCAATTACGGCGCAGACTTTAGTTGTTCCTAAATCTAAACCAGCTATGTAATGTTTTTTCATTCAGATAAACCTATTTTTTCAGATGAACCGACATAAATCTCATTTGCAAATCTGAGATCAATGTAATCACTTTCTTCCATCAAACTTTTTCCGCCGATGCTGCCTTTAGAAACAAGTTCAAAATAAACCATTTTTTTTGCTTCTTCTCCTTTACCGAATATTACCGGTGGTTTCATTCCGGAGAATGTTAAAATAATATCTCCGCCGTTTCTTAAATTAACTTCCGAAAGCTTTTTAAATATTTCTTTATTAGTAAGTTTGGCCGCATCAATAATTTTAAATGCGTTTGTTATACTGTTATTATTAACCTTGGTTTGCGGTTTAATTTTATTTACCTCTTCCGGATTACTGATTATCGGTAAATCAATAAATCTGGTATTTGGAAGCAACGGTAGAACAAAAAAATTATCGGTAATAAATAACGGTTCTGTACCGGTTAGTAAAACCGCTTTTATTTTTTTTTCTTTTAAAACAACATTTATTTTGTTTTCACCGTTATACTCTACATCAACTTGATCTGTATAAGGATGTTTTTCAAGACGATCTTTAACAACAGGAAGAGTAATAGATTTTATTTCAGATGCATTATCTAATCTGGCAAATGCAAGATAATCTTTGGCGGAAAGCAAATTATTTCCTGTTAACTCGATCATCTTTATTTCTCCTTTATTAGTTTTTTTTGTTATAAAAAAAATCAAATAAAGCAGGCCCGAAAATTAATACAACAAAAAGTAATGTTCCTAATATTTTACTCTTAGTATCCTGCATCTTTTAAGATTTTTTAATCATATCGACAAACTTTTCGCCGTACTTCCAAATATCGCCCGCACCCATGGTTATAATTATATCGCCGTCTTTCTTTATCTCATTTAATTTTGCCGGAACTTCATTCTTATCTTTTATATAAATAACATTTTTATGCCCGAATTTTTTTGCCGCATTTGCAATTAACTCTCCGGTTACACCTTCAATCGGAGTTTCTCTTGCGGGATAAATATCGGTACAAATAAAAACATCGGAATTTAAAAACGACCTCCCGAATTCCTGATAAAAATCTCTGGTTCTTGTATAAAGATGGGGCTGAAAAACCGCTATCAATCTTCTGTCCCAGCCGCTTCTTATTCCACTGAGAGTAGCAGTAGTTTCTGTAGGATGATGTGCGTAATCATCAATTACAAGAACCGCCTCATCATATTTTACTTCAAATCTTCTGTAAACGCCCGTAAATGATTCTAAAGCTTTTTTTATTATTTGAAAATCAATTCCAAGTTCTTTCGCGATACAAACCGCGACTAATGAATTTTTCACATTATGAATACCGGGAATTTTTAGATTTATTCTTCCGAGTTCTTCACCCAAATATTTTACTGTATAAGCACTTGAAAATTCATTATGAGTAATATCTACGGCTCTAATATCGGCATGAGTTGTTAATCCGTAAGTTAAAATCTTTTTGTTAATCTGCGGAATAATATCCTGCAGTGCCGGTTCATCTAAACAAAGCAGAACAAATCCATAAAAAGGAACTTTATTCGCGAATTCTACAAATGCGGCTTTTATATCGTCAAGATCTTTATAAGTATCAAGATGTTCACTTTCAAGAGTTGTTAATGCCGCAATTGTCGGCGTTAATTTTAAGAAGGTTCTGTCAAATTCATCAGCTTCAACTACAATAAATTCACCTTCGCCTAAACGCGCGTTCGTTCCGCCAAGTCCGCTAAGTTTACCTCCGACTATAATTGTTGGATCAATTTCTCCTTCGGTTAAAGTTAAGCCGACCATCGATGTTGTGGTTGTTTTGCCATGAGTTCCCGCAATTCCGATTCCGTATTTCATGCGCATGCATTCGGCCAGCATTTCAGATCGTTTTATTATTGGTATTTTTCTTTCTACCGCGGCTTTTACTTCCGGATTATCAGTTAGTACTGCCGAAGAATAAACAAGAACATCAGCGTCTTTTAAATTTTCCGGGGAATGTCCCTCGTAAATAGTAATTCCTAAATCTCTTAATCTATTTGTAATATCGGTTAAGGATTTATCGGATCCGGATATTTCAAATCCTTGGCTAAGCAAAATTTCGGCTATTCCGCTCATACCTATACCGCCGATTCCGACAAAATGTACTTTTTTTATATTTTTAAACATTTACCGCATTTCCATTCTATTTTTAATATCCAGAAATTTTTGTATCAATTTCTTTTCATTTTCATAATCATAAGGACGAATAATAACAGACCTTCTTCTATTTTTAAGTTTTATTCTAATTAATCTAAAAGCATTATTTTTAATTCTTCGTCTTTCTCTTGATAACCGGATATTTTGAATATCATCTATATTAAATAGACGAGTTTTTGACCTGCTGCTGAATACTATTTTGTTCTCAGTTATTTCTAGATGTTTGTTATTATAAAGATTATATAGAAGACTTATAATTGAAACTAAAACAATAATTCCGAAAAAATATATAATCGGGTCATTAGTAATTAAGGTAAAAGATTCTTCAACAAATTCGCCTCTGATTATTACATAAATAATAAATACAACAAAATATATTATTGTCGATTGATAATAGAACGACATGTTATATTTAAATGTATCCGGTTTATGTGTATTAATTTCTGTCATATTGTTTTCGCATAGCTAATTGCTTTTTCAGCTATAATATTTGATGCTTCCGGTTTTCCTAACTGCATCGCGTTTATTTTTAATTCATTCAGCTTAAGTTCATTCGATAAAAGATTTTTAACAGTTGGAAATAATTCGGCACTTATATTTTTATCTTCTGCTAAGACTGCAGCATTTTTATCGGCCAATGATTTTGCATTAAAATACTGATGATTTCCCGCAACATTAGGAGAGGGAACTAAGATAGCAGCAATTCCCAACACTGTTAGTTCTGCAATTGTAGTGGCTCCGGCTCTGGCTATTAAAATATCGCAAGCCGCGTATGCGCTATTCATATCTTCAATAAAAGGAAGAACTTTTACATTAGCTGTTTTTAAATTTTTATACGACTCAAAATAATTTGCGCCGGTTTGCCAAATTACTTGAACTGATTCTTCTTCTAAAATTTTTATGTTTGCAGCAACAGCTTTATTTATTGATGCCGCGCCTAAACTGCCGCCTAAAACCAAAACCGTTTTTTTGTCAGCAGAAAGTTGAAAATTCTTTAATGCTTCTTCTTTAGTTATTCCGGCAGATTTTTGGCGAACGGGATTACCGGTAAAATGAACTTTATTTTTATCCCTAAAATATTTTTTAGAATCTTCAAAACTTACATGAATCTCTTCGGCTCTCTTTTCTAATAAACGAGTTGTAATTCCCGGAAAACTATTTTGTTCTAAAAGAATAACCTTTGCTCCCATAACCGAAGCACCGAATATTGCGGGCCCGGAAACATATCCTCCTGATCCTATGGCTACTGACGGATTAAATTTCATATTTATTATAAGCGACTGCATAATAGAGACAATAAGTTTTATGGGAAATAATAAATTTTCTAAAGTAAATTTTCTGGAAAAACCTTTTATCCAAATCGAACTAAATTTATATCCTAATTTAGGGATAACTCTTCCTTCAATTTTAGATTTAGTTCCAATGAATAAAATTTCGGCTTCCGGTAATTTTTCTTTTATTTTATTTGCTACTGCAACCGCGGGAAATAAATGACCGCCGGTACCTCCGCCTGCAAAAACAAACTTCATTTTTTTTTCTCTGCTCATCATAAACCTTTTATAGAATTATTTATGATGGATTCTTTAACCGGATTATCTTTAATAATATTATCGCCTTCTGTATTCGAAAGAGCAATATTTACAAGTATTCCGATTGATATTCCTAAAAAGAATAAAGAAGTTCCGCCATAGCTGATAAAAGGCAAAGGCAACCCAGTTGTAGGAATTAAACCTGTTGCAACAGCAACATTTATAAAAGCATAAATTGTAATAGAAATTGTAATACCAAAAGCTAAAAGCTGCCCGAATTTATCTTTTGCTTTTTTCGCTATTAATATTCCCATGATAAAAATTAGTAAAAATCCTAAAAGAACAATTACTGAACCGATAAAACCCATTTCTTCACCAAGAATAGCAAAAATAAAATCCCCATATGCTTCCGGGAGAAATAAATTAGCTTGTTTACTATGTCCTAATCCGACACCCCAAATTCCTCCGCTGCCTAGCCCTAATAATGCTTGCTTAACTTGTAAATTTATGTCTCCCCCGTTCTGAATACTATTTATAAAAGTCATAATTCTACTGCGGGAGTGGGAGAACATCATAGCCACAATTCCTACACCCATTAAAGAAAAAAAAGCGGAGCCGGCAATGTGTTTAATTCTTGCACCGCCTATAAACATCAAAAGAAGGGAAATAAAAATTAAAAGTATTCCATTGCTTACGTTCGGTTGAATAAAAATTAAACCTGAAATTAAAATCACCCAAAAGAACAAATACAAAAATCCTTTTTTAAAATTTTCTATATCAAGTCCTTTTCGTTCAATCATAGCGGCTAGATGAATAATTAAAAAAAGTTTAGCCGCGTCTGCAGGCTGAAAATTTACGATACCCAAATTGAGCCATCTTCCGGCGCCTTTATAATCGGGCGCGAAAATAAGTGTAATAATCAAAATAATTGTTATTGAAATAATCATTGATTTGCTGAGATTCTTATAAGCCTTATAAGGAATAACGCAAAATAATATCATTACAAAAATTCCGAGGACTACTCTGAAAACATGAGAATTAAATAAATGAAATAAGCTGTCAAACTTGAAAACACTGTATGTACTGCTTGCACTCATTACAATCACCAAGCCTAAAAGCATTAGGGCGAATGAATCAAAAAATATTATGAGTGCTAATTTTTTCATCTTTTAAAGTTTGTTTACAACTTCTTTAAAAATTTTCCCTCTATGTTCATAACTATCAAACATATCAAAGCTTGCGCAGGCCGGAGAAAGAAGGACAATATCATTTTCTCTAGATTCATTATTAGCTGCTGTTACCGCGGCTTCTAATGTACCTTTTACTTCTACTTTTACCATTGAATGGAAGAAATTAAAAACTATTTCCGCCGATGAACCTATTGCGTAAATCTTCTTTACTTTATCTTTTACAAGATCTTTAATTTTATTGTAATCGTTCCCTTTATCCTGTCCGCCTAAAATTAAAAATATAGGATTATCATAACTACGGAGCGCATACCAGACGGAATCTATATTTGTAGCTTTTGAATCATTAATATATTTAACACCTTCAATCTCTCGAACAAATTCCAACCGATGCTCAACACCTTTAAATGATTTTAAACCTTCTTTTATTTTTTCATCATCAAAACCAAAAATTTTTGCGGTACAAATCGCGGCCATCGCATTTGCAATATTATGTTCGCCTTTAATCAATAATTCTTCTGCTGGGAAAATAAATCGAAGTTCACCTTCTTCATTATATATTATATTGCCGTTCATTAAATAACAGCCGTCTAATTGTTCATCTTTCAATGAGAAATAAAAAGTTTTGCTTTTTCTGGAGGAAACCGCATTCATTAAAGTTTCATCATCTTTATTTAAGATTAAAAAATCTTCTCTATTTTGATTTTTATAAATACTTAACTTTGATTGTGTATATTTTTCAAAACTATTTTCGTATCTATTAAGATGATCAGGAGTAATATTCAAAATTATTGCTGCATCGGGACGAAAATTATCAATAAGATCTAATTGAAAACTTGATATTTCCAGAACGACAAAATCATCTTCCTTAACTTCTAAGGCTATTTCAGAAAATGCTACACCAATATTTCCCGCGACATAAGTCTTATTTCCGCAAATATTGAATAAATGTCCAATTAAACTTGTTGTGGTTGTTTTTCCGTTTGTCCCGGTTATACCTATTACTTTTCCTTTACAAAATTGATAAGCCAACTCAATTTCACTTATTATTTTTATATTCTTTTGCTTAGCATTTTTAAGTATTTGCGCATCGGAAGGAACGCCCGGACTAACAACCATTAAATCGCATTCAAAAACTTTTTCTGTATGCTCACCTACTTCAAAATCAATATTTAATTCTTTTAAATATTCTACTGACTGTGCTGTTTTAGAATTATTATTAGTATCGCTGACAAATGGAATACCGCCTTGAGCTTTAATTAATTTAGCGGCACCTACTCCGCTTCTTAAAGCTCCTATCACAGTTATTTTCTTATCATTAATATTCATTCTTTATCTTATTTTAAATGAAATTAAACTTACAATTGCCAGTATAATTGCTATAATATAAAATCTGATAACAATTTTAGGTTCCGGCCAGCCTACCATTTCAAAATGATGATGAATAGGCGCCATCTTAAATATTCTTCTGCCTTCACCGAATTTTTTCTTGCTGTACTTAAAGTAAACTCTCTGAATAATTACGGAAATTGTTTCCATAAAAAATATTCCGCCGAGAATGGGAATAAATAATTCTTTTTTGATAAGAACTGCTAAAATACCGAAAGCACCTCCCAGCGCTAATGAACCAGTATCACCCATAAAAACTTGTGCCGGATAAGAATTGAACCAAAGAAACCCCAGCGAAGCTCCTATAAGAGCAGAAACAAAAACAGTTAACTCACCGGAGCCGGGCAAATAAATAATTTTCAAATAATTTGAAAAGATTGCGTTTCCCGTTACATAACTTAATATTGCCAATGCAATCATTACAATGGTAATAACTCCTATTGCCAAACCGTCAAGTCCATCGGTTAAATTAACGGCATTTGAAGTTGCTGTTACTATAAAAACAACTGCCGGAATATATAAGTATGAAAGATCGAGATTTACATTTTTTAAAAATGGAACAGTAGTTAAAGTATTAAATCCTCCGAATTGAGGAGAAAAATAAACTACAGCACCAACTATTAAACCTATTAAAACTTGTCCAAGCAATTTATAACGTGCGATTAAGCCATTAGGTAATTTTTTAACTACTTTTAAATAATCATCAAGAAAACCTACGGCGCTTAACCAAATTGTACCGGCTAGAATTAAAACTATATAAATACTTTTTATATCCGCCCAAAGAATAACCGGAACAACAACCGAAAGAATAATTATTATTCCGCCCATTGTAGGCGTTCCGGCTTTTGACCAGTGAAATTTTGGCCCGTCTGCCTTTTTAGCTTCACCTATTTGTTTCTTTTGTAAATATTTAATAATCTTCGGGCCGAGATATAAAGAAAGAAAAAGTCCCGTAATCGCGGCAATAGCCGATCTAAAGGTTAAAAACCTAAAAATATCAAATCCCGGCGGATTGAAAGTTTTATTAATATATTCAAATAAATAGTACAGCATTACAATTAATTTTCACCTTTTATCGCTTCAATAAACTGTTCCATTTTCATTCCTCTGGAACCTTTTAAAAGTATGGCGGAACCGGTAAAGTTTTTCTTTCTCAAAAAGTTTTCCAAATTTTTTCTGGTTCTAAAATGTCTATTAACTATTTTAGAATTCATTAGCTCTTCATTCATCAATTTCATAAAAGAGCCGATTGTATAAACTTCATTTATTTCATTTTTCTTTAAATCTTTAGCTAAATTTTTATGAAGTTTTTCTGCGCCGGCACCTAATTCAAACATATCTCCAAGAACGGCAATTTTATTTTCATACTTTTGTATTCCGGCTAAAACTTCAATTGAATGTTTCATTGATTCAGGGTTTGCGTTATAAGTATCATCAATTAGAATAAAATTTTTATGCTCTTTAATATTTAATCTTTTATCTACGGCTTTAAATTTTTTGATTCCATTTTGAATCTGCTGTTTTGTTAATCCTAATTTAAAGGCAATTGCGACAGCCGCAATAAAATTTCTTACATTTTCACTTCCGAAAAGAGGAAGGGCTATTTTCAGTTTTTTATTTTTATAAGAAACTTCAACTATAGGATTTTCTATTTCATTCGAACCGGAAATTACTCCTTTAACATCAGCTTCATTTTCTAACGCGAATGTAATTTTATTAGCATAGTTTTCAGCTGATTTCACAATTAAATTATCATCATTATTAATGAATAGAGTCCCATTATTTTCGGCAGCGGCTTTAAATAAAGCGATCTTTTCCTTTAACACTCCTTTTTTGGTTTTTAAAAATTCTAAATGCGAACTTCCGATATTGGTAATTAAAGCATAATCAGGTTTTACTATTGAGGCAGTATATTCAATCTCACCAAAATGATTTGTTCCTAGTTCGGCAATTAATACTTCGTGCTTTTCATTTGTACTTAATAAAGTTAATGGAACGCCAATATGATTGTTATTATTCGCCAGAGTTTTATTTACTTTAAATTTTTCATTTAGAAGCAAAGCCAAAATTTCTTTTGTCGTAGTTTTGCCTGCGCTTCCTGTAATTCCAATTATTTTTGTCGGGAGTTTTTCTCTCCATATTTTTGCTAAATTACCCAGAGCTATTGTTGTATCTTCAACGGTAATAACAGGAATTTCAAGATTAGGTAATTTTTTGAAACTCTTCTTATTAACAACAACTGCCTTTGCGCCGTTATCTACAGCATTTTTAACAAATTCATGACCATCAAACCGTTCTCCTTTTATGGCTACAAAAAGAGAATTTTTTGAAATATTTCTGGAATCAATAGAAACCGCAGTAATAGGTTTATAACCGTCCGGATTATAAATTTCCGAAGTAGGTATATTAAAAATATCTTCTATATTTAGAGAAATTCTTTTCATCTATTTAAATACTTTTCCGCAATTTCTTTATCTGAAAAATGATTCCGGATTCCTTTAATTTCTTGATAAGTTTCATGTCCCTTTCCGGCAATTAAAATAACCGCGTTCTCTCCTGAGGTTTCTATAGCATACTTTATTGCCTCTTCCCTATTCTCAATAACTTTATAATTATCAGTTTTTATTCCTTGTTTTATCTCTTTTATAATTTCAAAAGGATCTTCAAATCTTGGATTATCCGAAGTTATAATTTGTTTTGAACTATATTTGCCGGCAATTTCGCCCATTATCGGTCGTTTAGATTTATCTCGATTTCCTCCGCAGCCGAAAACCGTATAAATCGGAATATCATCCGTAACGAGTTGTTTTACGGCTTTTAATGCTTTTTCCAAACTATCTGCCGTATGCGAATAATCAATAATTACTTTTTTATTACCTTTAGTTATTACTTCAAATCTACCGGGAACCTGTTCAGTTTCAGCAATTCCTTTAATAGCGATTTCCGGATTTAGCCCAAGTAAAACCGCACCGGCAAAAGCAGCAGCCGCATTATACGCGTTAAATTCACCGATTAAAGATGTTGTACAGTTATATTCTTTCCCCTCATATTCTATTTTAAATTTCGTTCCGTTTAAATCATAAAAAATATCATTTAATTTAAAAGTAGAATTTATAGACTTGCCGTAGGAGAATAATTTGGCCTTCGAATCAGAAATAATCTTTTTGCTGTGTTCATCATCAGAATTATAAATACCGAATGAATTCTCATTTAAAGAATCGAATAACATTTTTTTTGCATTTAAATAATTTTCAAAACTATTATGAAAATCCAAATGATCGGATGTTATATTTGTAAAAACGCCGGCTGCAAAATTAAATCCATAGACTCTCTTCTGAACTAATGCATGAGAAGAAACTTCCATAACTGCATATTTACAGCCTTCGTTATACATATCCAGAAGCATCTCAACTAATTCAGTAATTTCAGGAGTAGTTAAAGTTGAATCTATTTTTTTATCGCCTATATAATTTGCAATAGTACCGACTACACCAATCTTCTCGCCGCTTTCTTCAAAAATCTTTCTAATAAAATAAGAAGTGGTTGTTTTACCGTTAGTTCCGGTTATTCCTATCAATTTCAGTTTATTTGTGGGATCTTTAAAAAACGAATTTGAAACCTCGGCCAGAGCTTTCCTGCTATCGTTTACAAGAATTTTTGCCGCTTTTTGATGAATAAAAATTTCATCGGGAATACTGTTATTATCTTCCAATATAACAGCAAGAGCACCTTTGCTAAGCGCTTCCAGAATATATTTGTGGCCGTCGGTATTATATCCTTTTATTGCGACAAAAATTCCATTCTTTACTAATTTTCTGGAATTGTAGAAAATTCCGGAAACATCCTGTCTCTGTACTTCACCTATTACAGAAATAGTTCTAATACTATTTAATAATGCTGTTAATTCCATTTAATATACTGATGTTCCGTTTATTGCAACTTCTTCACATTTTAAAATGCAAACCGTGCCTTTTTTGATTTTTGTACCGGGTAAAATACTTTGAGACGATATTAAGCCTGAACCTTTTACTTTATAATCAACTCCCATTTTCGTTAAAGTTTGAATAGCATCTCTTAAAGAAAAGTTCGATAAATCCGGCATTATATTTTTCTTCAATATTTTTCTTTCTTCCGGATTCACATCTTGTCTTATTTTTTTTTCATCTTTAGAATTTTTTGTGAATATCACTTTGACAGCTTCTTTATTTTGTTGATCTAATTGAACAGGCTTTCTGAACAAGTTGATATCTGACGAAATTATTCTTTCCGCAACATTTTTAAAAATAGGAGCGGCTACAGCACCGCCGTATCTTCCGATTTTAGGTGCATTTACTAAAACAAGACAAACAACTTTTGGATTTTCAACCGGGAAAAATCCGACAAAAGATGAATTATATTGCGATTTTGAATAGCTGCCGTCAATTAATTTTTGCGATGTTCCTGTTTTTCCGCCGGTTGATATTTTTTCAAGTTTTGCATTTTTACCGGTTCCTTTTTCAACAACACCTTGTAGAAATTCTCTCATCTTTTCAGATGTTTGTTCGGAAATTACTCTTCTAATTTGATTGGGAGAATTTTTTATAACCGAACCATCATCCAGCACTTCACGTTTAACTATTTGCGGACGGTATAAAATTCCGCCGTTTATAACCGCACTATACGCGGATATTAATTGAATTGGAGTAACTGTTATTTGGTACCCGAAAGACATAAACGCTTTTGTTAAAGAACCCCAAGCATTCGGTTTTTTTAATGTTCCTTTAACTTCGCCGGGAAGATCAATAGTTGTATAATTTCCGAATCCAAAACCGCGGATATATTTATAAAAATCATCATCGTCTATTCTCTGAACAAGCTTCGCCATTCCAATATTGCTGGATTGTTCAAAAACTCCTTTTACAGAAAGCCAGCTATGGTCGTGGCTGTCGTTTATTGAAACTGATTTATATTTATATCTTCCATTTTCAACAAATACTGTTTCATTTTCTCTGCAAAGTTTTTCGTCTAATAAAGCCGACATTGTAATAGTTTTAAAAGTAGAACCGGGTTCATAAGTATCGGTTACGGCTTTATCCCTTCTTGCTTCATCGCTAAAGTCCCAGTAACGGTTTGGATCGTAATCGTTCATGTTTGCCAGCGCTAAAACTTCACCGTTATTTGGGTCCATAATTATTCCAACCGCAGAACTTCCACCGTATTCGGATAAGCCTTTCTTTAATTCTTCTTCAAGAATTACCTGATAAGATTTATTTATAGTAAGGTAAATATTATTGCCTGCAACCGCCGGTTTGGTCTGTTTTTCGGCAACAGTAATCATATCACCAATCGCGTCTTTTTCCACTAATCTTGCACCGTCTTCTCCGCTTAATTCTTCATCATATGTTCGGGCTATTCCGTTTAAACCTTCATATTCACTATTTACATAACCAAGTAGATGGGCTGCCAAGCTTCCATAATGATAAACACGAGTGGGATCTTCACGTGAAAAGAACCCGGCGGCTTTAAAATCTTTTAGAAGTAAAGCCTTTTCACTCGGAGCTTTTTTCTCCACGCAAATTGTTTTACCAGATTGCTTCATTAAATTCAGATAATGTTTTTTACTTTTATCGAAAACAGCCGACAATGTATCAGCAATTTTAATTTTTGCTTTTTCAGAAACCATTCGAAGATCTAAATAAAAAGAAATATCATTTCGATTATAGACAAGTAGCACATTATTTCGGTCAAATATTAATCCTCTGTCCGCTCTAATTTTTTGAACGCTCGTCTGCTGACGCTCCGCTAAATATTTTAGTTCTTCACTTTTTAAAATTTGAATATCAAAAAGTTTAGCTACCAAAGCGATAAATAATAAGAAAACAAAAAGTACAATCCATATTGTTCTGTTATTGTTCATACTTCTCTTTTAATTCATTCGATATTTCTTCAATTTTCTGCTTGCTTACAAAAAGCTGAATTTGTGAATTATCATTCTTAATCATACCTAATTCATTTTCAGCTATATTAGTTATTCTCTCCTCAGATGTAAGAAATTGATTTTGTGCAATAAGATTTAATTTCCAATTTTTTTTTGAAGCTAATTTTTCCTCTGCCTGAACTTTATGCTTTGTAAGCAATTCACATTCAAGCTTTATACTCACATATGCAAGAATTAATCCCGCGGAAATTACAATTAGAAAAATTCCGAACAGTAAAATTGGTTTTGCGCTTTTTTTCATATTCTTTCAGCCGCTCTTAATTTCGCGCTTCGGGCTCTTATATTTTCCTTTATTTCAATATCTGACGGAATTAAAGGTTTTTTAGTTAATATTTTTAAACGACTTACTTTATCACACATACAAATCGGGTAATTTTTAGGACAAATACAATCTAGAGTTTCATATTTAAATTGTTCCTTTACAATTCTGTCTTCCAGCGAGTGATATGTTAAAATGACTAATCTTCCGCCTTCATTCATCAGATCAACTGATTTTACTAGAAAATTTTTTAACACATCAAGTTCCTCATTCACAAATATTCTTAACGCCTGAAATACACGCGATAAAGTTTTAACTCGATATTTAAAAGGAGTAATATTTGAGATTATGTCACTCAATTCTTTTGTAGTTTCTATTTTTTTTATTTTTCGCTGTTCACAAACTTTTCTGGCAATTTTTCTAGAATTTTTCTCTTCTCCGAATTCAAAAATTATATTCGCTATTTCTTCTTCAGAAAAAGTATTAACTACATCCGCGGCATTTATTTTTTTTGTTTTATCCATACGAAGATCGAGTTTAGCATCTTGCCTATAAGTAAATCCTGATTCAGGATTATCTAATTGAAAGGATGAAACTCCTAGATCAGCAAAAATACCGTCGAATTTTACAGCTTCAATTTTTGAGATTATATCAATTTGCGAAAAATTAAAATTGTAAAGTTTTACTCGTTTATCCTCATAAAATTTTTCTGAAGAAAATGAAAACGCATCTTTGTCAACATCAGTCGCTATTAAAATTCCGTCTTCGTTTAATAAATTTAAAATACCTTCTGAGTGGCCGCCGAATCCTAAGGTGCCGTCGAAATAAATACCTGATTTATTAGTAATTAAATATTCCAGACTCTCAGCAAATAAAACCGGTTTATGATGAACACTCACCGCTACACCAAAACTTCCGCGGCTAATTCTTCAAAACTTTTATCGGAATTGTTCATATAATCCTCGAAAATTTTTGGATTCCAAACTTCTATTTTTTTAAGAACTCCAAGAATTAAAACATCTTTTTCAATTCCCGCGTATTCAATTAAATTTGTTGGAATTAAAATTCTCGACTGGCTGTCTAAAGTATCGTCTACAGTATATTGCAGCATTGTTCTAATTAACCTGGCCTGCTCCGGGACGAAGGGATTTAACTTTTCTAATTTTTCTTCAATAACTTTCCAGTTATCAAGCGGGTAAATGTCAATACATTTGTTTGTACTTTTCGTCATCACAAAAGTATTTTCCGCCTCCGGATTAACATGTTTCCGCAGTTTAGCCGGAATGCTGATCCTGCCTTTGGCGTCCATTGAATATTTAAATTCACCTCTAAACAATTAATTTTCCTTCAAAAGCTTTTTTGGGGACACGATTCACCACTTTTACCCACAACTACCCAAAAATAACTCAAATTTAGTTCTAAAGTCAAGAAAAATTTTTTATTTTCCGGTGGGATATGCGTTGTCTCCTAAACAAAGTTCACGTTTAAAAAGGGATAAGTTCAAAGGTTAGAAAAGGTTACGAAATTCATCTAAAGCAAAGGCTGAAGGAAAGAAAAAATTTAGATAAATATATTTTTTTTGGTGGGGAAAAAAACCATAATATTATAGATTTTGAAGAGAGCCATCTGCCGGAATCGAACCGGCGACCTACGCATTACGAATGCGTTGCTCTACCAGCTGAGCTAAGATGGCTTTTAGAAGGTATTAAATAAAAAAATGGTAAATGTAAAAATATCATTTACCATTTAATCTTCAAAGAAAAATTTTAAAAGAACTATCTTATTTTCTTTTTATGTCTATTTTTTCTTAATCTTTTTTTCCTCTTATGAGTAGCCATTTTATGGCGTTTGCGTTTTTTACCACAAGGCATTTATTACCTCCTTATTTATTTTTTTACTGTGATTTTAATAATTCTTCAGCTCTTTTCGCGTATTCAGTATTAGGATCAATTTTAATTGTTTTTTCAAGCCAACTTTTTGCTTCTTTATTATTTCCGGCTGTCAAATTTACTATTCCTAAATTTAAATACCCAATTTGATGATTGGGTTCATATTTTAAAGCTTCTTTCATTTGGGTAATCGCCGTTTGAAAATCTCTTAAATTGTAATAGCAAATTCCCATATCTATTCTTGCATCAGCATCTTTAGGATTAATTGCAAGATACTGCTTATAATTTATAATTGCTTGCTCATAAAGACCGGAATCATTTTTTAGATGCGCAAGCTGCAGCATTAGGTCATCGTTATTCGGATTATTTTTTAACTGCTCTTCCAGTTGATTTATTTTTTGAAGATTATTTAAATCAACACCGGAAGATTGATTATTAGGCGTCGAAATATTATTAGTTGAAACAGGCGAATCAAAAATTCCCGATGAAACTAAAAGAACAACAGCAATAAGAATAGCAGCAGAAATTATAGTAATAATTTGTCCCTGTGTTAATCCTTTTGCCGCAGGTTTATCTACAGATTTATATGCGGAAGAAATATTTTTCTCTTTTTTCTTCTTCTTTGAATCAGAAAACTGCTTTTGCTTTTCATATTTTTTTTCCTCAACCGGAACGGAAGGTGGCGTTTTTTTGGTAACTCTTTTACCTTTTAATACTGCGCCGCAGCTTGAGCAAACTTCATTTGAAGGATTATTTTCTTCTCCGCAATTTTCACAAATTATAAATTCATGCAGTTGTGATGAAGCGTCGGATAAATTAATACCGGTTAAATCATAACCGCAAGAAGGACAATATTTGTATTCTTTTTCTAATTTAATTCCGCAGTTAGGACAGTATTTTATCATTCGTTAAATTGAACTCTTTTCTTTCATGCCTTGATCAACCAGTGATTTAAAATCTTTAGAGAATTTAAATGTAGGAACAAAATGTTCCGGTACATATACAGATTCACCGGTCTTGGGATTGCGGGCCTGGCGCGCATTTTTCTTTTTTACTTTATAGCTGCCGAAGCCTCTAATTTCTATACCTTTCCCTTCTTTCAGGGCATCAATTACCGTTTTAAAAAAACCTTCTATTATTGCTTCCGTTTCCAACTTTGTTAATCCTGTTCCTGCAGCAACTTTATCTACTATATCTGCCTTAGTCATAATTACCACCCTTTTCAAAATTATTGATTATATTTATAAGTCATTACAATTCAACAATTTAATCTATCAAACATTTGTCGCAAAATCAATTAAATCATTTTCGTTATTGATTTTGGACACCCACAAAATCCTTATAAATATTTGGAATATTTGGATTTACATTCGCTTTCAATATATCTTGTCTTTGATTCGTCTCATTATGATAATCATTCTATTTTTGTAACTATATCCTGATAATAAAGTTCCTTTTTTTTGTTGTTTTCGCTTTGGTACAATACTTGGACTTTCCGACAGAAAAAACAAAAAGGAAACTATGGAACTAATTCAAATTATTATTCTTTCGCTTAAACTTTTTACAGTTACCGCAATACTTGTAATATCTATTGCTTATGTAGTTTATAAATTAAGAACTAAAAACGAGGTAAAGCCTCATTTACGTTCAACTGTATTTAGTTCTGAACCCGCGTTTGAGTCAACTGAAATGGCGTTTGGGGAATATGCTGAATCTGTTCCCGGATATAATCAGCAGGATCAAAGATTTAATATTGTCAATGAACATCAAACTGTTGGAAACAGTTACTATCAGAATGAAAACTTTCAGCCGTCTCAGAACAACGACCAAAATATATATTATTACTATTCTACAAATAGAAATGAACAAATGCATAAAGTAAGAACATAAGTTTTCAATTACAGATTTCAAATTTAAATAAAAAAAAAGAAATTAAGAAGAATATTTTTCTTCCCATAAAAATAAAAAGGCTGTCATTTTTTTTAACAGCCTTTTTATTTTTTATTGAAAACTTAAGTTTTTTACCATCTTGTGAACATCATAAGGAGCAGGATCTCCGCCTAAATATTTATGAAACCAATCTAAATGCGCGTCATAATAAAGCGGCATAGATTTTACGACACTCGGCCAATGTCCGTCATTCTTAAATATTATTAATCTCGAATCAATTCCTAAAGTTTGAAGAGTAGTAAAATATTGAATGCTTTGGGTGTAAGGAACTCTAAAATCTTTTTGGCCGGTGATAATTAAAGTAGGAGTTGAAAAATTTTTTACAAAATTTGAAGGAGAATATTTTTCATAAAGGTCAGAATTCCACGGTTGACCTTTTAAATCCCAATTAACAAACCATAACTCTTCCGTAGCTCCCCACATTGAGCGTAAATCATAAATTCCCATCATAGAGGCAAGACATTTAAATCTTTTAGTTTTTGCCTGAAACCAGTTCATCATATACCCGCCGAAGGACCAGCCCATCGCGCCGACTTTACTTGTATCAACATAAGAAAGTTTTTCTAGTGCGTCGGTAACTTTCATTAAATCTTCAAAAACTTTCCCCCCCAATCTCCGGAAATTTCTGCTGTATATGCTTGTCCATATCCTGTTGATCCATGCGGATTTGGAAACGCGACTACATAACCGGCTCCCGGATAAACTTGCCAATCGCCACGGAAAGAATCCATCCACTGACCTTGCGGTCCGCCATGAACATTTAAGATTAAAGGATATTTTTTATTCGGGTCAAAATTATGCGGCTTCACGATAAAAATTTCTACTTTTTTTCCGTCCGCGCCTTCAACCCACATTTTTTCCGCGGGACGAAAATCAACTTCATCTAGAAGATCATTATTAAATGAAGTTATTTTTTTATAATTTTCTTCACCAATTTTTAGTGAATAAATTTCTCCCGGTTTACCGGTTGTACGCGCCATATAATATAATGTATTTTGATCCGGAGAAACATCATAACCAAGAACAGCTTGCTCGCCTGTTAGTTCATCAATTTTTTCCGAAGAAACATCTAATTTATAAATAGTTGAATAACCCTGGTTTTCCGCGGCAAAATAAATTGTTTTTGAATTTTTAGCCCAATTAAAATCATCTATCCAGTTATCAAAGTTTTCTGTAATTATTTTAGAAGTTTTATTTTCTCTATCGTAAAGAGCAATTCTAAATTTATCGGATTCATAAGCAGGAGTTTTTTGGGTTCTATATGCAATATATTTTCCGTCAGGAGAATAAATCGGCCAGCCGTCCCAGCCTTTATTATCTTTAGTAATATTTACGGCATCTCCGCCTTTAACCGAAACAGTCCAAAGATCAGCGTTAGTTTGGGCTTCAGGATGCGGATCATGGTTAGAGACAAAACAGAGTTCTTTGCTGTCCGGAGAAAAATTATAACCAATTCCTCCGCCGAGCATAAAAGTTGGAGATACCCATTTGCCGGGAGTAACATCGGTATAAGTTTTTTCATCAATATTATAAATAATAATATGAGAATATTTTTCCGCTTGGTATGAAGTCCAATGCCTAAAGAGAAGATCATCGGCTACGTAAGCTTGTATTGGACCTTTCTCGGCAGACTCACTAATTTTCTTATTACAATCTTGATCTGCTCCGCATTCTGGATAAACATCCGCATCAAACGCGATAAGTTTTCCGTTGGGTGAAAGAACCGGTGCATCGATTCCGCTGTAATAATCAGTTATTTTTTCTGTTTCATTATCCTCTAAAGTATAAGTAAAAACCTGAGGTGCGCCGTCACGAGAAGAAACAAACATGATTTTTCCGCTGCTCATCCAGATTGGATTATAATCAGCTTTTTCATTGTTTGTAATATTTTGTAAATCGGAACCATTCTTTTTCATAACATATATTTCGGTGTTAGATTTACCTTCTTCCAATTTATAATCGGTAACTGTAAACGCAATCATTTCACCATCGGGTGAAAGTACGGGAGCACCTACATTTTTAACTTTATAAAGATCGGCAATTGTAAAAGCTCTTTTTTGCGCAAATGAATCTGCCGAAATAATAAGTAAAGAAATTAACAAGAGTGAAACTAATCGGTATTTCATATTATACTTCCGTAAGTTATTATTAGTAAATAATCTTAAAAAATAAATAATTCATTTAACAGATAGAAATTTAACTGAATACATCCTTCGCTAAAAGGAATTTCATCAAGATGAACAAAAAACTTTTAGCGCGGGATTTTCCGGTGAGGGAAAAGAAGTTCCGGTGAAATATTCATATTTTATATTTTATGTTAAAAAAGATATATTTGAACAAAATCTAAAAGAATTAAATTTTTTCAGGAATATAAAAAAGGGAAATTATGGCAGGATATGAATTTCAAAAGAAACCATTTATAGTGCCTACTAACGACGGTAAATTAATTGAAGAACATTTCGGCAAAGCCAGCATAAATACAGGAGATTATAGTTTTGCTCATATGATTGCGCCTCCAGATTGGTCGGAGCCGTTTCAAACTCCTGAATTTGATGAAATTACTTATCTCATTTCGGGCAAGAAAAAAATAGAGGTGAACGGAGAAGAAATTTTTCTTGAAAAGAACCAATCTATTTGTATTAAAAAAGGAAGCCGGGTTAGATATTCAAATCCTTTTGATGAGCCTTGCGAATATATTTCTGTTTGCGTTCCCGCGTTTACATTAGATAAAGTACATAGAGAGGACTAATAAGTTATTAATCAAATTTATACTTTTATATAACATTTCATTTTTATATTTTATCCGCAGCTCACCAAAAAAATATACAAAGGAAAAAAATGTTTGAAACGAGTTTAATCTCGCCTGAGAATACTTGGGCAATTTGGGCAGTTCTATTTTCAGCGGCGGCATTTGGAATTTGGGCGGAAACGACAAAAATTGGGGCAAAACTTTCGGCTGTAGTAATTTCTATACTTACAACTTTTATTTTATCTAATCTATATGTTATTCCGACTGCTGCGCCGGCTTATGATGTGGTGTGGTCTTATTTAGTTCCGCTCGCAATACCGCTCCTTTTATTTAAAGCCAATTTAAAAGAATTATTAAAGAAGCCGGGCCGACATTGCTCGCGTTTTTTTTCGGCGCAATAGGAACGGTTCTAGGAACAATAATCGCTTTTAAATTTATTCCTCTCGGTGAACATGGTTGGCAATTGGCGGGAATATTTTGTTCAACTTATATCGGCGGTTCAATGAATTTTGTAGCAGCCGCAGAAGCATTAAAACTTAATTCTCCCGATCTAATGGCTGCCGGTGTTGCCGCGGATAATTTAATTATGACAATTTATTTCTTAATACTTTTTGCGCTTCCTTCTGTAGCTATTTTACGTAAATGGTATCCCACCTATCATGATGATAAAGCTCATACAATTACCGAGGTTGATGCCGAAGAACTAAAAGAAGGTGGTTCTCTAAATCTTATGAATATGGGAAAAGCATTGGCGATAGGAACTGTAATTAGTGCGGTTGGGTTTTATCTTGCCGATCTCTCCGGAATACAAGGAAGCGGAATATTAATTATAACAGCTATTGTGGTTTCACTTGCGACAATTTTCCCTAAACAAATCGGCGGTATTGCCGGCGCAGATCAAATAGGTACTTTTATGATGCAGATATTTTTTGCTGTAATAGGAGCTAGCGCTAATATAAAAATTGTTCTTGAATACGGGCCGCTTCTTTTCTTATTTGCCGGTTTAATTTTATTTATTCATTTAATTTTTCTTTTAACAGCTGGAAAAATTTTCAAACTAGATTTAAGCGAACTTGTAATTGCTTCCAATGCAAATATGGGAGGGCCAACTACAGCCGCCGCTATGGCTGTCGGCCGAAGATGGAAAGCATTGGTAATTCCGGCTATTCTTTGCGGGACTTTAGGCTACGCTGTAGCAACATTTATAGGGGTAGCAACGGCTTACTGGATTAAATAAAATTCAAATTCTCTCTTAAAAAAAGTTCAACGGAGAAATCTTCATATATACAGGCGCGTAACGGATTAAAACATTTTTTTCGCTTTAATCAAAAAACCCTTCTGTAGGAAAGAAGGGTTTTTTATTGAATTATCTTATTTAAATTTTAGGAAGCCTCTCTAGATAAGAACTGTTGCTTAAAATGGCGAAAGTTTCTGTTTTTCTTAATTCTTCAAGATTAAAACAATTCATGTAACTCATCGAACTTTTCAATCCGTCGGCAATACTATCAATAACATTTTTTACATCGCCTTTATACGGAACCATAGTTTCTTCACCTTCAATAAATTCTTTTCTCATCTTAACTCCGAAAGAAGCCGAGCCGCGATATTTTTTCCATAACTGTCCATTATATTTTATAACTTCGCCGGGAGTCTCACTGGTTCCGGAAAGCATTCTTCCCAACATTACAGCATCGGCGCCTAACGCTATTGCTTTCGCAACATCACCGGGACTTTTAATCCCGCCGTCCGCGATAATTTTTATATTTAATTTTTTTTCCGCTCTCGAAAAAAACACATTCAGCAAAGAAGAAACCTGCCCTATCCCGATTCCTGTTTGAATTGAGGTAGTACAAACACTTCCGCTTCCAATTCCAACTCGAACGGCATCCGCACCGGCATCTTCAAGCTGCTGTAAAGAAGCGCCGTGCGCAATGTTTCCAATCATTACTTTTATATCTTTAAATTTATTTTTTACTTCTTCGGTTTTCTTTAAAACTTCATGATTATTAGCATTAGCGGTATCAATACAAACAACTTGTTTTCCTTCAAGTAATTTCTCAATTATATCCGGAGGTGTATTTAACGCGATTGAAACCGCGATTATATTATTCCCCGATTGATTATTTTTTATAATTTCATCAAGTGATGAATCAAATCTATTTAGAACCCCCATACAGCCTAAACTTGTTAAAGTTTTTGCCATATCAATTCCGGAAACTGTATCCATAGGACTTGAAACAACCGGAAGCGAAAGTTTGACACCTAAAAATTCACAATTTGTATTGGCTTCATTTCTTGATTTAATTCTTGATACTTCAGTCGGAATTAAACTTATATCATCATAAGTTAAAGATTGATGAAATTCATTTAACGTGCTTTTGGAATAGATCTTCATTTTACTTATTTCTTTCTTAAAATTAACTAATTAACAATTTCAAATTTTGCGCACCAAACCCGGTAAATTTAAGATGAAAAAATTTTCTATAAAAATTTTAATTAAGAATTGATTAAGGTTTCAACTTCATTTAAAAGTTCATCCATTTTTCTGTGGTTGCGTTTACCGGCTCGGGAGAATTCATATCTACACCGGCGGCTTTTAAAATATTTATAGAATAATCGGAACTTCCGGATTTTAGAAAGTTCAAATATTTTTCAACTGCCGGTTGTCCTTCCGATTTAACTTTTTTCGCCAAAACTTCAGAAGCCGCAAATCCGGTTGCGTATTGATAAACATAAAAATTATAATAAAAATGGGGAATTCTTGCCCAGGTAAATTCCTCTTCTTCATCAATAACCATTTCCGGTCCCCAATACTTCTGATAAATATCCCTGTATAATTTGCTTAAAACATCCGAAGTTAAGAGCTTCTCCTTTTTCAGATTTTTCATAAACCAGCATTTCAAATTCAGCAAACATTGTCTGCCGGTAAAATGTAGAAGTAATATTATTCAAATATTTTTCGAGCAAATAAAGTTTTTCTTCTTTTGATTCAGAATGCTCAATAAAATAATCAAGCAGAAGAGATTCATTAAAAGTAGAGGCAACTTCGGCAAGAAAAATTGAATAATTAGCATAAGGAAAAGGCTGTGTTTTACCGGTATAATAAGAATGCATATTATGTCCCATTTCATGAGCCAAAGTAAAAACATCGTTCAGCAAATCAGTCCAGTTTAATAAAACATAAGGATGAACTCCGAAAGTAGTACCGGAAGAATAAGCACCGCTTCTTTTCGCCTGTGTTTCATAAACATCAATCCAGCGGTTATCAAAAGCTGTTTGTATTGAATTTAAATAATCTTTGCCCATCGGCTGAAGCGCTTTAAATACAATTTCTTTCGCTTCTTCATAAGGATATTTTTTTTCCGATTTTTCAGAGAATAAGGAGACATAAACATCATAAGCATGCAGTTCATCAATTTTAAGAATTTTCTTTTTTAACGAAGCCCATCTGTGCAGCGGTTTTACATTCTTATTTGCCGATTCAATTAATTTATCATAAACCGAAATTGGAATATTATTAACATCAAGTGCGGCTTCTCTGGCGGAAGAATATTTTCTTACCTTAGCATTAAAAATATTTGTTTTAAGATTTCCGTTAAATAACGCTGAAAAAGTATTTACATATTCTTTATAAGGTTTGTAGTAACTTTTAAAAGCTCTTTCTCTATAACTCTCTATCTTTAGAATATATCGCGGCATAAAAACGAGCATGAGAAATTTCTATCTCTCTGCCCTGCTCATCTTTAACTTTCGGAAATTTCATATCCGCGTTTGTAAACATTGAATAAGCGTTATACGGAACGGAAGTAACTTCGCTTGCAAGCGCAAGGATTTCTTCTTCATGTTTTTTTAATGTGTGTAATTTTGTTCTGATTAAATTTTCGATATTGTGCCGGTAGATTTTCAATTCTTTTTTTGAGTCCACCATCTGAAGAAGTTTTTCATCGGGAATATTTAAAAGTTCAGGGCGAATAAAAGAACTTGCCTGCTGAACTTTGGAATAAAGTGTTTTAATTCTATCATCCATTGCCTGATATTTTGTCACTCGCAAATCGCTGTCTTTCGAAAGCATAGCATAAAGATATAGCTGCTCGAATTTAATACCCACTTCATCATCAAATTTTAAACAGCTTAACAGTCTTTCCGGACTTTCTGCCAGCGTGCCTTCAAATTTTTTGAATTCATTAATATTATTTTCTATCCATTTAAAATCAGATTCCCACAACTCCTCATTTTCATATATATCGGATAAATTCCATTTATACTTTTCATCAATTTCATTTCTGGAAAGAAGTTCAGTTCTTTCTTCCCCAACTGAATAAAACCTCAAATTTCGATTTAAATCTTGCATAAAACTTCTATTTTTTAATTATTTATGGAATTTTTAACTCAAGTGAATTACAAATATATAAAAAAGTTATCCAATGTGTAGCTGTATTTTAGGGATTGATAAATTTAGTGACAGAGATGTAAAAATGATTTACCCCATATTTTCTATTTTATTCGGCATCAAATAATTTTTTAAATTCGTCTATATCTTTCTGTAAAGAATCTATAATAGCTTTTTCTTCATCTTGATTTTTAGATTTCATTATTTCTTTGCCGAAATCTTCCGAGCTTATAACTTCACAGCTGCAAACTCTGGCAAACTCTCGCAAATTTCCATCCGAAGTAACAACTGAAAGCAGCTTTCTATTTCGTGTCTGTTCAATTTGATATTTTATTTTATCATCGGCGGTTTCATTTTCAGAATAAATAATTTTGATTTTGGAAACTTTAATAGGAAGATTCGGATGTCCGTCAAAATGTAAAGTAGCTTTATATTTTTTCTGCTGAAAAAATCTATCAAGTACAAACGCCAATTTTTCTCGTGATGCTTGTTTATCTTTTTTTTGCAGATTTTTTATTGATTTTATTTTTCCAATTAAATTATTACCGTCAATTATGTATCGTTTCATAAATTACTTTCCGCTGAAGAATTGATCTCGTTTAGTAAGTTTTAAATCCTGCAGCTGCGGTGCTTTAACCCTAACTTCTAAATAATAGCCTCTATAACTTCCCAATGGATTCCAAGTAAAATTCATTATCCATGCATGAAGATCGCGTGAAATTCTAATTTGCGGAGCCGCGAATTCTTTACTTTGAAAATCATAACTGCCGCCTAAAGCTAACTTCCAATTCGGCGTTAAATTAAAATTTAAACTGGCATTTAAATTAGATCGCACTAAATATTGAAGAGGTGTAGGTTTACTCATATTATAGTTATAGCTTAAAGAAACATCCCAAGGAATTGAAAAATCAGTTTCTTTCGCGTCGTAAATTCCTTTGTAAACATTATCCTGAGTCTGCCCAAGTTCATAAGTGGATTTTAAAGTGGTATCAACTTTTTCTCCGTTTCTTGATTTTAACCTTTCGCCGGAAAGACTGGTTGAAATTGAAAAATTAAAATTTGTCAGTCTAAGTAAACCTTTGCCTTCATTTATTAAAAATTTATTTATCCGTTGAATACTTTTCTGCCCGGTTTCGTAGTAATCATAAAGAGAAAATGTTGAAGAACCGGAAAAACTAAATAATTCACCGATTTGAGTTCTGTAGCTAAGATTTATATCAGAAAATTTCAAACTATCGGCGGCAAAATTATAATTTATTCCCGCTGATAAATTAAGCAACTGAATTTTCTTTTCTTTTGAAGTTGTATCAGTCGGGTCGACAGTTGTTTTCATTTCAAAAATATTAGATACATTAAATGAAAGATTCTGCTGTTCACCTGCTCCCGCTCCGCCGTAAACCTCTTTTTGATATTTATCGTAACGAACAATTTTACCCGTAGAAGTTCTATAAGCACCATAATAACCCCATTGAGGTTTTGAAAAATCGGGCTGATAACTATAAGAAACACTTGGATTAACTGTATGGCGAATTGCGGCAATTCCCAAAATATTAGGATTGATAATTCCGTAAAATTTAGTTTGGCTCGATACACCGAATCTGAAAGTTCGCACAAAATTTATTGCTTTCACATCTTCGGTAACTATAGAATCCGCTGATTTTGATGGATTATAAATCGCGTATTGATTGATGTGCTTATTGTACCATTTTTCAGTGTAACTAAAATTTGGAGTAAAACTAAAGTAGCCGATTTTGGGAGAAAAACTGGAGGAAAAATTATGCTGAATTCCGCCCCGCACTTGAAGATTTCCCGCTTCTTTAATTCTTCTATTTTGAAATTGGCCGCTATAGCTATATCCGAAAAGTTCATACCATTTTTGATCTGCGCCGCTTCCTTTTCTTCTAAAAGGATAACTCTGGGAATGATTAAAATTTAGCTTCGGAAGAAACTCAGTAATATTGCCGTTTTGTAATTCTTGTCGTCTGCTGTAATTTAAAGAAATACTATTTCCGGATTCTTCCCAAGATTTAAAATAAGTGGCATTTGAAATAATTTCCTGCCGCAGCAATTCATTATAATTTTTGATATTCTGCGTTATATAATTACTACCGGAAACAAATTCTAAATTAGCGTCAAATCGGGAAGAAGGATTTATCGTCTGGTTGTGAGTCCATTTAATTCTCCAATCCTGCCTTTGCATTTTATCGGGATCAGAATCTTCACCGCTTTGAAAATTTGGATAATCCGCCTTCCAAATTTCCGCTAAAGCTGTAGCGTTTTGCGTAACGGAAACGGCTGTTTAAATTATAACTTCCGCGCGTATAATAATCAGCAGTAAGATTTATATCCATATAATCATTTATTGCCCAGAAATAACCGAAGCGGGAAAAATAAGTTCCATAAGCATCGCTTTGTCCGAAGGCCGGAGGTAGAATTCCGGAACGCCTTCCCGATTCAATCGGGAAAACCGCAAAAGGAACGGGAATCGGGAAAGGAACGCCGCCGAAATAAAGCCAAATCCATTTAGCCACGATTTGGCTTTTCTGTATAACTTTCATTTCGGGAGAATAGAAATAATAATGCGGCGGAATGGCATCACAAGTTGTGTAAATTCCATCTTTAATAAAATAAGTATCTTTTGTTACTTTTTTTATTTTTTCGCCGGTATAAATTGCTCCTTCCAGTTTAGTTCCGGCAGATGAAATAAATCCTTGTGCGGTTTTAAAATTATAGGTTAAAGTTTTTCCTTCGTATTCTTCATTTCCTTCTTTTAGAACGGGAGTTTTAACTAATTCTCCTTCTACAGAATCTGAGGGAATTCCTTCCGCATCAATTCTGTGAGAGTTAAAATCTACATAAATATGGGCACTTTTTAAATCAGTTTCTTTATATTTTACTTCGGCATTGCCGTAAATATTCATTTTCTTTTGCTTAGCGAAAAAGAAAAGTGAATCGGAAGAACTTGCGTAAATTATGGTATCAACATCGCTGGTTTTACGGGCGGTTGTATCTTTTAAGGAAACTGAATCTGAGACAGCTGCTTTTAATGAATCAATTTTATTAAGCAGAACTGAGTCCTTAACTTGAGCGGAAAGCAGAGACGCGAGAATAAAAAGTAAAGATATAGAAAAAAGTAATTTCATATAAAATAGTATGCAGCCCGACTGTTGTTTGAAATTCCTGCTAAAGTTTTATTCTGATTTATAAAATACAAGTGCGGAAGCCCCTTTTATTCCGGCATCATTTTTAAGTTTTGCTGGAATCACATTTACTCTGGGTTTTAAAGGAGTTAAAACTCTTTCTTTAATCATTTCTTTTGTCGCGTTAAATAATGGTTCACCGAAACCGGCAACACCGCCGCCGATTATAAAATTGCTGATATCCAATAAATTACTAACTGAGGCAAGTGCTGCGCCTAAATTTCTTCCCATTTCATGCACAATAGACTGAGCGAATTCATCATTATCTTCAGCTGCTTGCTGCATTAATCTCGGCGTAAGATTATTTACGTCGTGATTTATTAAAGCCCAAATTTTAGAATGCGGATGATCTTGAAGACGATTTTGAATTCTTCTAACCAAATAATGATTTCCCAGGTAAGCTTCAATACAGCCGTGAGAGCCGCAATTACATTTAGGTCCATTAAGATCAATGGTAATATGGCCAACTTCACCTGCCGCTCCGAATTCTCCTCTAAAAATTTCTCTCTGCCATATTATTCCTCCGCCCACACCTGTTCCTAAAGTAACCATTACAAAATCTTTATATTTTTTCCCGGCGCCAAAAATCATTTCCCCAATTGCGGCGGCATTTGCGTCGTTCTCTACAAATACATCAATATCAAATTCTTTTTGTATTAGTTTGCCAAGATTTATTTTTTCCCAGCCGGGAAAGTTCGGGGGATTTTCAACAGTTCCTTTTTTAACAGATACAACTCCCGGCGAGCCAATTCCTATCCCTTGAATATTTACCTTTTTATCCTGCAGTAATTCATAAATTCCCTTTTTAATCTGAGAAATTACACTTTTAGGTCCTTCTTCGGCAAGTGTATCAAGAGAAGCTTTTTTTATTATTTTACCGCTCTGCGCAACTATTCCAAGTTTTATACTTGTCCCGCCTAAATCAACACCGATTGCATATTTTTCCGATTTCGCCATTAGCTTTTAATGTTTTGATTTTAAAAAAATTAGTTTACCTACGAATTTAATATATACGGATGATAATTAAAATTAATTATAATTTTAGTATGAGGTAGGTTAAATAAATTAACTATAAATTTTAGTTGCTAAATTCGGTATTTACAATCTTCAGCTCTTGCGGATATGTAATATCTCCCAAAGAAGATGTAACTGTCGGTTTTGCATATAAAGTAAGTTTTGAAGATGAGCCGTTATTCCCCCCGATTGCCAGTGCTAAATTAATTATTTGCTGATAGCTTTTGTCCTGAAAAAATTTTACAAGGTCCAGGTTTACTTGTAGGCCTATTGTAGTAATTTCACCGGTTCCCGGCACTGTAACAGGAGACGCTAAATTTCCGCTGATTGTTTCTTTATCGTCAATAACCAGATGCCATGGAAATGATTTTAAAGTTGCGTTTGTTCTTTTATATCCGCCTGTTCCGTCATTTGGATTTTTTGCCTGAACATTAAGTACAAAAGAAACAGGCAAATTTCCCTGTGCAACCGCCGAAGATATTCTTAAAATTTCTTGTGCGTTAAAATCGCTAAATTTAGTTTTATTAGAAACAGAAACTCCGTTTAATGAAAGTCCGTTTACTTGTCCCAATTTAAATTTTAATCTGCCGATATTTACTAATGTTTGATAAACACTGCAGCTAATATTTGTGAACGCGAAAATTAGAACTATAATTAAAAAGTAGTGTTTCTTCATTTCAACCTTCTGCTATATTTTCTGATTAACTTGAGATTCTTCAATTCTCTGTAAAATAGTATCCGCAACAATTAATGCTTTTAATCCGTCATTGCCGGAAACAACCGGTTTTGTTCTATTTAATACAGATTGAATAAATAACTCCAGCTCGTATTTAAGAGCGTTTACTTCTTTTATTTCAGGCTGTTCGTAAATAATCCGTTTTGCTTTATCTCCTATTCCTATTTCACCGAACGAAATTGTAGCCGAATTAATTCCTTCAGTAGAAGGTATTAATCTAAATACTTCCGAAACACCGGTTGTAAAATCTAAAGAAATATAATTATCACGTTGGAAAATCCTCATTTTTCTCATTTTCTTTTGTGATATGCGGCTTGCTGTAACATTAGCAACAGCACCGTTTTCAAACTGAATTCTCGCATTGGCAATATCAATTGAATTTGAAACAACCGCTACACCGCTTGCGTCTATTTGTTTAACATTGCTTTTTACTAAGCTTAAAATTATATCTATATCATGAATCATTAAATCTAAAACTACGGCAACGTCTGTTCCTCTAGGATTAAACTGAGCCAGCCGGTCGGTTTGAATAAACATCGGCTGATTAATATATTCTTCTATAGAAATTAATGCGGAATTAAATCTTTCTATATGTCCTACTTGAAGATTTAACTTTTTATAGTCGGCTAACTTTACAATTTCTTCCGCTTCAGGAATGGTTGCGGTTATAGGTTTTTCAATAAATACATGAATATTGTTTTCTAAACATTTTTTTGCTAGGCTGTAATGCGCGCTGGTGGTAGCTGCTATAGAAACCGCTTCAACTTCGGCTAAAAGAGCATCTAATTTATCATAAAGTTTTACACCGAATTCATCGGCGGTAACCTTTGCTTGTAATTTATTTGAATCAAAAACTCCTATGAATTCACAACTTTCACTATGTGCAAGCATTTTGGAATGAAGTTTACCTAAATGTCCTGTGCCGATAACACCTATTTTTAATTTTTCCATAAAGCAATTTTATTTCTTTTTGATTTTGTTATTTACTTAAAATTCGGTTGTAACCGATTATTCTGTCATAACCGCCTTTATCGGGATCATTATAATAAAGGAATACATGATAATCATTTACTGTTTCCCATGAATTTCCTTCCAGTATATACCAATCGGGATTTTTAATTTTACCGTTTATTAAATCCGCAGTTACATATTGATAATCGTAAATTCCCCGTTTTAGCTGAACCGAAATTTTATAAACTCCGTAATTATTTTCCATTTCATATTCGGGAAGAATCTGCCAATTATTAAACGCACCGACAAGAAAAATATTTCCCGTAACATCTCCGGGCGGACGAATTGAAAAATCAACATTTAAATAAGTGGCAAAATCATTTTTGTAGAAGGTTAATTTTGATCCGCCATTTAAATCCCTTGGCTCTTCTTTAAAGAAACGGGAATATTCCAGTCCGTCAAATTGCGCGCGTACATTTTCCGAATTAAATTTATTAATATTTCTTGTGTCGGTTTCCCGGTATTCATTTCCGGGACGAATATCTCTAGCGGTAAAAGTAAATTTTCTGTCGCCGTTCCAATAAAACTGCCTTTGATTCGTATTAAAATTTTTATCTACAATAACCGGATAATCAAATTTTTGATTTTCAATTATTTCTAAATGATCAACAAAAGTTGGAAACATTTTTTGCGGCAAATTAAATTCGCTTGTAATATTATATACTTTGGCCATATCTGCCGGAAAATAAGTTTTATCTTCCAGTTGTTCTCTTTTTAAGCTTGTTGAAATTTTAATATCATCAAGAATCACAACAAATTTTCCGGAAGCATAAACTTTAGTTGTGTCTTGAGAATCAGTTATATAAAACCGCCATTTACCTGAAAAAGGGAAATCCACATAATCATTCCTATCGGGAAAAGTGCCGTAGTAATTATAATTAGCTTCTTTAACTGTGGCGGGTAAAGAAGCATAACTTAAATTATAAGCAATGTTTTTACCCTGGTTTAACAGGAAAAGATTCTGATACGGTTTCCAATCGCGGTCGCAAAATCTAAAAACAATAACTAAATTCGGTTCATACGGAGCGGCCACATCAAATTCAATACTTAAATATCTGTTATTTTCTCTTTGCGGAGTAATTACAGGAAGTGAAGCTTCATTATCTGCCGCAAACGCTTTCAGACTTTTTATTTCTAATTTCTGAGGAAATATGGAAGAGAAAGCAAAAAAAGAAATCAGAATAATAGGAAAGATTTTACTTAAAACTTTATTCATTAGATATTAAAAATTTCCGCGCATTTTATGGAAGAATAAGGGACAAAAATCGTTATTTTCTGTTTTTCTCTTTCCGCTTCCAGAAGCAGCCCATCATCAAAAGCATCAACTAATCTTCCGGTTTTAAAAACTATTTCATAAATGGGTGAATTTGATTTCGGATCTATTGTAAGTCCGTAATTTTCGTGCATAGTTAAATTCAGCATTTTTCCTTTAAAACGAGACCAATCTAACTTCATAATAAATATACCTCTACTTTAGTAAATCATTTAATTTAGTTTTGAATTTATCTATATCTAAACAAAGATAATATTTCTTTAAAAACTGCTTCGCCGCGGTTTGTTCTCCGGCATGAATATAATTTACATAAACTGCTGCAATAGCCCCCAGAGCTTTTCTGGAAGTTTCACAATTTACTTTACCTCCGAATAAATTTTCAAGATAATCCATTATGTCTTCATTTTCAGAAATAAATAAATTATAAATTTCATCATTAGCCGAAACAATTTTTCCGTCACTAAACTTCCAGCAGTTTAGGGGACTAAAATTGTAGTCGGGATCCTCGTTAAATTGATCAAAATCAGAATTTCCCGTTACAAGTATAATTCCATCTATTTCTTCCGATTCGGTTTCAAATGGTTCGGTTAAACCTGAATAAATTGAATCGGCAAGATAAAAGGAATCAATTGTGTTATAAATATAATATGTATAAAAATTATTTCCGCTTATTAGTGAAGAATCCTGCACTACTAATTCATCTAATCCATCATTATCCAAATCAATAGAATTTGGAACCGGATTTGAAAAATATTGTTCGTAAACCTGGTTTTGTAAAGTATCCGTTACCTCAAGTTTATTCCCGTTAAATTTGGCTGTAAAACTATCAAATTTAAATTCCTGGCCGAAAAGAAGAGATGAATATGTTAAAACAACAATAAATAAATATTTTTTCATTGCGGATACGCAGTTGTGAATAATCAATACAAATATACTCTATTAAAATTTATTTATCAGTAAGAAGATTGTAACTTTTTGTAAACGGAAAATTTGAAGAAGTTTTAGATAATACTTTCCTGTTTATGAAGTAAAAAATATATTTTGAATATAGATTAAATATTGAGGCTTTAAACAAGGATAAAATGATGACAGTAAAATCTAAGTAAGTTGGGGGTAAATTATAGCGGAAGAGAAAGTAAAAAAGGAATCAGAAACGGAAACGGCTAAAAATAATAGGGAAAGTAGAATATATATTTCTGCTTTCCCTAAATATTTTACTCTTTACAGATTTTTAATTTCGTTTGTAAGTTTTGTTATTGCGTCTTTAGCATCACCGAAGTACATCAGTGAATTAGGTTTGAAGAATAATTCATTTTCAATTCCCGCATAACCGGGATTTAATGATCTCTTATTAATAATCACTGTTTTTGCATAATCAACATTTAAAATCGGCATGCCGTAAATAGGACTATTGTGGTCATGCCGCGCGGCAGGATTAACAACATCATTCGCGCCGACAATTAATGCGATGTCAGTATTACTGAAATCATCATTAATATCTTCAAGAGCAAAAAGTTTATCGTAAGGTACATTTGCTTCGGCTAAAAGAACATTCATATGTCCGGGCATTCTACCGGCAACCGGATGAATTGCAAAACGAACATTTATATTCTTCTTTTCTAAAATATTCATCAAATCTCTAATTGCATGCTGTGCTTGCGCAACCGCCATTCCATACCCCGGAACTATAATTACACTACTGGCAGCATCAAAAAGCATTGCGGCCTCTTCTGCGTCAACAGATTTAACATCGCCATGCTGAGCAGTAGCACCTTCAGCAGCAGCGCCGCCGCCGGAACCTGCGGAAGCCCAGCCGCCTAAAAGAACGTTCATTAAAGAGCGATTCATTCCACGGCACATGATTAATGTTAAAATAATTCCGGAGGCACCGACTAAAGCGCCGGCAATAATTAATTCATTATTCTGCAATACAAATCCTGTTGTTGCGGCCGCAATTCCGGAATAAGAATTAAGAAGTGAGACTGCAACCGGCATATCCGCGCCGCCGATAGGAAGAACAAGCAGAACGCCTAAAATTAGAGAAACACCCACAATAACTAAAAGCATCACAGGCATTCCGGGATTTATTACAACATAAACTCCTGCCGCAATTACGAATAAAAGCAGAATAGCATTTATAGGATGCTGAAGCGGATATTTAACAACTTTTCCGGTTACAAGACCTTGAAGTTTTCCGAAAGCTATTAAAGAACCGGTAAAAGTAACTCCTCCGATTAATAAACTTAAAATAATAGCTACTCCGGTATTAACAGGAATGACGGGTTCAAGTTTATAATATTCGGCAATAGCGACTAATAATGAAGCACCGCCGCCGAAACCATTCAATAATCCCACCATCTGGGGCATTCCGGTCATTTCAACTTTTATTGCCATTATCGCACCGATTAAGGAACCAATTACTACACCGATAATTATCCATTCAAAGGTTAAAACATGTTTATCTAATAAAGTAACAATTATGGCAAGCAACATTCCTATTGCGGCGTAAAGATTTCCCTGACGCGCAGTTTTAGGCGAACCTAATTTTTTAATTCCGAATATGAAAAAAATTGAAGAAATAAGATAAGTAATCTCAATAGCTGTATTCATTTTTCACTCACTTCTTTTTGAACATTTTGAGCATTCTGTCGGTTACCATAAATCCGCCGACTACATTTATCATTGCAAATATTATTGCTAATAATCCAAGAATTGTACTTATAGTAAATTCGTTCCATCCCGGCACTAAGTAAAGCCCCGATAATTGTGATTCCGGAAATAGCGTTTGAACCGGACATTAACGGTGTGTGCAGAGTTGGCGGCACTTTTGTAATAAGCTCAAAACCTACGAATATAGCCAGCACAAAAACGTAGATTAACATTAAGAAATTTCCGTCCATAATTTATCCTTTTTATTTCTACAGATAAAAGTTTGGTAAAATAATTATTTTAAAAGTTCTTTTATTCTTGAATTTATGACTTCATTATTATGTGTAATTAATGCGCCCTTTACTATTTCGTCTTCTAGATTTAGTTGAATATTCCCCTCTTTACTTATATGCATAAGCAAACTTTGAATATTTTTAGAATACATCTCGCTTGCGTGATACGGAACTAAACTAGGCAGGTTAGGCTCTCCGATAATTGTTGCACCGTATTTTTTAACCGTTTTCCCTTTTTCGCTAACTTCGCAATTCCCGCCGAATTCAACCGCCATATCAAGAACAACACTTCCCTCTTTCATATTTCTTACCATCTCTTCCGTAACAAGAATCGGTGCTTTTTTACCGGGAACAAGCGCTGTTGTTATAACAATATCTGCTTCGGTAACATGTTTAAAAGTTAATTCTTTCTGTTTTTTTAAGAAATCTTCGGAAGCCTCTTTTGCATAACCTCTTTCATCCTGCATTGAAGCATCGGTTTCAACTTCAATAAATCGGCCGCCGAGACTTTCTACTTCTTCCTTAACGGCAGGACGAATATCGGAAACTTCAACCACAGCACCCAATCTTTTTGCGGTTCCCAAAGCTTGCAGACCGGCAACTCCAGCTCCCATTATTACAACGCGAGCAGGCGAAATTGTGCCGGCCGCAGTCATCATAAGCGGGAAAATTTTCCCGAGTAAATTTGCTGTCATTAGTACACTTTTATATCCCGCTATATTTGCCTGCGAACTTAAGGCATCCATTTTTTGCGCGAGTGTAGTTCGCGGAATCATATCCATCGAGAAAACATTTATTCCTTTTTCGGCGCATTCTTTGGCAAGTTCGGAATAGTGGAGCGGATAAAGAAATGTTATTAAAAATGAACCTTTTTTAATTAGGTCAGTTTCACTTTTATTCAATATAGGATTATCTAAAGGACGCTGTACTTTTAGAATAATATCGGCAGAGGAAAATAAATCTTCCGTGCTATCAATAATTTTAGCGCCGGCTGCTGCATATTTTTTATTAGTAAAACCGGCTTTTAATCCGGCATTATTTTCAATATTTATTTGAAAACCCGCTTTAATAAGTTTTGCGGCAACATCCGGAGTTAAAGCTACTCTGTTTTCTCCGGCAAGTATTTCTTTTGGAACAGCTATAATCAAAGTAAAATTCTCCTATGATGTTTTTTTTTAATTTCAAAAGTAGAATTATAAAACATAATAGAATTATGAGAAAAATGAAACCGGAACTAAAGAAAAGATGACAGGTTTTTTATAAAAGATTAAATGACGCGGAAATGTTTTTGAAATTTCCGCACTAAAATTTAAAGAGGTTGTTCGTGGGTTAAACAATGAATTGTGCCCAAGCCCCAAACTAAATCGACCGCATGAATACCTACAATTTTTCTATCGGGGAAGAATTCGGCTAAAATTCCCAGAGCAATTCGATCGTTCGAATCGTTAAAAGTTGGAACAAGAACTGCCGAATTAGATATATAAAAGTTAGCATAACTTGCCGGAAGCCTTTCTCCTTTATAAAGAACCGGAGACGGCATGGGAAGTTCTACCACATTTAATTTACTTCCGTCTTCCAACTTTGCATCAACTAAACGTTCACGGTTTTCTTTTAACGGTAAATAATTTTTATCAGTCTGATCCTTTTCTTGCACTAGTACAACTGTATTTTTGTTTACGAATCTACAAAGATCATCAACATGACCGTGCGTATCATCTCCGGCAATTCCCTTGCCTAGCCAAATTACATTTTTTATTCCGAGATAATTTTGAAATACTTCTTCATAATCATTTTTTGTAAAGCCGGGATTTCTTACCTGGAGTTCCGGGTGCATTAAACATTCTTCTGTTGTTATTAAAGTTCCGCTTCCGTTTATATCAATGCTGCCACCTTCCAACACAACTTGTTTTTTTTTATGATAAGGAATTATGAATTCTTTATTCGATTTTTCGGAAATAAACTTAGGCAGTCGTTCATCTTTTCTGAAGTTATCGTATTTGGCCCAAGCGTTAAATTTAAAATTTACTAAAGCTGTTTCACCGGTTTCATTATTTTTAACAAACGCTGGCCCGGAATCTCTAAGCCAGCCTCTATTTGTTTCAAAAATAGAAAATTCAATATTCTCCATACTTACATTTGAATCAACCAGAACTTTTGCGGCCTTCTGTTTATGTTTTTCAGATTCGATAATGATTTTTACCGTTTCACCGGAACTTATATACCGGGCAATTTCGGCGTATACATAAGGAATCGGGGTGAATTTTCCCGGCCAGTCCTCTTTATTATGCGGCCACCCAATCCAAGTTGCTTCATGTTTTTCCCACTCCGCGGGAATTCTATATGAATTTATTTTAGAAGTATTCGGCATATTTTATTCCAAAAATCTTTTATCAATTCCCGTGTAAGAATCAATTCTTCTATCACGGAGGAAAGGCCAATTACGGCGAATATATTCAATACGATTAACGTCGACTTCAGCGATTAAAATTTCCTCCTTGTCGGGCGAAGCCTGAGCAATAATAACACCTTGAGGATCCGCAATAAATGAAGAGCCCCAAAATTCAATTCCGGGAGAATCTTCCGATTGTTTTTCGTGACCGACTCTGTTAACCGCGGCAACATAAATACCATTTGCGATTGCGTGTCCACGTTGTATTGTCTGCCAAGATTCGAACTGTGCTTTTCCGTGTTCTTCTTTTTCATGAGGATGCCAGCCAATAGCTGTCGGATAAAATAAAACACTGGCGCCTTTAAGCGTAGTTAGCCGCGCGCCTTCGGGATACCACTGATCCCAACATATTAGAGTTCCTATATTTCCGAATTCTGTGGAAAAACTTTTGTAGCCTAAATCGCCCGGCGTGAAATAAAATTTTTCATAAAAAGCAGGATCATCGGGGATATGCATTTTTCTATAGAGCCCGAAAATTTCTCCGTCATTACTTATAACTACAGCGCTGTTATGGTAAATTCCCGGCGCGCGTTTTTCAAATAAAGGAACAACCACTACAACATTTTTTTCTTTTGCGATTTTACCAATTGCCTCAGTAGAAGGGCCCGGAACAGTTTCCGCAAGGTCAAAGAAATCTATATTTTCGGTTTGGCAAAAATATTGTGATCGAAAGAGTTCCGGAAGACAAATAACTTCGGCGCCCTGATTGGCCGCGTTTGCAATCCATTCTACCGCTTTATTCAAATTTTCATTCGTATCTTGTGTGAATGACATTTGGAGAAGTCCGATTTTAAATTTATCTCTTTGTTTATTCATTTTATAATCTTTTTTCTATAAAAAATTTAATCTAAAAGTTGAAAAATGAAATATCAACTGATATTAATTATTATTTCCGAAGTTACCGCCCAAAAATAAATTTCCAAATAAAAAGTATTTACTATAATTTTTCAAATACCTTAGAAGCGGCACGATGAACCAGAGAATGACGATATGCGAGTTCATTTAAATCATCGGAATAACCGCCGCCAACAACACAGGCAATCGGAATTCGGCGTTTTGTGCATTCCGAGATTACAAAAAAATCACGTTTAAAAATTCCTTCTGTAGATAAAGCCAATTTTCCGAGAGGATCATTTTTATGCGGATCAACGCCGGCATCATATATTACAATATCGGGATCAAAAAAGTTTAATAAGTCCGGTAAAGTAGAATTAATAGTTTTCAAATATTCCGTATCTTCCGTGCCTGCATCAAGAGGAATATCCAAATCACTTTTTTGTTTAATGAAAGGAAAATTATTTTGACAATGTACAGAAAATGTAAATATATCCGGATCATCGGAAAGCATTGCCGCAGTGCCGTCTCCTTGATGAACATCCAGGTCAACAATAAGAATTTTCTCGGCTAAATTTTTCTTCTTTAACGTTTTTGAAACCAGAACAAGATCATTAAAAATACAAAACCCGGAACCGAAATCCTTAAATGCGTGATGAGTTCCGCCGGCGGTGCTGCATGCTATGCCATGTTGAAGAGCAAGTTCCGCGGTTAATAATGAACCGCCAAGAGCGGTTAAAGTTCTTTTAACAATTTTTGGTGACCAAGGTATGCCTATTTTTCGAAGCGCGTTTTTTTCTATTGTTCCGCCAATATAAGAATTAATAAAATTAGCTTCATGAACTTCACTTAAAAGTTCATCATCAATTATTAGCGGAGTATGAATGTTTTCTCGAGTGACAATTTCATCCTTTAAAAGACTTTAAATATTAGATCAAACTTTCGCATCGGGAAACGATGTCCTTCAGGAAGAGGAGCGACAAAATCTTCATGATGCACAAGGGGAATTGCCATTTAATACTTTTTCTCCGAAACTAATTTGCCGTCATCATATTTTTCAATTGACCAAAGCGAACTATCTTCATGATAAATTTTTGTTTCACCATTTAGACGATTTTTTTCATAATGCTGTTCTGTCCAGAGATTTCCATTTTCATAATAGGAACGTGTTATTCCGTCGCGGCGCCCTTCTTCATAATTACTTTCCGATTTTATTTTACCATTCTCATAATATGTTTTTGATGTTCCTTCAAGAAAACCATGCTCATAATGTTTTTCAGATAGTAAGTTCCCGTTTTCATAATATTCCTTTGCAATTCCATCAAGATTTCCCTGTTCATACTTTAGCAGACGATTTAATTTGCCGTTTTCATAGTACCATTTAGTAATCCCCTGCTGATAATCATTCTTATATTCTGCTTCAGCTTTTATTGCACCTGAAGGATAGAACTCTTTCATCAGTCCATTCTTAACTCCATCGGAATAAACATATAAAGATTTTAATTCACCGGTTTCATAAAATGCGCGATATTCGCCTGCCAAAACTCCGTTTTTATATGTTCCACTTTCTTTTAAAGCGCCAGTAGAATAATAACCCCTAAAAGTACCGTTGAACTTATTATTCTTGTAAATTACAAAATCCTTCAAAACGCCGTCGGGAAAATAAGTAAAAGATTCACCTTCTTTTTCACCATTTTTATAATTAATAATTTCTTTAATTATTCCGGCAGGCGAATAATATTTACAGGTTCCGCTTAGTTTTCCGTTATCATAAACTTCAACTTGTTTAAGTTTTCCGTCCGAGTAAAAAGATTTTATAAGTCCGTTTTGAGAAAAACCTAAAGTAGAAAGAAGAGAAAAGAGAATAAAAATTTTGAATAAATTTTGCATAAATCACCTAATAAAATTAATACCCGAAAGTTGATGTAAGATCGCCGCTTTGATTATAAGCTTTACTTCTTTGAAGAATTCCGTTTTTATAAAATTCTTCTTTTTTAATTGTTCCATTCTCAAAAAATTCCCGAAGCCATCCGTCTAATTTTCCGTTCCAATAAGTTTCTTCTTGGCGGAGAGCCCCAAATTTATAATAATATTTTTTTGTACCGGCAGGTTCCCCGCTATTTAAAGTAACCTCTGATTCAAGCAGGCCGTTTTTATGATAAGTTTTTAATTCACCATTTAAAATGCCGTCTTTATAATAGCCGGAAGATTTAAGTCCTCCGTCAGGATAGTAATTAAGTGAAATTCCGTTTTTCTGATTGTTTTCATAATTAGTTTCAGTTTCCACCGAACCATCGGGATAGAAAGTTTTGGTAATTCCTCTTTGAATTCCTTTTATAAAATCTTTTTCTGTTTTAACGATTCCGCCTTCATAAAAGATAAAAAATTTGCCGTCTAAAGTATCATGCTGATAACTAACTTCTTCTTTTAAATATCCGCTTTCATAATAATATTTGGCAGTATTTTCTTTTTTGCCGTCTTTATAAAAAACTTCTTCTTTAAGTGAACCATTTTCATAATAGTTTCTTTCCGTTCTTTCTTCAGTTTCAAGTTTGCCTTTGTAATCAAATTTTACACGATTAGCGAGTTCACCGTTTGCGTATGTATCCTTTACCCTAAGATTTCCGGCTTCATCATAAAGTTTAACATCGCCTACAATCATATCGTGTTCATAATTAGCTTCCAGGGCTGTTTTTCCGTTGCCTTCAAAATAGACAAAAGTTGAACCATTCTGCTCGCCGTTAAGAAAAGTCCGTTCTACTTCTACTTTACCGGATTTATAATAAGTTTTAGAAACTCCGCTTAATTGTCCTTCTAAAAAATTCCATTCTCCTTGAAGTTCTCCTGATTTATAATAGGTATAAGTTGTACCCTGCAGTTTTCCGTGATGATAATTTTGCTCGGCCCAAAGTTCTCCCGATTCATAATACCATTTTGAAATTCCTTCTTTCTCGCCTTCTTTATAATTCCATTCTATACTTAGAATTCCGTCTTCAAAATACCATTTAGAAACACCTTCTTCTTTGCCGTCAACAAATTTCCATTCTTTCCACAATTTTCCGTTTGGATAAAACTCCAGATAAGTTCCGTTTAACCGGCCGTACCAATATTCTCCTTGAGTTTTGAGAACTCCATTGGGATAATAAGTTTTTTTAACTTCGGTTCCGGAAAGTTTTTGCGGCCAAAGATTGGGAACAGCAAGAATTACGGCTAAAACAATAAGAAAAATTTTTCGAGTAATTTTTTGCATTAAGATAAATTGATTTTCCGTTTAATAAATTGTGAGTACAAACTTAAAACTATTTTCTTTTAAGGAAAACATATAAAAAAAGTATTAACTAGAATGAAATTACTATTTACGGTTAAAAAAGGCTTCATTTTTTAGTCGAATAAATTTTTAAAAATGGTGAAATCCCGTATATCTATTTAAAACCTCAATTATTTATATTTTAAACAAATTTCTTGCTAAAAAAACTATTTTTCACTAAAATTAAAACTGTTTTTATACCTCCTCTTCAGTAAGTATCTTTTTCCATGTTTTTTAGGGGACTTTTTTGGGAAATTCAGAACAAATAATCATGCTTTAAAAAATAAAAATTTACAATTATAATATATTTCTATTCATAACTGAAATTATATCATTAAAAAAATTATTCCCGATTTTAAAAAAAAGCTTAATTACAAAAATTAAAAAAAGAATTCTGGGAAATGGAAAAAATCTTAATAATAGATGATGATCCTGCAACACTTCAAACATTCTCACTCCTGTTGAACAATCTCCGTTATAAAATTTTATTAGCAGAAGACGGTGAAACCGGATTAACTATTTTTCAGGATGAGCAGCCGGATTTAGTGATAACCGATTTACGTTTGCCGGGAATAAATGGAATAGATGTTTTAAAAGCAGTAAAGGAAAAAAATCCGATTACTCCGGTTATAATAATAACCGGCTTTGAAGATCTGCAATCCACAATTTCCGCAATGCAATACGGTGCTTATGAATATTTAGAAAAACCACTGGATCTTATTCGATTTAAACATATGATTACAAAAGCAATTGAAAGCAATAGGTTAAGCGAAAGATTATCTATGTCTATTGCCGAAAATGAAGATATGGCAGGTTGCAATCAGATAATCGGGAAAACTCCCGCCATGAAAGAAATATTCAAATTAATCGGAAAAGTTTCCGCAAATCGTACTAATATTTTAATTACGGGTGAAAGTGGAACCGGAAAACAATTAGTTGCGAAGGTTATTCATTTTTCCGGAGTTACAAAAGATGAACCATTTATTGTTGTAAATTCATCCGCATTACCGGAAACTTTGTTAGAGAGTGAATTATTCGGACATGTTCAAGGAGCTTTTACCGGCGCTATCAGCGATAAAAAAGGAAAATTTGAATTAGCCGGAAAAGGCACAATTTTATTAGATGATATTTCTGAAATATCATCCAATCTGCAGGTAAAACTTTTAAGAGTTCTGCAGGAAAAAGAATTTGAAAAAGTCGGCGGTGAAAAAGTGCTTCCTTTGGAAGCGAGAATTATTGCCGCGACAAATAAAAATTTAGCAGATCTTGTTAAGGATGGAAAATTTAGAGAAGATCTTTATTACAGACTTAAAATTTTAACTTTGGATATTCCTCCTTTAAGAGAAAGAAAAAATGATATACCGGCGTTGGTAGTATTTTTTCTAAACAAAATAAATAAGGAACTACATAAGCATGTGGTAAAAATACCGTATGACGTTATAGAATATTTGCAAAGCTATAAATGGATAGGCAATGTAAGAGAATTAGAAAATATAATTCGTCAGGCAGTAGTTTTAGCACACGGTGATGTTTTAGAAAGAGAATATATTACCTTCATGAAAAATACGATTGATGTGGATTCAAGTGACTTAAGCTTAGCGAGTATAGAAAAATTTCATATAAAATATGTACTTTCCTACACCCACGGTGATAAGAAAAAAGCGGCCCAGCTTTTAGGAATTTCAAGGCAAACCTTATACAATAAACTTGAAACTTATTCCATTCCGAAAAATTTTGTTAAAGAGTCGGTTTAAGGGGAATTTTAGTAAAATTACTTAATGTGTGTCCAAAAGCTTAACTAATTTAGTAACGGCCTTTCTATAAAAATCTTCAAAAAAAGCTCTAATAGTAAACTTTTCTAATTGGCATAGCTGTTGCCTATCATGTTTCAAATAAATTAAATAAAGAATTTTAAATGAATTCACTTTTTGAAAAATCAGAAGTTTTACAAAGCATTGTAATTTTTAAAGTTGATGATGAAGAATTCGGAATTAAACTGGGAGAAATTTCATCAATCATATCTTTAGATACCGCAGAATCTGATGCGGTTACGTATAAAACATCGCCAAAATTTTATTTAAATATTAACAATTCAAAAATTCCCGTCTTTGATTTCAGCAAATATTATTCAAAATCGAAAAATAAAAATAACCCGCTTTCCAAAATTTTACTAATTGATTACAACACCGGAAATTTCGGAATTAAAGTAGATGAAGTAAAAGAGATAAAGATGATAGATCATAAGGAAAAGATTGAATTTATTCCGCTCAATGATACATCTCCTTTTAGCGGAATTTTATCACATAATAAGAACTCAATCTATCTGCTTAGATATTTCCGAAGTATACAAACTGATGGAAAATGAACTTGTACATTAAATAAAACCTATTTATTCAATTAATTTTGGGGATAACATGAAGTACTGCCAAAAATTCCTGCTATTTATTTTCTTTCTCCTGTTTTTCGCCTTCAACACAAGCGCCCAATCAACCAGTTTTTCCTGTTTAGTTGAGAATCAAACAGTTTCGGGAGATGAATTTTCGTTCGACATTTTCATTAAAAATACGGGAACGGATGAGATTTATCTGGGAGAGTCTGATTTAATCCTGAATTTTGATCAAAATAGTTTTACCTCACCTGCTCTCTTAAGAAGAACCGACTTAGTTGCATATGATGTTATTCCGGTAATTAAAGAGGAAAATAATTTAATTATAAATATTGGAGCGCCTTCACCTTACGACCAATATGATTTGGGGCCTAGATGTGTAGAAATATCCAAAACAGGTTTAGGAACTAAAATAGTAACAATAATACTTAAGGGAATAGCCAATAGCACAGGCTCCGCAAATTTACAATGGCAATTAGCCGGAGATTTCAGACAGATTATAAGTACATTTGACAATAATCTCAGTCAACATGAAATTACAGAGGCCGCTACATTTGTAGAACCGACTGCAGCGCCGCTTCCTGTTGAGTTATCAGCCTTCAACGCGTATTTACAGAAAGATAACGTACTCTTAAATTGGACAACCGCAACAGAAATTAATAACTATGGTTTTGATGTTGAACGAAAAGAAATTAATGACAATGATTGGCTTAAGTTAGCCTTCATAAAAGGCAGCGGGAACAGCAATTCTGTAAAACAATATTCTTATAGAGATAATAAAATTTCCAATGGGAAATATTATTACAGATTGAAACAGATAGATTCCGACGGAAAGTATGAGTTTTCAAAAACTATAGAAGTTGAAGCCAATAATACTCCTTCAAATTTTGAGCTGATGCAGAATTATCCTAATCCGTTTAATCCGGATACACATATTAAATTTACAGTCCCGGAAAAAACATTTATAAATATATCAATTTATAATACTCTTGGTGAAAAAGTAAGCGAAGTTGTAAATGATATTTATGAAACCGGAACGTATGAGAAAATTTTCAGAGCGAATAATTTATCGAGCGGAACTTATCTTGCGGTGCTAAAATCCGGCAGCCGAATCTTAACCCAAAAAATGACTTTATTAAAGTAATTATTAAGAAGGAAAAAATGAACTACAAAATTCTACTTTGTTCTGACGATGAAACTACTATAGATATTTTAGATAGGAATTTAAATAATGAATACAGCATGAAATGCTGTTACAGCGCCGAAGATCTTTCATCATCATCAATATCTTTTTCACCTGATATAGTTTTTATAGAAGCTTCATTGTTCTACGAGGATCAGGAGATATTAAATAATTTTTTGTTTAATAACGGGAATATTTTTCCAGTATTCATGATAGATTATAATTTTGATGCCATAAAACTATCCGCTCTCCTTTCAAAAGTACAGTATGAAATTTTACTGAAACCGATAAACACTTACTATTTAGCTGATTTAATGAAGGGATGTATATCAATAATTACAGCTGGTAATGGTTTTATAAATAACAAAATAGAAAATTTATGAGGATAAGATGCAACTGTTTAAAACTATATCAATAGCCTTTTTTTTCGCTTTTATTTTAAAAGCAGAACCGATTTTAAACATATTCCCCTGCTTCAGCTAATGTAAAGTCGGATACTCCTCTTAGCATGCAAGTAAAAATTCAAAATTCCTCCGATATTACCGGGACAAATTTTATAATTAAATTCGATACCACATATTTGCAATTCAATCAGGCTACAGCAGGTACATTTTTGGGATTAGCGGATGAGGCTGATTTTACCGCCGCATTAATAAATTCTAATCAAATAAAAATAGAATACAGTAGAAAAGATGAAAGCTCGAAAGATGGTTCCGGTACTTTGTGCAATTTAATTTTTAAGCCTAAAAAATCTGGTTATGCCAGTGTGGAATTTTATTCGGCAAATCTTTTTTCTCATCACGCAGAATTAACTTACACCACTTACGGAGCAATATTAAATATAACCGCCAATATCAAGGTTAAAGTATTTTTAGAAGGAGCATTTAACGGCACAGCGATGAATAGCGCGGCAAGCGATTATATCTCCAAAGCTCAACCATATTCAATAGCGCCGTGGAATTATATGGAATCGGAACAAGTTGCTGATACTTTCTTAACCAACCATAAAAATATAGTAGATTGGCTCCTAGTTGAGCTAAGAAGCCCTAATTCTCCCGATGTTGTAATCCAGAAAAAGGTTTGTTTCCTTTTAACCGACGGCAGTTTGGCAGAACTTGACGGAACTGTGCCTTTAAGATTTTCAGTTACCGGTGGGAAATATTATTTAGCAGTATTTCACAGAAATCATTTCCCTTTAATTAGTTCAGCAAAAGTTTCACTTGATATTATTCCTAATCGTTATGATTTTACAACTTCAGCCACAGCTTCATCCAATCATGCTTTAAAGGAAGTTAAGGAGGGAGTTTACTGCTTGATAAGCGGAGATACAAATTCAGACGGTTTTATAAATGCGGAAGATAGAATAGAAATATGGAATCAACGGAATACTATCGGCTATAATAAGTGTGATATCTTTTTAGACGGGGTTATAAACGCGCAGGATAGAATAACAATTTGGAATAATAGAAATACATCCGCAAAATAAATAGTTATTTAAATTCTGAAGAAATTTATGAGGTTGTGCTTTTAAGAAGTACAACCTTTTTATTAAAAAATTTAGTTACTGAAATGAAACGAATTTTTAATATTAGAATAATCAATCGAAAATTTTTTACTTTGCCGCAAAACCCGATTTAGAAATCAATTCCTTAGCGCTTACCGCAATAGATTCATTCTCAAAAGATACTCTGAAAGTTCCGCCCGTTCCCTCTCTTATTTTCAGAAGTTCAATATCTTTTATATCAATGCCGTTATTGAATAACAAGCTAGTTAATTTACTTAAAACTCCAGGTTCGTCTTTTACGGAAATGAAAACATCAACTAAAGGATTTATAAAACCCTTTGTATTTTTAGGGATTTCGTCGCGCAGATTCTGAGCTGAATTAAAAAGTGATTTTATACTTTTAGGATTTTCTTTCTCAAGCGAATCTTCTAAAATGTTTAAATTTTTATGAAGCAGTTCAATTGCTTTAACAATTTCCGCTTTATTCATTTTAAATATCGGTTCCCAAATATTAAATCCGCTGGCGGCAATACGTGTCATATCTCTAAATCCGCCGGCGGCAAAATCGAGATAATTTACATCTTCATTATCTTCATAAGATTTTACCGAATTAACAAGCGCCACCGAAAGCAGCTGAGGCAAATGGCTTACACGCGCAATAATTTTATCGTGAAGATAAGGATTTAAGAGTCTTACTCTGGCACCGAGGTTTTTTACTACCGAAAGTACTTCATCAGTTTTTTTAGATTTTTTTTCAGAATCAGAAATTATGTAAACGGAGTTTTCAAAAAGCAAAGAATCGGAATTTTTAAATCCGCCGACTTCCTTTCCTGTCATTGGATGGCCGCCGATATAGAATCCTTTCTTCTTTATTTTGTTCCACGTTTCTTCAAAAATTCCTTTTACACCGCAAACATCTGAGATAATTGTTTCATCATTTATTAGAGGAACCAATTTTTTAAACGCTGATAAAGATAATTCTGTAGGAAGGCAAAGAAAAATTATATCGGAATCAGCCGCGTCCGTTATTTTGGTTAACGCGGAATTAATTACTTCCTCGTTTAATGCTTCAGTTAATACTTCTTGTTTATCGTAGGCTTTAATAAAATAGTTTTTATTATTTTTCAAACCTTTGGCAATCGAACCGCCGATTAATCCTAATCCTATTATTGAAATTTTCTTCTGCACTTTTACATTTTTCTCCCGATAACTTCTGCGATAAGTTTTACTTGTTTCATTAACTCAGAAAATTGATCAGGGAGTAAAGCTTGCGGACCATCGCTTAAAGCTTTTTCCGGATTATTATGAACTTCAACCATTAATCCGTCCGCACCGGCCGCAACCGCTGCTCTTGCCATCGGTAAGACTTTGTCTCTTAATCCCGTAGCGTGCGAAGGATCGGCAATTACAGGTAAATGGCTTCTTTTATGAACAACCGGAATCGCGGAAAGATCGAAAGTATTTCTGGTATAAGTTTCAAATGTTCTAATTCCTCTTTCACAAAGCATAACTTCTTTGTTTCCGTTTGCCAAAATATATTCCGCGGACATCAGCCAATCTTCTACTGTTGCCGAAAGTCCTCTTTTTAGCATAATTGGTTTTGTTGTTTTTCCCAAATCTCTCAGCAACGAAAAGTTCTGCATATTTCTTGCACCGACTTGGAAAATATCTGTGTATTCATCAATTAAATCAATTTGTCCTGTTTCCATAACTTCCGTAATAACGAGTAAATTATATTTATCGGCAGCTTTTCTCATATAGTTTTAAACCTTCTTCGCCTAATCCTTGGAAAGAATAAGGTGAAGTGCGCGGTTTGAAAGCTCCGCCTCTTAAAATTTTTGCGCCCGCTTTAGAAACAATTTCGGCAATAGTAAAAATTTGATCTTCATTTTCAACTGAACAAGGGCCGGCCATCATTACAACTTCCTCATCGCCTATAGCTACATCTTTAATTTTCAATAATAGTATTGTCTTTTTTGAAAACTTCTGCTTGCAAGTTTAAATGGTTCAGTTATCCGGTAAACTTCGGCAACACCGTCAAGTATTTTTACTTTGCGCGTATCAAAATCGGGTTTAACACCTATTGCTCCTAAAACTATTTGTTCAATTCCGGTTGATTTATGAACCGCAAATCCATAATCTTCCAGATGTTTTATTACATTTTCTATTTGTTTATCAGATAGCATTTTTTTCTAAAACGATTACCACAATTAACTCCGTTTAAAATTATTAATGAAAATTCTTTTCGCCGGCCTCTATTGCCAAATCTATATGATCTTCTTTTGTTGGCATTGCGCAAGAATAAATTGCGCTGTACGAACAATAAGGATTATAAGCTAAATTAAAATCTATGGTATAAACATAATTTTTATCAGGATTTAATTCAAAATCAATATATCTGCCTACTCCATAAGTTTCTTTTCCGGTTGTTTTATCCGTAAACCAGATACTGTAATAAACTTCACTGTCTTTTAGTTCTGCCTTATAAACATTTATTTTATAATCTTTATTTTGATAATTAAATTTAACATAACCAAATCGTACAGTTTTTCTTTTTTCCCCTTTGGTGCCGGAAATTGTTATTGTATCCTTTTTCGGATATTCATAAAGTTTACTTTGAAAAACAAAATCGGGATCAACATCATAATATTTTAAAGGATGAAACACAGCCATTGAGTCATATTAAAAGGTGAATAATCGGCTGTTTTCATTTCCTCATTTTTATCTGCTCTGTATTTCTCAACCTTTTTAATATATTCTTTTTGTTCTGGGGTATAATTTTTACCGCATGAAATTAAATTGAGTGAAGCGACAAATAAAATTAAAACTGAAATTGAATATCGATTATTTTTCATTCTAAATATTTTCATTTACTTTCTTTTTTAATTCATTTAATTTATTTAATGCTTCAATAGGAGTTAAATTATTTATTTCAATGTCCGTTATTTCTTTCCGGATTTTATCATCTTTAAATTCAAAAAGACTAATCTGATTATCATCATCAGCTTTTAATTTTTTCAGTTTTTCTTTTTTTATTTCGTAAGGTGTTAAGTTCTTTACTTTCAAATTCTGTAAAATTTCTTTTGCACTGTTGGAAACAAACATCGGCAGCCCGGCCATTTGAGCTACTTGAATTCCGTAACTGTGGTCGGCTCTTCCGGGATTTACTTTATGAAGAAAAATTACTTTATCGTCATATTCTCGAACTTCAACTTTATAATTTTTAATTCTTGGAAATATTTCCGACATCTCATTCAGCTCATGGTAATGTGTAGCAAAAAGAGTTTTTGCCGAAACATCGGGGTTATCATGGAGATATTCAGTTATTGCCCAAGCAATAGAAATTCCGTCAAAAGTACTTGTGCCGCGTCCTATTTCATCGAGTAAGATTAAACTTTTTGATGTAGCATTATTTAAAATATTCGCGGCTTCCTGCATTTCAACAAGAAAAGTACTTTCGCCGGCGGAAATATTATCACTTGCTCCAACACGTGTAAAAATTCTATCTACCAATCCTACTTTCGCGCTTTTTGCCGGAACAAACGAACCGATTTGCGAGAGTAGAACTATCAATCCTACTTGTCTTAAGAATACAGATTTACCCGCCATATTCGGCCCGGTTAAAATTATAATTTGATTTTCTTTGTTATCCAGTTTACAGCTATTTGAAGTATATTTTTCTCCCGGCGGAAGAATTCGTTCAACAACAGGATGTCTTCCTTCTATAATTTCAAGAATATCTTCATCGCTTAATTCCGGCTTAATATAATTATACTGCTCGGCGCATTCGGCAAAAGAAAGCAGACAGTCCAGCATTGCAATTAATCGCGCGTTCTGCTGAACCGATTCCGCTTCGGAAGCGACCATAAGTCTTACTTCATTAAAAAGCTGCGATTCAAGATCATAAATTTTTTCTTCGGCGTTAAGAATTTTATCTTCATAAATTTTTAATTCCGGAGTAATGTACCGTTCTGAATTCACTAAGGTTTGTTTACGAATATAATTTTCGGGAATTTTATCTTTATGAGTATTGCTTATTTCAATATAATATCCGAATACTTTATTAAAATTTACTTTCAATGAAGGAATACCGGTTTTTTCTCTTTCTGTTCTCTGAAGATTCGCAATCCAGTCTTTCCCGTGAATCGAAACATCCCGCAGTTCATCAAGTTCAGGACTAAAGCCATTTTTAATAATTCCGCCGTCGGCAACACTTAAAGGAGGATTATCTACAAGTGCGTGTTCAATTTTTTCTACAAGTTTTTCTAGGGCAAATAAACTTGTACCTATTTGATTTAAAGTTTTCCCTTCACTTTCAGAAAGAATATTTTTTATTTCGGGAATTTTCTTCAAAGAAGATTTAACAGAATTTATTTCTCTGGGATTTGCTCTTCCTGTACAAACTTTAGAAATCAGCCTTTCCAGATCTCCTATCTCTTTTAATTGTTCGAATAAATTTTTCCTGAGAATTTTATTCTTTAAAAGTTCTTCAACGCTCTCTTGTCGTTTTAGTATTAGATCTAGTTTTTTTAAAGGCGAAGATATCCACTTTTTTAGAAGTCTTCCTCCCATTGCCGTTTCTGTTTTATCCAGAATTGAAATTAAGGAACCTTCTCTTCCGCCGTCATTCATTGAAAAAGTAATTTCCAGATTTCTTTTCGTTGAATAATCCAATGCCATGTATTCAGAAGGATTATAAGCCGATATTTTATTTAAATGAGAAAGGTTAGCCTTTTGTGTTTCCTGCAGATAATTTAAAACAACTCCGCTGGAAATAATTCCCGCGTTAAAATTTTCAATTCCAAATCCTTTAAGTGTAACAGTTTTAAACTGCATTATCAGCAGCTCTTTTGCGTATTCGAAATTAAAAATCCAATCATCAACTTTAGTAATTCTTATCGTTTGATTTATTTTGTGTATTAAATTGCTCAAATATTCTTTATCTTTTTTCTGAACTAAAACTTCGGAAGGAGAAATAGATTCAATTTGCTGCTGAATTAGGTTTTCCGGAATTTCAAACGAGTAAAATTCTCCGGTAGAAATATCGCTGAAAGCAATTCCGGCAATATCATCTTTAATACAGATGCTCATTAAATAATTATTTTTTTTATGATCCAGCAGTTTATCAGAAAAAGCAACACCGGGAGTAACGACCTCAACTACTTCTCTTTTAACAATTCCCTTGGCAAATTTTGGATTTTCAACTTGTTCACAAACCGCCACTCTGTACCCGGCCCGGACCAATTTTGGAAGATAAGTATCAATTGCGTGATGAGGAAAACCGGCAAGCGCTACATGCTCGGCGGCGCCGTTTGCACGTTTTGTTAAAGTAATTCCTAAAACTTTGGAAGCGGTTCTTGCGTCTTCTTCAAATGTTTCAAAAAAATCACCGACACGGAATAACAATATTGTATCCGGATGGGATTGTTTAACTTTATAATATTGGGTCATTAAAGGTGTTTGTTGCATAATATCAATTTTTAATAAAATTAAAAATACTTTAATCAAAAAATAATATCAATTCAAAGAATCTTCTTAAATCGAAGTAACTAAGTTATAAATTGATTGTTTGCTTTCAAAAAAAATTAAGCTAAATTATTTATTAAATTTTACCGAAATAAGTTTAAAAGACAGGGGAGCTGTTAAATGGTGCTTATTTCCATTCAAATATTTCAACGTTTCTTTCCTATTCAATATAATAACATGTCTTTCCACAAAAACCATTATTAGGGGCTATTTATGAAAAATCTATTTTTAGTTTTTACTGCGGTCCTATTTATTACCTCATCGTCTTCGTTTGCACAAATTGATTTGTTAGAGAAAATAAAAGATAAAATTGAACAGAAAGCAGATGAAAAAACAAATGAACAAATTGATGAGGCTTTAAATGAAGCCGAAGAAGGAATAAAGAATAATAAGACAAACAAAAATGAAGATGAGGTTGAAACAAACAATAATAAAGAAACAGTAAAACCAAAAACTTCCGATGAAAAAATAAAAGCTTATTCAAAATATGATTTTATTCCGGGAGAAAAAGTTACGTATTATGATGATTTTTCTTCTACTTCAGTCGGCGATTTTCCGGCAAATTGGAATACTAGCGTTTCCGGTGAAGTTGTAACATTGAATAAATTTCCGGGGAAATGGTTTAAATTAGATAATTATAGCTCTTATGAACCTCTGAATATAAAGCTGCTCCCGGAAAATTATACTTTAGAATTTGATTTTATAGCAAATTCTCCCGATGAAGAAGCATTTGGGGCTTTATTTGTTGGATTTTTTTCAAAATCCGATGAGTATAGAATTGAGGATAATGTTATCGGAAATGCCGGTTGTGAATTTAAATTACAATATAATTTTATTGAAGCGTATAATTGGAAAGAACAGCAATGGGGAAATGTTGAAACTTCTAAATCAAGTGAAATTGTTCAGCAAAATTTAGGGAAGAAAATAAAAGTATCTATTTGGGTACAAAAAGAACGGGCAAGACTTTATGTAAATGAATCCAAAATCTTCGATCTGCCCAAAATGGTAATTAAAGGATATCAGTATGATGGAATCAGATTCACTTCTATTTTAGAGGAAAATAAAGAGGTTTATATATCCAATATAAGATTAGCGGAAGGAGCGACCGATACAAGAAATAAATTATTAACCGAAGGTAAATGGGTAACACGAGGAATTTTATTCGATTCGGGTTCCGATGTGATTAAAGAAGAATCGTACGGCTCTTTAAAAGAAATTGCGGCCGTACTAAATGGAAGTCCCGATGTGCTGGTAAAAATAATTGGCCACACCGACAGCGATGGTTCGGATGATGCAAATTTAGATCTATCAAAGAGGCGGGCTTCATCGGTAAAAAAGATGTTAAGTGAGATTTTTAATGTTAATCTAAAAAGAATGGAAACAGATGGAAGAGGCGAAAGTGAACCTTCGGATGATAATAATACAGCGGAAGGAAAAGCAAATAATAGACGAGTAGAGTTTATAAAATTATAATTTTTTTTGATTGAATTCTAAAAGTTATTCATTATATTTTTAGCTGAAAATTTAATTACTAGAAGGGGAGAAAGTTAACTCTCCCCTTTTTTATAAATAAAAAACAATCGGAAGTTTTGTGAAAGAAGAATTTCATAAATGGCATTCAAACTATTTAGATCATGAACTGGGAATGCTGGTATTCGGTCATGCGGGATTTCCAGTAATCTTATTTCCAACCGCGAAAGGTCGTTATTATGAATCCAAAGATAATGGATTGATAAACGCGGTTGAATGGTTCTTGAACGAAGGGAAAATAAAAATTTACTCGCCTGATACAGTTGACGCTAAAAGCTGGTATAATTATTCAATTCCTCCGGGTGAAAGAGTAAGGATGAACAGCAATTATGAAAATTCAGTTTTACTGGATGTTATCGATTTCGCGCTTAACGAATCCGGGCGCGAAAAAGCTGCTTTAGCCGGCTGCGGCCTTGGAGGGTATCATGCTATAAATACTGCTTTCCGCAATCCAAATAAAATAGACGGAGTTTTATCAATGGGTGGAATGTTCGATATTAAAAAATTTATTATGGGGTATTATGACGACGAATGTTACTTTAATAATCCGCCCGATTATATGCAGAATTTAACCGATCCTTGGTATTTGAATAGAATTAAAGAAATGAAAATAATTCTTGGTACCGGAGATTGGGACAGAAATTTAGATGAAAACCAGAGAATGTCGAATATTCTTCACAATAAAAATATTAACCATTGGTTTGATGTTCGAGAAGAAGCAACACACGATTGGTTTTGGTGGAGGAAAGTTTTTCCGCATTATATTTTTGATTATTTACACCACCGCTCATTTTAATTTCAACTTATATTTCAGCCGCTATTCATTTTTTAGAGAAACTGGGAAGCTAAATTTATTCATCAAAATATTTTTTTCGTTTTGACATAAAAATTTTCCCTGTGCAGTAGGTTATCCCTCACCTCAATTACATTGAAGTTTTCTTATATTATTGTATTATAAAATAACGTTTTATAGAAAAATCCTATATAATCTTAAATTTTTTAAGAAGAGAACAAGATGATCAAAAATTCACAGAAGCTTAACAGAAATTCAGAACAAAATGTTACCTATAATTTTCATGCGGCCGGAACGATACGTAAAAAATATGAGTTTGATGATTCACTTTTTTCCTTGAGCGGTGATATAATTATCGCGAACGCACGGCTTGCCAGAACTTTAACAAAAAAAATAAATGATGTTAGAATTAAAGATGGAAAAACCGGAAATTTAGTTACGGCCGGACAAATAAACGCTCTTGGGCTTCTCCATGAGATTTTCCATTACTTAATAAGATTTTATGAAGAAAAAGTTAATCCCGGCGTAATTGATCGAGGAATAAAATTTTTAAATGAACAATTAGGCGCGGACGAATTAAATAAAGTTTTTCTAAATTATCTAAATGAATTTCCTCCTCTTGAAGTTTATAAAGGGAAAATTTCACCTGAAGATTATTTAATCGGTGTAACCGGAAATAAACCAAATAAAGAAATTATTTGGGAAGAAATTTTAATACTTCATTTGGAAAATATTAATCCCGCCACAATTCAGTTAGAAGAATTTTATTCCGATAAAAAATTAGCGAGTGAAACAAAATATAATAATTCCATTTCCGACACTGAAAAATTTTTAGTAACCGAAAAAACCATTGGCGCTGAAAATCTTCCTTTATTTACCTTTCTGAAGCAGCCTATAATTAAAAGTCCGCATAGTATTGAGGGACAGCTTAAATTTATAGAAGAAAAATGGGGAGTATTTATTTATGATAAATTTATGCAGCGGCTTCTTAAAGGAGAAGATTTAATAAAAGAAGATTTAAGGCTTTTCCTCCACGGCGGGTTTGAAAAACCTACTCCCCCGGTTCCCCATTTTAAATTTGATGAAGAATATTTTGAAAAGTTAAGACAAAAAATTGCGAAGGGAGAAAAACTTACAGAAGAAGAAAATCAATTTTATTATGCGGAAGTTGAACATTTTACGCAAGACACAGACTGGATGCCTCGTGTTGTAATGATTGCTAAAAATGCTTTCGTATGGCTTCATCAGCTTTCAAAAAAATATAATCGCTACATTTCCCGGCTGGATCAAATTCCGGATGAAGAACTTAACCAGCTCGCTCGCTGGAATTTTACGGCACTTTGGCTTATAGGAATTTGGGAGCGAAGCAGCGCTTCAAAAAAAATAAAACAATATACCGGTAATCCTGAAGCGGCCTCTTCGGCGTATTCATTATACGATTATGTAATTGCTCAAGAATTAGGCGGCAATGAGGCATTCGAAAATTTAAAAACAAGAGCTTGGCAAAGAGGAATAAGGTTAGCGAGTGATATGGTTCCGAATCATACCGGAATTTATTCAAAATGGGTAACCGAAAAACCGCATTATTTTATTCAGACTGATTCCCCGCCCTATCCCGGATATACTTTTAACGGACCGAATCTTTCCGATGATTCCCGTGTTGAAGTACGAATTGAGGATAAATATTATAATCGAACGGACGCTGCGGTTGTATTTCAAAGAAAGGATGTGTACACCGGGGATATAAAATATATTTATCACGGGAACGACGGAACACACATGCCATGGAACGATACAGCACAGTTAAATTTATTAAATCCTGAAGTTCGTGAGGCTTTAATTCAAAACATAATGCATGTTGCCCGGCAGACGCCCATAATAAGATTTGATGCCGCTATGACACTGGCAAAAAAACATTACCAACGTTTATGGTTTCCTCATCCGGGAACCGGCGGCGCAATTCCTTCCCGCTCCGATTATTCAATGACAAGATCGGAATTTGATTCCGCTATGCCGGTTGAATTCTGGCGTGAGGTTGTAGATAGAATTAATGCGGAACTTCCCGATACCCTTTTGTTAGCCGAAGCCTTTTGGCTTATGGAAGGATATTTTGTGCGTACTTTGGGAATGCATAGAGTTTACAACAGCGCTTTTATGCATATGCTTATGAAAGAGGAAAACGATAAATACAGGGAGTTAATAAAAAATACAATAGAATTTAATCCCGAAATTTTAAAACGTTACGTTAATTTTATGAGCAATCCTGATGAAGAAACTGCGGTTAATCAATTCGGTAAAGGCGATAAATATTTCGGAGTAGCTTTATTGATGATTACCTTGCCCGGATTACCTATGTTTGCGCACGGACAAATTGAAGGCTTCTCAGAAAAATACGGTATGGAATATAAACAGGCATATTACGAAGAGTTTATTGATGATAATCTTGTAGCGCGGCATGAAACTGAACTTTTCCCGTTGATGCGTAAGCGTTATCTTTTCAGTCAAGTTCATAATTTTCAGCTTTACGATTTTATTGATGATTTCGGAAACGTAAATCAGAATGTATTTGCCTATTCAAACAGAGCAGGTAATGAATCGACCGTAATTATATACAACAATTCTTACTATGAAACCAAAGGAACAATAAACTGGTCAAGCGGAAAAATTGCTTCAGGAAATAATAATTTAGAATACAAACGGATTGGTGAGGCAATAAATATAAAACCGGATTATGGATTTTTCTACACATTTCGCGATCATCGTACGGGTTTAGAATATATTGTTCCCGGAAGAGAACTGCATGATCATGGGATTTTTACCGCGTTAAATGGTTATGAATATAAAGTGTTAATGAATTTTAAAGAAGTTTATGATTATGACGGACAGTATGAAAAACTAAATAATTTTCTTCACGGTAAAGGTGTTCATTCAATTGAATATGCGTTAAATGAACTTAACTTAGTTCCGGTTCATGAATCACTGGCAAATCTTTTTAGTAAAGCCACTATAAAAGAGTTTGAAGATTTCGGTTTCGATGTATCTATTCATGAAGAAATTCCGAAAGGAAGAGGAGAAGAATTAGATGTTGCGTTTCCTGAATTAATAGCTGAAAAACTAAATAATGCTGTTGACGAAGTAAATAAAATAAAACCCATTCCTCTGGATAAGAAGGAAAGCAGTGAAAAAATAAAACAAGAAATTTCATCCGTCAGAGAATTTTCCAAAACGTTTCAGTTAAGCAAATCTAAAAAACGAATTCCTAAATGGCTGGATGAATCTGAGCAGCTATTAACGGTATATGGAAATGATGAAAAACATAATCGTGAAATTTTATTTACCGTTTTAATTCTAAGTGAAATTTTAAATCATGGAATGGAAGCTCATCCTGTCTATGACAAATTAATGATGGATAAAATTTTATCGGAGGTTTTTGAAGTGTTAGAACATCATCAGTTTCATCCTTTCCAGCAGAACTTATTGATTAGAATATTAAGTTCTCACCCGCTTATAAAATTTTGGAAAAACGATTTTGTAAATGAAAAAAAATCGGCATTAAAAACCGGTATAAAAAAAGACGCTGCTGTTATTTTTGTTAACGATCTTTTCACCGATAAAGATATTAAACAATATCTAAATTATAATGTTTATGAAGGAATTGAATATTACAATAAGGAAAGATTTGACAATCTTTTAACATGGATTTTTACTTTATCGATTCTTCATAAGGAAGAAGAACAAATACCGAAATTGAAAGCGGCCAAAACAAAAACGGAAACAAATACAAAATCGGGAGTTAAGAAAGCTTCAGTTGAAAATCAAAATTTAGAAAAACTAAAATCAGTTAAATCTTTTTATGAAAAGATTCTTAATGCTTCAGAACAAGCTGAATACAGAGTAAAAAAACTTCTTGATATCCTATCGGATGAAAAAATTCCTAAAAGAGGAAAGAAATCTGTTGAAAAATTATAAAATGAGACGCAGTTAAATATAAAGATGAGGTGAGTTATGAGGAAGTTAGGATTCTGCTTATTCATAATTTATTCACTTCTTACTAATTTTACTTTTGCTCAATTTGAATTAGAAGAAGCATTCTTCGTTTTGTCATTTAATTCACCGGTAGGAATTTATTCGGCCGGTGACGGTACAAATCGCTTATTCGTTGTTGAACAAGCAGGACGTATAATAGTTTTTAAAAATGATTCCACAGTCTCCGATCAAAATACTTTTTTAGATATAAAAGAAAGAGTTTCCAGCGGCGGCGAAATGGGATTATTAGGTTTAGCGTTTCATCCCGATTTTAAAAACAACGGCTACTTTTATATAGATTATACAACCTCTAATCCAAGGAGAACGATAATCTCCAGATTTCATGTTAATCAAAATTCAAACTCCGCTGATCCTAACAGCGAATTAATTTTAATCTCACAAGAACAGCCCTATTCAAATCATAATGGAGGACAAACTTCTTTCGGGCCGGATGGTTATTTATATATTGGATTCGGAGACGGAGGTGCAGGCGGAGATCCGGAAAATCGCGCGCAAAATTTAGGAACTATTCTAGGTAAAATAATTAGAATAGATGTTGATAATACTCAAGGAGATTTAAATTACGCAATCCCCGATGATAATCCTTTTAAAGGAAACGGACAAGGAAACAGAGAAGAAATTTTTGCCTATGGTTTAAGAAATCCATGGCGGTTTAGTTTTGATCCGGAAACTAAGCGACTTTGGTGCGGAGATGTTGGGCAGGATAAATGGGAAGAAATTGATATTATTGAAAAAGGGAGAAATTACGGTTGGAGAATTACAGAAGGATTTCACTGTTATAATCCTTCATCCGGCTGCGATACAAGCGGAATAACAATGCCCGTTCATGAATTTGGGCATAATAGTAACGGCGGATATTCTATTACCGGAGGTTTTGTATATCGTGGCTCTAATGTTCCGGAATTAAACGGTAAATATGTTTACGGAGATTATGTTTCAAAGAAAATTTGGGCTCTTGAGTATGACGGCCAAAAAGAAATCGCAAACAATTTATTAACTACGGCACCGGGAGGAATTTCCTCATTTGGTGTTGATGATAAAAACGAACTTTATGTTTGCGCTTTTGACGGAAAGATTTATAGATTTAAACCAACTTCACCGACAGGATTAATAGAAAAATTTGATAATAAAGATTTTTATCTAAAACAGAACTATCCAAATCCGTTCAATCCTATAACCAATTTTATTTATAACCTACCGGAAGAAAGTCAAGTTGAAATAGATATAATTGATACTGAAGGAAAAATTGTTGAAAGACTTTTAAATAGTGTAAAAGCAACCGGCAATTACAGTTTAAAATGGGATGGAAAAAATTTTGCGTCGGGAATTTATTTTATAAGAATGAATGCTGCCTCCCAAGTAAGCGAGAGACGATTTACGAAGGCTATGAAAATAGTTCTCTTAAAATAAAATTACACATTTTGTTATGCTTTAAGTACAAAATTAGGTTTTATAAAATCTTGAAATTGAAGAGTAATTTTACCGGTATCATTTTTAAGCGCTTTTCTATTATCCCATCTTTGCTGGGCGTTAAACCGAAGGATTATAAAAACGGTTACGGCTATTGCGACTAAAATACCTAAAACTAAAAGCCAATGCGAGCGTTTTTCATCTACTTTAATAATCTTTGACATTAAATTTCTCCTTAATTTCAAAAACTATTATTTATATAAAACTAATTCATTTTTATTTAAATGATAATTCTCACAAACCATTATGAAATGTAATTAAGCGCAGCATCGGCGCAATTTTCTCCGTCTATCGCGGCAGAAACAATACCGCCCGCAAAACCCGCTCCTTCACCCGCCGGAAATAAACCGTTAATTGTTGGATGCATAAAACTTAATTTATCTCTTGGAATTCTAATCGGAGAACTTGTTCTGCTTTCCGCAGCCACCAATTGCGCTTCTTCTGTATAATAACCTCTCATTTTTTTATTAAAAATTTGAAGCGCATTTTTTAGTCCTTCCACAATAAAATTCGGTAAAATCTCATGCAGAGGCGCAGAGGTTAGTCCCGGAATGTATGAAGTCTGCGGCAAATTTCGGGATATTTTATTATTCACAAAATCCGTTACTCTTTGAGCCGGAGCTTTTTGAGTTTTATTGGCAAGTTCATAAGAAAGTTTTTCAACTTCCTGCTGCAGTCTTAAACCCGAAAAAGGAGATTCTGAATTATATTTTTTCCAATCATTTTCATTAACCGAAACCACGAAACCGGAATTTGCGAAAGGAGAATCACGGCGGGAAAGAGACATTCCATTAACAACAATTTCACCAGGCGCGGTGGCAGAAGGGACAATAATTCCTCCGGGACACATGCAAAATGAATAAATTCCTCTTTCATCAATATTGCATGCTAAACTATAACTTGCGGCCGGAAGATTTTCATGTTTTAACTTCGTATGATATTGTATTTCATTAATTAAGGCTTGCGGATGTTCAATTCTAACTCCCATAGCAAATGATTTCGGTTCAATAAAAATATTTTTTTTGTGCAGTAGAAAATAAATATCCCTCGCCGAATGTCCGGCAGCCAATATTACTGAGTCACCTATAAATTCATTCTGCTCATTAACCACTACACCTTTAATTTTATTATCCTCAACAATAAAATCTGTAACACGGGAATCAAAATGAATTTCTCCGCCGTATTTTAATACAGTTTCTCTTATAGCTTGTACAACTCTTGGTAATTTATTCGAACCGATATGCGGATGCGCATCAATTAAAATATCTTTATGCGCGCCATGTTGAACTAGAACTCTTAAAATTTTATTTACATCTCCTCGTTTTGTAGATCGAGTATAAAGTTTACCGTCACTGTATGTTCCCGCGCCTCCTTCGCCAAAACAATAATTTGAATCAGGGTTAACAATATTATCTTGCTGAATCGCTTTTAAATCTCTCCGACGGGATTGAACATCTTTCCCACGTTCAATAACAACCGGTTTAATTCCTATTTCCAGAAGCCGGAGAGCGGCAAACATTCCTGCCGGGCCGAATCCTACAATAATAACTTTCTTAATCCCCTTTACATTCTGATAAATAATTTTTTCATCAGTTTTCTGCGGCTGTTCATTAACATAAACTGTTGATAAAATTCTAAAAACCGGTTGTTTTTTTCGGGCATCAATAGATCGTCTTAAAGGAACAACTGCTTTTAATTCGGCAACATTAACTTTAAGTTTTTCTGCCGCTTTACCGTATAAATAATTTTTATCATGAAGAAATTCGGGGGGCAGAACTATTTCAATTTGTTTTATCATTTTTTTATTGTCCCCTACTTATGAGGAAAAATATTAATTGAGTAGAAACAGCAAATAAAAATTTAGATACTTTTTATCCAGCCGCCGTCAACTTGGATAGTATTGCCGGTAATATAACTTGCTTGATTTAGAGGCTAAAAATAAAACAGTATCCGCAATTTCTTCAGGACGGCCGAGTCTATCCATGGGAATTTCTTTTGCCATTTCCGCTAAAACTTCTTCATGCGATTTTCCGCTTTGTTTGCCTTTATTGACAGCAAGTTCATAAAGACGATTTGTTAAAGTATAACCGGGCGCAACATTATTAACGGTAACATTATATTTTGCAACTTCGTTACTTAAAGATTTAGCAAAACCAACAACCGCGGATCTAATAGAATTGGAAAGCATTAAATTTGTAATAGGCTGTTTAACAGAAACAGACGTAATATTTATAATGCGTCCCCACTCTTTTACTATCATATCTGGGATAACAAGATTAGTAAATCTTACAGCGCTAAGCAGAACTTGATCAATTGCATTTTGCCAATCTTCTTCATCAAGTTCACGAAATTGACCCGGTGCCGGTCCGCCGCAATTATTTACTAAAATATCAATCTGACCAAGTTGCTTTTAAAACTGCCTGATAAGTACTTTCAATATCTTTCTGTTTATTAAATCGCAGACACACCAGACTGAATCAACACCGTATTTTCTTTTTATATCTTCGGAAGCATTTAGAAGATCTTCTTTTGTACGGGCACAAATTGCGATTTGGCATCCTTCAGATGCAAATGCTTCGGCAATAGCTTTACCGATTCCTTTACTTGAAGCAGTAATAAGAGCTGTTTTTCCCTTTAAACCTAAATCCATCTCCTACCTCTAAATGATTAAATTATTAGCTAAATCATAAAAATATTTATTTAATAAAATAACAAATGAAATTCAATCATTTAATAGAAGCAAAAATATTGATAACTCCAACCCGAATCATCATAACTGCAATTGCGGCTAAAAATAGCGACGCAATTTTAGCGAACGCTTTAGAACCTCCGTCGCCTATCAGCTTAATTAAATATTTAGCATTAGCAAGTACAAGTCCTACCAAAATAAAATTTAATACAAGCGAAACAATAGTAGGAATATATCCAAAATTATCAACTAGAATAATAATTGTAGTAAGGGCTGCAGGCCCCATAATTAAGGGAATTCCAAGCGGAACAACACCAATATCGGCCCCGGGATTTCTTCTGCTTTCCTGAGATGAAGACATAATATCGTTAATAGAAAGAATAAGAAGAATAATACCGCCGGCAATGCGGAAATCATCAATCGTAATTCCAAGAAAATTAAGTACAAGTTTTCCGCCAATTAGAAATAAATTGGCGACAATAAACGCAGTTAAAATTGCTTCAAAAATTAATTTCTTACGCTGATAATTTGAAATTCCATGGGTATAACCTAAAAAAATCGGTGCTGTACCGATAATATCGATAGCCACAAAAAGCGGAATAAAAGAAAGCAGAAAAACTTCTAAAGTCATATAAAATAAAAAGCCCCGAAAATTAAAAATTTTAATTAATTTACGGGGCAAATATAACTAAAAAAAGAATAAAGCCGATTGATATTTATTCTTCTACATTGCTGCTAACCATTTGTTCAACAATTGCCGCTGTATCAAGAGCAATTACCATTTCTTCATTAGTCGGAATTCTTAGAACTTTTACTCTTGAAGAATCCGTAGAAATAATTTCTTCTTTATTTTTATTTTTTTCTGGGTCAATTTCAATTCCAAGAAAAGCAAGATCTTTACAAACTTCATCTCTAACTTCGGGAGAATTTTCACCGATTCCGCCGGTAAAAATAAAGGCATCTAAACCTCCCATTGCCGCGGCATAAGCACCCAGATATTTTCTTACGCGATAACAAAATATTTCAAACGCGTATTTCGCACGTTTATGTTCCCTCTTTTATGGCGGCAATAATTTCACGCATATCACTACTTTCTCCGCTTATACCGATAAGTCCGCTGTGTTTATTAAGAAGAGTGGCCGCTTCACTAAGTGATAAACCTTCTTTTCCCATAATATAAAGGACAAGAGCAGGATCAATATCACCGCTTCTTGTGCCCATTAATAAACCTTCTAGGGGAGTAAAACCCATTGTAGTATCGATAGATTGCCCGTTTTAAATAGCGGCCATACTGCAGCCGTTTCCGAGGTGAGCCGTAACAATTTTCAATTCATCGATATTTTTACCGAGAATTTCCGCAGCTTTATTAGAAACCCAAAGATGGGAAGTTCCGTGAAAACCGTATCTTCTGATTTTATATTTTTTATACAATTCATAAGGAATTCCGTAAAGATATGCTTTAGGAGGCATTTTAACATGAAAAGCAGTATCAAAAACCGCGCATTGCGGAGTTTCTGCATTGCGCTTTTTACCGCTTGAATACCTTTTATATTAGGCGGATTATGAAGCGGAGCAAGTTCAATATTATCCTGTAAAACTTTCATAACTTCATCCGTTATAAAAACCGAATCGGAAAAAGTTTCGCCGCCATGAACTACACTATGACCGACCGCGTCAATATCTTCTTTATCATCAATTACACCATGATTTTTACTTAACATAACACCAAGAACATATTCAATCGCAATTGAATGATCTAATATTTCACCGACAATTTTTATTTCATCGCCATCAAATCGTGTATGAGATAAGACAGCGCTGCTCATTCCTATTCTTTCCACTACGCCTTTGGCAAGCAGCTTGTTTTTCAACTGTATCAATAAATTGATATTTAATTGAAGAACTTCCGCAATTTAGTACAAGAACTTTCATTTTTTAAACCTTTATTTTAAATATTTTATATTGTTTTCACTGAAATTAATCTTAGCAGTAATTAATAAATTATTTTTCCGTTTTCATCATATTTATAAAACCTTCCCCCGTTTTTTTACCTAGTTTCCTTTCTCTAACTAATTTTCGGAGAATAGGGCAAGCTCTGTAGCGGGGTTCGCCTAGAGTTTTCCATAAAGTTTCCATCCACGCTAAAACTTCATCAAGCCCCATCATATCAGCCATTTCAAGCGGGCCGTACTGAAAATTATATCCGAGTTTCATCGCTGTATCTATATCCTTGGCTGTTGCTACTCCTTCTAATAGAATATACATTGCTTCATTTAAAAGAGGAACAATAGCACGGGTTGTTACAAATCCCGGATACTCATAAACTTCAACAGGAGTTTTACCGATTTTAGCGGCAAAAGTTTTAATTTTTCAACAGTTTCATTCGAAGTGTAGAGACATTTAACAAGTTCCACCAAAGGAATTTTAGGCACCGGATGAAGGAAGTGCATTCCGATAATTTTATCGGGACGACTTGTCATTTCAGCAATTTTAGTAAGACTTAAAGTAGAAGTATTTGAGACAAAAATGGTTTCTTTTTTTGCGATAGCAAATCCAAGCTCTTTAAATATTTGTTTTTTTAATTCAAATTTTTCATCAACGGCTTCTATAATAAGTTCACAATCCTTTAACTTTTCAATGATCAATTTCCCATTCTATTCTGCTTAAGATCGATTTCTTTTCCGAATTCGTCATTACCCAGCGCTTAATTTCTCTATCAATAGATTCAATTAAAGTTGATTTAGCTAAATCCAGCTTATTCTGATCTTTTTCGATTACCTTTACGTCCATACCAGAAGCCGCAATTGTATGAGCAATTCCTTGTCCCATAACTCCGGCCCCGATAATAGCAACGTTATTTATCTGCTCACCATCATCATCTAATTTACGGCCCAGCAAATCTTCAAGTTTTAATTTTTCTTCCTGCATGTTTTTCTCTATAATTTTTTACTTAAATTATTTCGTTTAGCAATTTCTCTAAGCTTATTTAAGTCCTCTTCATTTAATTTAAGCGATAAATCAATTGTATTATTTTTACGGTCGACTTCCATTTTCCGCAGCATTTTTCCCAAGGCATAATTCTTCTCCGTCAGTAAATCCATTTGTAAGGCGCCTTTTATGGCACTGGAAAGAAGGTACGCGTTTTCTTTACTACTGCATCCCAAAACAGATTGAAGTTTTATTTTATCAGAAAACTCGGCGGATATAGAAACATCAGTAATAGTTTTAAGAAGTTTTTTAGCCGTACCCGAATGAATTCCTATAAACTGCTGAACAAGTTCAACAGCTATTCTTCCTTCACCGGAAACCATCCAATACTGATTCTTATTTTCTATTCTACGGATAATATTTTTAAAACGAGTATTAGTATTTAATGATTTATTATTTCCTTCCAAAAGAGAATTCAGATAACTCTCATTCTGTAGAACCAATAAAGTGGAATCATCGGCAAAATAAAATTTTGTTTTTGGATCAGAGGTTGACTGATAAACTTCTTTTCCATTATGCTTAAGAACTTTAAAAATATTTTCATTCCGGAAATAACTTTTAATCTTTTTAATATTTTTATCAAACCTTACAGCAATAACATTATTTCCGCTCCAAACAGAGGCGACAAAAACTTGAGCGGTTCCGCTGCCGAAACCGGCTCCGGTTTTCTTTTCAAAATCGCCGAGCCAACCGCTGTTTTGTTTTTTCAATAAAGGGCGAAAATAATTTTCCCAATATTCGGTTTTCCTCAAATCGTTCAGATTCATATAAACTAATACTTGAGTATCTTCCGGCAGATATGAAATTACTTTAGATTGTACAGAGGTAAGCGGAGTTAATTTTTCCTCATCTCCGCAGCCTGTAAAAAAAGCAATTATTAACAGAAGTATAAATAATTTTCTCATTCCTAAAAATCTTTTTTCCTAAAAATTGTAATACTTAAACCAAGCATTAAAACTAAAAATAGGAATGAAGTAATGATAGGCTGAAAATTTTCTACTCCTTTACCCGAAGCAATATCAATAGTTAGATTTCTCATCAATTCAGAGGTTTTTGGCACAAAATAATAGAACCAATTAACTAAAGTTTTCAAAAATCCGCTTTCTATAAAAGCTAAATTGTTTTTAGCAAATAAAAGAAGAGGACTTATAATAAGAAAAATAAAATATGCAATCATCATACCAAAAATTGAACTGCGGGTCACTACGCCAAATAAAACAATTATTGAGTATAAAACAGCAAAAGTAAAAGTTATAGAAAAGATGATAAGAAGGAAGTTAAAATCCCATTGATTAAATTTTATTGAAATTACCAGCCAAATACCAACTATCAAAAAAAGGAGGTTTATAAAAACTACAAGAATTCCTCCGAAATATTTTCCCCATAAAAGTTGAGGCCGGGAAACTGGCTTTGAAAGCAGCAGATCAATGTTTCCTTTTTCCAGCATAATCGGGACGAAACTGGCACTTGAGAAAATAGCTAAAAGCAGCCCGAATTCTGCAAGCGGTGTAATAATAAATAATTCTAGAACAGTAACAGCTTGGTTAATTCCAAATGATTTATTTGACTGAGCGAATGAAGTAAAAGAAACGGTATCACTAAAACTGAAAACTAAAATTGCTCCTAAAATTACCAAAGCGGAAATTGTAAGGAAAAAGATAAAAACTTTTCTAGCCAAAGCTTCGCGTACAGTAAATAAAGTCATTATCCAGATATTTTTCATTATATATTCTCCTTATCGGCTTCTTTAATAAGAGAAATGAACATTTCCTCAAGACTGTTTTTCAGCGGAATTAATTCTTTAATAAGAATATTTTCACTTCGCAGTTTGTCGATAAGTGAATTTAGTTCATTTATATTTTCAACTTTTACAGAAAAAGAATTATCATTTAATTTTGTAATATTAAAACCTTCGGCAGAAACAAGATCTTCGCTTTGCGCATCAACCCAAAGTTTATATTCGGCTCTTTTTTCGGTTAATTCTTTTACTGTTCCTTCTCTTAATAATTTACCTTTATTTAAAATTCCTACTCTGTCCGTAATCATTTCCACTTCAGAAAGAAGATGACTGTTTAGAAAAACTGTTTTTCCCTGCGATTTTAATTCAATTAAAATATCTCTTATCTCTTTCCGGCCGATGGGATCAACGCCGTCTGTCGGTTCATCCAGGAAGATTAATTCGGGATTATTAATCATCGCCTGCGCAAGGCCTAACCGCTGCATCATTCCTTTTGAATAAGATTTTACTTTGGTTTTTTTCCACTTAGAAAGATTAACTACTTCTAATAATTCATCAATTTTTTTATTTAAATAATTCCCCTCAAGTCCGCTAAGTTTACCTAAAAAATTAAGTACTTCACCGCCGGTTAGATAAGCCGGATATTTATGATTTTCCGGTAAATAACCAACTTTTTCTTTTATTTTATAGCCGGAAATTTTATGCTCTAAAATAGTTGCGCTTCCGGCAGTAGGAAAAGTAATTCCGAGCAGCATTTTTATCAGTGTAGTTTTTCCCGCTCCGTTCGGGCCGAGTAAACCGAATATAGTTCCCCGGGAAACGGTTAAATCTAAATTAGTAAGCGCTTCAACTTTTTTATTCCCAAAAGGTGAGGAATAAATTTTAGTTAAACCTCTGGTTTCAATTGTATTCATAAAATGTGGATTTGTTTAATTAATGAAATTTTAAAATAAATATACAAAAACGGAAGCAAATCTTTTTTGAATAATTATAAGGACGGTAAACAAAATGGATGGATAAATTGAAGTAAATTATTTATGAATTTTACTTTATTTTTAATTTTTTATTTTCAACTTAATTTTATCTTCCTTGGCAAATTAAACTCATTTTTTTATCTTTCAGAAATAATTTTTTATAGTATGAACCCACGCGAAGCACTTTTTAAATATTTCGGATTCGAATCTTTCCGGCAAAATCAAAAAGAAATTATTGAAGCAATCCTGGAAGGGAAAAATGTAATTGCCGTATTACCGACCGGTGCGGGCAAATCTCTTTGTTATCAAATTCCGGCATTAGTTTCCTCAAATTTTTCTATTGTTATTTCACCATTAATCGCGTTAATGAAGGACCAGGTTGATGCTTTGAATAAGCAGGAAAATCTTGCTTCTTTTATTAACAGCACCATGAGTTATTATGAAGCCGAAGAAGTTCTGCAGAATATTGCTTTCGGGAAAACTAAAATTTTATATGTTGCTCCGGAACGACTGGAAAATATTGCTTTTGCCGATAAAATTAAAAGTCTTGCGCCGGTTTATCTTTTTGTAGATGAAGCACATTGTATTAGCGAGTGGGGGCACAATTTTAGGCCGAGTTATAGACGAATAAAAGATTTTATTGATTATTCGGGAATAGAGAAAATTGCTGCTTTTACCGCAACCGCTACTCCGGAAGTTGTAAAAGATATTTCGAATCAGCTTAGTTTAAAAGAACCGAAAATTTTTGTACGAGGATTTGAACGAGAAAATCTTTCTATAAATATAAATCTTACAAAAAATAAAAAAGAAAAATGCTTACAACTAATTTCTCAATATAAAACTCCGGCAATTATTTATACGGCTTCCCGCAGGAAATCAGAAGAAATAAGCGAATACCTGAATCTGCACAAAATACGCACGGAATTTTATCATGCCGGACTACCGCCTGAGGAGAGAAAGAGAGTTCAAGAAGCGTTTATTAATGATGAACTTCCCGTAATAGCGGCCACAAACGCATTCGGAATGGGAATTGATAAAAAAGATATAAGAGTTGTTATTCACTATAATACTCCGGGATCAATTGAAAATTTTTACCAAGAAATAGGACGCGCCGGAAGAGACGGTAAACCTTCTTATGTTTTTCTTCTGCATGAAGATAATGATATCAATATTCAAAACTATTTTTTATCCGCTTCTCATCCCGATAAAATTTTAATTCAAAATATTTACGCTGCAATTTGCGATTTCGGTAAAATAGCGGAAGGCAATCTTCCCGATTCTGAAATACCAATTAATTCGGAATATATTTCTGCTTACTGTAAAAAAAATATAACTAAAGGATTATTGTTCGCGGCCCTAAAAATTTTGGAAAACGGCGGCTATTTAAAATCTCTTTCCGATTATGACAAAAGAACAACAGTCCAAATAAATTTTGATAAAGTTAAACTTAAAGAATTTACAAAAAAGACTACAAATGAAAATCTGAAAGAAGTAATTTTATTCCTATTACGAGAATACGGAAGTGAAATTTTCAAATCAAAAATTATAATTTCATCTTCAAAAATTTCCGGTTTAATAAAGTTAAATGAAAGCAAGGTTGAAGAATCGCTTGAAATTTTAGAAAATTTAGGAATAATTTCTTATAACAGAATAAGTTCAAAAGACAGTGTAATTTTAACTTCTCCCCGTGTACCCGCGGAACGGCTTCAGCTTGATTACAAGAAGATTAACGAAAATTATCTCCGCCTGCAGAAGAAAATTGATCTGATAGTTGAATTTGTTTATTCAAACGAATGCCGCTTCAAGTATATATTAAATTATTTCGGCGAAGAAGTTAGCAATTACAAATGCGGCAAATGCGATAATTGCGTTACCGAAGAAAAAATCTCGGAATCATCCGGCGAATACATTAAAGAAATAATTTTAAGAACCATTTATGAAAGTGAATCTCTAATTGAATCTGCTTTATTAAATATATTAACCGGCACAAGCAAAATTGAAAAGAATAAGAAAATAAGCACTTTCGGAAACTGCGGAAATTATGAATTTTCCGATTTAAAAGTTATGGTTCATGAACTTCTTGCTCAAAATTTAATTGAAAGAAGCAGCGACGGAAGAAGAAGACTTTCAATAACAGTAAAAGGGATTGAAAGTTTAAAAATTGCCGGCTTAATTGAAGAAGTAATAGAAGAAAAAGAAATTGAAGATTTAAATTTTGAGGAAAATTTAGAACTGTATAATCTTCTAAGAGAAGCCCGTGCAAGTGCTTCTAAAAGATTTTTGCAAACACCATATTTAATTTGTCCCGATAATGTAATGCGAAATGTTGCCTTAATTCGTCCTAAAAATGGAACCGAGCTTTTGGCTGTTGAAGGTTTTAATAACAGAATGTATAATAAATTAGGGAGCGATTTTTTAGAAATCTTAACCAAATTTAATGATGATAAAGAGAAGCAGCCGGAAAAAAAGACTGAAGAAAAAACTCTGCCGCAGAATATTAAAGAAACTTTACTGCTGCTGAATAAAGGACATAAATTAAAAGATATAGCGTCATTACGTCAACTTTCGGAAGCAGTAATTTCGATGCAGATTGAAACAATTTTAGAATATCACCCCGAAGTAAAAATTGATAAACTTTATGAAAACGATATTCTGGATTTAATTTTAACGGAAATAAAAAAAGGTTTTGATGATTTAAAAGATTTGAAAAGTCGTCTCCCGGAAAAAATAAACTATTCCCTTATTAGAATTGCGGTTGCAAAAAACAAATTTACTTTAAACTATCCATCCTAATTATTTTATTCATTTTGGGAATTCTGCCGGAATCAGAACTTTTCTCCCCGTTTGATTTATTTTGTTTCGCGGTGCTTTTGCTTTTTAAAATTTCCAGATGCGCAAGCACTTTATCAAAAAAATCCGACCATTTTTTCGGATCTTCATTATAATATTCCACAGTAGCGTTATATTCTTTTTCGTTTACGCTATAACGCTTTAATACTCTGTTTTTAATTTCAGTAATATTTTTTTGATTTGCCCGGCTTGTATCTTGTGCAATTACCAAATCGGAATATATTTTAACAAACTTATCTTCATCAATTTTATCTCCGGAACAAGCGGCAAAAAAAAGTGACGACAATAATGAAAGGATAAATATTCTTTTTGAAAAAAGATAAATCATTCTGCTTATTTCATTTTTTTACTGGCTTCAAAAAGAATTTTCTTTTCTCTTTCGGTTAAATTCTGGTAACCGGAACGGCTGATTTTATCTAGAATTTCATCAATATCCGCTTGAGAAATATTTTCGTCTTTCTCATCTTTTACCTCATAAAAATTGGCTTCCTCAACATCAGAATGCTTTTTCTTGAAAGAATTTGCCATTCCTCCGAAAGGATTAAACGGCTTTTTTGTTCTGTACGAAGTTCGTTTAAAAATATTTTTAACGGCAACATTCACTTTCGGATCCAGCATCAAATAAACAAAAGCCGCCAATGCTCCGCCCAAATGAGCTAAATGAGCAATATTACTTCCGGCGCTGTTAATCCCGAAAAATTCTAATAGTATTAATCCGGCAATTAGATATTTTGCTTTAATGGGGATAAAAAACCAAAGGAAAATATAACGGTTCGGAAAAAGCATACCGAAAGCGATTAAGACACCGTAAATAGCACCCGAAGCTCCTATTGTAGGAGCGCCCATTCCGGTTAAAAGAGGAGTTAAAAATAGTTGAAATAATCCGGCAACAACACCGCACATTAAATAGAAGTATAGAAATTTTTTAGAACCCCAAATATTTTCAATTTCAATTCCGAACATCCACAAGGCAAACATATTGAAAAGAATATGAGAAAAACCGCCGTGCATAAATTGATAAGTGATTAATTGCCATGGGTAAAAAGCCCAATGAGAAATTTGGCCCATTCCGTTAGCTACATTATAACCGCCGATAGGAATAAGCGCAAAATATTTAGTAATAATATCATTTAACGACCAGCCGTCGGAGGTTGTAATATTTTGTCCCAGCATTTGCAATAAAAAAACAACACCATTTATTATTAAAAGATTTTTAATAACAGGAGGAAAAAAACTAAATCCTCCGAAACCACTTGGCCTATATGAATTGTAACTCACCTAATAAATTCCTTTATCATATTAAAAAAGATGTTATTTCCCCCGGAGGAGAAATAACATCATAAAACTACACAAAATTAAGATAACAAATTATGCTTCACTAAGAGCGTCAACCCCGGGAAGAGTTTTCCCTTCTAAAAATTCTAAAGAAGCGCCGCCGCCGGTAGAAACATGACTAACTTTATCGTCTAAACCTGCTTTAGTAATAGCCGCAGCAGAATCTCCTCCGCCGATAATTGTTGTTGCGCCTTTTGCGGTTGCTTCTACTAATGCTTCAGCTATGGCAAAAGTTCCTTTGGCAAAATTATCCATCTCAAAAACTCCCACAGGCCCATTCCATATAATTGTTTTTGCGTTTAGAATCTCTTCCTTAAATAATTTAACTGTTTCGGGCCCTATATCCAATCCCATTTTGTCTGATGGAATATTATTAATGGAAACCACTTCAGAGGGAGAATCATTCTTAAATTCCTTTGCAACAACAACATCTAAGGGCAATAAAAATTTAATATCGGAATTTTCTGCCTTCTTTAATACATCTTTAGCAACTTCAATTTTTTCTTCTTCCAGTAAAGACTCTCCAATCTCTTTGCCTTGAGCTTTATAAAATGTATAAGCCATTCCGCCGCCGATAATTAAAGTATCAACCTTATCAAAAAGATTTAATATAACATCTATTTTACCGGAAATTTTTGCGCCGCCTAAAATTGCAAGATAGGGTCGTTTAGGTTCGGTTAGCGCATTTCCTAAATAATCCAGTTCTTTTTGCATTAAATAACCGGCAGCCGATTTTTTGATAAAATGAGTAACTCCTTCCGTTGAAGCATGCGCACGATGCGCGGAACCGAAAGCATCGTTAACATAAACGTCCCCTAGAGAAGCAAGCTTTTTGGCAAAATCCGGATCATTTTTTTCTTCTTCTTCATGGAATCTTAAATTTTCTAAAAGCAGAATATCGCCTTCAGACATTTGTTCTACCATATTTTCAACTTCTTCACCAATACAATCCGAAGCCATCTTTACTTCTTTATTTAGAAGCCGGCTTAACTTTTCAGCAGCAGGTTTTAAACTAAATTTAGAATTGGGTTTTCCTTTTGGTCTTCCTAAATGGCTCATTAAAATTGCTTTACCGCCGCTTGAAATTATTTTTTTTATTGTAGGAAGTGAAGCTGTAATTCTTCTATCATCTGTTATGTTCCGGTCTTCATCCAAGGGCACATTAAAATCAACGCGGACTAAAACTCGTTTATCTTTCAAATCTAAATCATCAATGGAAAGTTTTTTCATTTCTCAGCTCTTTTCTTTCTTTCATAAATAAGTAAGGAAAAAATTTAAATCTGAAATACTTTGTAAGGAAAGAATTATAAAAAAAAGAAAGACGAAGCTTGTGAGCTCCGTCTTTAGTAAGATAATTATTTAATAACTTTGGCGATAAGGTCTGCTACTCTGCAAGAATAGCCCCACTCGTTGTCGTACCAAGATACTAATTTGAAAAATCTTTTTTCACCCTTTAAATTATTTTGTAAAGTAGCGAGTGAATCATAAATAGAAGAATGTTCGTTATGAATAAAATCGCTTGAAACAACTTCTTCATCAGAATATTCAAGAATACCTTTTAAGTATGTTTCGGAAGCTTTCTTTAATAAAGAATCAATTTCCTCAATTGAAGTATCTTTGGTTGCGCGGAATGTTAAGTCAACAACAGAAACATCAGCGGTTGGAACTCTGAATGACATTCCGGTTAATTTACCTTTTGTTTCGGGAAGAACTTCACCAACAGCTTTAGCGGCGCCGGTTGAAGAAGGAATAATATTAATTGCAGCTGCTCTTCCGCCTCTCCAATCTTTTTTAGAAGGACCGTCAACTGTTTTTTGGGTTGCGGTATAAGAGTGAATTGTGGTCATCAATCCGGTTTCAATTCCTATTCCTTCTTTTAAAAGGACATAAACAACCGGAGCTAAACAGTTAGTTGTGCAAGAAGCGTTTGAAATAATATCATGTTTTGCCGGATCATATTCTTGATCGTTAACACCAAGAACAACAGTTTTAACTTCACCTTTACCGGGTGCCGAGATAATTACTTTTTTTGCGCCGGCTTCTAAATGGCCTTTTGCTTTATCTGAATGCGTAAATAAGCCGGTTGACTCAATTACATAATCAACGCCTAATTCTTTCCACGGTAAGTTGCGATGGTTCTTTGGTAGCCGCAACACATTTAATTTTATTGCCGTTTACAACAAGAACATCATCTTCTTCAACATCTGGATTACTTTTTTCAGTTCCCAGTTCAGCGTTAAATTTTCCGTGAATTGAATCGTATTTTAATTGGTAAGCAAAATATTTAGCGTCTGTACTTACATCAACAACGGCAACAACATCAACTTCATTACCTAATAAATTCTTTATCAACAAGAGCTTTAAATACTAGTCTTCCAATTCTTCCGAATCCGTTTATACCTACTTTTACTGCCATACTTTAACTCCTTTATTTGAATTTTTTAAGTGACTTACAAAATTACTTAAAGCAAGTCTGAATTTCAATTATTGAACGATTAAGGAGATTGTAGAGAAATTTCGAGAAATTAACGAAACTGTTAATATTCGGCAAGTAATGCGGGTTTAAAGGTAATGCCGGAATAGCTCCGGCATTACTATTATAGTTTTAGGCTAAGCCCTATTTTGTAAGAATCATTTTTTTAATAATACTCCGCGTGCTCGAAGAAAGTCTGTATAGATAAACACCGCTGCTCAAGTTTTTTGCGTCAAAATTTACGCTATAGTTTCCCGGCGCAAGTTCTTGCTTAATTAAAGTTGAAACTTCTTTACCTAAAATATCATACACTTTTAAGGTAACAAAATCAGCTTTGGGAATAGTAAAATTAATATTAGTTGATGGATTAAAAGGATTAGGAAAATTCTGTGAAAGACCAAACTCTGTTGGCGTTTTTTCATCTTTTTGAACCGAAGTTGCAGTTGATCTTATGAAGCCGATGTTTTTAACATCAAGTTTAAAATTTACAAGCCCGGAATTATCCAACGAAGAAATCATAAACCCAACCGCGCGAATCTTACTCGCATCGAACTCAATTTCATCTCCGTATTGCTGTTTAAGATTTTGAAATTCAATTTTATATACTTGCTGCTGCAGGGTTAAATTAACCGGATAAACAAAATAATTGTAATTGTTAATTGTGGATAAATCAATAAGTATATAAACTTTGCCTGTTCCGTTTGCTTGAAATGAAATGGAATTAAACTCACTTAAGTCAACGGGATTTCCAGCGGGATTTAAATATCTAAAAAGAGAAATCCAATCATGAAGCTCACCGGTAATTTGGGCACCGCCGGAAAGGATATAAGATTTTTCCGGAAACAAGGAAAAATCAGTTTCGAAACCGGTTGTAGAAAAATTATCTATTGTACTTGTACTTCCGGAATTATAGCTGAAATTTCCGGGGGCAATTATATTTTTCTCAACAAGTCCTGCATCTATATTTATAACTTGTGTATTTTCGGCAAGAGAAAAACAATCCGATTTGCCGTTTGGATTTATATCGGAATCTTTATTTCTATTATCACCTAAAAGAGGTTCGACTAATTTATAGTTATTAGAAAGCAGAATTTCTATTTTATAATTACCCGCGGACAAATTAGTAAAGCTGTATAAACCATTTTTATCTGTAACAGTAGAAAAAATAGTAGAATCACTGCAGTTAAGAAGATTTACTTTTATATCGGGAACTCCGGTTTCACCTTCATCTTGAATTCCATTTTCATTGATATCATTCCATACAAAATCGCCTATTGTTCCCCCCGAACTATTTGATTGCGGAACAACGCCCGCATCAATGGATGAATTTATTTCACCGGCAGCCAAATCAAAACAGCTCGATCTTGCGGATGTATCATTAATAATTTCAGCGTCGGAATCAAAACTTCCGGATGAATCCGCATGAGGAAACGTAAAACTATAAACTTTATTTTTATCGGTTAAATAAAATTTAGTATAATAACTTCCGGCACCCAAACTATCAAACTTATAATTTCCGTTTTGATCTGTTAAAGTATACGCCAGCCAATGATTTTCGCAAGTATAAAGTTCAACCGTAACCCAAGGCAGCCCGGCTTCATTTTGATCTTGAATTCCGTTTTTATTTGAATCAATCCAAACTTTATCACCGATTGACGCTGTAAAAGTATCTTTGGGTACATTTAAATTTATTGATCCATCTATAAAATTAATATTATCTAAAACATTACCGTCAACATCAGCAATTTCACAATCAGTAAAATTAAGCGCGCTGTTTCCGTTTAGATGATGAAAATTTAAAGTTAATAATTTCCCATCATTTATATTTAAAGTATCGCTTACACTTGCCCACGCAATAATAATTTGTCCTTTTACCGAATTATAAATAAAATTTCCCGGAAGCGGATCAGGAATTTCGAGAAAAGAAACTTTTGAGGTATCATAATTAATTGTTAAACTAACCGCGCCTGCATTGTTCAAATTTCTCATATTTACATCAACCGAGAAATCAATATTTTTTGAACTTAACGTAACGTTAGAAAGGCTGACAGTAGTTTGGGCATAAATAATTCCGCCGCAAAAAACAGCAAATATTATTGCCAAAATATTTTTCTTCATGTTTTTTCTTCCAAACAAATCGATTCATTTTTTCAATATACATGCCAACCATAAGTCATTAAAAAACAAGCAAATAACATTTCATAACTTCCTTATGCTGTTTCATTTTAAGAATAAATAGAAAAAGAATATTCATTTTAATACAAAAGAGAATGACGATAGGGAAATTAGCAAATCTCATTTTTTCCAACTTATGAAACAAAGTAAGAATAAAGGGGAAAATTATTTCTCCCTAATGAGAACCATGCTTAATGCTTTCTCACCTATGAAAAGTAAAAACATTGAAAATCTGCTGAATTTTGAAACAATTAATTGGTTTACTTTTTGCGTATTGAAGAATGTCTTTTTTTAAACGGACTTATTTTAAGTAAAATTTATTCTGAGGTTAAGATGAAATTTAAATTACTTTTAACAGCCATAATAGTTGTAATAGCTTCAACCTTCGGTTTTAGCCAAAACTATTATTTGGGTGTTGGAAATGGTACAGAGCAGCAGGGAAAATCATGTGCATCTTGCCATCAAACCGGAAACATCGGACAACCGATTTATAATGAATGGAAAAATACTCTTCATGCAGTAGCTCAAGATTCATTAGCCGGAACTCTTCGTTATCAATGTTTACAATGCCACAATACAGGTTGGAATCCCGGTGTTGATAATTACGGGGCCGATGAATATGTAGTTGCTGATACTACTCAACCATTAGGTTACAGAATTACCGACCAAGCGAAATTTGATAAAGTTAAAAATATACAATGCGAAACTTGCCACGGACCGTTAGGCACAGAAAGCGGAAATTTAGATCTTTCTCACTGGCCGTTCGCCGACAATCATCAAAAATTAAATTATTCAGCTGAACTTTGCGGTTCCTGCCATGAAGGAGAACATCATCCATATTACGATGAATGGAAGCTTTCAAGACATGCCGCCTCTGCGGATCAGGCTTTTATAGTAAATAATAAAGGCTGCGTAAGATGCCATGTGGCTCAAAATTTTGCGCTTTATGCTAAAGATCCTGCTGCTTATAAAGATACTATTATAGTAACAGGGGATGATATTGAACCTTTAACATGTTCTGCATGCCATGATCCTCATAGTGCTAAAAACGACGGACAACTCCGTTTTGCATTAAACAGCGCAACAACTATTTGCGATCAGTGCCATACAGGAGAAATTGATTCTGTTGATATTAATACAGAGCCACATCATACAACCTCAGAAGCATTAAGCGGATCAGATTTATTCGGTTATCAATATCCCGGAGAAACATACATAAATTCAGCACATACTTATGCGGCTACAAAGCGCTGCGTAAACTGCCATGTTTACATGACTCCGTTTAACGGAACATTAGCTAATACAGGCCATACTTTCAATCCCCGTGTTGAAGCCTGCGCCTCATGCCATGCTGATTTTTATTCAAAAGTTGATACTTCAAATGCAGAGAAGAAATTTGATTACCGCGGAGTACAGTCTACTACAGATAGTTTAATGAATGTTTTATCTCAAAAATTGGCAAGCGCGTCGGTAGAAGATTCATCAACAGCCGCATTTAAAGAAGCCAAATATAATCTTCTTTCTGTTGAGGGCGAAGGCAGCCACGGTATACATAATACACGGCTGGTACAAAAATTATTAAGAGACGCGATAGCCTCATTCAATCCTACCGCGGTTGAAAAAGTTGATGGATTACCTTCAACATATGAATTGAGCCAGAATTATCCGAATCCGTTCAACCCGACCACAAGCATAAGATTTTCAATTCCCCAAGCAGGAAATGTTAAGATAACTGTTTATGACGCTTTAGGAAAAGAAGTTACTACTCTCGTAAATGAATACCGTTCACAAGGCAAATATAAAATTGAATGGAATGCATCGACATACGCTTCAGGAATTTACTTCTATAGAATAGAAGCAAGCAAATTTGTTAGCGTTAAGAAAATGGTTCTTATAAAATAATTAATCAGAGGAGAGTTCATTATTGCTTTAGTGCAAGATGAACTCTCATTTTTTATCACCTAAATAAATCTTACACAAACAAAATATATTGGAGGTACTCTATGTTCGGAAAATATCTTTTGATACTTAGTTTTTTAGTATCTCCCCTGCTTCTTGCTAATAATTCAGCACCATCAGATTCAACTCAGCATGAGTTTGTTGGCGTAAAAACTTGCGGCATGTGCCATAAGTCTGAAAAACAGGGGAAACAATTAAGTATTTGGGAAAATTCAAAACATTCAAAAGCATATAAAACTCTTCAAACCAAAGAAGCGGATGAAATTGCTAAGAAACAAGGTTTTGATACTCCTGCCGCAAAAACCGAAAAATGTTTAAGCTGCCATGTTAGCGGTAACAATGTAGACAAAAAATACATTGGCGCAAAATTTAATATGGAAGACGGCGTACAGTGCGAAACTTGCCATGGAGCCGGCGGCGATTATAAAAGCTTAAAAATTATGAAAGACGTAAAATTGGCAGTAGAAAACGGATTACATGTATATGATAATCCCAAAGATCTTTGTGTAAAATGCCATAACGAAAATAGCCCGACTCACAAAGGCGAATATAACTTTGAAGAAATGTGGGGAAAAATAAAACATCCCGTTCCTTCTAAATAATTACTCTTATGGTGTTAATACTCAGAAGAAATAAAGATTCAAAATGAAAAAAATTATTACTCTTACCAGCTTTTTAATCTTAATTCTTACTGTCGGAGTATTTGCTCAGAATATAAACGGAAGAGCTTCTTCTTCCGTTTATACTTTTGAACGCTACGATACTGTTAATAATTCAAGTAAATATGTTCGTGCCTTTCAAATGTTAAACTTGAATATAAATCAAGATAATTACTCTTTAAAAACGTATTTCAATTATGAAAGTGAGCTCTCCCAAAATTTAGATAACCAATCCAGACTCCGTTTCTACAATTTATACTTAGAAGCTAGAAATATGTTTGATATGGTTACTTTAAAATTAGGAAGGCAGCCACTTTTCAACAGTATTGCCGGCGGAATATTCGATGGTATAAACGTAGATTTTAAGAAAAATATATTCAAAGTTAATGCTTATTACGGCGGGAATGTACCTGCTTATCAAAAATTGAAAGTAACCGACAAATGGGATGAAAATTACATTTTAGGCGGTAAAATTTTGGCACTGCCTATTGAAAATATGCAAATTGCTCTAAGTTATGTTGATAAAAACTTTAAACCTGAAAGTTATTTAGCCACCCGTTTAGATGAGAATCTCAATCCTATTCAATATTTAATTGAAAATAATTCCACCCAATACAAGTTTGCATCCGCCGAAGCCGATTATTCGATGGAAAAATATTTTTCAATATTTACCAAATTTGATTATGATTTGAATTTTGAGAAAGCCTCAAAATTTGAATTCGATGGAAGTTACGATCAATTAGATGATTTAAAACTGAATATTTATTATAACTACAGAGAACCGAGAATCAGATATAATTCAATTTTCTCAGTATTCGATTACGGAAATACACAAGAAGTTGAACTCGGAGCCGATTATAAAATAAACAAATATTTTACCGCAACCGGAAGATTCGGCGATGTTGAATATAAAGATGATAATTCACAAAGAGTTACTTTAGGCGTTAGTTCAAATTATGGAAGCGTAAACTATAGGAAAACTTTTGGTTATGCTGGTGAACTTGATGCTATTTCTCTTTATTCGGCTTATACACTGCTTGAAGGATTAATCACACCTTCTCTAGGGGTTTCTTATACAAAATATAAGCTTACAAAAGACAGCGATTCAAATAATATAACTTCTGTATTGGCCGGTTTTAATTACCGCCCTATCAGAACCTTATCATTTGATTTGCAGGGTCAATATTCAAATAATCGCATCTATAAAAATGATTATAGATTTTTCTTTAAAGCTAATTACTGGTTCAATACAAACTTATAACTGAATATCATGAAACTAAAACATATATACTTTTTCCTTCTCCCTATTGCTGCCGGTATTTTATTATTTGCCGCATTTTCGGCAAATTATAATGCTAATGAAGAACCGGATAATAAGGAAGTAATAAAATTTTCGCACAGTTTTCATATAGAACAAACTGACTGCGAAACCTGCCATGCTGTAACCGGCAGTACTTCTTTAAAAGATAGGGTGATGCCTAGTCATGAGAATTGCGGAACTTGTCATGAAGTTGATAATGAAGATGAATGTAATACATGCCATTATGACGGAGTTTTTGAACCTCTCACTCAAAAAAAATCTAATCTGATTTTTAACCACAGTTACCATGTAGACAAGAAAGAGTTGAAATGCGTTGACTGTCATAAAGGATTAGATGAAGTTGATTATAGCTGGGAGGCTTCACAACCGTTTCCTATGATGGAAAATTGTTACACTTGCCATAGCAATATAAAACAAGCTCCTAATGCTTGCGAGACCTGTCATTTATCAACAGCGGAACTGAAACCACAGTCGCACAAAAGTTCTTCATTTATCTCCTTGCATAAATTTTCTGCTCGTTCAATTGAAGCAAATTGTGTAATGTGCCATGATGATAAATCTTGCGAAGATTGTCATGTTGCTAATAGGGTAATGACTGAAACAAATACTTCTGCGGATTTCTTTCAACCTTATTCACCGACTAATAATGGTTTAGACGGAATTAAACAGCAGAAAATAACCCGGGTACACGATCTTAATTATCGTTTTACCCATGGGATAGATGCAAAAGGTAAAAATGCAGAATGTCAGACGTGTCATGAAGTTGAAACTTTCTGCTCAACTTGCCATCAGGCTAATAACGCAGATTATTCTATAGGCGGTGTTGCACCTGCTTCTCATCTTAAGCCGAATTTTACAACAATAGGAGTTGGTACCGGCGGTGGAGAACATGCTATACTAGCCAGAAGAGATATAGAAAGCTGCGCCGCTTGCCATGATGTACAAGGTGCCGATCCTACTTGTATTACATGCCATTTAGACAGCGACGGAATACAAGGAACCAATCCCCAGACTCATCCTAGAAATTTTATGAGAGATATTAAAGGAGATTGGCATGATTCACAAGGTTCTATTTGTTACAATTGTCATAATGGTTCACCACAAGCTCCTGCAGGTATCGGCTTTTGCGGATATTGCCATGGTGCTAATGAACATTGATAATCCACGGAAATAAAATGAAATACTATTTACTCAATATTTTTTTAGCGGTAGTTGCGGTTTTTGTTATTGCTGGCTGCAGCGATCTGGAAACAGATATACCCCAACAACCATCTATAAGTGTTCACAAAGAAGGTATTGCAAATCCGGCCTCAAATAATTTTCATGGGAAAATTATTAAAGCGAATAACTGGAATATGAAAAATTGTCAATCATGTCATGCAGCTGATTTCAGCGGCGGTGTAACCGGAACAAGTTGTAAAACTTGCCATACAGAACCGCAAGGACCATTGGCCTGTAATACATGCCATGGCAATTTTTCAAAACCTAATAGAATTGCGCCTCCTAAAGGAATAAACGGCGATACTGCAAGAACATACAGAGGAGTTGGCGCTCACACTCAGCATTTATATAATAATATTTTAGGAAATGCGGTAGAATGCTCAAGCTGCCATAATGTTCCTTCCGGTGTTTATGTTGAAGGGCATCTCGATTCAGGTTTACCGGCGGAAGTAGGTTTGAAGGGTTTGGCTGTTAATAATATTGCTGACAACGCAAATTATAATGCCGACAGCTTAACCTGCTCGAATACTTACTGCCACGGTAATTTCGAATTTTCAAAAGCAGATGCCGATCCTACAAATCAGTTTATTTATACTGCGGATAAAATTGTGGGAAATAATAAAACTGTAAAATGGACCGGAGATTCGTCTGAGGCTGAATGCGGCTCGTGCCATGGTTTACCGCCATTAGGACATTTAGGGTATCAGCAGTTCCCCATCAATCAATGCGTTGCATGTCATCCGGGAGTAGTTGATGAAAACGGAAATATTATTAATAAATCAAAACATATAAACGGAGTTAAGAACTCCAGAGGTGAATAATTCACTTCATCTATAAAAAGTTAACTAATAAAAAAGCCGTCTAATTTTAGACGGCTTTTTTTATTGATCAAAATTATTATTTAAATATATTCTTTTGATATTTCTTTAGCTACTCGTTTCGATTTTACTCGTGCTATAACAATTAAAGTAGTTATATAAAGCACTAAACCAACTTCAATAAAAACCATAAAACACCTCAAAATATTATACTTTTAAAACATACCTAATAAAATATGACAATATTAGTGCCATCTAAATATCTTGTTAAAAAATAACTTTTTATAATTTATAGCGAAATATTTACACTTCCTCGCAAAAAATGCGGTAATAATTACTCTAATTTCTTTTTAAATAAATTTACTTTAATGAAATACATATTGATAATAACTAATTTATTATGTACTTTACCCAAGTAAATCTTGTCTTGAGGGAAAAACCTTAAACTACTTTCCAAATCGCCGGTTCAAATTCGGTAAATAATTTCACATTATTACTATTTTTTTAATACCGATTACAGATATTTTTCCGCGGAGGAAATATGGATGCTAAGGGAAGCGCTAGAATAATTATAGCAGAAGACGAAAAAATTGTAGCGTTGGATATTAAAAATATTCTTTTGAAAAAAGGATATAAAGTATTAGCGATAGTAAATACCAGCGACGATATTATAAAAGAGGCGAAAAAGAATCTTCCGGATTTAGTTATTATGGACATAATGTTGAAAGGGAGTTTTAATGGAATTAAGGCAGCAAAGAGAATCTCCTCCAGTGTAAAAGTTCCTATCTTATATATCAGCGGCTTGCCGAAAGACCAGCTGGTTGAATTTTTTAATGAGGATACCTTTTATCTGTCAAAACCATTTAGCCAAGAAGCTCTTTTATCTTCTATAGAAGATGTAATAAATTTATCTATCGGTAAGTAAAAATATTTAACTCTTTATTAAGTTCTTTTTCATCGGCTCTCAATATTTTACTACGGTAAATCGATAAATTATTTTTTTCTTGCCTGAGTCTGCAAATAAAACTATATTGTTTTCCCACTTCTCCTGATAATGTTGACATTAGGCTTGATATGATTCTGCAATTATTTTTATGTAATTTTAAGGAGGATAAATGCATAATATAAATGAATCAAAGGAATCCATTTTATATCATTTATGGTGGTGGATATGTAATAAAGAAGAACTTGCGCCTATATCTAAAGGTGAAATTTTAGATGATTCACAATTCGAAAATGCCGTACAACAAGTTAAAAGATTCGTTTCCTTCCAAACATATTCCGATAAAGAAATTTTAAAACATTATAATATTATTAACGATCAACTGAAAATTACTAAAGAAGGATTGAAAAATTTAACTTCAATTCTTAAAGTAGGAAAATCCGCAGCAGTTTTATATCTATCATATTTTCTATCTTCTATTTAACAAAAAGAATTCATTCTGCCATAGTAAATGCCGCACTTAAATTTCCGCAAATTATAAATAACCTCTTTTTACCGATAAAATATATTTATTACAAAAGGCAATTTTTCACTATAAAGATATTGCGGTAAGAATTTTAAAAATAAAATCCCCGAAATTTCTTCCAGGGATTTTTCTGAATTTATTACTTTTATATATTCAGGTCTGTTTTTATTTTAGTAAAAGCATTTTTTTTACTAAATTTATGTTTGATCCTGATAATCGGTATATATAAATTCCTGAAGGAAGATTTTTCCCTTCGAATGTAACATTATAAACACCCGCGTTAAGATTTTGCTGCACTAATGTCTTCACTTTAGCCCCAAGAATATTAAAAACATCAAGAGAATAATAACCGGATTCTTTTATACTGAATTCCAACACTGTTGTCGGATTAAAAGGATTCGGATAATTCTGTTTCAGATAATATTCGGTAGGAATATTTTTCAACATAACTGCATCAGTTGTACCGGCGGGAATAAAAGTCTCTATATTTGAAAATGCTGATGTTTCACCTTTTGAGTTTAATGAACGGACTCTCCAGTAATAGGTTTTTCCTAATTCCAGTCCGTCAATTAAATGGGTTGTTGTATTTTCCTTCATATTAACCGCGTCATTCATATCAGCATTATCGGAGTACTGAACTTCGTAATTCGCTATATCTCCTTGAGTAGGCAAATACCAAGAAAGTAAAGCGGAGGAAGCTGTAATCGTAGTTCCTTCGGCGGGGCTTGCAGCCACAGGCACAACAAAAGAGTTTCCGGATGTTACAACAAAACTTTCTATATCTGAAAATGCTGAATAAACTGTTCCGTCAAACGAACGAACGCGCCAGTAATACATTGTTCCCGGTATTAATCCGTTAACAACAGTATAAGCAGAAGTAATATTTGAAACAGTAACCGCACCGCTCATGCCACTATTGGTTGAATATTGTAATTCGTAAGAAACACCGGAAGTTGAAGAATTTAAGAACCAGGAAAGAGTCGGCGAATCTGAATATACTGTAGCACCGCCAATCGGCCAAGATAATATTGGGACTGTTGCTGCAACAGGTGCATCAATAGTTTTAAAAGTTTCTGTTTGAGACCATGCGGAAGTAGTTGTTCCATTTGTAGAACGGACTCTCCAGCTATATATAGTTGAGGGAGTTAAATTTGTAACTTCGGTATTTAATGAATTAACTCCGATAATAGTGGGAGTTCCGGTTAAAGCTCCGTTTCTTATTTCAACCTCATATGTAAGTCCGTATCCCGTATGTCCAAGATACCAGCTTAATTGTGTAGAAGTTGAATATACTGTAGCACCTCCTACAGGCCAAGATGGATAAGGAGCTGTCGGATTATTTTCTATTGTGGGCGCGATGTTAAATGTAGCGGCGTCCGACCAATTGGAAAATGTAATTCCGTCACTTGAACGAATGCGCCATTTATAATCTTCTCCGGGAGTTAAATTACTTAAAGCCGTTGAAAAAGCAGTAAGGTTAGTAATATTAGGAGTTCCGGTAAAATTAGTTGAAGAACCCTCAATTAATTCTATCTGATAATTTAATCCGGTTGCTCCTGTTCCTAAATACCAATTCAAAACCGGAGAAGAAGTATAAATTGTAGCATCACCTACAGGCCAAGATGGAATCGGCACAACAGGATTATTAACCGCGAAAGTAGTAAATGATGCGGCCGTAGACCAATCGGAAAATTTAGATCCTGATTTAGAACGTACACGCCATGAATATTGTTTATCCGGTTGTAATGTAGATAATTTAAAATATGTATTAGCGATACCTGTAATTGTAGGAGTTCCGGTCAAAGTTCCGGGTGCTCCTTGAACTACTTCAATATCGTAAGTTAAACCTGTACTTCCATCATTTAAATACCAATATAAAGTTGGAGAAAGAGAATATACAGTAACATTTCCAACAGGCGCAGAAAGAACAGGTACAAGAGCCTGTCCGAAAGTAGTAAAACTTTCTACGGTTGAATATGAAACCACTGCATCATTTACATTCTTTAATCTAATTTTCCAAAAATATTCTGTTCCCGGCTCTAACCCTGAGACGCTGTAAATATTAGAACTAAGGCCGGCAGAAATATTAGAAGAAGAAAAATTTTCATCGGTAGAATAAATTAGGTCAAATTTCCAGCCTGTACCGCCGTTTGGCAAATACCAAGAAAACTGAACTGTTGAAGTATATAAATTAGCCTCATTTATTGGCCACGAAAGGACAACCTTAGAAAATTTAATTGTAGTAAATTCAGCTCCGGATGAAAATCCGCTGGATAAAATTTCTTTTTCCGCGCTTACTCGCCAGAAGTATTTGGTACTATTTGAAAGCCCGGTTAAATGATATGTATTTTGGGTTAATCCGGAAACATCCACAATTAAATTATTAAATGAAGCGTCAGTAGCTACTTGAAGAGAATAAGTCGCACCTATAATTGAAGTCCAATTTAAATCCGGCTCAATAGAAATACTATCAACATTAACGGGAAAAGTTTGAGCAGGAACAGCAGGTGGAGTTAAAGGTTCAACAACAATATCTCTAAAATAATTATTATTATTAAAAGAAATTGTAGGGAAAACTCCGGCAGTATTTTCAGATCCCGAAAATACGCCATTATTATTATCTGCCACAGTACTTAAAATTCCATTAGTAATTGAGGAACCGAGAGATTGGGGATCTCCTACACCATAAGCTGTGTTAGAATTAACCGAGACAACATAAGAATTGCCCGGTTGAATATATACGGCGGAATTTAAATCGGCATACTGCCATCCGCTTGCAGTCTCATTAGTAAAAGCTGCAGATGCAAGTAAAGTGCCGGTACTGCTCCAAAGATTTCCCACATGAGCACCTGTTTCACCGTTCATTTTGTAATAAGCAAATTTCTTTACCTTAGCGGTTTGAGAAGTAACAAATTTTACTCCCATTTCGTAAGGGCCGTCGTTAAACTCTCCGGATGGTATTTGAGTTGTAAAAATGCTATTCAAAGGGGAAGCAATTACATCAACAAAATAATTTGAATTATTAAAAGATTGAGTCGGGAACTGCCCGGGATTTTCATTAAATACACCTCCGCTTGCTTCAGCGGTTAAGAAATCATTTGTAATAGCGTTATCTAATTGATTGGGCGTAATCGCGTAAATAGAATTAACATTTACGGAAACAATATAAGTTGTAGACGGTGATATTACCACCGGATTTGAAAGCGCTGCGGTTTGCCAACCTTCCGCTGTTTCAGCGGAAAAAGATGCTGTTGCCAATATTTGGCCGGTACTGCTCCAGAGCGTTGCGGTATGAGCAAAATCTTCTCCGGCAATCTTATAGAAACTAATACCGCTTATTTCCGCGGTAGTTGCCGAATTAAATTTTAATCCAAGTTCATAATCACCATCGTTTCCCGAACTTATAGGAACTTGAGTGGTGAAAATTGACGTTTGTGAGAAAAGGGAAGAATTAAGTGCCAGGAAAAAGATTACCGTCAAAATCCAATGGATTCCCCGTTTATCTTTTCGCATTTTACCTCCAGTTTATTTTATTTGACTGAAGGGAATGCAATCTCAATGCCAAAATAATAGTTCAGAAAAGCGCTATAATGATAATTTCTAAAGCAATATCTTTCTTTTGTTAAGACGAAGTATTAATATGAGACAGCTATTTCAATTCGCTTCTTATTTAATTTTCCTTCTTAACCTTTTTGTAATTAGTGTTAGTTATAAAATGTAAATAATATGTAATCCATCCTAAAAACGAAAAATAGGCATTATTTTTATGTTCTACTTTTCAAACTTTATTTTATTAGCAGCATTTTTCTAACTGCCGAAAAATTACCCGCTTTAACTCTGTAAAAATATACTCCCGAGGATAATCCGGATGCTGAAAATTCTACTCTATATTTTCCGGGCTGTTTATCTTCATTTAAAATTGTTCTTACTTCCCTTCCTAGAATATCATATAGTTTTATTTCTACATGAGAATTCACTGGAACCGCATAATCTATTTTTGTTGTAGGATTAAATGGGTTTGGGTAGTTTTGGGAAATTGAATATCCTGATGGGATATAAGGTTCTTTATTAAAAACATTATAAATATCAGTATAATATTTATTCTGAATAAATTTAGCTGTCTTTTTTAACTCAGTTACACTATTTAAATAATCGCTGCCTTGGGCCAAAAAAGCGGCCGACACAAATTCCTGCGTATCTTTAGGCGCTAAATTAAAAGGGCCTACGCTTACCATCATCCTGCGATCATTCGGGGACATCCATTCTCCGTCAATCCAACCAGTTTTATTAACAGGATTTCCGGGAAGCATAAAGGTTGTGGGTTCATTAGTTTTGGGATTTATAATTGGCTCATTTTGCAATGTATGGCCGGTTAATTCATAATATATTGGTACTGCTTCCCCCCATGGAGGATCTGTATATTCCGTACTTGATTTTACAAAACAGAAAAATCCGGACATGTTTAAATTTTTATATCCCGTTTGCCATTTACCGTCATATAAAGCAGAATCATTAACAGAAGCATGAACTTTTGGCCCTTGTAAAATTAAATAACCGAACGCCGGAGGCTGCGGGCCCCACACTAAATCTGTAGATTTTCCGTTATAAACAAAACCCAAATTTAACGTAGAATCGCATCCGACAAGGTCATCACCTGCCTCTCCAAAATCCGGATCAGACCAAATTCCAAGGTACATATCCTTTACAAAGTTATTTCCCTTATTAATAATTTTATATTTTCTGAACAAAGTATTTTTTAAAGGATTATCTTCATTAAAAGCAAAAATTGAAGCCTGCACTTCTAAACCTATTGGTTCTGAACCATATAAGTTTTTCGTATTGAATGGATTAAGATCATTTGCAACATAATATAAAAGCTCATCCGCGTTAAGATTTAATTCATCATCCGAAGGGTTAAATTTTCCATCTTTTACAACATCAATAAAAGGAGCATTATCAGGCGTAGGCCAATGATTTAATTCATATTTAAGATAATCTGCTTTTCCCTCATCAAGCCATTTTTTCTTTACGACTTTTATTTCATTTATTTCTGAATATGGATCATCGGCTTTACCGTTCGCCAAAATTCTTCCCGGCTGAAGTCCGCTTCTATCACTACTGCCGCCTGCTTGAATTGTACCATTAACTTTTCCGGCCCAAACTAAACCATCAATAAATAAAACCTCTTTGTTAGGATCACCATTATTATTCCATAAAAAACTTCTTCCCGCAGATTGTTTTGTGGGATTATAACACATCCCGTTATTACTGAACCAGGATAATATCTGATTTGCGGATATGGTTGAATACGTGCCGGGATTATTGTATGAAGAATGAGCATACCTATAAATGTTAATGTTAAAAGGTCGCAAACTTTCTGTATAAAAGTCCGGATTGGAAGCATCTTCAATTTTCACAAAACAATTCGCGGAGAAAATTTCGGGAACTTCATAGTAGGTTGTATCTGAAGCAACGGCCGGTATATTTGCGAATATTTTACTCCAACTCGCCCCGCTGTCGGAAGAGAAATATATATTAGCTTTCTGAACATTATTTGTCGACCAGTTTATAGGAATTTTCTCTCCATCCCAATATAAAATTTTTAAGTTATTTCCGTTAGGGATGTTTAATACAAGTTTATCAAAATTCAACTGTTCATCGGTTGCAACTAAAACGGGAATGTCATTATTAAAACCGCTGATAAAAAAGCCGTCGGTAGATTTTTTTATTATGCTTTTGCCTACACAGTCTATAATTGTACTTGCGTTTTGAAGCCCATTTAAATCAGTCTTTTTAACTAAGGAATCTCCTATGAAAACTATTTCATTTTCGTTTAAGCAAAAAGACTCGGCACCAAATCCGACTTTAAAATTATTTTGTAAAATTAGATTTTGATCGAGAATTTGAAAAGTGGAATCGTCAAAAAGGAAATAAAATTTGCCTTCGGCATCAATTTTAAAATCATGAATTGGAGAATTAAATGTATTGCTTGTTAGGTTTTTCCCTTCAGAATCTAAAGAATAGAAATTTTTGAAGATAGTAAAAAAAGTTTTTCCATTATAATATTTTAAAATAGTTCCGGATGGAATAATCAAACCATTTTTGGGATACCGCCAAATAAGATTAAAATCTTTATCGAGTTTTATAATATCGTACCCAGTAAGCATCAGATAACCATCGCCGGCTTTAATAAATTTTAAGCAAGTAGGATAATCAAGAATTTTTTTTGAGAGTACTTTAAATTCTTCATTTGTTTCTATAACTGATACCTGTCCTTCTACATTTAAATTGATATTCTGAATTATAAGAAGTTTATCATCTTCGATTCTGAGAATTGGGTTTGTCAAGTAGATATTATCATCGCTTACTAATGAAACAAACAAAGTATCTTTAACTTTGTTGCCCCATTTATTTAATAATAAGAGCCTTAGTTCTTCACTGCCGTAATTATACTTTTGGTATGGAATAACCAAATTTCCATTACTTAATTCAACAACTTGCGATATCTCCCGCAAATTAAAAAATTTTTCGAAGGTTGGGTTTTGTGAAAAAATCGGCGGGCAAAAAAGCAGGAAAATTAAAAATACTTTTAAATAAGTTTTAAAGCTTTTTGTTGAAAAATCAACTTTGGAAGTAATCACTAAAAATCTCCCCAAAAATTTTGGATGCTAAAATAGTGCATTTGAAATTTTTTTGCAATATAATTTTTTAAATGATTAAAAGTAACTATTTTATAAGCATCATTTTCTTAATATTAAAATAATCTTTCGAAGAAATCGAATAGAAATAAACTCCGCTGGAAAGACGCTTACCGTTTACAACACCGTTAAAATTTAATTGATATTTTCCGGCAGGTTTTTCTTCATCAACCAAAGTTGTCAGTTCGTTTCCAAGCAGGTCAAATAATTTTATTTTAACCGGGACAAATCCCGAAACACTTCGTGGAATAGAATATTCTATTGTTGTAGTAGGATTAAACGGATTCGGATAATTTTGTTTTAGTTCAAACTCTTCAGGTTTTGTTAGATCAACAGGATCAGAGACTTTAACACTTTTTAAGATTTTGTTATCCGGATCTAAAGTTATATAAGTGGGATTTCCTTTAACATCAAACGTAAATTGCTGCTCAATTTTATTGTTGAAAAAAACTATTGTTGTGTCTCCATCGGAAGTATTGATTTTAAATTCTACAGGCATGGTAAAAAAAGTTGGATCAAGATTAATAGTTTGGTTTAATTGAAGAATAACTTCATAAATGTTCCCGCTCTTTTTTTCTTTTGTCCATGAATAAGAATAGTTAGGATAATTAACTCCATTAATCCATTCGGTAAAAAAATAATTTAAATCCAAGCCGGAAACTCCTTCAGCAACCTTTTGAAAATCCTCTGTAACCGCTGTTCCGTAAGCTAAAGCCGGATCGTTGGCGTAAGCTCTCATAGTTTTAAAAAATAATGAATCACCTAAAACTCCCCGCAGCATATGAAGAACGACCGCGCCTTTCGCGTACGTTCTGTTGGAATTAAATATTTCACTTATACTCGAAATATCTTTTACATATATAGAACCTTCCGCGGCCGCTGCTTTAATCATTTCGGCACGAATGAAAGAATCATAATCATATTTGCTGTACTTAAACTCATAATAAATTGCTTGCAGGTAAGTCGCGAAGCCTTCATTAAGCCAAATGTGGTGCCAGTTTCTGCAGGTAATTTTATCACCGAACCATTGATGCGCCAGTTCGTGAGATTGAATATCTTCGCCGAAAGTTCCCATTGAAGAAATAGTTTGATGTTCCATTCCTCCGCTCCACCCGAATTGCGCGTGGCCGTATTTTTCATCTATAAAAGGATAAACGCCAAACTTATCGCTGAAAATTTTCAGCATATCGATTGTCTTAGCCAAATTACTTTTATAAACATCATAATATTCCGGGTAAACATAATGAGTAACCGGCATTGAAAAATTTCCGTACTTAAACTCCTGATTAAATTCTCGATAATCAGCAATAGCAAGCGAAATTAAATATTGAGCGATTGGATGATGATTTTTCCAAAAATAAGTAGCAGTATTATTTTTATTAATAATTGTTTGGGTTAAAGAACCATTAGAAACAGCCTTGAAATTTTTATTGCATGTAACAATAACATCGGAAGAATCGGCTTTATCCGCGGGAGTATCTTTACAAGGCCACCAATCGCTCGCGCCGTACGGTTCGCTTAAAGTATAAATTGCCGGCAAAGAATTATGCTGGCCGAATTCAAAACTGCCGAAGCCGCTGCTGCCTGGAATTCCTTGATAATAAATGTTAACCGAAAATTTTTCATTTGAATTAATTGCGGCCGGCAAATTTATTTTTATCTGCTCGTTTTCATGATTGAAATTCAGTCTATTTCCATTCATTAAAACAGAATCAACTTTTAATTGTTCTTGAAGATCAAGGAAGAAACTATTTAAGTTTTGAATCGTTGATTTTCCCTCAACCGTAACGGTTCCATTTAAATGGTTCGGATTATAAGTAATAGTTAAATTAAGCTTATAGTAAGTAATATTAATCGATTGGTCGCCGGGATATTTCGCAAGGTCTATTTTAAGTTTTTTTGCAAAAGATTTTTTTTCAATATCCGCTATTGATTTATTTTTGATTTGTGCTATGGCGACAAATGAAAAGAGAAAAAGCAGAAATAATATTTTAAATGAAGTTTTCATTTTTATTGCATTTCTTGAATCCGGCAAATTGGTTTAAAGCTGCAAAACCGGCAAACTTTATCTTCCCTCTCTTTTAATTGTGAAAGATGAAATTTTCCTTCTGAAATTTGCTTAACATATTTTTTAATTGCCGACAGGCATATTTCAATTAATTCTTCATTCTCTTGAATTAAATCATCATTAGAAATTTTTCTTTTCCCGCTTCGCCGCATTAAATTTTTTTTGAAATCTTTTTTGCTGAATTTTAACGAATATATTTCAGCGGCACCTGGTGAAAAATCTTCTTTAAGCTGTACTTTTATTAATTCTTTTGCGGCGTATAAATAAAGTGGAAGTTGAAGTGAAAGTCCTTGATTTAGGAATTCTTTATCCGGAGTTTTTCCGCCGATTTTATAATCTGTTACTTTAAATTGTTTTCTTTTTCTGTCGATATCAATTCTATCGATTTTTCCGATTACATTCACCTCATCAATTTGAATATTAACTTTTTCGTCTTCATTTGTAATTGAGCCAAAGTCAAACTCAAAAAATTCGGGTAAATAGCCGTCAACGCTCTCTCGTTCCAATTCTAAAAATCTATATAAAATTGAATTTTCCGGTTTTCCGTCAATCCCTAATATTTTTTCTTTCTCATAAAAAGTTAAAGGAGAATCAAAAAGATTCTGCTCCAGTTTTTGTTTTGCAGTATCAAAAATAATTTTAAATGCGGCTGCAAAATCTTTATCGGAGGAATTTTGTAGAATAATATTTTTTTCTCTCAGCTTAGTATAAAATTCATACAAAATTTCATGCATCAGACTTCCCATTTCCAGCGCTTCAATTTCTTCCGAAGGTTCTTCCATAGGTTTTAATTTTAGAACTCGCTGTGCAAAATATTGATAAGGGCAAAGAGCGTAAGATTCCAATTTTGTAATTGAAAATGGTTTTGAACTAAGTTCTTCAAGTTGCTGTTTTGCGGAAGGCGAAATTTTATCATAAATATATCCGGCGTATTCAGAATTTTCACTAGTTTCTGTTCGCAGATTATTAATATTTATAGCCGCTTCAATATTTAAATTAAATTTCTCTTGAATAATTTGATTAATATTAAAATCAAAATTTTTACCGGCGTTATAAAAGTATTCTTCTTTAGAATAGATTTTGTTTTCGAAATCAGAATAATTTATACGAGAAGTTTCGAATAAATTTGAAAATTCGGTTAGAAAATTTGATTCAACTAGTTCCTTCTTTTCTTCTTTTATCGGGTAAGATAAATATAATTTTTTATCCCACGCGCAAAGTGATTGGTAAAAATGATATCGTTCCTCTGTTTGATGGTTAATATCATTTTTGGTGAATGAACCGGAAAAGAAAATCTCCGGCATATAACGTGTCGGGAAATCTCCGTCGCATAAACCCGCTATAAAAAGGTAATCAAATTTTAATCCGCGAATTTCGTTCATCGTAGTTATTTGCACACCGAAATTCGGTTTTTCCTTTATGTTAAAACGTGAAGAAGCAACAGCCGTACGAATAATATTTAAATAATACTTAAGAGAATATTTCTTCCCATCTTTGTTTTCTTTTTCCAGCAGTTCAATTATTTCCGTTACCGTATCAATTAATGTAGTTATGCTTTTTATATTTTCTTCTTTAGTTTCACTTGATGAATTTATAAGTCGGCCGGGAAGATTTAACAAGTAAATAAGGTCTAAAAATTCTTTAAGAAATTCCTTCGGGCGCATCCGCTGTTTGAAAGGCGATAAATATTTATTTATTTCTTTCAGATCTTTCAACGCGTTTTTATAAAGCTTTTTATTAAAATTTAACTGTTCATTTTCATCATCATATTCGTTGTATTTTTTAAGGGCGTTTTCTAAAGTTCTTGTCCAATTTTCAAAACCGGAAATAATTTTTAAATTAACAGCGGCCCTATGAAGATTGGAAAGATTTATATCTGAAATTTTAATAAAGCCGCCGCTGAGCGCCCGCAAAATGTTTTTATAATAAAAATCGTTTTCTTGAATTTCCAAAAAATTTAGAAACGAAACAACCGGCGAAGATTCGCTTAAAGAAATGCGGTCGGTAAGATTAAACGGAATTCCGTAAACCGGAAAAACGTCTCTTATTAAAGGGGAATATTTACTTATCAAATTAAAAACTAAACATATTTTATTCGGTTCAACCTTCTCTTCGGTTATTAAATCTTTTATTTCTTTTGCTATTATTTCAATTTCTTTTTCCCGGTTAGGCGCGGTTAATTTTTCTATTTTTTCTTTAAAATCATTAACTATATTTTTCTTCCGGTTTAAGAATAATTTTTCACGGACTAAGGACTGGAATTTATTTTTAAATGAAGGTGTTAAATCTTTTATTTCCGTAAAACCATTTTTTTTCAAATTAGCATAGCATTTATCAAGATGTGAAAACATAAGCGGATTGTAAGCGTAATAATCAAATGAAATAAACGCGCGCGCTGACGTGATATTTGAAATTGAATTTATTATCGAAATTTCGGGAGAAGTTAATTCATCAAACCCGTTAATAATTATTAAATCAACCGTCGGATAAAGTTGTCTGAATTTTTCTTCAAACCGCTCAGCCATTAAAGTATTTAATTCGGCATAAACATCTCCTATTTCCTTTACGGAAAGCTGGAGGCATTTTGATAGATATTCTTCATAAATATCGGAAATATCTAAAGCTTTTTTCTTTTCCGATCCGGTTAACTTCTTAGCTTCATCCCTCAATATTGCCGGTGTAATTCCATGTTTTTTGTATTCAGAAATAACATTTTTTATTCTTTCCAAAGTACCGGAAGGAATATCATTTTTATAATTCGAAAAATACTTCAAATCTAAAGAGAGGAAACTCTGTTTCAAAAGAATGGTTGCCGCAGCTTCGCTTAAAACTTTTCCTCGTGAAAGAGAATCTAGGAAAAGCATACTTTGCGAAAAAGTTCCTATTGTTTCTAAATTTAATTTGCCGGTTGTGCCGCCCGGAGAAATTGAAATAATTTCCTTTTTTAACGCTCTTAGTTTTCTATTTGTAGGAACAATTAATAAAAGTTGATCAAGTCTTCGGGACTTTATTTTTAGTTCTATTTCAAAATCTAAATTAATAGAAGTTGTTTTATCTTTGGTTAGTATCATTTGCTCTTTTTATCTTCGGCTTTAATTAAATCTCTGTAAGATTTCTTAATTTGATTTTTTAATTCCAGTTCAAGTGCGTCCACAATAAAATTAAATCTTTTTTTAGCGTCCGCCTTTCCGTTTATAACCAATGTTTCAAGTTCTAAGAAATACCCCAGTTCCTTCACTTTATCAATATGAATTCTTGTATTATCGTACATGTAAAGTAAACGCTTCTTTTCAACAACTGCTTCAACTTTAAATAAATTATTCAAAAATTTTTCACCGTTTCCTGAAGAGAAATATAAAACTTCATAATCGGAAAATCTGTCTTTTCCCTTTTCATCGCGGTTGTAGCGGATTAAACTCTGCTCTCCGTTTTCTATCCTAAGTTTTACAAGATCTTTTGCGATTTTATAATAAACATCTTTTTGATTTAATTCTTTTATAAATTCGGCCTTTAACTTCTGAAGGTTATTTTCTATTTGTTTTAATGAGTTCAATTTAACTTTTAATTCAAGATTTAGCGGCATAACATTTTCTATTTTTCTTTTTGAAACTAGTGATAATTATTTTTTTTATTTATATAAATTTGTAAAACTTCTCTTCCCCTTCTCGGTTTAATAGAATCAATTCTTTTCGAAGAAAATTCCAGTGTTAAAAATCGGGAAATATTCTCATAAAATTCAATTACATTAATACCGAACGGCGGCCCGCCTTCTTTATTTTCTACAGGAAAAAGTATGGCAAATAATTTACCCTCGGCCTTTAATAATAAATTTATTTTTTCAGCATATTTTTTTCTTCTTTCTGGATTGATTGCACAAAAGAAAGTATAATCGTAAATAATATCAAAGGCATTAAAATAACTACTGTTCAATTCGAAAAAATCATCTTCGATAAAATTAATAATTACATTTTCATCTTTAGCAAGCTGTTTAGCAAAATTATTAGCCGCTTCTGAGAATTCAAGCGCGGTAACTTTAAAATTTTCTTTTGCGGCCGCAACCGAATCATACCCTTTACCGCTTCCTAAAATTAATATACTTTTACCGGGAGTAAAAAATTTTTTATTTTTTAGGAAATTAACAAAAACCGGGTTCGGAGATTTTAAATCCCATCCGATTTCATTATTTAAGTATTTGTTATTCCAAAAATTAGGATGATCTATTTTTGTGATACTTAACTCCTTATCTTAATTTAGTGATTGATATTATTCATCAGAAGTTTAACTTTAATATAAAAAGATATAAAAATAATTATGAAGAAATTAATTTTCACCGCGATATTATTAATTCCCTTTTTGTTTATAAATGCTCAGGAAATAGGAGAATTGGCGCCGGAAAAAGAACCGATTATCTTCCCCGATAACGCATTTGGTTTAGATATTATGTTCAGTGAAGGCGGCTTTGGTTTAGGAACTTTCTACCGCCATAGAATTACTAATAAAATTACGGTTTTCGCAGATTTATCCGGCTCAGAAGCAAAGGATGAAAAAGAATTTGAATATGTAGATTACTTTGGAAACACATATACAATCGGCAAGAAAAACCGCGTTTATTTATTTCCTTTTAATTTTGGCGCCCAATATCGGCTTTTTGAAAAAGTAATTTATGACAATTTAAGACCTTATTTAAACTTAGGAATCGGTCCTTCCATGGTGTTAACTACACCATACGATAAAGAATTTTTCTCCGCTTTCGGCGACGCCAAAGTTAGATTAACTGCCGGAGGCTATTTCGGGCTTGGTGCAAATTTCGGGCTTGATAAAAATAGCCTGGTCGGAATTAATCTTCGTTATTATATTATTCATTTTTTTGATAAAGGTGTTGAAAGTTTAGCCGGACGATTTAAAAATAATTTGGGCGGATTCTATTTAACTATAAATGTTGGAATGATGTATTGAATTCACTCTCGGAGTTTAACGGATTCAGAAAAGGTATTTTTGCATTCCTATCGGATTTAGAATCGGAAGAAAATAATAATGTAAGCTGGTTTTCTGAAAATAGAAAGCGTTATGATAATGATGTGGTTCTTCCCGCAAAAGCGTTTGTAAATTCTATCGGGGAATTTTTTAATCAATTAAATCCCGCAATCAGAACCGAACCAAAATTTAATAAAACTTTAATGCGCATGAATAAAGATATGCGCTTTACTAAAGGAGTTCCTTACCGCACTTACTTTTTAATTCATTTCGGAAGATTTAAACTCGATAGTGAATTTTATGTTTACTTTGATAAAGACGGCTTAGAAATCGGAATTTTCTTAAACAACAAAGCCGGTGATCAGCTATTCTTTAAAGAAAATTTAATTAAATATTCGAAAGAAATAAAAGAAGTTTTTGAACATTATAATATCGCCGGATTTGATCTTCATAAAATGGATAAAGAACCGGAACTTGTGGTGAAAAATTTTTTAGCGGAAAAGCATTTTAGACTTCTTGAAAATTTGAAATATATTTTATTTCAAAGAAGTTATAATAAAACAGAAAATATAATTTATTCAGGAGATTTTTTAAATGAAGCGATAAAAACTTTTTCAGGGTTTTACCCGCTTCTTTGTTTCGCCTACAGCCCGCGGCCGCTTACTTTATTAAATGATTTTGAAGAAAGAATGGGAGTTGCTTTTTGAATTTTTCTGATCCGGAATTCATCGATCTTATTTAAAATTCTACACCGAAAAATATTAGACTTTTTTTATTTGATATCTCAAAATTATTTCCACTTAATAGTACAGCCGATTGAGAAAGTTTCCGGGATTGAAATTTCTTCACCATCTAATAATTCATCAATAGAATCTGTAAGATATTTGCTCTTTACTTGTTCCGGTTCTTTCCAATTATCATCAATTTTTCCGTGATAAACTAAATTCCTTTCTTCATCAAAAAGAAAAATTTCCGGCGTATGAGTTGCGCCGAAAGCTTTTGCCGTTGTTTGCTCTTCGTCCCTTAAATAAGGGAAATTAAATTTTCTTTCTTCAGCTCTTTTCTTCATATTTTCAAACGAATCATCTTCATACCGGGAAGCATCATTAGCGTTTATAGCAATTACTTGAACTCCTTTTTCCCTGTATTCATCTTGTATATTTTTTATTCTATTTTCGTAAGCCTGCACATAAGGACAATGATTGCAGCTGAAAATTACAATCAATATTTTTTTATCAGCAAAATCTTTTAAACTATAATATTTATCATCAACCGCGGGAAGGTTAAAATTTGGAATTTTTGAACCAATTTTTAATGTTAGCGTAGCCATAAAATTCTCCGTAAATTTTGCAGAAATCCTTAATAGTAAATAAATTACACATTAAATAATATTTATGGAAAAATCATGAAATATCTTTTACTTTTAATCTTATTAACGAGTGAAATAATAATGGCACAAGATCAAAATTTTACCGACAGTTTGTATTACAATTATAATAATTATAAAGAGCAAACATTAACTAAGCGGCGCTTTAAACACTCCGACATAGTTCCGTTAATTAATAAATTAAAAGATAAAGATAATTTTAAAGTTAAAAAAGCCGGCGAATCTGTTGAAGGCCGAAGTATTTATCTAATTTCGTGGGGAACGGGAAAAACAAAAATATTTTTATGGTCGCAAATGCACGGAGATGAACCTACCGCGACTATGGCAATGTTTGATATTTTCAATTTTATTAATTCTGATGAATATTCATCTTTTAAAAATGATTTAATGAAGAAAGTTACAATCTATTTTATGCCGATGGTAAATCCCGACGGTGCGCAATTGTATCAGCGAAGAAATTTGTTTGATATCGATATAAATCGCGATGCGATGAGAGATCAAACTCCGGAAGGAGAAACTTTAAAAAGAACCTTCGACAGTTTAAAAGCGGATTTCGGGTTTAATCTGCACGATCAAAGTACATTATATACAGCGGGAAATTCATTTAAATCGGCAACAATCTCTTTTCTGGCCCCCGCTATTAATTATGAAAAAGATGTTGATTCTGTAAGAGCCGGCGCAATTAAACTTATTGGAAAAATTTACAATCTTCTTTCGGCATATATGCCTGGACATATCGCAAAATATTCCGACGATTTTGAACCACGCGCGTTTGGCGATAATTTTCAGCGCTGGGGAACAAGTACAATATTGATAGAATCTGGCGGTTGGAAAGATGATCCCGAAAAACAATTTATCCGCAAAATGAATTTTATCGCGCTGCTGGCTTCATTTAAAAGTATTGCCGATGGCACTTATGAAAAAGAACCTTTTTCGACTTATAAAAATATTCCTTTTAACGAAAGATATTTAATGGATATACTGCTGCGTAATATTACGGCAGAAAGAAACGGGAAAAAATATCAAATAGATTTAGGAATAAATCGTAATGAAATAAACAGCAATAACGCTGAGGATTTTTATTATAAATCTACGGTTGAAGATGTAGGTGACCTTTCCGTTTATTTTGGATATGAAGATTTAGATATGAGCGGTTTAATAATTGAACCAGGAAAAATTTATCCTGAAACCTTTTCTTCAATTGATGAAATACAAAATTTAGATTTTAATAACCTTTATAAAGAAGGATATACAACGGTAATTCTTAATGATACAAGTTATCACAAAAAATATTCATCCCTTCCCATAAATATTGCCGAATCGAAGCAAAACTCTGAAGACAAAGATAATGCGATAAAAATAGGCGATTTAGCTAATTTTACAATTAAGAAAAACGATAAAGTTAAATATGTAATAATTAATGGTTTTGTGATTGATCCCAATAATGAAACCGGAGAAGTAAAGAACAGCCTCCTGATTCATTGATCAATTGCTAAATGTAATTATTTTGGGTATAATAATAAGTAAAATTCCACTTCCAAAAGTAAAGTACAAGAAAAATGTTTCCGATTTTATTAGCCATTATTAAGGAACAAAAAGCTCTTTATGCCGATTTTGAACGGGAAGCCGTTCCGCATATGGATGCTTTATACAACTTCGCGTTAAAGATGACGGGCGACAGCGATGACGCGAATGATCTGGTACAGGAAACTTACATGAAGGCTTTCCGCTTCTTCGATAAATTTGAAAGAGGAACTAATTGTAAAGCTTGGTTGTTCAGAATTATGAAGAATACATATATTAATTCTTATCGCAAACAAAGTAAGGAACCGGATAAAATTGATTACGAAGAAGTGGAAAATTTTTACGAAAATATAAAAGCGTCCTCTACCGAAAGTGCTCATCTTGAAAAAGAACTCTACGATAATTTATTAGATGATGAATTATCCGATGCAATATCCTCGCTCCCCGAAGATTTCAGAACCGTAATAATTTTGTGCGATATTGAAGGATTCACTTATGATGAAATAGCCGATTTTATTGATTGTCCCGTCGGTACAGTGAGATCACGCTTGCATAGAGCCAGAAAAATGCTTTTTACAAAGCTGTACAATTATGCCAGCGATAAAGGTTATATATCGGAGTAAATAAGTAAAATTATGAATAACGATCAATCATATGAATTTATTACCGCTTATGTTGACGGGGAACTGCATGATGATGAAAAAATTAAAATTGAGAGATTAATAAAATCAGATCCGGCAGCAAAGTACGAGTATAATTTACAGAAATTAGTTAAACGTCTTGTAAAGGAAAAATGTAGTTATAAAACCGTACCCGGCAATGTTAGGGCAAAAATAATTCATGCGATTGAACCAGAAAATGAGAGGAAAATTGAAGAATCGATTTTAACAAAAATATTCGCGCGCCCTTTTATAGCATTCGGTACGGCAGCAATTATTATTTTTGCCGCAATATTACTGCTTATAAATCGTCCTGCCAAAACAAATTTAACGGATTTTAGAATTGAGCAGCGTGGCTCGCAAAACATGTTTGTTCAAGCTGAAAATAATTTTCAAAGTTTAGTTGCCGGCAAATTAGTTCCGCAAATAATCAGCAGTAATCCTGAAGAAATAAAAGAATTTTTTAAAGAAAACGGAGTTAGATATAACACTGTAATTCCTCGGTTTAAACAATGGAAATTATTGGGCGGGGTTGTTTCTGTAGATAACGGAGAAAAATTTGCTCATCATGTTTACGCCGCGCCAAACGGAAAACTGGTTTATGTTTTCCAGGTAAATGAAGATTATATAAAACATCATATAAATTTATATTTATCTGAAGATCTTATTAATTATGTTGATGAAGGGAATTGTTATCAAACTAAACATAATGGTACGGTTGCCGTTATAACAAAAGTTTCGGATAACATTTTGGCGGTAGTTTCTAATTTAAAGCCGGCAGAAGTTTATCAACAATTCTGTTCAATTAAATAAGGAGCATTATGTTCAATATTAAAAATATTTTACTTCCTACGGATTTTAGCAAATTATCCTTATCCGCTGTAGAACATGCTGTTGATCTTGCCCATAAATACGGTGCAAAAATTCACCTACTTCATGTAATTGAAAAAACTCCTCCCATTTTAACTATTCGCTCTTTAGATCTGTCGGAAGAAAAAATTATTAAGTCTATCGAAAATAATGCAATCGAATCTTTAGAAAACGCTGTGGCAAAAATAAAAAAAAATAAAGATATTGAAATTTTGCCTATTCTTAAAAAAGGAATTGATTATGAAGAAATAGTTAAATATGCCAAAAACAGTAAAATAGACGTAATAGTAATTGCTACACACGGAAGAACGGGAATTATTCACACTTTAATAGGAAGTGTTGCTGAAAAAGTTGTTCGGTATTCAAAAACCCCGGTACTTGTTGTCACTCCTTCCGAAGTACAAAATGAAATTTAAATTATCTTGATTATGCGGCGGTTCTTTAATATATTTCAAGTCTGTGAAAAGATATAAAGGTTAGTTTAATGGCAAGAGTAAAAAATATCGAGGCATTTTGCAGTGTATGTAACTCGATGAGAAAAATGGAATTAGCGGGGGAAGTTTCGGGAAATGAACAAGAAAATAAAAGATGGGCAAAGTGTAAAAAATGTAAACAAACTATGGTCATTGATCTTTCTGAAGATGTAAAGGAAACTAAACCGTCTTTGGAAGGAATTGAACATGATAATTATACTATTTACTCTCCGACCAAATCCTTCTCGGTTGGCGAATCTATTTACCACGAGAATTGGGATGATTTCGGAAAAGTTGTTTCAAAAGAAATTTTATCTAACGGAAGAAGTTCAATAGCAGTTGAATTTCAGAAGTTAGGGCATAAAAAATTAATAGAATCATTAACTATTTAATAGATAAAATTACCATAAAGTGAGGTGAAATAATTTGGTAGGGATAACAGTAGGCGAAAATGAATCCATTGATAAGGCTCTAAGACGCTTTAAGAAGAAATACGAGAGATCAGGAGTTCTTAAAGAATTCAAAAAGAGAACTTTTTTCGTAAAACCTTCTATTAAGAAAAGAATGGAAAAGTTAAAAGCAGCAAGACGAGCTCACCGCACAGAAAATATGAACTAATTAAAAAAGGCTGTCTCAAAAGGCAGCCTTTTTAATTTAACTAGTACATTTAAATAAATTTGAGAAATAATAAGACCTTAAATTTCAAATCCTATAAATAAAACCTGTTCTAGTAACTCCCTACATTCAAATTTTTTTACTCTAAATGAATTTTAGGTTCAATAACCGTAGCAGTTTCCTTTTCCTTTAAATAATGCTTTTCAAAATGTTTGGTTATTTTATCAAAGGCTTCATCAACATTATTACAAAACGTAAAATGGTTCATATCGGTGGGACTTATAACGGCGTTTTCGATTAAACCTTCAAAATTAATTACACTCTTCCAATATTTTTCATCATATACAACCAGCATCATTTTCTTTTTTATTTTACCGGTCTGAATTAAAGTTAAGATTTCAAAAAATTCATCCATCGTTCCGAATCCACCCGGAAAAACTATTAATGCTTTTGCCAGATAAGCAAACCAAAACTTTCTCATAAAAAAATAATGAAACTCAAACTGCAGTTCCGGGGAAACATATTTATTTACGAATTGCTCAAAAGGAATACTTATATTTAAACCTATAGAATATCCGCCTGCTTTTTTTGCGCCTTTATTTGCGGCCTCCATAATGCCGGGTCCTCCGCCGGTACAAATAATAAATCTATTCGCGTAAGTTTCCAGATTTAACGACCATTCTGTTAATCTTTTTGCTAATTCAACCGCGTCTTCATAATATTTAGACATTTTTACATTATGCTGCGAGCTTCTTAATTGCTCAGCTAATTTGGGAGTATTCGGACTTATTGTTTTGAATTTATTATAAACCGCGGTAGCATCTTTTTTTGACATCAAACGAGCTGAACCGAAAAAAACTATTGTATCTATTATTTTATTTTTCTTAAATCTTGATTGCGGTTCATAAAATTCCGAAAGCATTCTAATAGTACGAGCTTCCGATGAATTTAGAAAATCTAAATTTTCATAAGCTTTTAGTAAAGTTTTCTTTTTTGCCATAATTTTTCCGTTTCATTTTCTCAAAGTTCGGTAATAGGGCTAATTACTACGCCTTTTATTTTTTTCCTTTTTTTTTATATTTCGCATTGGAATTTATTCTATTTATTCCAATTCATAAAGGGCAAAGCCGCTGATTTTATCATCGCATAAAAATAAACTTCTTCCCGACTTTTGCAAATTTAAATAAAGAAATTATGGAGATATACGCTTAGCTATGTTAAAAAAAATTGTTGTAATCTTACTTATATTTATTGCGCCTCAGGCATTTTGCACTTCTAAAGAGGAAATAAAAGGACAAATAAATAATATATTAGCCAAACTTCCCTCTTCCTCTAAAACAGCAATAATAATTTATAATCCCTTAACAAGAGATACCGTTTTTTCTCAGAATGCAAAAGTATCTATGATTCCCGCTTCTAACACCAAATTATTTACAACAGCCACTGCTTTAACAATTTTGGGAGGTGATTTTAAATTAAAGACTAAACTTTTAACAGAAGATAAAAATATTAAAGACGGGGTAATTAATGGGAATATTTATATAAAAGGTTTCGGTAATTCTGAGTTTACATCTTCTGATTTAGATTCTTTAGTGCAATTTATAAAAAATATCGGCGTTAATTCCGTAACCGGCAATGTTATAGGCGATGATACTTATTTTGATGATATATATACTCGGGATGATTGGATTAAAGATGAGGTTGCAAATGTGAGACTTCCGGCAATTTCGGCGCTTGTAATTGACAGAAACAGGAAATATGTAACTAAAAGATATAGGAGAAGATTAAGACATTATACAATTAATATTTCTGATCCGGCTTTATTTGCGGCTGAAATGCTAAAGGAAAAATTACAGAAATATGGAATTAGCGCAGGCCATGCAATGAAAGGAGAAGCACCGAAACATACAAATTCGTTAGCGGAAACAAATATTTCTTTAAGAAGATTAATACAAATTACCGATAAACACAGTGATAATTTTTTAGCCGAATGTTTATTTAAGACTATAGGCGCAGAAGCAAGCGGCATACAAGGAAATTCTTTTTATTCAACTCAGGCAATTTTAGATTTTATTGATGATAATGGAATTTTTTCTAACGGAACATCAATAGTTGATGGTTCAGGCATTTCTAGATTTGATCAAGTTACTGTCGGTTCAATTGCCGGACTTCTGGAAAAAATGTATTTCGATGTAAATAACTATGATGATTTTTATAATGCTTTAAGTATTGCCGGAGTCGACGGAACATTGAGGCACAGATTGAGAGGAACCGCCGCGGAAAATAATTTCCACGGGAAAACCGGCTCACTAAATGGTGTTTCTTCTCTTTCAGGATATTTAACTACTTCAAAAGGTGAAGATTTAGTGGTTAGTATAATTATGGAATTTGATAGAGGAGGTTGGAATTATTACCGTAGAATTCAAGATGATATTATTCAAACCTTAGCCGAATGGAATTAAAACAAAAAAACCTCGAAAAAAAATATCGAGGTTTCTTTTAATATAAATCTGCTATTACTTCTGTTGTGGAACTTGTTGTTCTTGCTGGGGAACTTGATTTTGCTGCTGCGGTAAACTTGGGCTTTGCGGTAAAGCTTGCTGACCGGATTTTTGAATAATACTTTCTCTTTGAGCAGCGGTTGATTGTCCGGGTAAGAAAAATAAATTTATAACAATAGCCAAAACAGCAATAGCCCCGCCTAACCACCATGTAGCTTTCGAAAGAAAATCAGCGGTTCTTCTAGCGCCAAACATTGTACCCATACCGCCGGCTGCTCCGCCAAAAGTACCGCCGGCTAAACCGCCGCCTTTACTTGATTGAAGCAGTACGATAATTATCATAAATATGGCAACTAAAGAAGATAATACAACTAATAATGTATACATTAAATAACTCCTTAAAATTTGTAGCGGATAGGGATTAGAGAAATTATAACTTCCTGATTAACTAATTAAGCGCTTTATTTTGCTTTACCGCTACATATACGCCTCGGAAGATTAAATAAATGCTCATTTCCCATAAAAATCTAAGCCGTAAATTTAATAAAGAAATTAAAACAATCCAAAGTGTTTAATTTAAAACATTACTTATTCAATCGGTTCTTATAATTTCATATTTCGTTCAGTGAATTTTTCATTTCACTTGATGTATCTTTTTATTCAGCGGATTTATCAAAATAACTTTATCTCACACAATTATGATGATAGGACAAAAAAAAGCCGTTTCTGATTAAAAACGGCTCTTTTACTTAAATTTATAACATTATGTTAGTAGCGGGGGAGGGATTCGAACCCCCGACACATGGATTATGATTCCATTGCTCTAACCTACTGAGCTACCCCGCCATAAATTTAGCTCGTAAATATAGGAACTATATTTAATAATTTCAAAAATAATTAGAAATTTTTAACCATTTTTTTTTATTTAATTTTCGGCCATAAATCCTTTTGGATAGGTTCTTACGTTATGCCCGAAATTCTGCTGTTCTTCCATTCTGCAGGACCAAACAAGTTTTCCATTCCAGACTGTAATATCGGGACAGCCGTCGCACATGTTTTGCCTTCCGTCTTCAAGAAAATCTACAGGTTGGATTATCATAACCGATTGATAATAAAGCCTTCTAAATATGTTCACCGGATTTTTATAAAAATTCCAAAAAGCTTTTCTTAATTTCTTATCCATAACACCTAATAAAAGGAGAGTTTTTCCTTTTCTCGTCATTTTAGGTTCAGAATAAGCAAGGTATCTATCTTTAAAAATATGATGAAATGTCTGTACAATTTCCATCGATTTTTTGCCCATGTAACCATAAATTTTATTTTTGGTTCCTAATCTGCCGCTTAAAAGCCATTTAAACGAATCCGGTTTTTCAGAACCATTTAGATACGCGCAACTATCAAAATCAGGATATTCGCTTCTAATTAATTCAACTATTTCTTCCGCTTTTATATCAGTTCTCTCTTCATGCTCTTCATTATAAACTAAATTACCCATATCAATTTTTTTTGGGCCAAGATAAAAATCAACTTGATCATTATTCACTGCTCGGTATAGTATATACACCATTACCTGAACAATATCTATATTTTTCTGCGCCCATTTAGTCATCTCCGGAATATATTTCATAGTATCTTCATAAATAGTAGCGTTAAATGAACAAGAAATATTTCCGGCCTCATGAAGCATCCGGGCGTAATGATAACGTAATTCATTCAATTCAACTTCATTTTTATCTTTCCAGCCGGGACGGCCTTGTTTGCTGTCGATATGAAAAGTAAAACCATATACTCCCGCTTTTTTTAACTCAAGCAGCAATTCTTTTGTTAACGCTAAGCCATTTGTATTAAGTATAGGTTTTAATCCGCGCGCTTTTACGGATTTAACAATATCCACAACTTGGGGATGTGTAAGAGGATCACCTCCGGCAATCGAAACGCCGTCGCATTTTCTTAAACTAGTAAAAACATCTAATTCTTTATTAATCACCTCTAAAGATTTATGACTGTCATTTTCATTCATTCTGTAACAGCCGTCGCAGTGAAGATTACATTTTGCGGTAGGTTCTAGCCATGAAATTGAATTATCGGTAAGATTCCACGGAAGCCTGTAATAATCTAAATGATTAAGCTTTATCATATTAGTCCCCTCTTAATTATGTTGATTTGACAAATAGGAATTTAGAATAAAGTTTCAACTGTTTCAATAAAAATCTTCATCAAACCTATTTAATCAATTTTAATGAATTTTAATTTTCACATTTGTTTGATATTCATCTTTAAATATATTAGCACCACTGTCGGAGTTGGTTAACAGAGGCAAATTAGCTTGCTGAATCATCTGATTAATATCATCAATTCTGCTTATCGGGTCCGGGTGTGTAGAAAGGAATGTTTCTATTTTACTGCTGTTGGAGCTAACTAATCCGTCATTCCGCATTTCTTCAAAAAAGAATTTTACTCCTCCGGCGTAATATCTTGTATCCTGTAGATATTTAAAAGAATACCTATCCGCTTGACTTTCATCCGAACGGCTATTTGCAAGAAAAGCTAAGCCTACAAATAAATTAGAAGCAATTTGTTCAAGAGTTGAAGGATCCTCACCTAAAATTAAACTGAGCAAGAATGAAACTCCATATTGGGCGGTCATTCTTTGCGTTGCGTGCCTAAGTTCTGCGTGTGCTATTTCATGTCCTAAAACTCCTGCCAATGCTGCTTCAGAATCTAAATATTTTAATAAACCGGTGTACACATAAATAAATCCGCCGGGAAGGGCAAATGCGTTTAATGTACTATCATCATCAATTATTTCCATTTGATAAGGATAAATATCCTTACTTTCTATTTGGGGGGATGAGAGAACTTCGGAAAAAATTCGCTGGTTTATGTAATTTTTTACTGAGGGATCTCCGTGATATATAGGATACTCGGCTGAATTATTATGAATTTCCTGGTTTAGCTGTTTACCAAGGTCCACATCATCAGATTTTGAAAAAATGTTTACTCCGTCTTGGCATGAGTAAAATAAAGGCAGCGTGGTTAATAAAACCGTAAAAATAGTATTTTTGATATATCTCATTTATATTCCGTTTAGACTATTTCAATTAAATAAAATATATAAAGATGATGCTATTAAAAAAGTAATCTAAATCATACAACATCATCTTGATGATTGTCTAAAGAGCTCCACATTCTATCCAATAGCTCTTGTACTCCGTATCCGGTAGCAGATGAAAAAATAAGAAGCGGGGAATCGGCTTTTTTAATTTTCTTTCTCACCAATTTTTTTAATTCGGATTCTTCAATTAAATCCGCTTTTGATAGAGCCACTAATTTCTTTTTTTTAGCTAACTTAGGACTATAGGTAATAAGTTCATTTAGTAAAATATCGTATTCTTTCTGATAATTTTCGCTAGTAATATCGATTAAAAAAACAAGAATACCTGTGCGCTCGATATGACGTAAAAATTTATAACCTAAACCTTTCCCCTGATGGGCGCCCTCAATAATTCCCGGTATATCGGCAACGGTAAAACTATTATAATCTTTATATTGAACAATCCCCAAATTCGGTTCTAATGTTGTAAAAGGATAATCAGCAATTTTAGGCCTTGCCGCGGATATGGTAGAGATAAATGTTGATTTTCCCGCATTCGGAAACCCGACTAACCCAACATCGGCAATTAATTTTAATTCAAGAATCAGTTTTTTTTCTTCACCGACTTTACCGTCTTCCGCGTATCTAGGAGCTTGATTAGTTGAAGTAGCAAAGTTGCTATTTCCTTTTCCTCCTCTTCCTCCTTTTGCAATAATTTTTCTCTCTCCGTCTTCGGTTAAATCAAATATCACTTCTTGGGTTGAAGCATCTTTTATTACAGTACCGATAGGAATTTTGATAACTATATCTTCCCCATTTTTTCCGTCTTTTTTTCCACTGGCACCGGCCGCGCCATTGCCGGCAGAATATATTTTTTTGTATCGAAAATCTAGGAGAGTTGATAAATTATGATGCGCTTCAAAAATTATATCGCCTCCTTTACCTCCGTTTCCGCCGGAAGGACCGCCTTTCGGAACATATTTTTCTCTTCTGAACGTAACGGCACCATTTCCGCCGTCTCCTGCTTTAACTGAAATTTCTGTATAATCAATAAACATTTTATGCCTGATCGAAATAATTTGAAACTGCGTTTGTAAGAGATACCGCATCTCTTGAATATGGATTAACGCGGTAAGTTAAAAATACACTTTTTAAAATATCGGTAGCTTCTTCATATGTATCACATTCCTCTATCCTTTCCATTGTATTAGCAAAATCTTCTCTGTCTTCATTAAAAACAGATGAAACAATTTTTTCAATTTCTTTATCACTTAGGTAATCAAATAAATCTTTGTCTCTTTTTTTCCCTCTCATAGGTTCGGTTTCAGCATCTTCTTCTTTTTTAAAATCCTCAAGATCATCTTCAAAATCTTTTAAATCCTCGTCGTCAAATTCTTCTTCCGGCAGAAGATCTTTTCTTTCGTTTATTTTGATGAATGTCGGCTTTTCTTCCTTTTCCTCCGATTCTTCTTCATAATCTTCATCTTTAAAATCATCGATTAAATTAACTTCTTCATGAAGTTCAGAATCTTCCGGTTCATCTTCTATTTCTGTTTCTTCGTCAGTTTCCTGTTCTTTATTTTCTTCAAAATCATAAAGCGAGTCAAGATGTTCTTTTTCCGAAAGATCAAAAGAAATTTCATCGGTATCCGATTCTATATTAGGCTCACCCTCATCAATTTTATCTAATTCAGAATTAAAAAACGCCAACAAATCATCATCGGTATCTTCCACATTTTCTTCCGAAGTTATATCTTTATCTTCTTCGCTTGATAAATCGGTTTCCTTATAATTCATTTCGCCTTTTAAAAATTCTTCCTTCTCAAGTTCTTCTTCTCTTTCTTCGGTAAGTTCTTCTTCGTTTAGTATTTCCTCATCATTAACAATAACTGCCCCTTCATATTCCACATTATCGGGAGCTTCATTTTCCTCTTCCGCTATCTCTTCAATTTCTGTTTTGTGAGATTCAATTTCCAACGGCTCACTCACTTCCGATTTTTCTTCATGTTTTTCCTCGGAAGGCAGAATTATGGGTTTATCAATAGGCGTTGTAGAAAAAAGAACTTTTCTAACTTCTTCAATTTTATATTTATGTTTTGCCTCCGGTGGAAGTGATTTTCTTAATCTGAAAAGATAATCCATAAGATTTTTTTCTTTAAGAAATATTTCTACCGACGCGGTCGCGATTTTATTGTTCTTAACTTCGCCTATATTCTGAAATTCAGCAATCGAAAACAGTGCGTTATCAACAAGTTTTTGAGGCTGTGAGGAAAAAAGTTCTTTGTCTATTTTTGTAAAAATAAGTTCAAACTCTTTTTTGCTTAAAGTTAAAAGATTTTTTTTGTTCAAATAGGATATATAAACGCTTTTAATGTAATCGTAAAAATAGATATAATTAAAGACTAATTTTATTTCATCGACAGTTTTATTTTCCGTTCCGTCAAAAATTAATTTTGAGAGCGACCATTTAGGCCTAACGATATAATTAATATTAAAAGAAACTGCCTGCACAATAAGATTTTTAACGTCTTCAAAAGATACTCGTTTTGTTCTCTTTATTTCTTGCCCTATTAAATTAAAATAATTAGAAATTTGCGGGCCGCTGTAATCGAAAACTGATTTATGCAGAAGTTTCTGCCTGTCTTCATATATTAAATAATCAAGTTCGGCGGAAATATATTGAAGAATCGCCGGATGAATATCTGAATTCAATAGTTTTTCAAATGTAAAAAATGAGCCGAATTTTTTTATCCTGTTAAGAGTAAAATCGGAAATAAATTTTATTTCTTTATCGAACATTATTTAGTTCCTCGTTTTATAGAAATAATTTCTTTTGATAAATTTCAAAAAGAGTTATACAAAAATTAACAACTGAATTTTCTAACTTATGTAAATATCCTAATTTAATTTTTGCTAAACAAAAATTCACCATTGAAGCGGATTTATTTCTGAAGTAAAACTCCTGGTGTAATTTAACTTTTAATCTTTCCGAACAATAGCGCTGCCGGAAAATTCTTCAAAATTTCACCTATTTTTAATGAATTTTTATTCTCAATAATTTCTCCGGTAAGAATATTTTTCCAGCTTTTAATTCCCGCGGGCGGCGTTATACTTGTATTTTTCCATATCTCGTCTTTCAAAGGCATTTCGCCGGGTTTAATTAGGCTTGTCAGAAATCGAGGAGCAACTGTAAGAGCAAAATTTGATTCGTAACTTCGATAAAATGAAATAACATTTTTTTCATATTCACCGTTTACTTTTACCGGAGAATAGTCTCCATGGTTAAAGAGCGAATTATATTTTTTTCTTGAATGAAGAAGATTATAGATAAGAAATAATTTTACCTTTCCATTTTCTTTTTCTCTAAGCAGTTCCGATAAAAACTGAGAATTTAAATTTTCTTTTTTTTCTCTTATTTCTTCTAAATATTTTCGTCTTATATCATAATTTACCGGCCGGCGGTTATCGGGGTCGACTAAAGTTAAATCCCAGAGTTCCGCGCCTTGATAAATATCCGGAATACCTGGCGCGGTAAATTTTACTAGCGTTTGTGATAGTGAATTGAATATTCCATAAAAGCTGATTTTTTTTGTGAATTGAATGAAATCTAATAAAAATAAATTATTATTTGATTCGGTTAAAATTTTCTCGACAAAAGTTGTAAAAGCGTTTTCATAATCATTATCCGGCTTTAACCAAGCTGTATAAACTTTTGCTTCCCTTACTGCTTTAATAACATATTCTTTAATTCTTTTTATAAATTGTTTATACTCGTCCTCGTTAAAAGGAAACGACCCCACCAGAGTTTGGTAAAGAAAATATTCATCATTTCTATCTATTGCGCGACCCTTATTTTTATAATTTTGATGAAGCTTATTCAACCTAGTCCATTGTTTTACCTTTTCTTCCCATTCATCCGGAATTTCAGAAAGTACATTTAATCTTGCACGAACATCTTCTCCCCTTTTTGTATCGTGTGTAGAAGTTGAACTGAATGAATGCGGCCATTCTTTAATTTTCTTTTTATTATAACTATGAAATTCAGTTAAAGAAATACCGAATTTTCCGGGATCGCCTCCGACTTCGTTCAATGAGAGAAATCTGTTATAAATATAAAGCGCGGTATCTTCAAATCCCTTTGCCATCAGCGGGCCGGTTAATTGTTGAAATTTCATTACAAAATCTAAAGTTGCTGCTTTTTGTTCTACTGTATAATGATCGCCATACTTTAACAGGAGCAAATTTCCAATGTAATTAAATTCGTTTATTAGCCGGGGATTATTTTCTTTAACCTCGTTAATAACATTTTCTATATAATTTTTATCGCTTTCATCAATTTTATCGCTATTAATATAAGTCCGGTAAATGGGAAAATCGATTAATATTTCCTCAAGCGCTTCCTTAATTCCGTGCATAGTAATATCAACACCAAAACGATCCTTTTGAGAAATTCCGTCAATAATAAACGCAAGCCGTTCAACCTCTCCGGCCATACGGGTTTTAACAATCAATCTCTTTTTTTCTTTTGCCAATTTTTCAAAAGAATAAACTACACGAATAAACCGGAGATAAATATTTGTAAAACGTTTTTCATTTTCGGTACGGCAGAAAATACCATTTAAATAATTCATAAAATCGTAACCGGAAGTTCCTTCAACAGGCCAATTAGCGGGAAGATTTTCATCGAGCGCTAAAATTTTTTCTACAATTAAATAAAGATTTTTATTTATATTTTTTAGCCGCTGCAAATAATTTATAGGATCGTATAATCCGTCTACATGGTCAATTCTTAATCCACTAATAACTTCGTCTTTAATTAATTTTATAATGAATGAATGAGTTCGATAAAAAGTTTCTTCATTTTCCATCTTTAAGGAAATTAATTCATTCACATTAAAGAAACGCCTATAATTAATTTCTTCCGTCGCAACCTTCCAGAATGAAAGCCGGAAATATTGCTTGGATAATAGATTATCTAAAAGATTTAAACTTTCCGGATTCCCCGTTTCGCCGTTATACGCTTTTAAAGTTTCGTTTATATGAGCTTTCACTACCAGATTTTCTGAATACAACTCCCACAACATTCCCTTAACAAATTTTATCTGATCATACCTTTCATCAATTTCATCCGCGGACGGAAGAGATTTAAGTACATATAAAACTCCCAGATATTTTATTACATCAGAATTATTTCTGCCTAATTTATTTCTCAATTTTTCAAAATTGAAAGAAAGAAGTTCTATGTAAGATTCAAAATTCAGCGGCAGTTTATTATCATAATAATTTATATTAAACCCTTCTTGCCCGTATAAAAGTTTTAATTCACGTTTTTCAAGCGCCTGCTGATAAAATGAACCCAAAAAAGGAGCCAGCAGTCTTTGATTTTCTCCAAAATACGGATGCCGCCATTCTATATCAAAAATATTATGATACCTGGAATTGGGGCCGTTTTCTAATAAATCCACCAGCATTTGGTTTTCATAATTGTATGCCATATGATTCGGTACTATATCCTGAAGCCAGAACATTTGATTAGATTTTAATTTTTCTATAAGAGAATAAAATTCATCTTCACTCCCCAGTTCAGAATTAAGCTGGTTTGGATCAACCACATCATAACCATGAGTGCTTCCCTTCCTTGCTTTTAGAATGGGCGATGCGTAAAGATCCGAAACTCCAAGCTTCCACAGATATTCAATAATTTCTGACGCGCTGTTAAAAGTGAAGTCGGGATTAAACTGAATTCTGTATGAAGAATTTGGTATATGCATTAAGCTATTTTTACCCTTAAATAATTTTCAATGTTATGAATATATTTTATCCAATCTTTTCCGGTTTGATTGCAGCTATCAGCCTTTTGTTTCATTTCGTTATAATGTTCCTGCGAAATAATAAATAAAATATTTTGCGCTTTCCATATATCAAGTTCAATATTTAGATCATTAAAAACTTTTAACGAAGTATAAATTTTTTTCAGAAGTTCTATATCGGAATAGTTAGTTTGAAGAAGTTCCATTAAATCATTTATTCTTTGGCTGCCCGTATAGCTGAGTAAAGCTCTATCAAGTTCAACATTCCATTTTTTCATTTCTTCCGAAGTACTCATCAATTTATCAATACTTATCCTTTCCTTATTTTCCAGCAAATGCTGCAGTTCTTTATTAAGAATAAATTCAACTTGAGTACTGATAGCTTTGGGAAGAGGAGTATCACTTTCGCGCATGACTTGCATAATTGGGTAATTAGCTTTATAAATTTGATCGAAGTAAAATTCTATTTCTTCTAATGTTGAACTCATAATTTTATTAAACACATTTCTTCTTTCATCCTTAAAAAGATGCCATAAATTATAGCTGTGGTTGCCGAAATATTTATCCATGGAGAGAATAATTTCCGCAATATTTAATTTATCAAAAGCGGCTTTCATTTCAGATTTCATTGAAGCATAGGAGTTATTATCAACAATATTTCTAACACCTCCGTAAAGATTATGATCACCTAGATGAAGAAAAGCAAAACTAACCACATCTTCATCATAAGTAATTTGTGATCTCATTTTTGCGCGGCCGACAAGCATTTTTCTCTTCCCCGCTTCCCATAAATCATAATCTTCATTAAAAACTTCATAGGCGTAAATTTTATATTCTTTTTTGTACTCTTCAAACATTGAAGAAATTGCATAATGCGCGGCAACTCTTAATAGATCTACAATGGCGGGTTTAACATATTTTTCATATACTTTAGCGCCGTTTCCTAATTCGGGAATATTACTGGGAATTTTTTCAAGCAATTTTTCAAATTCTTCTTCCAAATCATCAAGCTCTAACTCTTTTAAGAGTTGAATAATTCTGGCCGCGTATTTTAAAACTTGCACAGTTTCAATTCCCGATACCTCATCGAAAAACCAGCCGCAGCTTGTGTAAATTAACATGGCATGGCGCTGAATTTCCAATAACTTCAATATTTTAACCCGGTCTTCATTCGAAGAAATTTCTATGGAATGGTTTTCTAAAAATTGTTTTATTACTTCCGGTTCTCTATTTAAAATTACTTGTATATAATCATCTCTCAGCCGCCAAGGGTCATTAGTAAATTTTGAAATTTCTTTTTCGTATATAGGAGATATTTTATTTCTAAGCCAATCAAGAGATTCTCTTAACGGGGCTCTCCATTGCTGGTTCCAGCCGTTATGTCCGGCGTTGCAGCCGCAGTCGCTTCTCCATCTTTCAACCCCATGTACACAACTCCATGAAGTATTTTCAAAAATTTGAACTTCATGGGAAGGAGGAAATTTTTCTAAAAACTCTCCGTAATTACTTATTTGAATATCTTCATTTTCTTCAATTAGATGAAGACAATAAGCTAAAGCCATATCGGCATTTTTCTGATGATGTCCGTAGGTTTCACCGTCTGTAGCAATATTAACAAGCTGGGGGCGTTCTTCATTGCTAAAAGTACCGAGTAATCTATTTACCAAGTTTTCACCGCTTTCTAATAAATTACCGAACGCTAATTCTTGCGAAACCGCTCCGTCATAAAAGAAAAGATTAATAGTTTTACCTGAAGGGAGTTTGCAAAGATAAGCTTTTTTAGGATCAACCTTTGAATCGCTTACATCAGTCCAATCATCTTCATCAAAATGTTTTACTTTGGCAGCTTGTCTTGGAGCAAGAATAGTATATTTTATTTTTTGTTCCGCAAGCACCTCCAAAGTTTCAATATCCGCCGCTGTTTCAGAAAGCCACATGCCTTCCGGAAATCTGTTAAAGCGATATTTGAAATCCTCTATTCCCCAAATTACCTGCGATATCTTATCCCGTTTATTTGCTAAGGGCATAATTAAATGGTTATAAACTTGTGCAATGGCGGAACCATGGCCTGAAAATTTTTCTAAACTAATTTGATCGGCGAGTAAAATAGATTGATAAACATCGGGAACATGCTGTTTCATCCATGATAGCAAAGTGGGTCCGAAATTAAAACTAATTTTTGAATAATTATTTACTATCTGAGTGATAACACCGTCTGGGTTTAATATTCTTGCGGCAGTATTAGGATTATAACATTCAGCGGTAATTCTTTCATTCCAATCTCTAAAAGGATAAGCCGAATCTTGAACTTCAATTTCTTCGAGCCATGGATTTTCACGCGGGGGCTGATAAAAATGCCCGTGAATACACACATATTTATTCATAATTTTTCTTTCGTTAAAAATCTAGTCTTTGAGGCCTATATATTTACACAATAATTTAATTCCTTTTACATGAATTAAAACTTCTTCATTGGGAGATATAAGTCCGTCTGATAATTCATGCATCATTTTTTCAAGAAGATAAAGCTTAATTAGAAATTCATATTCTTTAATATCTTTTGGCAGAAATGCAGCATCGCTTACAATTTCATAATAGGATTTTAAGAAGATATCGGACATCGTAAGCCACCATTCTTCAATAAAAACTTCAAGATCTTTAATGTTAGCACTGGTAATAGATTTATATTTTAAAACGGAAACATGAGCCAGTAGATAAAGTGATGAAATAAGTCCGCTTACATCCCGAAGTGCTGAACGCTTCAGCTTTCGTTCACTTAATGAAGTGGTTGAAGGACCTTCAAAATTTTTAATTATAAAATCCTTTCCGGTAAATAGAATTTGGCGAAGATTTAAATTTCCGTGAATGCGTATTTTTTGCACCGAAATTCTGGCGGAAATAATTTCTTTAACAAAAGAAAGAATTTTATTTTCCATCCCAAATAATTCCGAAGCTTCCTTCTTCAGATTTTCATCAAGATGATCTATAACTTTTTCCAAAAGACGGAAAGTACTTTTTATGGAAGTTCTCATCGACTGATAAAGCGAACGCTGAGAAAGCATTGAATAATCTTCGGGCAGAAATTTTGTATTTCCTTTTACTGAAGCTAATGCTTTATGCATTTCACCGACTCTTTTTCCCAAAGTATCCATTGCTTCAAAATAAATAAGATCGACTGTTTCAGGGTCTAGATTTGAATCTTGAACCGCGGATAGATTAAAAAACAATTGTTCACTTTTTGTGTGAATAGTTATGCTTCCATCATTTTTTGCAATAACATTATCAAGATACCGGTTCAAAGAATCGGAAAAATAATTCCATGCGGTAGATTGTGTCTGCTGATATTCTTTAATAATTCCTAATGTTATAGAAAATGTAAAAGGTTCATCATAATAAATAGTACTTAAAAGTTTAGGTACATTTAATTCGTAAGATGTTTGAGCAAGTTCTTTTAAAACTTCTACCGCGGGATTTACTCCTTCTTCAGTTTTTCTGTAAAGTTTTATGGCAAGTGAATTTTCATATAATATATCAATTGAAAAATCATCCTGCACCGTAAAATTTGAAGACGGAATTTCATCATTAAATGAAGATTTGAATTTATTTTTTTCTCTTTCTAATCTTAATTCCCCGTGCTCACCTTTTAACAATTTTTTGCTGTAGAAAGATTTATATATTTCATCTCTAAATTCTTCATCATACACACCTTCATACAGCGCATAAATGCTTTCAGAAATTTTTATTTGAAGAATTATTCCGTTGGGACAATCTCTTAAAATGGTTTTTGCTTTTTCCAAAGAAGAAACCGCAGCCGGAATTAAATAATATTCAATTGGTTTATCTATATAAATTACACGGATAATCATTAATATTGCCGAATTATTAGAGAGAAAAATATCTTCAATTAATTCTACTTTTTGAATCTTTGAATCCTTTCCGGTAAACCAATCACAGCAATTCAAATATGAGGGAAGAATTTCTTCTTCTAAAAAATCTTTATTTTCATTTTCAAATATTTTTTTCCAATCTTTTTTTATTTCAATTTCCGGTATTTCCCTCTCCGTTTTTGCAGTGCCTATTCTTTCCTGCTGCTGTTCTAAGGAAAACCAATAATAATCATAAGCATTTAGAGTAAGCATATAATAAGTTTCTTGAATTACCGGAAATTTATTTTTACTGAAAACTTCAATCGGGGTATATCCGGCACAATCAGTTAAATCAAGCTCAACTACTTGCGAAAATCTGGATAGATTTGCAACGATTAATATTTTTTGATCCTCATATTCGCGTACAAAAGCTAAAACCTTTGGGTTATTCGGGGAAAGAAATTCTAAAGAACCTCTGCCGAAGGCTTTATAATTTTTTCGTATTGCAATAGCTCTTTTCATCCATGACAAAAGCGATGACGAATTTCTTTGATGTACTTCTACATTTACGGCTTCGTAATTATATTCGGGATCAATAATAACCGGGAGAAAAAGTTTTTGAGGATTAGCGGCGGAGAATCCGGCGTTTCTGTCCGGGCTCCATTGCATAGGTGTTCTTACACCGTTTCGATCTCCTAAATAATAATTATCACCCATTCCAATTTCATCGCCGTAATATATTATGGGAGTTCCGGGAAATGAAAATAAGAGCACGTTCATCAATTCAATTTTTCTTCTGTTATTTTCAATAAGCGGCGCAAGTCTTCTTCTAATTCCAAGGTTTACTCTTGCTCTACTGTCGCGAGCATAATAGCGGTACATATAATCGCGTTCTTCGTCCGTTACCATTTCCAGAGTTAATTCATCATGATTGCGAAGAAACATTGCCCATTGACAATTTTCCGGAATCGGCGGAGTTTGTTCCATAATATCAATTATGGGGAAACGGTCTTCCATTAAAACGGAAATATAAAGACGCGGCATAAGAGGAAAGTGAAAAGCCATTTGACATTCATCGCCGTTTCCGAAATATACAACCGCATCTTCAGGCCATTGATTTGCTTCCGCCAAAAGCATCTTATTCTTAAATTTCGTCTGAACATGATTACTTAATTTCTTTAAAAATTCGTGCGTCTCCGGAAGGTTTTCACAATTTGTTCCCTCTCTTTCATATAAATAAGGGACGGCATCCAATCTTAAACCATCGACACCCATTTCCAGCCAATAATCAACAACTCGAAGTAATGCTTGCCGGACAGTAGGATTATCGAAATTTAAATCCGGCTGATGTGAATAAAATCGGTGCCAATAATATGCTTTTGCAACCGGATCCCAAGACCAATTTGAAGTTTCAAAATCACTAAAAATAATTCTAGCATCTTTATATTTATCGGCAGTATCGCTCCAAACATAATAATCTCTTTCGGGAGAGCCAGGTTTTGCGAAACGGGCTCTTTTAAACCACTCATGCTGATCTGAAGTATGATTAAGGACTAATTCAGTTATTACTTTAATGCCTCTCTTATGAGCTTCCCGTAGTAATTTTTTAAAATCTTCCAGAGTTCCATAATCGGGATTTATATCATAATAATCAGAAATATCATATCCGTCATCTTTCATGGGAGAGGGATAAAAAGGCAGCACCCAAAGTATGGAAACGCCGAGCGATTGGATGTAATCCAATTTCTCGATTAATCCTCCGAAATCACCAATACCATCCTGGTTACTGTCCCTAAATGCTTTAACATGAACTTGATAAATAATTCCGTCTTTATACCAAAATTGATTATTTTTTTTGGAAGGAGCCATAAAAACCTAATTTTATAAATGAATGGTAACAGAAAAATTTTCCTTTTTAAGAAAATTTCATTGTTCTTTTTATATAATTATTAGTATAACACTTTTATTAAAAATAATTTAGAATGCACTTTTAAGAAATGCTACTGCACACAAAAAGGTAATAGAACATTAAACGCGGTGTTTTTAAATCTAAAGTAGTATTCATTATTTCGATTCATTTATTTTAATAAGGCTATGTAAAACTTCTGCCACACTCCAAGCTTGCGCAATACAGCCGCGGGGAATAAATGGTTCTTCCGCATCAAAAATTTCACTTATAGAGCCAATGCAAGCTTCATTAAGATGATCTTTAAAACCTTCCAGGAATTTTGCGGCATTCGCTTTGTTATCAGGATAAACTTTTAGCCAAGCGTCAATAAAAGGCCCTATTAACCAGCCCCAAACAGTTCCCTGATGATAAGCGGCATCTCTGGCTCTCAGATCGCCGAAATAAATTTCTTTATAATCTTTATGTCCTCTCGCAAGCGAACGAAGACCGACAGGCGTAACCAATTTTTCTTCAACAACTTCCAGAACAGGCTTCCAATATTTTTGCTCTAAAACGGAATGAGGAAGAGAAATAGTAAAAATTTGATTCGGTCTTATCGCTGAATCATTCCCTTCATCGCCTTCTACTACATCATATAAATACTTGCCTTCAGCATACCAAAATTTTTCGTTAAAAAACGAAAATGCTTTATCGGCATAATCTTTAAATATTTTCGCGTCCTGCTCCGATTTTTCTTCAGTTATCCAGCCTTGAACTAATCGTAAAGCATTATACCAAAGCGCGTTTATCTCAACAGCTTTTCCTCTTCTGGGAGTAACTACCCAATCCCCAACTTTCGCATCCATCCAAGTCAGTTGGTAACCGTCAGCACCTTGCCTAAGTAAACCATCTTTCGGGTCAACCTGAATACCAAACTTAGTTCCTTTTATATGATAATTAATTATATCCATTAAGCATGGTAAAATTTGTTTCAGTAATCTTCTGTCGCCCGTACTTTTTACATAATTATCAACCGCATTAAAAAACCAAAGCGTTGCGTCTGCCGTATGATAAAGTCCTTCACTTTCACCTTCGGGAAAAAGATTCGGAATTAAACCATCTTTTATATAATGCGAAAATGTTTTTAAAATCCAAGAAGCTTCCTCAAAACGGCCTGTTGAAAGAGTAAGGCCGGGAAGACTAATCATTGTATCCCGGCCCCAATCGGTAAACCAATGATAACCGGCAATAACAGTGCGACTTTCATCTCCGCTTGCTCTATTTCTTGCCGCGTCTCGTACTCTGCCAGCCGGAGAAATTATAAATTGATCAGCAGCTAAAACAAGTTCAGCTCCGAATCCTTTTCCGGCAGTTTTATGCGCTTTTTCAATTAAATTTAATCTTCGTTCATTTTCTGCGGGCAAGGCTTCTTTGGGAGGTAGTGCTTTTATAACTTCCCATGATTCTGTAGAAGCAATAAGTGTAACATTTTTATTTTTAGCGAGTTCAGCCTTAAAATAACCCGCACTCCATAAAAAACCTTCTGCCTCATATCCTCTTTCTGATTCTCTTCTATAAAATATTTCTCTTCTCGTTAAACCATCCGATATAAATGATTTATTTTCCCCGTAACAATTCATTCTAAGCCGCGGCAGGTCATCATTAGAAATAACTTCATAACCATTTTCAGTAATATTCAAACAATATTTATGTGTCGCTGTTTTATTTAATGAAAATTCATGAGGACGAAAGTTTATAGAAGGACGCAGATCAATGGTTAAAACTCCATTCCCCGAAATTATTTTATAAATAATATGAACGGTGTTTTGCATATGGATAAGCAGGATTTGTTTTTCCATTACGAAACCGTCAAATTCATAAACCCAAACCGGCAATCCATTAATTAATTTAAATTCAGATAGATATTCTGAACCATGAAAATGAAGATCATCATGACCTTTTTCTTCTCCTCCAATCATAACAACTTTGCCGTTCGGTAAGTGTATTTTTTCGGTTAGATGATTAAATATAACCATTCTTCCCAACGGTTCGGGGAGTGCTGAGATAAGAATTCCGTGATATCTGCGTGTTAAAACTCCGGATATAGTTCCCGACGCATATCCTCCTAAACCGTTTGTTACCAGCCATTCCTTTTCGATTTGTTCATCTTTATTATCTTTATTACTTTTCAGAGATATTTTTCTTATAATATCTTCCATTATTCTTCCGTTAAGTTATTTACAGTTAGAACTACAGCAGCCTTACCCGGAATTTGCCAGTACAGCTCTTGGTCAACAGGAGGAGTTCCCATGCCGCCGTACTTTACATCTTCGGAAGACCATTCTAGACGCCATAGTTTGTTTTCCGGAGGAGCTAACAGAGGCTCTGAAATTGGTTCGAAAGTTAAATCTTTTTCAAGATTTATAATTAAAATTACGTCATTTTCGTTGTTGAAATATCTTATAACAAAAGCTTCGTTCGATAGAACTGCCCCATCGACTTTTCCTTTTTCCTGCATTTTAAAAGCCGGTATATTATTTCTCAGTTTAATTAGATCTTTGTGTAAATCATAAATTTCTTTATTCTTTTTTCTTTCGGATAAATCAATTTTAGATTTAAGAAAAGTATTCTCATCGGCTGGGTCTAAAAGCAGAACTTGAGTTTCCGGGGTAGCCAAGCTTTGAAACTGCGACAGAAATTCCGCTCTTCCGTCTTTAACTAATTTTGCCAATTCATTATGGTGATCAGCGAAATAATAAAAAGGTGCCGAAGCACCAAATTCTTCACCTTGAAATAACATAGGAGTTCCGGGAGAAAGTAGAGTTAGTGCAGTCAGTGCTTTATATTTTCCCAGGCTGGTTAATTGCTGAATTCTCAAACCGCGCGCTGAATTGGCTATTTGATCGTGATTCTGTAAATAATTAATAAAATGATACGGCTGAATCTCGAACGAAGGTGTTCCTCTTCTTTTCTTTTGCCAAGTATAACCTTGCCCTTGATATATGTAGCCAAATTTAACGGCAGAGACTAATTCCTGCGGTTTGCCTAAATAATCACTATAATAAGCTTCATTATGCCCGGTTAACGCAACTAGTGCTGAATGATGATAATCATCATTCCATAATCCGTCAAGATTGTAACCTTTTTCATTTTCCGGTTTAACAATTTTTACAAGCTGCGATTCATTCTCGGCAACCACTATAGTATCTCTTCCATGAGAATGCTTTCGAACTGTTTCACCAATTTCTTTTAGAATATTATTTTCTGAATTATCATGGATATCCTGAGTTGAGTCTAATCTTAAACCGTCAATATGAAATTCCTCAATCCAATAAGCAGCGTTAGATAAGAAAAATTCACGGACATATTTTGCATTGTCATCATCATAATTTATTGCTTCTCCCCAGTCAGTATGATGATGAGGAGTAAAATAATCATCAGAAAATTCTCGCAGATAATTCCCGTCAGGTCCCAAATGATTATAAACAACATCAAGAACAACGGCCATTCCGAGGGAATGCGCCTCATTTATAAATCCTTTAAAATCCTCCGGGGATCCGTAAAGATGAAACGGCGCAAATAAATCAACACCGTCATAACCCCAGCCGAAATTACCCGAAAACTCCGCCACAGGCATAACTTCAATAACAGTAATTCCAATATGAGCTAATTCTTTCAATTCTTTTTGTGCAGATTTATAAGTTCCTTCGGAAGTAAAAGTACCGAAATGAATTTCATAGATAAGTTGACCTTTTATCTTTTTCCCATTCCAATTTTCATCTGTCCAATTATATGAAGCCGGATCTATTATTTGGGATGGACCATGCGGCCCTTCAGGCTGAAAGCGAGACGCAGGATCAGGATATAAATAATCAACATTGTCTAATTTAAGCTGATAAAGCATTCCTGCTTTTGCAAACGTGGCGGTTCCGGAAAAATATCCGCAATTATCTTTTTGCAGGGAAAGAGTTTTACTAGTTTCTTTAAAAATTATTTCAATTTTATTTCGTTTAGGAGCCCAAATTCTAAAATTAACTCCTTCATTAGTGAATTCCGCGCCTATTGGAAATTTTCTTTGAGTTATTTGTTCGTTCGAAAATGCGGTCATCTTTTCTTCCATTTTTTATCATCAAACATTAAATCCATTTACAATTTTATTAAAATTAAACAAAGTATATTGTGATATTATTTCTGTTTGGAATCGATTAATTGTTTAAGATGATAAAAGGTCATTTTGGCAGAACCGTATTGCTTCGTAATCAGATTCTGCAAATCGAAAGTGAGTTCTTCATTCATAGCTAATTCATATCGATTTACGCTTTCTTCTTCAAGGTGAAAAACTATTTTCAAAATTTCTATTACTTCACCATTGCTCATTTTATTCTCATACATAGAAATCAAATCATAATCCATTTTTATATCATCAGCAATTTCAGGTTTATATTTTTTTATTTCGGAAATTAGTTCGTAGGAGAAATTATCTTTTTGATTTGAATAGATTATAAATATTTCTTTTAAATTTGGATCTCGAACAAATTCGGCGGCAAGTTTATATCCATATCCACTATTTTTACAGAGAGTAATAAGATTACTAAGAATAGAAATTGTTTTTTCTTCTATTAATTCCATCAAGTTTATCTTTCTAAATATATTTAACTTCAATTTATTAAGTACATTCGCAGTATTCCTACTAGGAATTACTTATACTTTTCTTATGTAGAAATTAAACTAAAAAAATATATTTTAAATGATATTTAACACAATAAAACCGGTGGAAAGAGGCTGTTTATGGGGCTTTGAAAGGCATAAAAAAATCCCGGCTAATAAAGTACCGGGATTTTTTTAACGAATATTTCTGATAAGCTATTTATTTTTTTGATTTTAGAGAAGCTGCATAATATTCTCTTCTAAGAGTTGCAATAGTATCCATAGAAATTTCTTTCGGGCATTCGGCGGAACAAGCTTCAGTATTTGTACAAGAACCGAATCCTTCTTTTTCCATTTGTTCAACCATCGCAAGAACTCTTCTTTCTTTTTCAATTTTGCCCTGCGGAAGACGGGCGAAATGAGAGACTTTTGCGGAGACAAATAATATAGCCGAAGCATTTTTGCAGGCCGCAACGCAGGCTCCGCATCCAATACATTCAGCGGCGTCCAAAGCGGCTTCTTGTGCATCTTTAGAAATAGGAAATGCATTTGCATCGGGCGATCCGCCGGTGTTAACAGAAATAAATCCGCCTGCCGCTATTATTCTGTCAAACGCGGAACGGTCAACAATTAAATCTTTAATAATTGGAAAAGGCTTTGCCCGCCATGGTTCAATTGTAATTGTATCTCCGTCTTTAAAAGATCTCATATGAAGCTGGCAAACTGTAATGGCTTGCTTTGGGCCGTGCGGTCTTCCATTTATAAAAAGACTGCAGCTGCCGCATATTCCTTCACGGCAATCATGATCGAAGGCGACAGGTTCTTCTCCTTTTTTCACTAAATTTTCATTCAACACATCAAGCATTTCCAGAAAGGACATATCCTGCGAAACATCATTCAAATCATAATTTACTAGTTTGCCTTCCGCGTCCCTATTTTTTTGACGCCATACTTTAAGGTGTAAATTCATATTATTGCTCATTATTTGTAACTCCTTTGCGTAAGTTTGACGTACTCAAAACCCAAATTTTCTTTGTGCATTTCAGGTAATTCGGCATCGCCTTTATATTCCCAAGCCGCAACGTAAGAATAATTTTCGTCATCTCTTTTTGCTTCATTTTCTTCGGTTTGACTTTCTACCCTAAAATGACCTCCGCAGGATTCTCTTCTTTGAAGAGCATCTTTAGCCATTAATTCGCCCAATTCAAGAAAATCAGCAACTCTACCGGCTTTTTCTAAAGACTGATTAAGCTCTTCATTTGTTCCGGCAACTTTTACATTCTTCCAGAAATCACTTCTAAGCTGTTTAATCTTTTCTATTGCGTTTTTTAAGCCTTCTTCGTTTCGTGCCATACCAACATGATCCCACATTATTAAACCAAGTTCTCTATGGAATTCATCAACAGTTTTATTTCCTTTTACGGCAAGAAGTTTATTTATTTTTTCTTTAACCGATTTAACCGATTCTTTAAAAGCTTCATGATCAGTTGTTAAATTATCGGTTTTATGATTAGCTAAATAACCTCCTATGGTAGCGGGAATAACAAAATAACCATCGGCTAAACCCTGCATTAAAGCACTGGCACCCAATCTGTTTGCGCCATGATCGGAGAAGTTAGCTTCACCGAGAGCAAAAAGTCCGGGTACTGTGGTCATTAAATTATAATCAACCCAAAGACCGCCCATTGTATAATGAACTGCGGGGTAAATTCTCATAGGTACTTTGTATGGATTTTCAGCGGTAATTTGTTCATACATTTGGAAAAGATTTCCATATTTTTCTCTGATTTTATCTTCGCCTAATCGATTAATAGCATCGGCAAAATCAAGATAAACAGCTTTACCGCTGCCTCCTACTCCTTTACCCTGGTCAACCATTTCTTTTGCGTTGCGAGAAGCAACATCACGAGGAACTAAATTACCGAAAGAAGGATATTTTCTCTCCAAATAATAATCTCTATCTGCTTCCGGTATTTCATTAGGCGGACGTTTATCATTAGGATCTTTGGGAACCCAAACTCTTCCGTCATTACGCAAGCTTTCACTCATCAAAGTTAATTTTGATTGATAATGACCGGTAACAGGAATACAAGTTGGATGAATTTGCGTAAAACAAGGATTAGCAAAGAAAGCTCCTTTTTTATAAGCACGCCAAACAGCGGTTGCGTTAGAGCCTTTTGCATTTGTAGAAAGATAATAAACATTGCCGTAGCCGCCTGTAGCAAGAACAACCGCGTCGGCTGAATATGATTCAATTTCTCCTGTAATCATATTGCGAGTTGTAATACCTCTTGCTTTTCCGTCAACCATAACCAGATCAAGCATTTCGCGACGAGGAAAAATATCCACATTTCCTAAACCGGCTTGCCTCATTAAAGCACTATAAGCACCTAATAAAAGCTGCTGACCTGTCTGGCCTCGCGCATAAAACGTTCTAGAAACTTGCGCTCCGCCGAAAGAACGATTATCTAAAAGTCCGCCGTATTCTCTTGCAAAAGGGACTCCTTGTGAAACGCATTGATCGATAATATTTACGCTTAGTTCTGCAAGACGATAAACGTTAGCCTCTCTTGATCTGTAATCACCGCCTTTTACGGTATCATAAAAAAGCCGGTAAATACTATCGCCGTCATTTTGATAATTTTTAGCCGCATTTATTCCGCCTTGAGCAGCAATACTATGCGCTCTGCGCGGGCTGTCCTGAAAACAAAACGATTTGACTTTATAACCTAATTCAGCTAAAGAAGCTGCCGCAGAAGCTCCGGCTAAACCGGTTCCCACAACAATTACATTATATTTTCTTTTATTAGAAGGATTTACAAGTTTCAATTTAAACTTATAATCCGTCCATTTACTTTCTATATTTCCTTCCGGAATTTTTGAATCTAATTTCATTTTTTAATGCCCTCCATTAAATAAAAAATAAAGCGGTATAAAGGCAAAACCGGCGCATAATAGAATTGAGAGATAAAATCCTAAATTCTTAACAATGGGGGTGTATTTATTATGCCTTAAGCCAAGAGTTTGGAAAGCGCTTTGAAAGCCGTGAATTAGGTGAAATGCGAGTAAAATCATTGCAGCTAAATAAAATAAAGAATACCAGGTATTTGAAAATGCTTCAATTACACCTTGGTACATTGTATTTCCGGGGTTTCCCCAGCGATAAGGGAAAAAGAAACTGCGAAGATGAATTACAAGAAAAATAAAAGTAATTGATCCGCTTTGAATCATAAAACGGGAAAAGAATGAACTATTTGCCGAAGGATTAGTTGTTTTATAACCAATCGGGCGGGATTGTTTATTCTTTAACCAAAGTCTTACACCATTAATAATATGGTAAATGAAAATTATAAATAATCCGTATTCAATAACTCTAACCGCAATATTGTTTGGGCTGGCCATGAATTCGGAAAACGCAGTGAAGGCTTCACCGTTATCACTTTTAAGTAATAACAGATTACCGATTAAATGTTCAATTAAGAACACATACAAAAATAAGCCGGTTAAAGCCATAATTAACTTTTTACCGACAGACGAGTCTATAAATTTTATAAACCAACCCATTAAAAATCTCCTTTAGATTACAGAATTTCTAAATGATTGATCGAATGAAAAAAAGGATTGAACAGAATTACGAGTCCCCTTGACGTATAATTTTTTTGTAAATAAAAGATATGTATCAATGGCTGGCTAAACACGAATATTGTTACATCCTATTTTTGAAGTGAAAATTATCAAATTACCAATATAAAATCAATTTAAAGTTTAAATAGAATGGTAATTGATTAGGAAAAATTCATATAAAAATTCCAAATATTTTATTTGACGTAATTAACAGAAGGAATTTTAGATTTTAATTATTTTGCCGCCAATTAGAAATTACTTCTCTATCTTATGCCTACTTATTAGAAAAAATTAAAGAAATGAAAAATGCACCGCATCTAAATGGAGAATTGCGTTTATGAATAAAGGAATTAACAAAAGTTTAAAATTAACAAAATGTTTAAGCGGAATAAAAGGTTTAGATGAAATTACCGAAGGAGGATTGCCTGAAGGCCGAACCACGCTTATCTGCGGAGGACCGGGCTGCGGGAAAACGATTATGGCGATGGAATTTTTACTTCACGGTTCAACCAAATTTAATGAACCGGGTGTTTTTATTTCTTTCGAAGAAGAAGAATATGATCTGGTTAAAAATTTTTCCGGCTTAAATTATAATCTTCCCCGACTTATTGATGAAAAGAAAATTTTATTAGATAATATTAAAATTGATCCTACAGAAATAATTGAAAACGGAGAATACGGGCTGGATGGATTTTTTGTAAGGCTAGAATATGCAATAGATTCAATAGGCGCTAAAAGAGTTGTAATTGATACAATAGAAAATCTTTTTTCCGGCTTCACGAATAAAAAAATTCTTCGCAGCGAATTAAACCGGCTATTCCGCTGGCTAAAAAGGAAAAAAGTAACGGCCGTAATTACGGGAGAAAGAAGCGGGAAGAAATTAACCAGAGGAGGATTAGAAGAATATGTTTCCGATTGCGTAATTCTTTTAGACCACCGAATGGAGGATCAAATGTCAACACGGAGAATACAAATAGTAAAATATAGAGGCTCCTATCACGGCACAAATGAATATCCGTTTTTGATAGGCGAAAAAGGAATAATAATTTTCCCCATAACTTCTATACGTCTTAAAAATAAAGTTTCTTCAGAAAGAATATCAACAGGAATACAATCTTTAGACGATATGCTGGAAGGGAAAGGTTTTTTTATCGGTTCATCAATATTATTATCCGGAAATGCCGGCGCCGGTAAAACAAATATGGCAAGTATATTTGCTAATTCCGTTTGCGGCAAAAATAAAAAATGCCTCTATTTTACATTCGAAGAATCGGAAAGCCAGATTTTCCGTGATGTAAAATCTATCGGAATAAATTTAGAGCAATGGAAAGAGAAGAACCTTTTGAAATTAATCGCTCACAGGCCGACAATGTACGGCTTAGAAATGAATTTAACAGCGCTTCATAATGAAGTTAGCTTTTTTAATCCGGATGTTGTTATTCTGGATCCAATAACAAGTTTAATAAATATAGGTTCTGTAAATCAAGTAAACGCGATGCTGACACGATTTATAGATTACCTGAAATTACAGGGCATAACAGCTTTGTTTACTAATTTAAAACACGCAACTGATACTTTTGAAGTTTCGGAAATTAACATTTCGTCTCTAATTGATACTTGGCTGCTCCTGCGGGGATTTGAATCAAACGGAGAAATTAACAGAATTGTAAGTATTTTAAAATCAAGAGGAATGGCTCATTCTAATCAAATTAGAGAGTTTAGCTTTACAAATAACGGAATAATTTTTTCCGATATATATCTCGGCCCGGAAGGCGGATTATTAACAGGTGCCGCAAGAGCGGTTCAAGAAGCAAAAGATAAAGCGAAATCATTTAGCAGGAATAGAGAAATTAACAGAAAATTAAGGGAGCTTGAATGGAAGAAAGACGAACTAGAACAGCATATTTCTTCATTAAAAGCTAAATATATTGCCGAAGAAGAAGAAATAAAAAATGAAATCCGGCAGGAAGAATATGAAAATGAATTAATAGAATCAGCTAAATTAGAAATGTTCAATATCCGGCAAGGGAAAAAAGACAATACTAAATCTTATGGAGAAAAATTGTAATGACGAACCAGATAGAAAATGTTAACGGCCACAAAGACAATAATGAACTGCATGAACTGCGTTTATATGTGGCCGGAGAAACACCTAATTCTATTAGAGCTTTTTCTAATTTAAAGAAAATATGCGAAGAACATTTAGCCGGTAAATATAAAATTGAAATTATAGATTTGTTAAAAAATCCGCAGCTCGCAAAAGGAGATCAAATAATCGCAATACCTACTTTAGTAAAAAAACTGCCCCTTCCCATCAGGAAAATTATTGGTGATTTATCTAATACCGAAAAAGTACTTGTGGGATTGAATATTAAATAAAATAAATATGAGTGATAAATTATTTCTCAGCTTTTGAATAGTTTAGTAATGATTAGGAAATAATGAAAAATAACAAAACAAAAGAAGAACTTTCAGCAGAAAATAAATTATTAAAATCTAAACTGGCATCCGCGGAAGAAACTTTAGATGCTATCCTTAGCGGAAAAGTTGACGCCTTGGTTGTATCGGACAAAATTGACAGTACAATTTTTTCATTGGAAGGAACGGATTATACTTACAGAATTTTTATCGAAAAAATGAAAGAAGGGGCAATAACTATTGACGATGAAGGCAAAATTCTTTTTTGTAATTCTCAATTTGCAAAAATTTTATCAATACCAATTGAGCAAATTATTGAATATAAACTTAAGGATTTTATTGTTGAAAAAGATCAAGAGATTTTAGAAGCACTTCTCTCGCAAGTTACTACGGAAAGCGTAAACGGAGAATTATGTCTGTATTCTAAAAATCGCGGAAAAATAGAAGTTCATCTTTCAATTACGGATCTCCAAATAAAAAACATTCATGAAATTTGCATTGTTGTAACTGATCTTACCGAGATAAAAAAAGCTGAAGCGGCTTTACGCACCGCGCATGATGAATTGGAACAAAGAGTAAAAGATCGTACTGAAGAACTTACAAGGCTGAATAGTTCACTAAAAAAGGAAGTTACTATTCGTAAAATGGCTGAGAAGAAAATAGAAGCTTCTTTAAAAGAAAAAGAAATAATGCTTAAAGAAATTCATCACCGTGTGAAAAATAATCTTCAGATTGTCAGCAGTTTACTTAATCTTCAATCAGCTTATATAACAGATAAAGAAGCAAAAGAATACTTTAACGAAAGTCAGAACAGAATAAAATCGATGGCATTAATTCATGAAAAGCTATATGGAACACAAAATTTTACTAATTTAAATTTCGGGGTATATGTAAAGGAATTAACATCTAATTTATTTTCTTCTTATAACAATCAAACAAAATATGTAAAACTTGAATTAGCTTTGGAAGATGTTAATCTTGATTTAGATTTGGCTATTATTCTCGGACTTATAATAAACGAACTTGTTTCAAATAGTTTAAAACATGCCTTTCCTGTTCCGCCTCCCGCTAATCGGAAGTGGAAAATAAAAGTTGGACTTTCGTCGTTTACTTCTACTGTTTTAAAATTAAGTATTTCAGATAATGGCGTTGGAATTCCAAACGAAGTTGATATAAATAATACAAATTCATTAGGAATGCAGCTGGTAAACGCTTTTGTTGATCAATTAAAAGGAACACTTGAGATAAACACAGAGAATGAGACGGAATTTATAATTTATTTTCCGCTTAAAAGTACAATTTAATCTTCAATTTCTTTTTCTTCAAATTCTATATCCACCCTTTCTTTTTTTATATCCAATCTTAGATGGTTATAAATACTCATATAATTATTGGCGATCCACACTAAAGCAAAACCGCCGATAATATAACCACGCCAGTCGTTCAGCAAAAGTTTATAATTTGTTAAAATTAAAAAAAGAATAGTTACATAATGGCTGAAACAGAATTCACAAGTTAACGCATACGCAAATTTCCTTAAAAAAAGATTATTCCCATTTTTGCTAAGATTTACAAAGTAAAGATGGAATTCTCTAAATATTTCCTCATGAGTAACTGTCCACGCTATTGAAGCGATTGGGATAGCTAAAAGAAAAAGCCAAATAACTTGAAGTCCTATTTCCATATAAATTACATTTTATTTAGAATTTTAAAACAAATGATTTTCTTTCTTCCTTAAAATGTTCCAGAGCAAATTTTGAAAATAAGCTGATAGAAACTATATTGAGTTGTTCTTTCACATTTATTTATGGTGTTCCGCAAGAACGGAAATTATAGGGAATCCGGTTAGAATCCGGAGCTGTCGCGCAACTGTGTTGAAACAATTGTTTCTCAGCCAGGAGACCTGCCATAAATTTCACTTAATCAACCTTCGCGGGCGAGGTTGCATTAACGGAAAATCTTTTCAAATTTTTTCGTTTTTACTACAACCCCCGAAGTTACTGTATATTTACAAAAGGAGTAACTTCAATATGTATTTTAAAAAATTGTTTTTCCTGCTTCTATTTTTATTATCTATTTCTGTTTTTCCTCAAACTGTAATAAAAGATTCCGCTAATACTTTTCATCTTTCGGATGTTGTAATTTCGGCAACCAAAACTAAAAGACCGCAAATAGAAGTAGCCGGCGCAATAAGTGTAATTGAATCAAAACAAATTGAGGAAAAAAATAAATTAACTGTCTACGATCTGTTAAAAGATGAATATGGATTAAGTCTATCACAATCCGGCGGACCAGGAAAACTTGCCTATGTTTACCTTCGGGGTGCGAATTCCGGACATACATTAGTATTAATTGACGGTGTGGAAATGAATATGCCGAACGATCCAGATAATACTTTTGATTTTTCCGGGCTTCCGGCGGATAATATTGAAAAAATTGAAATTCTTCGCGGTCCGCAAAGTACGCTTTACGGCTCTGATGCGCTTGCCGGAGTTATTAATATTATTACTAAAAAAGGTAATGGAAAACCAAAGATATCTTTGTCTGCCGAAGGAGGATCTTTTCATACCTATAAAGGTTTAGGCTCTTTATCCGGCAGTTTGGGAAAAATGAATTACTCAATTTCATTAAGCAGGATGAAAACCGACGGTTTTTCTTCGGCATCCGCAAAATATGGAAATACAGAAAAAGACGGCGCTGAAAATTGGAACGCGGTTTCCTCATTGGGATATTCATTTAACGCTAATTTAAATATTAATCTGTTCTTGAGATACAATAAAGGGAAAAGCGATTTCGATCAGATCGGAGGCAAGTTTGGCGATGATCCTACTTATATTTATAAGTTTGAAGAAGGCGCTTATAGGCTGGAAGGGAATTTTTCTTCATTCGGGAAAAAATTAAATCAAAAGTTAGGGATTTCATTTTTAAGAAATATCAGAAAGTACAGTTTTGATTCTACCTTATACAATCCCGCTTCTTCCCGCAGCATTTACGACGGCAGAAAAATAAAAATCGATTTACAGAACGATTTTCAATTAACTGAGAATGATTTAGTAACCCTCGGTATTGAAACAGAAGAAGAAAAAGCTAATTCAGAATATTATTACGCTTCATATCCTCAATATAATTTAATAAGTGTCTTTCCCGATAACTCATCCCGCACAACAGGAATTTATCTTCAGAATCAGTATAATTATAAAAATAATTTCTTCATTTCCGGAGGAATAAGATTTGATCACCAAAGTCGTTTTGGTTCGGTTACTACTTATAAAATTGCTCCGGCTTATTTAATTTGGCAGACGGGAACAAAATTACGCGCAACATTCGGAACCGGATTTAAAACTCCATCACTTTTTTATCTTTTCGATCCGGCTTATGGAAACCAAAATCTGAAACCGGAGAAAAGCAGCGGCTGGGATGCGGGAATTGAACAGTTTTTATTTAATTCACAATTAATTTTTGGATGTAATTATTTCAGCAGCAGCTTCAGCAATTTATTTTCTTTCGATCCGGCTACATATAAAACAATAAATTTAAACAGCGCCAAAACCAGCGGAGTTGAGGTTTATTCTACATTGAAAATAAATAATAATTTTTCAATTAAGACAAATTATACACTTACTTACGCGAAGGATAAAAGTATAAGTTCACCTGACTATGATAAAGAATTATTACGTCGTCCGAAAAATAAAATAGCTCTTAACATAAATTATACTTTTCTAGACAAAGGAAACGCAAATTTGGAAGCTATTTATGCGGGGAAAAGATTTGATAAAGATTTTACGAACGGAAAAAGAGTTGTACTGTCGGCTTATTCCGTAATTAATTTTGCATTATCTTTTAAATTGTCAGAAAAATTAAAGTTGTTCGGCAGAATTGAAAACCTTTTTAACAATTATTATGAAGAAGTATTAGGATACGCGACTCCGGGACAATCATTTTATGCGGGAATTAAGGCGGAGATATAATTCCTTTGTAATAGTATATTTCTTTTTTATTTTAAAATTTAGGTTTATATCAATTACATCGAATACAAAATTTATTATTATTGAATAAAAATCATAAAAAAATAATTATTTCTTAAAGGAGAACTCATGAAAAATATTTTCACATCCAGATTTCTGTTAGTTGCGGGGTTAATTGCTCTTGCTGCTGTTACCAGGCTTTTACCGCACTATCCAAATTTTACCGCGGTCGGTGCCATCGCTCTTTTCGGCGGTGCTTATTTAAAGAATAAAAAATTAGCTTTCATCGTTCCTTTTGCGGCCCTTATCTTAACTGATTTTATAATTGGTTTTTATGCTTATATGTGGGCGGTTTATTTAAGTTTTGCTGTTTTAGTTTTAATAGGAATGGGAATTCATGAGAAGAAAATTTCCAATGTATTTTTAGCGTCTGTTTCCGCCTCGGTTATTTTCTTCCTATTTACAAACTTTGCTGTTTGGGCTATGGGCACTATGTATCCGCATAATATCGCCGGTTTAATTACAGCTTACGTTGCGGCAATTCCTTTCTTCCAATATTCGTTTTTAGGCGATCTATTATATGTTGGAATTCTTTTCGGATCATTTGAATTACTTAAAGTTAAATTTCCGCAGCTCACTAAAGTTAAAGCATAATTTTTATTTCAGGGATTCATTTTTTATAATGAATCCCATTTTCAACTCCTATCCGGCTTTTTTCGCAATTAATTTATCCGTCTTTTAACATCAATAAAATTAATATTTCTTAAATTTTATTATGAAGAAACTGCCTTTATTAATAGACTTTGACGGTGTTATTAAAATTGGAAATGAACCGGCAAAAGATGCCTCTCCATTTCTTAGTTTTATTATTCAGAATAAAATTCCGGCTTTAATTTTAAGTAATTCCACACTGAAAACTTCTAAAGTATTGCATGAATTTTTAGCGGGGCATAATCTTGAATTCGACATTCCCGCACTAACTGCTGCCGATGCCACGCTTAATTATGTTAGAAACAATTATAAAAAAGTTTCTGTTTACTGTACTGAAATAATTAAAAATATTTTTAATGATTTTATAGATGATAAACATCCGGAAGCTGTAATAATAGGCGATCTCGGTGAAAATTGGAATTATGAAATAATGAATGAAATTTTTCGAAAGGTACAAAATGGAGCGGACATTATCGCGATGCAAAAAAATAAATTTTGGTTACCGGACGGAAAAACTATAACTATGGATGCGGGAGCTTTTATTTCCGCTATTGAATTTGCTTCATCGAAGAAAGCTGTTGTAATAGGAAAGCCTTCTAAAATATATTTTAAAGCAGCATTAAAATATTTAGATTTTCCGGAAGATTCATCATTTATGATGATTGGCGATGATTTAGAAAATGATATTAAAGCCGCAAAAAATAACGGCGGCAAAGGAATATTAGTTTTTACAGGCAAAACTAAATTTCCTCTGCCGGAAAATTTAAAAAATATTCCCGATTATGAAGCAAAGGATTTAACCGACGCTAAAGTAATATTAGAAAAAATATATTCCTAAAAACGATCTACATTAAATAAACTTCCTAAAAAAGCTCCGGGAGACTGCATATAACCAGTCTTCTGAAAATATTCATCTTTCTCTAGTTCCGGGTATTCCGGTTTTTCCGGTTTTGCTTTTGCAAGTTCTTCTATAGAATTTGACCTTTCAAGAATTTTATCTAATTCTATCCTTGGAAGCCAAACTCCTTTACACTTGGGACAATAATCGATATGAATATCTTCAGCGGTTAGTCTTTTTAGTTCTTCATTATCTACTGGGCATCTCATAATAATTCCTTTCTTCTAATCAAAATTATCTATTTCTTTTTCTATACATTATTAATTCAAACAGAAAATTCAATTAATGTTTCAGTTCTGCTATTCGAGATACAACCTTAAGCAAAACCGATTTTTTCATTTTTAATCTTTCGCGATATTCCATGCTATCTGTATTTGCTACTTCCATTCTTAAATCTGAAATATCGCTTTCAAGAATTTCTCTAAGTATTTCTGTTTCTTCTTCAGTTAAATCAATTTGAATCATAATAGATCCTCCTTTTATAGAATATAAAGGATTCTTATATATATGATAGAAAATGGTAAAGAATAAAGGAAAGAGTTAAATCACATTTTGCGTCTTGCCCAAGCAAAATTAATAATTGTTCTTAATGCCCGGGTATAAGAATAACCCGCAGCTTCCGCGGAACGCATAAAACCTGCACCTTCAGTTAAATCAGGATTAGGATTAACTTCTAAAACGTAAAGTTTATTATCGGCGGAAAGTCGAATATCAACTCTTGCATAATCCCGACATCCCATAGCCTTAAATGCATTTAAAGCAATTTCTTTTGCTTCGGTTTCAATGTTTGGGGGAAGAATTGCCGGACAAACCGGAATAGTTTTATGATAAGCTATATGCGCCGGGTCCCACTTTGCCTGATAACTTACAATACTATAAAGATGATCGGGCATATTATGAAACGTAATTTCACTTATCGGAAGCACCCTCGGTTTTTTATCTCCCATTACGGCTACATTCAATTCCCTGCCTTCAATAAATTCTTCGATTAATACCGGCTGATTAAAATAATGAAGTACATATTCAATTCTATTTTTTAAGAGCTTTTCATCAGTAACAATTGAATCATTTTCAATTCCTACACTTGCGTCTTCAAAAGCAGGCTTTACAATTATGGGAAAATTTAATGTATGATTATATTTTTTTGCGAACTTTTTAAATACAGTAAAACGAGGAGTTCTTATTCCAAGGGTGTTTAAATATCTTTTTGCCCAAACTTTACTTTGACAATTCGTAAGAGCCATAGGCGGTGCGCCGGTGTAAGGAATCTCAAGTATTTCATATAAACCGACAATGTTCATTTCAAGTCGAGCATTATCTTTATAAATTTCTATAAAATTAAAAATTAAATCAGGTCGGTTGTTTTTGAGGCTTTCAAGAAGTGTTTGCAGATTATCAATAATATTTAAAGTATAAACGCTTAAACCGTTTTTTCTTAATTTTTCCGCCAAAATCTCATATTCTTCCATCGGATTAAGATTATCGACCTCAAAATAAGGGATAAAATCTAAATCCCGTACCTTTTCAAGTTCTTTTTTCTGATAGAGTTCCGGGTTTGGTTCGTTATAAATTATCGCTACTTTTATGTGATCTTTCATACAAAATTTAAAATAAATAAAAATAGTTTTTTTGCAAAATTTTCTATAGTGAATTATTAACTTACTTTTTCTAGATTTGATCTTAAAAATTTTCGAATTATGAGCTTTTATCCCCAACCTTATAAATATCAGTGCGGACCATTCGCCTTAAAATACGGGCTAGTAATGCTGGGCCGGTTTGAAAATGAAAAAGATATCGGCAAAAAAGCTGGCAGTACTTGGTGGTATGGAACAGATGAAATAGGCTTAGCAAAAGCCGCTAAATGTTTCGATTGTAAAATGAAATACTTCCGCAGAGAAACTCCCCAAGAAGCAATTAAAGTTTTAAGGGAACATTTAAAAGAAGGTGTTCCTTGCATTTTAAGTGTAGATAATTGGGAGCATTGGTTAACCGTAATTAATGAACAGCAAAATAAATTTATTGTTGTAGACAGCGGCCTTGATAAAGTAATAGTTATTTATACAGCAAACCAACTTGCAAAAAGATGGAAATATATAGATGAAGAAACCGGTTATGTAAGTTACGACGGTTATGCCCTCTCAGCAAATTTTAGACCCAAAACAAAAGCCAAATTTACGCTTGAAAAAGCTCGTTATGTTATGCGCGATAGAAACAAACAGTTGGCAATAAAATGGGATACTTATTTTAATGATCTGATTTCAATCTGCAAACCAAGATCAACTCATGCTAAAAGATCCATTTCTTTTACAGAATTTTTACGGCGCCACGAAAAACTATTAATTACGGAAGTAGCCGACTGGCACGGTTCTCCATCCTATAAAGAGCTTCAAAAGATTTTAAGAAATATGCAATTTGTTGCGGAAGTTTATAGTTTGGTAATTACAACAGACGATCAGAAAAAGGCATTAGTAGATTTAGCCGGATTATTAATGATGTATTCATGCGGAAAATATGGAATGGATCCTATTTATTAACATTAATAAGGGAGAAAATTTATGGCAAGTTCACTTGAAAGAAATAAGATTCTTTTAGAGAAAGATAAAACGGCTCTTCTGTTAATAGATATTCAGGAAAAAATTCTTGCGGTTATGAATAATCCCAAACAAGTAGTGGAAAATTCATTAAAATTAATAAAAGGATTTAAATCGCTAAACATTCCTATTTTTTATACTGAACAATATCCCAAAGGATTGGGCTCCACATCAGAAGAATTACTGAAAGAATTGGAAGGTTTAAGCGCTATCCAAAAAATGACTTTTAGTTGTTATGGAGCGGGAAGTTTTTTTGAACGTCTCAGAGATAATGAAATAACTCAAGTTGTAATAGCGGGAATTGAAACGCACGTTTGCGTGCAACAGACAGTTTTAGATCTGCTGGCAAATGATTTTCAAGTAAATGTATGTGCGGACGCGGTTTCATCAAGAAAAATACTCGATTATCAAATCGCTCTAGAAAGAATGAGACAAAATGGTGCCGAAATAACAACTTCAGAAGCTGTCTTATTTGAACTTTTAAATATTTGCGGAACAGCGGAATTTAAAAACATCTCAAAAATTATAAAATAAGATGTTTTTATTTAATTTTTACAAATTTTGATATAAAACATGTAGCATTTTGATCCACTATTATTAAAATGCTGCAGTAAATATTACTTACCTTCCTAAGAAAAAGTTACTGATGATAAGAGATTAAAAAATACAGTCAGTAGTTTTTACCCTATTTTAAGTTGGCATACCAATTGATTCAGTAAAAGAAATAAAGTTAAAACTTCAATTCTATGGGGCACATATGAAAAACTTTCTAATCTTCTCTTTAATCACTTTTGGTTTACTTTTCGCCGGATGTTCCGATACAATCACAAATTCTACTAATCCCGTTCAAGTAAAAAAAGAAATAATACAACTTCCTGAAGCAGAAGGAAATAGTGTAGAATCGCAGATTTCCGCTTCCAAAATCATTCATGGAAATTCAGGCGGTAATATTTCTATGCTGGGCGCTTATTTAAGTAGAAGAGGTTTAATTGCTATCGCGGCTAATCTTGAAATCCCGGAAGGTGCATTCAAAGGCACAAAAATGATTTCTATGGTGGCTGATAATAGGACAGCTTCAGTATCTTTTAATCCAAGCATGAAGTTTGATGAAACTTTAAAATTGGATTTGGTTTTTGTCGGTTTGAATCTTACTAACATCCGCTCGAAAGATGATGTTGAATTTTGTTATATAGAAAATAACGGTAATTTTACACCGATCGAGAATGACGGCATCATGATTAATCCCGGGAATGGATTACTAAGAGTAAAAGGAGCAAAAATAAAACATTTTTCCAGATATGGTTTTGTTAAAAGAAACTAAAACTTATAACTTTGGAAAACACAATGACATTAGAAAAAATTCTTATATCCTTTTTAGGGAAAGAAGCCGCAGAAGAAATTATGAGGTTTGGGGAGAATAATTTTTCTCCCCCGCCCTCCTCTTTACCGACATATTCTGATGAAAATAAGGAACAATTAAATACTGACTTTAACAGCTACTATAAAAAAGTCTCTAAAATAGATTTTCTTATAACTTATACCGAAGACAAACTGGATAAGGAAAATCTGATCAAGCTGCTTTTAGAGATTGGTGAAAATATAATTACACAAGGGGAAATGCCCGCCGCTGTTTTCATCTTCGAAAAAATTATAAATCAGTGCGATAATCATTCTGAATTTACTAATCAAAAAGCCGCAGCTTCATTTTTTCTGGCAGAAATATTCAGTCGCCAATCACTTTGGCATCTCAGTTTCGATTATTTAGCAGCAGCCGAAAATATATTTAAAAGCATAAATGATACAAAAGGTTTTGCGAGGTGCCAAAATTTAAGAGGCACAATTTACGGCGAATGCGGCAAATTAAATGAAGCGAAATTTCATTTTGAAAAAGCGCTTTCTGTTTTGGAATCGGATACCAGTCAAGATTTAGTTGGTATGATTGAGATAAACCTTGGAATAATAAACAATATACAAGGTAATTTAGATAATGCGCTTCTTTATTATAAAAGAGCATTAATAGTTTTTGTCCAACTGAAAGATCTCAAAAGGATTTCTGAAATTAAGCACAATCTCGGAATGCTTTATACCAAAAAGACTGATTATACTTCAGCTTTATCCCAATTTGATGAAAGTATTAAAACTTCACGCGGAATAAATTATCTTCCTATTTTAGGAATTTCATATTTAAGTAAAGCATTTGTCTACGCACAATTAGCAGATTATGAGCTTGCTGAAGCTTTCAGTAATAAAGCGTTAGAAATTTGCACAAAAGTTAATGATCGTCTTTCTGTCGCGGATATTTATAAAATTAAAGGAATAATTCAGCGAAAACTAAAAAATTTCTCGGAATCCGAAAAATATCTTCAAACCAGTTTAAGAATTAATAGAGAGTTAGAGAATAAATTAAATCAGGCAGAAACTTCAATGGAATTAGGACTTTTGTATAAAGAAACTGATAAGGATGAGGAAAGTAGACTTCTGTTAAAGGCAGCCTTAGAATATTTTGAAAATATAAATGCTAAAAAGGAAGTCGAAGAAATACAAGAACATCTTTTATAATTGCAAATTTTTTTTACACTATTACATTTTTACCGCTTTTTTATGTAAATATTACATACCTTCTCAAAATAATCTTCAATTTTCTTTTATATTCGCAAAATTGTATTTGGCATCTTGATTGCTATTATATAACACTTGCTTTAGCAATAGAAAAGATTCAGTAACATCCATTTGAGAGGGTATAAATGAAAAAAATAGTTTTTTCCACATTCCTGGCACTTCTACTTTTAGCGGGCTGTTCACAAGAAAATTCTTTAGTTGGGCCGCAAGAACAATCAAATAAAACTTGGCTTAAAGTCCCGGCTAAATCAGATATGTCTGTGGAAACTCAATACACTACCGGTAAAATAGTTTACGGAAATTGGGGGGGAGAACTTAAATTATCATCAAAATATTTTTGGAGATCTAATAATAAAATAGAAGTTGAAGCAGAATTAGAAATTCCCGCACATGCTTTTGACGGATTAAAAATAATTTCTATGACACTTGATGACCAAACCGCATCAGCAACTTTTAATCCTTCTCCGTTTATATTTGATAAACCTCTATCATTTTCATTATCTTATGACGGCCTTGATCTCCGTGGAGTAAATCCTTCTGAAATACAATTTTGTTATTTAGCGGATGACGGACAATTAGTTCCGGCTAAAAATGATGGTGTAACGGTAGATGTTAAAAAAGGAAAATTATCAGTTAAGAATGCTGTTGTCCCCCATTTCTCCAGATATGGTTTTGTAAAATAATTTTAACTTTTTACTTTTTTAAGAGGCTGAGCTTATAACTCAGCCTTTTATTTAATACTACTTCCCTATCAAATACATTTTACTTTCCTGTATAAAATTAAAATATCAGAAGTATAACAACGGCTAAAATAACTCACAAAAAATTGTTTTTTTTTTGAATACTATAACCGGCTTTTCTTCTTCCCCAAAAGTTTATAGAATTCCGTTGGCATAAAAAGGAATTGCCGCAGTTAGATTCTAAATCTAATCAAAATTTTGTTTCGCGGCCTTCCGATTTATTTCTCTAATTTATTAACCTTTAAAACTACTAAACGCAGCAGATTTCGATTTTTTTAAATTTGAAATTTTTATATGGCAATCAACAATATTTTGATATAAATTAGAAACAACGGCTAAAAATTTTATTTAATCCACTTCCGGCACCAGATATTCTACTCATTTGTATACTTCTTGTGATAATTCTGTGACTTTTCATTTTTATGTTTTCAAAAATAATGCGAGTGTAATTATGTTGAAAAAAGTTTTAGTAATTGAAGACGATAAAGCAATTTCCGATCTTATTGAAATTCATCTTCTCGATCTTGATTTCGAAGTTTCAAAATGTTATGACGGCCAGAGTGGTTTAATTAAGGCTAATTATGAACAATTCGATTTAATAATTCTTGATTTGATGCTGCCAAAATTAAACGGGTTGGAGATCTGCAAAGAAATTCGTAAAAAAGAAAATTATACGCCAATCTTAATTTTAACTGCTAAATCAGAGGAATTTGATAAAGTGTTGGGATTAGAATTCGGAGCCGATGATTATTTAACGAAACCTTTCAGTATAAGAGAATTAATAGCAAGAGTAAAAGCAATTTTCCGCCGAATACAAGCTTTGAAAAAAAATAATTTAGACGATGAGGATTTAGTTCTAGGAGATTTATTTATTGAGATTTCAAAACGAAAAGTAACTTTGGCGGGAGAAAGGATTGAACTGACGCCAAAGGAATTTGATTTACTGCATTTATTGGCAGCTCATCCGGGTAAAACATATACTCGTGAACAGCTTCTTAATTTATTATGGGGTTATCAATACAACGGTTATGAACATACGGTAAATTCTCATATAAACCGGCTTCGTTCTAAAATTGAAACTGATGTTTCTAAACCTAAATATATTATTACATCTTGGGGAGTAGGTTATAGATTTAATGAAGAAGAAAATTTAAAAGAAGCTTAATTATGAAACAAAAAATAATTAAGAGAAAATTTTTCAACAGCGTTTTTTGGAAGATTGGGGGAACCTTTCTACTAATATTACTTATGCTCTCATGCATCTATCTTTACATTTCTGTATTCACCGCCGAAATGTATTTTCAGGAAGCAAATCAAAAGTTAAATTCTGAAATTGCTTTACATATTGCTTCTGATAATAGATGCTTTATAAACGGGAAAGTAAATGAAGAAACACTTAAAAATGTTTTTCATAATGTAATGGTAATAAATCCCAGCATTGAAGTTTATTTATTAGATAAGTCGGGAAATATTTTAACTTATTACGCCCCGAATAAAACAATTAACCTAACACGAATCCCGCTAAAACCTGTTAAAGAATTTATAACAAGTGATGGCAGCAGATTTATACTCGGCCCGGATCCTAAAAATAAAGAGACAGAAAAAGCGTTTTCCGCCGCCAAGGTTTACGAAGGGAGCGTATTGATGGGATATATTTATGTGGTACTTGAAGGAGAACAATACGAAAATGCGACTCAGCTTGTTTTCGGAAGTTACATTCTGAGGCTGGGATTACGCTCAATGATAATAACTTTAGTTGCCGTTGCCATAATTAGTTTAATAGCTTTAGGATTTATAACCAGAAATTTAAGGAAAATAATAACTGTTGTAAGAGAATTTAAAAACGGAAATATTTCCGCAAGAATAAAATTAAATGGGAAAGGTGAACTAAGTGAATTTGCCGATTCATTTAATGAAATGGCAGACACTATTGTAAATAATATAGAAGAAATGAAAACAATGGATCATTTGCGAAGAGAGTTAGTGGCCAATGTTTCTCACGATCTTCGAACACCGCTTGCAACTATACAAGGATATATAGAAACTATTTTAATGAAGACGGAAAATTTGAGTGATGAAGATAGGAAAAAATATATGCAAAATATCCTAAGCAGTACAGAAAGATTAAAAACTTTAGTTGAAGAATTATTTGAATTAAGTAAACTTGAAGCCAGAGAAACAAGACCGAAACCGGAACCTTTTTCAGTAGCTGAATTAGCTCAGGACGTTCAACAGAAAAATTTAATTATCGCGGAAGAAAAACAAGTTGAAATTAACTTAAATTTCCCTTTAGATCTTCCTTTAGTTTATGCGGATATAGGAATGATAGAAAAAGTTTTACAAAATTTAATAGATAACGCGTTAAAATTTTCTTCCGGCGGAGGAAGAATTGAAATAATTCTGCAGCAGGAAAATAATAATATAGTTATATCGGTTTCTGATAACGGCTGCGGAATTGAATTGGAAGAACTGCCGCATATTTTTAACAGGTATCATCGCGCCGAAAGAACTTCCGCGGAAATAAATTCCGGTTTGGGGTTAGGATTAGCAATAGTAAAAAAAATTCTTGAAGTACAAAATATTGATATTTCCGCTGTTAGTGAAAAAGAAAAAGGAACTTTATTTTCATTCAAACTTCCTATTTACAAAGTTAAATCACCGGCACATCGTCTTGTTTATTAGATAAACTTATTTTTTTTGTCAACATTTTTTCCAAAGAGTATTTTTTATGCTTATCGTCATTGTAACATATATGTTTTTGCTTAAACTTAATATAAAATATTTCTGAGAAAAATTAATGAGAACTAAATGAGTTTATCAGTAACAGGCGGACATTTAAAAAGATATAAAGATATTCTTAAATTATTATTTAAGTACGGTAAAAAAGATATTTTAGAATTTTCTAAAATAAAAGATAATTTAGATTTAGATGAATTTGATAATGAATCCTATATCAGCGGTGATCCCGATGAGTTTGCTAATGATCTTGAAAAAATGGGCCCTACATTTATTAAACTCGGACAGTTGCTTTCTTCCCGGCCGGATTTTCTTCCCATCCCATATATAAAAGCTCTTTCAAGACTTCAAGATAAAGTTGAGCCTTTCTCTTTTGAAGAAGTTGAAAATACAATAATGGAAGAATTGGGTGTAAGAATTTCTAAAGCTTATTTAGAGTTTAATCCTATACCGATTGCCGCAGCCTCTCTGGGGCAAGTTCATCAGGCAAAGTTAAGAGACGGACGCGATGTGGCGGTAAAAGTACAGCGTCCTAATATTCATTCTATAGTTTTGGAAGATTTAGCCGCGCTGGAAGAAATTGCGGATACTTTTGATAAACATACCGAGCTCGGTAAAAAATACGGTTTCACAAGAATTTTGAATGAATTCAGAAAAACAATTCTGCAGGAAATGGACTATAAAAAGGAGGCGCAGAATCTGCTTAAACTTAATGATAATCTTCAAAGTTATGAAAAAATTGTAGTTCCCAAACCTGTTATAGATTATACAACAAGCCGTGTACTTACAATGGATTTTGTGAAAGGAACGAAAATTACAAAACTTAGCCCTCTTGCAAAATTAGATTTAAATGGTGCGGAATTAGCTGATGAATTATTTAAGGCATATCTCGATCAAGTTTTGGTTGACGGTTTTTTTCACGCCGATCCTCACCCGGGAAATGTTTTTATAACAGACGATAATAAGTTAGCATTAATTGATTTGGGAATGGTTGCTCATATTGATCCCGCGATGCGCGAAAATCTTTTAAAGCTGCTTCTTTTTATAAGCAACGGAAGAGGCGATGAAGCCGCAAAAATTAGTATGCGAATGAGTTTTAAAAAAGATGATTTTAACGAAGCTGAATTTACAAAAGAAGTGAATGAGTTTGTAGCGCAATACCAGGACGCAACCTTGGAACAAATTAAAGTGGGGCGCGTAATTGTGGAACTAGCCAGAATAGCCGCTTCTAACGGAATAAGAACTTCCGCTGAACTTACTATGCTGGGAAAAACTCTTCTTAATTTAGACGAAATAGGAAAAATTCTGGAACCGCAATTTAATCCGAATGAAATTATTAAAAAGCATTCCGAAAATATTATGCAGAAACATATGCTGCAAAATCTTTCGCCGGGAAATTTTTTTTCATCTATTTTGGAATTAAATGAATTTGTTCAAAAACTTCCGGGAAGATTGAATACTTTATTTGATAATATTGCCAATAATAATCTTGAATTAAGAATTAAAACTTTCGATGAAGATACATTCATGCGGAACATAATGAAAATTGCAAACCGTTTTGCTTTGGGTGTTATACTGGCTTCATTAATAGTCGGGGCCGCTTTAATGATGAGGGTTGATACGCAATTTAAATTATTCGGATATCCCGGATTCGCGGTTATTCTTTTTATAATTGCCGCCGCCTGCGGTTTCGGGCTTATGATTAGCATTGTTGTAAAGGATAAACCTCCTTCCCAAAATAAAAAACCTATATAAAAAGATTACCATCCGAATTTGATCTGTAGAAAGAATGAATTATCCGAAATAAAATTATCATATGCATAAGCCGCATCCAGTTGAAAAATATTATATACATTAATTCCGAGTCCGCCGGTAAAATGAAGGTCAGCCATTCCCATGCGGAAAGCGAATGTAACATTGTCCTCAGCTATACCGATTCTATATTCGGTTCCTAATCTTAATCTTTCCAAATAATTTTCAAAAACATCATCTTGAGCCGCTATATCATACCAATCAAAGGCAACATCCCAATTATCAAAAATAGGCTGAAGAGCGCCGGCATTAATCAAAAAAGGAGTTTTTAACGATATTGGAATATCTATATTTATATTTCGATTAACCACAACAAGAGAAGTATCTCCCTGCTGGTTTAAAATGTATTTCCCTTGATTATCAAGATTATAATAAAGGCCGGAAATTAAAAAATTAACCGAAGCGTCCGAAGTTATAACTTTTAAAGGAACTACATTTAAAAGAGAAAGACCTACTTGGGTTTTGGTTTTAGGGAAAGTATATAAGGCGCCCAAATCCAATGAAACAGAGGTTTCGGATTTTTTAAAATCTTTTATTGTTTCACCCAATAATACAGTCGAAGTATTTAGATTTTCAAGCTGTAAAATTTTAGCTGAAAACCTTCTGTTAATCACCTTTAGATTCGCGCCTATGCTAAAATTTTCTTTTATGTTATAAGCATAACCCGCAGCTCCTACAATATCTGCATAGGCCAAAGAATAAAGTTTCGGGAAAACATCTATAGAATTTATGTTACCGTATTCGTCAAAAACTGATTGAATAATTTTTTCAATTGTCAGTAAAGTTTCCGGCGTAATAAGATTAGGATCATCCGGAAGTTCTAAGTTTGTTAATTCTGTAAATAAATCACCCGGTGCGACAACAAATCCGGTTTGAAGATTTCCATATAATGAAAATCCGAAATTACCAATTTGAAATTGAATATCGGGCATCAGTTTAGCGCCGTGCACTTCAGGTTCTTGTGGTGATCCTACAACTTTACTCATTAAAGTATTCGGAAATTCTAGTCCCTTTTTTAATTTTTGAATAGCGTTAAGCCTTTCCTGAAATGTACCTGCGTTTTTATATTCATCAAAACCTTCTCTAATCAATTTTAATGATTCTCCTCCCTTTATTGAAAATTCACTTTTGTTATTCAGTACATAACTAGCGGCATCAAAAGTTTTTTTAGGAAAACTAGCTTGAATTCCCACTACATCAAAAGTTAATTTCTTTTTTGCAAGTAACGCGGGATTATACATCATAGCATTAAAAGCCGCGCCGTTGGCAATTTGTGTTTTTCCCATTCCTATTGCTTTAGTGTCTTCTCTATTCGGAGAAGCATAAAGAGAAAGGGGATCTGCGGTAACTGTGGTATCGGGTAAATTTAAAGGATGCTGTTCTATATAATAACCGAATTGAGCAAACGAAACGGAAGAAATAATAAATATAAATCCCAAAATTTTAAAAATATTTATATTCATTTTGTAGAAATAAATTCTCATACTCACCTCCAAATAAAGTGAAGTAATATTTAAAACCGGGAATTTTTTTTATGAACTTCTTATTTGCGGAATGTTAAATCCGGAAGAGGAATATTTTCTGATAACATAATCCTTGGATAGATAAAAATCTATAAAATAATTTAATTATTTTTATTCTAATTACTTATCAAAAAATAATTAGTTTTTATGATTCTTGTTTTAATTAACATCTTCAAATAATTAATAATTATGAAAGGGAGAAAATGGAGAAAAAATCTGCTTACATAAAACAAGTAAACGGAATTACTTTTGTGGGGAAAACAAATTCCAATCATTGGATAACAATGGACGGCCCTAAAGATTTTGGAGGAAGTGACGCCGGTATTCGTCCCAAAGAATTACTATTGTTGGCGCTTGGCGGCTGTACCAGCAGTGATGTTGTTTCTATACTGAATAAAAAAAGAATAAAACTTGATGATTATGAAATAAAATTAGATGCTGAAGTATCTGATGAACACCCGAAAGTTTTTACAAAAATAAATATAGAATATATTTTTTATGGAAATGGAATTGCGCCCAAAGATGTTGAAAGAGCGATAGAACTTTCACAAACAAAATATTGCGGTGTTACAAGAATGCTGGAAAAATCGGTGAAAATTTCGCATTCTTATAAAATAATAGAAAAAATAAAAGCGGTATAGAGGAAGAATTATTAAAATAATTCAGCGACTGTCTAAAAAATGACAGCCGCTTAAAATTTTTCATCGTGTATCTTGAACTAGAGCTACTTTTTGATAAACATCCTTTCTTTTATCTAAGAGCGGAATAGTTGTACCTTTAAGCCTATTTTCATCAAGTAAATCCAGTTCTAAATCGGCAATAACAATTTGTTCTTGATTTATTATACCTTCGGCCGCTATTCCGTCTCTGGAAAAGGGAAAATCGGAAGGAGTAATTATACTTGCTTGCCCATAATGAAGATTCATATTTTCGACGGGAAGATTTCCTACCGTACTGGTCATAACAACAAAAACTTGATTTTCAATTGCACGGGCATGGCAGCAGTATCTTACTCTTAAAAATCCCTGTCTGTCATCTGTACATGAGGGAACGAAAATAATTTCGGCGCCCGCTTCTGAAACTACTCTGGCTGCTTCCGGGAATTCAATATCGTAACAAACTAAAATGGAAATCGGGGCATATTCAGTTTCGAAAACTTTAAATTCATTTCCCGCTTTCATTTTCCATGAATCTTTCTCCCATCGCGTTCCGTGAACTTTATCTTGAGTAAAATATTTTCCGGTCGGTGTAAATAAATAGGCTGTATTATAAAGTTCGCCTTCTTTCATTGTTGGATGCGTACCGCCGATTAAATAGAATTTATATTTTTGTGCGGCTTCTTTTAAAAGTTCAATATAATCGTTTGTAAAGTTATCCAGTTTTCTAATTGTTTCTATTGGTCCATCTTGCTTAACAAAAGATAAAAGTTGAGTTGTAAATAATTCAGGTAAAAGTACATAATGGGGCGAATATTCTGCGGCGGAACTTAATACAAAATGCAGCTGCTGCGCAAAATCTTGAAAATTCATTATTTTTTTTAGATGGTATTGTACTGCTGCAATTCTAATTCTCATTTTTTCTCCTAGATTTTGGGATTAAAATTTTTATTTAGCCAAACTATCAGTGTGGCATATTCAAGTGATTCTTTATCCCCGTGCAAATAATTTTCAACAATTCCGCAAAATTGAAAACCTTGATCGATTTGGAAACGCAGCACCGGATCATAAATATCTCCCCATATCACATGCATTACATAAGTTTCCGGACTCATTTTATCGGAATACAAATGATAGTGCGGCAATCTTCCGGCTGCAATAATTCTCTTCAAATTACGTCTTCTGCAAAGTTCTCTTCTTGCTTCATATAATTTTTTACCTATTCCCTTCTTCCGGTGGGAAGGATCCACACAAACTTCTGCACCGTATAAAGTTTTACCTTCACCATTGTGAGTAGAAAAAGTTCCCTGCCCGGTTACCTCACGCCAATTATGATCTATTCCGTATTCATCCCATAAAATTATAAATGAACTTGAAGTACCGACAATTTCTCCTTCAAGCTCAGCTACAAATTGTCCTTCACTGAAAACAGTTATATGATTTTCAAGTTGCTCCTTTGACCACGGCTTTATTTCCGGGTAAACAATTTGCTGAAGTTTCCTTACAGCTTCAAAATCCGCAGGAGTAGTATTTCGTATTATTAATTCCATTTTTATTTTACATTATTATGTAGGAAAAAATTATTTTGTAAGTATTAAAGGCAAGTACATCAAAACAAAATAATATATTCTGTCAATTAAAAAATGATTTACCGCATAATTGAGCTGCCGTCTTAAACACAATCTATCCAATTCGGGATTAATTTGTTTAGGCCTATTTTCTGAAGAATAGGACGCGGCTGCCATGCTTAATCTAAAAAAAGAGAATTCGAAATTTTGAACTCTCTTTTAAAATCTTTAAATAATATTTACTTCAGCAGAATCATTTTTTTTGTAGAAATAAAATTGCCGGCTTTTAACTGATATATATACATTCCTGATGAAACGTTTATACCCGAGTTATTCTCGCCGTTCCAGTTAACATTATAAATTCCGTTTTCTTTTTCAGTATTTACCAAAGTTTTTACTTCCCTTCCGAGCATATCGTAAATTTTTAATACAACATACGCAGGAGCAGCTATTTGATAGCTTATTTGTGTACTCGGGTTGAATGGATTAGGATAATTCTGCATTAAATTAAAATTAGAAACAGAAACATTATTATTAAAAACTTCACTAACATCTGAAATAATTCCCGGTTCGGGAGCCGGTATTCTTTTGGAAGTATAAATATGAACTTCTCCCGGTTTATAAGTTAATTGATGTACAGGATCATATACATTTATGCTGTCTCCCGAAAAATAATCGTACCAATAACCTGTATGAGGGAAATTGGGTGTAATATTTTGTTCAACAACATCAAAATTTCCTAATACATCTACATCCATGGTTGAATCAAGAATTACTAAACGCTTCGTAAAACCATCCGCGCTAAATGTATAATTTTTACTCTCAAAAACAGGATAATCTCTTTTGAGATGAATTAGAGCCGAATAAACTTTATATAATTTATTTCTGTACGGATCGTTATAATAATCCCATTTTATAGGCTTATTACCGAGTCGACCGTTAAATTCAATTGAAATATCATAACCCAATTCACCGAATTGCCAGATCATTTTAGGGCCGGGTACGGTAAAGAAAAATGCAGCCGCAAGTTTTTGTCTATCTAAAGCTGTATTCAAATTTTTAATATTGTAATCTCCGCTCGCGTTTCCGTATTGAAGATCTTTATACATCAATCTTTCTTCATCATGGCTCTCCATGTATCCAACTAAATGCGGATCATTCCATCCTCTTGCTTCATATGAAATTCCGCTCAAATCAGATTTATAACCCATTGAAGCTTCGTTATAACTGTAATTTAAATTTCCCCAGAGTAACATTCCGTCATCAGATAAAACTTTTTCCTCACTGTTATCGGCAAAATGTTCAAGAATAACATATGCGGAAGAATCTGCCTGCCATAGTTTATCAGCCATTCTTTCCAAAATATTAATTCTACTTTGATCATACTGCCCCCAAAGATTAACATCAGTTCCGCTGTATTTCTGAGTAAAACCTTTTGAAAGGTCAAAACGAAAACCATCTACATGAAATTCTTTTAGCCAATACGCGTTCACTCTATCAACATAATATTGAGTAGCGGGACTTTCATGATTGAAATCGTAACCGACATTAAAAGGATGTTTTGCTATTTGATTAAACCAGGGACTGTTGGCCGCGGGGCGATTGTTTTCCGAATCCCAATATAAACGAACCAGAGGAGATTGGCCGAACGCGTGATTTAAAACTATATCAAGAATAACTGCTATTCCGTTTTGATGCGCATAATCTATAAAATCTTTAAAAGCTTCTTTTGTTCCGTAATATTTATCAAGAGCCATATGAAAATCTACATTATAACCCCAGCTTTCATTGCCTTCAAATTCCATTACCGGCATAAGTTCAATAGCGTTTATACCGAGATGTTTTAAGTATCCGAGTGTATCCTTTAAAGCTTGGTAATCATGCGCGGCAATAAAATCGCGAATCAGTAGTTCATAAATCACTAAATCTGTTTTTTTAGGACGCGCGAACGAATTCACTTTCCATTGAAACGGCTGTTTTCCCGGTTCAATTATAGTAGCAATTTCTGAAGTTTTACCTGTGGGATAAGGAATTAAATTAGGATAAGTAGTGCTGCTAATCCATTTGTCATTCCAAGGATCACTTATTACAGTTGAATACGGATCGGCAATTCTTAATGTACCATCAACTAAATATTGAAATAAATGTTTATGCTGAGATTGAAGTCCATTTATCTGAAGCCAGAATCTTGTACTATCCGGGGTTAATTTCATCATATAATCAGGGTCGGCTTCCCAATTATTAAAATCACCTATTACATAAATAAAATCTTTATGCGGCGCAAAAAGAGAAAGAACTATTGAATTATCACCGACATAATTAATTCCGTCCTCAATACCTTCCGGTAGGGCTTCAATAGTTACCGGCGGATTTACTATAAAATAAAATGAGTCAACTTTTGTTTTATTATTATAGCCTGTTGCCACAGCAGTTAATAATTTTTTGCCGATAGATGAAGTTATAATCTTATAAGATAAAATAGTATCGGCAGTTTGGGCTAATAAATTTCCATCTAGATAAAGAGCAAGATTTTGAGATTTAGAAGACGCGGCGCTAACGGCTAAAGTATCATTTAGTTTAGGGAAAACAGGAGATTCTTTCGGTTCAATTATCTGAACATTTAACCCTGATTCATAAATTGGAAGAAAAATATCTCCACCGGTTTCTGTTTTTCCTTCTAAATAACTTCCGTTTACCTGAGTTCCGCTTCTAAATACTAAAGCAATTTGTAAAATTTTTTCTGATGAAGGAACTTTAAAATATTCTCGGACACTTGTACTTATCTTTAATTGATAAAGATCTTGCCCAATTCTCGATAATTTTGGTTCGGTTAGATTATCACCCCAGCCGCTGCCGATAACATAGCGCCAGTCACTCCCGCTGGAGCTTAAATTAGTTATTACACCAACATGCGCGTAAACATCACCGGTGTAGCCGGCTAACCCTCCGCTGCCTTTTGAGGCATCAAAAGTAACTGTAATTGAATCGGAATCGGTCGCAAATGACGGAGTCCATGTAATTTGTGCAAAACCAAATTGAATAAATCCAACTATAACTAAGAACATTAGTTTAATTTTCATATTTAACCTTATTTATTAAAATTTTTTGTGCGGAGAAAATTATTCATCATCATTTTTTACTCCGGAAATCTGTACAATAACATTTCGGTTTCTGGAACGATTATCAAAATCTATAAGAATTATTTGCTGCCAGGTCCCGATTAATAATTCGCCGTTATTAAAAGGCACAGTAAAAGAAGCGCCTTGTAAAGAAGCGCGAATATGAGAATGCCCGTTGCCGTCATGCCAAGTATTATTATGCTGATAATTTTTTTCGGAAGGTATAATTTTCTCAAAGAACGCGGGATAATCTTTCATCAATCCGGGTTCATATTCAATAGTAGTAATTCCCGCCGTTGAACCGCTAACAAAAACTAACGCACTTCCCTCATTAAAATTATTTTCCTTAACAATATTTTGAACTTCAGTTGTAATGTCTAAAATATCGCAATTTCCTTCAGTTTTTAAGTTGAAGGAATGAGTTTCAATCTTCATAATTTTTAATTTTATTTTTGAAGAAATGTAAAAATGGAATTAAATTAAATAAGCCCATAAGAATTTTTAACGCTAAATAATTAAACTGTTTTTCTAAAAAATTTACCCTGCTAAATATTTAATAATAATTACTTTTAAGTTATCGTAAGCAGTTCGTAATTTTTTTATATTTTCCGCCATCATTCTAAAATTTCCTTCATCAGCGGCGGTTTCTAAATTAAAGCTTGAATTTCCAACCGCTAAAGCGCCAACCGAAAAACTTGCGCCTTTTATAGTATGCGCTTCCCTTTTTATATTTTCCACATCATTATGTGCAAAAAGATCACTTACTTTATCCAGCCGTTTTGCAACATCTTCAATATATCCGTTTAAAAGTTCAGATTGAAATTCTTTGTCACCCATACTTATTTTTTCCAGATGTTCAAAATCAAAATCAATTTCATTTTTAGGCTCTTCAGCAATTGTTTTTTTCGCGGAAGTCTTTCCATGTAAATCCAGCCATTTATCAATTATTCTAATCAATTGTTCACCGATAATAGGTTTTGATAAATAATCATTCATTCCTGCGTTTAAGCATTTTTCTTTATCACCCATTAAAGCATGCGCGGTAATCGCAACAATGGGAATTTTATTTTTATCTGAATTTAATTTTCTGATTTCGCCGGAGGCGGTAAAACCGTCCATTTCGGGCATTTGAACATCCATCAAAATGAGATCATATGAATCATTTTTAATTGCGTCTAAAGCTTCTTTTCCGTTTGCAACAGCCTCTGTATTATATCCTGCTTCAGTTAAAATTCTAAGCGCAACTTTTTGATTAATTAAATTATCTTCCGCTAATAATAATTTGAACTTTTTTCTTTCCTGCTTCAAATCTTCATGTTTATTTGTAATTTCCAATGCTGGTGATTCCTCTTTCAAATCATAAATTCTTTTTAATTCAGGATGTACAGGTTTAACATCTTTTCTAGTTTTTAATTTAACAGTAAAATAAAAATTGCTTCCTTTTCCTTCTTCACTTTCAACCCCTATTTCCCCGTCCATCATACTTATAAATTCTTTGGAAATAACTAACCCCAAACCTGTACCGCCAAATTTACGTGTATGTGAACCATCTATTTGTGAGAAGGCTTTAAATAAATATTGTATTTTATCTTTTGCAATTCCAATCCCGGTATCTTTTACCGACAATTGCAAAACAGCGGTTTCATTTTCTTCTTTTAATTTTTTGGCCTCTATTAAAATATGTCCTTGATGAGTAAATTTAACCGCATTACTTAATAAATTTAGAATTATCTGGCGTAATCGCGTCGAATCTCCTTTAAGATAAACGGGAGTTTCCGGTTCCAGTTTTTGAAGAACAACCAGACCTTTTTCCTTTGCTTTTGCGGAAATAATTGCGATAGCTTCCTCTATAATATTCTTTAGATTTATTTCCGTTTCTTCAAGTTCCATTTTTCCGGATTCTATTTTTGAAAGATCCAGAATATCATTGATTATTTCTAATAAAGATTCAGCCGATTTTTTTGCGCTGGACGCGAATTGTTTTAATTCTGTTTTGCTTTTATAAACTTCACTTTCTATTAAAGCTAAGTAGCCTATAACGCCGTTCATCGGAGTTCTTATTTCATGGCTCATATTTGCTAAAAATTGACTCTTAGCCGCATTAGAACGAAAAGCCTCTTTTGCTAATTGATCTGATTTTATTTTCTCCGCTCTTAATTCTGCTTCCGCATTTTTACGCTCTCTTTCGGCATATACTTCCCTTGTTACATCCCGCACGGTTCCTTCAAAATAAATTTTCCCGTTCTCATCAGATACTTTTCTGTCATTCAATCTTACTATTATTTTTTTACCGTCTTTCTTCTTAAAAGTGATCTGGTAATTTCTTACCTCTTCGTATTTTTCAAGCTGAAGCAGCAGTTCTTCCCGCTGCTTAGGATCGGCGTAAACATCATTTGAAATATTTAGAGTTTTAAGATCTTCTATATTTTCATATCCTAAAATATTTACAAGTGCCGGATTAACCGTTAAAAATTTTCCCTCAAAACTTGACTGAAAAATTCCTTCGGCTGAATTATCGACTATGGAATGAAATTTATTTTCAGATTTTTCAATTAAAAAAGATTTCTCCGCCAGCCGTGTACGAAGTCTAAAATTAACCGCGCTTCCTATAACTGAAATTACACTTAAAAATAAGACGAAAATTACCGATTCATACATATTCGGCATAAAATAGATTCTTTGGTCATTAAACAAAATTGCTGACGCAAAAACCAAATTATAATAAATTGCCACAATTATTTGATTTTTAATTTCCCAGCTTAAAAATAACGCGGAAGTAAAAATCATTAATCCGACAATTTGGGAATTTACAACAAGAGTCGCCGGTATTAAATAAATCATAAAAGCCGAAGATAGAATTATTACCATCAGCAAAATATGAACTAATAAAACAGCATGTTTAACACCATTTTTTGTATACAAAAAAGAAAGAATAGAAAAAGCAATTAGTGTGGAAATTAGTCGGGCAAAATAAACTTGAACCGCAAATTGCGAAAAATGCCGAACTTCAAAAACCATTGCAAATAGTCCGGATACTGCAATTAAAAGAGCCATAATTTTCAGCGGCGTAAGAAGAAATTCTTGAGTTTCTTTCTTAAGATAATTTCTTTTTTTTTCTGCTAAAACGGCTGATTCATTAAAGATAAAATCTACAAGAGTATTACTGATGCTTTGAGCCATATTTTATTGAGGATTTTGTTGGCCAAAATCTAAGAAATTATTTGATAAAAGTCCTGCCCCGCAATAATCAAACTAAAAAAACTATAAACTTATTTTTTATTTTCTAAAAGAGCGTGGGATGCTTATATTAGGTACTAAAAAATTTATGCCAGATTTTTTATACTCAATCGATCTTTCAATTTTTTACTTTTTTAATAATACTCTTTCTACCGGCGCTTTAGATAAATTTTTCTCCTTAATTACCAATGTAAACAATTGGTATATAGCTTACATTCTTCTTCTTTTTATAAGTTATTTTAAAGGCGGGAGAAGAGGGAAAATTGCTGTGGCAGGAGTAATACTATTAATAATTTTTTCGGATCAAATTGGGGCCAAATTATTAAAAGAGTATTTTCAGCGAATAAGACCATGTAATGCTTTAGACTTTGTAAAAACTCCTCTCGGCTGCACCGGCTCATATTCTTTTCCGTCTAACCATGCTTTAAATAATTTTGCGGCCGCGGTTTTTTATTACAGACTTTTTCCCAATCTAAAATGGGTTTTATTTGTTGTGGCTTCTCTTATTTCTATTTCAAGAATATATTTGGGGCTGCATTATCCTTCGGACATTTTGGGAGGAGCAATTTTAGGCGCGGCATTTGGTTATTTATTTTCCGCAGCAGCATTAAAAATTGATAATTATTTTTCAACAGAATCTTCATTAAAATAAGGAATAAAATATGAATGATAAATTATTAATTAGAAAAGCAGAGGAAAAAGATATCCCATTAATTATGCAGCTTATTAAGGAATTAGCCGATTACGAAAAATTACTAGATGAAGTTACCGCAACAGAACAAAAGCTTAAACTTACATTATTCGGTGAGCATAAATACGCCGAAATATTAATTGCCGAATATGATGGAAAGCCCGCGGGACAAGCATTATTCTTCCATAATTATTCTACGTTTCTTGCCAAACCCGGAATTTATTTGGAAGATTTATTTGTCCGCCCGGAATTAAGAGGAAAAGGAATCGGGAAAACTTTATTAAATCATCTTATTAAATTAGCAAAAGAAAGAAATTGCGGAAGAGTTGAATGGTCTGTTTTGGATTGGAATGAACCTTCTATAGAGTTTTATAAAAAAATGGGCGCTGTTCCAATGAATGGTTGGACTATTTTCCGCTTAACCGAAGATAAATTTTAATCTGAGATAAACGGGAAAAATTTTTCCTCAAAAAAGAGAAATTTCAGCTATTTTTAATAAAAATTTTTATCTTTGTGGTTTAATTCAGTTTTAGAATCAAAAAATAATAAAAACAAGATAATCAAGAAAAGGAACTTTATGTCTAATGGAAACGGCAGACGAGTTGTTGTAACAGGAATGGGAGCTTTAACTCCGATAGGTTTATCCGTTGAGGAGTTTTGGACAGGAATGATGGAAGGTAAGAGCGGATGCGCACCGATAAAATCATTTGATACTTCTAGAGTTGAGACAAAATTTGCATGTGAATTAAAAGGATTTGACGCCACTAATTTTATGGATAGAAAAACCGCAAGAAGATTAGACCCTTATGCCCAATATGCAATGGCCGCTACTTCACAAGCAATTAAAGACAGTAATATAAATACCGATGAACTTTCGGAAGCTGAAAGAAGCAGAATAGGAGTTATTTTCGGAAGCGGTATCGGGGGAATACAGACATTCTATAATCAATCTGTTACAAATTATACTGAGGGGCCGAGAAGAGTTTCTCCTTTCTTTATCCCTATGCTTATTCCCGATATTGCCGCGGGAAGCATCTCTATTCATTATGGATTTAGAGGACCAAATTATTGTATTGTTTCTGCCTGCGCTACCGCAAATAATAATATGATAGACGGATTTCTTTTAATAAAACATGGAATTGCCGATGTTATAGTTTCCGGCGGAAGTGAGGCGGCAATAAATGAAATAGGAATTGGCGGTTTTAATTCAGCTAAAGCATTATCAACAAGAAATGAATCTCCCGAAACCGCAAGCCGTCCTTTTGATGCTACCCGAGACGGATTTGTAATGGGTGAAGGCGGTGGTACAATTATTCTTGAAGAATTAGAACACGCAATAAATAGGGGAGCAAAAATTTATGCGGAAGTTATTGGAATGGGACTTTCTGCAGATGCGTATCATATAACCGCTCCCCATCCTGAAGGAACCGGAGCAATTTTAGCGATGGATATGGCTATTAAAGATGCGGGAATAAAACCGGAAGATATCGATTATATCAATATGCATGGAACTTCCACACCTTTGGGTGATATTGCCGAAACAAAAGCTATTAAAAAAATATTCGGCGATCACGCTTATAAATTAAATGTATCTTCAACAAAAAGTATGACGGGACATTTACTTGGTGCAGCCGGTTCTGTGGAAGCAATAGCCTCTATATTGGCTATTACGAATGATACTGTTCCGCCGACAACAAATTTTGAAAATCCGGATCCTGAATGCGATTTAAATTATACATTTAATAAACCTCAGCAGAGAGAAGTTAATGTAGCCATTAGCAATGCTTTCGGTTTCGGCGGTCATAATACGTCAGTAATTTTCAGAAAATATTCTGAATAAAGAATCTGCAATTTTATGAAAAAGCTGTCATTATTTGGCAGCTTTTTTCATTCCTTATCTATCAACATTAAGCAAGTTATTTCTTTATTATAATTTAAGTTAAAACACTTGACTTAAAAAAAATTTGTTTACAAATTTACAAATGATTTCCGGCAAGGGTTTTATAATATTTAAGGTTACTTATTAATCGGGTAATATTTTGAGGGCTTTTCTGCTTAAAAATTATTTATCCATTTGTGAGTTAAATCAGCAATATTATGTATAGTAAAAAGTATCTTCCTTGCCTAAAGCAAATAACCATAATTCATCATTTTTCACAAACAATGGAGAGCTTTATGAGAAGATCATTCACTGTAGTTTTACTAGGTTTATTATTATTGGGATTTAGTTCAAATTATGCCCAAAATAGGCCTAATATGAATATAACCGGTCAAGTTAGTTTAAATTTACCCACCGGTGATTTCGGAAGTTCTGCTGCTTTGGGTTTCGGAGTTAACGGCACATTTGAATATGTAAGCAGTTCACAATTATCATTTACCGGTGCTATAGGATACAATCACTTTGGTCCAAAAGGTGATTTACCATCGGGTGCAGATTATAGTATGAACGCTATTCCACTTTTAGCCGGTGTGAGATATTATTTCTCTCACGGTGGTATCAGTCCTTATGTCAGCGGACAAATTGGATTATACTTCTTAAGTATAACTTCAAGTTATAGTTACAGCTACGGTGGATTTTCATCTTCTGGTTCAGCAACTGCCAGTGAATCTGATTTTGGGTTTGTTCCCGGAATCGGCTTTATCTATAGTTTAAATCAAAATTTAAATCTTGATGTTAGCGCAAAATACAACATTATTTCAACTTCGGGGTCGTCAACTTCATATTTTGGGGTTAATGCCGGGGTTCAATTCGGTATTTAAGCTAGTTTAATTTTAAGGCTGTCTCTTAATCTTTGCTTAGTTGAGTAGGTAATGAGCACGTATTCATAAGGCTTAAAAGAAAGAGACAGTCTTATTTTTTTTATCTCATCTTTTTAAATTCTTATTCCTTTCTTAAAAATATTTTTGTAACTGCGCTAGAATATTAAAAAAATTTGTTATGTTTCATTCACATTTTTAAATACTTTTTATAGCAGTTACTTTTAAAATATAAATCTAATCCTATACTTCAATTTAATCTCCACTTAAATGTTAAAACCAAAACTTTTTACTACTTTAAAAGAATATAACCGCGAGAAATTTTTCACGGATGTTACGGCCGGTATAATCGTCGGAATTGTTGCCCTTCCTTTAGCTATTGCTTTTGCAATTGCTTCAGGGGTTTCGCCTGAGAAAGGAATTATTACTTCAGTTATCGGAGGATTTTTTATTTCTGCTTTAGGTGGCAGTCGAGTTCAAATCGGCGGCCCGACCGGAGCTTTTGTTGTTATTGTTTATTCTATCGTTCAGCAGTATGGTATAAACGGACTTGCAATTGCTACATTTATGGCGGGAATAATTTTAATAATAATGGGGCTCGCTAAATTCGGTTCTGTTATTAAATTTATTCCTCACCCGGTTACTGTCGGCTTTACAAGTGGAATAGCCTTAATAATTTTCTCATCTCAAATAAAAGATTTTTTTGGACTGCGGATGGTAAAGGTTCCCACCGATTTTATTCCTAAATGGAATGCTTTTGCACATCATTTTGATACTATTAATTTTTATTCGTTGGGAATAGGATTAGCCTCATTGGCTATATTAATTTATTGGCCGAAAATTTCAAAGAAAATCCCCGGTTCTTTAATAGCTTTATTGGCGGCTACTATCGCCGTTCAAATTTTTAATTGGCCTGTTGAAACTATCGGCAGCCGCTTCGGAGAAATTTCTTCTTCAATCCCTTCACCCGTATTATTCAAATTAGATTTAGAAACCGTTAAAAATCTTATTCAGCCGGCAACAACAATAGCAATATTAGCCGCAATAGAAGCACTTCTTTCCGCGGTTGTAGCAGACGGCATGATCGGTGGAAAGCATAGATCGAATATGGAATTAATTGCTCTAGGCACAGCTAATATTTTCTCCCCTATTTTCGGGGGAATTCCCGCAACCGGCGCAATTGCTAGAACGGCAACAAATATAAAAAATGGCGGCAGAACACCGGTTGCGGGGATTGTTCATGCATTAGTTTTATTATTAATTATGCTTTTCTTCGGCAGATGGGCAAAACTTATTCCACTTTCTTCACTAGCGGCTATTTTAATTATTGTAGCTTATAACATGAGTGAATGGCGATCATTTTCGCGATTGTTAAAAAGTCCGCGTAGTGATGTAGCCGTTTTGCTTACTACATTCGGTTTAACCGTAATTATTGATTTGACCATTGCTATTGAGGTAGGAATGGTACTGGCAGTTTTCTTATTTATGCGAAGAATGGCAATGGTTACAAATGTAGGTGTAATTACACGCGAACTTATTGATGAAGAAGAAAAAATAGATTCTCAAGCTATTGAAAGTAAGGATGTTCCCAAGGGAGTTGAAGTTTACGAAATAAACGGGCCTTTCTTTTTTGGTGCCGCTGAAAAATTTAATGAGGCAAGTTTACAGATAAAAGATCAGCCTAAAATTAGAATTATAAGAATGCGAAATGTTCCGGCAATAGATTCAACGGGTTTACATGTTTTGGAAGAAGTAATTCTAACTTCACGCAAAGTAGGGACAGAAGTAATATTTTCAGGAATTCATGCTCAGCCACTTTCGGCATTTGAGAATTCCGGTTTAATTAAAATAATCGGTCACGAAAATATTTTAGGTAATATTGATGACGCTTTAAATCGTTCAAAAATAATTTTAAATAAAACTATTTAATTTTTTATCCTATAATAATGTGACACTGCAAACTCTGCTGAGCGAATAATTTTTTATATTTCTTTTTTATTAAGAAATAAAAGAAGTTATGTCGCACGACTCAAAAAAATCTATTTACGCCGCTTTAACAGGTAATCTGCTAATCGCCATTTCTAAATTTGTAGGTGCCGCAATCACCGGCAGCTCAGCTATGCTTTCTGAAGGAATACATTCCGTAATTGATACGGGAAATCAATTCCTGATGCTGCTGGGATTAAAAAAATCAAAACGCCCCGCTGATGAACTCCATCCTTTCGGACATGGAAAGGAAGTATATTTTTGGAGTTTCATTGTCGCTATTTTAATATTTGCGGTTGGCGCCGGAGTTTCGGTTTATGAAGGAATTCATCATCTATTAAATCCGACTACAATTGTTAATCCACTAGTTAATTACATAATTATAGGATTAGCCATAATTTTTGAAGGAACTTCTTGGACGATAGCTTTAAAAAGTTTTACCAAAGAAAAAGGGAAACATGATTATTTAGAAGCGGTGCATAGAGGAAAAGATCCGACAAATTTTGTAGTTCTTTTTGAAGATTCAGCTGCCTTATTGGGTTTATTAGTTGCGGCGCTCGGAATTTTTCTTTCCGAAACTTTGCATACAGAAATGTATGACGGTATTGCTTCAATAATTATTGGAATTATTTTAGGTGTTACCGCAACATGGTTGGCTTATGAAACGAAGGGCTTATTAATTGGTGAGGCCGCTAATTCTGAAGTAGTAAATGGAATAAAAAAAGTAATGGAAAGTTTTGATGAGATTCAACATGTTAATGAAGTATTAACAATGCATATGGGACCGGAATTTATTCTTCTTAATTTAAGTGTAGATTTTGAAGATAGTGTGGTTGCCGCGGATATTGAAAATACTATCAGCGAAATAGATAAAAAAATTAAATCGGAGTTCCCCAAAATTAAGAGAATTTTTATAGAGAGCGAGGCAAGAAAAAAGCAGCAGATTAATCCTGAATAATGAATTATGCCTCTGCTAAATCAAAAAGCTATAAATCTTGCCGGTCAAGAAAATTTTCAAGTACAATAGATTTTACTTATCCTTGGTTATTAAAATGACTGTCCGCCCGAACTGGCTTTAGAGTATACAGATTTCAGCGATGGAAGCAGCATGCCTTTTAGCTGCTAATAAATGAAATTGTTTTTAATGTTTCTTCACTTGCAGAACAATAAAACCTAATATTAAATTTCTTTAATTTTATTATAGTGGAACAAAGCTATTTGTTTAAGGTGTAAGGTTTTACAATCAAAAATATTACGGAGGGAAAGATGCGGAATATACTTAAAATAGCAGCGGTATTAAGCTTGTTTATTACTTTGACGGCAGCAGCACAAAATTCAACAAATTTTATAGAAGTTTCTGCTAATGCAACCATTCGAGTTCCGGCAGATCAAATTATATTTGGAATTAATTTAACATCTGAAGATAAAGATCCCAATACTGTTTTTGATGTTCATAAAAAACTTGAAAAGAATTTGATGGAAATTTTTAATCAATTTAATATTCCGGATTCTAATATTACTTTTTCCCTCCTCACAATTCATAATATTAGAAGAAATGAAAAAGAAGGAACTGTTTTTCAATCGAACCAAAATGTTATGGTAAAATTAATTGATATTAAACAATACGAAAAATTTCAAATAGCTTTATTGAAAAATGAAATTTATAATTTTAACGCTTCATTCGCAATAAACGATCCCCAAAAAGGTGAAGCTGAAGCCTTAAAAGCATCGACAAGAAAAGGAAGAGAAGAAGCAGAGTTAATAGCTAAATCAATGGGAAGAGAAGTAGGCGAAGCAATCGAAATATCCTCCGGAAATTCCGGTCCTTCTCCGCGAGGCATGTACTTTACAGCCAAAGCAATGGATAGCGAATCGCTTGTAGATATTCCGCAGTTTGTTAACATTAGTGCCAGTTTAAGAATTAAATTTTCTTTAAAATAATTTTATGAATTTAGCACCGGTAATTATCGGCCGGTGCTTTATTTTGATTTTCCTTCTTCAAAAATTTTTTCGGGTATTCCGATATTAACTTTATAGTTGGTATAAGTTATATAAACTTTTCCGGTGGTTGTTTTCTTTTTATCTTTTTCATCATCCTTTTTTTCATCTTGTGTATCCTCATTAAAATCACCCGCCATACCTTTCGGCAGATTCATCTTTTCAACATTAAAAGTAAAAATCATTTGGCTTGGAAGCGGAAAGCCTTTGGGGGAATTATTGTATTTTAGATCTAAAGCAAATGTACCGTTTATTTTAGTTGTCGACTGAGATTTTCTAATTACATTATTCTTCTGATCTACCCAAAGAGTTGTTAATATAATATCACTGTTATCACCTAAAGGAATGACTTTAATTATGGATGTTTTATGGCCGTCAAGCATTTCATCTTTTTCATAAATAGCCGTATAATCTTTTTTTAAAAATGAAAGCGGTGAAAAATTAAGTCCTTCCTTGGGAAGTAAAGCAAATCCATTTGACTCAAGATGAATTTGATCTGGCTGTTTGAAATAAATAGTCGCTTTGGAATCCGGCACCTTTAAGAAATTAACATCCACTTTAATACTTACATTTACTTTATAATCTTCAACTTTATTAAATTCTTCTTTTACTCTATTTAAAATTTCATCCGGATCTTTACTCTGCGCAAATGAAACAAAGTTTACAAAAAGGAATAGGCCTAAAAAATAATTTTTCATTTTGATCTCCGGAATTAGATTTATGTAAGAATATCTTTTCTTTTAAATATTATAAAAGCGGCACCAAAGAATACCACAACATGCCCAATTAAAATAAAACCAGATTTTAAAATTTCCTGATAATCAATTACATCATCAAAAAACGAACGCCATGAGCCCATGTAGGTTGTAAATAAAAATGGCCTAATGTCTTGGAAAAAATCGATTCTGATTGCGGAAATGATAATGAAAACAATAATTATTGCCATTGTTGTCATTATTGGTCCAATTGCGTTTTCAACAAGAGATGAAAAAAGAAATGCGAGCGCCGCCACTACCGACATACTTAAAGCGGCAAAACCATACGCACATAAAAAGCGCCATAAGATATCATTCTTTGCGAAGAAAATAATTTGAGAGCTTTTAACCACTATCAATTCACCGGTTCCGAATAATATAATACCTAGCCCTAAACTTATTACCGCCAGCCAAATAATTAAAAGATTGGTATAAATAAATCCGGCTAAAAATTTTGAAGAGACTATTTTAAATCTAGAAACCGGACGAGTAACCAAAAGCCTGTAAGTACCGGCCGTAGCTTCGCCTGCTAAAAGATCTCCGGCAACTAAAGTAATAAGGAAAGGTATATGCACCCATAAGCTTCCTAAAATTATATAAGAAATTAAAAATCCGTTTAACAAATTTCCTACAAATACAAAATTCTGCTGAAGGTTGCGAGTCATAAAATTTAATGATCTTTCTCCTTCAACAAGCATTGCTATTTGAATTATAGAAACCAGCAAAGCGATGGCAATAAATCCAATATATGTTCGCCATTTTTTAAAAATTTTATATAATTCTATTTTGGTTATTGTATACATTAAGCAACCTTTTCGGTAATATTTAGGAAGTATTCTTCAAGTGAACGAGTAGGAATAACAGAGCTGACCATAACATTATTTTCAACTAAATATTTATTTAAATGAGCAATCTCTTCTTCTTTTAGTATGAAGATAAATTTGCTGTTAATGTTAGTTTCCAGTTTGGATCCCCATTGAGATTCGGAAATTAATTTTAATGATTTTTCTGAATCATTTACCGTTACAGTTACTCTTAACTCATTGGCATTTAAAAGATCTTCTACCTTTCCTTCAACTTTGGCAGAGCCTTTATTTATAATAACCATTCTGTTTGCTACTAATTCAACTTCGTAAAGAATGTGCGATGAAAGAAAAATAGTTTTTCCTTCATCTTTACTTAAATGGAGAATTAAATCTCTTATTTCTTTCATACCTTGCGGATCAAGCCCGGTAGTTGGTTCATCTAGAACTATTAAATCGGGATTATGAAGAAGTGCCTGCGCAAGACCCAGCCGCTGCTTCATTCCATGCGAAAAAGTTTTTACTTTACTTTTGTATCTTTTTTCCAAGCCAACTAATTCCAGTAATTCCATAATTCTATTTTTGGAAACATCGGTTTTAGAAAGTTGTCCGAGAATTTCCAAATTCTTATATGCGGATAAATATCCGTAAAAATCTGGTTTCTCTACAATAGCTCCTATTCTTCTTAGAATGTCAATACGTTGTTCTTTTATAGATTGATTGAAAATTTTTATTTCGCCTTCGCTCGGAGAAATTAAGGAAAGCAGCATTCTAATTGTGGTACTTTTTCCGGCACCGTTCGGACCCAAAAAACCAAAAACATCTCCTTTATAAACATTAAGATTTAAATTATCTACAGCTTTAACATCTTTAAATTGTTTTGAAAGGTTTTTAATTTCAATAATCTTATCAGAATTGATCTTATTCATAAAAGGTACCACAGGTTTTGAAAAACTTAAACAAAAAATATTATTATTTATACAATAAAGAAATATATTTATATAAGTGGATAATAAAAGTTATAAATGATTATTAATCCTTTTGTGAATTAAGTTAGTCTAATTTTTTAAAAAATTTTATCCGCCATACATACGAAAATTTAATATTGGTGTAACTATTTATTTTTCAAACATTTAGTACTTGTTCCCAAAATTTAAGAGCTAATTGTAATTTTTTTAAAGGCATTTTAAAAATTAATAATGTATCTTTCACAAGTTCGTTGGAGTAGAAAATTTTTAAAAGAAGATACAGAAGGGGTTATTTTCTTTTATTTATTTTCACCCAAAAATCAAGGAGTGAGCGCAATTCAAAGCTTAAAACATTAATGATGATAGTTTGATGTACGAAAGCTCTTCTCTTCTACAACAAAAAATAGAAACGATTATAAATAATTCATTGTATAAACAATAAGATACGGGAGTGTTATATGCAAATAAAGAGATTGTTCACAGAAGCTATTAGCGACCCTTTATCTTCCTTTGAATTTGTTAAAAGAACTTCGGAAATAAAAAACCCGGATGGTTCTATAGTATTTAGAATGGAAGATGTAGTTGTACCTTCAGGCTGGTCTCAAGTAGCAACTGATATTATCGCGCAAAAATATTTTAGAAAAGCCGGCGTGCCTAAACTTACTAAAAAAGTAAAAGAAAAAGGCGTTCCGGTCTGGCTTCAAGCATCTAAAGCTGATAGCGATAGATTAGAACAACTCCCGGAAAAAGAGAGATATTCCTCGGAAACAGATTCAAGACAAGTTTTTCATCGTTTAGCCGGAAATTGGACTTACTGGGGCTGGCAAGCGAAATATTTTGATTCAGAGGAAGATGCGAAAAATTTTTATGATGAATTAGTCTATATGTTAGCCAATCAAATGGCTGCGCCGAATAGCCCGCAATGGTTTAATACTGGTTTAAATTGGGCTTACGGAATTGCCGGACCTTCACAAGGACATTTCTATGTTGATCATAAAACCGGTGAATTAACAGCTTCAGGCGATGCTTATACTCATCCTCAGCCGCATGCTTGTTTTATACAATCCGTTAAAGATGATTTGGTAAACGAAGGCGGAATAATGGATCTGTGGGTAAGAGAAGCTCGTTTATTTAAATACGGTTCAGGTACCGGCTCAAATTTTTCGGCTATTCGCGGTTCAAATGAACCTTTGAGCGGCGGCGGAAAATCATCCGGCCTTATGTCATTTTTAAGAATTGGCGACAGATCAGCAGGCGCTATAAAATCCGGCGGAACAACACGCAGAGCCGCAAAAATGGTAACTTTAGATTTAGATCATCCGGATATTGAAGAATATATAAATTGGAAAGTTGTTGAAGAACAAAAAGTCGCCTCTCTTGTTGCCGGATCAAAATTATGCAATTTCCATCTGAACAATATTATGAAAGCCTGCTATGATGAACATCCTGAAAATGACAGGTTTAGTAAATTATTAAATAAGAAATTAAAACATGCTGTTATTGAAGCAAGAAAAGCTCAAATTCCTAATAATTATGTTGAAAGAGCTATTCAACTTGCAAAACTTGGTTTTAAATCAATAGAATTTCCTGTTTATGATACTGATTGGAATTCTGAAGCTTATGCAACTGTTTCCGGTCAAAATTCTAATAATAGTATTCGTGTAACTAATGATTATATGAATGCGGTTTTAAATGACGGTGATTGGAATCTTTATTGGAGAATTGAAAAACGTAAAGCAAAGCAAGAAGCAAGGGAACCGGAAGCCTGTAACACTTTGAAAGCCAGAGATCTTTGGGATCAAATAGCTTATTCTGCTTGGTCTTCAGCCGATCCGGGAATTCAATATCATTCTACAATAAACGAATGGCATACTTGCCCTAAAGACGGTGAAATTAGAGCTTCAAATCCTTGCAGCGAATATATGTTTTTAGATGATACCGCATGCAATCTTGCGTCTTTAAATCTTGTTAAATTTTATGATGCCAATAATCATTCTTTTAATATTGAAACTTATAGGCATGCCGCGCAATTATGGACAATAGTTCTTGAAATAAGTGTACTAATGGCACAGTTTCCAAGTAAAGAAATTGCTCAGTTAAGCTATAATTTTAGAACATTAGGTCTAGGATATGCAAATCTCGGTTCTTTGCTTATGCTTCAGGGAATACCGTATGACAGTAATGAGGCATTTGCAATTTGCGGCGCTTTAACAGCTATAATGCACATGTCAGCTTATGCAACCTCTGCAATGCTTTCTAAGGAAGTTGGGCCATTTCCGAATTATGAAAAGAATAAAGTAAATATGCTTCGTGTAATCAAAAATCATAGAAGAGCCGCTTATAACGTGCCTCATGAAGAATATGAAGGTTTATCAACTTATCCCGTTGGAATTGATCCTAAACATTGTCCTTCCGATTTATTAAAAGCCGCCAGAGAAGATGCGGATAAAGCTTTAGAATTAGGAGAAAAATACGGCTACAGAAATGCACAAGTAACCGTGATTGCTCCTACCGGCACTATCGGTCTAGTTATGGATTGCGATACTACGGGAGTTGAACCCGATTACGCTTTGGTTAAATTTAAAAAATTAGCAGGCGGCGGATATTTCAAAATTATAAACCAATCAATTCCGCCCGCACTTGTAAGATTAGGTTATAATAAAGATCAAATTTCTGAAATTGTTAAATATGCAAAAGGTTCAGGCTCTTTAGACGGATGTCCTTATATTAATTATGAATCCTTAAAAGCAAAGGGTTTTTCTGATGAAACTTTAAACAAATTGAATAAAATTCTTCCTTCTGTATTTGAGCTAGGCTTTGCGTTTAATAAATTTACTCTCGGTTCTGATTTTTTAACTAAAAAACTAGGTTTTACTTCCGAAGAAATTAATTCTTATGAATTTAATTTACTTTCGGCGCTTGGTTTTTCTAAACAAGAAATAGCATCCGCTAATGATTATGTTTGCGGTACGATGACTATTGAAGGCGCTCCTTTCCTTAAACATGAACATTATCCCATTTTTGATTGCGCTAATAAATGCGGCAAAAAAGGAAGCAGATTTATTAGATCAATTGCACATATAAGAATGATGGCTGCTGCTCAGCCTTTTATTTCCGGTGCGATTTCAAAAACAATAAATTTACCGAACCATGCCTCAGTAGAAGATATTAAAGATGCATATATGCAGTCATGGAAACTTGGAATTAAAGCGAACGCATTATATAGAGACGGTTCAAAACTTTCTCAGCCGTTAAATACAATGAGTGAGGAAGAATTGGAAGCAATTATTGAAGAAAAAGAAAATAATGATATAGTAAAAATCGCAGAAAAAATTATTCATCGGTACATTGCTAAAAGAAGAAGATTACCGGATAGAAGAACAGGCTATACACAAAAAGCGAAAATTAATGGGCAGTCTGTTTATATCAGAACCGGCGAATATGAAAACGGACAACTAGGCGAAATATTCATAGATATGCATAGAGAAGGTGCAGCTTTTAGAAGTTTACTTAATTGTTTTGCAATTTCCATATCTTTAGGGTTACAGCACGGAGTGCCGCTGGAAGAGTTTGTAGATGCTTTTGTTTTCACTCGATTTGAGCCAAGCGGAATGGTGTCCGGCAACTCTAAAATTAAAATGACAACTTCTGTAATCGATTATATTTTTAGAGAATTAGCGGTTACTTATTTAGGAAGAAATGATCTTTCACATGTTGACCCTGAAGAGGTGAAAGATAATACTTCAAAAAGTATGGTAAAAAAACCTGAACCTGAGTTTGAAGAAGAGGAAGTTGTAAGTACAAGAATTGTTGAAGTTGAAAATAATATTTCAAGTGAATACAACTACAATCTTTCATCAAAAAATGCTAAACAAAGTACAGCTCCCAATAAACCGAGCGCGGCATTAAATAATATAAATAATAAAGTAAGACAAGCTATTGAGAAAGGCTATACGGGAGATATTTGTACTGAATGCCAGAGCATGACAATGGTTAGAAATGGAACTTGTTTAAAATGTATGACTTGTGGTTCCACTTCCGGATGCAGTTAAGCCTTATGAAATAATTTTAATAAAAAAGCCATTCATTGTTGAATGGCTTTTTTTTATTTAAAAACTAAAGTTGCAGAAATTTATTCACCTCCGGAAGCAGTATGAGATGAAAGTAAATTATCGACTCGTCTTCCCCCCATAAATCTTCTATGATAATATCCATCATCCAGCGAAGAAACAATTACTCCATGTTTGGAACTTGCGTGGGCAAATAAATGATCGCCAATATATATTCCTACATGGCCAGGTTTAACTCTTCTCCGAGTATTAAAGAATACTAAATCACCGAACTCAAGATTATCAATATCGCTAACTGTAAGTCCTTCAGTAAATTGTTCTCTGGCAGTTCGCAATAAATCGATAGATAACGAATTATTGTAAATAGTTTGTGTAAATGCGGAACAATCTATGCCGCTTTTAGTTGTTCCGCCATATTTATAAGGAGTATTAAGATATTTAATTATTTCCATTAAAATCTTTTCTTTTAAATTGCTGTTGTCGGCGGATAAATCTGTGCTGTTATTGGAACTATTATATTTTTTCAGAACCGTAGAAATATCAATTATGGGTTCGTCATCGGGAAGATCATCAACATCCTGATCGTCTAATACATTTATGCATGTTGTATCAGCAGAATTAACTTGTTTATTATCATCGGCGCTAAAACGCACAGCAGAATTTTGAGAATCGGATGACACTGAAGGAGAATTATATCGGATTGAATTGGTGGAAGAAGAGCAGCCGGAATAAAGAAAAATTCCGGTTGCCCCTATAAAAGATAGTATCAACAATTTATATGAATTCATTTTATCCCAAATATGCGCGTAAATTTTTACTTCTGGATGCATGCCTTAATCTACGAATCGCTTTTTCTTTTATTTGCCTTACTCTTTCACGTGTAAGATTAAATCTTTCGCCTATTTCTTCAAGAGTAAGTGAATGTTCTTTATTTAATCCAAAATAAAGTTTAATAACCTCTGCTTCTCTTTCTGTTAAGGTAGAAAGCGCACGCTCAATTTCTGTTTTAAGAGATTCAGTCATTAAACTAAAATCCGGAGTAGGCTGCTGATCATTTTGGATTACATCAAGCAATCTATTTTCTTCACCTTGAGCGAAAGGAGCATCCATCGACACATGACGGCCGGATATTTTTAATGTATCCGACACTTCACTAACATCCATATCAAGTTCTTGGGCCAATTCAGTAGCGCTAGGCTCCCTTTCAAACTCCTGTTCTAAATTACTGTACGCTTTGCCAATTTTATTAAGAGCGCCAACGCGGTTAAGAGGAAGCCGAACAATTCTTGACTGTTCTGCAAGAGCTTGAAGAATAGATTGTCTTATCCACCACACTGCATAGGAAATAAATTTAAAACCCCTGGTTTCATCGAAACGTTTTGCGGCTTTAATAAGACCGAGATTTCCTTCGTTTATTAAATCCCCTAAAGATAGGCCCTGGTTCTGGTATTGTTTAGCAACACTTACAACAAATCTAAGATTAGCTTTGGTTAATATTTCCAAAGCAGCTTGATCGCCCTTCTTAATCCTGATAGCTAATTCTATTTCCTGATCAGGTGAAAGAAGGTCAACCTTTCCAATTTCCTGCAAATATTTATCAAGAGATTGACTCTCGCGGTTGGTGTATTGTTTAGTAATTCTCACTTACCACCTCACTGTTTAATTTTCTAAGTTGATTGTATCAACAATACCAACAATTGAAGCATCCACCGGGGCCATATTTACCGGCAAAGGTATAACCGCTTCAGATGCGGTTATAAAAAAGATTACTTCGCCCGGACCTGCGCCTACAGTATCAACAGCAATTATTGGATCACCATTATTTACCAATTCAGCAGTTAAAGGTTGAACTAACATAAGTTTAAAGCTATTAAGGGCTTCATACTTTTTTGTAGCCCAAACATTTCCGATAACTTTTCCAAGGAACAAAATATTCGCCTTTTCTTTTATCAGGGTAACTTCTTATGTAATAATGTGTTTCCTTTTTAAGAAACTAAACAACAGGGAGCCTTATACCTTATTACAAAAAAATAAGAACAGAGAATGAGTTCCCCCAAATTTAAGTGTTAAAATAAAGTTAAATTATCATAAAATAAAGTGTCAGTCATTAGAGTTATTTTCTTTAAGCAGCTCTTTTAAAGCTACATCAAGTTTATCAACAATTGCCATAATTACGGCATCAACCGGCTTATCCTTTGTAATATTTGTCTGCCGGGATGAACTTCCTGTGGCAACAAGAACTATTTCACCTTCCCCTGCTCCGACGGAATCAACCGCGACCACAAAATTATCCTTTTCGTTTAACTCGAGATCGAGTTGTTTAACTATTAAAAATTTAGCCCCTACTAATTTTTCATCTTTTTTAGTAGACCAAACTGTGCCGATTACTTTTCCTAAAAACAATTTTAACCTCGTAATACTTTTGGGTGAAGAACTGTTAATCCGCTCAACAAAAATTTTTCCACATGGGAAGTAACAATGGGTAATTTATTTATTTCGGCAATAGTACAAATTAATGCGTCTCTGCTGCTTTCAACTTTATCTATATAATCTGGAATTGATAAAGTATATTTTGAATTAACGTTCAATATTTTTAGTGAATTAAGGAGATGAATAATAGATTTTTTTTCTCCCTTATTCTGAGCGCAGAATAAAATTTCCGAAGCATTTAAGGCAGTTGTAAAACATGTACCCCGCTGCATAATTATTTGTAGAAAAGAAGGTACTCCGGCATCTTTATAAATAAGATGTTCTGCTAATATATCCGTTTCCAGCAGAAATTGTGTAAAATTAATATTCATACTATAATCTATAAGAATCGTTGTAGCAAATTATTTCCTTTTATTCTTCCTTTAGATTTTAGAAATCCCAAAACCCATGATACAAGAAATCTTCGTTTCGTAACTTAAATAATTCATCAATTGGCTGGTCTTCAATTTCACTATTTTTATTTATGTTTGAATTGAAAAAAAATAACTTTGTATTAAAATCATTATTCATAAAGAAAACTACTTCCCTTCAATGAATTTGTAATACCAAAATATTCGGCAGCGGTTTTTCCAACATCAGAAAATGTACTTCTAACGCCTAAGTTTTTCCCATTTTTAGAGGGTGCATAAAATAATAGAGGTACAAATTCACGGCTATGATCGGTGCTTTTTGTAGTAGGATCATTACCGTGATCAGCAGTTATTACTAATCTATCACTTTCATGAAGATTATTCAAGAAATCAGGTAAAAAATCATCAAATTCTTTTAAAGCCTTTGCAAAACCTTCGGGATCATTTCTATGCCCGTAATAAACATCAAAATCAACTAAATTGGCAAAAATGAAATTATTTTTTGCTTCTTTTGAGTATTGAATAAGTTTCGCGCAGCCTTCTTTATTCGATTTTGTTTTTTCTTTAACGCTAATTCCTTTATAATTAAAAAGATCGTTTACTTTACCAACTGCAACAGTATTTATATCATTCTTCTTAAGCAGCTCTAATACTGTTTCCGCCGGCGGATTTAAGGAAAAATCTCTTCTATTTGTAGTACGAGCATAATTACCCGATTCACCTATAAACGGGCGCGCAATCACTCTGCCTACATATAACGGTTCTGTTAAAACTTCTTCTCTTGTAATTCTGCAAATTTCATAAAGTTTATCTAAAGGGATTACTTCTTCATGGGCCGCGATTTGAAATACTGAATCGGCTGAAGTATAAATAATAGGAAAACCGGTTTTTACGTGTTCATCGCCTAATTCTTTTATAATCTCTGTACCGGAAGCAGGTTTATTTCCGAGAACGTTTTTGCAGCCGGTTAAGGAAATAAATTTATTTATTATATCCTCGGGGAATCCATTCGGAAAGTAGGAAAAATCTTTTTCTACATATAATCCCGATATTTCCCAATGTCCTGTGGTTGAATCTTTCCCTTTTGAAATTTCTTTCATTTTTCCGAATGAAGCTAAAGGATTATCAACTTCACTTATTCCATTAATACAGCTAATATTTCCTAACCCTAATTTTTGCAGATTAGGTAAAGCTAATCCGCCCACTACTTTTGAAATATTAGCAAGAGTATTGCTTCCTTCGTCTCCATAATTTGCAGCATCCGGAAGTTCGCCGATACCAACGCCATCAAGAATAATTATAAAAAAGTTGTTCACTTTAATTCTGCTTTTATTATTTATATAAATTTAATTAATATTACGGACTGTATTGCCCCCGCGTTCGAGTGCTTTATTTAAGGCTAATTCCGCATTATGAATTATTTCATCAACATCAACTTTATTATTTGCGGAAGCTACGCCGATAGATACAGTATAAGTAGTTTGTTTGGAGACAACCGCAACAGGTTTGCGAGCAATTTTAACCCGAAGTTTTTCCGCCCAAAGAAAAACGTCTTTTGTAGTTGCATTAAAAAAATAAACTCCAAATAATTTTTCACCGAGTCTTCCTAAAAGATTTAAAGGTGTCATTTCATCCGAAATAGTTTCGGATACAGTTTGTAAAACTTTGGGAAAAGGATTTCCATCGAATAATGACTCTTGCTCAAGAAAATCATCTATTCTAATTAATGCAATAGCACCGGGAACTTTTAGCTGCTGAGCTTTTATTAAGTCAGAGCTTAAACGATCTTTAAAAGTTTCGACATTTAACGTTCGGGTTTCAATATCAACGGCAAGAAAACTTTTTAGTAATTTTTGAGTGGAATAAGAGTAGATAATAAAAGAAAAAATATTTACTGCACTTCGTAAAAATACTATATCAGCACTTGTATAAACATTTTTCTTTAAACTTTCGAAGCAAAGCACCCCATAATTTTGTTCATGATAAATAAGCGGAATGGCCATAAATGAACCATCAAAGCTAACGCTTTCTACTTTGGAAAATCTTACAAATTCTCCGGCTGAAGTATCATCTATTTTTACTGTACTTCCGGTAACTATTGATTTTCCTACTAGAGTTCCATTTAAATCTATATCTAAATTTTCGCCGACATATTTAAGAGAGGTATTATTTATTATTTTGAGAGTTTTAAATTTTTGATCGACAGGTTCATAATAAACAAAAGCGAATGCGTCCCAATCTATTAAATAATTTACGGAGTTTTGCAACGCGGCAACCAGATCAATATCGCTGTCTATTTTTCTATCGGGACCAATTAAATTTAATAATCCTTTTAGCCGCTGTTGAGAAACAGTATCGGAATGTTTTTCTTCAAAAATTGTAATAATCATTGTTATTACACGAACAAATCTTCCTAAAGCATAAATAGTTTCTATACCAAAAGCATCTCCAACTTTTGCATCAATTGCTATAATGGCAATAAGGTTTTTAGCATAAAACAAAGGAACTCCCACAAAACTTCTTATTCCCTGGGGCGAAGAATAATACCTGATAACATCGGCTTCCGCAGCGGGAGAAATATCACTTAATAGTTCCGGTTCCCCTTTCTGAACAATTTTACTTAAAATATCATCTTCAATATCAAATCTTCTTTGCGCAATTTCAGTAGAATTAGAAACATATTTTTCCACCGAAAGCTTCTCTTTTTTCTTGTTGTACCAGAAGAATATTGCGGTATTAGCGGAATAAGCTTCCTTAATAACTGTTAATATTTTTTCAAGAATAAAGGTAAACTGCCCATCGTGCCCAATTTCTTTGGGAAGCATTTCATTAGCGATTTCATCAAATCGTTCTTTAAGGTCGGGAGGTTTTAAAGTGGTTTTAGAAAGGCGCTTCTCAGGGAAATAATTATCCGCAGTAATTACTTCTAAATTTTTATTTGCCGAAACAATTTCAAACGAATCGTCAAAGTTTTCTAATTCTGATTCTTCGCCGGCCTCAATATCATTATCAGATTCAGATTCGGGAATATACGGCCCTTCAAATTTTATAGAATCTCTTAAAAATATAATGAACGCAACGTATATAATAAGAAGAGCAATAGTGATAATTCTAATTACCAAATCATCAGTAATGAAAAGAATGATAGCAAGAAGAGGAAAAAGTAGAAATATTAAAAGTCTTTTTTTCTGCCTACGATCCATATTAAGTAGTGTTCTCAACAGATATTTAAAAATTCATTCTTAATATAATTTGACGGATAAAGAATAGCAAACATCAGCTTATTTAATAGGAAAATGCGTGTTGTAAAATAAACTGTTTAATCTTCTTAAAATTTCTTTTCTGCCGGTTTTTTTTATGGAAGAATATGGAATTAAATTATCGCCGAGACTTAATTCCGGGAAATACTGAACAACATTTTTTTTAGCCGAATTATATTCTGATTGTTTCAGTTTATCAACTTTGCTTAAAATAGCTACGTAAACTAAACCTTTTTCTTGTAATAGAAGATTAAGATTTATATCAAGTTCGGTTGGTTTATGCCTGCTGTCTATAAAATGAAATGCAAGAGCGATATTTTTTGATGACTCAATATAATTTCCAATTAATTTTGCCCAGAATTCTCTTTCTTTTTTACTTGTTTTGGCATAACCAAAGCCGGGTAAATCAACAAGATAAAATTTATCATCAATTAGATAATAATTAATAGAACGGGTTTTGCCCGGAGTGGAACTTGTTTTTGCAAGATCTTTTCTATTAAATAATGAATTTATAAAAGATGATTTGCCTACATTAGATCTTCCGCATAAAATTATTTCCGGAAGATTTGTTTTTGGCAAATCCTTTATATCGTAAACCGATTTTATAAATTCTTGTTTTTCAAACATAGAAAAAAAAAGAGTAACCGGATATCCGATTACTCTTTATTAAAATAAATAAAAATGTGTTTTTATTTTTTCTCAGCTGATGACTCAGAAACAACGTTAGCATCTTCAACTTCATTATTTGCTTCAGATTCTCTTTTAGCTTCACGTTTTGCTTCTCTTTTTTCTTTTCTATCTTCAGCTTTTTCATTTATAACATCATTATAATCAACAAGCTCTAGAATAGACATTTCAGCAGCATCGCCGATTCTATTTCCTAATTTAACAACGCGTGTATAACCGCCCGGCCTATCGCCAATTTTAGGAATTATTTCAGCGAATAATTCTTTTACAACTTCTTTATCCTTAATTACATTCATAATTTGTTTTTTTGAATGCAAATCATTCTTTCTTGCTTTTGTAATTAGGGTTTCTACATAACTTCTAGTTTCTTTAGCTTTGGCAGTAGTAGTTTTAATACTCTTATGCTTTAATAAAGAAGTTGCTAACGATTTTAGTAAAGCTGCGCGATGGCTCGCGGTTCTATTAAATTTTCTACCTCTAACTCTATGTCTCATGGGTTAACCTTTTTCAAAATTATGTTGTTTCAGTTTCTTCTTTAAGATAGCTGTCTACATCCATGCCGAATTCTAATCCTAAATTTTCGACTATTTCCATAAGCTCAGCCAAAGATTTTCTTCCGAAGTTTCTAAACCTCAGCATCTCTGATTCATCTCTTTTTACTAGATCCGAAAGATTTTTAATATTTGCAGCTTTTAAGCAATTGTGAGATCTTACACTTAACTCAAGATCATCTACATTAGTTAAAAGAATTTTTTTAACTCTTTCTCTTTCGCTGTCTTTTTGACTTACTGCTTGTTCTTCTTCTTGATCGATATCAAAATTGATAAATAATTGAATATGATCCCTTAATATTTTAGCTGCTTGGGTTAAAGCATCATCAGGAGTAATTGAACCGTCGGTTAAAACATCTAATGTTAATTTTTCATAATCATTTTTATCACCAATACGCACATTTTCAACATCGTATTTTACATTTTTAATAGGGGTAAAGATAGAATCAATGGGAATTACACCAATAGTTTGATCGGGAGAAACATTTTCGGCAGAAGGAACATATCCTTTTCCTTTACCTACTCTTATTTCCAAATCAAATTTTGCATTTTTATTTAAATTGGCAATATGTAAATCAGGATTCAATACTTCAACTTCGGCACTATTTTTTTGAATATCCGCCGCTGTAAATTCACCTTCTCCATTAAAGGAAATATCAATTTTATTAGGCTTTTTATTTAATAGTTTCATTCTAACCTGTTTCAAATTAAGAATAATTTCCGAAACATCTTCAACAACGCCTTCAATTGTAGTAAATTCGTGAAGAACACCGCTGAACTTTAACCGAAGTAATTGCAGCGCCGGTTAATGAAGATAATAATACTCTTCTTAGGGAGTTACCTAAAGTAACGCCATAACCTCTTTCTAACGGCTGCAAAAAGAATTTTCCAAACGTATTCGTATAACTAGTCTCATCAAGAACAACGGCTTCAGGCATCTTTAAATATGATACACTCATTTAATAATCCTCTAAAATTAATCTTAAAAATATCAATTTTTATTTGGAATAAAGCTCAACTACCAATTGTTCATTGGCATTTAGAGGAACGTCGGCTCTTTCCGGTACTTGCACAAATGTGCCTGATGAGCGATGCTTTATCAATTGATAACCAGGAATAAGTACTGTCTTTCACTCTTTTAAGCGAGTTATGAATAGCATCAAGTTTTTTACTTTTTTCTTTAATTTTAACAATATCACCAGCAGTAAAGAATATAAGACGGAATATCAACCAAACGTTCGTTAACAATAATATGTCTGTGTCTAATTAATTGTCTTGCTTGTTTACGCGAAGAAGCAAAACCAAGCCTATAAACAACATTATCTAACCTGCTTTCTAATATTCGCACTAAGTTTTCGCCGGTAATGCCTTTAGCTTTATTGGCACTTTCAAAATAATTTCTGAATTGAGTTTCTAAGTAAACCGTATATTCTTTTGATTTTTTGCTTTTCACGCAGCTGAACTCCGTATTCAGAAACTTTAGCTCTTCTAGAATTTCCATGCTGTCCTGGAGGATAATTTCTTACTTCAACAGGACATTTTTCGGTATAGCATTTTTGTCCTTTTAAAAACAGCTTTTGTCTTTCTCTTCTGCATAATTTACAAACTGAATCTGTATATCTTGCCATTTAATAATTCTCCAATAAATTTAAACTCTTCTTTTCTTAGGCGGCCTGCAGCCGTTATGAGGGATGGGGGTAACATCTTTAATAGAACTAACATTTAAACCGGCAGTATTTAATGCTCTAATAGCTGCTTCTCTACCGGAACCAGGTCCTTTAACAAAACATCAACTCTTCTTAATCCTAAATCATAAGCTTCTTTTGCAGCGGCTTCCGCAGAAACTTGAGCGGCAAAAGGAGTATTTTTTCTAGATCCTTTAAATCCATTTTTGCCTGCAGAAGACCAGGAAATTGTGTTACCATAAATATCTGTAATTGTAACAATTACATTATTAAAAGTTGCTTTAATATGTGCAACTCCGTTAGCGTCAACGTGCGCTTTCTTTTTTGCTTTTTTTATAGCTTTAGCCAATTCTCTTAAACCTCCAAGTTATCAAACTTTATTTCTTAGTTGGTGCTTTCTTTTTACCGGCAACGGTTTTTCTTTTACCTTTACGGGTTCTTGAATTAGTACGTGTTCTTTGGCCTCTGGCCGGAAGTCCTCTTCTATGTCTTATACCTCTATAAGCACCAATATCCATCAATCTTTTTATGTTCTGTTGAACTTCTGAACGAAGAGCACCTTCAACTTTATAATCTGAGGTAAGAATAGCTCTAATTTCAGCAACTTCTTCATCGTTTAAATCGGAAATTTTTTTATCCGGATCAACTTTGGCTTTTTTAAGTACATCTACTGCCACATTAGATCCCACACCAAAATATACTGAAGACCGAATAAAACTTTTTTATTTTTTGGTAAATCTACGCCAGCTATACGAGCCAATTATCTTCTCCTTAATTTTTTAATTAACCTTGACGCTGTTTGTGTTTTGGATTTTTACAAATTACTCTAACTACGCCTTTACGTTTAATTACTTTGCAATTATCACATATTTTTTTTACTGATGCTCTAACTTTCATAATAGTAGCCTCCGCTATTTATATCTATAGGTAATTCTACCTTTTGTTAAATCATACGGAGATAATTCTATAGAAACTTTATCTCCAACCAATATTTTAATAAAATGCATTCTCATTTTTCCGGAGATATGCGCCAAAATTTCATGTCCATTATCCAGTTTCACTTTAAAATGTGCATTGGGTAATGTTTCTGTTACAACTCCGTCAACTTTTATTGGTCCTTGTTTTGCCATTAACAAACCGTTAGTATTTCTGGCTTCCCGTTATCTATTAAGATTGAGTGTTCAAAATGTGCAGAAGGAAGACCGTCTGTGGTAACTATTGTCCAGCCGTCGCTTTCAGTTATCACATCATATTTACCCACATTTACCATAGGTTCAATAGCTATAGTCATACCTTTTCTTAATTTAGCACCGGTTCCCTTTTTACCGTAATTTGGAACCGATGGGTCTTCATGTAAATATTTCCCTACACCATGGCCACAAAGATCTCTGACAACAGAAAAACCGTTAAATTCAACAAAATTTTGAACTGCGGCTGAAATATCATGAACTCTATTATTTACTTTTGCCTGTTCAATTCCGATGTATAGTGATTTTTCGGTTACATCCATTAATTTCTGTTTTTCTTCAGAAATACTACCAACTGCTACTGTTAATGCAGCATCTCCATAGTAGCCGTCTTTATAAACACCTACGTCCAGAGAGATAATTTCACCTTCTTTAAGAACTCTATTACCCGGTATTCCATGAACAACTTGGGCATCAACAGAAGCACAAATAGAACCGGGATAATCAAAAGAACCAGCTTGGGAATATCCTTTAAAAGCCGGTTTAGCATTATTACTTAAAATATAATCTTCAGCTATCTTATCTAATTCAGCAGTAGTAACACCGGGTTTAACATATCTTTTCATAAGCTGAAGAGTTTCAGCCACAATTCTACAACTTATTCTTATATAATCAATATCTTTTTTACTCTTAATATAAATCACAATATTTATCTTCTTGCCTTTACTTTACCGGTTTTCATAAATCCATCATAATGCCTCATAAGTAGGTGCGACTCAACTTGCTGTAATGTATCTAATGCAACACCGACAATAATTAAAAGACTGGTTCCGCCAAAAAATTGAGCAAATCTTCCCGATACACCCCAAGCGGAAACAAATGCAGGCAAAATAGCTACAATAGCTAAAAAGAATGAACCTGGTAAAGTAATTTTTGTTAAAATATTATCTATAAATTCAGAAGTTTGTTTGCCTGGTCTTATACCCGGAATAAAACCGCCTTGTTTCTTCATAGTATCGGCAACGTCTTTTGGATTAAAAGCAATTGCAGTATAAAAATATGTAAAGAAAATAATCATTAATGCATAAATAAATGAATAAACAGGCGAAGTATAAACAAAATAACTTGTTAAACTTTGCAGAAATTCATTATCCGGGAAAAAGGATAAAACAGTATTCGGAATAAACATTATTGATTGAGCAAAAATTATAGGCATTACACCGGCTGTATTTACCCTAAGAGGAATATATTGAGTAACTCCGCCGTAAACTTTTCTGCCGACAACCCGTTTAGCATATTGAACAGGAATCCTTCTGGTTCCTTGCGTTACCAGTACAACACCAGCAATAATAAGAATCATAAACGCGAGAATTACAATTTCAATAACAATACTTCTTGTACCTTCGCTTATTAATCTAATTTCATCTAAAACAGCAAAAGGGAATCTATCTATAATGCCGATAAAAATTATCAGTGAAATACCGTTACCTATCCCTTTATCGGTAATTTGCTCACCCAGCCACATCATAAAAACTGTACCGGCTGTAAGAATCAAAATTGTTGAAAAAGTCCAAGCAAAACCTTGAACACCAACCGGAATAATTGGAACGTCTTGAACACGAATATTTAAAAGCCTAATTGTTACACCCCAGGCTTGTAGGGCGGAAATAAGGACAGTGCCGTACCTGGTTAATTGTGTAATCTTTTTTCGCCCGTCTTCGCCTTCTTGCTGCAGCTTCTGAAAATATGGAACAACAGCTCCTAAAAGCTGAATAATAATTGAAGCCGATATATAAGGCATTATACCTAAGGCAAAAATGGCCGCGTTTTTAAAAGCGCCGCCTACAAATAGATCATATAAACCAAATAAATTATCAGAAGTAGAATTTTTTGTACTTTCTGACAGTAATGCGGCATCTACGCCGGGAATTGTTATATGAGCACCAATTCTTACGATTACAAGTAACGCTAAAGTATAAAGAATTCTTTGACGTAACTCGTTTATCTTAAAAATGTTCCTAAAGGTTTCTGTGAGTTTAGCCATTTAATTCCAGATTAAATCGTTTTTATTGATCCGCCAGCAGCTTCAATTTTTTCTTGCGCTGACTTGCTAAAAGAGTTTGCTTCAACTTGTAGTTTTGATTTTAGTTCCCCATTACCTAAAATTTTAACAGGATTTTTTCCGGAAACCAAACCAGTCTTTATCAATGATTCAATGTTTACTAAACCATTATTAAAATGTTCAGAGTGATTTTGTAGAGTATCAACATTTATAATATCATATTTAACTCTAAAGTGATTTGTAAACCCAAATTTTGGGATTCTTCTTTGAAGAGGCATCTGACCGCCTTCAAACCAGGCTTTATGTTTAGCACCGGATCTTGACATTTGGCCATTATTACCTCTTGTGGCTGTACCGCCATGGCCGGAACCTTCACCTCTAGCTACTCTTTTGCGGTTCTTTTTTGAGCCTTTAGTATATTTTAAATTACTTAGAATATCCATTTATAAAATCCTATTGCTTCTCGTTAAATTCTTCAACTTTTACCAAATGGGTAACTTTATTTATCATTCCTCTAATTTGAGGAGTATCGTTATGAATTTTTTCCCAGTTAGGCCTACCTAAACCTAAAGCCTCAATCGTTCTTTTTTGATCTTTAGGTCTATCAATAATGCTTCTTATTTGTGTAACTTTAATTTTTCCCATTAATTCCTCAACCTATTTAAGAATTGAATAACTCAGAAACAGTCATGCCTCTTTTCTTTGCCATCTTTCGCGCATCTGTTTGACTAGCAAGGCCATTCAAAGTAGCTTTAACTTGGTTATGCGGGTTACTAGATCCTAGAGATTTTGTTAAAATATCTTGAATCCCGGCAGCTTCCAAAACGGCTCTTACTCCGCCGCCTGCAATAACACCGGTACCGGGAGAGGCAGGTTTTAACATAACTTTGCCAGCACCGTATTTACCAATAATTTCATGCGCAACAGTTCCTTTTATTAAAGGAACAGTAATTAAACTTTTCTTCGCGTCATCTATTCCTTTTGAAATTGCATCGGTAACTTCATTTGCCTTACCGAGTCCGACACCAACAGTACCGTTACCGTTCCCGACAACCACTATAGCATTAAAACTGAAACGACGTCCACCTTTAACTACTTTAGCAACTCTATTGATATGAACAACCTTTTCTTTTAGGCCTTCAACTTCATTTGACTTAAATGTTTTCAAATTGATACTCCGACTATTACTTATAAAGTAATATTTAAATATGTAATTTATCTAAACTTCTTAAACAATAAAAATGGAAAAGCGCTAAAAAAGCTCTTTCCCTAAAATATTTTACTAAAACTTGCTGCCGGGAGAGGATTCGAACCTCTACAGACGCCTCCAAAGGGCGTAGTCCTGCCATTAGACGACCCGGCAGTAGTTTCCATTAAAACTTTAATCCTCCCTCGCGGGCACCTTCAGCTAATGCTTGTATTCTACCGTGGTATCTATAGCCGTTTCTATCAAAAACCACGTTAGTTATATTTTTTTCCGAAGCTTTTTTTGCTACTAAACTTCCGACTATTTTACTTTTGGCAACTTTTCCTTTTGCGTTCTTTATATCATCTAAAACTTCTTTAGAAAGTGAAGAAGCAGAAGCTAAAGTTTTTCCGGTAGTATCATCAATAAGCTGAGCAAAAACATTATTTAAGCTGCGGTAAACAGTTAAACGAGGCCTTTCTTGCGTGCCGGAAATTATTTTTCTTATTTTAATTTTAGCACGAATTCTGGAATTTCTATTTTTATTAATCATTTTCTATTCATTCTCCACTAAATTTTATTTACCTGCAGTCTTACCGGCTTTTCTTACAATTTGTTCATCAGAATATTTAATTCCTTTACCTTTATAAGGTTCCGGTTTTCTTATTGATCTAATTTTAGCTGCGACCATTCCAACCAATTGCTTATCTATACCAGATATAACAATTTGAGTTTGAGTAGGAGCTTGTAAAGTAATTCCTTCAGGCGGCATAAAGTATATAGGATGCGAATAACCAATGTTAACTAAAAGATTCTGGCCTTTCATCTCTACTCTGTAACCAACACCAATAATATCGAGCGTTTTTCGATATTCATCAGTAACACCGAGAACCATATTTTGAAGTAAAGCCCTGGTTAAACCATGAAGTGCTTTATTTTCTTTTGTATCATCAGGACGTGTTACTATAATTTCTTCGCCGGATACTTCAATTGAGATATTAGGACGAAAGGAATTTTCTAGTTCTCCTTTAGGTCCTTTTATTTTTACAGAATTTCCGTCTAAAGTAACTGTAACGCCTTTAGGAACGGTTATAGGTTTTTTACCAATTCGTGACACTTTTCAAACTCCATTCAAAAAATATTACCAGATATAACAAACTACTTCACCGCCGATGGACTGAGTTCTTGCTTCTTTATCGGTTAGTAAACCTTTAGAGGTAGACATAACAGCTATTCCTAATCCATTTAATACACGAGGAATATCAGAAGAATTTTTATAAACTCTTAATCCAGGAGTGCTTATTCTTTTTAATCCACTTATAGCCGACTGGCCGTTAGTATATTTTAGCTGAATTCTTAATATATTTTGTTTATTATCTTCAGCAATTGAATAATCTTCAATAAAACTCTGTTGTTTAAGTATTTCAGCCAGGCCTTTCTTCATGTTAGAAGAAGGTATGTCAACTTTAACCTTTTTCGCTTTTGAAGCGTTTCTAATTCTTGTTAAAAAATCTGCAATAGGATCTGTAACTGCCATTTTAATTCACTCCTTCTACCAACTTGCTTTTTTTAATCCAGGTATTTCACCTCTAAGAGCCATTTCCCTTAGAACTAACCTGGAGACACCAAATTTACGATAATAAGCTCTTGCTCTACCGGTAAACATACAGCGGTTATTTAATCTTACCGGAGATGAATTTTTAGGCAATTTTTGCAAGGCTTCATAATCACCTTTTTCTTTAAGTTCTTTTCTCAGCTTAGCATATTTTTCTACAAGCTTACGTCTTTTCTCTTCACGAGCAATTAAACTTTTACGAGCCATTAATTCTCCTATTTACGCTGTTTTAATTTCTTTTTTTCTGAAAGGAACTCCAAAAGCCTTCAGCAGTTCATAAGCCTCACTGTCGGTAGGAGCTGTGGTAACAAATGTAATATCCATTCCCAAAATTTTATTTATTTTATCAACATTTATTTCAGGAAAAATTATTTGTTCTTTTATACCAATAGTATAATTACCACTACCGTCAAATGATTTATCCGGCAAACCTCTAAAATCCCTTACTCGCGGAAGTGCAATATTTACTAATCTATCCAAAAATTCATACATTCTTTCGCGTCTCAAGGTAACCTTTGTGCCAATATTAACGCCTTCTCTAAGTTTGAAATTAGATATTGCTTTTTTGGCTTTTCTAACACTTGGTTTTTGACCAGTTATTGTTTCAATTCCTTAACAGCTTCATCCATTAATTTTGAATCAGATACAGCATCTCCGACACCCATATTTACAACAATTTTGTCAAGTTTAGGAACTTGCATTATGCTTTTATATCCAAATTTATTCATTAAAGCCGGAACAATTTCATTTTTATATGAATCAGCTAAGCGAGCTTTTATTTTAACTTCATTTTCCGGTGCAGAAACTTGTGCTTCTTTTTTTGAAGCTTTTGCTTGTTTCGCAGTACTATCTTTTTTTGTTTTCTTTTCTGCCATTTTAAAATTCTAACCTTGAGTAAAATTTATTGAATATTAAACCATTTCTCCGCTTGCTTTACTTATACGAGCTCTTTTTTTCTTTCCGGTTTTTTCATCAAGTATAATTTGAGATCCTAATCTTGTAGGTTCATTTGTTTTAGGATCTAAGAGCATAACATTAGAAGCATTTATTGGAGCTTCTTTTTCTATAATACCACCCTGAGGATTATTCTGGCTGGGTTTTGTATGTCTTTTTCTTAAGTTAATTCCTTCCACAATCACGCGTGATTCTTTAGGAAATACTTTTAATACTTTTCCGGTTTTGCCTTTATCATTACCGGAAATAACAACTACATTATCATTTTTACGAATTTTCATTTTATTCCCAACTCTTTATAAAACTTCAGGTGCTAAAGAAACTATTTTCATAAATTGTTTTTCTCTTAATTCTCTTGCAACTGGTCCAAAAATACGTGTACCTTTAGGTTCGTTTTGAGCATTAATTAAAACGGCAGCATTTTCATCAAATCTAATATATGAACCATCTTTTCTTCTAACTTCTTTTTTTGTTCTAACAATAACTGCTCTGGAAACTTCACCTTTTTTAACAGTACCATTAGGTATGGCAGCTTTAACAGCTACAACAATTAAATCGCCCACGCTTGCATATTTTCTGCCACTACCGCCAAGTACCCGGATACATCTAACTTTTTTAGCGCCAGAGTTATCGGCTACAACTAAATTCGTTTCTTCTTGAATCATTTTTAGACTACTCCTTGCTTTGCTACTTGGCTTTTTCTACAATTTCTACTAAACGCCATCTTTTCTTTAAGCTTAAAGGGCGTGTTTCCATAATTTTTACTTTGTCACCAATTTTACATTCATGTTTTTCATCATGAGCCATAAGTTTGGTAGTTTTCTTAAAATATTTTTTGTAAATCGGGTGAGGAACTCTTCTTTCAATAGCTACTGTAATGGTTTTTTCCATTTTATTGCTAACAACCACACCAACTCTAGTTTTTCTTAATGCGCGTTCCATAGTTAAGCATTAACTCCTTCTTTATTTAGCTGTATTTTTTTCCGCTAATTCTTTTTCGTTAAGAACAGTTTTCATTTTAGCAATATCTTTTTTAGCTAATTTTAGTTTAGCGGTATTAGTAAGCTGTTTGAGCTGATGTGCAAAACGTAAATCTACTAAATTTTTTTCTTCCTCGTCTAATTCCTTTTAACAAGCTCTTCTTTGCTCATTTCTCTTATTTCATGAATTTTCATTTTTAATCACGCCTTTTTAAGATTATTCGATATCGGGTCTTGAAACAATTTTTGTTTTTATAGGAAGTTTATAAGAGCAAGCTTTTAAAGCTTCTTGAGCTATTTCTTTAGATACACCCGCTACTTCAAATAAAACTCTTCCGGGTTTTACTACTGCAACCCAAAATTCAGGAGCACCTTTACCTTTACCCATTCTTGTTTCTAAAGGTTTTTTAGAAACAGGTTTATCAGGGAAAATTCTAATCCAAACTTTACCGTCTCTTTTCATTTTTCTAGAAAGAGCAACACGGCAAGCTTCAATCTGCCGACTGGTAATCCAATGCGGTTCTAGGGCTTTAAGTCCGAAGTCTCCAAAAGCAACAGAACTACCGCGTTTAGCCTTTCCGGCCATTCTTCCACGCTGCGATTTTCTAAATTTAACTCTTTTTGGCATTAACATAATTATAAAACTCCCAGTAATTTATTCAGTAACTCTTTTTCCTAAGATTTCTCCGCGGCAAATCCATACTTTTATTCCGATAGAACCATAAATGGTTTCCGCTCTTCCGTTTGCATAATCTATATCAGCTCTTAATGTATGCAGCGGAATTCTACCTTCTTTATATTGTTCTGTCCTGAGCCATTTCAGCCCCGCCCAAACTGCCGGCGCACATAATCCTTATTCCTTCTGCTCCCATTCTCATACCGGCAGTAATTGCCATTTTCATTGCTCTTCTGAAGGAAACTCTTCCTTTAAGTTGATTAGCAATATTTTCGGCAACTAAATAAGCATCTAATTCAGGTCTTTTAATTTCCGAAATCTGAACTTTTACTTCTTTATCGGTAATTTGTTTTAATTCTTGTTCAAGCTGTGTAATTTCTTTACCGCTTTTTCCAATAACAACACCAGGCCTGGATGTATGAATAGTTAAAATTATATTTTTGGAGGTTCTATCAATAACTATACTGAGATATACCCGCTTTCTTTAACCGGTTTCTTATATAGGATCTTAACTTTTCATCTTCTTTCAGATTTGGCGCATAGGTTTTATTTTCATACCAATTAGAGTCCCATCCTCTAATTATACCAACTCTTAAACCAACCGGATTTGTTTTCTGTCCCAAAAAAATATCCTCCTAAAAATTATGCTTTAGTTGCAACTACAATTGTTAAATGACAAGATCTTTTTCTTATTCTGTAAGCTCGTCCCATTGGAGCGGGAGAAATTCTTTTAATGTTGGGCCCTTGGTTAACAAATGCTTCTTTTACAAATAAATCAGAGGGCTCAACTCTTGATGAATCTTCACGATTAATAAGATTTGCCACGGCAGATCTTAAAACTTTTTCTGCATCTTTGGATGCGTGTTTCGAATGGAAATGTAAAATTTCAATAGCTTTTTCAACGGACATTCCACGAATTAAATCAATCAACAATCGCATCTTTCTTGGAGATGACCCTATATATCTATGTATTGCTCTTGCTTCCATGTTTCCTTAATATCCTTTATTAGAATTATTTCGATTTAGAGGCTTTTTCAGCTTTGGTTCCGGGATGTCCTCTAAAAATTCTTGTAGGAGCAAATTCTCCTAACTTATGTCCCACCATATTTTCGGTAACATATACCGGAATCATTTTATTTCCGTTGTGTACTGCGATGGTATGACCAACAAAATCCGGAGTAATAGTAGAAGCTCTAGACCATGTTTTAATAATCTTTTTTTGGTTGCTGCTATTAAGTTGATCAATTTTGTCAGCTAATTTATAATCAACAAAAGGACCTTTTTTAACCGATCTTGGCATTATTAACTCTCTATTTATTCCGTCTTTTAATGATAAATTTATTTGATTGTTTTTTATGCTTTCTGGTTTTTAAGCCTTTAGCTTTTTGACCCCAAGGTGAAACCGGATGTCCGCCACCGGAAGTTTTACCTTCACCACCGCCCATCGGGTGATCTACAGGGTTCATTGCCACGCCTCTTACATGTGGACGTTTACCCTTCCAGCGAGATCTGCCGGCTTTTCCTAAACTAATATTTTCTTGTTCAGAATTTCCTACTGTGCCGTATGTAGCCATACAGTCTAATCTAATAAGTCTTACTTCACCGGAAGGCATTTTTATTTGAGCATAATCACCTTCTTTAGCCATAACTTGAAGAGCAGAACCTGCGCTTCTTCCTAATTGTCCGCCTTTACCGGGTTTTAATTCAACATTATGAATAAAACTTCCGAGTGGCATGTCTCTAAGCGGCAATGAATTACCAACTACAATATCACTACCCGGTCCTGAAGAAACTGTATCGCCGACCTTCAAACCATTCGGAGCAATAATATATCTTTTTTCTCCGTCAGCATAATGCAGTAAGGCTATTCTGGAAGTTCTGTTAGGATCGTATTCAATAGAAAATACTTTTGCGGGAACACCCATTTTATTTCTTTTAAAATCTATAATTCTGTATTTTCTTTTATGACCTCCGCCAATATGACGGGAGGTTACTCGACCCTTATTATTTCTTCCGCCCGATTTTTTAATAGGAGCGGTTAAAGATTTTTCCGGTGTAGTTTTCGTGATTTCATCAAATGAAGAATTTGATCTGAATCTTGTACCGGGTGTATTTGGTTTTAATTTGTTAATTGCCATTTATAATCCTATTTACAATATCTATACTTGCTCAAATAGTTCAATAGTTTCCCCTTCTTTTAGGGTAACAATCGCTTTTTTGAATTTTGGTGTTTTACCTTCAAATCTTCCGCTTTTTCTAAATTGAGTTTTCTTTTTGCCGGCGTGATTAATAGTTCTTATACTAGTAACATGAACATCAAATTTAGTTTCAATTGCTTTAGCAATTTCTATTTTATTAGCTTTATGATTGACTATAAAGCCATATTTCCCTTGTTCAGCAGAAATATTTGTCATTTTTTCGGTGATTAAAGGTCTAATTAAAATATTATTCATTTTAGTTCACCGCCTCTTCATTTTTACCGAAGGTCTTATTAATAACGTCTAATGCGCCTTTTTGTACAATTAAAACTTGATTATTCAAAATATCATAAGTAGATGCTTTTGCGGCTTCAAGAATTTGCACTTTAGGAATATTTCTTCCGGCTTTATAAACAATATTATTATACGAACTTGTTAACATAAGAATTTTCTTACCGTTAACTTTCAATTGTTCCAGTATTTTTACAAAATCCTTAGTTTTAGGTTGGTCGAAATTAAAATCTTCAACAACCAAAAACTGTTCATCTTTTACTTTATAAGAAAGGGCAGATTTACGCGCTAATCTTTTTACTTTTTTAGGAAGATTCTGACGATAATCTCTGGGACGAGGGCCAAATATTGTACCTCCTCCAACCCATAAAGGGGATCTGGATGTACCGGCTCTCGCACCGCCTCTGCCTTTTTGCTTCCAAGGCTTTTTACCGCCTCCGCGAACTTCAGCTCTTTCTTTAGCTTTATGTGTACCTTGTCTTTGATTGGCCAAATAAGCTTTAACCGATAAATAGATTGCATGATCATTAGGTTCAACACCAAAAATATCATCCGCAAGTTCTACTTTTTCGTCAGATGTCGATCCATCTATTTTATGTATGTCTAAATTCATTTTTATACCAAATTACTTCTTTATCAATTCAACAATTGAATTTATTGATCCCGGAACAGCACCTTTTACCAAAATAATATTTTCTTCAGGTAATATTTTAACAACTTGAAGTCCGGAAATAGTTATATTGTCATAACCTGTTCTGCCAGCCATTCTTTGGCCTTTAAAAACTCTAGAAGGGTAAGAACTAGAGCCGATAGAACCGGGCGCCCTTAAACGATCACTTTGGCCGTGGGTAGTACCGCCAACACCACCAAATCCGTGGCGTTTCATTACACCCTGGAAACCTTTGCCCTTACTTTTGCCTCTCACTTTAATCTTTTCGCCAACAGCAAAAAGATCTACTTTTAATTCATCGCCTATTTTATATTCGGCGGAAGAATCTACTCTGAATTCTTTCAATAAGGCAGAAGGACTAAGGTCATTTTTTTTATAATGACCGGCAACCGGCTTATTAATATTTTTTTCTTTTCTTGAACCGTAACCAAGCTGAACTGCTTCATAACCATCTTTTTTCGTGGTTCTTAAGGCTACAATTTTACAAGGGCCAGCCTGAATAACAGTAACTGGTACTATATCGCCTTCAGCGCTAAATACACTCGACATTCCAATTTTTTTTCCGATGATGCCAGACATCTTTACTCCCAAATTCATTAAAGCTTAATCTCAATATCAACACCCGCCGGAATGTCTAATTTACTTAGAGAATCGACGGTTTTATTGTTCGAATTATGAATATCAATAATTCGTTTATGCGCTCTGGTCTCAAATTGCTCACGAGATTTTTTATCCACGTGAGGAGATCTCAATACTGTATATACTGTTCTTCTAGTAGGTAAAGGGATCGGGCCAGAAACAACAGCTCCTGTACTTCTTACCGTTTTAATAATCTTTTCGGTAGATTTATCTATTAAAATATGATCGTATGATTTTAATTTAATTCTAATCTTTTGGCCAGGCACTTATTATACTCCTTATAAAATATATTACATACAAAAAGGGAGTTTTTAGCTCCCTTTCTGCAGGATCGAATCATAATTATTCAATAATTTTTGTTACAACACCAGCGCCGACAGTTCTTCCGCCTTCACGGATAGCGAAGCGCAAGCCTTCTTCCATAGCTATATCAGTAATAAGTTCAACTTTTAATTTTACATTATCTCCGGGCATAACCATTTCAGTTCCTTCAGGAAGTGAGGCAACACCGGTTACATCTGTTGTTCTAAAATAAAACTGAGGTCTGTAACCATTAAAGAATGGTGTATGACGTCCGCCTTCTTCTTTTGAAAGTATATATACTTCACCTTCAAAATTCTTATGAGGAGTGATTGTTCCGGTTTTAGCCAAAACCATTCCTCTTTCAATTTCATTTTTGTCAATACCTCTTAATAGAATACCGGCATTATCTCCAGCCATTGCTGAATCAAGTTCTTTTCTAAACATTTCAATACCGGTAACTACAGTCTTTTTATGAACACCAAGACCGATTAATTCAACTTCTTCCTGAATTTTAACCTGTCCTCTTTCAACTCTACCGGTAGCAACTGTTCCACGACCTGTGATGGAGAAAACATCCTCAACAGGCATTAAGAAAGGTTTATCTGTATCTCTTTCCGGGATCGGAATATATTCATCGACTGCTTTCATAAGATCCCAAATGCATTGATATCTTGGATCATCAGCCGGAGCGTCAGCAGAAGCTGCTTCTAAAGCTTTTAATGCAGATCCTTGAATAATCGGAATTTCATCACCCGGGAATTCATATTCATTTAATAAATCTCTTAATTCAACTTCAACTAATTCTAATAATTCAGGGTCATCAACCATATCAACTTTATTCATGAAAACAACTATTCTAGGAACACCTACCTGACGGGCAAGAAGAATATGCTCTCTAGTTTGAGGCATAGGACCATCCGTAGCGGCAACTACTAATATAGCACCATCCATTTGAGCGGCACCTGTAATCATATTCTTTACATAATCGGCGTGACCTGGGCAGTCTACGTGCGCATAGTGTCTATTTTCTGTCGAATATTCTACGTGAGCAGTTGCAATAGTAATACCTCTATCTCTTTCTTCCGGTGCGTTATCAATACTATCAAAAGATCTCTGTTGTGATAAGCCCTTTTTAGCGAGAGCCATAGTGATGGCAGCTGTTAATGTAGTTTTACCATGATCAACGTGACCAATTGTACCTACGTTAACGTGAGGTTTACTCCTATCAAATTTTTCTTTTGCCATCTATATCTCCTTTAATATTTTATTTCTTTTGTTACTAAATCTTTTAGTTATGCGGTTACGGATTTTTTACCCAATGTTTTTTCAGCAATTTCATCAGCAATGGATTTTGGAACTTCGGCATAATGATCAAACTGCATTGAGTAAATTGCACGGCCTTGTGTCATAGATCTTAATACAGTTGCATAACCGAACATTTCCGATAAAGGAACGTGGGATTTAATAATTTGAGCATCTTTTCGAGCAGAAAAACCATCTATTTTTCCACGACGAGAATTTAAATCGCCCATTACATCTCCCAAATATTCTTCCGGAGTTGTAACTTCCACGCTCATTATAGGCTCCAGCAAAGCAGGTTTTGCTTTTCTTGCTCCTTCTTTAAATGCTAATGAACCGGCAACTTTAAATGATAATTCATCGGAATCCACATCATGGTAAGACCCATCGTATAGTTTTGCTTTTATATCAACAACAGGGAAACCTGCGACAACACCGTTTTTCATAGCTTCTTGAATACCGACTGAAACTGCCGGAATATATTCTTTAGGAACAGTTCCGCCTACAATAGCATTTTCAAATTCATAGCCTTTACCCGGTTCATTAGGTGAAAGTTCAACCCAAACATGACCGAATTTACCGCGTCCGCCAGATTGTTTAACGAATTTACCTTCCGCATTAACTGTTTGTGTAATAGATTCTCTGTACGCAACTTGAGGTTTACCTACATTTGCTTCAACTTTAAATTCTCGCTTCATTCGATCAACTAAAATTTCAAGATGAAGTTCGCCCATACCGCTAATTAGAGTCTGGCCTGTTTCTTCATTAATTTTAACTCTGAAAGTAGGATCTTCATCAGATAATTTTACTAATGATTCTGATAATTTTTCCTGGTCAGCCTTAGTTTTTGGTTCAATTGCAATTTCAATAACAGGTTCAGGAAATACAATTTTTTCTAATTGAATACGGATCATCTTCTGTACAAAGAGTATCACCTGTTTTGGTAAATTTAAGTCCAACTGCGGCTGCAATATCACCGGCTTTTACTTCTGTAACTTCTTCTCTATGATTAGCATGCATCTGAAGAAGACGGCTAATTCTTTCTTTCTTTCCGCTTACTGCATTATAAATGTAAGAACCCGCGGTTAAAGTACCGGCATAAACTCTAAAGAAAGTTAATTTACCGACATAAGCATCATTCATAATTTTAAATGCAAGTGCTGCGAATTTTTCGTTAGGATCTATTTTTCTCTTAATACTATCATTAAGGCCAATATGATGTGCTTCAATTTCCTTAAAATCAATTGGAGAAGGAAGAAAATCAACTACAGAATCAAGTAATTTCTGAACACCTTTATTTTTGAAAGCCGACCCGCATAAAACCGGGATAATTTTTAATTCAATGGTAGCTTTTCTTAATACATCGATAACTTCTTTTTCTGTAATTTCTTGTCCGTCTAAATATTTTTCGAGCAAAGTATCATCTACATCCGAAACTGCTTCCAACATTTCTGTTCTATATTTATTAGCGGTTTCCATTAAATCTTCAGGAATCTCTATTTCATCATAGGTAGCGCCAAAAGTTTCATCATGATACATTCTGGCTTTAAATGAGATTAAATCAATAACACCCGAAAATATATCGCCTTCACCAATTGGTAAATTGATAGGAATAGCATTCGCGCCCAATCGTTCTCTCATCATCTGAAGAGCATTATAAAAATCAGCTCCGGTTCTATCCATTTTATTTATAAAAGCAATTCTGGGAACACGATATTTATCTGCTTGTCTCCAAACAGTTTCTGATTGAGGTTCAACACCGCCGACGGCGCAGAATAAAGCTACGGCTCCGTCTAAAACTCTTAATGATCTCTCAACTTCAACTGTAAAATCAACGTGTCCCGGAGTATCAATAATATTTATTTGATGTTCATTCCAAAAACAAGTAGTTGCGGCACTGGTAATAGTAATACCGCGTTCTTTTTCTTGCTCCATCCAGTCCATAGTAGCGGCACCATCATGCACTTCGCCTAATCTATGTAATCTTCCGGTGTAAAAAAGAATACGCTCAGTAGTTGTGGTTTTACCAGCATCAATGTGAGCCATAATCCCAATATTTCTTACCTTTTCAATATTTTGTTTTCCAGCCATATCTTAATCTTTTTCTTTTTACCTTATCTTAGTTTATTTACCATTTAAAGTGAGCAAACGCTTTATTTGCTTCAGCCATTCTATGAGTATCTTCTTTTTTCTTTACTGCCGAGCCTTCGCCATTTGCCGCAGCCATTAATTCAGCCGCAAGCTTTAAAGACATTGATTTATCATTTCTACCACGAGCATAAGTTTTCAACCATCTCATTGCAAGAGCATTTCTTCTTTCAGGCCTAACTTCGGTAGGAACTTGATAAGTTGCCCCACCAACTCTACGGCTTCTTACTTCAATCAAGGGTTGAGTATTGCTCAATGCTTTTTTGAATACTTCCAAACCGGCCTTTTTTGTTCTTTCTTCAATTACTTCAAATGCTTTATAAACAACTGCTCTGGCTTTAGATTTTTTGCCGTCATACATTATGTTGTTTATGAATTTTGCAACCAAAACATCATTGAATTTTGGATCCGGTTTTAAATATTTTTTCTCTGATCTTTTCTTTCTCATAATATTTATTTAGCCTTTGGTTTTTTAGCTCCGTACTTAGATCTTCCTTTTTTTCTGTCTTCTACCCCGCTGGTGTCTAAAGTACCTCTAATAATGTGGTAACGAACACCCGGTAAATCTTTTACTCTACCGCCTCTAATAAGTACGATGGAGTGCTCTTGTAGATTGTGCCCTTCACCGGGAATATACGCGGTAACTTCCATGCTATTTGTAAGCCTAACTCTTGCAACTTTTCTTAAGGCAGAATTAGGTTTTTTTGGAGTAGTAGTATATACCCTTGTACATACACCTCTTTTTTGAGGACATGCGTCAAGAGCCGGAGCTTTATTTTTAGCAAGTATTTGAACTCGGCCTTTTCTTACTAACTGATTTATTGTGGGCACTAAATTAACTCCTCATCTTAGTCTATCTTAAAAAATTTCAGACTCCAAATATAGGATTTGAGTCAAATTATGTCAAGAAATATCGAAATTATTTTTGCTTTTTTTAACGATTTAATATAAAAAATCCGGTTCTCAAAGAGATTTTTTGATGAACCGGATTTATTTTTACAATTATTGCTGTGCTTGTACTTCTTCTTCCTCCGTAATTTCCGGTTCTACCTCTTCGGTTTTCAGAATAATATTACGATATTTTTTAAGTCCGGAGCCAGCAGGAATCAAATGTCCCATTACAACATTTTCTTTTAAGCCTAAAAGATAATCTACTTTTGCTTCGGTTGCCGCGTTCGCAAGAACTTTTGTTGTTTCCTGGAAAGACGCAGCTGAAATAAAGCTTTCAGTAGAAAGTGCGGCTTGGGTAATACCAAGAAGAACGTGTTCGAATGTTGCTGGTTCAGCATCTCTAGCTATAATTTGCTGCTTACTCTTCTTCTTCAAATCAGCGTTTACTTCTCTGAATTTATTTCGAGGAATAAGTTGTCCTTCCTTGAAACGTGAATCACCTTTATCCTCACACACCACCATTGCCATTATTTTATTATTTTCTTCAATAAATTCATTTCTGTCAACAATATCTTCTTCAAGGAAGCGTGTATCTCCCGGAGATACAATTTTAATTTTTTGAAGCATCTGACGTACAATTACTTCAATATGTTTATCATTTATTTTTACACCCTGAAGACGGTAAACATCCTGAATTTCATTAACGAGATATTCTTGAACTGCGCTTGTACCCTTAATTTTCAAAATATCATGCGGATTTATTGGTCCGTCTGTAATTTTTTCACCGGCAGGAATTTCATCATTCTCTTGTACAAGAACATGTTTTCCTAACGGTACATTATATTTTTTCTCATCTGATTTATCAGGCGCAATAACTATAATTTCTCTTGAACCTTTTTTTCTGGCACCGAATTTTACAGTTCCCTCAATTTCGCAAACAATTGCCGGTTCTTGAGGACTTCTGGCTTCGAATAATTCTGTTACTCTCGGCAGACCACCGGTAATATCACGGCTTTTACTTGCTTGTTTAGAAATCTTAGCCAAAATTGTACCTGCCGGAATAGATTCACCTTCATCTACAGAAAGATAAGCTCTGGTAGGAATATTGAAAGATTTTCTTGTTCCGTCCTCGGCTTCTACTGCTATACTAGGTGTTAATGTTTTATCCTTAGATTCAATAACTACTTTTTGAACGTGACCTGTTTGTTCATCGGTAACTTGCTGTAAAGTTACGCCTTCAATTAAATCTACGAATTTAACACGGCCTGCAATATCAGTTAAAATAACCGAATTATAAGGATCGTGATTGTAAAGAGGTGTACGTTTTTTAATAGCCTGTCCGTCATTTACAACTAATTCAGAGCCATAAGGAACATCATATTTTTTTATTTGACGATTATTTTCATCATATATTCCGATTACACCGCGTCTTCCGGTAACAACTTTTACGGTACCTAAGAAATCAGATTTTTCAACGTACGTTAATCTTTCCAATTTAACTATACCGTCTGCGCTTGAATCTACCTGAGATTGACTTGCGATTCTTGATGAAGTTCCGCCTAAGTGGAAGGTTCTAAGTGTAAGCTGTGTACCCGGTTCACCGATTGATTGTGCGGCAACTATACCTACAGCTTCACCGATTTCTACAAGTTTACCGTTTGTTAGATTTCTACCATAGCATTTTGCACAAACTCCGCGTTTAGATTCACATGTTAATACTGTTCTTATATATACTGAATCAATATTTGAATCTTCAATTTTATCGGCTACTTCTTCAGTAATTAGTTCACCGGCTTCAATAATCACTTCATCTGTGCGAGGATCGAAAACATCTTCCTGAGCAACACGACCTGTGATTCTTTCACCTAATGGTTCTCTTTCCTGCTCAACATCTTTAAGAGCTGTAATTTCTACTCCGAGAATAGTTCCGCAATCAACTTCAGAAATAATCATATCTTGAGAAACATCAACCAATCTTCTTGTTAGATAACCGGCATCAGCTGTTTTTAACGCTGTATCTGCTAAACCTTTACGAGCACCGTGAGTTGAAATAAAATACTCAAGTACTGAAAGACCTTCTTTAAAATTAGCTACAATCGGGTTTTCAATAATTTCACCGGCTTGTCCAGATAAACTTTTTTGAGGTTTCATCATAAGACCGCGCATACCTGCTAATTGTCTTACCTGTTCTTGAGAACCTCTAGCACCGGAATCAACCATCATATGAAGAGAATTGAAACCATTATTGTGGCCTTTAATTTTATCCATCAAAGCACGGGCAACATCGTTTGTTGTATGTGTCCAAACGTCAATAATTTTATTGTAACGTTCTGCATCGGTAATAACACCTTGTTCATGTTCGTTTAGAATAGATTCAACTCGTTTATTAGCTTTTGTAATTAATCCTACTTTTTCTTCAGGAATAATCATATCAGCATAACTTACCGATAAACCACCGGCTGTTGAATACCTGAAACCAAGGTCTTTTAAATCATCAAGGAATTTTGCGGTAACTTTATTACCCAATTTCATAAACATTTTACCGATAAAACCGCCGAATGTTTTCTTGATAAGAAGTTGGTTATAATAACCCATTTCTTTAGGCACTATCTGGTTAAATATTACTCTTCCGGTAGTTGTTTCTATTAATTTACCGTCTATTCTAACTTTAATTTTTGTATGAAGACCTACTATTTTTGTATTATATGCAATTATTACTTCATCAGGAGAACCAAACATCATGTTCTCCCCTTTTTCACCTTCTTTATATTTGGTTAAATAATAGCAGCCTAAAACTATATCCTGAGTAGGCACAACTATTGGACTGCCGTTTTGAGGTGAAAGAATATTATGACTACTTAACATTAATAAAGATGCTTCTAATTGCGCTTCGTAAGAAAGTGGTACGTGAACCGCCATTTGGTCACCGTCAAAATCGGCATTAAATGCGGTACAAACCATAGGATGAAGCTGAATTGCACGGCCATCAATCAATGTTGGCTGAAAAGCTTGAATACCTAACCTATGCAAAGTTGGGGCACGATTAAGAAGTATCGGGTGTCCTTCAATTATCTTGGCTAGTATATCCCAAATAATAGGATCTTTTCTATCGACAACTTTTCTCGCGCTTTTAACTGTTTTATTATGTCCTCTTTCAATTAATTTTTTAATTATAAAAGGTTTAAATAATTCCACAGCCATATCTTTCGGCAATCCACACTGATGCAGTTTTAATTCAGGACCAACTACAATAACAGAACGGCCTGAATAATCAACACGTTTACCTAAAAGGTTTTGACGGAAACGGCCTTGTTTACCTTTAAGCATATCGCTTAAAGATTTTAAAGGTCTGTTGTTATCGCTTCTAACAGCACTTCCGCGTCTTGAATTATCAAAAAGAGCATCAACAGATTCTTGAAGCATTCTTTTTTCGTTACGAAGAATAACTTCGGGAGCTTTAATATCAATCAATCTTTTTAATCTGTTATTTCTAATTATCACTCTTCTATAAAGATCGTTTAGATCGCTAGTAGCAAATCTTCCACCTTCAAGCGGCACTAAAGGTCTTAATTCCGGCGGAATAACAGGAATATATCCTAATACCATCCATTCCGGTCTATTGGGAACTTTTCCTTCCTTTTCTTTAAAAGCTTCTAAAACTCTTAATCTTTTAAGAAGGTCGGCTTTTTTTTGTTGGGAAGTTTCTACCTTTAACTGATCTCTTAATTCTTTAGAAAGTCTTTCAATATCAGTTTGTTTAAAATTTCTTTAACTGCTTCACCGCCTATTTTAGCAACAAACTTTTTCGGATCATTATCCTCAAGTTTTTCATTGCCGGCCGGAAGTGAATTTAATACTTCAAAATATTGATCTTCAGAAATAAGATCTAGGCGGCTTAATCCTGTAGGACCGGGATTAATTACAACATACGATTCATAATAAATAATTTTTTCAAGCTCTTTTAAGCTTACGCCTATAATGTTTCCAATTTTAGACGGCTGAGCTCTAAAAAACCAAATATGCACAACCGGAACGGCTAGGGCAATATGTCCCATTCTTTCGCGGCGAACACTTTTTTGCGTAACTTCAACACCACAACGATCGCAAATAATTCCTTTATATCTAATTCTTTTATATTTACCGCAAAAACACTCCCAATCGCGCGTCGGCCCAAAAATTTTCTCACAGAATAAACCATCTTTTTCGGGACGAAATGAACGATAGTTAATTGTTTCCGGTTTTGTAACTTCACCATATGATCTAGATAATATATCGTCAGGACTAGCTAAACCTATAGTAATAGTATTTATATCCTGCATTGCATTTTCTTGAACTCTATAAGGCATAATTTTAATCTCCTAATTTCTAAGTGAAAAATTAGTTCAATGTTAATTTATTTTTATATCCAGACCTAAGCCCTGGAGTTCTTTAATTAACACATTGAACGATTCAGGAATATTCGGCTCCTGTAAGTTTTCACCTTTTACAATAGCTTCATACGCTTTTGCTCTACCAGCAACATCATCACTTTTTATTGTTAATATTTCTTGAAGAATATTTGCGGCACCGTAACCTTCAAGCGCCCAAACTTCCATTTCTCCGAATCTCTGACCACCGAATTGCGCTTTTCCGCCTAAGGGTTGCTGAGTAATTAAGGAGTATGGTCCAATTGATCTTGCATGTATTTTATCATCAACTAAATGGCTTAGTTTAAGCATATAAATATATCCGCAAGTTACTTTTTGATGGAATTTCTCTCCGGATCTTCCATCATATAATTCAGTTTTACTTCCTTTTTCTATTCCGGCTTTTACCAGCCAATCATCAACATCTTCAATTTTTGCGCCATCAAAAATCGGAGTTGCAAATTTTACTCCAAGCATTTTTCCCGCCCAACCGAGAGCAGTTTCATATAACTGTCCAAGGTTCATACGAGAAGGTACGCCAAGAGGATTTAATATTATATCAACCGGTTTTCCGTCAGGCAAGAAAGGCATATCTTCCTGAGGTACTATTTTTGCCACAACACCTTTATTACCGTGTCTTCCGGCCATTTTATCACCTACTGAAAGTTTACGTTTTTTAGCAACATAAACTTTTGCAAGTTGAACAATTCCCGGAGGAAGTTCATCACCGCTGGTAATTTTTATTCTTTCACTTTTATAATCTTCTTCTAAAGTTCGCAAGAACATCAAAATAATTTTGATATAATGTTTTAATATTAGTATTTAATTTCTTCGATTCAAACCAATCAAGAGTATAATCAAGCTTGGTAACATCTTCCATTGAAGTAAAAGTATTATCTTTTATTGCAGTTCCGCTTCTAAGAACAATGCTTCCGTCAAGATCACGAATACCATTTGTAGTTTTTCCATCAGAAAGTTTAGTTAATTTTTCAACTAATTTTTCGTAATGAGAATCTTAAAGTTTGTCTATGTTCTTGTTCTAATTTTCAAGTTGTTTCTTTTCAACTTTTTTTGAGTCAGTGTCTCTTCTTTTTCTGCTGAAGAGTCTTGTTTTAATTACAGTACCTTTTAATCCAGGAGGCGCTTTTAACGAAGCATCTTTTACATCGCCAGCTTTATCTCCGAATATTGCGCGTAAAAGTTTTTCTTCAGGAGTAGGATCGGTTTCACCTTTAGGTGTAATTTTTCCGATAAGAATATCACCCTCTTTTACTTCCGCGCCTTCCCTAATAATACCGTTTTCATCAAGATTTTTTACTGCTTCTTCACTAACATTCGGAATTTCACGTGTTAATTCTTCTTCCCCTCGTTTTGTTTCTCTAACCTGAAGTTCAAATTCTTCAATATGAATAGAAGTATAAACATCTTCGCTTACAACTCTTTCACTAATAATAATAGCATCTTCAAAATTATAACCTCTCCAAGGCATAAATGCGACCAAAACGTTTCTTCCGAGAGCTAATTCTCCGCCTGTCGGTTGAACAGCCGTCTGCAAGAACATCGCCTTTTGAAACTCTTTGTCCTTCTTGAACAATTGGTCTTTGATTAACACATGTTTCCTGGTTTGTTCCGCTAAATTTAGTTAACCTATAAGTATACTCTTTTAACATCATTAAAGCTTGTTAATGCTTCAATACTGTTTGGATTAATATCATACTTAACAATTATTTTATTTGCGTCAACATATTCAACAATACCGTTATCTTCCGCAACAATTACGGCTCTGGAATCGGTTGCAAGTTTCTTTTCCATTCCGGTTCCTACAATCGGGGCTTCGGGACGAAGTAAAGGAACAGCTTGGCGCTGCATATTCGAACCCATCAAAGCTCTGTTAGCATCATCATGTTCCAGGAAATGGAATTAATGCGGCGGCCGCACTTACAATTTGAGCAGGTGCAACATCCATATATTGAATATTATCCGGAGTAAGTATCGGAAATTCACCTTTATTTCTTGATTTAACTCTTTCAAGCACAAATTTTGATTGATCATTTAAAGGTGCGTTTGCCTGAGCAATTGTAAAATTGATCTTCTTGTTCAGCTGTTAAATATTCAACCTCATCTAGAAACTTTTCCGCTTTCAACTTTTCTGTATGGAGTTTCAAGAAATCCATATCTGTTTACTCTTGCATAAATGGTTAAGTGAAGAAATAAGACCGATGTTCGGGCCTTCAGGAGTTTCAATCGGACATAAACGTCCGTAATGAGTATAGTGAACGTCACGAACTTCAAATCCGGCTCTTTCTCTTGTTAAACCGCCAGGTCCTAATGCAGACATTCTTCTTTTATGTGTCATTTCTGCCAAAGGATTTGTCTGATCCATAAACTGCGAAAGCTGATTTGTACCAAAGAACGCATTTATTACACTGCTTATGGTTCTTGCATTAACAAGATCTTGCGGAGTAAAGTTTTCGGTATCGCGCATATTCATTCTTTCTTTTATGGTTCTGTGCCATACGCGCCATACCAATATTAAACTGCTGTGCCTAATTGTTCACCAACAGTTTTAACTCTTCTGTTTCCTAAATGATCTATATCATCAACAGTTTCATTTCCGTTTCTCAATTTGATGATATATTTCATAATAGAAATAATATCTTCAACAGTAAGGACAGTAGTTGTTTCAGGGATATCCAGTTTTAATTTGTCGTTCATTCTATGACGGCCAACATCACCAAGATCATATCTCTTATCATTAAAGAATAATTTATCAATCAAAGCCTGAGCAGTATCTACATCAGGCGCTTCACCTGAACGTAACTGGCGATAAATTGCATAACAAAGCTTCTTCTTTTGTATGCGAAGTATCTTTTCTTAAAGTGTTTACAATTAAATCCTGATCAGGAGAAGTTTCAGAATTAGATAAATTTTAATATTTCAACTTCAGCTTCTTTTAATCTTTCAATATCTTCTTCTGTTAAAACACTGTCTTTGGTTAGGAAAATTTCACCGGTGGACATATCAAAAACATCACTGGCTATTGTTCTTCCAATATAATCTTCAATGTTAACTTTTTTAACGTCAATTTCTTCAACAAGATTGAATAAACTTAATATTTCTTCATCTGTTGCAAAATCCAATGCACGTAATAATGTAGTAGCAGGAAATTTCTTTCTTCTATCTATATATACATACATTACATAATTTATATCCGTAGCAAATTCAACCCAGGAACCTCTTAACGGAATAATTCTGGCTGAATAAATTGGTGTTCCGTTAGGGTGAACTGTTTGTGAAAAAGCAACACCCGGCGAACGATGCAGCTGTGAAACAACAACTCTTTCTGCTCCGTTAATTACAAATGTTCCTTTTTCAGTCATAAATGGAAGATTACCAAGATAAACTTCCTGTTCAACACTATTTACAAATTCTTCAGTTTCAGGATCTTTTGCAGAAAGACGTAGTTTTCCTTTAAGAGGAGCGGCAAAAGTTAACCCTCTTTCAAGGCATTCAACAACAGAAAATCGCGGTTTTTCAATAGAATATTCTATAAAATCCAGTCTGTAATTTTCTTTATTATCGAAAATCGGAAAATTAGTACTAAATACTGCTTGAAGACCTTTGTTTTCTCTCTTGCAGGGGGAATATTCATTTGTACAAAATCTTCGAAAGCGTGCTGTTTGAATACTAAGAAGGTCGGGAGCTTCGATTACAGAGGGAATTCTGCCAAAGGAAATTCTCTTATTATCCAATTGTAAACCTCCAATTATTTTTCTTTTTCTTTTCTATCTTAGCTTAAAACAACGATGTCTAATAATATAAAAAAGCGATAAGACGGATTACTCCGACTTATCACTTTTAATAAAATGCATATGTGATATTAAAATTAAAATAAATTATTTTACTTCTACAGTAGCGCCGGCATCTTCAAACTCTTTTTTAAGTTTTTCAGCTTCATCTTTAGATACAGCTTCTTTAACAGGTTTTGGAGCAGAATCTACAAGATCTTTAGCTTCTTTTAAGCCTAAGCCTGTATGAGCTCTTACTACTTTAATTACATTTATTTTCTTCTCACCGGCAGCAATTAAGAATAACATCAAATTCAGTTTTTTCTTCTTCAGGAGCTGCTGCTGCTGCTGGAGCTGCTGCCATCATAACAGGAGCTGCTGCAGTTACACCAAATTCATCTTCTAATGCTGTTTTTAATTCAGATGCTTCTAATAGAGATAATCCTTTTATCTTCTCAACAATTTCAGCTATTTTTTCTGACATTTTATAGTTCTCCTACTAATTTATATTACTTAAAATTTCAATTTTATGCTGCTTCTTTTTGAGAAATTTCGTCGATTACACTAACTAAATCTCTCATTACAGCATTTATTGCGCCAACAATTCCCGAAGCAGGTGCATTGAGGCTGCCAAGGATACCTGCAATAATTTCATTTTTAGAAGGAAGACTAGCTAATTCATCTAAATTAGTTCCTTCATAATACTGATCTTCAATGTAGCAGGCTTTTAAAGCTAATTTTTTTTTATTATCAAAATATTTTTTGATAATTTTTGCGGGAGCTACAGGATTTTCAGATGCAAAGGCAAAACCCGTCATTCCAACTAAATGATCTCCTAGTTTATCATATTTTCCGGCTTCATCAATTGCGCGTTTAAATAAAGTATTTTTAAATACTTTATATTTAACACCTTCTTTACGGAATTCATTCCTGATTTCGGTATATCGTCGGCAACAGATATTCCGGAATAATCTGTTAGATAAACAGCAGAGGAGCTTTCAATCATTTCTTTAACTTCTGAAACTGATTTCAGCTTTTTCGTTCTTATTCATTTTTCTCCCATACCAGATATTAAATTAATCGAGTCGGCCTGCCAATTTAGAAGGTTAGAAGCATTTATTTTTTTGAGTGCGTAAACTTTTATTTAATGTGCTACTTCATCTTTAGTAATTTTTAAACCGGGTCCCATTGTGCTTGATAAATAAAGGCTTCTTACATATTGCCCTTTTGCGGAAGCAGGTTTTAATTTTATTATAGTATTTAAAAATGCTTTAGCATTTTCCAATAAGTTTATCGGCTTCAAAATTTAATTTACCAAAAGAAGTATGAACAATTCCGGTTTTATCGACACGAAATTCTATTTTACCGGCTTTTACTTCTTTAACGGCTTTGGCAACATCCATTGTTACTGTACCGCTTTTAGGATTAGGCATTAAACCTTTTGGCCCTAAAACTCTTCCGAGTTTTCCTAACTCGGCCATTGTATCCGGAGTAGCAACGATAACATCAATATCTGCCCAGCCGCTTTTAATTTTTTCTAAGATATTCTTCAAACCCCGCAAAATCTGCACCTGCATCAAGAGCTTCTTGAGCTTTAGCACCTTTAGCTAATAACCAGAACTTTAACTTCTTTACCGGTTCCGTTTGGGAAGAGAAACAGTTCCTCTAACCATTTGATCTGCATGTCTAGGGTCTACACCCAATCTTATAGCACAATCTAAAGATTCAACAAATTTAACACTGGAATTTTCTTTCAGTGTATTGATTGCATCTTCCAGAGAATATTCTTTATGATTTATCAATACTTCTCGTTGATTGCTTTAATTCTTTTTGTCTTTTGCATTACTCTACCATTAAATATTCAAATGAATAAAAATTAATCTTCTACAGTTATACCCATACTTCTAGCAGTTCCAGCTACCATACTAAAAGCATGATCATCATCAAATGCGTTTAAATCGGGCATTTTCATTTTTGCAATTTCCATTACCTGAGTCTTTTGAAACTTTTGCAACTTTATTGCTGATGAGGTTCTGCCGAACCATTATCAATTTTTGCAGCTCTTTTTAATAATACTGCGGCCGGAGGTGTTTTTGTAATAAAAGTAAAAGATTTATCGGAAAAAACAGTAATTACTACTGGAATTATCAAACCATCTTTATCAGATGTTCTGGCATTAAATTGCTTACAAAATTCCATAATATTAACACCTTTTTGACCAAGTGCAGGACCAACAGGCGGTGAAGGATTAGCTTTACCGGCAGGAATTTGTAATTTTATATATCCTGATATTTTTTTAGCCATATTATTTACCTATACAAATAAATACTGAGTTATTTTTCTAATTCTGCTTGCACAAAATCAATTTCGACAGGAGTTTTTCTGCCGAATATTGAAACCATAACTTTAATTTTCATTTTTTCTTCGTTAACTTCTTGAACCGTACCACTAAAATTATTAAAAGGTCCATCTATAATTTTAACAACATCACCTTTTCTAAAAATGGTTTCCATTCTTTCTGTGGTTTCGTCTTGAGTAATTCGGCCAACAATTCTTTTTACTTCCTCGGGCTGAAGCGGATTGGGATTATTTCTTGTTCCTAAAAATCCCATAACTGAAGGTGTATTGAGGATAAATTCTTTTACCTGGTTATCCAAATCGGCTTGAATTAAAATATAACCCGGAAAGAAATTTTTAGTCTTACTTTTCTTTTTCCCATCTTTTACTTCAAAAACTTTTTCCATAGGAACAAGAATTTCCGGAAGCTTTGCTTTCAGATATTCATTATCACTCAAGCTCAGTTTCAAGAAGGGTCTTAACTTTATTTTCATGTCCGGAAAAAGTTCTTACCACATACCATTTTAATATCCATTTATAACCTAAAAAATTCCTTTAAATATTTGCGTGATTGCCATATCAATAGCATAAGTAAAAGCGGCAATTATTAAACAAACAACAATAACAACCGTTGTAGATTCTTTCAGTTCTTCTTTTGTAGGCCAGGTTACTTTTTTCATTTCCTTAACCACATCATTGAAGAAGCCAATTATTTTTTCTTTCATACTAAAAACTTTTCTCGTTTAACAAGCACGTCAGGAGGGACTCGAACCCCCAACCTGCGGTTTTGGAGACCGCTGCTCTAGCCAATTGAGCTACTGACGTAGCAAAAATTATTTTGTTTCTTTATGAATAGTATGTTTCTTATCCCAGCGGCAATATTTTTTAAATTCCACTCTTCCGGGATGAAATCTTTTATTTTTAGTTGTAGTGTAATTTCTTCTTTTACACTCTGTACATTCTAAGGTTATAATATCTCTCATGGCATTATTTTCGATTTGTTTTCGAGCTGACGACCGGGATTGAACCGGTGACCTCATCCTTACCAAGGATGTGCTCTACCAACTGAGCTACGTCAGCAATAAATTAAATTTTATTGCTTTTACGGAGAATAAACCGCTTGGTGACAGTAGATTCTCAATTATGTTCGGAAAGGCAGATACATTTTGAAAAAAAAGCGGGAGACGGGATTCGAACCCGCGACCAACAGCTTGGAAGGCTGTGACTCTAGCCAACTGAGTTACTCCCGCATTGAATGAGTTAATTTCAATTTAATCTCTCGTCAACTTCAAAATTAATAAGAAATTTTTTACAAAAAAATAAGGGAACGTTTATTTAAATTTAGTTAATTCCCTTTTTTACAACAATTTAAACTAGTGGGCGGCGAGGGATTCGAACCCCCAAAGGCGTCAGCCAACGGATTTACAGTCCGCCCCGGCTCTCCAACTCCGGCGTCCGCCCAGTTTTATAAACGAGCAACAAATATATTTGTATTTCTTGAAAAATGCAAATGATTTAACACTTCAAGCTAAAATTTCTTTTAGTTTTTAAGCTTTGAATTCAAAAATAACATTTTTATTTAGTCGTTAAATATAACGGTTATTTAAGATTTTTTCCAAATTTTTAATATAATTTAATTTCTAAAATTAATAATTTTCAATGTTTCCAAAGTTCTCTATCCAGACTTCTGATACTGGATTGCTTCACTAATATGCTGCGGTAATATGTTTTCCGCGTTGTCTAAATCAGCAATTGTTCGGCTGACCTTCAAAATTCTATCATAAGCTCTCGCTGAAAGTCCCAATTTTGTCATTGCCATTTTTAATAATTCCGCACCGGCAGAATCTAATCGGCAATATTCTCTTACTTCCTTTGAACCCATATCACCGTTATTAAAAATATGATCAATTCCTGTAAATCTTTTATACTGAATTTGCCTAGCATTTATTACTCTTTCCCGTACATTTTCAGAGCTTTCACTCATTGTTTCAGCAGAAAGTTCTTTATATTTTACTGCAGGTACTTCAATATGAATATCAATCCGATCCAGTAGCGGTCCTGAAATTTTTGACATATATCTTTGAATTTGAGGCGGTGCGCAAGTGCATTCTTTTGCAGGGTCAGTAAAAAATCCGCATGGACAGGGATTCATTGCTGAAGCTAACATAAAATTTGCCGGAAATTCTAAAGATAATTTTGAACGGCTTACTGTTACTTTGGAATCTTCTAAAGGCTGGCGAAGAACTTCAAGAACATTTTTTTTAAATTCCGGCAATTCATCTAAAAATAAAACTCCGTGATGCGCGAAAGAAACTTCACCGGGACGAGGAAAAGATCCGCCTCCCACTAATGCAGCATCAGACACTGTATGATGAGGACTGCGAAAAGGCCTTTCTGTTATTAAAGCTGTATCTTTAGGAATTATTCCCGCCACAGAATGAATTTTAGTTGTATCAAGTGCTTCCTCAAAAGTCATCGGCGGTAAAATGGAGGGAATTCTTTTAGCAAGCATAGTTTTGCCGGAACCGGGCGGGCCAATCATTAATATATTATGAGATCCGGCGGCGGCTACTTCCAATGCTCGTTTTACATTTTCTTGTCCTTTTACATCAGAAAAATCTAGATGATATTTGTTTACTCGTGAAAATAATTCATCCTTATCAGTTACTATTCGCTCTTTTGAGATTTCATCATTTAAAAGTTTTATAACTTCATTTAAATTTTCAGCTCCGTAAACTTCAATCCCATCTACAATTGACGCCTCTTTTGCGGATTCTAAAGGAAGAATTATTCTTTTTATACCTTTCTTTTTTATTTCAACGGAAATAGGCAAGGCGCCTTTTATTTTTCGTAAAGTTCCGTCTAGTGAAAGCTCGCCCAGAAATACAGTTTCATCAAGCCAATCATATTTAATTTTTTCTGTTGCCGCAAGTATTCCTATCGCAATCGAAAGATCAAATGAACTGCCTTCTTTCTTTATATCCGCAGGCGCAAGATTAACAGTAATTTTACTTATCGGAAATTCATAGCCGCTGTTTTTTATGGCGGATGTAACTCTTTCCCTGCTTTCTTTAACTGCGCTATCGGGAAGACCTACAATTAAAAAAGCCGGAATTTGTTTTTCTACATTAGTTTCTACTTCTACCATAAACGCATCTATGCCGATGGTAGCACTGGATAATATTTTTGAAAGCATTTTCCCTCATTTTTAGGAAGTAAAATATTGTCTAATATATAATTTTTATAATAAAAATGTAAGATTTTATTTGGCAAGAACCATTTTTCTGGTTTTTGTAAATGAAGGTGTAGAAACCCGGTACAAATATATTCCTGAAGGAAGTTTTTGAGCGTCAAATGAAAATTTATGTATTCCTTCGGCGAGAAATCCTTTGTAGAGCTCAGAAATTTGCTGGCCTTCAAGATTATACACGGTTACTTCAATTTCGGAATCTTGAAAAAGTTCAACTACTATACTGGTTTTGGGATTGAATGGATTCGGAAAATTCTGCTCGACTAAAAAAGGTTCAAGTAAACCTTGTCCTACTTTTACTTGAGAAGAATAAACAACGGAACCATCTTTATTTACTTGCTTTACACGATAATAAACAACATCGCTGTTTTGGTCGCGAAGGTCTAAGAAAGAATAATTTTTCTCAACAGAGTTATCTGCTTGAATTGAAAATAAAGCATTATACGGAGAATTATTTGTGGATTTTTCTAGGAAATAAGAAGCGGCTTGTTTATAATCTCCCCCATTCCATTGCAGTTCATAAGAAGCGCTTAAAAGATTAATGTTTAATTCCGGCGCACGCGCAAAAATAGGAGCGTTAGAATTTATAAGCTGAATTCCGCTGGTATTAATTTTTAGCGTTTTTTTTAACTGATTTATATCCTCACTATTATCAAATTTTAGCTGAGCCAAAACAGTAGAACTATCGGCTCGAAAATTTGTATAGTTGCTGTTCGCAAACGCAACTTCAATTGAGTTATTAAATTTAATAAATCTTAACAAATCAATTTGAAATTCATTATTGTCCTTAGGGTTGCCGAAATAAAAGCGTAAATCGGAAGGTATTAAAAAATCCGGGAGTTTATTTTTAGAAAACAACTTATTATCGCAGTAAAAACTCGCGGTTTTTTCATTAAATGAAAATAAGATTGAAATATGATACCAGCTTTTTCTTCCTATAAAAATGGGATTAACATAAGCTTGGTTTTCAAGATTGGAATTTATTGAAAGCATCTGAAAGGCGTTTGTAGCCAATTCAAATTGATTATTCTGGTTTTTTATATTTTTTATTTTTAAAAAGAAGTTGATTGATTATCAATCTTTATCCAAAATTCGGCAAGTAAATCATCTTTACCATAATTTTGCTCCAAAGAAACTTCAAAAAATGATTGGCTGCTAAGCGCTAAAGATTTGCCAGATTTTTTCTGGATATTATAAAAAGATAGGCTGTTCGTTATTATTCTATCTTCTCTTTTTTGAAAAGAGGCGGGATTTTTTAAATATCCTACAACGGAATCATCTTTCTTAAATATTCCGTAAAATTTTATTGATGCGTTTTTTATGTTTTCAACATTATAATTAAAAAGTACTTCAAAAAAGAATCCGGGTGTTAAAGTAGAATCTTTTAAATTAATTGTTGTTTTATATATTTTTTCCGAAAATCCTTCTAAAACGGCAGGATGAAATTCCAAATCAACATCATTATAAATTGATTTTAATTCTACATTATTCAGAACAAGTTTATCATCTTGAATAACATAAAGCTCAAGTTTATTAGCTTTGGAAAAACTATTTGTGGTAATTAAGGAAACATCAAAATTAGAATTGGCAGGAATAAATTGCGGATAAGAAACCTTATAGTTCTCTTCTTTGTTTTTTCCGTTTAAAAGAAAAAACTGTAAAGAATACCAACAATATGGTTATAATTCTATTCATAGGGTTATAATAAATAAGAGCAAAAACTATAATAAAGGTTATAATTAATAACCTTTATTATTTATAACCTCTCAAAAAATCAATTCTATCTTGTACAATTGTGACCGGGACTAATAACTTTTCTTTTCCATAAATAGCATCTTCCCTGTTACTGAATGCAAGTTCATAATCTTTACTCATTACAATAGCTTCTTCCGGACAAACTTCTTCGCAAAATCCGCAGAAAATACAGCGAATCATATTGATTTCGAATTTTTCCGGATATCTTTCTTTTTCTCGCTCAGTTTCACCGGCTTGTATTTCAATAGCTAATGCCGGGCAAACTCTGGAACAAAGTCCGCAAGCTACACATCTTTCGTGCCCGTTTGCTTCCTGTACCAGTACGGGGCGCCCTCTATAAGAAGCCGGCGGAATAAATTTTTCTTCCGGATATTTTAAAGTAAATTTAGGTTTAAACATGCTCTTTAATGTTAGAGATAAACCTTTTACTATTTCCGGTATATATATTTTCTCTAAAAACGTTAAATCTTTTGATCTTTTCTTTACAGCCATCAAAACTCCGTAAGATTCTTTATCTACTTAAAAATATAATCTTAATTTCTTTTTAATTATATGAAACATACTACAATATTATGAGACAATTTTCAATTGCTAAATTTTAAAAATCATAATTAAAACAGCTACCCATATTATATTTAATAATGATAACGGAAACATAACCTTCCAGCCTAAATTCATTAATTGATCATATCTAAATCTAGGCAAACTCCATCTAACCCAAATGAAAAAGAACAATAAAGCTGCCATTTTTACCATGAATGCAAGAATAGAAATAATTACAAATAAAGTATAAGGCAAACCAAAGGTTTCTAAATAAGGGAATTGCCATCCGCCTAAATAAAGAGTAACAATTAAAGCGCTTGCAATAATCATATTAGCATACTCAGCAAGGAAAAATCCCGCAAATTTCATACTGCTGTATTCGGTATGGAAACCGCCGACAAGTTCAGGTTCGGCTTCCGGCAAATCGAACGGTAAACGGTTTGTTTCCGCAAACGCGGAAACCAAAAATGTAATAAACCCGATCGGCTGAATAATAGCGTTCCACATCCAGCCGGATTGCGCTGCAACAATAGCTTCCGGTCTTAATGATTCGGAAAGAAGAAGAACTCCCGCAATAGAAAATCCCATAGAAATTTCATAAGAAATCATTTGAGCCGAAGATCTTATTCCGCCTAATAAAGAATATTTACTTCCTGAAGACCAACCGGCAAGTGTAATTGCATAAACTCCGAGTGATGTTAAAGCTAATATATAAAGTATCCCCATGTTTATGTCGGCAACAACAAGCGGAATTTGATAGCCGAATAAATAAACATCCGGGCCGAAGGGAATAACAGCATAAGTAGTAAAAGCAACAAATAGGGCTATTGCCGGTGCTAAAGAATGAATTTTTTTATTTGCTTGAGCCGGAACTATATCTTCTTTTAATAGAAGTTTTAACACATCAGCAAAAGGTTGAAGAACACCTTCCCAGCCCACTCTGTTCGGCCCCAGCCGATTCTGTGCCCATGCGCTTACCCTTCTTTCAAAGTATACAAGGTAAGATACAGTCATCAGCATAATATTTACTATTATTAAAATTTTTACTATTGCAAAACCAAGTATTGCCCAAATATTCATAATTTTTAAAGCTCCGTTAAACTTTTACTGTTTTTTCAGCTGAATCTAATTTTGTTTTTGCTCCATGTTCTCCGATCACGTCATAATCTAAGCCATGAAATGCATCAACATTTTTAGCAATTTCTAAAAATACTTCTTCTGCCATATTAAATTTAAATTTATGGCCTAAGGTCGAAGCAAGTCCGGCAATAATTTTCCATGTTGACCGGGCGTCTCTTTTATTACCTTTTGCCCATCGGTCGAATTGAGTACCAAATTTATCTAATCGGCTTAAAACCATTCCTTCCAGAGCTCTATCAACATCTAAGGTTGCAACCGCGGGTTTAATTCTTTGCACCCTTCCCATAAAATTTACATAAGTACCATTCTTCTCTGCGAATGTCGCGGCTGGGAAAACTATATCGGCAAGTGAGGCTGTTTTATTAAAATTAGTTGCGTGTACAATTAAAAGATCAAGTTTAGCAAGAATATTTTCTAATTCAGGATTAGAAGCAACTATATCGTCTTCAATTATATAAAGAGCCTTTATCTTTCCGTCATTTATCCCTTTAATTATCCCGTCTAATGTTAAACCGTTTTTCGAAGGAGCAATTCCCACAGCTTCGGCACCTAAAGAATTTGGAGTAACATCATTTCGGCGAAGCAAATCATCTCCGAAATTAGGATCGATATGACGCATAAAATCAATATGTTTACCGCCGATAACAGTCTTTGCAAATTTTGCAAAAGCATAATTATCTTCGCATGTCGCAAAAGGTGAACCAATAAAAGCAACTTCATCTTTTCCGAAAGTTTTAAGTTCTGAAGCTGCTGCCGCAAATGCTTCATCCCAACCAACTTTAACCAGTGAACCTTCTCTTCTTAAATGAGGGCCGTCCACTCTATCTGCTGCGTTTATAAATTTGAAAGTATTTAACCTGCCGTGGTCGCACATCCAATAACTATTTACATCTTCATTTAATCTTGGTGTTAAACGCAAAGCTTCATTATTTCTCACCCAAATTTCATCGTTGCATCCGCGGGCACAACCGGAACAAATTGTTTTAGTTGAAGACATATCCCAAACGCGTGCTTTAAATCTAAAATCTCTGCTTGTTAATGCTCCAACCGGGCAAATATCAGTAACATTCATTGAATAAGGATTATCAAGTTCTTCTCCGGGATAAGTTACTATTGTAACTCTATCGCCTCTTTTAATAAACGTTAATTCAGGATCCTTTGCTATTTCATCGCAAAAACGAATACAACGGGAACAGGAAATACATCTTTCTCCGTCAAACATAACATTTGGGCCAAGCTGTACACGTTTATCTTTATGCTGTTTTTCTTCTGTAAAACGGCTTTCCCCTTTACTGTGGGAGTAGGCATAATCTTGAAGTTTACATTCACCGGCTTCATCGCAAATGGGGCAATCGAGCGGATGATTTATTAAAATAAACTCCATTACGGCGTTTCTTGCCGCAAGCGCCTTATCAGATGCGCTATTGACAACCATACCTTCGGCGGCTAATGTAGCACACGCGATAGCAAGTTTAGGCATTTTTTCAACTTCCACTAAACATACGCGGCAATTACCGGAAACCGATAGACTTGGATGCCAGCAGAAATGAGGAATTATCACTCCATGCGTTTTGGCAGCTTCAATAATTGTTTGGCCTTGTGTAAATTCAACTTCCTTACCATCTAAAACAAATTTTGGCATTTCCGATCCTATTAAAACTTTTATTTAACAATTTAAATTGTATATATTTTTACGTTTTTAAATTAAATTAAGCCGGAATATAATTCTTCCGGCTCTCAATAACACGTACTTTTAAAGTACTGAATCAACTTCTTGATATTCAAAATCAAAAGCGTCAGCAACGCCTTTATACGTAATTTTTCCGTCAATCATATTCAAACCTAATTTAATTTCATTATTAGATTTGATTGCATCCGCGTAACCTTTATTTGCTATTTCTACCGCATAAGGAAGAGTTGCATTAGTTAAGGCCAATGTGGAAGTAAACGGAACAGCACCAGGCATATTTGCAACGCAATAATGGAGAACACCGTCAACAACATAAGTTGGATTTTCGTGTGTAGTCGGTTTACAAGTTTCAATACATCCACCTTGATCTACGGAAACATCCACTACAACTGATCCTTCCTTCATTATACTAAGCATATCTTTGGTAACAAGTTTAGGAGCTTTTGCGCCTGGAATTAAGACTGCACCGATTACAAGATCAGCTTTTGGAAGTCCGGCTCTAATATAATATTCATTAGACATCATTGTAGTAACATTTTTCGGCATTACATCATCAAGATATCTTAATCTATAAAGGCTGTTATCATAAATTGTAACTCTGGCACCGAAACCGGCAGCGATTTTAGCTGCGTTAGTACCTACAATACCGCCACCTAAAACCATAACATCTGCGGGGCCTGTTCCCGGAACGCCGCCTAATAAAACGCCTCTTCCGCCCATAGCTTTTTCAAGATATTTTGCACCTTCTTGCGGAGCCATTCTTCCGGCAACTTCACTCATAGGAATTAATAACGGTAATGAGCGGTCCTGTTTTTGAACAGTTTCGTAAGCAATAGCAATACATTTTGATTTCATCATCGCTTCGGTTAATTCTCTGCTTGCTGCAAAGTGAAAATAAGTAAATACTATTTGTCCTTCGCGGATCATATTGTATTCTTTGTTAATAGGTTCTTTAACTTTCATTATCATATCTGCGTTAGCAAATACTTCTTCGGCGGAGGAAGCAATTTCTGCACCCACAGCCTTATAATCATCATCAGAAAAACCACTGCCTAATCCGGCATTTGTTTCAACAACTACTTTATGTCCGTTTGAAATTAATGTAGAAGCACCCACGGGTAATAACGCTACCCGGTTCTCGTTTGTTTTTATCTCTTTTGGTACGCCTATTAACATTTTTACACCTCTATTTATTCAGCTTACGCAGCTGATTTTAGTAACGCATTTTTTGATTTGATTATTAATTTGATGAAGGTATCTTCGTCCAGCAATTCGTTAGCCAGTTCAAGAATATCTCCGCCGGAAATAGCGTCAATATTTTTAATAACTTCATCTATTGATTTTATTCTATTAAAATATAATTCTGATTGCGTCATGCGAATCATTCTGTTAGAAGTACTTTCCAATCCTAAAAGCAGATTTCCTTTAATCGATTCTTTTGCTTTTTTTAATTCACGCTCAGAAACTCTATTTTCTCTTAATTTTTTTAATTCTTTTAATACCAAGGATAACGCTTTATCCATCATTTTTTCATTAGTAGAAAAATAAACACCGAATGAAGAAACATCATAGAATGAATTAAGAAAAGAATTTATTTGGTACGCGATTCCGTTTCTTTCCCTTAATGTTTGGAATAATCTTGAACTGCTTCCTTCGCCGAGAATTTGAGTTAAAAGTGCGACTTTATTCCGTTCATCATTATTATAACCGTATGTTGATTTGCCTATTATAGCGTGAACCTGCTGAATCTCTTTATCAATAATTTCGAAACGCGCCGGCAAATTGGGGAAAGGATAGTTTCTTCTTCTTAATGGAGCATTTCCGAAATCTTTTCTGCAGAATTTATCGGTTAATTTTAAAAGTTTTGTATGATCTATATTCCCTGATGCGGCAATTATCAGTTTATTTGCTTTATATTTTTCATTTACAAAATTAAATAAATCGAGCTGTGAAAAGTTTTTAATATTTTTTTCTGTCCCGATTATGGGCAATGCTAAACTATTGCCGGCAAATATAATTTCTTCAAACTTATCGAAAATAAGTTCTTCGGAATTGTCTTCAATATCATATAATTCATCTATTACAACATTAGCTTCTTTTTTTATTTCGGAAGGCTTAAACGCGGGAAATTGTATCATATCCGATAAAACATCAAATGTTTTATCAATGTGATTACTCAATCCACGGCCGTAGTAGCAAGTATGTTCTTTTGAAGTAAACGCATTTAAATATCCGCCGTTCGATTCAATTTCAACGGCAATTTTTTTTGCCGATCTTTTTTGGGTTCCTTTAAACAACATATGCTCGATGAAATGAGCAATACCATTATTTTTGAAAGTTTCGTCCCGCGAACCGACATTCAGCCAAAATCCTAATGAGAATGAGCTTACATAAGGAATAAATTCGCTTAAAACTTTAATTCCGTTCGGAAGGATTGTCTTTTTATATTCACTCAAAAGCGTTAAATTTTTCTATAAATGATGAAAAAATGCGTTTTCAAATATAGATAAATGGGTATATGTAGTCAAGGAAAGAAGAGTTCATAGAGTTCTATGCCGCTATCTTAATCCCCTTCTTCCGTTTTGAAAAAATATCACGGTTATTCAATTTTTTACTTTAAAAGAAGCATTTTTTTTACTTCAGAAAAATTACCTGCGGTTAATCTATAATAATATATTCCCGATGATAATTTTTCGGCTTTAAATTTTATCGAATAATTTCCTTCCTTTTCATTTTTATCTAATAATTCCGCTACTTTCATTCCGAGCGAATTGTATACAAACAAAGTTACATGCGAATCTTCCGCTAATTCATAACTTATGGAAGTGGAAGGATTAAAAGGATTGGGATAATTTTGATTTAAACCGAATTTTTTCGGAACTCCGTCAAATTTTATTTCGGTAATTTTTGAATATTCAAACGAACCGTCAAAATTTACTTGTTTTAGTCTATATTTATAAATTCCCGGTTCAGCAATTTTATCGCTAAAATTGTAACTGCTAACTTCAGCCGTAGTTCCTTTACCTTTAACAAAACCAATTTTTATAAAGTTACCGTTTTCACTTTTTCTTTCAATCACGAAACCGGAATTATTTAATTCGGAGGCAGTTGTCCAATTCAGTGCTACCTCGTTACTAGAAACTGATGAATTAAAATTAACCAGTTCAACGGGAAGTTCATTAGGATTTCCGGCGTTAACATAAGCCGTATAAATTAAATCAGCCAGAATTTGAGAAGCGTTATGAAAAAGATGAAGTGTAAAACCGTTGGTTAATTCCCATAATTTGTTATAATAAATATCGCTGCTATTATTTCCCGCGAAAGCCGCCGCAGCTTTATCCGCTTGTAGCACAGAATCAACATATTGATAATTTGAATAAATATAAGTGAAAACAAATTCGCTCAGGTTATTAACATAAACAATATTATCGGCCTCATAATTTATTTCCGATTCAAATTTGCTTATCATTTTTGATTCATATCTTGAATGAATGCCGGATTGGTTTGAAAGCTGTCCGTTATAATTTTCGGTAATATGCAAAGGCATATGAGAATCACCTACATAATGGCCAAGATCAGCGGCAATTAACACTGCTTTATCCCAATTTTTATCTTTAAATGCGTTTGTTAAAGAATCAACTGTAGCAAGAATTGCCCAAGGAAGAATTCCTGTATCCTCTACAAATCTTAATCCGTGTTTTGCGACTACTGAATCAAAACTTTGACTAATTTTACCGTTTGCTACAAATTCCGGATAAGCGTCAATATCAATAAAATGCTTCGGAGATTCGGAAGGATCGCTCCCTTTTCTATTATCCGCATCGGAAGCGTGTGCGGCTAAAGATTGCGACCAGTTAAGAAAAGCCAGCTGCTGCGGGAAAAATTCAACTGATTTTTGATTTATAATTCTATGGCCGACAGCGCCCCAGCCGCCGATTAAGAGTATGAGCAAAATTACTGAAATTATTTTTATTGTTTTTTTCACTATGCGGCTTTCTTATTAAGTGTACTAAAATTTAAGGTTCTAATTTAAGCATAAATACTAAATTCTTTATAGATAAAATTTTTATTTATTAAATTTTCATCTGTTACAAAACTATAGTTAGTTTTATTTTTATTATTTACAAATTTAATTTAAAGCAAATTTCAATTTACAATTCACGAGGGAAAAATGATTCTGAAGAATGAAGTTAAGATATTAATACTTCTCTTATTTTTTTATTCAATTACTTTCGGCCAAAATAATTCTGAATCTGCGCCGCCGGATTTAAACGCTTATGTAAATCAAGTTTTAAAAACTTTTGATGTTCCCGGTGTAAGTATTGCAATAGTTAAAGACAGAAAAACTATTTTAACAAAAGGATACGGAATAAAAAAAATGGGAGCAAAAGATTTAGTTGATGAACATACTCTATTCGGAATCGCTTCTAACTCTAAAGCTTTCACGGCGACTGCTCTTGCGATACTTGTAGAAGAAGGAAAAATAAAATGGAATGATCCTGTAATTAATTATCTCCCATGGTTTCGTCTTTCCAATCCATTTGTAACTAATGAAATTACTGTTAAGGATTTACTAGTACATAGAAGCGGTTTGGGGCTCGGCGCCGGAGATTTACTTTTGTTTCCTTCCACTGATTACACAAGAGAAGAAATTGTAAAGAGATTAAGATATGTTCCTCTTGCTAATAGTTTTAGAAATAATTTTGCGTATGACAATGTTTTATATTTAGCCGCTGGAGAATTAATAGAAACGGTCAGCGAAATGTCTTGGGAAGATTTTATTAAAACTAAAATATTTAATCCATTACAAATGAAGGAAACCATTTCCGATGTTGCCTTACTTCCCGAACAAAAAAATGTGGCTTCTACTCATGCTGTAGTTAATGGCAAACTAAAAATTGTTTCGCCCTATTTAAGCAGCGTCACTAATCCCGCGGGAGGCATAAATACAAACGCTGTAGATATTGCAAAATGGATGATAACACAACTTGATTCCGGCAGGACGGAAAACGGAGATACTCTTTTTACTCCCCAAACTACAACTCATCTTTGGGAATTTGTAACTCCAATTGGAGCATCAAAAATGCCGAAAGAATTAGCGCCGGCACAGCAGATTTTTTTTGGATACGGACTTGGATTTTTTGTTACTGATTATAGAGGGGAAAAAATGATTTACCATACAGGCGGGCTTCCGGGTTATGTTTCTAAAATAACTCTAATACCGGATCTAAAACTCGGTGTAGCGGTTTTTACAAATCAAGAATCCGGTTATGCTTTCAGTGCAATTACAAATAATATTTTGGATTATTATCTAAATAAAAATTACGATTGGCTGAAGAATTATGAAATATTAAAAAAGAAACATGATGAAAGAATAAAAGAAGCTGAAAATTCTTCTTTCACCGAAAGAGATTCAACTTCATCTCCCTCTTTGCCTCTTGAAAAATACGCGGGAATTTTTAAAGATGATTGGTACGGCAATATAATTATTTCAAAGGAAGATGATCATTTAATGATAAAATTTTCTCATTCTCCCGATTTAGTAGGAGATTTAGAACATTGGCAGTATGATACTTTTGTAGCAAAGTGGCGCAACAGAGAATTAAGAGCTGATGCTTATGTTCAATTTTCACTTAATCCGGATGGAAGTATTAATAATGTAAAAATGAAAGCTTTTTCTCCCGCAACAGATTTTAGTTTTGATTTTAGAGATTTGCTTTTAAAGCCTGTGAAATAAATCTAACTTAAAATGTAGGGGAAATTTCCCCTACATTTTTTTATGGATTTTTCTTCATAAAAACTTCACTATTTTTTTTATACCCTTCGTCGGATATAAACGCCGCTAATAGATTTAGCATTTGATGTTTACGAAATAAATTTTATTTTGTCACCTCTCAATTTTAATTTTATAAACCCCGCTTGCTTTTACCTAAAACTTGAGGGATAATTTTAAATAACTGGAAATATAGCGGTTACTGAAGTAGTACAACTTCATATAATTAAACAATTTACAATTTAATTTATTCAATTCAGCTAATTTTTAGCTGTTTTAAAGAATAACTGTGTACAGTTGCTTTTACTGCTGTATATTTTAATTAATTAAGCCAAGCCAATCAAAATTGCAATTAAAAAAACATAAAATAATTATAATAATATTCGGAGTATCGATGAAAGTAAAAACGCAGCGCTGCACTCTCGCAGCAATAATAATCTTTATAACTCCATTTTTATCTCAAACTTTCGCGCAAAATAATCCTTCAATTCAGAATATTATTTCCAAAGTTCGAGAAGCAACTGTGGCAAAGGAAAAGTATTCTGTAAATATGACGCAGGTAATAAGCAAAAAAAATAAAATTTCACAAAATAATTCTGGCGTTTCAGAAAATAGCAGTAATAATTATGAAGTTTTTTTTACTCCCGGCAAAGGTTATAAATTGGATGAGATTAAAAAATCCAACTCTTCTCCATCATCAACAACCGCAAAAACAGCTTCAACAATCAATCCTAAAATGACAATATCTGTTGATCTTGAAAAACTTTTTAAAACATCACCTGATTGGCAGAATTATAAAATAACAGACGATACTTTAGATAATAACATTACTTATAAAATATCCGCTCAATACCGGAAATTCAATTTTATTTTTTGGGTCGATAAAGAAAAACATTATGTTTCGCGCATAATCCTATATATAGAACACAAAAAATTTTCGGAAACTAACATTGAATATAAAAATGTTGGGAAACTTTGGCTTCCGGCGGATCTTACAATTTTACATTCCGATGGTGCGTTAGTAACGCAGAATTTCGGCGAATATAAATTTTAATCACCCTCAATTTTACAGGAATTTTATGAGAAATATTATTACCGGATTCAGTTATAAATTTGTTTGCACTCTATGTTTTCTAATATTTGTGTTTCCCGATTTTTCCGGCGCTCAAACTATAACCGCTCAGCACGGCACAATGAGCGGCGGGTTATCTTTTCCCGGTTATTCTGTAGATACCGGCTGGCTCGGCTCGGAAGTTGGAATCGGTATTTATTTTAGATTTGCTTCTTCTGTAAACGGAACTTTGGCTAAAGTAAATCAAAATGGCGAAGGTGCGATTACTAAAAATGGAAACGAAAGAGATTGGAATTTATATTTTAATGGATCTCAAGGCAATGCCGAAATGAATATTGGTTTTCAATCGAGCGCTCAATATAAAATTACTATAGATTTTATATTGGTGAATGGTGAATATATAGGAAATCTTCCTCTTCTGCCGAATACAGATTTGAGTTTTAATGATCAAAAAAGTTTTACTTCTTATCTTCTTGATTCTCCTCTAACATTGGAAGGTTCAATAAATAATAGGGAAATAATTAATTATTCTTTCGGTGTCGACGGTGTGCTTGATGCTCATGCCGGATTTACCGCCACCGGCAGAGCTTTTCAAACTTTAAGCGGAAATTCATTAAATACCGATAAAGGTAATTTTACTACTGAAATCGAGAAGAAGTTAAAGACTATTAATTCTTCAACTTATAATGTCGGCGGTATTCATGAAAATATGCATAGTTCTTTAGATTTTTCTCTTACTCCGAATGGAAAAATTGGTGTTACTGTTTTGTTTACAGATTATGATGTAACGATTCCACTTTTTGACGTTGCTGTTCCGGTTGATGATAGAAATTTTGATACATCCCCGAATGAAAATATTACTTTTAATGTTCCGAAATTAGATACTCCGGTTTTAGTTTCTCCTTCCAATAATAAATATAGAGAAGTTCTTTCACCTGATTTAGTTTGGAATAAAGTTAACGGAACCGGTTCTTACACTTTATTATTTGATACCGATGAATCATTCTCAAGCCCTTTAACAATTACTAATCTTACAGATACAGTTAAACAAGTTTCCGGATTAGCAAACAATGTAAAATATTTCTGGAAAGTTAAAGCTCAGAGCAATATTGTAAATGCAAGTGATTTTTCTTCAACTTTTCATTTTACAACAAAACTGGCCGCTCCAAATCTTTACTATCCTTCAAACGATACTATGGGAATTGAACTTGACCCGATATTTACCTGGTCTAAAATTCCGGGAGCAGATAATTATAGACTTGAAGTTAATACCAAAAATGATTTTTCTGGTTCTGTGGTTTTTGATAGTTCTGTAACTGATACCGCACAACTAGTGAATTTAAATTATGCAAAGCATTATTACTGGAGGGTTACTGCTTTTAATAACGAGGGCAACGCAAGTGATGTTTCAACTATATTTACATTTTCATCAAAAACTTTAGAAAAACCTGTAGCGTCATGGCCCTCAAACGGGACTACCGCGTATACTCTTAAACAGATAATTTCTTGGTACATTAACGATTATATCGGCCGGCCTTTTACTTTTGATATTCAATATTCTACCGATAGTACTTATAAATCCGGAGTTACGTTTGTTAGAGATATAAATGATAATTATTTAGCTTCTAATTTAGAAAATGGCGGACTTCATTATTTTTGGAGAATTCGATCTAAAAATATAAACGGCTTTTATTCGGAATGGGTACAAACTGATTTTGTTACGGATAAATCATTACTCGGTGCGCCGGTTCCAATTTTAAGCTGGCCTGTAAATAACAATACAGTTCATACACAAAATCCTCTTTTAGCCTGGTATATAAATTCGGCTTCAATCGGTGGAAATATTTTTTATGATCTTAAAATTAAAGATGTAACTGCAGGTTCTCCCGATTCCCTAATAGACAGCATAAACACAAATAACTTTAACTTAAAAAATTTGATAGGCGGACATAAGTATGCCTGGAGCGTAAGAAGCAACAACACTCAAAATCAATCTGCTTTTTCTGATCCGGAAACTTTTGTAATTGAAGCAGGACAAGGCGGTGCTCCTTTACCCGTTCAAGCTTGGCCAATTGATAGCGTAATAATATATACGAATAATCCAACTTTAACTTGGTATTTAAGCACTCCGGCCACAGGAACAATTACTTATCGAGTGAGAGTTTTTGATGTTTCAGACGGGAATGTTGAAGTTATTGATTCATCAAACATTTCTTCAAATTCTTTTACCCTGCCGGTTTCAATAATAGGAGGTCATACATATTCTTGGACGGTAGAAACTTTTAACGGTTCTATTCAATCAGGTGAAAGTGAAAAGGAATTTTTCACGGTTGACGGAAGTTCAAATATTGCACCGCTTCCTGTTCTTTCCTGGCCTATAGGAGGAGTAAAATTATTCAATACTAATATTACATTAAACTGGTATTTAAGTACTCCGGCAGCAGGAACAATTAATTTTGATGTTGAGCTAAAGGATTCAACAACCGGAAATGTGTTTAATTATATTTCAGCTAGTTCTTATTCACTTAAACTTACTGACTTAATTCCGGGCCATTTTTATAAATGGAGAGTTAAGTCAAACAACGTTAATTCCGGCAGTTATTCATCTTTTACGGATTACCAAACGTTCCAAATCGATGAAAGTAAAATCGGAAATCCTACACCTGTAGCAGCTTGGCCTAAGAAACACACAACTATGTATTCCTTAACTCCAAGTTTATGCTGGTATCTTTCTGCACTTCCTGAAGGAGATGTAACATTTAATCTTGAAATAAAACCGGCAAATGTTACTTTTGACGGAACAGATTTAATAACGGGTATAAATAATCTTTCATATACGGCTTCTTCTTCCTTAATGCCGGGAACCGCTTATCACTGGAGAGTACAATTAATTAGTTCAACGGCCGGCGCCTCTTTATGGTCTGATGAAAATACAAACGGAGGTGCTGTTTTTACAACTTATTCACCGGAAGGAATAACTGTTTCACCACTTGTGGGCGGACCTTCTGAAGGAGTAACAATAAATAAGAGCTCTCCTATATTAAGCTGGTTTCTGCCTACGGCATCCCAAGTGAATCAAACTTATAAAGTTGAGATTTCGCAAAATCATGATATGCTTAATCCTATTATTCAATTTAAAAATGTTAAAGAGTTGAGTAAAGCAATTTCCTCTCTTCCGGCCGGAACTTATTATTGGAGAGTACAGGCGGAAGATGCTAAAGGGAATTTATCTTCTTATTCACCCACGGCGGAATTTAATATAAGCACTGTAACAAGTACTGAGAAATATGAAAATATTGTTCCTAAAAAATTTGAAGTTTTACAAAACTTCCCGAATCCGTTTAATCCCAGCACAACAATAAAATTCGGTTTGCCGAAAGCATCTACTGTGACCGTAAAGATTTATGATATGCTCGGACAGGAAGTTAAAAGTTTAATCGATAGTTATAAGAATGCCGGTACTTACAGTATTATCTGGAACGGTGATAATAATTCGGGAGAAAAGGTTTCATCGGGGGCTTATTTATATAGAGTAACAGCGGGTTCCAATATTAAAACAATGAAATTAATTTTAATGAAATAGTTACTTAATATAGATTCGGAGTAACTTATTAAAAGTTGCTCCGAATCGTTCTTTTTAATTTGCTCAATTCTGGAATATTCTCTTACTTCATCAAAATCATTTTTTTAGTTTGAGAAAAATCTCCGCTATTTAACTTATAATAATAAACTCCGCTGGCAAGGCTGCTTCCGTTAAAGGAAATTTTATGATTTCCTATTTCTTCATATTCATTATTTATTAACGCGATTATTTCCCTTCCCAAAATATCATATATTTTTAGCGATACATTTCCTGCTTTTGCTAAATGATATTCAATTGTTGTATTTGGGTTGAACGGGTTAGGATAATTTTGAAGAAGTGAGTAATTAAAATCAGTTAGTTTTTTATATTTTCCTATTCCAGAAATAATATTTTCATATCGGCATTGATAATAACCGGTATCGGGCGCGAATGAATTTTCAGGTATTAAACCTTTATCAATTGCTTTAATTTTATAATTAAAAGTAAATCCTTCTTTTAAAAGCAAAGTATCTACATTTACATTAGTTAAATATTGATTAGTTTTTGATATATTTTGTAGATACACATCATCATTCGCAATTACTGAATCCTCTCGATAATAATAACTTGAAAGAATGACAGAGTCGATAAAATTCAATCCTTTGTGAGGACTATCTAAAGCATAAAATGCAGAATAAGGATGATCGACAGTTAATTTTGCATTTAAATTATTTCCCTCTATTATACTTGGGGATGAAACTGTAATTACAGGTTTATAATGCTTAGAATAAGAATGCGGGATACCGGAGGAATCATAAATAACTGCCATTATTAATCTAGAAAGAGCATAATAATTAGGACCATTTATTCGACGATACTCAGAAGAAAAAAGACCATAACCTTCTGCAAATAATTCTGTTATAGCACCATCTAAACCTAATGCATAATCAATATGATAACCTTTAAAATTTACAGCAGAGTCAATAACATTTGTGGTACCGGCCCTCACAGTCGCATACCCATTACTATACTTGTAGTGAATAAATTGTGCGGAGGAAGAGAGATTAAAATCCAAATAAACTCTGGCAGAATTATAATACCAAATATACAACGTATTATCTTCTTCTGAATACCGCAGCCATTTATCCATATATAAGTAATATTTTTGCCCATTAATAATACTGTCTTTCTCTATTGTATATATACTCGTATGGGTATCATAAATTTCCATACTCTCAACTAATGCTCTAAATTGATATTTATTATTTATGTGCAACGGAAAATAATTAGTTCTTATATCTTGTACTTGTTCTTTTGAAGAATCATATAACCAGAATCCATTTGAAGACGCTACATATAGTATATCATTAAATCTTGAAATATAATTAACATTGAAATCTCCGCCAAGATTATCCCATGTAACTCCGTTATCTTTGGATCTATAGATTTGTTTTCTTCCTAAGTACAAATAATCATTTTCATCTATGTAAAATTTTCCCTCCTTATTGTTGGGGGAGATAATGTTCCATGTTTCACCATAATCTTGCGAAAAATACATATAACTAACTCCAGGAATAAACAACTCATCTCTACTATTTAACGCAAAGCCATAGACATCTTTTTTTGCTTCCTTCCATATTTTACCTGAGTCTTTAGATGTATATAAGTCCCTTCCATTTTTAATAAATATTTGTCCATTTGATGCTACTAAAATTGCATTAAAATCTTTATAAGAGAGAGTATCTAACACGGAAATTGAATCCCACGTCTCTCCATTATTTTGAGTTATATATAACTCACCTTCTATCCCAAGCGCATAAGTAAAACCATTTTTAGAGATTATATCTGATATTTGGGATGCATTTTTTAATGAAACCAACCATTCATCCACAGAATCTCGTAATTGATAAATTTTCATATCTTTTTCATTATACACATAAAAAGAATTATTGATTTTGTCGAATGTGGCTTTATTAAAGGAATTACTTTCGGCTAGCTCAGGATTTTTGTTTATCCAATTTTTACCTCCATCAGCTGAAAATTCAATATTGCCGTTAAAAATAGCAAAGAAAGTTGAATCATTTAATACTTCAAATCCCATACATGAATCTGGTTTAATGATTTCCCAATTGGATTCTTGACTTAGAGTTTCTAAAGAAAATCCCAGAACAATTAACACAGAAAAAAGCATAAATGATTTATAGTTCATATTTCCCCTTTACTTTTAATCGATTTTAAAGTAGCTGATAATTTTAATTCTCTTATTTCATCAAAATCATTTTTTTAGTTTGAGAAAAATCTCCGCTATTTAACTTATAGTAATAAACTCCGCTGGCAAGGCTGCTTCCGTTAAAGGAAATTTTATGATTTCCTATTTCTTCATATTCATTATTTATTAACGCGATTATTTCCCTTCCCAAAATATCATATATTTTTAGCGATACATTTCCTGCTTTTGCTAAATGATATTCAATTGTTGAATTTGGGTTGAACGGATTGGGATAGTTTTGAAGAAGTGAGTAATTAATATCCATTTGATTTTTATCTTGAACAGAGGTATACGTCGTATCGCCGAAACTTTTTCCATCTATAACCGAGCCGATTAACTTTTTATAGATCGTATAATTATCATCATTTGAACACATAATACTGTCAATCCCGAGATTTTCAACCAAAGTAAAAATCCAACTATTCTGTGAACAGTTTCCGAACGTTTTTTTCTTCGGTTGAGAATTTTGATAAGACTCATAATTCTCTGTTTTCACTACATAAAAATTCTCTAAACCGTTATAATTGGCGCCTATGTCCGATTTAAATAATTCTCCTGCATTTGCCGACAAATCAAACAGAACCGCTTCTTTATTTGATGAGATATAATAATCATAAACTTTAGCTGTCGAAGTATCCGCCCTTAAATATTGGTAACCATTTTCGGTTTTTAGAATAAAATATTTTTTATTATTCGGCATAGTGGTATCGCCGGTAATTTCTTGTGATTCTTTTTTTATCGAATAACCGGAAGGATATGTCATCGTTGTAACATCATAAATCCATTTATTGCCTATTTGTAAAGGATAAAGCCTAAGAAAAGATGTATCGGCGGGAAACGATTTTAAAATATTAACCGAATCATTTATAACTTCATAAAGATGATGAGAATCTTCGGCAAAATATTTACTAGAATTTTCCGGTTTAAAGAATCCCGTTAAGCTTTTATCAAATTCTTTATACAAACTAAAATTCTGAGCGTAGTCTGTGGAATAAAAAATTCTATTTTCCACTACCAAATAAATTACACCGCTTTCATTTTCGGAAACTGAAATAATAGGCATTGTGGAAGGATTGTAAACATTAAAGAAGCAGTGATTAACAAATGAATTTAAATTTAAATCTTTCCAGCTGCCATTATTACCGTTGTTATCCGAAATGTATAAATGGTAACCATCAGTTTCACGGGAAAGTATATATAAATGTGTTGAGTCCGCATCAAAATAAATATTTAATAACTCCGCATGTCCGCTTTCAATCATAAAACTGAAGTTTTTATTTCCGTCATTCATTATGAAGAGAGAGTCGGATTGGAAAGTAGATGAAGAAGATTTTTTTGTTAGATATAATATTTTATCGTTAAAGGGATTTAAATCTAAAAATTTGTAATCCGAAAATGAATCTAGGAATGTGAAATGTTTCCCTCCGTCAGTGCTTTTAACAACCGGATTAAAATCTCCGTAAAGCAAGCTATCATTTTGTTTTGAAATTTTTAATGATTGTAAAATTCCAAGTGTGTTAAACTCATTATAATCATATTCTTTATCAAACTTTTTTATTAAAGTACCGCATTCCAACGAGCACACTATTCCCCACGCGATATATTTTGAAGGATCTTTATCCCAAAATTGAAATCCTAAGATATTTGTAACGGGATAACCACTAAAATTGTCTATTATTCCACCCGCCTGAAGAAAAACAGTATCTTTATTATTATTTAAATCTAAATGATAAACATCATTATGTAAATAATAATTGTCGTTTTGTTTCTCTACAGAATTAATTTTGAAAAAAAGATGATCATGGTTCTGGTTATCAACCAACCCGTTTAAATCTTGCAATGTTGGGAAAGTAGTTTGTGAAAAAGTGAACTCTGAAAAAAGGATGATAACTATAAATAAATTTTTCATGCAGACACCCCGGTTTTTTAATTACAGTTATTTATTAATAAAAGATAAGAAAAATTATGAAAAAAATTTATTTTTTTAGTTACTTTCTCTGGCGCAAAACCTCAAAAAGCAAAACTCCGGCGGCAACCGATACATTTAGTGATTGAATTTTTCCTTTCATTGGAATTTTTACTAAATGGTCGCAATTTTCCGCGGTCAACCTTCTTATTCCTTTTTCTTCGTTTCCTACAACTAACGCGGTTGGTAAATTATAATCTACTTCTGTATAATCTTTTGCGTTTTCTAATGAAGAGCCGACAATCCAAAATCCTTCTTTTTTAAATCTTTAATAGCTTGTACAAGATTATTTACCTGGCAGACTTTTACATGCTCTGTGGCTCCTGCTGATGTTTTTGCTACAGTTTGATTTATCGGCGCGCTGTTATGTTTTGTGATTATAACACCGTCAACTCCGCAGCATTCGGCTGATCTTAAAATCGCACCCAAATTATGTGTGTCTTGAATGGAATCTAATAAAAGCAGCAGCGGCTTTTCTGATTTTTTTGAAGAGTGAATTATTTCTTCTAATTGAAAATATTTATGGTCGGATTTAAGGGCGATTACTCCTTGGGCGTTCGGATGTTTTGTGTAAGAATTAAATTTTGCGGCGGGAATTTCATTACACTTTATATTTTTCTTTTTCGCGGCCACACGAATCGCGTTTATTATTCCCCCTTTTTGCCCGTAAAGAATATAAATTTGTTCAAGCTCTTCACCGGAATTTATAGCTTCAAGTACAGGTTTGCGGCCGACAATAAAATTCATCGTAAAATAATTTTTCCTTTTTTATGCTTTACTTTTGGCTTGAGTTTTGGATTTTGATTTTCCTTTAATTTCCTTTTTCTCAATCGGCGGCGGAATAAATTTTGGAAGCCGTTCTCTATTTTTTGTGTAATATATAAAACCTAAGGCCCCCACTATCATCATAATAACCGAAATTAATTGAGCTTCGGATAACCCGAAAAGTAAACGGGGATTTAATCGAATAAACTCAATAGAAAATCTTTCAAGTCCGGCTAACATCAAATAAGACATAAAAAGTTTGCCGTCGGCCCAATCTTTTTTTCTCAATTTCCAAAGAACAAAAAAGATAATTACTGCAAGGATAAATTCATAAATAGGAGCCGGATGAAGCGGCGTGTTATCGGGAACTCCGTTTGGAAATCTTTTTGCGACTTCCGGGAAATATTTATGAAAATTAAAACTGTTAAACATTTGAGAAGGCGGCACTGTTCCATTTGAATAATCAACGCCCCAGGGAAGTGTAGTAGGAATTCCATAATCTCCGTCGCCCGCTAAATGGCAGCCGATTCGTCCGATTCCGTAAGCTAAAATGAGTGAAGGAGAAGTCGCGTCGGCAATAACAAGGAAAGGGATTTTCTTTCTTTTTACATAAATCCATATAGCGATAATCGCCAGAATTAAGCCGCCGTAAAAAGTTAAACCGCCTGGAGAAAAAGCCATTCCAATCGGGTCGCGCAGAAAAGCCTCCCAATTTTCAAAAAGTGAAAAAAGTTTGCTTCCTACAATTCCGAAAACAATTGCTAATAAAGTAATTTCCGTGGCTAAATTTGGATCGAGTTTTTTGCGTTCAAATTCTTTGGTAAGAATATAACTTGCTACAATAAACGCTATTCCCAGCATTAAACCGTAACTATAAACTGTAAAAGGCCCAATTTTAAATAATTCTGGATACATTAAATAATTTCCTATTGAAATGTAAATTTTTCTTCCGCAACTTCGAACAAACAGAATTTTCCGTTTTGTTTATCCTCCGGGATAAGTTCCTCAACCAAAGAGATTTTTTTCTTAAAAATATTAATGTCGAAAATCGCGCTGTTTGTACTACCGTCCTGCTTAATAATGTTTACAGTATGTTTACCGTAAAGTTCTTCAAAAAAAGATTCGCATTCTGCGGGCCCGGCGGAATTTAAATAGTTGTTGCTTGTTTTTAAGCCGAGAATATTTACATCTATTTCTTTCTTTTTCTTTCTTGCTTCAACGGTAAGATTATAATTTAAAACCGAAAAAAGTTTTACCGTCTGAACAGAAATACAATACTGCTGTTTCTTTTGTCCATGATTATAATGAAAGTAAATTTTACAAATAAATTCCGCCCCATCTTTAATATTCGGCGGTTCATTCTCTTTCAGCTTTCTTAAATTTTTCTTTCGAGTCTTTGGAATCTTTGCTACATCCGGTTTTTTAAGAGGCATTTATTCCCTCACTAATTGAGATAAAGAATCTATTTTATCGGCGGAAATTAATTGCTGCTCTCCGTTTTCCATATTCTTTAGATTCAATTTTCCTTCTTTAAGTTCATCGCCGCCGACAAATAAAACATATCTAGAATTTAATTTATTTGCTTCGCGCATTTGTGCTTTTATACTTCTATCCAAATAATCAAATTCAACTTTTAAATTATTTCGCCTTAAATGTAAGGCAAATTCAGAAACTTTAGAAGCCAAATCTTTATCAATTCTTACAATGTAAACATCAATTTTTTCTTGCGGAAGATTTAGAACATTTTCATTCTGGCAGGCAAGTAAAATTCTTTCGATTCCGGCCGCAAAACCAACACCGGGAGTAGGAGTTCCTCCCAACTGTTCTATTAATAAATCATATCTTCCGCCGCCGCAAAGCGCGCTTTGGGAACCCACTTTTCCGCTTACTATTTCGAATGTAGTTTTTGTGTAATAATCTAATCCGCGGACAAGTTTTTTATCAACTTCGTAAGGAATTCGGGCTTTATTTAATAATTCTTTTACTGTATCAAAATCGTTTTTACTTTCCTCATCGATATAATCTAAAAGCAGCGGCGCGTCTTTAATAATTTCCTGGTCAGTTTCAATTTTGCTGTCGAATATTCTTAAAATATTTGTATCGAATCTTTTTCTGCTGTCTTCGGAAAGATTTTCTTTTTTATCTTGAAGAAATTCGCGCAGAAGTTGTTTATAATTTTCTCTTGATTCCGGAACTCCGAGTGAATTAATCTTTACAGTTAAATCTTTTAGTCCAAGCTGTTTTAAAATATCGTAAGCAATTTCAATCATTTCCGCGTCGAGTAACGGTGAAGAACTTCCCAAAGCTTCGGCGCCGAATTGATGAAACTGCCTCTGCCTTCCCGCCTGCGGGCGTTCCTGCCGGAACATAGGAGAAATATAATAAAGTTTATTTAATGATTGCTGTTTCCCGAGCGAATGTTCAATAAACGCGCGAACAACAGAAGCTGTCATTTCAGGCTTTAAAGTTAAGCTTGTTTCGCTTCTGTCATTGAAGCTGTACATCTCTTTTCCTACAATATCGGTTTCTTCGCCTATACCGCGCGCAAAAAGAGCTGTTTCTTCAAAAATCGGAGTTCTTATTTCTTTATAATTAAAATTGGAAAATATATTTTCTACTATATTTTCTAAATGTTTCCAGGCGGCAATTTCGGATGGAAGAATATCTTTGGTTCCGGTTATAGCTTTGATCATAGTTCAATTATCTTCTGGAAGTGAATATGGATGATAAATAAATTCCGGTAAATACCGGAAAGAATAACTGGGAACTTACTTCCCTTATTTATTTGCGGTTTTAAACTTCGAAGTAGTTTTCTTCTTCTTCTTTAAATAACTTTATTATTTCTTCCGTATCAGCCGCTTCAATTAAATTTTTCCTGAAATCATCTTTGTTCATCATCCGGGAAATTCGGCTCAGTAATTTTATGTGTGTGCTTACTAAATTGTCTTTTCCGACTAATAAAAAAACAAGGTGAACAGGCTGCCCGTCCAATGATTGATATTCAATCGGATTTTTTGTTTTTCCGAATGCTGCTAATATTTCATTTACGGCATTAGTTTTACCGTGAGGAATGGCGAATCCTTTTCCCACTCCGGTAGACATTATTTTTTCTCTTTCTAAAACAGATTCTCTTACTTTTTCCAGGTCTGAAACTCTTTTATCGTTTTTAAAAAGATCAATTAGTTCATTAATAACGTCTTCTTTGCTTGAGCCTTTTAAATCGGCAATTACAAATTTATCGGATAATAATTCGAATACTTTCATCAAAAACCGCCAGAATATCTTAAATTTTACATAATTATTTTAAAAAAGCATTCTAATTTAATAATCACCCGCCTACTAATCAATTTAATACGGAGCTTATTTTTACTATTTTGTTTTTTGTGATGGAAGTTTGAAATGTCCACTTTTTATTTTTATTGCTCTAGTCACTCGCCACCTAACTCAAAAAATGTCATTTTTTAATTTAATTTTAAAAGAAGGGGTTCTTAATATTTTCATCTGTCCCACTTTATCTACTTATGCCCCGCCTATAAATAAGGTTATAACTTATATTACTTCTAATTTTTAATTCCTATTAATATTTTGGCTTTTGTATAATCGGCATTTCTTCCAACTATGAAAACTTTATCACTGGTAGCAAAAACCCCTTCAGCTGTTCCGGCACCTTTTGTAAAGAGCTCATTATAAAATTTCCAGTCTTGCCCGTTAAAATGATATACAGCGTTAAAAGCTCCTACTGCAAAAATATTATTGGCCCCTGTTCCTCTTATTTTATATATAACTCCTCTGTCAATATTATCTACTGCGATCACCCATTTATTTTGCTCTTTTATAAATATTTTTTTCCCCCCAAGATAGATCTGTTTTTTGTTAATGGGATATATTGTATATAAAGGATGCTGATAAGAAGGCAAATATTTTATAATGTCAAAACTAATTCCGTTGTAATTGGCTATAATTATATCCTCTACTTCGGCTGTAAACCAAATATTATCCGCCGAAGTGCCGTTTATATCAGTTATCCAGATGCCAAAGTCATATATTACTTCCGCCTTCTCCCCATCCCAATGAATTATTTTTCCCCACTGATTTCCCAAATACAAGTTACTGCTGCTTGTACCCCAAACGCTTGTGTAAGGTAAGTTGTCGTTTAATACTGTATCGAGCGGTATTGATTGATTATTAACACCTTTCGCATCTATCCGTATCCATTCACTTCCGTTATAATGGAAGACTCCTCCTCCAACTGTCCAGATATCACTATCTGAAAAACCGTATATCGCTGCTTGTCCTCCATTTTTTTTATCCGGTTTCCATTCTGTTCCGTCCCATTTTATTATTCCGTATGGTACTCCGTCAATTGTAAAAGTCCCAACTGCCCATACATTATTATCATCGGTTCCCCATACATCCTTAAGATAACTTCCATTATCTCCTATCGTAAATTCTTCCCATGTGTAATCGTGGCTGGTCGGGGCTAATGTTTTTGCGGTTACAAAATTGCTCGTATCTTTTGCGTTTCCGGTGCTGTCTTCGCTTATCGCAAAGTAGGTGTATGCCGTATCGAGCAGAAGCCCGGCGCCGTTATCATCATCTATAATTGTTGTATCGGCTGTTGTTCCGTGAAGTTCTGTTACTAAGCTCTTTGTGCTGTTTAATTCCCTAAATAATCTTATGGTTTTAGTCTCGGGTTTATAAAGCGAGGCTCTTAAATCTATTGAGATACTTCTGTGGGTAACACTTTCAATATTGAGATTAAGCGTATCTTTCGGTAAAACCGGTGTTTCCGGTGGAACTACCGGGTTATCTTTTTTACAGCCCGCTATTGTTATTAATAAACTTAGCGCGGCTATGGCCGTTATAAGTAAAAATATTTTACGGCTGCTTTTTATCGCTCTCATAAACCCTCTAAATTTTAATTTGAAAGAAAGGTTCTTAAAATATTCGTAGTATCCCATTTTAATTTATAGCCCCGCTTTCCGCGTATATTTTTAAATATTTAAAGCTGATCAATCAACTAAATTGTCTCAAACTTCATTTTAAATATTAGTTCTAAAAAGATTTTATCCTAAAAAAGAAAAGCTCAATGTATTTCCACCCAATCTCATCTTAAAGAATAGCTTAACAAATACAAAAGACAATTTCGCGTAACTCTTTGTTAAAGTCGATTAAAATTTTCCGCAAATTAAAACTTGCACAGTCATCAATTTAATAAATTGACAATGTTCTTCCCAATGACCCAATGACAATGAAAATGACCATAAATGACATTCATGTCATTACACACGTTCGGGCATCGTTTTCATCGTCATAATTTTAGATACCAAAAATTACGCTCGAAAATAGAAAAAGCCACTTCGTTTTTTGAAGCGGCTTTCTTTGAACTAATTTTTACTGCTTTTTACTTAAGTAAAATCATTGTCTTTGTTAGCAAATTATTTCCTGCCCTAAGAGTGTATATATAAATTCCGCTCGGCAATTCACTTCCGTTAAATTTTACTATATAAGTTCCAGCCGTTTTTTCTTCATTTACCAAAGAGGCAACTTCCTTTCCGAGAACATCATATACTTTTAAGGAAACAAAATCTCTTCCTTTAACTGTATAACTAATTACTGTACTTGGATTGAAAGGATTTGGATAATTTTGTTCTAAGCTAAAAAATTGCGGCGCCTTAATTTCCGCTTCTACAACTTTTGAAATTTTATAATTTCCGTCATAATCAATTTGTTTTAACCTATATTTATATTTTCCGGGAGCTAAATTTTTATCTTCATATTTATAAGCGATTGGTGAGGTAGAATTTCCGGCTCCTTTTAAAAATTCAATCTTCTTCCATTCTTCATCTTTTGCTTTTGCACGCTGAATTTGAAATCCATGGTTGTTTATTTCAGTTGCGGTACTCCAATTAAGAATCACTTTACTATTTTCTACCGAGGAAGTAAATGAAGTTAGTTCAACCGGAACCGGGTTAGAGCTATCAGTTGAAGCAAGTACCCATTCGCCAAATTCAGTTGCGTTATTAGCTATAATGTTCCCGTTGGAAATAGAATAATTACTGTAAATTTCCCAATCCGCGCCGGAGATTTTTCGACTTAGAATTCTTAAATTATTTATATCTGAAATTCCCGAAAGATTTGAGGCATCAAAAGTAATATTGGCATCATAACTATCAAGTGTGGTTCCAATTTGCCAATAATAAGTAGAACTAAAATGATTAATACCTACAGGCAGGTTACCGATCGGGATCATCTTCAATATAATTAACGTAAATAACTTTCTGGTCGTTTAATTCTCCTCCTCCCGAATATGAGGCAAAATCTAAATTCAAATGTTGGTCCGGAAAATCTACGATTGTACTGCTTATTCTACTTACATTTTTAGGAGCGCCCGAAGAATTTATTGTATAAAAACTAATATTTTCCAGATGATGCGCGGGTTCGAAAGATACATCAAAATCATACTTGCTTACACCGAAACAATAATTTTGAACAACCGGCGAAATTGATGAGAAATTTATTTTAACCTGGCCTCTGCCTGATGGATCCAGTTCATTTTCCCAAGCGTCATCACTAACATTCGCGTCAATAGTTCCCCATGATGAACCGGTAATCGGACTTCCATCGCCAAACGGCGGCGGATAAGGAATTGTTGTGGTTATTCTACAATTAGTTAATCTAAATTTTAAAATCCCGTTATCATAAATTTCCATTGTTCCCCCAACATAGTGGCGCAAATCTCCTTGTTCTCCGGCTGTAAATGGATTGCCGTTTGGGTCGACTGTGTTAATATGCTGAAACGCTGCCAATGAAAAATTATCTGAAGTCATGGTTATTCCGTTAGTACCATTTAATATTGCCATATTTTCGGAAGTACAAATTGACGATGAACCGGCGGCCCAATAAAAATTTGTAAACGCAAAAATATTCTGGCTGCCGTCGTAAAACATGAAAGGGCCGCAGCCGGTTGCCTCTTGATTTGTTACATGAAATGATATCGGAATCTGCGGATATAAAACTTCAGCAGATAAAAAGATTAAAATAGGTAGTAAATAATTTTTCATTGCGACTCCTAAATAATTGATAGGTTCTTAATTTACAATGCCGGTTTGAAATTTCAAATATTTTTATTGTAACAAATGAAAAATTTTCTAAAGTTATAGTAAAAATTCTATCCGGGTTTTTGCCGAAATTTCACCAAACAACTCATCTTAACAACACCATCTTTTTATTTAGAATTAGATTTTCTGTTTCCAAACGGTAAATATAAATTCCGCTTGCGGCGTTATTTCCTAAATCATCTTTACCGTTCCACATTGTTTTATTAAAACCTGCCCTAACAGATTTATTAAGCAATGTTTTAACTTCCCTTCCAAGCGCGTCAAATATTTTAATTTTAACTTTGGAATCTTTCGGGACTTCAAATTCTATAACTGTTTCCGGGTTGAATGGATTTGGATAATTTTGTTCTAAACTAAATTTTAAGGGAGCCTTAATTTCCGCTTCTACAACTTTTGAATATTTATAATTCCCGTCGATATCAATTTGTTTTAATCTATATTGGTATTTTCCGGAAGTTAGACCTTTATCTTCAAATTTATAATTCACTGGAGAATTAGAATTCCCGGCTCCTTTAATAAAATCAATTGTATCCCATTTCTTACCTTCTATATTTTTCCGCTGAATTTGAAATCCATAGTTATTTATTTCTGTAGCGGTACTCCAATTTAGGGTAACAACATTATTCTTATTTACTAACGCAGTAAAAGAAGAAAGTTCAACAGGAAGCGGGTTTGCTCCGCCGCCGCCTAATCCAAATTCGCTAAAGCTTGTAAAACCTTCCCAAGTTAAAAAATTACCGTCAATAGAGGAGGGCACACCATAATCTGTCCAAATTTCACCGGCGTTATCTCTTTTAAGTAAATGAAGTGCCGCCGGGTTATTTATACCGGCAACATTACTAATATCAAGTGTTATAGAATAAGTTCCGTCAACTACGCCACTTTCAACTGTAATTTTCCAATACTGAGCAGCAATATTTGTTAGGCCATCGGGGGGAGTTCCTCCGGGGTCTGAGTTAATTTTATTAACGGTTAAATTAATATTACCTGTATTTCCTGAAGTAAATTGAATAGTTGTCCCTATACCGTCGAATGTTACAGGGTCAGTATTTCCGGCAATAATATCATTATTACTGGTTGCAGCCGGTTTCACTAAAATCGATATATCATCAAGAAAAAGATTGTGTTTATTAGGATCGCTATAACAATGCCACCCTAAATAATATGTACCCGAAGAACTTGGAGTAAATTCGCAAGTACCTTTCTTGTAATAAGTGTTATTTATAGTATTATTATCAAAAATAGCGGCTGAAGTCATTCCTGCGGAATTCTGCGTGGCTCCCCACTTTACTTCAAGTTTTTGTGGTTCATTATATGCATAAGATCTGTACCAAAACGTAACTTCGTAAGTAGTATTTCCAGTTAAATTAAAACCAGGACTGAATAACCAATCATTTGCAGCATTTGAAGTAGAATATCCAGATAACATTGCATTGGGTGCTGAAAAAGCATTAAAGTTAGATTTAAACCATTTTTTCGAATCATTATTAGTATCCTCTATTAACCAGGAAATTGGAAGTGAGGCATCCCCATCAAAGTCTTGAAAATATGGAGGTGTTGACTGAGTAACAGTTAAAACACCAGAAACATAAATTGTTCCGTCCCAAAAATCACCGCCGTTCGAATTATAACCACCATATTGATAAGACCCTACTGAATTTTCAGTTTTCCTAAACCTACTCGCATAATAATAAGTCCCTTCCGGCAGACCGTTGCCAATTTCCGCCGTATATACATCATTATCACCGGCGTCCGCGATATAATCGGCTGCAATCCAGTTAGTCCATGTACTTGGATCTGTATCAGCATCATTCCATCCAATCCAGCATTCTATACCGGCGCCTTGTCCAGCAGCGGGAGTAACTCCCGGTTCATATACTTGAGCATATATTGCTGCCGAACCGCCTTCATTAATTGAAGCGTTTTGCGGCGAATGCAGGTCACACCAATCAACCGCTACCGGTAATTGTCCATTTTCGAAAGCTCCGATTGATGGATTTGTTCCACTTCTTTGTTCTCCTTCATAATCTGTCGTTATTCCGGCTACCGGTGTTCCGGCTGCAAGCGCGGGAGAGCCTATTGATGGTTTTAAATTTGTTTCGGAAGCAAATAAGGGATCATCTGTAATAGAATTTGCGTCCAAAGAAGTACCTGATTTCCATTCTTCAAGTGTGGCATAAGTATCAGTAAGATCTTTTCCTAATTTCGCACCACCGGTTCCCAAATAGACAAGATTATAATCACAAGTGGGTGTTTGTTCATAAGGATTATTAGATTTTTGAAAACCGAAAACTCCCGAGTCTGATTCTTCTATCGAAATTATATTGTTCTTTATTATTTCCCAAGTATTTCCGTTAAATAATATTCCTACATAATCAATTTCGCCGGAACTTCCTAAATCGTTCATTAAAATCGTGTTATATAAAATTTTAGTTGTTTTACTTTCATCCACCAAAGTAGAACGAATACCTCTTACAATAATTTTTTCTCCACTTTGAGATGAAATTGGCCTCGAAAAACCGGTTAATAAATTATTATATATATTAATTTTAATATCATTATGTCCATCAATGTAAATATATGTTGATGTATTATTTGATGAAGCAACAGATTTTAGCTTTTTAAAGTTATTGCGAGAAATATTACTTGTACCGTAAGAACTTGTATTTATATTTTCCATATACAAGCCATAATTATCTTGGTCAAAAGTTTGATCTATTGAAATATCATTATTGTAAATTTCGACAGGCCCACATTTATAAAGATAAATTCCTGCATAACTTGCTGAAATTGTGTTATTTTTAATAATAAAATTAGTAGGAAGCGTAGAATTATCCGACCCCGCCCAAAATGTACCTATTGCGGCTGAGTATGACGATAAAGCAGTCAAAACACAATTATCAACAGTTATATTATCCGGCACCAATGAACCTGTCCCCGAACTATAATAAGTATATAATCCTACCGCAAAATTTATTGGGAAGCCGCTTGATAAATTAGGATTATGAATAACCGAACAATTTTTAATTATTATAAAGTTAGAATTACCGATAATAGTAATCGGACTATTATTAATATTAGAATTATTTGAAGTAGTAAAAGTTAAGCGTCTTACGCTTCCTCCATTCGCATAACCATCGATTATTATATTATCAGTTTGAGTCAATCCGGAAAAATCTTTTAATGTAGTTGTTCCGATAATAAATGAACCCGAAGGCCCTAAATTTTTTGAAGATTGAGTAAATGTAATTGTGCGATCCGCGTCAGCGTCCGGGCGAATAGTTATAGAATAACCATTTGTGTTTACTCCAAGCCCTATGTTGCTGCTTTCAGTGAGATTCTCAGTAATTTCTAAAATCACATCACCGGAAATTGAACCGGCCGAATTCAAAGCATCGCATGCTGCTTTTAAATTTATATAATTGCCTCCGCTTCCAATTGAATAAGTGCCGCCGGCAAATTGACCAAAAGAGGTGATTGAAAAAGAGATGAAAAATAAAAAAAAGATAGACAATCTGTTCATGATTCCTCCGGTAAATAACTAAATTACTTAGTTATAATTTGAGGGTGTCAGATTCTTTTTTCAATCACACAAAGATGTGAGGCGGGTTTATATTTCTCCCCTTAATGATTTTGTTATTACTTCCGCTTTACTGTTAACGTGAAGTTTTTTATAGATATTTTTAATATGATGGCGAATGGTGTCAATTGAGTTTCCGAAATTATGTGCTATCATTTTATAACTTAAACCATCAACTAAACCTTGTACTATTAATTTTTCTTTTTCGGTTAAATTATTTTTTGCCGGTTTTGAATTTATTCGTGAAATTTTGAATTACTTTCCGAGCTATTTGGGGCGACATTGGAGAACCGCCGTTTTTTAATTCCGCAATTGCTTCGGCTATTTTTGGGAGTGGTGTATTTTTTAACATATAAGCTGTCGCGCCTTCACATATTGCTTGAAATATCCTATTATGGTCATCGTAAACAGTTAGCATCATAATATCTGCGTCGGGGAATTTTTCTTTTATAAATTTTATTCCGTCAATTCCGGAAATTCCCGGTAAGCCAATATCTAGGAGAAAAATATCCGGCGGGAACTCATATTCCTTCTGATTAAGAAATTCTTCAAATGATGAAAATGTATAACTGCAAAGCAAATTTGGTTGTGCGGATATATATTCTTTAAGATTAATTCTTATTTCTTCTATGTCTTCTATTATAATTATTGAAATCACAGTTTCAACTAAATTATATTCTTTCGTCAATTCAATCCCATGTGCATGTGATGTTAAAATTTTTCTATTGTTAAACGGACAGTAAAACCATTATTGTTTATAAATTCAAGTTTGCCCTTTAAATCTTTTGCTCTCATTTTCATATTTCTTAATCCGTTGCCTTTTTTTCTTGAGGATTCCGAAATACCGTTTCCGTAATCTTTTATTTCCATTAGAAATTCTTTTTTATTTTCAGTTATATTTATTAAGACAATTTCACTTCCGGAATATTTTACAGCGTTGTTAACAGCTTCTTTAAATATTCTATAGATATTTTGTCTTTTATCTATTTTTAATTTTTTAGTAGGATTTGAAATTTTAATTTTAAATTTTGCATCTATTTCTGTGTCATATAAAATATTATTAACAAAATCCCTCATTCTATCCGTAAGATCGGCAATCGTATCATTTCTTGAATCAATTGACCAAACAACATCGCTCATAGTTCTTGTAACTTCGCGGCTGGTTTTTTCAATATTCTGCAGCCGGTAATTAACATTTTCAACATTTTTTAAATGTGTTAATATTCCCGCATTCATCGAAATTTTGGTTAGCGAAGAACCAACCTCATCATGAAGGTCGCTGGCAATTTTCGTTCTTAGCCTTTCTATAGCTAATAAATTTCTAATTCGGTAATTAAAAATAAAAATGAAGAGTGAAATGATAAGAAACGCAGCAAGAAATTTGAACCACCAGGTAAGGTAAAACGGCGGGTTAACAATAATATTTAATATTTCAGCAGCATTATTCCATTTAGCATCGTTGTTTGAACCTTTAACTTTTAATTTATATTCACCTGGATCTAAATTTGTAAAAGTCGCGTATCTAAAAGTACCGGAGTTTATCCAGTCTTTATTAAATCCTTCTAAGTAATATTTATAATTATTTCTGTTGGGATCGGTATATTCAAGCGCGGCAAAAGTAAAAGAAAGAATATTTTCCGAATAAGAAACCTCCAATGTGTTATTTATTAATTTCTTCTGATTAATTTCTTCATCAAGAACTTTTATTTTTGTTATTTCTATATTTGGTAAGTTTGGATTATCTTTTACTTCAGACGGTTTAAAAAAATTAAAACCATTTATTCCTCCGAAAAAAATTGTTCCGTCTTTAGCTTTATAACAAGCTGCTTGGTTAAATTCATTACTTTGAAGCCCGTCTCTTACGGAATAATTCCTAAATTTTCTTTTGCCGTTTTTAATATATGATTTTGATAGTCCGTTATTGGTACTTAACCAAAGATTTCCAAAGTCATCCTCAATAATTCCGTAAATCAAATTGTTAGGAAGTCCGTCTTTTTCAAGAAATAATTTAATTGTATCAGTCGAAGGATCAAGTCTGTTCAACCCGTAGTTAGTCCCGATCCAAATTATCTTTTTATGATCAATACAAATATGATTAATTTTGTTATCGCTGATATCTAATTTTCCGTTTCCGCCGCTTTTGTACAATTTTACTTTTGTAGGAATTATTTCATCTGAAGTTCGTTTAAATTGAAGTTTGTACAAACCGTTTAACGCAGTAGCAACCCAAAGATTTTTATCAAAATCGAATGTCATATAGTTCACCGTCTTATCCGGAATTTCTATTTTCTCTTTCCAGTATTCACTTAAAAAGATGAATTCTTCTTTAATGGGATTATATTGCGCTATTCCTTCGCTTGTGGCAAGAAATAAGCAATTTTTAAAGGGAAGAATTTGTTTAATTCTCAATTTCCGGTTTATGCCGGAAAAGTACAGTTTATTAAAATGGATTTTAGAGATGCTGTTTTTTTTCTTATTCCACTTAAGCAATCCATCGTCGGTGGCAATCCATACATTTTCTTCTTTATCTTGATACATCGAAAAAACAGTATTCTCGCTTAATCCGCTTAAATCAATTTGTAATAGATTTTTATTTTCTTTCCGAGTAAAATTTTTATTAAATACATCTATTCCTTTGCCGTGAGTACCAACCCAAATATTCAAATTTTTATCAACCAAAAATGATCTTACGAACGGATAGGATAAGCTAACTTTCGAATTTTTATCAAAACTTATCTGATGAAATTTTGGCGGTCTAGGATTAAATTTATTTAAACCCGCTCCCCATGTACCTGCCCACATTATCCCGGTTTTATCCCGGAATATTTTTCTAACATAATTTCCGCTGATACTTTGGGGATCTGTTTTTTTATTCTGAAATATTTGAAAATTAAATTTTTCCGTATCAGTTCCGGAAAATTTTAATTTTATAATTCCTTTTAGATAAGTCGCTATCCAAAATGTAGAATCTCGATCTTCATATATATCAAGAATAATATTTCCCGGAAATGAGTTTTGCTTATTTGCTTTATTTACCAGCCTTAAAATTTTATTGTTTTTAGGATTTAAAATATTTAATCCTTTCCTGGTGCCTATCCAAATTTTTTCACTCTTATCTTCATAAACCGAAACTATAAAATTTTCCGTGAGGCTGTTTTTATTTTGCTCATGATAAAATCTTTGAAATGATTTTTTCTTTTCATCGAATTTGTTTAATCCGTCTGCGGTTCCTACCCAAACTGTACCATTATTTGTAATACAAATGGAACGCACAAAATTACTGCTTAAAGAAGATTTATTATTCTTGTTATTTTTGAAAGAGTGGAATTTATTTTCGGAAGGATTATAAACGCAAATTCCGCCTCCCCACGTCCCAATCCATAGATTTCCGTTTTTATCTTCCTTTATGTCGCGAATTCTATTGTTAGAAAGTGAGTTAGTATCTGAGGAATCAGAAAGAAATATTTTAATTTTCCCCGTACTAAGATTGAATTGGTTTAGTCCGCCGTATTCTGTACCAAGCCACAAATTTTCATTTTTATCAAGATGCAGAACATTTATCCAATTCTCCGAAATAGAATTAGAATCGCCGGGAATTGTTTTAAATATTTTAAAATCATAACCGTCAAATCGGTTTAAACCATCTTGTGTTGCTATCCAAATAAATCCTTTAGAATCTTGAACAATATCCAGAACAACACTTTGTGAAAGCCCATTTTCTATTGAATATCTTTCAAATTTTATTGGCTGCTGAGGAAAAATTGTTCCGTATAATAAGATTATTAAACTTAAAACTGATCTCATTACTATTATTTTATTGATTCTGTTAGGTAATAAATAATAGTATTATAAATTATTAATAGCAAAAAATTTTTGCCTATTATAAATTTTTTATCAACAACCTAAGAGCGAAAAATTAAATATAATTTTTAGATGAATATCTATCGCAGCAAAATCATCTTTTTTGATAAAATTATATTTTCGCTTTCCAAACTGTAGATATAGATTCCGCTTGCCGTATCACTGCCGAAATTATCTTTCCCGTTCCAAGAGATTTTATGAATTCCGGCTTTAACATTTTTATTAAGCAATATTTTTATTTTCCTTCCCAGCGCGTCATAAATTTTTATTTTTACTTTAGTATCTTTAGGAACAGAAAATTCAATTTTTGTTTCCGGATTAAATGGATTTGGATAATTTTGTTCCAATATAAAATCATAGGGAATTTCTGAATTTACTTCAATTTCTTTGCTGTACTTACAGCTTCCGTCGTTATCTATCATCTTTAATCTATAATAAGATTTTCCTCCGGGAAAAGATTCATCATTAAAAGAATAATTTTTATCTGAGTTGCTGTTGCCGTTCGCTTTTACTTCGCCTATTTTAATCCACTCATTTTTTATATCATCTACTCTTTCAATTTCAAAGCTGTAGGAGTTTATCTCTGTTTTCGTCTGCCAATGAAGTAATACTTGATTCCTGAGAATTTCATAAGTAAATGAAGAAAGTTCAATCGGAAGCGGGTTTGCGTTTGTATCGCCAATTGTAAAATCACTCGAGGCTGGAGAGTTAAAACTTCCCAGCACCCAGCCGCTGCTTGTGCTTCCGCTTGTCCCGGTATTGCTTGCTTCAGTCCAATCTCCGCCGTTAGTTCCATTCACAACTCTTAATGAAGAAAGGTCGGAGCTAGAAATTCCGTCGCCATTTCCCCAGAAAAGTTTAACTCCTAAAAGTCCAATATTAGAAAATGTAATTCCGTTATCTAAATTTATCGACCAATACCTGACATTTGAGATTGTATTTACACCGGCAGGCAAAGAAGTAAATGTCGGAGCAGAATTTACAAGGTGAGCGGAAATACTTCCGCCCGCATCTAATCCAGCGGTAGTTAATTGTATTGGACGAAAATCAGAAGAGTTTCCAATCGGAAAATCTTTTGTATCTGAGCCGCCGGTTGAAAATTCTCTTGATAAATTTCCGTCAATAAATCCGGAAGAGCTTCCGCCGTTTATTGTTCCGGGATTATTAATATAAACCGTAAAGGAATTGGTAATAATATTTCCCGATGTTAAAGTTAAAGTTCCATTTAAATAGATGCTGCTTGATAAATTAATATTACCGCCGGAAGAATTTATGGTTAAATTTTGAAAAACCGGAAAACTGCCAACCGCGTCAGCAATTAATTGATAATTTCCTAATGTGTTTGAGGAGGTAATTTCATTCACATTAATTTTTAAATTATCAATTATTAATGATTCTGAACCGGTTAAAATTACTAAACTAGACCAAGCGTAAATACGAAATGTTAAATCATTGTTATTATTTAAATTATTTATGTTGGAAATATCCCAATGAACTTCCGCCGTTGTGGTTGAAAGGGATTTACTTCCCGCGTTATTAAAATTTATTCCGTCTGTTGCATAAAGAAGCGAAATATTATTTAGATTTAACACAGATGCGTAGGCTTCAGCAGAAATTGAGATTCCCGAAAAACCTGAGGAATTTGCTTTAAATTGTATATACTCTGCGTTTGATACTCCCGGATCACCTAAAGCTGTCGGCCAATTATTTCTCGAAATCGCTAAACCGCTTCCTTGCGCAATATAACTTATTGCGTTACTGCTGCTTGTTAACGAGCTGCCGCTTGATAAGTTAATAATAATTTCCGGTGATAATTCACCGGTGCCGGTGCGATCGCTGTTTAATTCAAAATCATAATATTGAATGGGGACTTGTGAATATATTAAAGGTGACGCAAAGATTATAAACAGTAAATATATTTTTTTCATAAGCGCTTCCTCTTATTCTAAATTAAATGGAATGTTTTTATTCAGCCGGAAATGAAATCTAACCTTTCAAATGAAAGTAAGCTGTGACATTAATTAAAAAGGCGCCCGAAATAAATCCGGAACGCCTTTTTCATCATCCACGTATGAGGGGGAAAACTATTTCAACAAGTTCATCTTCATTGTTTTTGCAAATTTGTTGGATGAAATTTTATAAATGTAAATACCGGAGGCCAAACCTTTCGCGTTAAGATTGACTGAATATTTTCCCGCGTTTTTATATCCGTCTACTAATGTCATTACTTTTTCACCGAGGATGTTATAAACTGAAAGATTTACAAATCCGTCTTTTGGAATTGAATAATTAATTTGTGTAGAAGGATTAAACGGATTCGGATAATTTTGCTGCAACTGATAACTTAAAGCTTTTGTAGTAATTTGTTCATTCGGCTGGCCTTTTCCCAGCGGCCCGGTTGTCCATTGACTATGAGTTCTAGTTATTATTACCGCAAAGTCTCCGCGCGTTACTAATTTTAAAGGCTCAAATTTTGCGTGAATTGTAGGCTGTAAATCATAAGGGCCTTGTGATAAATAGAAATACGCGTTTATTAAATTTAAATCTAGAGCCAGTTGAACATATCCTTCCAATCCTGAAGGAATATCACCTTGATCGTCAATAGCAATATCTTGTCCGTTATAATGGGCGGCAACGTGAGTTCCGGCTAAAGCTTCTGCTTGCGCTTGTCCGCCTAATACTTGAATTAATGAGTAGGTTAATTCAGCGCGATTCACGGTTCCGCCGGGATTAAAAGTGCCGTCACCGTTGGTTAAAATAACTCCATTATTAACTTGAAAATTATCTCTTAATGCCGCGCCTTTTGCGGTTACGGATTCAACTAATAATTTATCACTCGAGGCGATATCACTAAAAGTTGAAGAACCATTTATCGGAAGAAATTGCCGAATTCCTTGGCCCATCATTAAATAATCTGCTAATTGAATTCTGGTAAGATTTTCATCAGGTCTAAAACTGCCATCACTGAAACCATCTTCCAACCGTTGATAAACTGCCAATTTAATTGAAGTTTCCGCGGGATTTCCGACGGCATCATTTATACCGGAAACGCTTGTAATATTAGAGACAGATACAGTTCCAGTAATTGTTTCCGGAATTGAAACTCCGGCTGTAGGATTTGCTGCATCTCCTCTTAATCCTCTTACTTCTACAATCCAATCGCCCGCTTGAGGATCTGCAACCACAACTGATCTGGTTAAATCTAAAGCAAAGGTTACAGGAATTCCGGAGCTGTATTCTGTTCCGTCCGGTGCAATTACAACTAAATTAGAAGAATTTCCGGTTTGTTCCAGTACTCCATATGATTCAATTCTTACTTCTAAAACAGTTGTTCCGCCGGGTACTGAAAAATTATACCTGTTTTGTGTTGATGATAATTCAGGTGTAGTGTAGTAATCAATTGTAAAATCCGTACGCTCAGTATTCACATTTGCGTTACTGTTAAAAGTACGGCTTATATTTAAATTTGTTCCGTATTCCGAAGGTGACCTGAAAGCATAATCAACAGCGGCGTAAGCGTTAACATACCCTGCACCAACTTCCCATGATTCGTGGTTAGGCATATTAGTCGCGGTTCTTTGTAAAATATCTTTTATCTGTGTTGGATTTAAGGAAGGATTTGCTTCAAGAAGTAAAGCCACTATTCCCGCCGTATGCGGTGTTGCCATTGATGTTCCGCTCATTTTTGTGTAAAAAGGAAGATAAGCAGGTTCAATATCCGCGTCGTCATCAAGAGCCGGAAGCGGGGCTACTGTTGACCTTGTTGATATTACATCAACACCCGGAGCTGTAATTGTAGGCCGATCTTCATATCTATAAGTTTCACCGTTGTAGCTGAATGTAAAATTATCTCCTTTAATTCCTCTCGAAGAAAAGTCCGCTAATTGTCCATCTTTATTGCCGGCAGCAACTGTTATTACCCAAGGTGCGGCGTAAGGTGAATTTGTAGCTTCGCCCGGTCCGTCATTTCCTGCGGCAAATAAAACAGTTATATTTCTTTTAAAAGCTAGATAAGACGCAACATTAACAGGATCGTTCGGATCGAATGTTCCGGAAGTTCCCCATGAATTTGTTATTACTCTAATATTATATTGGAACTGATGAGTTATCGCGTAATCAAATCCGCCGATTCCATCAAGTATAGCAATAGCGGCACCGGAACCGTATCCTATTAAAGAAGCTCCCGGCGCAACACCCTCATATTTTCCGTTTGATTTTGCGCCGGTACCGCCTACTATTCCCGCGCAATGAGTTCCATGGCCTGAATTATTATCCGTATTGGGTATATTCTCTAGATAAGTTACGGGAAGTAAACTGCTTAAAGCGTTAAGATTAGTAGAACCTATTACATTCTGTACAACATGAGTTCCGTATTTCAAATCTTCATGTGTCGCGTCAATACCGGAATCATTGATTAATACTCCGATTCCTTTTCCCGAAATCGGCATTCCGTTATTTTTTGCAGTCAATTCAGCATCCGTTCGAATTTTATCGACACCGGTTAGCGCTGTTTCATTGTAATTGAAATATTTAAGTTTTCTATTAAGGTATAAAGATCTTACTAAAGAGCTTTTTGCTAAAGCATTTATTTGGGCAGGTGTAGCAATAACACCCGCAATGGGCAATGATTTAAAAGTTATTCCTTGCAAAATTCCTAATTTATTTAATAATAATTTTTGTGTTGAAGTAGGAGCAGTATTCCCTTGAAAAGTTACTACGACTTCAAGCTGTGCAGGATTAGTCGCAAGAGCGTCTTTTAAATGTTGATCAAGAATTGTTTGTGCATAAATTGAACCGGACAATAGAAGCAGCAGCGTAAAAACTGCAAGTAGACTAGCTAACTTTTTCATTAATTCCTCCAAATGGTTTTTAGATTATATTTGGTAAATATTTACTCTAAAACCTTCCTTTATTTTTTTTGAAATATCTTCAGGTTTTAGAAAAAAGTTCTTTCGGTTTTTTTTATCTGAACCGGAATATTTACAAGCAATCTAAAAATCATAGCCGTGGATGAAGAAATATAAAAATCAGCTTTAATTTTTACTTGCACTCAGCCGGATCTAATAATTACCGGAAGAACAATTTTGATGATTATTTGAATCATCTTTAACTTCTAGCGGTAACTTATTAAACTGAGTTTTTCTTTGGTAGAACAGTAATTAGGTTTGTTTTGTGAAGATTCGCGGAATTGAATTGTAATTATTTTAATACAACAATTGCCGCATTTTCTGCTACATTTTTTATAATTTTAGAAAAGATGGGAGGATGATAGCAGATTCATTTTGTCTGCAAGTTCTTAAATAATTCAATTACTTTTGTAAATTCATTTGATTTATCAAAGAAATAATCCGCTCCTAGACGCATACATTCAGATTTGTATTTTGGAAGAGGATGATTTGTAAACATTATTACAGTCGGAGAATAGGAATTAGTTTTAATATTTTTTAACACGTCAATCCCGGAACCTCCCGGCATGTGAATATCTAAAAGAATTACAGCGGGTTTTTTATTTTTTATTGCCTCTAATGATTCTTGAAAGTTTTCTGCTTCAATAATATTCTCAACTGCTTTATTTGACAAGAGAAATTTCATCAGTCTTTTTCTAATCAGTTTAGAATCATCGGCAATTAAAACTTTCATAACTACATTCCTTTCCTTATACAAAAATATTGCATAAAAAAAGGTTTAAATAGTACAGTAATAAGGTTTTTCTTGCCGCATTTTCTGCTACAAAAAAGGGAAAAGATTATTTCGGAGAGATTTTATTCAACTAACTGATTTTCAAGCGCATAACGAATTAATTCAGCGTTTGATTTCATATTCATTTTATCCATTATTCTAGAACGATAGGAATTAACAGTATTAACACTTAAAGACAATGATTCTGCAATCTCACTTACGGTTTTACCTGCGGATATCATTCTTAAAACTTCAAACTCTCTGTTAGATAGATTTTCATGCAGTGGTTTATTTAAATCTCCGCCTATTTCAAATGCTATATGTTCGGCTAAAGAAGTGCTTATATATTTTCCGCCGCCGGCAATTTTCCTTATTGCTTTTACTAAATCTTCCGCGACCGATTGTTTGGTTAAATATCCCGCGGCACCGGCTTTTATTGCTCTTACCGCGAACCTTTCTTCCGGATGCATACTTAATACGAGAATTTTTACGGAGGGAAACAAATCATTTATATCTTTAAGAATATCTAATCCGCTTCTTCCGGGCAAAGATATATCAAGTATAATTATATCTACTTCATTATCATTTAGTTTTTCGAATAGAGTTTCAGTATCCGCCGCTTCACCTATTACTTCCATATCTGTTTGTTTTACCAAAACCTTTTTAAGGCCTTCTCTTATTAATTCATGATCATCAACAATTAAAATTTTCATTCTTCATCTCCTTCCAATTCGGCTGCGGCTAAAGAAGTATTTATTATAGATCCGCTTCTATTAGGAATTTGAAGAGTTACCATTGTACCGCAGCCGGGCGATCCGGTTATATTAATTTTACCGCCGATTATTAAAGCCCTCTCTTTCATCCCGATAATTCCGATTGATTTAATATTATTTATTTCTTTCTCCGAAATTCCTTTTCCGTTATCTCTAACTTTCAATACCGCAAAACCACCTTCTCTAACTATTGCAACTTCAACCTTAGAACATTCCGCATGCCTTATAACGTTAGTTAAAGTTTCTTGATAAATTCGGAAAACGGCTGTTGTCTGCTCTTTGTCGAGTGATAAATATTTTATTTCGGAGAAAAATTCAGTTTCAATTTTGTGTCGCTTTTGAAATTCCTTCAACTGCCATTCTATAGCGGCCGCTAAACCAAGATGATCTAATACATCGGGTCTAAGTTCTGTAGCAATATCACGTACGGTCTGAATTGATTCATCAATTAATTTAACGATGGATTTTAGTTCGTTTATAACTTCCGGTAAAGTGATTCCCTCTTCCAGAATTGACTCATTTAAAAGAGTTATATCCATTTTTACCGCCGTTAAAACTTGCCCTAATTCATCATGAATTTCCCGTGCAATATGAGTACGTTCCTCTTCACGCGCGGATTGAAGACTTGCGGAAAGAGCTCGGAGCTGCTGCTGCGATGTTCTTAATTCAAATTCAACTCTTTTAAAATCCGTAACATCAAGACATGAGCCGAACATACTTGTGGGATTTCCATCCTCATCAATATGTACTATTCCTTTTGTGTAAAGCGTTCTAATATTCCCTTCCGGCTGGATTATTCTTTCATAATGCTGAAAATGTTTACGTTTTTCAAATGCTTCTTCAACACTTCTTTTTACATGCTTCCGGTCATCCGGATGAACTTTTTCGATAAATGATTCAAATGTCCCGTCAAATTCTTCATGAGTTATTCCATAGATTCTGAATAATTCTTCCGACCAGTGAACTTTATTTTCTAAAATATTCCATTCCCAGCTTCCAAGATGGGCTAGCTCTTCAGCTTGAGTTAGCATCAACTTATGTTTGCGTATAATTTCTTCGCTTCGTTTTCGCTCGGTAATATCTCGAATGGTCGCGATTACATTAATACCTTCATCATTATTTAAATATGAAAGCATAATATCTACCGGAAATTTGGAGCTGTCTTTCCTCTGCCCGTAGAGTTCTAGTCCCGCGCCCATTATTCGTTGATGCGGATTTGCGAAATATTTTTCCCGGTGCTTTTGATGAATTTTTCGGAAGCTTTCCGGTAGTAAAAGTTCTACTTTCTTTTCTTTTAATTCATCTCTGCTGTATCCGAACAATGATTCTGTTTGTTTATTTATCCTTACTATTTCCCCCTCCGAATTTACAACAACTAAAGCATCCGGTGCTGATTCAAATAATCCATGGAACATCTGTTCGCTTTTCTTCAGTTTTATTTCGGCTTCTTTTCTTATGGTTATATCACGTACAATTAAAATATTTCCGATTCTAACTTCAGCTTCCTCAACATTGGAATGTGTTAACGAGAGGATTTTGTTTTCGGTGTTTAATATTATTTCCAACTCAGCATTCTGATATTCTTCTTGGGAATTATAATCGGGAATAAGTTTATGAATATTGGATTTTAATAAATTTTTAGTTTTTTCCCCGAATAACTTTTCGGCCGCTTTATTCATCTTTAAAATTCTATCATACACATCCATAATAATTACAGCATCTGTCATATGGGAAAACAGCTTATGTGCAACTTCTTCCACACCAATTGAAAAGAGTCGGTATTTTTTTACAGCGATAAAAATAAAAATAGATTGAATTACAGTTCCGGATTCGGCAAATTGATAAAAATTTTCAATGTGAAGTAAATCCGGAATTACAACATTAGAGATTAATCCTATAACTAAAATTATCATTGAACCAAAAAATAAAAGCGGAAGCGAATGTTTAAGATTATAATCGGTGGTTTCTTTTCTCTTTTTACTAATTAAATAAAGCGCGTAAACAGCAGGAATTGTAATAACCACTAAAACTATCGGAAGGAATAAAATGCCGGGGATTTCATCCGGCCCAAAATATGTTGAGGTATAACCATTAATAACCCAATTTGTAGATAAACTTAAAATTATTGATATAACTGTTAGAGCTGTAAAAAAATAAAAAATTGAATCCTTTTTCTTTTCAATAAAAATATAGGTGAAGTTCAAAAACCAAAACGCTACAGAAATCCAGGCTATTGAGGAAGTCTTCATAATCGGCATAACCTCGTCCGATAATCCGCTGCGAAGAATAAAAACACACATCAGCCATAAAGCTAAATTAGCCGCGTAAATAAGAAACGCGCGATTAATTGAGCTCTGTTTTTTTTGAGCATAAATAAACGTCCAGACAAAACCGTTAAAAAGAAAAGCGATTAAAGGAATAAGCGAGTAAATATTCATCCATATTACTCATATTTTGTTGATGATAGAATTAGTAAAAGAAATTATAATATATTTTTATTCAACACATTTTTGTGTGATAAATGACATTAAAATTTTCATTAATTAAGCATTGAAATAATTCTTAACACAGAAGATTTTGCCGATTCATATTCTGGATCAATTTGAAGCGCGTCATTATAATATTGCAGCGCGGTAAACCAATCCCCTTTTTTTTCATAAATTCTTCCCAAATTATAAAAAGGAAATTGGCGCGGTTCATATTCCGGTGCGTCCATTGCTTTTTCAAGCCAATAAATTGCTTCATCATGTTGGTTCATATTTATTAAATATGAGCCGATATCGTTATAAGGATTTCCAAAATTTGGATCCAGTTCAATTGCTCTTTTACATTCATCAATGGCCTGTAAATATTTTCCTTGAAGACTATACGCCCATCCTAAATATGTGTGTGCTTTTGCGGAAGGGAAAATATCAATAGAAATTTTATACGCTTTTATAGCATCTTCAATTTGTCCGTCTAAATGTATTTTATAAGCTTTATTAAAATATTCAGATGCCAGCGCTATTTTTTCTTTTTCTATCATTTTTGTTCTTTTTTATTGGGAGGTGCTAAACGATCGGCAGAATAAATAAATATTTTATCTGTGAAAGTCAAACTAATCTCGGCTATTGAAAATTTTTAATGTTTTTCAATTGCCTTCAGTTTAGGTTTGACGTAAGTTTAATGCTAAAGAATTTTTCTGCAAAATTATCGGGGAATTTACATGAATATTCAGAACAAAACTATCCTGGTTCTCGGCGGCTTTGGTTTAGTGGGAAGCGCCGTTACAAGAAGAATAATTTCTGAAAATCCTAAAAGAATTATTATAACTTCTCTTTTTTTTTCCGAAGCCGAAGAAGCCGTTAAAAAGCTTCGAATAGAATATCCTGAAGTGAAAGAAGGATTTTTTATCCCCTGGGGCGGAGATATATTTGTCCGCAACGAATTCAAAGATAAAAATCGAATGAGCCTTCTTTTGGATCCTCAAAAACGAGAATTATTAATACATGATATGATGGAAGAACTTTCCGAAAGTATTTTAAAAAGTTCGACAATTTATAACCTTCTCTCGGAATATCATCCTGAAATTATTATCGATTCTATAAATACGGCAACAGCTATTGCTTATCAGGATATTTATTCAAGTTACAGAAGTATTATGCAAGCAATAAAACAAAATGCTTCCTATGATACACTTAAAGAAGAAACTGAAAAAATGCTCTGCACACTTTATATTCCGCAATTAATTAGGCATATACAAATTTTGTACAGCAGCATGAGCGCGGTAAAAACCGAATTATATATTAAAATAGGTACAAGCGGCACTGGCGGAATGGGACTTAATATTCCTTACACTCACAGCGAAGAAAAACCATCAAGAGTTTTATTAAGCAAATCATCAATCGCGGGAGCGCATACGCTACTCCTGTTTTTAATGGGAAGAACTCCCGAAGGCCCAATTACAAAAGAAATTAAACCAACAGCCGCAATCGCTTGGAAAAGAATTGAATTCGGGGAAATAAAAAAACGGGGCAAACCAATTGAATTAATTAATGTTCCGATTACCGAAGCCGTTCCGCTGGAAGATAAATTTATTATTTGTTCCGATAAAACTTACAAAACCACCGGCCGAACATTAAAATCAGTTTTTATTGATACCGGGGAAAACGGAATTTTTTCACGGGGTGAATTTGAAACGATTACTGCTCAAAAACAGATGGAATTTGTTACTCCCGAAGAAATTGCCGACGCGGTTGTTTATGAAATAAAAGGGGGAAATACCGGCCATGATATTATAAATGCTTTAGACCACGCTACGCTTGAACCTACTTACCGGGCGGGATATATGCAGCACATGGCGGTTGAGAAACTAAAATGGCTGGAAGAAAAATATAAAAAAGAAAGTGTGGCTTTTGAACTTCTCGGTCCGCCCCGTTTATCGAAACTGCTTCATGAAATAAATTTAATAAGGCTTTTTAATAAAACAATGAGAGATATTCTTAATAATTCTCCGGAAGAACTTTCGGAAAAATGTTATGAAAAAATAATAAATGATGAGCAGCTTAGAAGTGAAATTCTTTCAATCGGAATTCCAGTTTTACTCCCTGACGGAAAAAATTTATTAAGAGGAAGTATTATTAAAATTCCCGCTTTTCATGGAGAAAATGTTTTAGATATCAACGAAGAAAATATTAACAAATGGTCAATGGAAGGCTGGGTTGATTTACGTCCATCAAATATGCAAAGATGGCAGATAAGAATTTCCGAATTAATTGAAGAAGCAGAAGCTATTCCTGAAATTGATACGAGTTCTAAACATGTTAGGACGAAGGCGTACTGGAATAATTTTGAAGAAATAAACATCGGTAAAATCTGCAGCTGGTTATTTATTCACGAAGAACACGGCAATAGAATGAAATCTTAATTTTTAATAGAAAGTGTCCTGCGCAAGCGGGACACTAAGTTTTAATAATCGGCCGTAGTTCCTTATTTAACTGAATCAATTCTTCATCAGAAAGAAGTGCCTGCACTTTTTGAAAAATAACTCTTTCCTCTTTTCTAATATGATCTGCTAAAACATTTCCGAGTTTATCAAGTTTATCTTCAAAATCCCCTTCTTCCTTTAATTTGTTTACTAAAGAGGTAATTTGTTTATGTTCTTTCTTCATTTCTTCAAAGAGATTATCAACTTCTTTATTCCTACCTTTTACCGCGGGATAAAGAACATTTTCTTCTAAATAAAAATGAGGGATTAATTCTTCATTGTAGAATTTAATTGCGTACGCAACTTTTCCAGTTGTATCATTCGGAAGATCTTTATATTCCGGCGCGTTTTTTTTAATTAATTGCGCCAGCATTAAACCATGAAAATGATCATGCGATATCGATACCAATCCTTTATGTCGTTTCATAATAAATTCCTTAAATCGGATTTTGTGAAAGTTCCGCTATAAAATTTGACTTAAGATTTTTCTTAAAATTCGCTACCTGCATTAAACCTAGAACAAAAAGACTAATCATTTTGATGCTTTCTAATATGATATATAAAATATGTTCTATTGATGAAGCAGGATTTTTTCCGCCAATAATCTCAAGTGCTCTTTCATTTAATACAGGCAAAAGCCAAATTGTTTGGATAAATAATATTATTAATATTAAACTTAAAAGAAGGTTAATTTTAAAGGGTGAGCGGTTTAACACAACCGAAATTAGCGCTGTTACGGCAAAAATAATTTCAGCTATATTTAATGCCGCGAAAACATGCCTTCCGACATCAAGCCCTACCGGCAAAGTTAAAAGCGGAGCCGTAAATTTTATAGGTGCTTCCATAAAACTTATCGCGACTATAAACGCGAACCATATAAAGGTTACAATAAAAGGATAAGTTTCTTTTCTTTTCATAATCAATCATCAATCTTTATTTTTACTCCCCTCGTGGTTATTAAATTATATCTATTTTTCTTTCGGTTATTCCCATTTTATATTGAAACATTGATGCGATTCCCATCGCTTTTTCTTTTGCTATATCAGCCATTTTACCGGAGAAATTCTCCCCAACGGTTTGAATAAAAAGAGATATCCATCGTGCAAAATGTTCTTGTCCGACAGGTAACGGAATATGTTTTGGGAAAGGCGCTCCTTTATAACCGGGATTTGCGAGTAAAATCGTATTCCAGAAACTGTACATATTCGGCAGATGTTTTTCCCAATCTACTTTTGCAAAATTGTTAAAAACCGGGGAAAGTAAATCATCATCATTTACTTTGTTATAAAATTCATCAACTAAAATTTTTATATCATCAATATTTTGGATGTCTTTTAATTCTTTAAGCGGCATTCAAAATTTCCTCTTCTAATAAGATTGATTTAGGGAATAAAATATAATTTTCAAGATGAACATGTTTATGCAAATCTTCTTCAAAATCTTTTAATTCTTGGTACAATGCTTTATAAGTGTTACACGCATCTGCCGGAGGATTATATCCGTTTGTTATACTTCTTATTTCAAACATTTCATCACCGGCAGCCTCATGCTCGGCTTCCATCATTTTTATGGGATTTTTTACTGTGCCAAAGTAAGGAGGTTCCGGTTTCGCTTTATTATTTTTTACTGTTACTATTCTTTTTATATATGGAAAAAGAATTTCTTCTTCTTTCATCATATGTTGTTTTAAATCTTTATATACTACGGCAAATTTTTTAGCTACATCAATAACTTCCGGATGACGCGCTCCATGAACCATAGCCACTTTTTCTGCATGCGCGGATATAATCGGGATCATATTTCTTACATATGTATGATGATTATTTATTATATAATCAGAGAGAAAATCTAATTGCCAATTTTCATATTTTGCATCGGCGGCGGGTGTTGAAGTAAATAAATTTTCCAACTCACTTATTATTGGTTCTTTATTTATTCCTTTTTCCGTACAAGCCTGTTCAATTGGTTTATTTCCGCGACAGCAAAAATCCAAGTCGTATTTTTCAAATATGGCCGCAGCACGGAAATTATTTGTTACGATTTGAGATAGAGTTAATTTATTTATATCTGTTAATTCTTCGTTCGCTAACATTTAAGTTCTCCTTTAGTTTTATAAATTTCTAATTTTTTACAAGTTCTGTTACTGCGGTTAAATCTTGATTAAGCCCTGTATTCTGATGAATTATTTCTCCCTTTCGATTTAATAGTGTAATTAAATTTGTATGGGAGAAATTTCCGTCTTCTGTTTGTTTATATTTAAAACCTATTAAAGCGGCCAATTCCATTACTTCATCTTTATCTCCGGTAAGAAGAGTCCATCTGTTTGTATCCAATCCTTTTGCTTTAGCATATTGTCTTAATGTTTGAGGAGAATCTCTCTCGGGATCAATTGAAACCAAAACAAATTTGTAATCATTTAATTTATCTTTTGGTATTGAAGCCTCTATCTTCTGCATATCATTTACTAAAATCGGACACGCGTAAGTGCAACTGGCGAAAAACATAGTCATTACAACATTTTTGCCTTTGAAATTTTCAAGCTTTACAACTTTATTATTTTGATTTGTCCAGTTCGAGTTAAGCTGATAAATAGATTTATCGGCTACACTATTTCCCATTGTTTCTTCGCTACAGCAGCTTTTCATGCTGTCCATTTCGGTTTTATTTTCTTTGTCAGAAACTTTTATAATATTTGAAGATACTCTGTTAAAATCATTATCATTTTCATTGAACAGAGAAAAACTGAAAATAAACATTGAGCAGACACCGATAAAAACAACGGGGATAATTATCATAAAATATTTTTTCATTTTGATCCTCTTAAAAAATTATTCTTCATCTTTAACACATCTGAAGCCGAGATTATGCACGCAGTAATTTGCTTTTAAGCTGCTGCGAAAACCAATTCGCATAAATGCTGTATAATTTTTAACATCGCCGGCGCTTGCCGAACCCCCGCCGCAGAATGTATTTTGTTCAACCGCCGAATTACTCCTTGAATCGCCGGTAATTAAAGCGGAATTAAAATCGTAAGTCCACTCCCAAACTAATCCTTGAATATCATATATTCCCCAAAAATTTTTATCCGTAGAGCCGACTTTGGGAAGATTTTCCGGTGTTTGCTCCGCGTACCAATTAAGAACTGCCGCCAGCATTTTAGGATCATCCGGATCATATTTTTTAGTTTTACTTGCGGCCGCAACATATTCCCATTCGGCAACTGTGGGAAGTCTTTTTCCCGCCCATTTACTGTATGCTTTTGCCGCAAACCAGGAAACATAAGTAACAGGGCTTTGAGGATTAATTTTTTCCCCGAGTTCTAAATCATTTTTCCAATTCATTAAATAAGTTTCATCGGCAAATATTCTTTTTACTTTTGATTTTCTCCATTCCGGATTTGCTTTAACAAATTTTAAATATTGCTCATTTGTTACAGCGTATTTATCCATATAAAAGGAATGGACCTTTTTGTATCCCTTACTGTTTGTTGTTTTGTATAGTGGGATATAAATACCGCCGGAGATAAATACCATTTTCTCTGAAGATATTTTATTTTTGGACCCTGCCAGGCCTTCTCTTCCGACGGCTAAAAAAATAATTGCCAACAACCAAATTATTATTTTTTGATTTTTCATTTTAATGTTAAATTTTTCTGATTTCTAATTTTTGCAACTTCGTCGGCCGATACTGTTTTGCCGGAGTTTCCAAAATTATTATAAACATATGTTAATGCTGCGGCTATTTGTTTATTGCTTAAATTTTGCGGAGGCATTATTCCGTTATATGTTTTTCCGTTAACGGTAACAGGCCCTTGTTTTCCGTTTAGTACAACATGGATTGCTCTTTCTTTATCAGCATTTAAGAAATCGGATTTTGCTAAAGGAGGAAAAACATTCGGTATTCCGTTACCATCAGATTGATGGCATGCAGCGCAGACAGTAGAAAAAGTATGTTGACCTAAGGAAGCAATATTTTCTATTGTATTTTCTGTTTTATTACTTACGGTTTTTACTTCTGATTTCTGATCGGTTGGTTGAACTTTATTAGGATCCGGAATTCCTGCCCAAAGATCATCATCATTTTTATCGTTTGATCCCATATAAACTTCATCTTTTTGTTTGCCGGAATAAACTAAAGGATTTTCTTTGCCAGTAACTTTAAGCATTCCTATCGCGCCTTTATTAAAAGCTCGGAATATCGCGTGATCAACTAAAGTATATGTCCCCGGAACTTCTACTTTAAATTCTACCATTGCCGCATTTCCCGGCGCTACAGAAATTGTTTGAACGTCAGTTCCTGTTTGTGAAGAACCTTGAAATACTTTATCAAAAATTTCACCGATTAAATGAAATGACGAGGTTAAATTCGGTCCCCCGTTTCCGAAAAATATTCTTACTTTATCTCCTACTTTTGCGGGCAAAGCTTTATTTCCGGTTAAAGAACCTACAGCGCCGTTAAAAACTACATAAGTGGGATTTTCATCTAAGGCTTTATCTAAAGAGAAAGTTTGTAAACCTTGTTCTCCAACTTTTCCGTTAGTATAAAATTCACCCTGCATTACATAATATTCTCTGTCAACCGGCGGAAGTCCTTCTTCCGGTTCTACAAGAATTAAACCGTACATTCCATTTGCTATATGCATTCCTACAGGCGCGGTTGCGCAGTGATAAACAAATAATCCTTCTTTTTCAGCCTTAAAGGAAAATACCGAAGTATGGCCGGGAGCCGTAAATGAAGAAGTAGCTCCGCCGCCCGGACCGGTTACTGCATGCATATCAATATTATGAGGCATTTTACTTGTAGGATCATTATGAAGATGAAATTCTACTAAATCACCTTTCTTCACACGAATAAATTTCCCTGGCACTTGTCCTCCGAACGTCCAGAAATTATATTCAACTCCGTCATCTAAGGTTCTTGTAATTTCTTTTGCGGTTAAATCCACAATAACTTTTGATGAATGATGACGGTTAATAGCAGGAGGTACTAAAGGCGCGTGAGTAAGTTTTGCATGCTCTTCTCCTTGTATTTGGCTGCTGTAAGTTTTTTCACAACCTGGTAAAACAAATGTTGAAGTAATTCCCAGCAGTGTTAAACTTACTGCTGCGAGAAATATTTTTAATTTACTTCGTCTCATTATTCGCTCCATTTGATTTTTTTATTAATAAACTCGAATTATCTTTTTTATCATTCCCCTTCTCTATTTTTTCCTCTTTTTCCAGAGTTTCTTCATTAAATTTTTTGATGGCTTTAGTTCCGGTCGGGTGTCCGTATGAATTCATATACTTATAATGATGAAGATATTCTTCTTTTGTAATATGGTTTTTCCAATTTCCTGTTAACATTCCTAATCCGGTTATTGCCATAAATATTATGACAATCGCAATGGCTAAATATTTTTTGTTTACTTTTTTCTTTGTTATAACAGATTTCAAATCGAGTGTATCTTCAACAGGACAAACATCTACACAGCTCATACAAGTTGAGCATTCATCTGAAAGAACGGTAATTACTTTATCTACTTTTATATTGGACGGACAGGCTTTTGCGCAAAGTCCACAGTCAATACAGCTAATTGGATTTCTTTTAATTTTATGAGGACTTAAAAACGAGAACATTCCCAGAAATGCGCCGTAAGGGCAAAGATAGCGGCACCAGAAGTTTCTGATAAATATGGAAAGAACGAATAATACTCCGATTATTATTAATGCGGTTTGAGAAATGTTCGCGAAGAATTCATACATTTTTAAATCTGCGACTATGTTATAAGGACTATTAAGAAAAGCCTTAAGCGCGAGTGTTGTCATCAAAAAGAATACAGAGAAGAATAAAAAACCGAGAAGCAAATATTTTATACTTCTTAAAGGATAATCGATCCATTTCGGCATTTTTAATTTTCTCTTAAAAATTTTTTTTATCATTTTATCGCCGAAATCCCCTACCAGTTCAGAGATGAATCCTACCGGGCAAAGCCAGCTGCAGAATGATTTTCCGAATACAAGTGAAACTAAAAGTATGGCCAGAAAGATGAATAAACCGGCCGGATGAGCAGGATGGATTTCTCCGGTTGTTAAAAACAAGTAAAAACTCATTAAAGAACTAATCGGTAAAAAACCTTCTACTCCGGCAGGACGACTGAAATATGCGGCTGCTCCGTTAGTTTTTAGAAATTCCATAAAAAGATAGAATTCCACTCCTATCCAAATGCAAAGAAGTGCAAAAACACTCTGTACCCAAAATCTATATTTTTTGAATCGGTTTTTCTGTATTACGAATTATTTTCTTTTTTGTTTTCATTATCGGATGTTTTTGTCTGATTTCTATGTAAAAAAAAGGCTTATAAAGCGCTAATTTTTCTTAAAGTTTTTTCGCGTAATTGATCAAGAGTTTCTTCGGTTAACATACTGTAAGCATTAGTTCTTAGCTCACCCCATTTATGGTGAAGCGGGCAAGGATGATCAGGTGAACATTGAGGAAAACCGAGAACGCAGCTGTTGAATAATCCTAATCCGTCAATTGCCGCTACAATATCAATTAATCTAATTTGTTTCGGATCTTTAGCGAGTGCAAAACCGCCGGATTTACCTTTCTTGCTGTAAATTATTCCGCTCTCGGTTAAGCTCTGTAAAATCTTAGAAACAAATTCTTTAGGAATACTTAACTTATTCGCTATTTCATCCGCGGGAATAATTACATCGTTTGCTTGAGCGGCTAAAAATAAAACCGCCTGCAACCCGTATTCACACTTTTTTGAAAATATTACTGTCATTTTTATAAATCAGATTAAATTGTCTGATTAAACATAAGTAAGTTTCACATATTTGTCAACATATTTATGAATATTTTTTTTGAAAAATAATTTAGATGAGAGTCGGCCGTAAATAATCCCTTAATTAAAAATCTTTTCTTTTAAAGTATCTTAAAGCCGCTGCCGAAGGAATGGAAATCCATAAAAGAAGAGTAATTAAAGAGACTACAGTACCGCTTGTTGTTCCTAAAAATTTCTGAAATACAGCGCCGGTATAACCCATTAAAGCTGAAATATCGAATTTAAGCAGGAATAAAATTCTTCCCAGATCAACGGGATTTAATAAACTTATTGCAATAATAGGTTTATCCAGAGAATAATCTTTAAAGAAATAAACTAAAAACAAAATTAATCCATCATAAAGAACACTTAACACCAGCCAAAACAAAATTGAAAATCCAAGCGCTTTTACTTTATCTTCATTATAAACGGCAATTAAAAAAGAAACGGCAAGAAAAATAAAAGTTAAAAAAATACCGATAGCTAAAAGCAGCAGCAACAGTCCAATCTGTTCTTGTATATTACCCAAAAATAAAAATGGTAATGCTACACCTACTAAGAAACTGCATGAGAGAGGGATTACTGATCCGAAGAAAATTCCGATAAAGAGGGATTTCCTATCAATCGGCTGACAGAGCATCATTTCTATAAATTCTCTTGAATTATAAAAGTACATTATACCGAACATTATACTAACTAACGGAATAATAATAATTACAATATTCATCAAGCTTAAAATTGCTTTACCGCCGCCTCCGCCAAAGCTGAAAAGGGCGTAACTTACGGAAAGAAAAAATAAAGAATAAAAAACTATCCATTTACTTCGGGTAACATTACTTAATTCATATTTTATAATTTTACCTATTAGTTTCATTTATTTGCTCCGTTCATCATACTGGCTATTGCTCTTTCCAGTCTAACTTCCCCCTCGTTTACAAGTAAAGAATTTACGCTTCCTTTAAATCGAATTTTTCCTTCAAGTAAAAAAGCTATCTCATCCGATAGTTCTTCAATTTCACTCATTATATGAGAAGTTAAAATAATTGTTTTCCCTTTTTGTTTTTCGGCATTTATAAAATCTTTAAAATAACTGCTGGAAATAGGATCGAGGCCGGATGTCGGTTCATCCAAAATTAAAATTTCAGAATTAAATAGAAACGCGACAAGCGCGCTTACTTTTTGTTTAGTTCCACCTGATAAAGAACGAAAAGGTTTATTCATTTCTTTATAAAGACTAAATGCTTCAATAATATCATTATTAATTTCACAGTTTGAATTCCGTAAATCTTTAATCATCTGTATTACTTCATTAATAGTTAGATTTTCAGGATATCGGGCGATTTGCGGCATATAACCAATCTGTTTTCTATATAAATAATCTCCCGTTATCAATCGTCCGTTTATTACAATCTGTCCGGCAGTCGGCTTTACTAATCCTAAAATAGATTTTATTAAAGTAGTTTTTCCCGATCCATTAGGTCCTACTATAGCCGTTACCATTCCGGAAGAAATTTCTAAATTTACTTTTTTTAGAACCTCAATTTTACCGAACTTTTTATCTAAATTAATTATTGATATCAATTTATTTGCCTCATTTTTGGTTTTGCATCAACCAAAGCTTCAGGAGTTAAAGAAGGAATAACGCTTTCGGCGGCATCCAGCAATTCTGTAAAAAGACTATGGAGCAGGATCAGTGAAGCCGGTTGCTGTTCAACTATCAAATTAAAAAGTCGTACCGGATGGAAAGGGACATCTCCGATTCCGTCTTTATTCAGATCATAACCTTTATATGAACTCCAATAATTAGAATTGAAAGAATTAAAATTATGGACGCTGTTAGTCGCAACATCGAAAGAATTAGAAATAAAATTATTACTAGTAAAACTATTATCCTCTGAATTAGCCATAAGTTTTACAGCCCAACCATTATTTCTAAAATTATTATGATCAATTTTAATTCTATTACAACCTTCTATATATATGGCTGTAGTATTTTTTATAAATTTATTGTCATGGATATTACTGTCAAAAATTTCCTTCAATAAAATTCCGTATGACGCGGGACCCCAATTACTGATAAAAGTATTATTAAACATTTCAATAAATTTTGTGTACATAACCGCTACACCGGCACCGCTATTTTCAAATATATTATTATAATATTTACAGCTGTCGGAAAACATAAAATGAAGCCCGTAGCGAAGATTATTTGTACTGGTATTATTATGGATAACTGAAGAGCGTACAAACTCAAAGTAAATACCGTCTCTATGTCCCGTTATTTTATTATTTGTAACTTCAATATCTCGACAGTACCATAAATGAATTCCGTTTCCGGAGGTTGTTTCAGTATTTCCGTTCGCCGAAATATTATTTCCGTCTACCTTACAGCCTGCTGATTTTGCCAAATAAATACCAAAAAAATTGTTGATTAGAATATTGCCTTTTATTAAACAGTTTTTAGCATCATCAACTTTTATAGCGGCGTTATCTTTAATAAAACTTACACCGGCATTCTTAAAAATAAAACCGGAAACTTCCACATTATCAGCTTTAATAGTTAATATTTCAGTTTTATTTTCACCGGTAACAACCGGAAAATTTTCTCCTACAAGTTTAACCGATTTATCTATTATAATATTACCTTCGGAATAAACTCCCTTTTTTACTAAAATTATATCACCCGCGGACGCTAATTTTATTGCTTCTGTTAAGGAGGAAATATTTCCCTCTTTATTTACGGTTATCTGTCTAGCATTTATACTAGTAAGAAAAATAATAGAAAGAAGAACTGGGGCTATAAAGTATTTTTTAATATTCATCTGAAATAAATTATAATGTTAGTTTACTAACTTTATTACATCGCGCCACTCTAATTGTTCACCGCCGAATTTTGTCATCATATTTTTAATAATGGATTCATGTTTTACGGCAAGAATATTCATTCCCATGGGACTGTGAAACTTTTCATTTTTCAGGTAATATGCTTTTTCAGCGTTTAAGAATTCATTCGGAGGTTGAAAATTAGTAACCAAAATAGAATGTATATTTTCTTTCAGCAGCTTTTCCTCAGAAAGAAAATCTGCTAAACATTCCGCAGAATCAAATTTATATATTTTGCCTTTTGATGTAACTAACTCAGCACCGTATTTTTTATCACTTATTATCATTTTACAATGGGCACAACCATCTGAACCGTATTCAATAGGTTCGGGAGAAGCGGAACATGATTGGAAAATAAACGCGAAAAGGATGATTATGATCTGTATAAAAATTTTTACACGAATTTTCATCTGCTAATCCTAATTTTTTTTTTAGAATCAATATAAAGTGCTGCTAAACTTAACCCTACCGATAGAAATATTATAACAGATCCAATATATGGAATTGAAGTAGCATTAATATTAAGCAGTTGTTTAGAACCAAGCAGCGGGGGCTGATATGACATTCCAGGAACTTTAATTGGGGCATGAGGATTTAAATTATGCCCGTAGTTGTACTCCCACATGTAAAAATCTACTAAACCAACAGCGGCCATAATTATAAATGCGACAATCCATATTTTAACAAGATTTTTATTTCCTGTAAAGGCGGCCGTTAAACCGAATAAAATCATGAAACCTATTATATAAGGCATTATTTTTAATTCCGATATAGATTCCGGAGTAATTTTCTGCATTCCTATGTAATGATTTAAACTGTTTAATGTGTTTAAATCATTATAATTCATTCCGGTTATTTGGTTTATCCAGATGTTAAGACCAATACCTTCCGGATATTGCGGTGCTTCTAAATTAATTTTCCAAATTGGAAAGAAAAAAGTTAAAATTAGTAAAAGAGCCGCTAATCCAATTAATATTTTTGATTTTTTATTCATTATAATTCCGATTGATAAGAAGAAAACTTTTTCTTCTTATGATTATTACAATTACTTCCGGCTGATAATATCTCTGTTATATGAGATAAAATTCTCTGCAGTTTTAAGTTCTGCAGAGATGATAAAAACCGAAATCATTTTGTAATCAGTAAAATTATTTACCGGTGCCAAAAGCTAATTGTACTTTGGAACCTTTTGGCGAAACACGAACATATCCTTGCATTTCTTGATGAAGAGCTGAGCAGAAATCCGTACAGTAGAATGGGAAAATACCAACTTTTTTCGGCTGCCACAGTAAAGTTTTAGTTTGACCCGGCATTATTAAAAGTTCTGAATTATTATTACCGAGTACAGCAAAACCATGCGGAATATCCCAATCCTGTTCTAAATTTGTAACGTGGAAATAGACATTATCTCCAACGTTTATTCCTTCAATATTATCCGGATTAAAATGGCTCCTTATTGCTGTTAAATATACATGCACATCATTGCCTTTTCTTTCAACCCTAGCTTCATTTTCCCCTTTTGCGGCATAAGGATTTCCGTTATCCTCAATTTTGTAGAATTTTTTTGAATTCTTCATTAGAATATCTGCCGGTATTGCTTGCGCATAATGAGGCTCGCCTATAGTCGGAAAATCTAACAGCACTTTCATTTTATCACCGGAAATATCAATTAGTTGAGCAGATTGGCATAATTCCGGACCGGTGGGTAAATATCTATCTTTTGTAATTTTATTAAGCGCAATTACATATTTCCCCCAAGGTTTTTTACTGTCACCGCCCGGTATACATAAATGTCCGGGAGAATAATAGGTAGGAATTCTATCGACAACTTCCCACGTCCCTATTTTCCACTTTACTATTTCTGAGGTAATAAACGCGGTAGTATATGCATATCCTTTTCCGTCAAATTCGGTATGTAGTGGGCCTAAGCCGGGATTTTTTACCTCGCCGGCCAAAATTGATTGATATTTAAGTACAGGAATTCCGCCCACATTACCCTCATATTCTTTTTTTTCTATCGCTGAGAGCATCTTCTTAAATGAATGAACCGGAACAATTGTAGAAAGTTTTCCGTCACCAACTATATATTCACCTGTAGGATCTATATCTACTCCATGCGGGGATTTTGGAGTAGGCAAATAATAAATCATCCCGGGACAATCTTCCGGATTAAGTATATTTACTTCTGTAACTTTTTCGGATTTAGCAATATGTGTTTTAGGATCGATATAATTATGAAAATATTCCGTTGATACTTTTTTAGTTTTGCCTTCGGCAGCATATTTTTCCGCTAATTTCCAATTAATTGCGGCAATAAAATCTTTATCATTTTGTGAAGCATTTATTTCTAATAATGAATTTGCTTGTTCGGAATTATAACATGTAAAAAACGCCCAATCGTGTGAAGGTCCCTTACCGGCATGGGCTAAATCATAATCAAAACCGGGCATTAAAATTTGAAACGCTATTTTCATTTTTCCGGTTTCTTTATCAACTTTAATAAAGCTAATAGTTCCTTTAAAATTTTCCTTAAATGATTTTAATGAAACATCTCTTTCGGGTATGGGTACGCTAAAACGGGTAGATGCTACAACATATTCAGTGTTTTCTGTTGTAAATGGTGATCCGTGGTTTCCGGCGGAATTAGGTATTTCTAAAATTTCAGCTGTTTCAAATTCTTTAAGATCTATACGCGCAATACGCGGCGTGTTATTTCCATTAATGAAGATCCATCTTCCGTCTGTTACACCGTCTGTTTGAGAAAGCTCAGGATGGTGAGCATCATCCCATGGCACAAATCCGTAAGATGTCTGAAGCATAGCTTTTGATTCTTCCGAATATCCATAACCTGATTCCGGATTTTGCGCAAATACAGAAATTACTTTAAATAACCTTCCCGAAGGCAATCCGTATACAGATAATTGACCGCTGAAACCGCCTGACATAAAAGCGTAAAAATCATCATAAGTTCCCGGCGCTACATATACTTTTTTAGAAGCATCTTTCGAATCAACTAAATCTTTATTTTGCTGACAACCTGCCATAATTAGTGCTGAAAAAATTATTGCCGAAAAAACAACCATAATTTTCTTCTTATTCAAAAATTTCATTTTCACCCTCTATATTTTTTTATTTTTTTTCTTTATCCACAACTCTAAAATATTCCAAAAGTGCGCGCGCGTCTTCTTCTGTTAAATTTTGATTAGGCATCGGTGTCATATAGGTAGCAAGCATTTTTTGGGCTTCGGGATGTTTTTTTAACATTTCGTCAGGGTTCATCATCATATTCATAATATATTCAGGACTTCTTCTTTCTACCAGATCTCTTTGTGCCGGACCGACATATCTTTCATCAAGTTTATGACAAGCGGCGCATTTTACATTAAATATCGATTCTCCTTTTGAGGATAATTTTTTATCTATCGATTTTAATTCTAATTTTTCGGTAATCGGTCCAATACCATTCTCCATTTGAAAATCCGATAATCCGGAATTATTTTCAGATACTTCTGCCTGTGCGGTTTGTTCAGACGACGCAGAAGAAGAATCATATTTATTCTCTGAGCTGTCCCCGCAATTTAATCCTATTAAGCCTGCCGATATTACCAGAATAAAAACCATTATTTTAATTCCATTGAATCTGTAGATACTTCTATTCATATTTTTGAACCTTTCTTTTATAAAATAAGACTTTTTTGTCCGATTTAATGTTAAATAAATATTTCGTTTTATTAATTGACGAAATCATAATCAGATTTTTTTATCTGATTAAACTTAATAACAATACAAACATTTGTCAACTTCTTTTAGAAATATTTAGGAGAGAAAAGAGGCATTTCCATTAGTTGGGAAATGCCTTAAAATTTATTTGATGAATTATTTCTCTTTATCAACGTATCGGAAATATTCTAAAACCTGCCGAGCTTCTTCTCGTGTTAAGTTTTGATTAGTCATTGGGGTTTTATATTGGGCAAGCATTTTTTGAGCTTCAGGATTTTTATCAAGCATTCCTTGCGGATTTAAAATCATGTTCATTATATATTCGGGACTTCTTCTTTCTATAACATCTCTTTGCGCGGGACCAATTAATTTTTCATCTAATTTATGGCAGGCTGTACATTTAGAATTAAAAATATCTTTTCCCTTCATTGCCATATCTTTATCAATTTTTCCAAGCTTTAAATCTTCTGTCACCGGACCGATACCATGTTTAACTTGCCAATCCGTGAGCTCTGTATTTTCACTATTATTGGTCTGATTTTGCATTTGAGTTTGATTCTCAGAATTTTGTTCCTGCGGCTGTCCGGTATCATATTTATTTCCGTTATTATTTCCGCATGCCCAAGCTAAAACCATTAAAGACATTGTTATTACCAATATGTAAATTTTATACAAATTTGAAATTTTCATTTTTCACATCCTTTCTCAATAAAAACAAATTCATTATTCAAAAATTATTATTCAAGTTTATATTAACAATGATATTTAACACAAAAACAAAAGGAAAATAAATAATAACCATTTTTTCTATATTTTGTTTTTGCTAATCTGCTTTACTATATTCACTTAACCTTTAAACTCATACTTTAATATTGGGAAGGATCTTATGAGAAAATTATTTCTACTTATTTTTATTCTTTCCGCCGCAGCAGTTTTTCCTCAGAACATAAAAGTTACAGATTACCAAGTGCCGATTAGCAGGGCTAAATCTTTAAGATTTAACGGAACATGGAATTGGTCGCAAACCGGAACAAATGTAACTTCTAATAATGCAAACGCTAATCTTTTATTTAAATCATTCTATTCTTCTTTGCCTTTAGCCTGGTTTTTAAATGTTAATGCTACCGGAGGAAAAGTTTACTCCGATTATACACATAATATTAATATTGACGCCAGTTTCAGAAAATACATCTGGAATAAGCGTGATTGGTTCGGGTTTTCTCAAATTACAGCCGAACACGCCACAAATTATAAACAAGTTGCTTCGGATTTAACTGTCGGTTTTGGTTACGGCCGTTATATAAACGCAACCGCACTGGCAAAAGCCGTTAGGATAGAAGAACATTTACTTCAGGATGATGTATTAAATACATATTTGCCGAAGGAAATAATGATAAAAATCGCTAATATAATAGAACGAGAAAGTGAGTATAAAGATATTTACGGCGATACTTATGAAACATATTGGTTTGATGCCATCGAAAATGAAATTAAAAAATCAGACGCACTAAACGGCGATAAGGTCGGTTCTTTGGGAATTTTGAGAATGCGGCAAGTACTTTTCGGAATTAATGAAAGAGTAAACGATAGATATTATGGCTGGGATGTAACTCTCGGAATTTTATTCCCTCTTTCTACCTTTGATAAATCCACTCCCGGAAATCCAAATTTAACTTTAAGCGGAAGATATTCTGTTCCTATAAATTGGCAGACCCAAATAAATACTATTGCGGAAGCCTTTACCCCGATTGATTCATTATTTTTTAAGGAAGCCAGAACAAGAATTGGCTTGGATTTTATTTATGAACTTAGCAGCAGAATTAATTTTGTTTCGGGTTACCGATTAGGTTTATTTAAACCCTCAACCGGAAAAGCAGTTGTTGAACATAATTTAAACGCTTCGTTTTGGTATTATTTAGAAAATAATATTTATTTAACTATTACCGGCGATTTCACTAAGCAAGGCGATAATCCTAAAATAATAAAAACAAATGTAGGACTTCAATATAATCTATTTTAAAAATTGCAGGTTTATATTTAAGAAACAACATCATTTTTAACATAATTTCTTTCGAAATAAAGTCGTCCTATTTCAGCTCCTACAATAAAAACTACGGATGAATAGTAAATCCAGAACGCTACCACAACGCCTAAGGCGTACGCTCCGTATATTTTACCGAGAGTAGTAAAATTATGAATATAAAAACCAAAAACCTGCTTAGCCGCTTCCCATAAAATAGCGGCCCAGAATGCACTTATAAAAGTAGCCTTCCTTCCTATTTTTCTTATCGGAACAGAAACATAAAGCATAAAGAATACGATAAAAATTACAATAAATGAAAGAAGCGAAAATATAAAATGTTCAAATATTCCGCTTTCTAAAAATTTAAGAAATTGGAGCTGCGTAGCTGATTTCCTAAGTAAATCTAAAGTAGGCATTAAAATAGTGGTAAGAAAAAATATAATAATTACCATAACCACCAGCGCAAAATCGCGGAGTTTAGCAACAATAAAATGAACATCCGCCTCTACCGCGAAAACTTTATTTAGAATTGTACGCATGCTGCTGAAGAGCCCGCTTGCGGCAAAAAGTAAACCGAAAGCTCCCACAATTCCAGCAATAGTTTTATATTCTATTACTTCATTTATGCGGGTAAAAATTACTTTTTTAACAAACTCGGAATATTTGTAATAAGGGATTAAAGTATCAATTAAAGTATTAACCTGGAACTGCATGTAAGAAGAATCCAGAATATTTCCTAATACAGCGAAAATGATAAGTATAAAAGGAATGATACAAACAAAAAGAGAAAACGCTAATCCGCCGGCAAACAAAAAAATATGATGCTCGTCCGCTCGCTTCGATAACCCGAGAAAATAGTGATTGATAAATTCCTTCGTCTTATAATAAGAAGGATTTAGATGTAGAAGAAACCTTAACTTTCTAAATAATGTATAAAGTTTCCAATTTCGTGCCTTCTGTTTAAGCTTTTTTTTAAGCATTCATAATTCGCGATATTGTATTGTAGTAAAGATCAGCTAAATTTTCTAATGTTACTTCAACTTTATCATTTAACTTTAATATATTGCCGCCTGTTGTTCCTATTAGCGTATACGGCTGAGATCTTTTGCTCAGCAGCTTTTCAAAGCTTACTTTATTTTCTTTACTTACCGAAACGATTATTCTTGATTGACTTTCTGAGAATAATGCAAATTCTTCTCTCCCTTTTACCGGAATATTTACATCCGCGCCAATCATATTTTCTTTATCAATTATACAGCTTTCGGCAACAGCAGCGGCAATTCCACCTTCGGAAACATCGTGAGCCGAATTTATTAATTTATTTCCAATCAACTCCAGAAGAGTATCTTGCAGATTTTTTTCAACCTCTAAATTTATTTTTGGCGAATTACCGGTAACTTTATTATGAACAACTTTAAGATATTCACTTCCGCCGATTTCTTCAAAATCTTCGCCTAAACAATAAATTAAATCGTCGGCATTTTTAAAAAATGAAGTTGTTATATTTTCTAATTTTTCAATTAATCCCACCATTCCGATAACCGGAGTAGGATAAACCGCGGCGTTCGGAGATTCATTATAAAAGCTAACATTTCCACCGGTAACCGGGGTTTCAAAAAATTTACACGCTTCTCCCATTCCTTCGATCGCTTCTTTAAACTGCCAATACATTTCGGGCTTATATGGATTGCCGAAATTAAGACAATTTGTAATTGCAAGAGGAATGCCTCCCGAACAAACAATATTCCTTGCCGCTTCAGCAACCGCTATTTTAGTTCCTTCATTTGGATTTAAATAAACATAACGAGAGTTGCAATCTGTTTTTACCGCCAAAGCTTTATTTGTACCTTTTATATAAACTACAGCGGAATCGCAGCCGGGCCCGATAATTGTATTAGTTCTTACCATTGAATCATATTGCTCATAAACCCATCTTTTAGAAACAATATTTGGAGATGAAAAAACTTTTATAAAATCCTCTTGGATATTATTAGATTGAGGAAGAGACGAAAAATCAAAATTAGCGGTTTCATCTAAATAAGCTGGTTTTTTAGTTTCTCTATAATAAACGGGAGCGCCGCCGCCGAGTACTAGTTCATACGCGGGAAACTCCGCTTTTTGTTCGCCTTCGTAATTTATTTGTATTTTACCGTCTTTTGTTACTTCGCCGACTATTTCGCAATGCAGGTCCCATTTTTCAAAAACTTCTTTTACTTTTTCTTCAAATCCTTTTTTTACCACACAAAGCATTCTTTCCTGGCTTTCGGAAAGCATAATCTCGTAAGCCGTCATTCCTTTTTCTCTTAACGGAACTTTATCCAAATTTATCTTCATTCCGGATTCACCTTTTGCGCTCATTTCGCAAGTAGAGCAGGAAATTCCGGCAGCTCCCATATCTTGAATTCCGACAAGCCAGCCTTTTCTAATTATTTCTAAAGACGCTTCCAAAAGAAGTTTTTCAGTAAACGGATCACCCACTTGAACAGAAGGCCTTTTTGCTTCCGATTTTTCAGAGATTTCTTCGGACGCGAAAGTTGCGCCGTGAATTCCGTCTCTTCCCGTAGATGAACCCACAATCATTACGGCATTTCCTTCACCGTCGGCGGTTGCGCTGGCATGTTCTCCTTTTTTTACAATTCCCACTGCCATCGCGTTTACCAGCGGATTATCCTGGTATGATTCATCAAAATAAACTTCCCCGGCAACTGTAGGAACTCCGAAACAATTTCCGTAATCGCCCACTCCCTTAACAACGCCTTCAAATAAAAATCTTGTTCTCGCGTCTTTAAGAGAACCGAAACGAAGTGAATTTAAAGAAGCGATAGGACGCGCGCCCATCGTAAAAATATCACGCATAATTCCTCCTACTCCGGTTGCCGCGCCTTGGTATGGTTCTACGGCAGAAGGATGATTATGACTTTCAATTTTGAACGCGACCGCAAGATCATCCCCGATATCAACTAAGCCGGCATTTTCTTCACCGGCTCCCACTAATAATCTTCCGCCTTCTCTCGGTAAAGTTTTAAGAAGCGCTATAGAATTTTTATAGCTGCAGTGTTCGCTCCACATAACGCTGAAAATTCCAAGTTCGGTAAAAGTTGGTGTTCTGCCTAAAATTTTTTTTATTCTCTCAAATTCTTCTTCAGTTAATCCATGTTCTAAAGCTAAATCTATATTTACTACGGGTTCTTGCATTCTCTTTAATCCGTTTTTAATTTTATTAGAATTACAAATATAATATTAAAATATAAGGTATTGAAGGGAGAAATATTAAGGTGAGAAAAGATTTTATTCTATTATTAAACTTTTAATTACCAAATAATATTGAACCATATTTCATCTTTAAGTAATTTGAAAAGTAATATTATTTGGTCTTTCTGAACTACAAATAACTTTTTCAATTTCTTCAAGTAATTTTGGAAAAATTATTTATAAATCTCTTTTAATAATAAGGCATTAAAATGTACAGAAACAAAATTTGGATTTTATTTTCTATAGTTATAGTCAGCTTAGTTTTCTATTCGGCAGGCTGTTCAAGTAAAAATGAAGAGTCGGCGATTAAAGAAAAATTGCATGAATTTAACAACGCGTATCAAAATAAAGATATGAATAAATACGCCGATTTCTTTTCAAAAGAATATAAAGATAGAATAAATAAGAAATATCCCGGCGGTGTAGAAGTTTGGAAAAAGAATTTCGAGAAGAATTATCTTTCTCCTTATCAATCAATTACCTTTAATTCTGAAGTTGTAAAAATTGATACTTCGCGTGGTAGTTATATAGTAACCGAAAAAATAAACATTACAGGAATTGATTCAACCGGAAATGAAAAAATTATTAAACAAAACGGGCAGCAAGTTGTTACTTTTGTAAAAGAAGACGGCGAGTGGAAAATTAATAATGTTTCTGAATATACTGTGCCTGAGGTATATTATAAATTGGAGAAGAATTTTGATAATAAACCCGGCCTGGCTTATGTTGCTCATATTACTCACAATTTTATAAGCGTTATTGATTTAGATTCAAAAGAAGTAATAGGAAAAATTCCGGCGGGAGACGGAACTAGTGATATAGCTTTTTCTCCGGACCAGCAGAAAGGATATATTTCTGATTTCAACGCGAATTTAATTACCGTTTTTGATATTAAAACTCATGAAACCATTGATACAATACATGTAGGAAAACAGCCTGCTTATGTTTTATTTACTGCCGACGGAAAACATGCTTTAGTTTCACATCAATCAAATGACGGATTATATGTTATTGACGCGCTTAAAGATTCGATAATTCATAAACATTTAAGAAGAACCGGACCTCTTTATTTATCTAATAACGGCAAAGAAATCTATCAGCCGCAGATTTTTCTTCCGTACGTTCATAAAATTAATGTTGATTCTTTTTACATCGCAAAAAATATCTCCACACAAGGCAGGCCAATGGAAATGGCTTTTACACCCGATAATAAATTCGCGTACTTAACTAATTACGATCTTTCGTCCGTACAAAAAATTGATTTGCAATTAGATAGTGTTGTTTCTGAAATAGAAAATATTAGTTCGCCAAGAGGAATTGCCGCAGCTCCCGACGGGAAAACCGCTTATGTTACTGATGTAAAAGATAATACCGTAACAGTTTTAGATTTGGAGAAGGATAAAGTTATTAAGACAATAGAGGTTGGAATTATGCCTACTTCGGTAGTTGTTACAAGAGACGGAAAATTTGCTTATGTTACTAATCAAGGTGATGCTTCGATTTCAATAATTAATACGGCTGATAATAAAGTTACTGGAAAAATAAATGTAGCCGACAACCCAATTCAGATAAGGATTAAATAATTATTTAAGGCAGCAAAAACTAAATTTATTGCCTTTTCAGCGTAGTAAAAAATATATTAAGCCGCCTCATATTCTGAAGCGGCTTTTGTTTTTATAAGAACAATAAATTTATTTTTACGGAAAAACATCTATTAAAGTATATGAATCAAAAAATCAAATTTATCAGCAGAATGTAGAGCTCCGGATAAAGAAAAATTTTAATACTTATCTTCGTATTTAATTTTTCCGTCTTCCGTGTAACCTTTTTCATAAACCAATTTTCCTTTAATATATTTTTGAATCGACATAAGTTTTCCGCTTTTATAATATGTTTTAGAATCTCCGTTTACCACACCATTTTTAAAATCTATTAAATTTTTAATCTTGCCGCCGGGATAGTATGATTTTAACTTCCCTTCCATTTTTCCGTTTATATATTTTACTTGGGAACCTACTTCTCCGTTTTCAAAAAAGATTTTATACCAGCCGTTTCTAACTCCGTTAACATATTCGGCGGTCGATTCAAGTTTACCGCTTTCATAATAAGTTTTTTTTACTTCAGGCTTTGTCTGTGCTAAACCGTTAGAAGAAAATATAAGCAAGGCGGCAAAAAGTAATAAACTGAAAATATTTTTCACTAATATTCCTCCGGTAAAAATTGTTTGTTTTGAATTTAGGATTACAAAAATAAAAATTGTTATGAAAAATTTGAAGGCAGAATTCAAGTAATTAAATATTTAAGAACTCATCCCAAATTTTATAAAGCTGATAAGTCGCGTAAATATCATCACCGCAGTATTCCGCAATATCTTTAACTCTTCCGGCTTCATATAAATTTTTAACATCCATCCCCGAAACACCTTTAGATTTTGGAGATTCTATTCCGAATGAATGGCAATAAAAATCTAGATTAAATTTTCTGGTTAAACCGAAATAAGTAAGCTGGTCCAGCAGGTCGATGTGAAGTTTTGTATCGAACCTATTTGTAATTAAATTTTTGCTTGGTCTAATTTTTTTCATCGCGGAACGAATCATAAGAAAGGGAGCGTCGAAACAGCGGCCGTTAAAAGTAATAACTTGATCCGTAACTTCAATTATGCGCCAAAAAGATTTTAAAATTTCTTCTTCCGGCAATCCCTTATAATGAATCTTCTTCTCTTCAACAAATTCCTCCTCTTCGGTTTCACTTTCGTAATAAACAAAAGATTTTTCTTTCTCTACATCATATATTCCTATTGCCGCGACTTTTGAGGTAAAAGGATACAAACTGATATATCTTTTGGCGTCATCAGATTTTTGATTTTTAACTTCGTCATCTTTTTCTTTTTCCGCGTAACGAAGTAAATATTCTTGCTGGCTTTCAGCAAGTGATTCAAAAGGATAAGAACAAGTCTCAATATCGAATACTATTCTGCGCATACTGCCCCCGAACATTTGTTAATGATGAATGATGAATTAAATTCTATTTACTTCACCTTGAAATTTTTTTACCTTCTTAAAAAATTCATCTGTAAGCGGAAGCGATTTTTTTGTCTTTGAATCAACTTGAACAATTACTCCGCTTCCTTCCACAATAACTTCTTTAGTTTTTACATTTTCAATAAGATGATCAAAACCGAAACTGGAATTTTTAATATAAGCTATTTTTGAATAAATATTTAGTTCATCTCTGTAATGGGAATGCGCTTTATAATTTAATTCATTTCGAACAATAAAGAATAAAATTCCGTTCGAGAAAATTCTACCTTCAGGCATAAGCCCGGCATCTCTAATATACTCTAAACGCGCGTATTCAAAATAGTTTAGATAAACCGCGTTATTACAAACTCCAAGCATATCAACTTCATTAAATCTTACTGAGACAGTAACTTTATGTTTAAATTTTGATGGATCCATTTTACATTCAATTATTAAAAACTTGATCAATTATTATTTTTGCTTTTTCAATATCTTCGGCGCTCACATCTAAATGAGTAATCGCTCTTAGTGAATCAACGCCGCCTTGAGAAAGAAGTAAACCTTTTTCTTTGCATTTTTCGATAGCTTCATCAACAGAGATTTTTGAAGATTTAAATATTAAAATGTTTGTCTGAACTGTATCTAAATCAATTTTTAGAGACGGAATGCTGGCAATAACCCGCGCTAGTTCTTTAGCGTTTTTATGATCATCTTTTAAACGATTAATATTATTTTGCAAAGCATAAAGGCCTGCTGCGGCAAGAATTCCTACTTGTCTCATTCCCCCGCCCAAAGCTTTTCTAACTCTGAAAGCCTCTTGAATAAATTCATTTGTTCCTGCAATTATAGAACCAACGGGAGCGCCAAGCCCTTTTGATAAGCAGCAGGAAACTGTATCGAAATGCTGCGCATAATCCTTAACCGGAATTTCGGCGGCAACTGAAGCATTCCATATTCGCGCGCCGTCTAAATGAAAATACAAATTATATTTCTTCGCCAGTATTTTCAGTTCAATAATATTTTGCATCGGCTGAATTGTTCCGCCAGCTCGGTTGTGCGTGTTTTCTAATTCTATAACTTTTGTGCGGGGCATATAATAAGCGCTTTTCGGACGAATTAATGGCTCAACTTGACGCGGAGTTATAACTCCATTTTCGCCGTTTATAGGCAAAAGCTGAATGCCGCTTAAAACAGCGGGCGAGCCGGATTCATAATTAAAAATATGAGCGTTAAAATCGCAAATTACTTCATCGGCGGGATTTGTTAAAACATTCAAACAAATTTGATTTCCCATAACTCCGCTGGGGACGAAAAGCGCGGCCTCTTTTCCTAATAATTCCGCCGCGTAATTTTGAAGCTCGTTTACAGTAGGGTCTTCTTGAAAAACATCATCGCCTACTTCAGCGTTATACATTGCTTTTCGCATTGCTTCAGTTGGCTTTGTAACTGTATCGCTTCTTAAATCAATAAATTTTTCCATCGTTTTTTAGTTTTTGTTTATAAATTGAATTTTTCTTTAAGTTTTTTTAGAATAGCAATTCCAAATATCCATAAGGATAAAACAGAAGACAAAATGGGTATTATAAACGGATATTTAGTAAAAAATGTTTCTTCGTGCTGAAGATAAACATCTCCGGTAAGAACTGTTTTGGTAAACATTTTCGATTCAATTTTTGTTCTCCCGTCAGGATCAATAATACAGCTAATTCCTCCGTTTGCGGCTCTGGCAACGGTTCGTCTGTTTTCAACCGCTCTCAATACAGAAATTTCTTTATGCTGATAAGGCCCGCTGGAATTGCCGTACCAGCTATCATTTGTAACTACTGTAATTACTTCGGCTCCTTTGCGGACAAACGCGGAAACCAAATAAGGATAAATAGATTCGTAGCAGACAAGCCCATTTATTTTTATTGAATCTTCATCTTCAGAAATAAAATTGTTTGGAATCTTAAAAACAGTAGTGTCTTTCCCGACATTCCAGCCGGAAATTCCTACTCCCCACTTTAATAAATCTCCGAGAAAAGGAAGCTGATCTACAAAAGGGACACGTTCACCAAAAGGGACGAGCTTCATTTTACCATATGTTTCCACATTTCTTGAATTGGGAGAAAGCATTAAAATCGCGTTATAAGTAGCGTAATAATAATCGCCGCTTTTAATTTTTTTCGCGTCGTCCGGTATTTTGTTTTTATCGTAATAATATATTACGTTCGGCATTCCTGTAATCAAATAAACATTATTCTTTCTTAGAAAATCATATATGTTATTTAACAATGAAGTGTACTGGCCGTCGAGTAAAAAAACCGGCAACGCGGTTTCCGGCCAAAAAATTATTTTCGCGCTGTCATTTACAGCTTTCTGTGAAAGATTAAGATAAAAATTTGTTAGGGTATCAAGATTTCCCCCGGACCATTTTTCCCAAGGATCCAAATTCGGCTGAATCAATCCTATCTTTACTTTGTCATCAGAAATTTTAAATGTTGAAATTCTATATGCTCCATAAGCCAGAATAATTACAAAAATTGATATCGCAATCGCGCCATTTAAAATAAACTTCCGCTTATTTTTCTTTAGATTAATAAATGATAAGTAAATGAAAACATTTATATAAACCACAATGGCGGATAAACCTACCGCGCCAACAATATCCGCTGCTTGAATAAATAAAGTAAAATCAGCTAAACCGTTTCCTAAAGTAAGCCAGGGGAAGCTTAAATCGGTAAGCATATAAAGATATTCGTATGTAACCCAGAAAAGCGGGAAAAAGAAAATTGTTATTTTATACGGAAGAACCTTTCTTGAAAGATATAAAAGTGTTGTCGGAATTAAAAAGAATAAAGGATTAACAAATAATAATAAACCTCCCGAAATCATCAAAAAAGGATCAGCGTTTTTTTGCCAGCTTCCCACCCAGTAAAGAGTAATTACACTAAGTGTAAAAAATGTAAGGTAAGTTGCCCGGTTTTTTTCAATTAAAGTTTTACGATTTTCTAAAACATAAAAAAACGGAACAAGCCCGACAAGCATGAATAACTGGAAAGGGAAAGGAAACGGAGGAAATGAAATGCCGAGAAGAATTCCGCTTAGTATTAATAACAATCGTTCTTTGGTTAACCGTTTCTTTTCATCGGGAGTAAGTACAATTCCCTTTTTCCAGAATAATAACTTCAATTATTTTTCCTTTTCTTCCAGAAATATCTTACTACGAAAATAATAATGACAAGTACTGTAACAATTATCGCCGTTTTATTATAATTGGAAAGATATTTATCCACTGTATCTATATGTTCGCCGAAGAGAATTCCCAAATAAATTATTATCGCGTTCCAAACAATAGCGCTTATAGAAGCAAGAATAATTGTTTTCTTAACACTCAGCTCACTTAATCCCGCGAAAAAAGAAATAACCGAGCGGGTACCGGGAAGAAAACGATTTGCCAGAATAATATAATAGCCGTACTTCATAAACCAATGCTCAACCTTATCTAAAGATTCAACAGTAATAAATTTTATTTTGCCAGTCCTAATTATTTTTCTGTCAAATTGGGACCCGATAAAGAATAAGGTCATAAATCCGATTACACTTCCGACAGTAGTTAAAATTAATGTAGGAACAAAATGAATTGAACCGGTGGCGATAAGTGAACCGCCTACAACAACAACAAGATCGCTGGGAGACGGCGGAAAAACATTTTCTACAAAAGCAAAACCGAATAATACAACATAAATCCAAAAGGGGCTTAAATGATTTATGAAATCTAAAACTTGTTCAAGCATAATTTATTTCTTCTTGAGGATTAAGACTGTGGCAAAAGCGGATACTCCTTCTTCTCTTCCTACAAAACCTAACTTTTCGGTTGTTGTGGCTTTTACAGAAATCTGATCAATTTCCGCTTCAAGAAGATGAGCTATTTTTTCTCTCATTTCGGGAATATATTCGGCCAATTTCGGTTTTTGCATAGCAATAACGGCATCAACGTTTCCGATAATATAATTGTGCCGTTTGATTAATCCATAAACTTTTTGAAGAAGAATTTTGCTGTCGGCGTTTTTATAATTTTCATCAGTATCGGGAAAATGCTGCCCAATATCACCTAAGGCTAAAGCACCGAGCAAAGCGTCGCTAATCGCGTGAAGAAGTACATCGGCATCGGAATGGCCGAGTAAACCTTTTGTATGAGGAATTTCAATTCCGCCTAATATTAATTTTCTATCTACCTCAAAGGCGTGAACATCAAATCCTAAGCCTGTTCTGAAATTTAAATTCAATGTTTTATCTCGAATCTTGTAAATTCATTTTTAGAGTCCTGCCATTCAATTGTGCAGTTATTTACCGACGCGTGCGAAGGCCCTACTTTTATTTTATTAAATAAATCTTCTATAATCGCTCTACTTCCTTCAACAACCGTTAAAACTTCTCCTGAATAAAGATTTTTAACGAAGCCTTTTAAGCCGAGTTTTTCAGCGTTACGTAAAACATAATAGCGGAAACCCACACCTTGCACCAATCCATATGCAATAATTTCCGCGCGCGTGTTTTCATTTTTGCCCATAACTAACTCTTTTTTTGTCTATTAATTCGGTTGCTAATAATCCGGAAAAGATAAAAACACAACCTAGCAATCCAAAATTAGAAATTTTTTCACTCAGCACAAAAAAGGCAAACACAGCGGAAAAAATAGGTTCGAAAGAAAATATAATTCCCGCTTTCGTCGGAGAAACTTCTTTTTGAAATTTAGTTTGCAAAGTAGTTGTAATTATTGTTGCGAGCAAAGCGGTGTAAAGAACCGCGAAAATTAAATTTCCGTTAAAAGTAAATTTTATAGTTTCAATATTTGTAAGCGAAAGTAGCACGGAAAAAATAATTCCGCTTATACCCGTTACTGCTATCTGCATAAAAACAAGCGGCTTAAAGTCATGCCTTTTTGTGTAAATATCTATATAAACAATATAAAGCGCGAAAAATATCGCGCATATTAAAGTGAAAAAATCGCCAAGATTAAAATTACTTCCGATTTCCTTAAAAATATCAAAAAAAGAACTTCCCCTGCTTGATAAGAACATCAAACCTATTAGAACCAGTATTATTCCTATTATATTTCCTTTTTTAGGCATTCGTTTTTCAATTATTAGTTGAAAAATCGGAGTAAAAATAATGAAGGTTCCGGTTATAAACGCGGATTTTGTGGCGGTGGTATAGTTTAAACCAATTGTTTGTGTAGCAAAACCGAGAAAATAAATTACTCCTAAAATGAATCCCGCAAATAAAGCAGCTTTATTTGTTTTTTTAAGAATTTTAAATAAGAAAGGAAAAATTATTAATGCGGCAAGAGTAAAGCGGATAGAAACAAAAAGCATAGGAGAAACATCTTGAAGGGCGTTTTTAATAATTACAAAAGTTCCGCCCCAAATAAGCGTGTTTAATAAAAGTGCTCCTTCGCCTCTGTACTTTTTTAGCACCGGTTACTCGTTCTCCTTTGAATAACCAAAAGATCTAAGCATCTTTTCATCAGAGCGCCATTTTTTTCTAACCTTTACACGGAGCTCTAAATAAACCGGGCGTTCTAAAAATTCTTCAATTGAAGTTCGGGCAACTTGTCCTAATTTTTTTATAGCGGCGCCTTGTTTACCTATTATTATTCCTTTTTGGCTGTCTTTTTCAACTACAATTTCGGCTTGAATAAAATCTTTTCTGTTTTCTCTTTCTTTGAAATCCGCTATTACAACTTCAATACTGTAAGGAATTTCTTCCTGAAACTGCTCTAAAATTTTTTCGCGAATAATTTCCGAGACAAAAAATCTTTCATTCTCATTTGTTACCGCGTCATCAGGATAAAATTTGGGATTTTCCGGCAGAAGTTCTATTATAGTCTGTACAACACTTTGAATATTTATTCCAATCGTTGCGGAAATAGGAATAACTTTTTCAAACTTTTTAGTTTCTTCAAATTTATTTATTAAAGATTGAACTTTCTCCTGCGTTGAAAGATCAATTTTATTTAGAATTAAGATCTTTGGATTTTTACTTTTATTAATAATTTGTGAAACTATTTCATCGTCATTAAAGGAATTACCTTCGGGATCGATACCTAAATCAACAATAAAAATAATAACATCCGCGTCTTTAACAGAATCTGAAACAGATTCCATCATTTTTTCCTGCAGCAGATAATTGGGTTTTAAAATTCCCGGCGTATCAAGAAAAATAATTTGATAATCTTCGGCGGAAAGAATTCCTAAAATTTTCCTTCTTGTAGTCTGGGGTTTATTTGTAGTAATAGAAAGTTTTTGACCCAGAATGGAATTCATTAAAGTTGATTTACCTGCATTAGGTTTGCCTAAAATGGCCACATATCCTGCTTTTGTACTCATACTACTTTCTTAATTAATCTTCATAAAAAACAGCGGTACCGCTTGCGGAAACCATCAGCATATTTCCTCCGCCGGAACCGCCGATTGTTTCATAATCTAAATCTATACCGATTACAGCGTTTGCGCCCAAAGCTCTTGCTTGGTCAACCATTTCACTTACGGCAATATTTTTAGCCTCTCTTAATTCTTTTTCGTAAGAAGCCGATCTTCCCCCTACTATATCGCGTATTCCCGCAAAAAGATCTTTAAATATATTAGCGCCCATAATAGCTTCGCCGCTTACAAGCCCTAAATATTTTGTTACTCTTTTTCCTTCAATAGTGTGTGTGGTAATAGTTAACATTCTAACTCCTTAATTAACTTTGTTTACAATATTAAATATACAAACAATGAATAAACTTTTTTTGCCTTTAAGCAAAATTTTTTAAAATAAAAAACGGTTATCGTTTTTCCGGATAACCGTTTTTTCTAATATTTTAGGATCTGTTTAATGAGAATTCAAATTACTTAAACTTTCTTTTGAATGTTTATGATTTTCAAAGAAAAAGTAGGCGCTTATTAAAATTATAAACGAGAATAAAGAACCTATTACGGAAAGATTGGCAGAGGAGAAAATATTTTTAAATCTTTCCGTTAAAGAAATAAAGTAATTAATAAAATTATCAAAAGAAGTTGCTGATTGAGGAGCCGATTTTATGCCTTCCAAAATTCCCGCGAATAAATATCCTACTATTCCAAGAGCGATAATAACGAAAATAGAAGATAATGTAAGAATGAATACTTTGTCTTTTTTCTTAGCTTTAAATTTATATCCTATTTTAGACATTACCGCGGAAGTAAAATCGAGCGAAACCTTATACTCTTTCATCCGGTTCAGTTCTTTATCAATTCCTTGAAAAGCGGCCACTCTTTTTCTCAATTCTTCCGAATCATTTAATTCTTTACGCAATAAATCCGTTTCTGCTTGAGTAAGTTCTCCGTCTATATATCTATTAATAAATTCATCATCAATAATCATAACATCTCCGTTATATAGTTATTTTTTATAACTAAATCTTTTAAAGCGTTTCTCGATCTGTGCAGGATTACTTTAACGTTAGAAACCGAAATTTCCATCACTTCACTTATTTCTTCACAACTCATATCATTTAAGTAAAACATATTTATTACAGCCGAATATTTTGTCGGAAGTTTTTCAATTACTTCTCCGACAAATTTTGCGAGATCTTTTTTTTCGTGCTCATTATAATCATAACTACTCCGTAAATCATAATGATCTTCAATAGAGGACATTTCATTTTCAATTTTTCTTTTTTTGGCGCTCACTCTGGTTAATGCGGTGTTATAAACAATTCTATAAAACCATGTTGAAAATTTTGCCTCTTGCTTGAACGTCGAAAGTCCGTTAAACGCTTTTAAAAAACAATCTTGTAGAACTTCTTCGGCTTCCATTTCATTTTTAAGCAGCCTTACAAGTAAAGAAAAAGCGCGATTTTTATATCTATCTATTAAAATAGAAAAATCAGACTGATTTCCTCTTTTTACCGATTCAATTATTTCTATATCAGAGAGACTCTTCATTTTTATTTAATATTTTGACTTTAAAAAGGGAAAAAGGTTACAAACATTTTTGGGAAAAAGAAGAAAAGTAAATTAAAATTCCGATAGATAAGTTAAATTTTAATTTCCCCTAAAGCAATAAATAGAAGTGTAACCTATCGCTAGAGAGTTTAGTCATAACTTCAGAGAACAAAAAATAACGAAAATAAAAGTGTAACCTAATAATAAAAGTTTTAGTCTTAGTTATAGAATCAATTAGGAAAGGAGCCGCAAATGACGGAAGGAATAATCGGAGTATTTATACCGATAATATTTATTTTAGTTGTAGGTTTAATATTTGTTGCAGCAATTTATTTTAGGGCAAGAGAAAGACAGATGTTAATCGATAAAGGACTGTCGGCAGACTCAATAAAGGAATTTTTTGAAACAAAAAAAGATCCTTACCGTTTGTTAAAATTCGGAATTATTGCGGTTGCTTTTGGGCTGGGGCTTGGTTTTGGCCTTATGCTGCAGGATTATACCGATAAAGATTATTGGGTTGTACTATCTTTATTTACTTTAACCGGAATTGGATTTATCGGAGCTAATTTAATAGCGAATAAATTACAGGCAAAGAATCCTGTTCAATAACAAAAAGGCTGTTCCTAAAAAAGGAACAGCCCTGTTGTTACTCTTCAACTTCTTCTTCTTGAGCCTCAAGCCAGCGTTCACAATCAATGGCAGCCATACATCCTGAACCGGCGGCTGTTACAGCCTGCCTATAAATTTTGTCGGCTACATCGCCTGCGGCAAAAACACCATCAACATTAGTATAAGTAGAACCCGGCTTAGTTTTTAAATAACCGGTTTCATCCATATTTAAAATATCTTTAAATAAATCTGTATTTGGTTTATGCCCTATTGCAATAAATAATCCGTCAGCATTTAATTCTTCTTTCTCAAGTGTTTTAGTATCTTCTAAAACAACACCTGTCATTACTTTTCTGCCGTTTTCATCTTTTCCTAGAACTTCAACAACAACTTTATTCATTAAAAGTTTTACTTTAGGATTTTTCTTAACCCGGTTCAGCATTATTTTGGAAGCTCTAAATTCTTCACGGCGATGAATAACTACCACTTCAGACGCGTATTTAGTTAAAAAATTTGCTTCTTCCATTGCCGTATCTCCCCCTCCTACTACAAGTACTTTAAGATTTTTAAAGAAAAATCCGTCGCAAGTTGCGCAAGCCGAAACTCCGTAACCCATAAATTTATTTTCACTTTCTAACCCGAGTAATTTAGCGGAAGCTCCGGTTGAAACTATAACGGCGTCCGCGGTATGTACTTCATCATAAGATTTAAGTGTGAACGGACGTTTTGAAAAATCTACTTCGGTAATTTCTTTATAAAATGATTTTGCCCCGAATCTATGAACCTGCTTTCTCATTACATCCATTAATTGCGGACCTTGAATTCCGGCTTCAAATCCGGGATAATTTTCTACTTCAGTGGTAATAGTTAATTGTCCGCCGGGCTGCATTCCTTCAAAAATAACCGGATTTAAATTAGCGCGAGCGGTATATAATGCTGCCGTAAATCCCGCAGGGCCGGAACCTATTATTGCAACTTTATGATGATTTTCTGGCATTTTTTACTCCAACTATATTAGTATTTTTTTAAAATTTATTGTGCTAAAAATTCAAATAATTCATTTTCAACTTCAAAAACTGAAAGAGAGCTTAGTAAAGGATTATAATTTTTGTCGGAGAAAATTAATGAATAATTCCAATCATAAACAGGATCTCTTCCTATTATTTTCCAGGCACCTTCACTATTCATTTCTATTTGATTCAATTTTTTTGCTAAAGGTTCAAAATTTTTCCGTTTAATTGTTTTCTCTTCTCCGGTGTCAAACCAAGTTCGATATTTGTATTCTATTTGATATAGATGTTTTTCTTCATTTTTAACGGCTGACAATACAACATCAAAATCAGCATGTTTAAATTTTGCCACGGGATGCAAGATAAAATCCGATTCGATGACGGAAAGATAACAGTCGCCGTAATTACTAAAAACAGAGTTTTTAGTTAAAAAAGATTCTTCCGATTTTGAATAATAATTAAATTCTTCTCTCCAATACTTTTCATATTTATCAATATTTTTTACTATCTCCGGCAGAAGTTGAAAAACAGTTTGATAAATTATTTGCATTGCTTTAGGATAATTACCCTGGGAGAGAATATTTTTCAATAAACTTTTCTCTTCATTTACAAAGGATTCAATTACGGTGTTGGCGTTAAAAGCATCTTCCGTCGTGAATTCAGCAAAATCTCCGGTTCTTGCAATATATATTAAGGAAGATTTATATTTTTTTGCTTCTTCTGGAAAAAGAAGAGTGAAGGAACTAATTACGCCGTCAGCATCATAATGATTATTTGAAACAACATCTATGCCGTTTAGATATTTTTCTTTTTCCGGATGCTCAATTAATTTAAACGCCATTTCTGTTGTGGTCGGGGCTTTTAATTCCGACGGCGATTTATTTCCCACCCAATGGCTTAACTGAAGTTTAGCGTCAAATGCGCCGTCAACACTAATTACATTATCACGTGAAGTAAGTAGCGGTTCAAATTTAAAAATCATTTTTACCCCCTTTTGGATATTTTTAAAAATTCTGCGTTTCTTTTTAATCCTTTTAATTTTGATCGGAGAATAGGACTTTTGTGAAATTTCTCTTTGAATTCTTTATTCTCCATATTTAAGATTTCATCAAGATTTATTTCTTTATTTTTTTCTTTGGGATTAAATTCTTCAATATTTGTTAAAAAAGAAAATTTATTATTCCATGGACAAACATCCTGGCAAATATCGCAGCCGAAAATCCAGCCGTCAAACTGCTCATTAAATTTTTCCGGAATCTCTCCTTTATTTTCAATTGTTAAATAGGAAATACATTTATTTGCATCAATAACATATTCCTCAACAATAGCCCCGGTTGGGCATGCATCCAAACAAGCGGTGCAGGAACCGCAGTAATCCGGAACTTCTTCCGAATAAGTAAAATTATAATTCGTTATAATTGTAGAAAGAAAAATCCAGCTTCCTAAACCGCGATTTATAATATTTGTATGTTTTCCCATCCAGCCTATACCTGCTTTAACAGCCCAAGCTTTATCCATTACAGGACCGGTATCAACATAAGATTTTGATTTGAACGCGGGATCAATTTTTTTCAATTCTTCTTCAAGTTTCGCGAGTTTTTCCCAAATAATAAAATGATAATCAGTTCCCCATGCATAACGAGAAACTTTTCCGGAACCGGGAGTATCAGAAAATTTTTCCTTTGTGCAGTAATTTAGTCCTAAGGAAATTACAGATTTCGCTCCCGAAAGTATTTCAGAAACATTTTTTCTTCTGTCTAAATTCCTCTCCATATAAGTCATTCCGGCTTGATAACCTTTTTTAAGCCATTTTTCGAGATAATCTATTTCATCTTTGAATTCTTCGGCTTTAGCAAATCCTACTAAATCAAACCCGATTTCTTTTGCTTTTTCTTCAACAGCGGCATTTGTAATTTTCATAAAATAAAATCTAAATTTTTACCATAGTAATTTCTTTTTAAATACTTTCACCCAAATTCTATCATTAACAATTTTCACTTCATAAGCATCAAGTCCTTTTCGGCCGGTAGGCATTTTGCCGGTTTTTAAATCGAACATCCAGCCGTGCGCGGGACAAACAACGCAGCCCTCTTCAATAAATCCGTCATAAATTAATGGCGAATGCTGATGAGGACAAATATTATTTAACGCATATATTTCATTATTAACTTTAAAGAGAGCAATTTCAACATCATCAATTAAAAATCTTTTTCCGCGTTCTTTCTTAAGCTCGTAAACAGAACATACATCAAAAAAGCCTTGAAGTTCATCTATTTCAGAGTTCTCCGAATTTTTCATCAAATCTAAATCCTTTTTCATCAAGTTTTACAGTTGCACAAACAGTTTCAGGATCGTGCTCAAAAATTAATTTCCAATTTTCTTCGACAGCTTTTGCAAGAATTTTCTTTTTTTCTTCAACAGTTTTTAGCGGCTGTAAATCGTATCCCATCACATAAGGAAGCGGAATATGATTTACTGTCGGTAGAAGATCGCAACAGTATAAATATGTTTTGGAAGAATCGGAAATTTTAAGAAGCTGCTGCGCGAATGTATGTCCGTTTACTAAAAGAAATTCTATTTCATCATCGAAAGATACTTCCCCTTCAAAAAATTCCAATACTCCTTCTTCCACCAACGGTAAAAAATTATCTTTTATATAACTTCCTCTGTCTCTTTCGGAAGGATTTTTAGCCCATTCAAAATTTTCTTTTTGAACATAATATTTAGCATTCTGAAAAGCTGGAATTAATTTTCCGTTCTCCAATTTGGTTGAGCCGCCGGTATGATCGAAATGGAGATGAGTTAAAATTACATCAGTAATGTCATCGGGAGCTAAATTTAATTTTTCTAATGCGGAATTTAGAGAGCGCTGCTGATCGATCGCGTAAATATTCTTCGCTTTATCGTCCCACTTTTGTCCCATTCCTGTATCAACCAATATATTCCGTTTCCCATCCCGCAACAGTAAATTTCTGGTAGCAAGTTTAATCCTATTTAAATCATCGGCCGGATTAGTTTTATTCCATAGCGGTTTCGGAATAATACCGAACATTGCGCCGCCGTCAAGTCCGAAATATCCCGAATTAAGTACATTTAACCTGTATTTCCCCACTTTTATACCATTCATTTTAAACCTTCATAATTATTGAAAATATAAAAGAAAATTCATGATCCTATAAAAAAATTTCAGGTATTTATCTAAAGTATTTCAGGGAATACCCGATGGTATGTTTAGCACCCAAATTTTAAGTTAGAACCAGATGATTTTGAAAATAAAAATAAAGAAGATTACGAAAAGGTAAAAGGAATATAAAGAGACCGTCTAAGCGGAAGCAAGAAACCAAAACTATTTTCAGAGATTTTTTTAAGAAAGGCAGATTAAGATGCAAGATTTCATACAATCACCCAGCGAATTTAAAGGTTTAATAAATCTTGATAATGATGCGCTTGAAGCAGCGAATTTTTCATTGGAAATTGATGAATTAATAACTGAGGACGAATTAAGAGCGGAAACTTTATATGATTTTTACTGCGGTAAATATGAAGATGCTATAAATAAGGGTTTTAACTTACTTGATAAGAAAATAAACGAAAAAGCTGATTGTCCTTCATCTCAAATGGAAGCGGATAGAATTTCTGACCATTATGTTTCCCCAAACGGCCAGTTTATTGAACATTCGGCAGCGGATATTGAGGCAGAATTAAGAGCATTACAATTTAAAAAATTAGGCGCGATGACATGGTTTATGGATGCTTGTAAAGCTAATAAAGATGAATATTATGTTGCTCAAGTTGCTTCACAAATTTTATCGTTCACCAATTTATATTTGAAAATGATAGATCAAGGTGAATTTTTATTATAATTTTCTCTCCTCCTTCATTAAAAAAGCCGGTGCAAACAGCATCGGCTTTTTTTTTGGAAATTATCTAAAATTCTTTTTATCTGCCTAAAGAATCTAATGTTTCTTTTTTAGCTAATAAAGCTTCTTGAGATTCAACATGATCAGGATCAGGAACAACACAATCAACCGGGCAAACTTCAACGCATTGCGGTTCATCATGGAAACCTTGGCATTCGGTACATTTATCCGGAACGACATAAAAGAAATCATCTGAGAAAAATCCGGAATTTCCTGCCGGTGATGCATCGCCGTCGCCGTAAGTTGTGCCGCCTAATTCCCAGCTTGTTCCGCCTTCATAAATTGAATTATTTGGACATTCAGGTTCACAAGCTCCGCAGTTGATGCATTCATCAGTTATTTTATAAGCCATTTTAACTTCTCCTTAAATTTTATGTTTTTATAAAATATGAGTAATAATCATATACATTAATTAATTGCTAATTATTAATCTAAATTTATGCCATAGCAAAAAGCAGCTTATTGAATTCATATTACTCCTTTTTTGTAGTTATGGTAATCATTTAGGAGTTTTTTCCGCTCTTTTTGAATAAAAGCTATTTTCAAATATGAGAAAGCCAATATTTATAATTCTCTAATTTGGACTAAGAAAAAATGATTATTGATATGGAATGACATTATTTAAGAAAAATATTTGCTAAAAAATCCAAAAATAGTTAATTTTGAAATGATGACTAATAAGGTCATGTTTGTTATATTTCTTTTACCTTTGCAGTTGAGAAAAACAGTTAAATGCAATTAACAATGACAGGGGATTATGCCATAAGAGCCTTAGTTTATATGGCTTCAAATCCTACACAAAAAATTTTTCAAATTTCAGATATTTCTAAAGAAAGTAATATACCGGATAATCTGCTTCGTAAAATAATACCGCTTTTAACTAAAGCCGGATTTATAAATACATTAAGAGGAGCCGGCGGCGGAGTTATTTTTTCTAAAAGTGCCGAAGAAATTACTCCTTTAGAAGTTGTTGAATCAATTGAAGGGAAAATTGCTTTAAATAAATGCGTAACAGATAAAAGTTTTTGTTCAAAATCAGGCTGGTGCGCGGTTCATTGTTTATGGTTGGAAGCTCAAGAAAAATTAAAAGATGTATTAAGCAGCAGAACAATAGCCCAGTTAGCCGCCAAAACTAATGAAAATTTTGAAAAGTTTAATACGAAGAGAAAAAAACTGGAATTTATTATCTAGGTGGTAAAAATAGAGCGCTGTCTGAGGTAGGGCTGTCCTCTCTTTAGAGGCAGCCTTTTTTATTTTAAAGAATCTGCCGTTCAAAAAAAAATGAGCAGCAGATTGTGTAAAAAATTATCTCCCTATTCCGTCCAAAAATTCTTTTCGATTCAAGAGCACTTCCTTATCCTCAACATGTTTCGGATCGGGTACACAGCAGTCAACCGGGCAAACGGCTGCGCATTGAGGTTCATCATGAAATCCCACACATTCTGTACATTTATCCGGAACAATGTAAAAGAAATCTTGGGAATAAAAACCCTCATTTCCGGCGGGTGAAGGATCGCCTTCCGAATAATTTTTTCCGGCCAATTCCCAATCGGCGCCGCCTTCATAAATAGCGGTATTTGGACACTCAGGTTCGCAAGCACCGCAGTTAATGCATTCATCAGTTATCATTATAGCCATTTTTTATATATCTCCTTTATACTTTGAATATTTCCAATTTAATCGGAAACAACCGGATTGAAATCTAAATTTTGAAATAATTAGAATTGTATTTGCCCTGTTATTTTGAAAAGAAACAAAATAAGCTTAACAATTTTACAAAAACAGTAAATAAACATCAATGGAATAATAAATTTGAATTCAAAATTACCAGCTGCCGCTGGCACCGCCGCCGCCGAATGAACCGCCGCCGCCGCTGAAACCTCCGAAACTTCCGCCGCTGCTTCCTCCGAATCCGCCGGAACTTCCGCCGAATCCGCCTCCCCAATATATAAACCCGCCGCGCCGTCTTCTTCCTCCTCTTAAGAAAAAGAAAACAATAAAAATTAACATCAGAATTATTTTAAATATTCCGCCCGTTTCTTTACCATTATGTTTTTTTTCTCTTTGAGCTGTATATTCACCTTTTGTAGCCGATATAACCGCGTTAACACCGGCATCAATTCCGGCAAAATACTGGTCCTTTTTGAAGTAAGGAATCATTTCATTCCTGATTATTGAACTTGCTAAAGCATCGGGAAGAGCGCCTTCTAATCCATAACCGACTTCTATTCTTGCTTTATGATCATCTTTAACTACTAATATTAATATTCCGTTATCAAATTTTTTCGTACCGATTTGATTTTTTTTAACAACATCCATTGTATAATATTCTATAGGATATTGACCAAGTTTTGAAATAACTAAAACAGTCAGCTGATTACTTGTTGAATCTTCAAAAGTTTTTAATCGGGCATTTAAATTATTTAATTCTTGGGAACTTAAGGTTCCGGTTAAATCGGTTGCCCATTTTGTTAATTCCGGAACTTTCGGCTGCGCGAATAACGGAGTTACAAAAAGAAAAAATAATAATATAAACTTCATCAAAATTAAAATTCTACTTTCGGGACTGCTTCCGCACCGGGTGCGGCTTTAAAATATTGTTTATCTTTAAAATTAAATATTCCGGCAAATAAAGATGTAGGAAATCTTTTAATCGCGGTATTATAATTTTGAACCGTTTCATTAAATCTTCTTCTTTCAACGGCAATTCTATTTTCTGTTCCTTCTAATTGAGCTTGAAGCTGAAGAAAATTTTCATTGGCTTTCAATTCGGGATAATTTTCCACAGTTACCAATAAACGTGAAAGTGCGCCGGTTAATTGACCCTGAACCTGCTGAAAACGTTGAAATGCCTGAGGATCATTAAGCACTTCCGGAGTAACATTCATTTGACTTACTTTGGCTCTCGCTTCGGTAACATCGGTTAAAACACCGCGTTCAAAATTTGCGTAACCTTTTACTGTATTTACAAGATTAGGAATCAGATCGGCTCTTCTTTGATATTGATTTTCTACTTGGCTCCAGCTTTGATTTACATTTTCATTAAGCGTTACTAAATTATTATATGAACCTATTCCCCAAAAAAATAAGATGGCAAGAATTATTAAAATTCCGCCGGCTACAGAACAGCCTACAATCATCCCTCTTTTCATTAAATCCTCCTAAATGGTTGTAATTGGGCAACAGATCTAAAAAACTTTGCCGATAAAATGAATCAAAAACCTCTTTTCAATTTAAAAGTAATTTTTACAATATCCAATAAAAGCGTTTTCTTTTCACTTATGGTTTAATTCCCGTAAAATTAAACTGAAGATAATCGAGAGCTTTATTAGTAATTTTTAAATTTTCTTCTTCTGCAAATTTAGCCGAATTTTCCCTATTGCCGTTATAAAAACGGAGCCAAAGAAAATTTGCGATCATTAATCCGTCAAATATTCTTTCATTTATTAAGGCATTAACAGTTAAATATCCGAATAAAGCATTCCAGCCTAAGGATAAAAAGCCGCTTAAATAATGGCCGGTGTAAATTTGTCCGGAACCGGGAATAATTAACGAACTTATCTTCGCGAAAGTTACCGAATATTTTTTTTCGGCAACTTCAGAACAAAACTTTGATAACTCATGTCTTTCGGGAATTTTAGAAAATTCTTCCGAGGCTTTTTTCCAACTATCCTCGAAAATATAAGCCCAGCCGCGCCAATAGGTTAATTCTTTCTTATTAAAATAAGCAGGATCTTTTTCCAGTTCATTAATTAATTTAACAGCGCGGCCGGTTGTTCGTCTTAAAATATTAACACGAATTATTTCAATTTTCGCGGAATATAATTCTTCTTTACTTTTTGCGTTTATTTCAGCCAAAGTAAAAAAATGAACCGCGTCATCAAATCTCGCTCCTTTTTTATATGCTTCCGCAATTAATTTATTTGATTTATAAGCAAAATGTTTTTCCGAATCAAAAAAATTTAATCTTTTTAATTCTGTTACCGCGTCAAAATATCTTTCTTCGGTAAAGAGTTTTTCAGCCGAAGTATATTGTTCTTGCAATGTTGTTTGCGCCGCAACCGGTATAAATAGATACAGAACAAAAAAGATTATGTTTTTGTAATTTTTCATTATTCACAAAAATTATTTTGGGGAGTGTAATAGTTTTTATCCGATAAAAAGTTAATTACATCTGTTTGAAAATCAAATGATATTTTTGCGTTATAAATTTGTGCCGACGCCGCGGAGCCGTAGATACTTCCCGCATAAAAAAACGCGCTTACTCCGGAAAATAACCAGCCTCTAAAATTATGACTCGCGTTAAAATTATCGTAAGCTAAATACGCGAATAAACCGGTCGCGATGGCGGCAATAATTCCGTCACTGTAATTTTTTGTGTAAAATTTTCCCGCTCCCGGAAAAATAACCGAAAATAACGCGGCTTTAACAGAGCTTTTTAAAGGCGGGTTTTCTTTCCATTCATAAAAACATTTTATCGATTGTTTTTCCTCATTAGAAAAAGGCATTAAAAAATTATCTTTCTCAGGCAAGGAGTCGGAAGTAAATAAGTATGTTAAATAAAATAATTTAGAAATATTTAAGATAGAAATACCGGATAACGAAGATTCGGAATATTTCTTTCTGAATAAATAAAATTCTTTTTCTTCAAAAATTGATCTGTAATAAAAAATTTCCGCGTCCTTAAAAAGATTGGATGATTTTTCAACCTTCATAAAATGATTCGCGGCTTTATCAAATTTGTTCATATATAAGAAGGACAAACCTATTTTAAATCTTACAGAATCAGTTGGGATTACTGATAAATATTTTTCATACTCAATCGCGGCACGAAGATAATCTTTTTCACAAAAAAGGAAATCCGCGAATTTTTTGATATTTGGGGGCGATTGAAAATTAATTAAAGAATCTTTTTGCTGAGAATAAGCTGAGGCGAATAAAATAAACACTAAAATGAGAACTTTTTTCATTCATTCTTTTTTTGATTTGAGAGGCGGTTTATAATTTAAGTTTTCTTCATTCAATGAATATAAATTTACCGGATCAAAAAATTTTCCGTTTTCCGCTAATGGATATCTTTCCGCTCTTTTATATACATTTGAATCACGGGTAAAACGATCGGCAAACATCAAAAATCCTTGAAAAATATTTGTCTGTTTTACCGATTGAAGAAAAAAACTTGAGCAAGTAGGGTAAAAGGGACAATTATCACCGTCAACATTTGAAATAAAAATCCAATAAAAATCGGCGGCTCCTTTTAATAAAATGTCTTCCGCTTTCCCGGCATTTATTGAATAATCTCTTTCCTCCGATTTTTCCGGCAGACGATAAGAAAAATCTGCCTTTCCCCATTTCTCATACTCATTTTGGGCAAGATTCAAAACGGGGAAAAACAATATAAAGACAAAAACAAACTTCATTCTAACTATTTTTCATCCAATAAAGCGCGGGCAATTACTATTTTTTGAATTTCCGAAGTGCCTTCATAAATTTCGGTGATTTTTGAATCGCGCAAATAACGTTCTACCAAATATTCTCTTACATAACCATAACCGCCATGTATTTGAATCGCTTCCAAAGCGCATTCAACCGCAATTTTAGATGCGTAAAGTTTTGCCATTGCCGCTTCTTTATAATATTTTTTTCCGGCATCTTTAAGTGCGGCGGCCTTAAAAGTAAGATGTTTTGCCGCTTCAACTTTTACGGCCATATCCGCAAGTTTAAATTGTATTGCTTGAAAATCCGCGATATGCTGACCGAAAGCTTTTCTTTCTTTTGAATATTTTGTTGACGCTTCCAAAGAAGCTTCAGCAATTCCAATAGCTTGTGCCGCAATTCCTATTCTTCCGCCGTTTAAAGTATTCATAGCAAATTTAAATCCTTTGCCTTCATCCCAAACTAAATTTTCCGCCGGAACTTTACAATTCTCAAAAGAGAGCGAGCACGTATCTGAACTTCTAATTCCCAATTTATCTTCCTTTTTACCTTGAGTCAAAACCGGGAGTATCTTTCTCAACAATAAAAGTTGAAATTCCATGATGCGCTTTTTCTTTATCTGTTGTTGCCATTACAATATAATAATCAGCACTTTTACCGTTTGTAATCCAATTTTTCATTCCGTTAAGAACAAAAAAATCTCCGTCTTTATCCGCTGTAGTTTTTTGTTTTGTAGCGTCACTTCCGGCTTCCGGTTCTGAGAGAGCAAACGCTCCTAATTTTGTCCCTTTGGCCAAAGGATTCAGATATTTTTCCTTAATAAAATCCGACCCGTATTCTTCAAGTCCATAGCAAACCAAAGAATTATTTACAGACATAATTACTCCTACGCTAGCATCTACTTTGGAAATTTCAATCATAGCGAGAACATAACTTAATAGTATCCAATCCGGCGCCGCCGTATTCCGGTGAAACCATCATTCCTAAAAAACCCAGTTCACCTAATTTTTTAACTATTTCGCCCGGAAATTCAGCGTTAATATCTCTTTCAATTGCGGTAGGTGCAATTTCGGCTTCAGCAAATTCTTTTGCCGCCTGTCGGATCATTATTTGATCTTCTGTGAAATCGAAATTCATAAAGATTCCTTTGGTTAAATTGATATAATTACTTTTGGTAACTTTTTTAAGAATTTATCCCACAAGAGCTTGTGGCCTGAAGGATGAATTTTATTGTTAGATTTCTGCCTTTCTAACCTTCCCTCTTTTTCATTTAAAAATAAGTTATAATTATATCTATAGCAATTAGAATATCTAAAGATTGTTTGATGGCAAATATTTGGAATTTTCTGCAGTTCACTATTTTATTATATTTGTTAACTATGAAAAAGATATTATGGCAAAAGAAATAAACGATATTAAAATTTTAAAGAAAAAAGTTCAGCTTAAAGGTTTAACTTTAGATGAACTTAAAGATTATTTTGTTCAAAAGGCTGCAAAAATTTAGAGGCGAACAAGTTTTTAACTGGATGTATAATCACTTAGCGGCCGATTTTAATGAAATGCTGAATTTCCCAAAAATTTAAGGCAAAAATTAAAGGAATCAGACCGAAATAAAAACTTTAAATTTTATTGATTCAGAATCTTCTGTTTTTAACGGAACAAAAAAATTTATCTTTGAAACAAAAGAAAATAATAAGATTGAATCGGTAATTATCCCGGAAGAAAAAAGATACAACTCTCTGTATTTCCACACAAGTCGGCTGCCCTTTAGATTGCCGGTTTTGCGCAACCGGTTTAATGGGATATAAAAAAAATCTGTCTGCCGGCGAAATTTTTGATCAGTATTTGCTTGCTGCAAAAGATTACGGAAAAGATAAATATTACAAATATAGTTTATATGGGAATGGGTGAACCGTTGTTAAATTTTAACTAGACAGTAAAATCATTAAAAATATTTGCTGAAGAATTAATATCCGGAATTAGTCTAAAGAAAATTACCGTTTCTACAGCAGGAATTGCTCCTAAAATTGTTGAATTTGCGGATTCCGGATTAAAAGTAAAGCTTGCTTTATCGCTTCATTCTTGTTTTGAAGATATTCGGACTAAAATAATGCCGATAAATAAAAAATATTCACTTAAGACAAAATATTGAAGCGGTAAAATATTACGCTAAAAAAACCGGAACGCGAATTACTTTTGAATATGTAATGTTGAAAGATGTTAATGATAGGGATGAAGATATAGACGCACTTGGAAAATTTTGCGCTGAAATTCCGTCAAAAATTAATATAATTCCTTTTAACTCATTAAAACATATGAATCCGTCCGGATTTTCCGCGGAACTTGAACCGACTCCAAAAAATAAACTTGTAAAGTTTGCCCAAAAATTGAGAGATAAAAATATTACCGTTATTGTCAGAAATACTCAAGGAGAAGATATTGCGGCGGCTTGCGGCCAGTTAGCGATAAAATATTAAAAATTTACATATCTATGAAAAAACTTACCCACGACGAAATTTCAATCCATCGAAGCACTTTAGAAACAGTTCATCAAGTAAATAAACTTCCTGTTTATGTTGTTTTGAACAGCATTAGAAGTAATTACAATGTAGGTTCGGTTTTTAGAACATCAGACGGAGCAATGATAAAAAAATTATATTTTTGCGGATATACTCCGCATCCGCCAAAAAAGGAAATCCTAAAAACCGCTCTCGGCTCAACCGAAAGTGTTGATTGGGAATATGTAGAAGACCCGAAAGATGTAATTCTAAAATTAAAAAAAGAAGGCGTTAAAATTTGCGCTTTGGAATTAACCGAAAATAGTAAACCTTATTACCGTGTGAAATCCGCAGATTTTCCTCTTTGTTTAATCATCGGAAATGAAATTACCGGTGTTTCGCAGGATTTACTAGATCTTTGCGATTATTCAATCGAGATTCCCCAATACGGAATAAAACAGTCGCTTAATGTGGCCGTTGCATACGGAATTGCGATTTTTGAATTAAGAAAGATTTTTGATTTAAACGGACAGTAAGTTTTATTGAATCCCGGTAAAGAATTCTTCCCCGTTATCTTTTGTATGAATAGCTAAAAGATTTGCTCTAACCAATTTTACAAGAGTGCTTGAAGCTCTTCTTTCAGTTATATTTATCAAATTACTTAATTCCTTTACTGTAATTTTTTCGTTTTTAAGTAAATAATCAAAAACAAATTTTTCATTCTCCCCGATAGAATATTTATGAAGTTGAAGATCGCTTGTTTGCGCCCGCATAATTCGCATCATTTCTTTACTTGCCAGCATGCTTTTGTCCTTGACTCTTATTGTAACAACCGCAGAATTTATATTAAAATTATCACGATAATCCTGCAGCCTGTGTGGCTTTGTATTTGATTCCGGAATCTCCGCAATTACAATTTCTTTTCCGTGTAATTCAACAAAATCCAAATTTAATTCAACAGGCGGCTCACAGTAATTATTCGCGGTATCTAAAATTAATTCGGCTTCTGCTTTTTCACTTTCAACACCTACAATTTCTTTATTATCATCAATACCAAAGAGGATGAATCCTCCCTTCGTATTCGCAAAAGCCATCATTTCTCTGGCTATTTTTTCATGTGTAGAAAATTTTCTTTTAAATTCGCACTGAAGATTTTCACCTTCTTCTATAAGTTCTAATAAATCCCTTCGTCTCATAACTGTTAATTTGGGAAAAGGCGGATATCATTTAATCTTCCTTGAATAATTGAGGATCTTCTTAAAACATATCTGCTGCTTTTATTAGGCTGATGAACCAGAGGTGAAGGAATAACGGCAGCTAAGCGCGCGCATTCATTTCTTGTTAAATTTTTCGGAGTTTTATCAAAATAGATCTCAGCCGCTTTTTTTATTCCGAAAATTCCGTCCCCCCATTCAACAGCATTAATATAATTTTGAAGAATCGCCCGTTTTGATATTTCCTTTTCCATTCTAAATGTTATTAAAATTTCTTTTACTTTTCTAAATTTACTTTTTGTTGTTGTTAAAAAAAGATTTTTCGCGGTCTGCATTGTAATAGTACTTCCGCCTCTTACTGCACGTCCTCTTCTTTTATTTACCCGCAGCGCTTGTTTTAGTTCCCCCCAATCAATTCCTTTATGATAAAAAAATCTTCCGTCTTCCATCGAAATAATTGCCTTCAATAAAGTAGGGTTTACATCATTAATATTTATCCACGATTGTCTCGGATAATAGAGAAGTTTATGTTCCATCGCTCTTTGCTGCATTAAGGAAGTTATACGAAAATGGCTGTATTCTAAAAGCGGTATTTGAAAAGAAGGAATGCTGAAGTAAATTAAAGCGAGAAAAAAAAGCACAGCGCTCTGGAATTTTCTTCTTTTTATTGATGGAAGAATTTTATCAAAAAGTTCTCCCAGTTCGTTAGGTTTTAAATTAGTAAAAGAAGACATTCCGTTACCTGTAAAAGTAAAATGAACATTCCGGAAAGAGCGTTTATGTTATTTTCCGCCGGGCGGGCGAATTGGTTTCCGCGCGTTTAATGAATCAATAGTTTCTTGAAGCTGCTGCTGGGTTGAATCCTGGCCTCTGGTTCTGCTCCTTCGTAAAGAATCTATTATTGTCTGATGTTCTAGATTTAATGAATCTTCCCGTGTTTTATTTTTCTGCTGTTCCAGTAGAGGATTTTTTTGAGGCGCCCGCTGAATATTTGCCGCTGAATCAACATAAATAGAATTTTTCCCGGTTTTTATAACAGATGAATCAGCATTTAAAATATTATTTTCTAAATTTCTTCGTGTTGAATCTTCATTAACTGTTTTTTTATTATTTCCAATTTTTGAAGTATCAATCTTGGCGCCTTTTTTAGTTATAGATGAATCCGTTTTTACCGGATTCATTAATTTTTTTAGTGAATCAACATAGGCTACGGAATCAGCTATTTGCTGCCTAACCAGTTTTATGGAATCCTCAAAAGCTTTTTTCCTGCGAATCTTTTCTTGCTTATAATATTGTATTTTCGGCAGAACTTTTGAAGCGTAAACGGTTTTGGGAAATTTTGTAACAACGGAATCATATACTTTTGCGGCGGAATCCGGTAAATCCATTTCGTTTTCTAAAATCCAGCCCGTCGCGTATAGTGCTTTAGGCGCGTATGATGATGCGGGATAATTTTTATAAATGTTATAAAATTTATCTAAAGAGGCATCGTAATTATTATTTAAAAATTGAGATTCGGCTTTCTCATATAAATCTTTTGCCTGATCATATTCCAAATCAACTACAGGTTTATTTAATTTATTAGCGGCCGCGTTTACAATTTTTTCATTTTTATAATTATTATAAATAATCAAAAACAAACTATCTGCTTTTGCGGAATCATTAACCGTTAAATAATAACTTCCTAATGAATATAAGGTACGAGCTTCATACGGTGAATTTGGATATGTTTGTAAAATATCTTTGTAATAATAATAAGCGGAATCGGGATAATTAAATTCCGTAAAGAAAAGATTGCCTAATTCATATTCACTTTTTACTAAATTTTCCTCCAGAGAATCAACTGAAGCGGTGGGTCTAACCGGAGGTTTTTCTGTTTCCTTCGGTTGCTGCAGTGGAGTTTTTGCCGAGTTTTGGGTAAACGCGCCTCTTCTTCTGCCAAAAGTTTCTTGTGATTGTTCAGCGGTATCTTTTTTTGCGAACGGATTATTAAGTTCAGCGGAATCGGCTTTTGCTTTTTCGTAATAAGCAATCGAATCTTTTACAAACTCATCCGGATTTTCTAAATAAAAAATTTGTTTTCTGCTGCTTTCTAAAGTATTGTGCAGATTAGAATATTTTTTAAATAAACCTACTTTATCTCTTGCCTCTTTAATATAATCTATAGGTGCCGTGGAACCGGCGGCTAATTCATAATAGACTCTTGCGCTGTCGTAATCTTTATAATATTTTTCAAAAATTTTGCCTAATTCAAATTTTGCTATTCCGGAACTGGGTTTGCCTGTATACATTGTATCGGCAACGGTTAATTGTTCAACGGCGTCATCCAGATTATTCATTTTAAGTAAAGTAATACCCATTTCAAGATCAATTATGTTAAGCGAATCCGCGTATTTATCTTCGCTGTTCATATTCTCAAAAACATTAAGCGCTTCTTCATTTTTATCCGCCTGCCGCAAAGCTCTTCCTCGTGCCAAATTTGCTAAAAATTCAATGTCGTAAGACGGTGAATAATCAAATACTTTATTAAAAGCGGTTATTGCATTATTTGGTTCACCAATTTGTTGGTAAAGTTTTCCCAGTTCGTATTCAACCTCCGCGTTTGTTACATCGTCATCGGAAATCTTTATAAAATCTTCCGCTGTTTTTATTGCCGCAACATAATCTTCTTTTGTAATATTGTATTTTATTTCCTCAACATAGGCTTCTTTAACAAAATCATTTTCTCCCGCTTGCCTAGCGGAATCTCTTACTGTTCGTAACATTTTCAAACCGTCATCAAAATTCTTTAAACGCATTTCTGTTTTGCCTATCCATAATTCGGTTTCAAGAATTAAATCGCTTTTTGGCTGCGTAGCAATTAATTCCTCGGAATTTCCTTAACGCTTTTAAATAATTTTTTTGATAGTAAAATGATTTACCCAACATTAAAAGCGCGTCATCAACATAACTGGATTTAGAATGGAATTGGAGAATTTGAGAGCTTTTTTCTATTACACCTGATAACTGCTGATTTGCGCTGCTTGGAATGTTTGCTTCCTGAGTTGAGAATAACTCAATTTTCTGCTCATTAATGGATTCTTCGGCCTGCTGGAAAAGATCTTTAGTATTATAATAAAGATTAAAATAAGTTGTAAAATCACCCCAGATACCGCACCCGAAAAAGAAAGAGAGCGGGAAGAATTATTAGAAGGATATTTTTTAAATGTGTGCGCATATATTTTTGCATAAGGAAAGCTATTAAAGATTGAAAAAAAGTTAAAGGTAAAATATTTTACAGCGCTTCTTTCCCCGATTCTTCTGTTCGAATTCTTATTACTTCATGAATATCAGAAATGAATATTTTACCGTCCCCAACTTGTCCGGTTTTTGCCGTCCGTAAAATAGCTTCAACAACTATTTCAACTTTGTCTTCTTCAACTACTATTTCAATTTTAATTTTGGGAATAAATTCAATTCGATATTCGCTTCCCCTATAGGTTTCGGTATGGCCTTTTTGCCGGCCGTAACCGCGAACTTCAGAAATAGTTAAACCCCTAATTCCTTCTTCAATTAGTGCTTCTTTAACTTCATCAAGTTTAAAAGGACGAATAATTGCTTCAATTTTTTTCATTCTATTCCTTCAATTATTTACCGTGGCAATGTTTATATTTTTTCCCACTTCCACAAGGACAAGGATCATTTCTGCCGACTTTATCTTCTACATGTACGGTTGAGGTTTTCCTACCTGCTGTTCTTCGTTTCCGTCCTGCCGGCTTCCTTGCAAGTCCAATATTATCTGCACTTTGTTTGATTTCAGTAATTCTCGGCTCGGCCGTCTTTTTCTTTGGTGCTGTACTTCTTCCGGTGCCTGAGGGAAAAATTTAAAGCAAAGGAAACTACTTCATTCTTATTTGATTCAAAAGTTCTAAAAATAGTTTGAATGCTTCGGTTTTATATTCCACCAGAGGATCTTTCTGTCCGTAAGCTCTTAAGCCAATTCCTTCTTTAAGATCATCCATTTCACGAAGATGCTCTTTCCATTTATGATCAATAACATTTAAAGTAGCAAATCTTTCAAGCCTCGCCATCAATTCGTGGCCGAGCATTTCTTCTTTTTTATTATAAAATTCTTTTGCGGCTTTAATAATTCTGTCTTTTATTCCTTCATTACCTAAAGTTTCAAATTCTTCAGATTTTAAAGGAATTTCAACTAAAAGATTGTGCCGTATTTCTTCTTTTATATTATCGGCAAAAACTTCATCAAAATTTGCGTCAACAACTTCTCTCAACATATTCATCCAGCATATCAAAGATTTCACTCTTTAAACGATCGCCTTCAAGAGCTCGTTTTCTTCTTGTGTAAATAACTTCCCGCTGCTGATTCATTGTATCATCATATTCAAGAAGTCTTTTTCTTATAGCAAAGTTATTTTCTTCAACTTTTTTCTGAGCTCTTTCAACCGATTTTGTAATCAAAGGATGCTGAATAACTTCGCCTTCTTTAATCCCCATTCTTTCCATCACATTAGAAATACGTGTCGCTTCCGAATAACCTCATCAAATCATCTTCAAGAGAAATAAAAAATTTTGTTGTATCCGGGATCACCCTGACGACCTGCACGGCCTCTTAACTGCCGGTCAATTCTTCTCGATTCATGTCTTTCTGTACCAAGAATAAATAAACCGCCGCTGTCTATCACACCGGCACCGAGTTTAATATCGGTTCCTCTACCCGCCATATTTGTAGCAATTGTAACAGCGCTTATTTCACCGGCATGCGCAACAACTTCAGCTTCTCGTTGATGCTGTTTTGCGTTAAGTACATTATGAGGAATCCCGTTTCGTTTTAAGCATTCTGCTTAATGTTTCGGAAACTTCAACCGATGTTGTACCTACAAGTACGGGACTTCCTTCTTTTCTTAATGTCTTCTATTTGCTCTATAATGGCATTATATTTTTCTCGTTTAGTTTTATAAACCGCATCATCCAGATCATCGCGGACAACAGGTTTATTAGTTGGAACTACAACTACTTCAAGTTTATAAATTTCAAAAAATTCAGCTTCTTCGGTTTCGGCAGTACCGGTCATTCCGGCAAGTTTGTTGTACATTCTAAAATAATTTTGAAGAGTAATTGTGGCTAAGAGTTTGTGTATCTCTTTCAACTTTTACATTTTCTTTAGCTTCAATTGCCTGATGAAGTCCGTCAGAATATCTTCTTCCCGGAAGAACACGACCGGTAAATTCATCCACAATAGCTATTTTACCTTCTTCGGTAATTACATATTCATCATCTTTTTCAAAAAGAGTATATGCTTTTAATAGCTGATGTATAGTATGAATTCTATCGCTGCTTTCGGAATAATTTTTATAAAGCGCATCTTTCTTCAAATTCTTTTCTGTTTCCGCTAATTCGGAATCATTTTCCAGATGGCTTATTTCAGTTCCAAGATCGGGGAGAATAAAAAAATCTTTTTCTAATCCGTTCCTTTGGAAAGCTCTTCACGCCCTTTTTCCGTTAAATCTATCGTATTATTTTTTTCGTCAATCGCGAAATAAAGTTCGTCATCAATTACGTGCATATTTTTTGCTTTTTCGCGTAGAAATTCCATCTCGGTTGATTGTAAAAGCTTTTTATTTGCTGGCTCGCTAAGCATTTTTGCAAGCTTTTTACTTTTAGGAAGTCCTCTGTAAGCTCTTAATAAAGCTATACCGGCTTCATGAACATCATTTTTTCCTTCCCCTTCTAACAAATCTTCGGCATCTTGTACAAGTTTTGCGATTAAATTTGATTGAAGCCTATATAAACTTTCTACACGCGGTTTCATTTCATCAAATTTCTGATCATCAACTTCTACCGGGCCGGAAATAATAAGAGGAGTTCTGGCTTCATCAATTAATACTGAATCTACTTCATCCACAATAGCGTAATTATGTCCCCGCTGAACCATAAATTCTTTATCCACGGTCATATTATCGCGCAGATAATCGAAACCGAATTCATTATTTGTTCCGTAAGTTATATCGCAATTATATTCTGCTTTTCTTTGATTAGGATCCATGGTATTTAAAATTACACCGACAGATAATCCATGGAATTTATAAATTTCGCCCATCCACTCGCTATCGCGAAGAGCAAGATAATCATTTACCGTAATTAGATGAACACCTCTGCCCGTAAGCGCATTTAAATAAACAGGAAGTGTAGCAACTAAGGTTTTACCTTCACCGGTTGCCATTTCCGCTATTTTACCTTGATGAAGTACAACGCCTCCCATAAGCTGAACATCGTAAGGAACCATTTCCCAAGTAGTTTTACTGCCTGCTACAGTCCAGCTTTTTCCTACTAACCTTTGGCAAGTTGCTTTAACTACCGCGAATGCTTCGGGAAGAATTTCATCGAGAATTTCTTCATATTGATCATTCAGTTCTTCTTCCAATTCTTCAATTTCATCATAAGAGGCATGGCGGTCAAAATCTTCATCTGATTGAAGTTTTTCTCTTAGGTTCTCAATTTGGGCTCTTATTTCCGCCGTATGATTTTGAATTTTTTCTTTGAATTCAACCGTTTTTGCTTTTAGCTCATCGTCGGTAAGTTCTTTAATTTTTTCGTATTCTTCTTTTATTTCTTCAACAATTGGCCATAGTTCTTTAATATCTTTGGTATTTTTATCGCCAAAAATCTTCTTAATTAAATTTAACATTAAACTGATTCTCCGTAAGGAATTAATGAACTTCAAAATTAACTATTGATGCCTTGAAATGCAATTTAAGAAGATTGGTATGTATTTCTTTCAATTGCAGTTAAAATTACTGGATTAAGGCATTTTTTAAGGATTATAAAATGATTATTTAAACTTATCGCCCGGTTAAAAGTTCCGCCGGTTTTTACTTGACAAGAACCATTTTTCCGCCGTATTGCTTGCCGCCCAAATTAAGTAAATAATAATAAACCCCGCTTGCCACATTAATTCCGTTATCATTCTTACCGTCCCAAACTATGGTGTTTATACCGATTGAAGAAATTCCGTTAAATAACGTTTTAACTTTTTCTCCTATGGAACTTAAAATAATTAATTCAGCTTTTTCATTAGCGTTTGATATAAAATCAATTTTTGTGTTTTTGCTGAAAGGATTAGGATAATTTTTACCTAAAACAAAATTTACATCTCTTGATTTAGAATTAATGTTAAGCGCGATTATTTTGCTGCCTGATTCGAAATTATAATTTTTTGCCAGCGGATCTCTATGGTTATTCCCGGAACTATCTTTATAGGTATAATAAAATTCAATATTTTTATTTATCTGAAGAAGCGGGAATCCATAAGTAAATGCTAAAGAATCATCATAAATTAAACTCGCGGCCGAAAAATTTATCCCATTATCTGAATAATGAAGCTGAACTGATGACGGCACAATACTTTCAGCTCCGATAAAAGCTTTATGAAGTGTATAAGAATTATTTTCTTCTTGAAGATTAGGATAAGATATCGCGCGGGCCGCTGAAATTAATCCGTATCCTCTATAGTTATCGGGATTTTCGGAATTTCCGGCGGTTTCTAAAAGAATGCTTCGGATTTGTACATTTGTTAAATAAGGATAAGCAGAAAGTAATAATCCGGCAACACCTCCGGCTATAGGGGTGGCTAATGAAGTTCCGTTTTCATAAGAATAACCGTTATATGATGACGCGTCGGCGGCGTAAACTCGAACTCCTTGGGCGACAACTTCGGGTTTTATTCTTCCGTCCGCAGTCGGGCCGCGTGAACTAAAAGAAGCTACAATATTTAAATAAGAAACCGCGCCGACCGCAATTGTATTAAATCCGTCCGCGGGTGCTATTATTTTCCCCCAATTTAAATCTCCTTCATTACCGGCAGCGGTTATTACTACAACTCCTCTTTCAAAAGCAAGCTCTGCGGCTTTTGTTATTATTGTTGTTTTTCCATTCAAATCATTATATGAATATGAATATGTGGTATCATCAAAAATATTGTAACCGAGAGAACTGCTTGTAATATCAACTCCTAATGATTCCATCCAAATTAATGCCGCAGCGTAATTATCTTCTTCAAGATGACTTTCGCTTCTAACATCTTCCGTTTTTGCTAAAATATAAGTCGCGTTATAAGCCGGGCCGTATAACTTCCCGTCTTTGTGTCCGCCTATCACAGAAAAAACCGATGTACCGTGAGAATCTTGAGAAGATCTGTCGCCGGACTGATTCGCGGTAACCGAATCTTGAAATATAAAATCATACTCCGCTAAAACTTTGCTATTTTCTAGTGATTCATGCGTTTTCCATCTAAAGCCTGTATCTAACAAACCAATTATAACATTTTTGCCGGTTACTCCTTTTTGATGAACTTGCGGAACATCGGATAATGATAGCTGTCCGTAACTTATTCCATAATTTAGATTATCCAAAATTTTATTTAATTCGGGAGATTGCGGAATGGGGGCGGAATTATCTTTGAATTTTAAATCTTTAACTTTTTGAATTTTTTCTACGAAAGGAAGATCTGCAATTACTTGTTTTTGTTCATCAGTTAAATAAGCCGAAACCGCGTTAAACCAGGTTAATTTATTTTTAATTGTGATTCCTTCATTTCGCACTTCATCAATATATTCTTCTTTTATAGGAAGATCTTCATAAGTGATAATTTTTTCTCCCATCACTTTGGTTCTTCTCTGAATACTTTTTGTAGAGAGAGAGTTTAAAGCCTTTTGATATATTTGATCACTTTTATATAAAGATTGTCCCGGTTTTATTCCTTTATCTCTAAAGAAAATAAAATATTTATTCTGAGGGAAAGCTAAAGGCGCTATACTTAGTAAAATAATAATTAAAAATTTTTTCATAAAAAGAGAATTATTTATAAAGATTAAAGCAATATAATTTTTAAGTGTGGAATTAAAAATCAAAAATTACATGCACTATTTAATAATCTTAAACATCCGGTTAAAGCGGATTGATTTTAAAATGTTGGAATTTGCATAAGGTTCAACAGACCAGTAAATAATAGCAGCTTTCCCAATTATCGCGTCTTCGGGAACAAATCCCCAATAACGGCTATCGATGCTGTCGTCTCTGTTATCTCCCATTACAAAATAATAATTTTTTTTAATCGTGTAACTTCTTGCAGGTTTATCATTAATAGCAATTACTGTTCCCTCTTCACTAACTGCTTTTCCGCCGTTTTCTCTATCTATCAAAGCTTTCCAGCGGGAAATAGTTTTAAAATTAATGGGAATTTTATCTCCTTTTTTGGGGACTATGATAGGTCCGTAATTATCCGCGTTCCAGTTTTCGCCTTGTGGATAAATTCTAGCCTCCCTTTCACCTTTGGGTGAAATTTTTACTTTACTGTAAAGCGCTTTTTGGGGAACGGATAACTTTTCACTGTTCACAAAAACATCTTTATTAACTATTTTTACTGTATCTCCCGCCATTCCAATTACCCGTTTTATATAATTTACATCTTCCATCGGCATAAATTCATTAGCATATCCGGGAAATTTAAATACGATTACATCGCCGGCCTCGGGGTGAGAATACCGGAATAAAGTTAATGAAGGGATTTCAATATTTGTAAGCGGAATTGTCCGCGGTGTGGAAACAGAATAAGCGATTTTATTTACTACTATAAAATCGCCCGCTAAAAGTGTTTTTTCCATTGATACGGTAGGAATTCTATATGCCTCAACTAAAATGGATTTTATGATTACCGCAATTATAAACGCAAGAAAAACTGATTTTATAAAACGCTTTGTTTTTTCAGAAAATAAATTTAAAGTTTCATCATTTTCTTTATCTAACAAAACTTTTTCATTTTGATCCGTTTGCAAAGATTATCCTTTATTCATCAATCTGCAGTACCGCTAAAAATGCTTCCTGGGGAATTTCAACATTCCCGACCTGCTTCATTCTTTTTTTACCTTCTTTTTGTTTTTCAAGAAGTTTTCGTTTTCGGGAAATATCGCCGCCGTAACATTTTGCAAGTACATTTTTTCTTAAAGCTTTAACAACCGATTTAGAAATTACTTTCGATCCGATTGCGGCTTGAATAGATATTTCAAACATTTGACGAGGTATAAGATCTTTTAGTTTCGAACAGACTTTTCTTCCCCAATCATAAGCTTTGCTTTTATGAACAATCATTGATAACGCGTCAACCGGTTCGCCGTTGAGAAGAATATCGAGTTTAACAAGTTCTGATTCTTTATAGCCGATGTATTCATAATCGAATGAAGCATAACCGCGCGTTGTGGATTTTAGTTTATCGTAAAAATCAAAAATTATTTCCGAAAGCGGAAATTCGAACTGCAGATCGGCGCGCGTTGGATCTATATAATTGGTGTTAATATAATTACCTCGTTTATCCATTGCCAGTTTCATAATATTTCCTACATATTCGCTGGGACAAACAATTTGGGCTTTTACAAAAGGTTCTTCAACATACTCAATTTCTCCTACAGGCGGCATTAAAGCGGGATTATCTACAATAAGCTGTTCCATTTTTTTATTATAAACATAATATTCCACGTTTGGAAGTGTTGTAATTATTGATTGATTATATTCGCGGAATAATCGCTCCTGCACAATTTCCATGTGAAGTAATCCCAGGAAACCGCAGCGGAATCCAAATCCTAAAGCGGCGGAAGTTTCAGGCTGATACACAAGAGCGGAATCATTTAATCGAAATTTTTCTAATGCGTCTCTTAAATCCTCAAACTCTTCCGCGTCTGTAGGATAAAGCCCGCTGTAAACCATCGGTTTTACTTCTTTATAACCGGGGAGCGGTTTTTCCGCACCATGTTTGGAATGTGTAATTGTATCGCCGACTTTAGTATCATGAACTTCTTTTATTCCTGAAATAAGATAGCCCACATCTCCGGCGCTAAGTTCATTTGTCTTTACTTTTCTTAAACCTAAAACACCGATTTCTTCGGCTTCTATTTCTTTATCGATCGCGAAATATTTTATTTTGTCGCCGGTTTTTAGTGTGCCGTTAAATACTCTTATATACGCTATTGCTCCTCGATAGGCATCGAAAATAGAATCGAATATTAATACCTGAAGAGGTGCTTCCGATTCTCCTTTCGGCGGCGGTATTTTTTTAACAATAGCTTCAAGTATTTCTTCAATACCTATTTTAGATTTTGCGCTTGCCAGAATTATTTCATCTTCTTCGCACCCTATTAAATCTATTATTTGGCTTTTAACTTTTTCAACTTCCGCGCTGGGAAGATCAATTTTATTTATTACGGGAATAATTTCCAGGTTCGCGTCTATAGCCAAATAAAGATTACTTATTGTTTGCGCTTCAACGCCTTGCGCCGCGTCTACTACAAGTATAGCGCCTTCGCACGCGGCAAGTGAACGGGAAACTTCATAGCTAAAATCTACATGGCCCGGAGTATCAATTAAATTTAAAATATACTCTTTACTGTTCTTGGCCTTATATTTCATCCGAATTGCGTGGGATTTTATTGTAATTCCCCGTTCTCTTTCAAGTTCCAGATCATCTAAAAGCTGTGCCTTTGCTTCTCTTTCCGTTACGGTTCCCGTGTTTTCAAGCAAACAATCGGCAATTGTAGATTTTCCGTGATCAATATGCGCAATTATGCAAAAGTTTCTAATATTCTTCATATTTCCCTTAAATTGATCTGCAAATATACGCAGGGTATAAGAATTTTAAAAGGTAATTAACTATTGTATGTGAGTTGAAATGATTTAATCAGAGGAAATATTCGATTTTTTATTAACTAAATCGAAAATTGTACCTTCTCTTAACGCATATTCCGAAATAGTAATTGATTTTAAATTAAAATGCTCGAATATCTTTTTTAATATAATTATCCCGGCGGGAATTATATCCGCTCTTTTTTCTTCTAATCCGCTTATTCTTTTTCTTTTTAATGGAGTTTCTGCCGATAATATTTTATCAGTAACTTCTTTTAGTTCATCATAAGAAAGGCAGAATCCGTTTAATGAAGAATTTTTTTTACCGTCGTTTAAAAGCTTCCGCGATTAACGCGGCCGATTGAATTGTGCCGGATGTTCCTACCGAAATTTCTAAATTTTCCGGAATAAACAAATTTTTATTTTCGAAGATTATTTCTTCCGCATAATCTTCACATTTTTTTATTTTATCGGCTGAGAGAATATAATCCGGGAAAAATATTTTTGTTAATCTTACCGCTCCTATTTTTAAACTTTCCGCGAATTCTATTTTATTGTTATCGCTAAAAATAATTTCCGTACTTCCGCCGCCTATATCAATACAAAGCGCTTTTTTATCTTTTAAGCCAAGCGACTTTTCCGCACCGAGATAAATTAATTTGGCTTCTTTTTTCCCGTCAATTATATCAACTGAAATTCCGGTTTCACTTTTTATTTTTTCAATAAACTCTTTATTGTTCGATGCTTCCCTTACGGCGCTGGTAGCAACGGCTTTAACAGGAGAATTGTAGAGATCAGTAATCCGCTTAAATTTTTTTAAAGTTTTAACAGCCAGATTTGTTTCTTCATCAGTTATTATTGATAAACCTTCTCCTTGATGTGAACCGAGTCTAATAACTTCTCTTTCGCGATCTATAATTTTTAACGAACCGTCATTTTTCAGTTTAACCACTATTAAGTGAAATGAATTTGTCCCCATATCAATTGCGGCGTAAAAATTATTCGGCAATCCGGCTTTCCTTCCGCTTTTGGGTTAACAAAATATTACACATATCAAAAACATCGTCTGTGGTTACATCATCTATTAAATCGGATTTACGAATAAAAAATTTGTTCTCTCCAATCGGAGCCCAATTAAAAGGATTTGTCGGCCCAAAAATAGAAATTTGCGGAGTTTGTGTAGTTCCGGCTACATGCATAATACCGGTATCGTTTGCTATAAAAAGGTCGGAGGAAGAAATTAATGCGGCTACTTCAGGAATCTTTTTGTTAAGAAAAAGCCCTATTTCAGGAATTCGTTTTTTGATGAAATCAACTTCTTCCTTATCAGCGTTGCTTCCGGTTAAATAAAATTTTGCGGGATAAGTTTCGGAAAGTTTTTTTATTAAAGCTTCATATTTTAAAAGTGACCAGCGATTAGGCGCTTTACCGGCTCCCGCATGAATTCCGATTAAATATTCATCCGGTTTTATTGCCAGTTTTTTAATAAAATTATCCGCTACTTTAATATCATCTTCATCAAAAGAAATTTCCGAACGGAAGTTGGTTGTATTTATCCCGAAAGGGCGCACAATATCTAAGCTTCTTTCGGAAACGTTAGAATCCGGATGTCGGCGCCAATCCAGCAGAACTCGCCTATCAAAAAAGAAATCGCTGTAGTTTTTTTTGCCGTCAAGAATTTTGGGCCCTATTCTTATTTTAGCGTTTGCTATGCGAGAAATTAAATTACTGGTAAAAGAAATAGAAACAACTACGGGAACTATTACAACGTCATATTCTTCTTTTAATAAATCCCAAAATTCTTTGAAGTATGCGGGATTATATATTTTCTTCTTGTCGAATATAAAAAGTTTGTCTATAAATCTATTTTTTACCAAACCGGGATAATTGAAAGGACTAACAACTAAGGTTAAATGTGAATCGGGATAAGTTTCTTTTATAGCGCGAAATAGGGACACACCGGCCAGTAAATCCCCAAGCTGATTGTGCTGACGTATTATTATAAATTTTTTCGGATTTCCTATTTCCGGGCTTTTATTTTCCGGAACGGACCAAATTTTCTGGAAGAATCCGTATATAATTTTTGAAAAGAATTTAATATCGGCCATCCGTATCGCTTATTCTTTTTCTTTTTTTTCGTTTTCTATTTCAATAAAATCAGCTTCTTCAACATCTTTATACTTTGATTCGGGAGGAGTTGAATTTCTTCTGTTATTGTATGAATTATTATTTCTTGTTGTACTGCCGGTTGAAACAAATAATCCTCTAAATAATGTTTTTACCAGTTTATATAACAAATAAAATATTATTAAAAAAAATATAATTCTCATCTTACTGTTCTATCTTTCTTGATTCGGGTTTGAAATATTCAGTAAAAGCTCTGTCTTCTCTGAATATCTGCTTAAATAATTCATCGAAATCACTATCACTATTCACAAAATCAATTTCTGTAGAATTTACTATTAACAAAGGCGATTGGTTATACCTGAAGAAAAAATGGTTATAGGCTTCGCTTAATTCTTCAATATAACTTAGTGTTAAATTTCTCTCTATTCTTCTGCTTCTTTTCTTTATGTTGAACATTAATCTTTCAACACTCGACTGCAGATAAACCACAAGATCGGGTTTTCTTAAACTTCTGGAAAGCAGCGGAAAAATATTTTCGTAGAGTTTAAGTTCTTCGCCGTTTAAATTTAAATACGCGAAAATTCTATCTTTGTCGAATAAATAATCAGAAATTATATGCTGGGTAAAAAGATCTTCCTGGTTTAACTCCTGCTGCTGTTTATAACGGTTTATTAAAAAGAACATCTGTGTTTGGAAAGCGTATCTTTTTCTGTCTGAATAAAAATTTTCCAGAAAAGGATTAACTTCAAATTGTTCTAAGATCAGCTGAGCATTTAATCTTTCTTTAAGTTTACGGGCTAAAGTTGTTTTTCCTACGCCTATTACACCTTCAATAGCAATATATCTGATCTCTGAATCTGGGTTCAATTTTCCGCCTATTTTTATTAGAAAATTTTGTCCGGTAATCTTCGGATAATACTTGTTTCAGAATCACTTATGCAAATATCACAAATTTTTTTGTTTAATGCAGGGTGTATAAATTCTGACGCAATTTCGCATAAAGGAACAAGAACAAAATCTCTGTGTTCAATTTCCCTGTGCGGAACCGTTAATCGCTCATCCGAATATACCGCGTTATTGTAAAACAGAAGGTCCAAGTCAATTTCACGCGGGCCCCATTTTGAACTTTTTTGCCTGCCTAATTCTCTTTCCAAACCTTTCAGAAAATCCAACAGTTCCAATAATTGAAAATCTGTTCTAATTTTTACAGTCGCGTTAAGAAAATTATCCTGGTCTTTATTGCCGTAAGGTTTTGTTTCATATACAGATGATGTTTCAATAATACCGCAATTTTCATTCTGGTTTATTTTTGAAACGGCAAGTTTAATAAAATATAATTTATCGCCTATGTTTGAACCGAGCGCAATATACGCAATATTTTTAAGTTCGGCTGCTGTCATTATCTCATCAACTTTTTTTCAAATCATCTCTGGATTTAATCACTTCAACTTCTACGCAATCTACAACTCCGCCCAAAGGAGGATTATTTTTTCTTATTCTAATTCCTACTTTTTCAATTTTATTATAATGAATCAGCAGCTCATCGGCAATTCTCATTGCTAATGTCTCAATTAAATAGTATTTCTGCTCAAGCGCAAGCTGATACATGAACTTATACACCGAATCGTAATTAATGGTTTCCTTCAAACTATCATCATGCGCGGCTTCTTCAAAATTTGTGTAAATATCTACGTCAGCTTCAAATTTTCCCCCGACACTCTGTTCTTCCGATAAAACCCCGTGATAAGCGTAGAATGTCGCTTTTTTAATTCTGATTATGTTCTGCATTATGTTCCCGGAAAATGTTTCAAAAGTGAAATATAAAATAATATTAATTGACGGAAGATATAACTAATTAAAATGGAGCCGATCATTATTTGCAATAAAAATATATTATTTTTTTAATTATAATATTAAAATAGATCTATAACAACAGGAATAAAAGCTAAAAGAAAAGGCTTTATTTAGATACTTCAGCCTAACCTTTTAACGCAATTATTCCTAAAGCCCTCCCCGATTTTAAACCTTCTCTCCTGTAGGAATGAAGAAATTTTGTTTCATAAGTACATAAAGATGAAGCCTGTATATTTTCTTTTGGAACTCCGAATTGCTTAAGTATATTTAAATTTACTCCCGCAACATCTAATAAATATTTATGTTTATTCGGAATTATGAATTTTTCGTCAAAAAGTACAGCTACTTCTTCCCCCACTTCATAATTTTTCTGACTAATAGACGGACCGATATAAACAATTAAATTTTCCGGTTTTGAGTTAAAATCATCTGCCATTTTTTTTAATGTTTTAACAAGAATCTTCTTTTCCGTACTTCTCCAGCCGCTGTGAACACCGGCTATTACTTCATTTTTGTTATCATAAAGAAAAATCGGCGTGCAGTCGGCTGTGCTTATCGCTAATCCCAAATTTCTTTTATCGGTAATAAGCGCGTCGCTTTCACCGTTAACTCCGCCTTTGGTTACATAAGTTATTTCCTCTCCGTGTACTTGCCTTTGAAGCGCTACGTTCTCCGCGTTTAAGCCAAGCTGATTAAAAAATATTTTTCTGTTCTCATTCACTATTCTTTCATCATCTCCCACAGAAAGCGAAACATTAAAAAAATAAGGGGCTTTTCTTCCCGCGCCTATTTTGGTATTAAAGCCAAATATTATTTCAGAATATCTTTTAAATAAAATTGATTTTAATATTACCATCTTATTAAATCATCCCTTTTTAATATTAATTTACTTTTTAAATTAAACAATAATAAAATAAACTTGTATTTATTAAATTCTGGCTTTGCGTCGGGAGATTTTGCTAGAATTTAATTTTTTATTTTATCCCATTTAATTATTTTGAACCTTATCAATTCATCATTCTTATATAAAACTACGGAACTGTAATGAAGAGACTCATTTTTTCCTCCTTTTTTGCTTCCTTATTTATTTGCACTGCGATAATCGCACAGCAGAAATCAATTTATAATCCTCAGGAAACCTTCAACCCATTTTTTGATAAAATCGGCGGAACGATTTATAGAAGCGCTGACGGAACTCCCGGCTCCGAGTACTGGCAGAATGAAGCCGATTACAAAATAGACGCGGTATTTAATGAACAAGATACAAGTTTAACTGCGAAAGAAATTATAACTTATACTAATAATAGTCCCCACCAATTACAATTTTTATGGATTTATTTAGATCAGAATAGATTAAATGATAGTTCTGTATCAAGAAAAATTTATGGTTCGTATAAAAAAAACGCAAACGGTTTTAACGGAGGATTTGATATTAAAGATGTTAGTATTGAACAAAACGGCAAAAAAGTAAAAGCTAACTTTCTTATACATGATACTAAAATGCAAATTAGATTAAAGGATAACTTATCGGCCAACGGCGGAAGAATAAAAATCCATATTAATTATAATTTTACAATCGCGCCTCAAGGTTACGGCAGAAGCGGATGGATGAAAACAGAAAACGGAATTGTTTACGATATAGCGCAATGGTACCCTAGAATGGCAGTTTATGATGATATTAAAGGCTGGAATGTTCTCCCGTTTTTGGGCGGCGGTGAATTCTTTTATGATTACGGTAATTTTGACTATACGATAAATGTTCCGTCAAATCAAATAGTCGCGGCTTCGGGCGAGCTCGTAAACCCACAAGAAGTCTTATCCGGCAAACAAATAAGTAGATTAAATAAAGCGAAAAAAAGTGATACAACTGTTTATATAATTCCTCCCTCCGAAGTAGGTAATAAAGATTCTCACACAAGCTCCAACGGAAGATCTGTTTGGCATTTTAAAATGGAAAATACTCGAGATGTTTCATGGGCAACTTCAAAAGCGTTTGTGTGGGACGCCGCAAAAATAAATCTGCCTAGCGGTAAAAGCTGTATGGCTATGTCTGTCTATCCGGTTGAATTCGGAGGCGATTCCGCTTGGGCAAGGTCAACCGAATATTTGAAAAGAAGCGTGGAAATTTTTTCCAAAGATTGGTATGAATATCCTTATCCTAACGCGGTTTCAGTATGCGGGCCGGTCGGCGGTATGGAATATCCCGGAATTATTTTCTGCAGTTATAGGGCAAAAAGAGGCGTGCTTTGGTATATAGTAAATCATGAAATCGGGCATAATTGGTTTCCTATGATCGTGGGTTCAAACGAAAGAGAAAACGCCTGGATGGATGAAGGATTTAATACTTTTATGGACATTTATTCATTTCCGAAATTTAATAACGGAGAGTTCGCGCCGAAGAGAGATAATGAATACGCGCCTAAAGGAGGAAATCCCGCCCGCGAAATTGTTCCTTATTTTTTAAATGATTCTATTCCTCCGGTTATGACATACGCCGATAATATGCCCGGAAATTTAACTCATCCGCTTGAATATTATAAATCCGCGCTCGGTTTAGTAATTTTAAGAGAATATATATCCGATTCAACAAGATTTGATTACGCGTTTAGAAATTATATTAAAAATTGGGCTTATAAACATCCGGCACCGATGGATTTCTTCCGTAGTATGAATAACGGAATCGGGGAAAATTTAAATTGGTTCTGGAACGAATGGTTTGTTAAAAATTGGAAACTTGACCAAGCCGTAAAAGATGTTTCTTATGTTGATAACGATCCCGCGAAAGGTTCCATAATTACAATTTCAAATAATGATAAAATGGTAATGCCAGCTACGGTTGAAATTAAAGAATCAAACGGAAATTCAAAAAAGATAAAATTCCCTGTAGAAGTTTGGCTGCAGAGCGGCGTTAAAAAATTTAGATACGGCTCAACAAGTAAAATAGATTCCGTTACCATCGATCCCGATGAACAACTGCCCGATGTTGACGCGTCAAACAATGTTTGGAGAAGTGAATAGTTTTGGAAAGTGTATTTTTTAAACTCATCCCAACCCTTCTCTTCCTAAAAGAGAAGGGCTTACTTGCGACTGTAACCTTTTATTTTCAGGCCTAACTCAATCTTTTCAAATATTCATTGAGAATCTTTGAGTACAATATATTTCCCGACAATGACGACGGTCTTCCGGTCAATGACGACGGTCTTCCGGTCAATGACGATGGTCTTCCTGAAGTCGGGGAGCATTAAAACTTTGTCGGGGAGCATTAACTATCCGTCGGTAGGTATTAACTTTCCGACGGAAGGTATTAATTATATAATGATGAGCGTTAACTTTTTGTCGAATAACATTAAAATTTTGTAGGATGATATTGAAGCCTTTGTAGAATAAACAAAATTCTTTTCGGAAGGCCGCCATTTTTATGCGCTGATGGTAACAAGTAATTCAATTGAGAAACTAAGCGTTTAACATTATATTAGGGAACTATTAATAAGAAGGATTATTTTGAAAATTTTAGTAAGTAATGATGACGGAATAGATTCAGCGGGAATTTATGAACTTGCGAAATCGTTAAAAGAAATCGGCGAAGTTACTGTGGTGGCGCCGAGAACCGAACAAAGCGCTGTGGGGCATGGAATTACAATGCAGATTCCTTTAAGAATTGTAGAATTTTATAAAGGTAGGAGAATTTTTCGGATACGCGGTAGACGGCACTCCGGCCGATTGTGTAAAAATAGGAATCAGAAATATAATGAAGGAGCCGCCGGATTTGGTGGTTTCCGGAATAAATCACGGCTCAAATACGGCTATTAATATTATTTATTCGGGAACCGTTTCCGCCGCGAGAGAGGCGGCTATTATGGATGTACCTTCAATGGCGATTTCTTTAACAAGCCACCTCGGTACCGATTTTTCTTTTGCCGGCAAAGTTGCAAAAATACTCGCTAAAGAAATATCGGGGAAAAATCTTCCTCTGGGAACTTTGTTAAATGTAAATGTGCCGAATGTTCCCGAAAAAGAAGTTGCCGGAATAATTTTAACAAAACAAAGCAAATCAAAATGGAATGATGTTTACGAGGAGCGGCAAGATCCTTATGGTAAAAATTATTATTGGTTAACAGGAAGTTTAGTGGAAGTTGACGCCGAAGTCGAAACCGATCAAGCGGCAATAAAAGATAATTATGTATCCGTAACCCCTATCCATTTTGATCTTACTGATTATGAAACATTTTCTAATATGAAAAGTTGGAATTTAGAAGGATTGTTAAATGGCAAAAAAAGTTAGTGTTTATCAGATTGACGCGTTTACAAATACACCATTTCAAGGTAATCCGGCGGGAGTAGCTTTCGGAGACGGTTTAACCACAGAAGAAATGCAGAATATTGCGAAAGAAATGAATCTTGCGGAAACAGCTTTTATTTCAAAATCAGATAAAGCGGATTACAATTTAAGGTGGTTTACTCCAACTACAGAAGTTGAACTTTGCGGCCACGCCACAATCGCGTCGCTTCACTTTTTAAGTGAACATGACCTGCTTAGCAGCGAATCAAAAATTTGTTTTGATACTCGATCCGGAATATTAAAATGTGAGGAAAAAGAAGGAAGATATTTCATGCAGATTCCAAAATATTCCGTGAAGGAATTTGAAGGAAATAAGAATGAGATTTTTTCCGCGCTTGATTTAGAAAATTTTGCCGTTGGTGAACCAACACCATTTATTCTTGCCGAAAACGGATATCTTTACATTTATTTACCTAATCTTGAAATGCTTAAAAATATAAATCCCAATTATAAAGAGCTTCTACGGCTTTCAAAAACCGGCAAACCTTTCGGCGCGATAGCGGCGTTTAGTTTAGAAACTGTGGATGAAGCAAATTTCGCGCATTTAAGGTTTTTCGCTCCGTATTATGGAATAGATGAAGACCCTGTAACCGGCTCAGCTAATGGACCGCTTCTGCTTGTTCTTCAGCATCTAAATTTTATTGAAAGAAATACGGCGTCTTTGGGACTCGTTTTCGAGCAGGGCGATTTTATCGGAAGGCGCGGCAGGGTTGGAGTAAATCTTTTACATAATGAATTATTTATTTCCGGCAACGCGGTAACTGTATTGAAGGGAGAATTAATTTTTTAATGTTTAATTTCGAAAGAATTAATCTCACATTTTCTTTCAGTGCTGTCTATTTTTTTGTAGCGTTAATTCTGCTGACCGCTTACGCCATTTATGTATACCGCTATACAATTCCTCGGATAAACAGAGGCAAAAAAATATTTTTAGTTTCGCTTCGCGTTCTAGCGCTTCTTCTAATTTTATTTATAATTTTTGAACCTATTTTAACTCTAACCAAAAAAGAAATATTGGAACCGGTTAATCTTATTTTCGCGGATAATTCACGTTCAATTTTAATTGATGACGGTACAAACAGAAGCGGAACAATAAAAAGTTTTCTTGAGGGAATTAAATCTAATAAGCTGGAAAGTAATTCCGAACTTCATTCCTTCGGTTCAAAAGAAAACAGGATTAGTTTCGATAGTTTAGGCAAAATAAATTTTACAGAAGGAAGCACCAATTTTTCAGAAGTCTTTTCCGATGTAAAAAAAACAAATAGGAATATTTCTTCAATAGTAATAGCGAGTGACGGAGTAATAACCGAAGGCGCAAATCCGCTTTACACGGCGGAAAAATTGAACATCCCGGTTTACACAATAGGCGTTGGCGATACTACAAGAAGAAATGATATTGAAGTTAAAAATGTAGCATACAATCAATTTATATATGCCGAAACGCCGACTTCAATTTTGACAACAATAACAAATAAAGGTTTTGCCGGTAAAAATGTTACTGTTTCTTTGTTTGAAAATGACGTTCCGGTTGACAGGAAAAATATTACTCTTAATAGTGACGGAATTCAAAACATAAAATTTTCCTACACATCCAAAAGTGCCGGTGAAAAAAAATTAACCATTTCCGTACAAAATGTTGATGGTGAATTTTCAAAAGCTAATAATAAAAAAGTTTTTTACATAAATGTTCTAAGTAATAAAATAAAAGTTTTGGTGCTGGGCGGCGCTCCTTCGGCCGATTTAACCTTTATTAAAAATTCTCTTGAAGAAGATGAAAATCTTACGGTTCATTCTTTAACTTTAGTCGGCAATAATAAATTTGTTGAGAAAAATAATCCGGAAAAATATATTGACAGCGCTGATATTTTTTTCATGATTGGATTTCCTTCTAAAGAAGTGAGCGCGAATTTAATAGATAAAATAGCCGGAAAGATAAATGAGAAAGACAAACCGTTTTTCATCACTACAACAAATTATACCGATTATACAGAACTAAAAACTTTTGAAAATCAGCTTCCGTTTTCAGTTAAAGGAGGCAAAAATAATTTTGCTGAGGTCCAGCCGAATGTAACCCAAGATCAGCAGAATAATCCGCTTCTGCAGAATAATAAAGCAATTGATGTATGGAATAATCTTCCGCCGGTTCTTCAGCCTCAGTTAAATTTTTCGGCGAAACCCGGCAGCGAGACAGCCGCGAAAATAAAAATGAATAATGTTCCCATAAATACTCCGCTAATTGTATCTCGAAGAATCGGAAGCAAAAGGTCGATAGCAGTGCTGGCAAAAGATATTTGGCGCTGGAAACTTCAGGCATCCGAAAAAGAATCGAATTTGTTTGATCAGTTTATTCATAACTCGGTAAAGTGGCTGAATGCAAACGAAGAGCAAAAACAGGTAACAATTAAAACTTCAAAAAAAACATATACTCTCGGGGAGCCGGTTGAATTTTCCGCGCAAGTTTATGATGAATCTTTTAATCCTATAAATGACGCGGAAGTAAAAATTAAAATAAAGCAGAATAAAGAAGAAAATGAAATCAATCTAAATTCACTCGGCAGCGGACTTTATGAAGGATCATATCAAACAATTAAAGCTGGCGATTATTCTTTTTCCGGCGACGCTTTTTTAGACGGGAAAATATTAGGAAGCGACGCGGGAAAATTTAATATCGGCGAAGTTGATGTTGAGATGATGAATCCCGCGATGAATTACGAATTCTTAAAACTTCTTTCTTCAGAAACCGGCGGGAAATTTTATTTCGGAGATAATTATAACCGAATTTATGATTTATTAAAACAGCGGAATAAAGAATCCTCAAAAGAAAAAATTAATGTAAGCGAAATAAACCTTTGGTCAAATGAATGGCTGATGATAGCGGTTATTTTTCTTTTTGCGTTAGAGTGGTTCTTCCGGAAACGCGCCGGAATGTTATAAAAAATAAAATTTTTAGTTTCATTTTTGCCGGAATTTTCTAATTTATTTCCAATATTCATTTGGGAAAAAATCAGCTTGAAATATTTAAATTCCGTATTTGATTTTATTCTCCCCCGCTTTTGCGCGGCCTGCGAAATAAAATTATTGAACGATGAAAAAATAATTTGTACATCTTGTTCAAGTAAAATTTTAATCGCTAAACAATCTCGCCTTCAGCATGAATATCAGCGCAAATTCGCTTCTAAGAAAATTATTTCCGGATTTACATCATTTTATATTTTTGAAAAAGATAAGGAACTTCAGCATGTTATACATTCCTTAAAGTACAGAAAAAGATTTTTAATAGGAGTTTATCTTGGTAATACTATTGCCGAACAATTTAATGAGAAATTTTTGGAATGGAATATAGACTTAATTCTTCCCGTTCCTCTTCATCATTTAAAAAAGGCTGACCGCGGTTATAACCAAGCTTTTTATATCGCAAAGGGAATCGGCAAAAAAACAAGCATTCCATATAAAGGAAACGTAATTAAACGAAAGAAATTTACGGAAAGTCAGACTTCAAAAAATTTAACTGAGAGAGAAGAGAATATGAAAGGTGCATTCCTGGTTAAGAAAAAGAAAAATGTTGAAGGGAAAAATATTCTTATAGTTGATGATGTGATTACAACCGGCGCTACAATTTCCGAGTGCGGAAATGTTTTATTAAAGGCCGGAGCTGCGAAAATTTTCGCGGCTTCCATAGCTATAGCAGATTAAAATTTACATTCTTTCCGGAGCGTTTACGCCTAAAATACTCAATCCGTTTTTTATTACAATTTTGGTTGCCAAAGCCAGCGCTATTCTTGCTTCGGCTAGTTTTTTCTCGGTTCCCAAAATTCTGCAGAACGTATAAAATTTATGAAAAGAAGCGGCAAGTTCTTCTAAATACCCGCATATTCTGTGTGTTTCGCAAAATTCCGCGCTTAATAAAACTTCATCTTTAAACTGATGCAATTTTCTTAAAAGCTGCTGTTCTTCATCGGTAGTAAGCAAATCTAAATTATCCGTTGAAAATTGCAAATTCTCCCCTTCAATCATTTTTAAGATTGAGCAGATTCTGGCATGAGCATATTGAAGATAAAAAACCGGATTTTCATCCGATTGCTTTTTCGCGAGCGCAAGATCAAAATTCATATGTGTTGTTATATTCCGCATATTAAAAAAATATCGTACAACATCACTTCCCACTTCTTCAACTAATTGATCGAGTGTAATATAATTTGCTTTACGTGTGGACATTTTTACAACTTCACCGTTATCCATAATTGTTACAAATTGATGAATTAATACTTTAACCTTTTTAGTATCATAACCAAGCGCTTTTAGGCCGGCAAGAACATCTGGATAAGTTGCGTTATGATCGGAACCGAAGATATCTACAATTAAATCATAACCACGTTCAAATTTAGTTATATGATAGGCAATATCCGGCAGACGGTAAGTAGGTTCACCGGAAGATTTAACAATAACTTTATCCTGCGTCATTTCCCATTTCCGAAAGCTTAAGCCAAACCGCGCTTTCTTTTTCGTATGATAATTCTTTTTCTTTGAAAAGTATTGAGCAGCTCTTTTATTTTTTCTTCTTCATAAAGTGTATTTTCATTAAAGAAAATTTTATGATGAATTTTTAATCTTTCTAAAGAATTTTTAATATCATTAAAAATTTCACTTTCGGCCTTATCTTTAAATTTACCTTCGGCAGGTTCATCTTTTAATTTATCGCCAAATTCATTAAACAAATTTTGAGCAATTTCTTTTATATATTCTCCTTGATAATAATCATCGGGGAAAGAAATTGTTTCACCCAAAATTTCAAAATAACGTAACCTTACAGAATCACCGAGAACGCGCATTTGTCTTCCGGCGTTATTAAAATAATATTCCCGGTCAACTTCATAACCAACCCATTCTAAAAGATTTGCAACGGTATCTCCGAAAACCGCATTTCTTCCGTGTCCAACAGTTAACGGACCGGTTGGATTTGCAGATACAAATTCAACATTCGCTTTTTTGCCTTTATATTTCTCTGATTTACCGAATGAATCTCCTTGTATCCAATATTTCGGTTGTAATTTTAGCAATGAAAGAAGGAGTGAAGAAAAAATTTATAAATCCGGGACCGGCAATTTCTGTTTTATATACAATTTTAGGATCAAGAATTCAAGGAAGATAATTATTTCTTCGGCAATATCACGCGGTTTTTTTTTAATTTTTTTGTCAAAAGCATTGCGGCATTTGTAGAAAGATCGCCGTGAGATTGAATTTTAGGAGTATCAAAAGTGATATTTAATTTCTTTTAGATAATCTAACTTTTCACCGGCTTCGTCAAAAACTGAATGTAAATATTTTTTCAAGATGAATTTTCCTAATTAAGAATGGTAAAAGTGAAAAAGATTCGTCCTTATCTTTAGCGTTTATTTTTTTGGTCGTCCGGGTTTTCTTTTTACGGCAGCGGCTTTTTCAGCAGGATCTTCAACTTCAGTAACTGGTGCATCTCCCCAAAGTTTTTCGAGATTATAAAATTCCCGTGCGTCTTTTTTAAAAACATGAACAACAACATCAATATAATCCAGCAGAACCCAATTTAAAGCTTTGTATCCTTCTTTATGCCAGGTTTTATTCCTTCATCCGCAAACTTTTATCAACTTCATCGGCAATAGCTTTTACTTGAGTATCTGAATCTGCAGAACAAACGACAAAATAATCGGCAAAAGTAGTAAGATTTTGAAGATCGAGAATCTTGACATCATATCCTTTTTTATTGAAAATTAGATCTGTTATTTTATTTGCAAGTTTAATTGAATCCAATCAATCTTCCTTTATTTAAATAATTATTTTGCTTTGTAGGGTTTTAACTGTTAATAATCTTTCCCTACAATTAAAGAAACATCAAGAAAATAATCATTGTTTAATCTGCTGAATAATATATTTTCTTTTTATACCCAAAGCTCGGCTACTTTTTCTGCATTAGCATTATTTCCGGTTCTATCAATTACTAATGAATTTTATCAATATCAAATGAAATATAATTCCCGATCTGAACAACATCAAAATTTTGTTTTCTCAAATAATCAGTAAATTTATCCGCAATTCCGGAAGTACCGCATCCGTTTAGAACTTCAAGTTGTACAATTGATGATGCTTTCTGTTTTTCGGTTTGTTTATTCAATCCTTCATTATGGTTTATCTTCATAAATATTGAATAAGCCATAAACAAAATTACAGCACCAAGAAGAAAAATAATAATATTTAAAAACAGATTTGTGCTTGAAGATTTTAAATTAACATTTAGCAGGTTTCTTTTTAGGTTGGGATTTTTCCTTCACAAATTTATATCCAGCTTATCACTATTCTTAATAAAATTCACCCGGAAGTTTAAGCTGTTATCTATCCAAAAAAGGATCATTGCTTGCGTCAAAAGAATTATCAAACATACCTCCGCCGTAATAATAACCGTTAAAATATGGTGAATAATAGCTGTTCGGAACGTTTCTGTATTGAACAGAAATTGAAACATCTTTCCATGGTTTATAATTTAAAGCGGCATGGCTTATAAAGAATCCGTTAAAACTATTCTGATATTCTTTACCGAAAGTATTATAAGGTGAATGCATAAAACTAGCATCAAGTTGAATATTTAAGTTATTTGAAAATTTATACGTCATACTATTTGTATAAACACCTAAAGCAAGTCCTTGATTTGAAAATGAAGAATATGAAAGATTATATGATTGATGCATGGAAAAATTATTCGGGTTAAAAAATCCGATAAACGAACTATTATTGTGGGAAATTATTCCGTCTTTAACTGTGCGGTTTAGCAAAACCGTTATCTTTAAATTGCCCGAATGCGGTAAAAGAAAATCCCATAATCAATAAAATCAATAATTTTTTCATATTCATTCCTTAAGTTTTGGATTGAAAATCATTAATTAAATAGCTATTTCAAAATCAATGTAAAATAGCTACAATAATTTGCGAAACTCTGTTTTCCTTGATTTCAACTAAAACAATTTTCGGCTTATGTTTTTTAGCTTCTTCGTTACTTAAATGAGTATAAGTAATAATAATAATTTCATCACCAACTGCACCCAATCTTGCGGCCGGGCCATTTAGACAAATAATTCCGCTGTCCGCCGGCCCTTCAAGAGTATAAGTTTCTAACCGGCTGCCTGTATTTACATTTACAACTTGTACTTTTTCGTGTGGTAAAATATCCGCCGTTTCAAGTAATTTTTTATCTATTGTTATACTGCCTTCGTAATAAAGTTCAGCCATAGTTACTGTAGCGCGGTGGATTTTCGATTTAAACATTTCTCGAGTCATTCTATCTCAATATTTTTTTGTTCTCAAATATAATGACTATTAAATAACATTAAAAGTCAATCATTTGAATCCCGAATAAGTATATTCATCATAATTTATAATAAATTAAGAAAATGAATAATTATAAACACCGCCTAAAAATTATTGAAGAAGCTATTGACAAAATGAAATTCTAGAATTACCTTTGCAATAAATGAAAATGAAAACTGGGACATATTATTTAATAGACACAAAATTAACCGCATGGTGGTGGTGGTTTGGTATATCAAATAATATAATCCGGTGACCTAGAGATTTAATATTTTATAATAAACCCCTTCTCAGTCTACTGGGAAGGGGTTTTTTGTTTTATGGCGGTAATAATATGAATTTTGAACAATTTACAGAATTAGCTAAAGAACATAATTTAATTCCGGTTTATGAAAAAATTACGGCGGATATGCTGACTCCGGTTTTAGCTTATTTAAAAATTCGTGAAGAGGGAAAGCAAAATTTTCTGCTCGAATCGGTTGAAGGTTCCACGAACATGGCTCGTTATTCTTTCATCGGTAAAAATCCGGAAAAGGTATTTTCGAATAAAGGGCTGAATATTACAAACAGAAATAATGGTTCTTCCGCCGCAATAGAAAAAAGTATTTTTGAATTTATCCGGGAAGAAATTAAAAATTATAAACAGCCGAAACTAAAGGAACTTCCCGATTTTACAGGCGGAATTGTAGGTTATTTAGGTTATGAAAATATAGCCTTAATTGAGCCGGTAATAAAATTTAGCAATAAAAGTTTTAATAATGCTGATTCGATTTTTGGTGTCTATAATACAATTCTCGCCTTTGATCATTACAAACATCAAATTATTTTAATTACCAATGTTAAAGTTGATAAAAATACAGATTTGCAAACAGCCTACGAAAAAGCAAAAATAATTCTTAAAGATCTAAGAGAAGAACTAAAGCAACCTGTTCAGCATAATTCTGATTTTAAATTGGGAGAAACTATAAATGAAGATTTTGATCCGGAAGAATTTTATAACCAAGTAGAAGCCGGTAAAAAAGATATTGTAGAAGGAGATATTTTTCAGATCGTTTTATCTAAAAGATTTTCTGCAAATTATTCCGGTGATTTATTAAATGTTTACCGCGCGCTTAGAATTATCAATCCTTCCCCATACATGTATTTCTTAGAATTCGAAAATGATTTTAAGATTATAGGAACTTCACCTGAAGATTTATTAAAAGTTAAAAACGGAAAAACTCAAGTTCTTCCGATTGCCGGAACTCGCAAAAGGGGAAAAACAGATGAGGAAGATAAAGAACTTGAGCAAGATTTGATAAATGATCCCAAAGAACTTGCCGAACATACAATGCTTGTTGATTTAGGAAGAAATGATCTCGGAAGAGTTTGTGAATATGGAAGTGTAAAAGTCACTGCAAATATGAAGATTCAGCGTTACTCGCATGTAATGCATATTGTTTCCAAAGTTGAAGGCAAACTTGCCGATGATAAAGATTCTATTGATGCGCTTATGGCGTGTTTTCCGGCGGGAACTGTTTCGGGCGCGCCTAAAATAAGAGCAATTCAATTAATTAATAATTATGAAAAAGAAGAAAGAAATGTTTATGCCGGCGCGGTCGGCTACTTCGATTTTTCGGGAAATCTCGATATGTGCATCGCGATCAGAACTTTATTTGCAAAAGGGAAAATAATCTTTTGGCAGGCAGGCGCCGGTATTGTGGCTGACAGCAGACCGGAATTAGAATCTAAAGAAATTAAAAATAAATCGGCGGCTATGGTAAACGCATTAAAATATGCAGAGGTGATTGATGAAAATATTGGTAATTGATAATTATGATTCTTTCACTTATAACCTGGTACAGCTTTTGGGAGGTTTCAAGTGCAAAATAGTTATTAAAAGAAATGATGTAGTTGATGAAGAGAAGATTCGGGAAATAAAACCCGATAAAATATTAATTTCACCCGGACCGGGAAAGCCCGAAAATTCAAATTCTTCTTTAACCGCAATTAAAAAATTCGGAACCGAAAAATTCCAATTTTAGGAGTATGTCTCGGGCATCAGGCAATTGGAATTATTTACGGCGGTAAGGTGATAAAAGCTCCGGTTTTAATGCATGGAAAAACTTCCGAAATAAATCATGATGAAAAAACTATTTTCAAAAAACTGCCTCAAAAATTTGAGGCAACCCGCTATCATTCCTTAATAGTTGATAAAGAAACTCTTCCCTCCACGTTTGAAATTTCCGCCCAGACGGATGACGGAATAATTATGGGGATTCGGCATAAAAATTTTCCGGTTGAAGGAATTCAATTTCATCCGGAATCTATTTTAACTAACGAAGGAAAAAATCTAATAAAAAACTGGTTAGCATTATGATTAAAGAATACATAGAAAAAGTTATAGAAAAAGAAGATTTATCTTTAGATGAATCTTTTAACGCCATGAGTGAAATTATGAGCGGCAGTGTTAACAATTCTCATTTGGCAGGTTTTTTGATAGCGCTTAAATCTAAAGGAGAAACTCCGGCTGAGGTTGCGGGATTTGCAAAAGCGATGCGGGAAAAAAGTATAAAACTTAATGTTGACTCACAAAACATTATTGATGTTTGCGGTACAGGCGGAGATAATTCCGGTAGTTTTAATATTTCTACGGCTACCGCTTTTGCCGCTGCGGGCGCGGGAGTAAAAGTAGCTAAACACGGCAACCGTTCTATCTCAAGTAAATGCGGCAGCGCGGATGTTCTTCAGCAGTTGGGTATAAATATAAATTTAACAAAGGAACAATCGGAAGAGGCGCTGGAAAAAATTGGAATAGCTTTTCTGTTCGCGCCGCAATATCATCCCGCTATGAAATTCGCGGCTCCCGTTAGAAAAGAATTAGCTATGAAAACGGTATTTAATATGCTCGGACCGTTAACAAATCCCGCAAGCGTAAAAAAACAAATAATCGGAACGTTTAACAGAAATGCCTCAAAAACAATGTCGGAAGCTGCACAATATCTTAATTTAGAAAAAGTATGCTTCTTATGCGCGTGCGATAAATATGATGAAGTTTATCTTGGTGATGTAACAGAAATACATGAGTTCAATTTGGGAAAAGAAATAATTTCTTATGAAATTACTAATGAAACATTCGGTTATCCTAAAATAAATTTTGCGGCAATAAAAGGAGATACTCCCGAAGTAAACGCAAAAATTATTTTAGATGTTTTTGAAAATAAAAATGTAAACGGAGCTTTTCACACCATAGCGGCAAACACTGCGCTGGCACTATATGCGGCGGAGTTTTCCGATAATTTAAATACTTGTAAAGAAGCTGCCGAACAATCTATTTTAAGCGGTGCCGCGTTTGCTAAATTAAATGAATTCAAAAAATATAGTATAAAAAAATTTGCATAAAAGATGAATATACTTGATAAAATACTAGAAGTGAAAACAGAAGAAGTTAAAATTCTGAGACAAAAATATTCCTTTAATTCATTCAAGGAGTTTGAATTTTTTGAGAAAAAATGTTTCAGTTTTTATAACAGCGCAAAAGCAAATAAAGATGTTTCAATTATAGCCGAAGTAAAAAAAGCCAGTCCTTCTAAAGGAATAATAAGAGAAGATTTTGATCATTTAAAAATTGCGGAAATTTATTTTGAAAAAGGAGCCGACGCTATTTCCGTTTTAACAGATAAAAAATTTTTTCAAGGAGATATAAAATTTTTAAGTGATATAGCTTCCATAAAACAAAAACCTATTTTAAGAAAAGATTTTATCATCGATGAATATCAAATTATTGAGGCAAAGGCCGCAGGTGCGGATTTGGTTCTTCTAATTTGTGAAGCGTTGGAAAAAATACAAGTTAAAGATCTTTCACAAACCGCGGCGGAATTAGGCATGGAGGTTTTACTCGAACTTCATTCTGAAAATCAGTTACATAAAATTGATTTTAATATCAATAAAATTATCGGTGTAAATAACAGGAACTTAGAAGATTTTTCAACTGATTTAAATAATACAATAAATCTTTCCCAAAAGTTACCGAAAGAAATTTTGCTGGTTGCGGAAAGCGGAATAAGTAAAAAAGAAGATGTCAAATTTTTAAAGAAGCTGATATTGGCGCAGTGCTGGTGGGCGAACATTTAATGCGCTCAAAGGACATAGCAGTAAAGTTGAAAGAATTAAAAAATTGGTGTTTAAGTGAAGGTTAAAGTTTGTGGAATAACTAATTTAGATGACGCATTATTGAGTGAACAACTCGGCTCGGACGCATTGGGTTTTATCTTCTACAATAAAAGTAAAAGATTTATAGAACCGGGAAAAGCGAAAAAAATTATTGAGCAGCTTTCTCCTTTTACTTTAAAAGTCGGAGTTTTTGTAAATGAAGTTCCGGAAATTGTTAATAAAGTAGCAGCCGAATTAAAGTTAAATTTCGTTCAGCTGCACGGCGATGAAGATGAAGCTTATATCAGTAAAATAATTTATCCGATAATAAAATGTTTTCGTGTAAATGAAGAATTTAATTTTTCAACTCTGCAAAAAGTAAATACTTCAGCGTTTTTACTCGATACTTTTTCAAATAAAGAATACGGCGGAACAGGAAAATCCTTTAATTGGAAATTAATTCCGGAAAACCTAAAACATAAAATAATTTTGGCAGGCGGAGTTTCGTCAAAAAATATTGAAACAATTTTCGATATGATAAATCCCGTCGCGGTTGATTTATCTTCTGCCTTGGAAAAAGAACCGGGTAAAAAAGATATTCAAAAATTAAAAGAGTTTTTTAACCAAATAAATTTTATTAGGAGCAGAAAATGCTTATAGTAATGGGCTTAAATGCTCCAAGGCAAGCCGTGGAAAAGGTAAAGGAAAAGATAAAAGAAAAATTATGTACACCTCACGAAATTCCCGGTTCATTAAAACTTGCTATCGGAATTACAGGTCCTTCAAGAAATTTAGTTGAAGAAGATTTTCTTTCAATGGAAGCCGTTGAAGAAGTGGTTCGTGTTTCAAAGCCATATAAGCTTGTAAGCAGGGAAATGAAACATGAAGATACAATTATTAATATTTAATGGAAATAAAATAGGCGGAGAAAATTTAACTGTTATTGCCGGCCCTTGTTCGGTTGAAAGCAGAGATCAAATATTTGAAATAGCCGGTACATTGAAGGAAATGGGAATTAAATTTTTACGCGCCGGTGCGTATAAACCCCGCTCCAGTCCTTATTCTTTCCAGGGCTTAAAGGAAAAAGGTTTGGAATTTTTATCCGACGTTAAAAAAGAATTGGGGATGATGATTGTAACCGAAGCAAAGGATATAAATACACTCCCTATAATTTCGAAGGTAGCTGATATTATTCAAATCGGTGCAAGAAATATGCAGAATTTTTCTTTACTTGAGCAAGTCGGCGATCTGACAAATACGATTCTGCTTAAACGCGGTTTGGCCGCGACTATTGAGGATTTTTTAATGAGCGCGGAATATATTCTTTCCAAAGGAAATTATAATGTAATTCTTTGCGAAAGAGGAATTAGAACTTTTGAAACTTCCACTCGAAATACTTTAGATTTAAATGCGGTTCCGGTAATTAAAAAGAATTCTCACCTTCCAATTTTAGTCGACCCTTCACACGGAATCGGAATTTGGGATAAAGTTACTCCAATGGCAATGGCGTCAATAGCATGCGGTGCGGACGGAATAATGATTGAAGTTCATAATCATCCCGATAAAGCTTTTTCTGATGGATTTCAGTCGCTAACTCCAAAGAATTTTAAAAATTTATTAAACAAGATTGGACAGATTGCTCCAATTGTAAATAGAAAAGCAGAATATAATGGAAAATTTAAAAGTATATAATCAACCCGATAATAACGGCAGGTTCGGAAATTTCGGCGGAAAATTTGTCCCCGAAACTTTAATAACTCCTCTCGAAGAATTAGAAAAAGTTTATTCCGAGTTAAAAGATGATACAAATTTTAATAAAGAATTAAATCATCTAAATAAAGAATATACAGGCAGACCTACTCCTTTAACATTTGCGGAAAGCTTAACTAAATATTACGGAAAAGCTAAAATATATTTAAAGAGAGAAGATCTTTGCCATACCGGCGCGCATAAAATTAATAACGCGCTCGGACAAATTCTATTAGCAAAAAAATTAGGGAAAAAAAGAATTATAGCCGAAACCGGCGCGGGGCAGCATGGGGTTGCTACGGCTACAGCTTGCGCAAAGTTCGGTTTAAATTGTGCCGTTTATATGGGCGAAGTTGATATTGAAAGACAGAGTTTAAATGTCTTCAGAATGAAACTTTTGGGAGCAGAAGTTATTCCCGTAAAATCCGGGAGCCGAACTTTAAAAGACGCGACTAATGAAGCGATTCGTGATTGGGTGACAAATGTAAATGACACACATTATATAATCGGTTCTGCTGTAGGGCCTCACCCGTATCCAATGCTGGTGCGCGATTTTCAATCGGTTATAGGCAGAGAAGCGAGAGAACAAATTTTATCCGCGAAAAAAAAATTGCCTAATTATATAATAGCCTGCGTTGGCGGCGGTAGTAACGCGATCGGAATTTTTTATCCTTTTTTGAATGATAATATTAATCTTATTGGTGTTGAAGCCGCCGGATTCGGATTAGATACAGACAAACACTGCGCAACTTTAACTACAGGAGAAGAGGGAATTTTTCATGGAATGAAAACTTATTTAATTCAAGATAAGAACGGGCAAGTAAATGAAGTGCATTCTATTTCCGCCGGTTTGGATTATCCCGGTGTTGGCCCCGAACACAGTTATTTAAAGGATTCGGTGAAAGCGGAATATACTTCAGCTACAGATGAAGAAGCTTTGGAAGCTACAAAATTACTTTCTGAAAAAGAAGGAATAATTCCGGCTTTAGAAACCGCTCATGCGGTAGCTCATCTGGAAAAACTTATGCCGAAAACTAATAAAAATGAAATTGTAATTGTTAATATAAGCGGCAGAGGAGATAAAGATTTAAATACAATTAAAAACAGTTTAGGAAATTTTTAATCATGTCTTACATAAAAAAATATATTGAAGAAAAAAATAAAAACGGAGAAAAAGTCCTTTCTGTTTTTTTAACTGCCGGATTCCCGACTCAAGAAAATTTTTCGGAGTTGGCATTAAAAGTTTTAGATGCCGGTGCGGATATGCTGGAAATTGGTTTTCCTTTCAGCGATCCTTTAGCCGACGGGCCGGTTATTCAAAATTCATCGCAAATCGCGTTAAATAACGGAATAAATCTGGAAAAAGTTTTTGATTATGTAAAAGCAATAAGAACAAAGACTGATAAACCGCTGCTTTTAATGGGATATGCAAATCCGGTACTGCATTACGGAATTAAAAATTTTGCTGATTCCGTTAAATATTCAGGCGCAAACGGAATAATAATTCCCGATGTACCGATTGAAGAGTATGATAATTTTTATAATTCATCTTTTAATGGTGTTGATAAAATTCTTTTAATTACTCCCACAACTTCTGAGCAAAGAATAAAAATTATAGATAAAAAAAGCAGCGGATTTATTTATTGTGTAAGTGTCAGCGGTACAACCGGTGTGAGAACAGCACAACTTAATAATTTAGATTTTATTAAAAATACTTTTTCTCAAATCGAAAAGAATAAAATGCTGGTGGGATTCGGTATTTCTAAAGAAGAAGATGTAAAAAATTATTCTCCGTACTGCAACGGAGTAATTGTGGGGAGCGCGGTGATAAAATCATTAGAAAGTGATGATAAAAATTTCAGCAATACATTAAAATTAGTAAATCGATTAAAAACTGCATGCAAATAATATTTAATGCTATTCCTCAATTTTTATATTGAGGAATAGTCGGAACTATTTATTTTTTTAATTTAACTATCATTTCAATTTCTACCGGGGCATTAATGGGCAGTTCATTTACACCGACTGCGCTGCGAACATGTTTTCCGTTTTCCCCAAAAATTGTCCCCAACAATTCCGAAGCACCATTCGCAACTTTAGGCTGTGAAGTAAAACCATCCGCGCTATTTACAAAAACAGTTACTTTTACAATTTGTTCAATGTTATCTAAATTTCCCGCAACACTTTTTATAACACTTAAACAATTAAGCGCGGATATTTCAGCCGCCTTTCTTCCCTCTTCTTCAGAAATTTCTTTCCCCAGTTTTCCGGAATATTTCAGTTCGCCTTTAATTGATGGTAATTGTCCGGCGGTAAAAATTAAATCATTTACCTTCAGCGCCGGAATATAAGCAGCCAAAGGTTTCGGCGCTTCAGGAAGTTCAAATCCTAATTCTTTTATTTTCTCTTCAATCATTACTGCTCCTTTTAATGGAAGTTATAATTTATTATTTTCAGGCAATTTAAAAGTTAATGATAATTCAGGTTAATAATATGAACGAAAATAAATTTAATGAATTTGTCTCGATTGTAAAACGATTACGGAAAGATTGTCCTTGGGATAAAGAACAGACAAATGATTCGATAAAAGCCGCGACTATTGAAGAAGTTTATGAAATGATTGAAGCCATTGATAATAAAGATTATAAAGAATTAAAAATGGAACTTGGCGATGTTTTATTTCATGTAGTATTTCATTCTGTAATAGCCGAAGAAGATAATAAATTTTCTGTTGACGATGTTATAGAATCGGTGCAGGAAAAACTTATAAGACGCCATCCCCATGTGTTCGGAGAAGAAAAAGTTTCAGGCTCTGAAGAAGTAAAACGAAATTGGGAAGTTATTAAAATGGAAGAAGGCAGAAATTCGGTTTTGGATGGAGTACCGGAATTACTTCCATCTTTACAAAAAGCTTACAGACTTCAAGAAAAAGCAGCGAAAGTGGGATTTGATTGGTCGAATAAAGAAGATGTTTGGAAGAAAGTTATTGAAGAAATCGAAGAGATGCGTGAAATTGAGAATATAAAATCTTCTGCACGGGGTGTAAACCAAAAGTTAGAACTTGAAAAAAAATTGGAAGATGAGATTGGAGATGTATTTTTTTCATTAATTAATTATGCCCGTTTTCTAGGAATAAACCCGGAAAACGCGTTACGAAGCACCAATAAAAAATTTATACAACGTTTTAGCTATATTGAAAAAAAAATAAAAGAATCGGGTAGAAAAATTCACGATTCGAATCTGGAAGAGATGGATAAATATTGGAATGAAAGTAAGAAGAATAATCTGTAAAAATTATTCTTCTTCATTTGCCCTAAATTTTTCGTAAGCGTCTATTATTTCTTTTACAAGCCGATGACGAACAACATCGCTTTTATTAAAATAAACAAAACCTACGCCATCAATATTTTTTAAAATTTCTTTTGCTTGAATTAACCCGCTAACAGTTTTTGAAGGTAAATCGATTTGTGTAATATCTCCTGTAATTATTGCTTTTGAGTTTGCGCCTAAACGTGTTAAAAACATTTTCATCTGCATATCAGTAGCATTTTGGGCTTCATCCAAAATAACAAAAGCATTATTTAAAGTTCTGCCGCGCATATATGCTAAAGGTACTATTTCTACAATTTTCTTTTCGATATAACCTTTTAATTTTTCGGAAGGCATCATATCATCCAAAGAATCGTATAGCGGACGAAGATAAGGATCTATTTTTTCCCGGAAATCTCCCGGTAAAAAACCTAAACTTTCACCGGCCTCAACAGCCGGCCGTGCTAAAACAATTTTATTAACCACTCCCCTGTTTAATGCTGAAACAGCAAGCGCAACGGCAAGATAAGTTTTCCCGGTTCCGGCGGGACCAATTGCAAAACAGATATCATTTTTACTCGCCATCTGAAGATAATTTTGCTGGCCTGCGGTTCTGGCTTTTATTACATCATTTTTTGTATAAAGAACTATCGCATCATATTCTTTTTCATTTATTATTTCCTTACCCTGTATAGTAAGATCTAAAATTGTACTAACATCGGAATTTTTAAGAACATTATTTGTATTAAGGACATATATCATTTCCTTAAATACTTTTTCTATAGCGTCAACTTCTTCCTGCACGCCTTTTATAACAACAGTATCTCCTCTAACAGTAATTGAAGCATTAAATCTATTTTCAACCATTTTAAGATTAGCGTCATTCATTCCAAGCAGTGAAAGCATGTCTACATTTTCCAGAGTCATTCTTTTTTCAATGGCTGTCATTTTCCTCCTTATTTAAATAAGAAAACCCTCATCGCCAACTAAGGCAATAAGGGTTTACTAATTTCGAATACTAAAGTTTCCAAAATGAAAGAAAATTATTGAACAGGAGCAGGTTTATAATTCTTTCTTAGTTTTTCGTAATGAGATTTTTCTTCATCAGAAAGTTTAGGAATTGTAAAAACTTGTTTCGGATAAATTAAATCCGGATTTTTAATTTTATCGCGGTTAGCTTTGTAAATCATAGGCCAAGCAAAACCATTTCCGTAGAAATCCGGTTTTTTAGCAATTTTCCAAAGATAATCTCCTTTTACCACTGTATAATTAACTTCTGTAGGTTCTTCAACCCAGCCGTCTAAAGCTCTTTGCATTTGGTTGTGAACTTTATCGAAAAATTCCGGCAGAGCACTTATTTTATTAGTTTTTAATGCATTTAAATCTTTTTGTCTGTCGGCTTTTGGGCCTTCTTTTCTTCTAATTTTTCCATCTAATTCATTAACGGCTTGTCTAAAATTATCAACATCTGATTTTGTAGCGCCAACCAACGCGTACAATTCATTTTGACAATCTTCGTAGCTTTTAATATTAGTACCCTTCATATTATTGATATCGCTTTGAAGGGTATTTATTTCTTGCTGTAAACTTTCTTTTTTATCTTTCAGGCGGTTCATTTCTGCCTGCCATTCTTCTTCTGTCATCTCTTTCTCTTGTGCCATCATGTTCACAGAGAAGATAAGCAACAGAGAAAAAATACCAATTAAATTTCTACTTAATTTCATAAAATTTTTTCCTCCAATTTCATTAATAAAGAATGTCAAAAGTTATTGCGGTAGTTTATCTAAATTTGCTTTAGTTTCTTCTTTGTCTTTTTCGCATTGCTGGAGCTTAGAGTTTTTTGCTGCCATATCTTTCTCTAAACTAGATCTCTGATCTTTAAGCTGGTTGGCTTGAGATTCGAGTGATTGTACTTCAGATCTTAAATTATTTAGGTCATTCATCTGAGCCTCGCTAACACCGCCACAGCCGCTCATAAAAGCTGCACTTATTGCAAAGGTCGCAATAATGGCTGAATTTCTAACCGTTTTCATTATATTCATACGAGAACCTCCAATTAAATTGTTTAGTACATTGGTTAATTTATTATAAAATTGGATATTATCAAAATTGTGTGCTCCTAAATACCCGCTATACAATAAGTTATAAACACTAAGGGCACTTTTAAATGCCCTGCTATATAATAAATTAGCCGTATAAATTCAAGTTAAGTATTTACAAAAAAAGTAAATTATGCGCTGTATAACAACTAGATAAGGCGTCTTTCAACAAAGCTTGTATAGCCGTTTCCGGCAATTATTAGATGATCGAAGACCGGAATGTCTAAAATTTTGCCGGATTCTACCATTTTTTTTGTTATGCTTATATCTTCATTGCTTGGTTCAGGATTTCCGCTAGGGTGGTTATGAATAAGAATAATACTGGCAGAACTATTTTCAATCGCGGTTTTAAATATTTCTCGTGGATGTGCTACACTCGAATTTAAATTTCCGATAGATACTGTTTCAAATTTAATTATTTTATTCGCGGAATTTAAACATACTACTATAAAATGCTCTTTTAATTCATCTTTTAAAATAGGTATGAATATTTCAGCGACGTCATTGGGCGAAGAAATTTTTTGATCAGAAAACCATTTGGATTGAGAAAGAATCCTGCGGCTTATTTCAAAGGCGGCAAGCAGAGTTGCGGCTTTATCTTTTCCGATTCCTCCTGATTTAGTTAGCTGATATGAGGATTTGGAAGCCAATACCGCAAGGTTTACATTTTGCGACACCAGCTCATGAGCAAGCGCCAGTACCGATTTCCCTTTTGTTCCGGTTCTTAGTAGAATGGCGATTAATTCCGCATCAGTTAAACTTTGCGCGCCTCTTATAGATAATTTTTCGCGCGGCCTATCATCAATAGGTAATTCTTTTATTGTTAAAATAACAGCCCCCTTTCTATTATTGATTATTGTAAATTTGCTTTGAATTTATCTACTAATTCAAATACTCCGTCTCGATATCTGACAATGTTAAGAAATCTATTTACCCGCTGTTTGCTGAAGCTTAAATTATTATGAAACCCATTAACGGTAACACCCGATTCAATTGTCTGTTCAATATTTTTTCTTGAATTATTTTTTCCGATTACATGGAGAATAAAATTTGCCGCATCATAACCATATAAGACATTCCGGTTGGCGTCCAAATGTGTTTTAGCTAAAAATTTTCTACTGAACTGCTGAAAATCATAATCGTTATAATCGATAAAATAGTCAGATGTAAAAGTTAACTTGTTACTGATTTCAGGTGAAGTCTCGTAGCCTTTTGCTAAAAACCAATCTTGATTGCCGTAAATAGAAATGTTTAATTGACTTTGAACTAGCTGAGCTAGAATAACAGGCGCATCCGTCCTATCAACTAAAGGAATATATAAACCTTCTAATGAATTTACATAAGTTGAGATTCTTGAGAACTGAGATGAAAATGAAAAATCTTTACTTGTATAAGTTTCATGTACAAGAATTTGTCCACCCAATTTTTCAAATTCATCTATAAAAGAATTAGCAAGAAGCGGAGAATAACCACTGTTTGCGTTTAATACACCCATTTTTCTTTTGTTTTCAACATAATAAATATATTGAGCCATCACTTTTCCTCTAACTTCAAAGGAAGGATTGGCTTGATAAAAATTAGGATTGAGCGCGGTTAAACCATTATCCGTTGCGGTCGGCGATATTATTGGAAGGTCATTTGTTTTAAAATCTGTTAATGCTGTTCTTACTTCATCGCTGTATATAGGGCCGATTATGGTTTTTAACCCAGGAATTTTTTCAAATTCATTTTTTATGGCATCTATTTTATCTGCGTTCCTTTCAGTATTACGAATTACTAGTCCAACTTTATCTTCATTTTCAGTGTTATAAGAAGAAACAGCGAATTTTATTCCTTCCAAAATTTCAGAAACAGGCGTGGCAGAGGTTATGGAATCTGCATCTACAGGAAACATAACTCCAATTAAATCTTTAGAGGAAGCGGTTTGTTTTTCATTTGAAGCATCCTGGTATAAAGATACAGCAGATGATCTTTCTTCCGACAGCGGAAATTCTGATAATATTTTAGAAAATGTTTGAGAAGCCTGTGAATAATTTTTTTCCTTTAAATAAACTTTTCCTAAAACATAAAGAAGATAGGGTTTGGCTTTTCCGCCGGTGTATGTTTGATATAAATTTTTAACTTGAGAAGATTGAAGAAAATGCAGCGCTATTTTTTCGCCGGAAGTTTTTGCGTAACTATTATAATAAGGTGATTCTGTTTCTTCAACTATAGCCGCTATTTCTTTTAATGCGGATATATATTCTTCTTTTTCAAGATAAATTTTAGCTATGGTAATTTTAGCTTCATCTAAATAATTACTTGCCGGAAATTTTTCTATAAAAGATTTAAGTTCTGAAACCGCATCATCGTATTTTTTTAATTTTAATAATGTTTTCCCTTTGAATAGATAAGCGGCAGTAGTTCTTGAAGTTAAAATTGAAGCGTTAGTAATTTTATTAAACATTTCTACGGCTTCATTGTACTGGTTTGTCTCGTAAAAATTTAGTCCAAGCTTAAATACTGTTACTGAATTTTCATCATTATTAATTTCTTGCGCTTTAACTGCAAACATGAAAGACAGTACAATAAAAACAATACTGATTATTTTAACCATCTGAAACCATAATTTATTTAATAACTGAAGAGGCGTTTTTTTTACCTTCTATAGCAAATTTATTTAAAGGATCTAATTTAAGCGCAATATCAAAATATGCAAGTGCGTCTTTAGGTTTATTAACTTTAAGACAAGCTTCAGCTAGTTTTGTATAATTTTCTGCGGAAGCATTTTCAACAAGTTCTATATAAAGGCGGAAATATTTTTCCGCTTTCAGATAATCTCCGTGTTTTAAATATATTTTTCCCGCCAATTCAAAAATTGAAGGTTCGCCGGGATTTAACTTCATAGCTTTTTCGGCTGAAGGTACGGCATGGGCATACATACCTAATTGATAATATATTTCGGCATAAATAATATTAAGTTCCCAAAAATTTGAATAAATCCCTTCCGCTTTTTTGGCAGACTGAAGGGCGCTTTCGTAATTTTCTAACTTTATTTCGATTTTTGCAATATATAAATTCGCTTCATGTATAAGCTCTGATTCAGCTTCATAATCAATAAAATTGAGAAAATTTATTTTAGCTAATTCATAATCTTCCAGCATGAAATAAGAATATCCTAAAAAGAATAAAACAACCGGTTCTTCCTCAGGAAGCATATAACTTAAAATTTCGATTGTTTCATCCCAAAGCATGTTTCTTAAATAAAACTGTCCCAGAAATAACCTTACTTCATTATCTTCAGGATCTAAATCCAAAAGTTCTTTTAAGATTTTAACAGCAGGCTGAATATTTCCTAAATTTTCGTACAAATCGGCAAGATTAAAATACGCGTCAATAAATTCCGGAAAATCCTCTATAATAGAAGTATAAATCTGTACGGCATGAAGGAGTTTGCCTTGCGCCTCAAACTCCTTTGCTGTTCTAATTTTATGATCAAGTTGATAATTTAAATCCACTTCCTATTACTCCCATTCAATAGTTGACGGAGGTTTTGAACTAACATCATAAACAACTCTATTTATTCCTCTAACTTTATTTATAATTCTGTTAGAGACTCTGGCAAGAAAATCATAATCAAAAGGGAACCAATCGGCAGTCATTCCGTCAACTGAAGTAACGGCACGAAGCGCTAATACATTTTCATAAGTCCTGGCATCGCCCATAACACCAACAGACTGAACTGAAAGAAGTACGGCAAAAGCTTGCCAAATTTGGCTGTACATTCCGGCTTGTTTAACTTCCTCAATAAAAATATCGTCAGCTTCTCTTAAAATGTCAAGTTTCTCTTTTGTAACTTCTCCCAAAATTCTAACCGCTAAACCGGGGCCCGGGAAGGGATGGCGTTCAATAAATTCTTCGGGAACGTCTAACTCTCTTCCGACTCTTCTTACTTCATCTTTAAATAATTCTCTAAATGGTTCTAATAATTTCAGATTCATTTTTTCCGGTAATCCGCCTACGTTATGATGAGTTTTAATTGTAGCGGAGGAGCCTTTAACAGAAACTGATTCTATTACATCGGGATATAAAGTACCTTGCACAAGATATTTTGCGTCATCATATTTTTTGGCTTCTTCTTCAAAAACTTCAATAAATGTGTTACCTATAATTTTTCTTTTTTCCTCAGGATCGGTAACTCCTTTTAATTTACTTAAAAATCTTTCGGAAGCATCAACGTGTACGTGATTTAAATTTAATTTATCATCAAACATTTTCCCGATTTTCTGGCTTTCTTTCAATCTCATTAAACCGGTATCAATATGAATACAAATTAAATTTTCACCGATTGCTTTTTTTACTAAAACCGCGGCAACCGTAGAATCAACTCCGCCGCTTAATGCGCAAATTACTTTTTCGTCTCCAACATCTTCTTTTATTTTTTGCAAACATTCTTCAATAAAGCTTTGTGAAGTCCAATCGCCTTTACAATCACAAATTTTATATAAGAAATTGTGGATAATTTGCGTACCATGAACCGTATGCACAACTTCAGGATGAAATTGTAAACCGAAAATTTTCTTTTCGCTGTTTTCAATCGCGCAAATTGGTGAATGATCTGACTCGCCAACTATTTTGAAACCTTCGGGCAGTTTGGTTAAATAATCTCCGTGGCTCATCCAAACTATAGAATTTGTTGTAATTCCAATAAATAGCTTTGTATTTTCTGTTACTCTGAAAATAGCTTTACCGTACTCTCTATCTTCCGCTTTTTCAACTTTTCCGCCCAAGGCTTTACAAATAAACTGCATGCCGTAGCAAATGCCTAAAACAGGAACTCCAAGTTCCAGAATTTTTTTATCCAATGAAGGCGCGCCTTCATCATATACGCTCATTGGTCCGCCTGATAAAATAATTCCGGTTGGATTTATTTTTTTAACTTGATCTAATGTAATTGTATGAGGGTGGATTTCCGAATAAACTTTTGCTTCTCTAACCCGCCTGGTTATTAGCTGTGTGTATTGAGAACCGAAATCAATTATTAATATTTTTTCATTTATTTTCATAATTACTCTAACCGTTTAACTACTTTCATATTGTTTATAGTTATTGTCTTTTTAACCGCAATTATGCGGCTGTTGTTTTATTAAATTTTTGTAAACTGAGTTACCAAACTTACCATATTATGATTAAAAGTTCTATTCTATAAATGATAGATTTTAATCCTAGAGAGTATAGGGAAGATTTTATGAGGTAAATAAAGAAGAAGCTGTTCTAATTTTTGTTAAGAACAGCCTGACTAAAAAAAATTAAAGTATACTTATTGTCCTATTAATTCTCTATAAGCTTCATTATTAAGTAATTCATCTAATTCAGAAGGATCGGCCAATTCAACTTTAACCATCCAGCCTAATCCGTAGGGATCAGTATTTACAACTTCCGGAGAATCTGAAAGAGATTTATTTATTTCAACAATTTTTCCGTTACAAGGAGCGTAAAGATCGCTAACTGTTTTTACCGCTTCAATTGTACCGAATGATTCACCTTTACTAATTTCGCTTAAATTAGGGTCGATATCAACAAATACAACATCTCCTAACTCACCTTGCGCATATTCTGTAATTCCGATTGTTCCGATATTTCCGTCAACGGAAATCCATTCATGATCTTTTGTATATTTTATATTATCAGGAAATCTCATTTCTACCTCAAATTAAAATTTTAAATGCTCAATAAAACTAGTATCAAAATTCCCGCTGATGAATCTTTCATCTTCAAGAACTTTTTGATGAAAAGGAACCGTAGTTTTAATTCCTTCAACGGCAAATTCCTCTAATGCCCGTTTGCCTCTTGCAATTGCATGAGATCTATCTTTTCCCCATACAATTAATTTAGCGATCAGCGAATCGTAATAAGGAGGAATTGAATATGACTGATAAATATGAGAATCGATTCTTACACCGTAACCGCCTGGGAAGTGCAATGACTGAATTTTTCCCGGAGAAGGCCTGAAGTTATGATCAGGATCTTCGGCGTTGATTCTAAACTCAATAGCATGTCCGTTCGGTTTTCCGGGTAAAGTATCAACTTGCTCACCTGCGGCTACTAAAATTTGCTGCCTTACTATATCAACTCCGTAAACTAGTTCCGTAACAGGGTGTTCAACTTGAATACGAGTATTCATTTCCATGAAATAAAAATTTTTGTGCCTGTCTAGAAGAAATTCTATTGTTCCGGCACCTTCATAATTAACAGACTGTGAGCCCAAAATCGCGGCTTCACCCATTTTTCTTCTTATTTCATCATCTACTGCGGGTGAAGGGGATTCTTCAACTAATTTCTGATGGCGTCTTTGAATAGAGCAATCTCTTTCGCCGTAATGATATACATTTCCGAAAGTATCTCCTAATATTTGAATCTCCACATGACGCGGATTTTCTATATATTTTTCTATATAAACATCGGGATTTCCAAACGCTGATTCAGCTTCATGACGTGCGGTTTGAAATGCTTTTTCAAATTCTTTCTCTTCCCAAACAATACGCATTCCTTTGCCTCCGCCGCCGGCAGAAGCTTTTATTATAACAGGGAAACCAATCTCTTCCGCGATTTTTTTCCCTTCATTTATCTCGGACACAACTCCGTCGCTGCCGGGTACAACAGGAACACCGTTTTTTTTCATTGTATCTTTTGCAAAGGCCTTATCTCCCATTGAATTTATCATTTTTGGAGAAGGGCCGATAAATTTGATATCCGATTCGGCACATATTTCTGAAAAATTAGCATTTTCGGCAAGAAATCCATAACCGGGATGAATAGCATCCGCACCTGTGACTTGAGCCGCAGAAATTATTGAAGGAATTTTTAAATAACTGTCTTTACTAAAAGGAGGGCCAATGCAAACTGCCTCGTCCGCAAAAGTAACATGAAGTGAATCTTTATCGGCTTCTGAATATACTGCTACTGTCTTAATACCAAGTTCTTTACAAGTTCTTATTATTCTTAATGCAATCTCCCCGCGATTGGCTATTAAAATTTTATTAAACAAATTGTCCTCAATCTCAATAATATTAGCTGGTCTGAATTAAAAATAGAGGCTGGTTATACTCAACAGGTTTACCATTTTCCACTAAAACTTTTACTATTTTCCCGTTAACATCCGATTCAATTTCGTTCATCAGTTTCATTGCCTCAACAATGCAAAGTACACTTCCGACGGAAATAGTATCTCCAATTTGAATATAAGGATCGGCATCCGGAGCGGGAGCTCGATAAAAAGTACCGACAATGGGTGATTTAACTTCATGAAGATTTTCTGCGGGAGCTTCTTCTTTTTCAGCCATTTTTTCTATTTGCTCTGAAGAGTTTTTAGTTTCGGCAGCCTGAGCCGGCTGAGCAAAAATTTGAGGCTGTGTAATTGTTTGCATACCTCTAATTTTCTTTGCAATCTTTACACGAAACCCTTCTTCTTCAATTTCCAGATCAGTAATTTCGCTTGAATCAACAAGCTTAACAAGTTTCTTAATTAAATTTAAATCCATTTATTTTCCCTGAAGTTAAGATTTAACTCTTTCTACATAACTGCCGGTTCTTGTATCTACTTTAAGAACATCATCAACATCTATAAAAAGAGGAACATTTATTGAAGCCCCGGTTTCCAGTCTTGCCGGTTTATTTGCGCCGGTGGCGGTATCACCTCTAAAGCCTGGTTCGGTTTCAACTACTTTTAGTTGAACAAATGTTGGAATTTCTACATTTATAATTTCATCGCCGTTAAAAAGTATTTCTACTTCTTCCCCTTCTTTAAGATAATTTACACCGTCGCCGAAATAATCATTAGTAACATTTATTTGTTCATAGGTGTCGTTATCCATGCAGACTAAAAAATCGCCGTCTCTATATAAATATTGATATTTTCTTCTTTCAACTCTTACTACATCTACACTCTCACCGGAACGAAAGGTATTATCTAAAACCTTACCGGTTCTAATATTTTTTAATACGGTTCTTACAAAAGCGCCGCCTTTACCCGGTTTTACATGCTGAAATTCAATTATGGTGTAGAGATCATTTTTAAATTTTATAATTAGACCATTTCTGAAATCTGATGTATCGGCCATAAAATCCTATTATTATTAAATTATTAAATAGGACAAAAAATAGATATATACCGTTTGAAAGTCAAGAAATTAGTACTTAGAGTGTTTTGGTTAAAACTGATGCTTTTTTAGTAATATTGGGCAATTTTGAATAAAAAAAGCCGTGAATTTTAAATTTTCACGGCTTTTAAAAAAGTACATATTATGTAATTAAAACAATACACCCAAGGAAATATACTGAACATTTTTTAAGCGGCCGAAATCTTCATAAGCATAATCCAGCTTTACTTTTATAGAGCCGATTATTCTGTAATTCACACCAACTCCAAAAGTTAAACCTTGTTCTCCTTCATTTTCGAATAAAGATTTATATCCGCCTCTGAGGAAAAGGGTTTCGTTCCAAGCATATTCAACTCCGGTGTTAATTGATTCACTATTATCATTAGGGTGAATTGCGTCTAGAGCTAAAGTTAATTTATTAGTTTGGCTGCTAATTGCATCAACCGCAACACCGAATCTGAAAATAAGCGGCATTTCATATCCATCCAACTGAAGATCGGTATTAATAATATTTCCGTCTCCGGCACCAACTTTAGTTATTTGAAGAATATCTCTTCCGGAAAGTTTCATTTTAGGACCGAAATTAGATATACTTGCGCCTAACCTAAATTGATTAAGAAAAGGAATAGTATAAAGTGTTCCGATATCAAAGGCGAAACCATACGCGTTCTCATTCCAGATATAATCATTTACATATTTAACATTTGCACCGATAGAAAATTCTTCGGTAAGATTGCGGGCATAAGAAATACCGATTAAAAGTGAACCGGCGTTAAATCTTTCTCCGGTACCTTCGGGATGATCCAAAGTTCTAACGGCCATATCTCCCATCGACATTACCGAAACGAAAGCGCCGAGGGAACCTAGTCCCGGTACGTCTAAACCAAATCCAGCGTAATCTAAATTTACATCGGATATCCAATCTACATGATTAAAATATGCCTCTCTGGATCCTATTCTAGCCAGGCCAGCAGGATTCCAGTATAAAGATGTAACATCATTCGAAGTTGCGGTAAAAGCGCCTCCCATACCCACAGCACGGGGGCCTACACCAATTTTTAAGAATTGTGCGGCTGTAGTTCCGGTTTTATTTAATGAAGCTCCAACCTGCGCATAACCGGCATTTTCCAAAAACAGAAACGCCAGAATAATTAATAAAATCTTGAAGGATTTCATCGATGTCTCCTTATTATATTTTGAATATGAGTTTGTTTTCATGATTTATTTTTACCTCACATTCATTATTTAATTAGAGCAAACTTGATTAATTTTTCACCGACACCGGGCGCGTCTATATGCGCAAAATAAATACCATAGGCAACACTAAAACCATCCTTGTTTAGCAGGTTCCAATATTCCTTTCCGTTCTCCAGATTGGTATCATGATCTATAGTTTGCACATATTCACCGCTCAAGGTGTAAATTCTTATTGAACATTTAGGCGGAAGATTTTCAAAATAAATTCTTCTTTCACCTCTAACTTGTCCCGGCAGTTTGGTAGTCGGTTCAATTTCATTTACTCCTACATAAGGATTAGGGACAACATAAACATTTTTTAAACCGGTTTTGGCCATTTCTTGGCTGTATTTAACACCTTCAGTTTCAAAGGTAATTTTATCAGCTGAAGTGAACGGACGTTTGGTAGCTAATACGAAAACGTCTCCGTTACCGGGCGGAACAGGCGTTAAAGTTGAATCCTTAGGTTTTGAGAAAACAATTCCCCAGGTTGTTTCATCCGGCTTGCCGGTTGAACCGGGTTTGAATAGAATTATTTCATCACCGGAATTCCAAGCCGTATCTTTTTTAACCGGTTCGTTTACAAAAGCCAGAATTGGAATATTTTCTGTTAAATCTTTTACTTTAAATTTAACCGGAAATTTTTTCAATCCGCCGGTTACTAAAAAGAAAGCTGAATCCACATAAGTATCGGAGAAAGATATTTCATAATCTGCCGGATATTTTGCGCCTGTGCCGATTGAGCCTTTTTGAATAAAATGAGTGTAATTTGTATTTCCTTCTACCCATTCTGTTCTGCTTGAATCAATTTCAAGAACCGTCTCATTTACAACTCTTAGTTCCAGACCATCAAATACAGGGTTTCCATCTTCTCCCTGCAACCTTGTACTTTTATAGACCGGAAAATAATGATAAGTAATGGAAAAGTTTTCTTGATTAGGCATTGAACTGGTTGCGGTTCTTCTAACTGAGCCGCGTTCATAATCAACTATGTAATCCGCTCCTTCGGCATAAACAGTACCGTCACTTCCTTTTACAACTAAACTTGAATCATTGGCAATATTAGAATATTCTAACTTACTGAATTTATCATCAAAGGCTTTAAAATTTTCTTCTACAGGAGTTTCTTTAATTACCGAATAATTTAATCTCGCGATATTCTTTCCGCGATATTCTATACTATCATTGAAAACAACTTTATATTTACCGTTATCTAAAACTTGCATATTATCCAAAATTTTCAAACCTACTTTGCCGGTCCCTTTTCCGGTATGTTCCGCGGGAATATCTGAAACTGAAGCGGAATTAAATCCGCTTGCGGTTCGACCGGGAATAACTTTTACTGTATTTGGGTCAAATTTTAATTGAGCGGTAATCGGATCAACAGTAATTTTTTTGGTTGTTTCCGTAGGAGGAATTTCGGTTGAATCCCCATGATCATAAGCCACGACAGCATAATAATAAGTTTGGCCGTTAATTACATTATTAGAATCTACATAAGAATGTACCAATCCGCTGTTATTTCCTAAATAATATTGGATTCCTCTTCCTTGATAAGGAACGGGATGGTAGCCTATCCAAATATCCGGAATATTTGCGGTCCAAGATCCGTCATTATTATAATCTTTATACGGTTCACCAATATCGTATTTCGCGTTACTATTCAAATCTGTATATGGTTCATCCATTTTATCATTATCAAATTTAGCGTCGTTTCCTTTATAATCTTTTAATGGATCGTTGAGAAAACCGGCACCCTTTCCGTCAGTAATTTGTTGTATATCATTAAAAGAAGGATCGGTACTTCTATAAATAACATAGCCTTCAAAATCTTTCCCGGAAATCGGATCGATACTTTGTTCTGCTTTATCATCCCAAAAAAGTGTAACTTTTTTATCACCGGGAACAGCGGTAACTGTAGGAAGAACCGGTGGTTTATAGAATTGATAATTTTGATTATAAATAGTCTGAACTGTTTCAGCGGAAGTCAGTAAATCGTCCAAATCTTCACCGCAAAGAAGCGCCATAGAAATTCTTTTTGTTTCTCCTTTTTTAAGAGAAATGTATCCTGAACCATAGATAAATACGATATCCGCGTTCTGCTGAATAGCTCCGAAATTACGCGGAATAGAACGATTCCACATAGATTCGTCGTTAGAAATTTTATCCGTACTCCAGGTCCAGCTGTTAAAGCTTGTTAAGCCAATTTGATCCGATTCATCAAGGTCTGTAAACTCAAAATTAGGTTCACCGGGATGTAAAGGATCTAAAGAACCGTCAGCTAATTTTATTCCGGCTGTAGGAACGCCGTCACCTTCCCCCAAATCGTTTGTATTTGGAATACCGTCTATTCCAAGATCATCGGAAAAAGCAGACCAATCATGATCGTTATCTATTCCATCATCCTGTCGTTCATCAATCATTCCGTCACCGTCATCGTCAATACCATTATTTGGGTTGCCGGGACTTTCTAAAAATTTACAACCTAAATATCCTAATTTTAGTCCTTGCGGCCCGGTCATATCTTCATCAAAAAAGTAAACCATACTTCTGGCGTATGGAGGAATTTTATCTACATTTACAGAACTAGTGGAGTATGGAGGCACAAAAAAACCATTATCATCAGTATTTTCGGGAGAACCTGATCCTACATCGGGGTCACCATAAACTCCGAAAAAAACCGAATCTATATCTTTTTCACTTGTGTTCGTAATTGTATATACAAAGAAGATAGTATTTTCCGCTAAAGCATTACTCCACTGGAAAGCTCTCCCTTCTACTTGTACTCCTAAACCTCTTCTGCTGGAATCTGAAGGAAAAGGATAATATTGAAACTCTGCATTATCTCTATCGTCCATTCCCCAAAAAACTTCCAAATCAGCGTTATTGGCGTCTTGAGATAAATAACCCGGCCAAACATATTTTCCTAAGTCAGGATTATACCAACTACGCGGCCAGCTGTCAGGTTTTCCGTCACCGTCTAAATCGGGCGCAGGATTGGAAGCCATATGCTGCTGAGTAGGATCTTCATATCCTTCTAATGGCTGCCATTGCCAAAGCGTGTCCCCGTTCGGGCTTAACTCTTGTAAATGATAACTTGATGTTTCATAATCATGTAAACCATCGGAAATAATATGTATTCTTTTACTTGGATTATTCGCATCCGGAACTGAGGCGCCAACTATAGGGCAAAACTGAAAAACATATGAAAGGTTGTGCCAAACAAAATTGTTTACACCTCTTAAAAGTCCGTAGCCTGGCCCAATACCGCCGTAGTTAAATATATCTGTACTAATTTTATTTCCGTTCATAAAGTATGATTTTCTTTGAGCCTGCTGCTGTGTTTTCAGCATAGATTCAGAGTTATTATCCTTCTTTCTAAGAACCGTAGCAGTATTGTTATTAGCTTTTTCTTGCTGGATAGCCTTCATCATAAAGTCTTTAACGGCTTTATGTTCTTCGACTTTTTTTCCCGATACTGATTGAGCAAAGCTAGCAGTTGAAATTGAAGCTAAAGCAAAAAACAGTATTAACTTAAAAAACATTTTATTCATATTTTAAAATCTCCGTTTAATATGCGATCAAAATTCAAAAGATACTCCGAGTTTAACTTCTCTCGGCGGTAAATAATAACTTGGTACATTAAAATATTCACTGGTTGGATGAACACCCGGCACGTTTTCGGCAATTTGATCTGTTGCTTTAGCTGTACCTTGCTGCTGAACAAGAGTATAAGTTGCTCTTCCGGTATCGGTGTAAATTAAGCGTTCATTTAACGTATCAAATAAGTTGAAGATTTTTAGAAAGACTGTGAAATCCATTCCAAAATAATTGAAGGATTTTTCCGCAAGCAAATCAACAGTTGCCTGAGAAGGACGGCGGGCGCTGTTTGTTCTTAAATATACTTGCTGATCTAAAATTTGCGGGGTGTAAGGAAGTCCGGTTCCTAATCTTCCAACCAATGTTGCACTCCAATCTTCTCCGCCGACAGATACTGTGGCATTAAGCGTATGAGTTTGATCCCAGCTTAAGAAAACTGGAATTTTTTCAGTTTGCCTGCCCGAAGAAAGATCGAGAAAAAATGCGTCCGAATTAGTTTCATTACCTTCGGCAACCATAAAAGTATAATCTAAAGAAACACCGAACATACTCTGAGCTGTGCGTCTTTTAGTTAAAGAGAAAATAACACCTTTATTGTTGCTGTAATCTTTATTAACATATTTAAAATAGGTTTGTGTACCGCTTATTCTTATCTGTTGAAGCGCTAGTAAATCTCTTACATCTTTATAAAAACCTGTTACATTAAACGCTAAATCTTCAAACAACTGCTGTTGTAAACCTAATTCATATGTAACAGTTTTTTGCGGATTTAGATTTGCGTTGCCGAAAATTGGCGAACCGCTTGAATAGCTGAATTTGAAATCCGGATTTGTATATAGGTAAGAGAACGGAGGCATCTGGAAAAAATGTCCGTATGAAAAGTGAATAATTCCATTATCGGTAATTGGGAAAGAGATTCCGATTCTAGGACTTATTTGATTTTTACCCGGAGCTTCGGCAAGTAATTTAGAAGGATCGACTTGCGGCGGTAAATCCGGATTATATGGAGAAGGATTAAAAATATCGGTTGAATATTTTGAGTTTGATTTGAAATAATCGTAGCGCAAACCAACATTTACAATAATACTTTCAAACTCCATCTTGTCCTGTATATATCCGGAAATAACAATAGGTTTTTTAGTATATCGATTATGATTTGTTGTTGTTAAGTCGGGAATAGTAGCTGATTTATAATATGTTGAATCTCGAAGAATTAAGAAATTTTCGTAATCCAGTTTATGGGTTTGATATTCCGCGCCGAATTTCAATTCATGATGATTATTCAATTGGCTGGTCATATCAAATTTTGCACCTATTGTAGCCGATCTTTGATAATATTGGCCATTTTGAGTACCGCCTGAAAGGAATGTATAATTACCCGCGGTATTTAATTTATAATCCGGCTGATAACGCGGATCCGGATGATATGCGTTTATATCCATCCCGGGATGAAAATCGACAGATTTTCCGGAGGCATCGAGCAGGGGATATACATATTGTTTAAAATCATTTAAATTATACGAACCGCGTAAAGTATAAAAAGTTGATTGATTTAATGCTTGTCGCAATTCAAGAGAATTTAGCAATCCCCATTCATAATTATGATATGTTCCATCAGGATTATATTTAAAATCATGATTATATGATTGATAGTGAGAATTAGAATAAAGCACATCATAATTAATTTTTACTGTTGAGATAGGCTTAAAAGTAAGTTTACCTGTTCCGCTGAAATCTCTGCTTGGATTCATTGCTACCAATGCGTTATCGCCGGTTTGGGCAATTTTTATGTCATTTGGGTCCGCTGGATTTTTATAAACAGAATCGGAAGGATTATGTTCGCGGATTCCGTATAACCATCCTTCTTCATTTTCATATCTGCCGGATAGAAAAAAAGTTAATTTATTGGATACTGGAATAGGACCGCTTAAAGTTAACTCTCCAACGAAATCACTCAATGCGTTAAAATCATTAATATGATCAAAAACTTCTGTTCTTGAACTTATTTTATCTCCGGTATAAAAGGAAAATTTACCTTTATATTTGCTGCCCCCTTCTTTAGTAACGGCATTCACAATTCCGCTTAACGCGTTGCCGTATTCAGCGTTAAAAGTACCGCTAACTACAGACAATTCTTGAATAGCGTTTGTCGCAATTTCTACGGTTCTGGTATTATCAAAAGGATTTGAAATTGAAACACCGTTAACTGTATATGAAACTTCGCTGGATCTTCCACCTCTTATATGTATTTCACCGCCGACACCTTTAACAACTCCGGCCTGCAAAGTTAAGATTTGAGACATACTTTCAACGGGAAGGCTTTCAATTTGCCCTGCGTCTACAGTTACTTGAGAGGATGTAAGATCTTTTTTGATTAGAGGAGCATGAGCTTCTACTATAACAGCTTCAAGTTCAACGGATTCAATTTTTAAAATCACATCTAGGTTAGTAGTAAAATCAGCTTGAATTTTTACATTAACAAATTGTTTTTTTTGATAAGCTACAGCCGAAAAATTAACTTTATATGTATCCGGCGGGAGATTATTTATAACATAATAACCGTCAAGATCTGTTGCAGCTCCGTAAGTGGTACCGTCAATTATAACATTAACACCCGGAATTGGCTCGCCGGTTTCGGCATCTTTAACATAACCTGCCAGTTTTCCTGTTGTACCCGCGTAAGCTTGCACTACAAAAAGACCGGTTAAAATAAAAAGAGTCAGTAACCTTTTTATCATTTATACCTCCTAGGGTTCTCGGAATTTGATAATAATTGAAAAGGAAAGAAAAACGAGGAACATTATATTCATTTAATTAGAAATCCTTAGAACAATTTTTTTCGACAAAAAAATAAGGATAACCTTAACAGTAATCAAGATATTTGACATAAATAGAATTGTATTTTTCGCATTTATACGGAATAATATTAATTATTTTTTGTATATAATTTCATTTTATTAATTTTTGGTAGATAAATTAAACAAAAAAACCGCGGAAAAAATTTCCCGCGGTTAAAAATTCAGAAGGATTTTACACAAATATTATTTGAGTAAAGTCATCTTCATTGATTTGGTAAAGTTACCATATTTTAAAGTATAGATGTACTGTCCGCTGGCCACATTTTTACCAAAATTATTGGTACCATCCCAAGTTACTGAATAAGAACCTTTAGAATAATTCTGATTCGCTATTATAGTTTTCACTTCTTTTCCAAGCATATCATATACTTTCAATGAAATATTCTTGTCAACAGGAAGTGTAAATTTAATATTTGTTGTTGGGTTAAATGGATTTGGATAATTTTGTTCCAGTTTATAATCTTCCGGAGTTACTAACTTAACACCAAGATCATGTAAACCGGTAATACTTGATTCCAGAAGTCTAACATTAATTTGTTTAGGATTAAACTTCATAACTGTAGAGTCTTTCACCCATGTTGTATCATGCCAGCTTCTATAGTTAATAGTTAAAGAATCATAAACGCTTTGATAAGCAGCTACAACTTCAGGTTTACCATTGCCGTTTATATCGCTTCCGGCATACAATTTAGAGATGAAATCTGTTTCGGCTCTTACTGTATCTATTGTTCCTAAAGAATCCCATATATCAGTAGTTGCGAAAGTTACATCAGTTGTAGGTCCGGTATACGCAATAGTTCTATCATAGCTGTTAGAATCTAAAACGCTTCCTGTACCTTTATATTCAAGAGAAACAATGTTGTAACCTGTAGAACCGCCTAAAAGAAGTTCGTCTCTACCATTATTATTTAAATCCGCGGCACCTATACCCCAGAAAGAACCTGCGTCTTTACCGGCAACTTGCTTCCATAATTCTGTTCCGAGCATAGCATAATGTGTAGAATCCCAAGAATATAGAGGGTCTGATCCTTGAGGCATACTAATTAATCCAACTGAATAATTTCCATAATTTCCGCCGTAAAGGATACCGGCAACTTCATCTTTACCGTCACCGTCAACATCTAAAGGTTGAATTCCCATATAAGAAACAGCGTCTTGTCCCCAAGATTTTCTAAATTCTATATAATGGTCAGCTTTTGAAGTATCAGGATATTCATAAGTATTAGCTCCGGTTGGTTCTATTGACCAGAAAGCCCAGAAGTTCCAGTAATGGTTAACTATATCAATTTGACCGTCACCGTTAATATCCGCAGGAACTGAATGCCAAACAGAACCGTTACCTACAGTAGGATCTGTAGCTGAACCGCCTTCTAATTGCCATCCGCCGAATCCTGGAACATCACCGGAAATACCTAAAATATATGTATGGTTATCATAGTTAGTCATAATTAATTCGTCAGCGCCGTCTCCGTCAAAATCATAAACTGATCCAACTTCTCTGTTCATTCTAAAATTACCAACACCTTGAGCCGCAAAAGCATCTTGAGGTAATTCAATCGCTAAGACATAGCCATTATCGGTTGAACCATCCCATTCCCAAACTTGTACTTTTTTAGTATTATTTAGCGGGAAAATAATTTCGCCTTTACCGTCACCGTCTAAATCGCCGGAGCGAACCCAACGAGGTGTGCTTCCGCCGCCGTCTTGCATTGCGGTTATCGGTGAAGACCAAACTATTTCAAGATTATCTCCGTTTAATTCTAAAGCATGTACTCTACCGTTATTAGAATAATCGGTAGCGAGAATTTCAGGTTTGCCGTCTTGATCTAGATCATTCGCGACCCAAACGGTTCTAACACCTTGGTCATCCAAATAAGGCCGTGTACTATCGGGGCCTGTATGGTTTATATCTACTACATTGAGGTTAGCTAAATCATTCAATTGTGAGTAGCCGACTCCAATAAATAGACCAACCATCCCCAATACCAGTAATACTTTTTTCATTACTTACTCCTAGTTTTTGTGGTTACTAATTAAGTTAATTTACTTGTACCATATATTTATCAACCTCCCTCGCTGCAGTTGAAGTTCTATAGTCTTTTTTGAGGGTTTCCAAAACTTCTTTAGCCTTTTCATTTTTTGAGGCCTTAATATAATTAATGCCGGAAGATAAAAGATAGTCAGGATTTAATACATTTGATTTGGATATCCTGGCGGCCTCTTTATAAAGATCGGCGGCTTTTTCATTTTGATTTTTTGATGCATAATAACCCGCTTGGCCGGCAAGAGAAGTTGCTTTATACATATCTATACTTCCGTCATAGTCTTCATAGTATTTTAACGCTTCGTCGCTTTTCCCAAGCCTGTTATATGAATTAGCAAGATAAATTTTAGCTGTTTCGCCATTTTCCGTACTTCCATACTGCTCAACAATTTTTTTAAGACCGAGTTCTTCTGTGCCTTGTTGTCCTTCAATCGCTTCCAAATAATTTCCGTTATCGTATGCGGTAATTACTCTGGATAATTGTAAACCGGCTGCTTCATTCTGTTCAATTGAATGATTAATATACCAAGCAACAGCAAAAATTAAAACCACTAGTGCTCCAACATACATGAATATCCGTGATTTATTTTCCGTAAAGTAATCGATACTCTTATAGTAAAAAAGTACCAGTTTATCTTCTTTAATTTCTTTTTTTGAAAGTTTTTTTCGTTTGGTTAACATATATATTTCCTGATAACTTAAAATTCAAAATTACATTTTTTATTAAACTTATAAATTAGAGTATTCTGAGATTTAATTCCACCTCTGCATAAAATTAATTTTTTCTTTGGAGGGAATAATTAGGCAAGATTTTTAATCCGTTTTAAAAAATGCGCCCAGAAGGACTTGAACCCTCAGCCTTCGGAACCGGAATCCGACGTTCTATCCAGTTGAACTATGGGCGCGCTTTTGTTTAATCAAAAGAATGTAGCAAAGATAATAATTTTTTAAAAGACATAAAAAATCGGAGATTTTATCTAAAGAGAATGATTAATACTTTTGTAAAGGCTGCCTTTTTGATGTTTTTAAGGCAGCCTAATTATTTTATAAGAAGAGTGAGAAGCCAAATAATATTTTATGAGAGTTGATTGAATACTCTATTTTGCTTGAGGTATATCCATCCGGATAATTATACTGCTGAAATTCATCATCATAATTATATATTTGATAACGGTATTCTACTCTAACAGCTACAGCATTGCTGAAAAATATTTTCATTCCCGCACCAAAATTTAAATTTGTAACATCAAGTTTATCAGTCGTTTTACCGATTAAAGTATTAAAAATGGGAACACTATTTCCTATTCCATAGCCTGCTAAAATAAAAGGTCTTACGTTTGATTCAGGTAAGATAAAGTTATAGGAAAGGTTACCGCTTAAACTAAAACTTGGTTCTGTTTTTTCAATTGAAGTCATTAAAATTTCAGGTTCAAATTCAAGAGAATTTGTTAGAAAAAATCCGGGCCTTAAAACTAGGGTTACATAACCCATTGATTCCCCATCAGACTCAAATGAGGGTGATTTTGCTGATTCCGATAAAAAACCGAAAGTACCTGAAATAGAAAATTCCCATTTAAATTTATTATCTTCAAAAAATAGATTTTTATCACTAAAAAGATTCTTTTTATTGGTGCTGTTTGTTCTGAAATGGTTATTTATAATTTTATCAATTTTTATCTGATTGATATTCTTCAAATCTAATTTATGAATTATACCATCTGAAGTTTTGACGGTTAATGTTTTTCCGTTCTCCCTTTCAATAATAATTCCGTTTATTACAGAACCATCCTTTAAATAAAGGGTACTACTGGCATCTTGCGAACGCAGAACTATAGAAAAAAGTATGACTATTAAAAAAGAGGTTAATAAAGTTTTCATCTCATCACCTTATTTTAAATTATAAAATTGATTAAAAAACCTTATTAAACTTAGATTTTCCCGCTTCTCAAATTGTCATAATGATGTCATAGATTTGTAATAATATAGAGGATAAATATTAAGTAATTAGAATTACGATTAGATTAAACTCCGACTCTTATATGATTAGAAAATATCCAGGCTTTGTTGTTCATATATACTTCTATCCTGTAAACTCCATTTTCGTTTACAATAAATTCGGCTTCACTTCCCTCATTTGAATCTAATTGTTTCCCATTTCTAATTAATCTTATATCAGATTTAACAGACGGTGACATAATTTTGAATTTAGTTTTGTTCCCCTTAGAAATCGTATCTCCCATTTGATAAATTTTCCCTTTGGATTCGGCATAAAATCTAAATCCATTTGAATCAGCATGATAATCATTTGCTACAAAACAATTTCCTTTTTGCAAAGCACCGTAAATTATTTTTTTTGTCCGTTCAATATTTTCTGCCGACTTTCCTTTTTTTAATTCATCTTCCACAAGAATATGAGTTCTTATAGATTTAAATAATACTTTGTAAGGAAAAATTTCAACCTCCAGAAAACCAAGCATATTATATTTATGGGCATGCGCATCAACTCCTCCAATTCCCACTACTCTTCTTTTCTGGTTTAGCTCATCCCAAACTTTTAAGGTTTCTTCGGGAGGCGCCACAATGGTTTTAAGGGGATGAAGAAATGATTGATATTTGTTTTGTTCGGTTAAATTTTCCATCCACTCAGACATATGATTCCATATCTCTATTCCGGTAAAATCTTCCGTTTCCCATTCAATCCAAGGATAAGGAGGATGTTCTTTCATATGAGTTCTTTTTTCGTGGGGATGAGCCAGGAAACCTATACCGCCGGCTTCCTTTACTTTTCTCACATATTCTTTTGCGGAAGTACGGGTTGAAAAAGTTTTTTCTATTCCGAACGCCAAATAATGGTTTTTATTTTCTTTATCGTTTATCTCGCAGCCAACTAATAGAATTGTATTTCCGTACCAATTCTCGAAACCTTCGTGCAGTGCCCGTAATGTATTATGATCAGTTAAGATTATATAATCCAGACCAATTTCATCCGCAAATTTTGCAATTTCTTCAACTTCTCCCGATCCGTCGGAAAAATTTGAATGCATATGAAGAGCGCCTACATATTCGTACATTATTATAGTTTCTAATTGTGGTTTCTAAAGATAGGCATTATATTTTTTTTTGAAAAGAGAGAAAAGAAGGATGAATATTTTCTGTTTTAGGTTTTAAACCTAAAAAGGAGAAGCCGTAATTAACTTCTCCTTAAAAATTTAGTACTATTATAGATTTTTTATAGAACTTGCCGCTACTTCCGCGGTTTCTGTATTTGGATTTTCTTTAATTATTTTATTCCAAATTTGTTTTGCTTTTTCTTTATTTCCCCGGGTTGCCGCAATTGCGCCAACATTATATTGAGCCTGCAGATTGTTTTTATCTATAGATAAAATTTGATCTGTTATTCTTTCCGCTTCATTAATATTTTGTTTACCGAAATTTATGTAAGCCATAACAAAAAGAATATCGGTTCTCTTTTTATCTATTTTCATTATTTTCTTATAAAGTTCAAGCGCTTCATCTTGATGATGCGCTACTGTAAGGAAATCGGCATAAACTCTAATTTTAGCAGTATCGGAAGGATTTTTTTCATAGTCGGCTTTTAATTTTTCCATTTTTTGCACCGCGTCATCTTTTACATCCATTTTAGAATGGCTTTTTTCATTTGCTAACCCTTTATGAACGTCATCATTCGGCATTTGCTGATTACTTATTTCGGCCTCTGTTTTATGAGAACTCTCCGGCTGATTGAACAAAATAATTCCAATAATTGCAGCGGCTATGACAATAATATAAACATATGATATTTTAAATTTCATTGTATTTAACACCTCCTAAGGTACAAGTAATTTTGTGGAATCGCGGTTCAGTAATTTCGTTTAATATACTTTTTAAGTATTCTTATTAAATTTTCAGCAAGATTAGAAAATAACCGCTAATCCGATTTTTACAAAAACTATTTGCAGAATCTGTACCAGAATTTTTTTTGGCCAAACTGATATTTTTAATAATTTATAAATGATTTTAGCTTCATGAAAAACAATATTTCATAATTTGAAAATATTTTTCTCATAAATAGGAATGATCTAAAAGAGGGCATTAATTTATTAATAGAGAAAGCGGCCGCAAAAAGCCGCTTATATAAAACTATTTTAACTTCAATTAATCTTCTAAAATTTCGGTAAGTGTTGTATATTTAGTAGAATTTTCAGCCGTCATATCATTTAATTTATTTATCAGAATGCTAATTCTTTCACTCTGATTATCATCAAATTCTTCATAAGCCTCAACCGAACCAAAAGTATACATTTCTTCAAAATGATTCGCTTTACCTTTTAGTTCATATACAGAATAATTTTCAAGTCCGTCAACTTTTAGAAGACTTTTCAACTCTTTTACAACCCCTAAATATTCGTTTCTTTTGTCAGGTTTTAATTCATACTGAATTGTAAATATGACTTTTGCCATTTGTTCTCCGGATAATTATAGATACGTTTTTAATAAAAATTCGCCGGTAAAAGTAACTTTAGCCGGCCCAGTTAAGGATAAATTTTCTACTTTTTCTTTACTAATACTAAAATCAACAATTAGTTCTGCTCCGCCACGCGTAACTAAAGTAATCGGCGGAGTCGCTTTTTTGTTTAAATAAGAAATAACAGCGGCAGCAACAGATCCCGTTCCGCAGGCAAGAGTTTCATCTTCCACTCCTCTTTCAAAAGTTCGGATATAAATTTTATCTTCTTTTATATCAATAAAATTTACATTTGTACCGTCCGGCGAAAAATGATTATGATTGCGTATTTCTTTTCCTAAATCATAAACCGGAACCGCGTTTATATTCCCAAAATTAAGGTTTTTTATTTCTACAACAACATGTGGAGAACCTGTATCAATAAAATCAACCTTAAATTGATTTTCATTTAATTTCAATAAAAAATCCAGTTCAACATTTTCGGGCGAATTTAAATTAAACTTAATTTTATTCTCACCCAAAATTTCACCGGAATATTTATTTTTATTCGAAATAAAATTCGCATTGCCGTTTTTAATTCTTCCTGTAATATCGGCAAATTTAAGAGCGCATCTGGCTCCGTTTCCGCAAAGACTTCCGGTTGATCCGTCGGAATTAAAATATTCCATTAAAAAATTAAAATCAGGACAATCTGCAATAGTAATCAAACCATCAGCTCCTATACCATTGCGTCTGTCACATATATTCTTAATTGTAGAATTTTCCAGAATAACACCGGGATTGTTATTTCTATCAATAACAACAAAATCATTTCCGGCACCGCTCATCTTCGAGAAATAAATCTTTTTCATTACCGATACAATTTAGTTTAATAACATATTGTTTTCAATAAAAATATGCTCAAAAAGAAATAATAATTGGTATTTTAAAAATGATAGGTATTAAAACACGAAAAGACTCTTTATAATAGTAAAGAATTTGTGTTCTATCTCTAAAGAAAATAATTTTAAGGTTGAGGATGATGTTGAATGTTAAAGAAATAAATAACATAGAATACTGAAAAATTCTATTTACGAGAAATTGTTTTCCTTCTTTACAACAGCTCTTATATATTTCTTAGAAAAATATCATCATTAGTTTAATTTATCTTAAAAGTTTAGAAATAATAAAAGCCCATTTCGGGCTAAATTTCAATATTTTAGGAAATTTGAGTTAAGGAAGATTAAGGCAAGTAAATAAAAAGTGGAGGTGGCGGGAGTCGAACCCGCGTCCGGAAATAAGATCCAAAAAACTTCTACACATTTAGTTTATCTATTATTTTTAACTCAAAACTTCCGGATAAACACGAAAAAGCTTTGAGCGAGCCTCTTGTTATTTCGCCAAACTTATAAAGGCGATAAGTTTGACTATCGTACCTAAACGTCGTTCATTCTTATCCCGGTACGAGAAGATAAGATGAACGGCTGCTAAGAGTTTACTTAGGCAGCTAGGGCGTAATTAGATTCGCCAGTTATTATATTAGTTCCCAAGGTTTTACGTGAACTCGGGGAACACGATGTGCGATTTAATGTCTCTTCATCCCCGTCGAAACCAAAATTCACCCCCAAAAGTTTTTGTGAATTTCACAATGAAAAATAAATATTTACAATTCATTTTTCCCAGGGAGTATCGGGTATGTTAGAACTTTTGTTTTCAAAACGTGCAAGAACAAAAAATAAATCCGAAAGTCTATTTATAAATATAATAATATTTTCGCCGATATTCTCTTCTTTATTTAATGCTACAATTCTTCTTTCAGCACGACGGCTGATTGTTCTGCAAATATGAAGATGAGCCGCTCCTTTTGAACCTCCCGGTAAAATAAAATTTTTAAGCTGGGAAAGTTCTGATTCAAATTTATCAATGGCTTGCTCAATCTCTAAATAAAAATCTTTACTTACCCGCGGAATATTTAATTCTTTCTCTCTATCCGGGGCTGCTAAATCAGATCCAACAGTAAAAAGCCGGTTTTGAATTTTTTGAAGTAATAAAAGTACAGCTTCATTTTTTATTTCTGTAATTGCTAATCCTATAAACGAATTTAATTCATCAATTGTTCCATAGGCTTCAATTCTTTTTGAACTTTTAGAAACTCTGGGCCCGCCGAATAATCCGGTTTCTCCTTTATCGCCTGTTTTTGTATAAATTTTCATTATTTCTTAAATGGAGTATTTTGGGTAATAACAGTTACCGATTTTCCGTTTTCATTTTTAGCTATTAATTTGGTTCCTTCTTCTTCGTATGCTTTTCTCACCAAGGCCAGTCCTATATTCTTTTTCAATTTTAATGATAAAGCTATTGAAGTTATAATTCCGGCATCTTTTCCGTTTTCATCAAAAAGCTGAAATTGTTCATCATTTTCAACCGGCTCTTCAAATATAACTCCCTTCAACTTTTTTTGAACCTTATCGTAAGTATCCAGGCGGGCAATAACCTCTTGCCCAATATAACAACCTTTTGTAAAGCTAATTAACTCTCTCAGATTTAATTCATGCGGGTTATATTGATCAGAAATCTCATTAGGAGCTTTTGGAATTCCCATTTCTATACGATATAAATTATAAGCTTCCTCCCCGACAAAACCAAAATCAAAAGGGCCTTTATTCTCGTTTAAATATTTTACAAACCGCATTCCGTTTTCCTGATCGGCTAAAATCCAATATTTTTTTTCATTTCTTTCATCAATAAATTTAGCGGTAAAAAACATCATTCCTTCCGAGGAAACAACTTTAAAAGAATTTACTTCTAAATCGTTTGTAATATTGCCGCAAACCAGTGTAATAAATGAATCCGCTTGAGGGCCTAATAATTCAAGAAGAACATATTTATTTTCAGTATCGTTTACTTTTACATCATCGGCAATTACATATTTATTTATCCAGCTTAAAACTTTTTTCTTATAAAAATTACTGCAAATAAGAAGTTGATAATCACTAAAATTCATTATTGCCGCAGTATCAATCACTCTTCCTTTTTCAGTTGTAAAAACAGTATTTTTTATCTGTTCTTTAGAAATATCTTTTAAAGCGTTAGTTGTAATACGATGAAGAAAATCGAGAACATCTTTGCCTCGAAGTTCAAGAATTCCTAAATGAGATAAATTTCTTAATCCAACTCCTCTGCAGATTCTATCAAATTCTTTTTCAACTTCATCATATTTGGCAATAATATTTTCATCGCCGTTTTCTTGAAGTTCATATCCCAACGATTTCAAATAATTATTCAAAGGAGAATTTTTCAATTCTGTTCCGTCCATGTTAGCCTCTATTTTACTATAGTACATCGCGTTATTAATCTATTACAAATGATGAAATATTAAACTATAAAGATATAAAAAATAAACTTAAGGTTCAGGTAGAGATATGCTGCTCCAAACCAAAATAAAACCCGCATAATAATTAGCAGGTTTTAATTTATTCGGCTCCGGAACAATTGAAGTGCAAAGATAATAAATTTTTATTAATATGGTCGGGTTTGTTTTCTGTTTCGTTTATTTATATAAACGCTGTCTTTTACGCTCCAATAAAACGGGATTGAATCCGCGGCAACAATTCGATTTCCTAAATCATAATAAAGAAATTCGTAATAATCCGGAAAATTATCATTATTAACATTGGCCATTGTTCTTTTAAAATTTATTCCTTCATAGGTCATTAAAAGATGAGGTTGCGAAGTTAAGCCGTCAATCATAAAATAGTTATAGTTTATATGTCCCACACCTCTGGCATAATGAAAATTTACTTGAACGTAAGGAATTCCTTTATACCTCCATTTATTAAGACTCATCCTATTAAATCCTCCGTGTGAAGGAATTGGGGCTTCCCAAACTTTTGAAAAACTCTCGCCGTCACATTGAAATAATACCAAATAAAAGAAAGCTGTTCCTAATTTCGTACTGTCTAAGTCGATAAAACTCTGGTCGTAACCTACAATATTTTTGGGTTCAATTAATCTTTCGCCGGGTTTACTTAACGCTACAACTCCGAAAACATAAGTTGTATTGTTTCTATTTAAATAAATTACGGCGGATTTTGGAATATTATAAGTTAGTGTTTTATCAAAATCTACTAAATAAGAACCTTCCGGATAATTTTCTAAAACAAATTGTTTTAAAGATAAAGTATCGCATGGATTATTATTATTTGACTGCTTTCGCTCAACTTCAAGATTATATCTTTGAATTTCGGCGTCTTTATTCGGAGAATTTTCTACGCTTTCTGAACCGCCAATTTGTGAATTATCTTTATCTTCCCCACAAGAAAACATAATTAAGGATAGAGTAATTAATAAACAAAAGGGCAAAATCTTTTTCATCTGATTTCCGTATTTCCTTTAATAAATGATTTTGAGAATGGGAAAATTTTATTGAAGATTTTTCAATAACCATGCCGTTAGAATCTGTAAAAATAGGTCTAAAATTATAAAAAAGCCGCACTTTCTGCGGCTTGAAAGAATGATTGACTTCTTAAATTAAAATTAAAGTCTCATTTTAATACAAAAAATTTATAATGAATATTCCTTAATAAAATAAGCCGAACTCATAATGCCGAGCTGAAAATGGTTCAAATCAAAATGCTCGTTTGGTGAGTGAAGATTTTCCGAATTTAATCCCATTCCCATTAATACAACAGAAGCTTTTAACTTTTTGGCGAAAACCGATACGATAGGAATGGAACCGCCTTCTCTCATAAAAACTGTTTTTTTGCCGAAAGCTTTCTTCATAGCTTCCGCGGCTGCTTTAGTTGATTTATCATTAAGTGGAGTAAGAACCGGATTTCCCCCATGAAGATCAGTTACTTTTACCTTAACGGATTTTGGAGCTAAAGATTTAATATGTTTTACAAAAAGTTTAGCAATTTTTTTAGGATCTTGGTTAGGAACAAGACGCATACTAATTTTTGCCGTAGCTTTAGAAGGAATTACAGTTTTTGCTCCTTGTCCCGTAAAACCGCCGATAATTCCGTTACAATCTAAAGTAGGACGAGCCCAAAGTCTTTCTAAAGTTGTAAATCCTTTTTCCCCCATTACATCAGAAAGTCCAATTTCTTTAGCGAATTTCTTTTCAGAAAATTTAAGCGCGGCAAAATTTTCTCTTTCTGTCTTAGTTAATTTTACAACATCTTCATAAAAACCGGGAATATTAATCTTCCCATTTTTATCATGAAGTTTGGCTATCATTCCGGCAAGCACATTAATTGGATTAGGAACCGCGCCGCCAAAACTTCCCGAATGTAGATCGCGATCGGGGCCGATTACTTCAACTTCAAGATAGGCTAAACCGCGTAAACCGTAAGTTAAAGTAGGAACTCCTTTTGCAAATAATGCGGTATCGGAAATTAATACTGAGTCACACTTTAACATATCTGTATGATTTTTTATAAATGGTTCAAGGTTATCGCTGCCTACTTCCTCTTCTCCTTCAATCAGAAATTTTACATTAAGAGGCAGGCTTCCCACAGTTTTAAAAAAAGCCTCAACACTTTTTATATGCATATACATTTGGCCTTTATCATCGGTTGCTCCGCGCGCAAATATTTTACCGTCTTTTACAACCGGTTCAAATGGCGGGCTTTCCCATAAATCTATTGGGTCTACAGGCTGAACATCATAATGGCCGTAAATTAAAACGGTCGGTTTTCCCGGAGCGCCAAGCCATTCGCCGTAAACAAGCGGATGCCCTTCGGTTTGAAAAATTTCAACTCTGTTCATTCCGGCGTTTTTTAATTTGTCGGAAACAAACTTTGCACATTTTGCAATATCCCCTTTATTTTCAGGAAGAGTACTGACGCTAGGAATGCTTAGGAATTTTTTTAGTTCTTCTATATAATTTTCTTTGTTCTGTTTGATGTAATCTATTACTTCCTGCAATTTTATCTCCTTTTATTTTAAAGTTTATATTTAAATATAACGGGAACAAACTTTCTAAAATTTTTTACGGCCGCTGAATCCAACTCAGATAGAATTTCCGGTGAAGGAACAAAATACTTTTTCCACGGATCATCAACTAAATATAGATTGTTTTTTTTATCAATGGTTATCGACTCTAACGATGCAACATAATCAATTGATGAATAATTTGGAATATTTGTTTCTATTTTTATAACTCCGTAAGAAGAAACATTTAACTTATCATCAAAATTAAGATGAAAAACTTTTTTACCGTTTCTGTCAATTCCGTAAACTGAATAATTTTTATCCGAATATAAACCGCAAATTGTTTGTACACCGAAAGGTTTCGTATTTATCGTTTTAATAATCGTATTATTTTTTCTATTCACAATTAAAAGAGTAGTGCTGTCGGCATAAACTCCGGACTCTCTAAAACCTTCAAAACCGAGATAAAAATAATTTTGATCTACAGTAGCGCCTTCATAAGCTAAATTATCCTCAACATTCCGTAAAAAAATATCATGAGGTTTAATATCAATTTTTTTTATTGATAAAATAGAATCTGAAAAAATGTTATTCCCGGCAAATTTTAATTGATAAATTCCGGTAGTACTTTTTACTTTAGGCGTACTTCCTTCAATTGAAGTATAAATATTTCCGGTATATTTATCATAAATAATTTCTTCAAAATCTGCTCGCGGGAAAGTATCCAAATAAGCTTCTGCGTTAGTACCGAAATGTACCGAAGAGAAGGTAAAAATTGTATCATTTGTAATTTTTAGATGATGAATTTTTCCTATATCATCGGCTAGTAAAAAATATGATGTATCATTTTTTGTTCCGAGAAAAGCAATTCCCGATGTTTGTTGAATAGAATAATCAGAGTTATATAACCAGCGGGGAAATTTTTGATCTTTAATTAAATTTAATTTTTCCTCATCAGCTGTTTCTGTACAGTTAAACGAGATTAGTAAAAGGATTAAAGAAAGAAAATATTTTTTCAACGCTGTTATAATTTCTATAATAATTATTATTTGTAAATATAATAAATAGAGTATGAACAAACATTGTGAAATAGGTTTCTTGTTAAACTTTTAACGCTTTTATATATTACCTTAATGATTTTATACAGATACATACTTCGCCACCATTTCGCGCCGTTCGTGTTTTCGGTAATAACTCTTATCTTCATATTCATTCTGCAGTTTATGATGAAGTTTGCCGACAGACTTGTGGGAAAAGGATTGGATACATTTTTGATAATAAAACTTATCACCTTCAATCTTGCATGGATGGTTGTCTTAGTAATTCCCATGGCCACTTTGGTAGCTACTCTTATGGCTTTTGGAAATATGTCGCAAAACCACGAAATTACAATTATAAAATCCTCCGGAATCAGTTTATACCGAATGATGGCAGCGCCGTTATTAGCCGGTGCTGTTGTAGGTTATCTTTTATTTTTATTTAATAATGATGTTCTACCCGATGCGAATCATCAAGCCAAAGTTTTAATGATGGATATTTCCCGCCAGCGCCCGACTCTTTCGCTGGAACCGGGAGTTTTCTCTCAAGAAGTTTCTAATTATGCTATTCTTGTTCGAAAGATAGAAAAGAACACAAATGAATTAACCGATGTAACAATTTATGATTATACCGATCCGACCAAAATAAATGTTGTAACGGCACATAAAGGAAAAATTTATTTTTCTAAAGATCAAACAAAATTAATTATGGATTTGCAGAACGGTGAAATACATGAGTCGGAAGCAGGAAATAAAGGCTTATACAGAAAATTAGTTTTTAAAAAACATAGAATAGCAATGGATGCCGAACAGTTTTCATTTCAGCAAACCGCTCCGGGCGCTAAACGAGGAGAACGAGAATTAAGCGTGCAGGCAATGCAGTCGATTGTGGATAGCCTTCAAGAACTTCAAAACGATAACCAAAAAGGTTACTTTAAAAGAAATTAATCGTTATTTATTTACGGATACTTTGGTGGCTTTTTCCCCATCTCCCTCTGTAAATTTAAACCGGAAACAGCTTGTTTATACCAGGGCTCTTGATAAAGTGAGAACAGCAAAAAATATTATTCTTTCTAATGCCAACCGGGTAGAAAGTTCTCAAAATGAAATTAATAAATATTTGGTGGAAATTTATAAAAAGTACGCGTTACCTGCAGCATGTATAATATTTATTTTAATAGGCGCGCCTTTGGGCGTTATGGTTCGCAAAGGCGGGTTTGGTGTAGCCGCGAGTATAAGTTTATTTTTCTTCCTTATTTATTGGGCGTTTCTTATCGGCGGAGAAAAACTTGCCGAACGTAGTATTCTTTCACCTTTCTGGGGAATGTGGGCGGCCAATGTTTTATTGGGTATTGCCGGAATTATTTTAACTCAACGAACTGTTAAAGAAACTGTTACTCTAGAATTTACATGGTTAAAAAAACTGCTTCCGAAGCAATGGCGAGAGACGGAGAAAGATGATACCGAAAATGAAAATTATTGATAAGTACTTAATAAAGCAATTTCTGCAAACTATTGTTTTCGGATTACTTGCCTTTACACTAATTTTTGTTGTAATAGATATGATGGAAAATCTTGATGATTTTATTGATCAGAGTGTTTCCTTTCCTATAATTTTACATTATTATTTTGTTTTTTCTCCCGAAATAATAAAACTGATGACTCCGGTAGCGGTGTTATTTGCGGCTTTATTTACAGCGGGCAAAACAGCTAATTTAAGTGAACTTACCGCAATTAAAGCCAGCGGTGTAAGTATGTACAGATTTATGGCGCCGTTTTTAATTACAACTTTTATTATCAGTCTTTTCTCAATCTATTTCAGTGGTTATCTTGTTCCTATGGCTAATAAAACAAAAACAAATATAGAGATGACATATCTTAATAGAGGTTTTGTTTTTTCAGGAAGTAATATTTTCTTTCAGGACTCCCGCACACGGATTGTAAATATTTCTTTTTTTGATAATTCAAGAGATCAAGCAAATAGAGTCAGTATTCAAGATTTTGCGAATAATGATTTAACCGAAATGACTCAGCGGATTGATGCGGCACGTTTAGTTTATGATTCTACTTCTCAAGATTGGATTGCTCAAAGCGGTGTTGAGCGAGTTTTTACTAAACATGGACAAAAAGCTAATTTTTTTGATTCTCTGAAAATTAGTAATCTTCATTTTGCTCCTGCCGATCTTTCAGATAAACAGCAAAAACCGGAAGAAATGAATTTGACAGAGTTAAATAAATTAATTAAAACACAAAAAAGAGCGGGAACTGATCCTACAAATACTTTAATTGAATATTATTCCAGATTTTCATTCAGCTTAGCAAGTTTAATTGTTGTGCTTTTCGGGCTGCCGATTTCGGCTAATAAACGAAAAGGCGGAATGGCTGTAAATGTGGGAATTAATATTCTGGTAACTTTTATTTATTTAGTTTTTATGAAGGTAAGTCAGGCGTTTGGGAAAAATGGAGCGTTAGATCCTCTGCTGACGGCGTGGCTGGCTAACTTAATATTTTTGGCGGCCGCAGCAGTTAACCTGCCGCGTATCCGCCAATAAAGAATTTTTTGATTAGAATTTCCATCGTGAACCAAAAGAAATAGAAACATATTCAGCAGAATTCGGGAATAAAAACCCTTGTAAATCCGAAGTTGCAAAATCGAACTCAACAATTTTAGCGTCAAAGCCTAAACCGAATCCCCAATGAAATCCAAGAACTCCGCCGAATGAAAATCCCGTTCTAATAAAAGGGACATAATCCGCCGGTTTCCATTCAGCACCTACTGATATTCTAGGCGAAGTGCTGTTTCCGGGCATTTTATTAAATCCTTGGTTATAATCTAAAGCTAACATAAGAGTTCCCGGAATAGCGTCATCTTTTTGATTGAAAAGATATGAGGCGCCCATTCTTAAAGCTGTCGGAAGACTTGTGCTAAAATTATTAACCGGTGAACTTGTTCCGATTAATTTATCAACAAGTGAATCTCTTTGAGCTTGATCGGTAACATCATCCAGTAATATTTGTCCGTTTGAATAAAACTCAGCTGCATTTTTACTCCAAGAAATACTTCCGATATCCGTAACGGCTAAAGCAAAATGCCAAACATGGTTCATCTCGGCGCTGAAACCTATATCCATACCGAAACCGCTGCCTGCCGGGCTAGGGAATATTGAAAAATTGGAATTATGCGAAACAGAATCGTAATCATACTTCACTCCAAAATTATCGGAGAAAGCAGTATTGCCATGTAAATCGGCCGAACCGGAAATTCTATTATCATTTAAAGTTGAAAATGAAGTGTTTACTTTGTCGGTGCCTACGTATGAAAAACCATGAACTAATTTTAGTGAAATTCCCGCGGAAATTTTATCAAAAATTGATTGATTAATTTCCGGTAAATCTCTCGCATAGGAAAGAGAATATTCTCTTAACCACCAACCTTGAATTTCGGTATCATTTAAATTATAGTTTTTACCGACGGGATTTCCGGTTAAGACAATATCTATAACTGCCTGAGGAAAATTAAGTTTTACCGCTGCAACATCTTTAATAGCGAAAGCAAAAGCACCAACTTCCGCGTTATATTTATATGCGGCAGATAACAGATTTGTAGTAATGTTAGAAAATACAAATCCTCCGTTCTCAAATAGATTATTAAAACGTTGTTTGTCTTCGCTGCTCAAATAGCGGGCATTGCCGTTTACACCGCCGAAAAAATAATTAACATCGTTAATCGACATAAAATCAGTTCCCGTTCTTAAAGATAAATACGGCAGCGGTAGAATTGTACTAAAATCGATTGAGCTATTTTTTTTATACATTAAATTAGAAGGATTTATGCCCAAGGAATAAATTCCTCTGGAAGTTGAATTATAAGTTTTCGCCATTCCCATGCTTCTTGCATTAACAGCGCCCACAGAACCGAATTGAGCGAAGATTGGAACAGTAAAACAAACAACCGTAAATATCGATAAAATTATTTTTCTCATCTTACTCCTCCTTTCTATTTATTATCCGGTTTAATAACATATTTAATGGCGCCGTATACTTTTAATTTTATCAAGTCTCCCGGACGAATGGCGACCGTTGGAGGAGGATTTTCATAAGCATCTCTGGTTCTTACGCTTATATTAGAAATCGCGTAATAAGCATCGGCTAGTTTAGCAATTTCAATAGAATCTAAATTTATTGAAGTAGAGGTAAGGTTGGAATTAATTACTTCACCGTTTTGATTAACATCAGCTCCTAAGAAATAAAGAGAATCCGGGTTTTCTGCGTTTTTAGTAATCACAAATAATGGTTTATAGTTTTGATCGGTTAAAGTGACTTTAAGCCAAGTTGTTAATGGAGTTGAATTTTCAACATTAAAATTAAGATTCGCGGCTATTCCGTTTCTTATATCCGCCCTATTTTTTTCATCAATAACAACTTCGGTTGTATCTGTTATTGCAGATTTTTTTAAGGCCATAAAACTGCGGGTAGTAAAATCTGTTTCAAATTTAACTGAATCTTCATCCGTAGCACTACCTGTTGAGTTATTTGGATTCATAATATATTCCGCGGTAAGAATAACTTCATCAGGCAGAAAGGAAATAAAATCATTGATGTTGCTGTTATCTTGAGTAAAAACTTTTTTAACTCCGCCGTCCTTAAATAAGAAATTTAAATCTTTACTTCCGGTGCTGTCTCTTAAATAAAATTCTGATCCGTCATTTCTTTTGCCGATAATATTTAAATCTTTAGCTTGTATATCAAAAGGATTATCCACATTAGATATATAATAAACTCTAAAATTCATTCTTGCGTCGCGCAAAAAGGTTTTATTTTGATAATCCTTTGCGTCGCCGATGTTCAAAGAAAATTTCTCCGTTTTAGTTCCCAGAGAGCGAGACGGAAGTACACCTGAAATTGAAGAAAAGGTAAAGTTAGATGTATATAAATCAAGTATGGCTTCGGTACCAGTAGTAACAGAAGCCGTAACTTCAACTAAAATTTTTAAACTGATTTTTTAAAAATACCGGCTGATTAGGCGGAAAATAATAATGATGATTCTTAAAACTATAATTGATTGAATCTGAACTTAAAGCGGGAACTGTTGTAGTTATTATAACTTTACTTCCATCAGGTTTTTTAATTCCAGGGATAGTAAGTTTAATATCCACCGGAACGGCAGAAGGATTTCGTGCGTTAAAGGCGAAGAAACCTCCGCTTAAAACCGCGCTGTCAATCTCGGCATTTTCCGGGAAAAGAGCATAAATTGTTTTTTCACCTATCCCGGCGGGAACTGTTTGATTAGGTGTAACAGTTGTATTAGTTACTTCAGTAAATTGATTGATGTCTGTTGATTGAGAATATTTATCTGACGTTAAAACAAAAATGCTGTCGCCGTTGGCGGTTGGTTCAACTGAAATATATTGTTGAGATTTTATAATATCATCTAATGTGTATTCTTTATTTACTATCGGAACATTTAGTTCAACATCCCACTGCGGCATTATTATTTCATCAGGAACTTTTAAACATCCCATTTTTACAAATGAAACACCTATTATGATAAGTGTAGTAAAAAAACCCGAAATCTTACGCATACGACCTCTAACTATTTTTTACAAAAAAGCGGCCGATAACAGCCGCTGAAAAATTTTACTAAGATAAACTATTACTTTAAAAGCATCATCTTTCGAGACTGAATAAACCGGTTCGTCCGAATTTCATAAATATATAAACCGGAAGATAATTTAGACGCATCAAAAGATACGTGATAAGAACCGGCACCTTGTTGAGCGTTAACTAATTCAGCAACCTTCATACCCAAAATATTATACACGTTTAGTTGAACAAATGATTTTTGAGGTAAAGAATATTCAATATTTGTTGTAGGATTAAAAGGATTCGGATAATTCTGTTTTAATTCAAAATTAGTAGGAATATTTCCATTTTCTTTATTAACATCTGTTAGCTCAGTTTTGGCGGAACCGGCAATAATTGAAAAGTGTCTCATCTTCGCGATTATATACTCGTCTGTTTCTTCGGTAATAATATCATCAGTATTATAAATTCCGGCTGCTTCTTCGTAAGCAAATTCTAACGATTCGGAAGGATTTATTCCAGTTGAATCTATAAATTTATAGAAATCGGCACTTTTTTTAATTTTTAATTCAGCGCTTAAACCGTTATCAAAATAGAAATGATCAGTGGCCAAAGTATCTTCATTATTAGAATCTTTTGCGTACACTTGAAAATTTCCATGGAAGAAAAACGGCTCACCATCGGGGCCGGCCAAATATAACCCTTCTGAACAATTTACATCGTAAAGATAAAGTTCAACCGTAATGTCTTTGCTTAAAGAGCCGTATTCAAATTTAAATTGAGTTCCGACCAAAGCATTATATAAAAGTTGTGTATTCGGGAATTCATCAATAGTTTTTGACGGAAGTGTGTACGGCTCGCCTTCTTTAATAGAAACAGATAATACTTCCGGAGCGGCTTGTCCGGAACAATATACGAATAACTTTAAATTTACGGTATTCGTATCAGTCTGAGCGTTAGAATTAAATGAAAGCAGCACGAAAAAAGACATGAAGAAGGAAAGAAGCAATCTCTTCATAAGGATCTCCTGGATTTTTATTAATTAATCATGGTTTAAAAAGTCATTATATCATAAGGTTACCAAAATGGTGAAGCAGAACTTCACCACCGGTAATAATATTATCGAATGAAAATAGAATTTTGTTAGTTTACTTTTTCATCGTTTTTTTGAGGAACGAAACCAAAGTGTTGATTAGGAGGGGTATCTAATTTGATTTCACCAAACCGAGCTTCAAATTTATCGATATTTTCCTTTAAGGCTTTAAGCAGCATTTTTGCATGCTGGGGAGTAGTGATTATCCTCGCATGAACTTTCGCTTTAGGCACTCCCGGAACAATCCGGGTAAAATCAATAATAAATTCCGCCGGTGAATGTGTAATTATAGCTAAATTAGAATAAATTCCTTCAGCTTCTTTTTCACCAAGTTCTATATTTATCTGCTGGCCTTGGTTTTGATTATTGTTATTATTTTGATTCATATTAATTCTTTTATAATTCTAAGTTCAAAACTATTTTCTAAGTTCATCTGCTTTATTGAAGGCGTTAGTTGCCTTATCATTCATATTTAACACTGTATAAACACGGCCTAGCAATTCCCAAGTTGCTGCGTCGTCTGTTCTCATTTCTACTACTTTTTCAAGATAAGGTAAAGCTAATTTATACTTCTCTTTATACTCCATATTCGGATTTTCAGCGTCTTCATTTTCTTTACTTAAAACAGTTCCCCATTTAACATACGAAACAGCTAAATTATAAATTGCATTTTGATATTCCGGATCAATTTCAACAGCTTTTTTAAATTGTTCTACAGCTTGTTCATATTTTTCTGAGCCTAATAAAAGAACTCCGTAATTATAACGATAATATTTATTTTCAGGGTCTTGTTCAACACCGGCCTTAAAAGCATCTATAGCTACAGAAATTTTATTTGCGGCAATATATGAATTTGAAAGCAGAAGCAGAATATCGGTATTATTCGGATGTACTTTTCTTCCTTCTTCTAAAACTGAAATTGCCTTATTATAATATTCTTGTGCTTGCACACTATCTTGAGTATTTTCTGAAGTTTTGTACTGATCTTTTAACTGTTGACCTTTATTGTAATAAATCTCGCCTAAATATCTATAACCGTCGGCTGACTTTTCTTTATCAATTAATTTTTGGAGTGGTTCTACCGCTTCGTCATATTTTCCGGCACTTAAATAAACAAAAGCAAGATTTTTATATGTGTCGGCTGAATCGGGTTCTAACTGAACAGCATACTGGAAAGCATTTATCGATTTATCAAAAAAGACTTTTGCACTATCATCATTTTGAGAATTGGTTCCGTTTTGGAAATTTTTAACACCTTTATTAAAAAGATTTGCCCAATAAAATTTCTTTTGGTCATTTATTTGGCTTTTGAACTTATCGCTAATAGCTAAAGATTTATTAAAAGCGTCAATCATTTCAGAATAATTATCTTTTTCTCCTTGAACGACGCCTAAAAGATAATAACCTTCATCGCTTTTAGGATTTTTTTGAACTTCTTTCTGGAGCGCTTCAATAGCTTTATCATAATTTTTCTGCTGGATATATAATTTAGCGCTGGTTAATTCTGTTGATGAACATTGAAAGCCTGTAACGGCAATGCCGATTAATAATGCAATAGCAATTAATAGTTTTGAACGATACATTTATAACCTCATTTATAATCATAATATGAATAAGCAAAGTTACTGCTTTGAGCCTCTATAGTCAAGAATTATTCAGTTCTGAAAAATACGAAAAAGCCATAATATATGCCGTTTTATATATCAATTTTTGACCTAAAAAAAGTAAATCCGGCAGGTTATAAATCCGTTTCAAATTGATTTTACAGATTTTAAAAGATATTTTAAGTATTAAAAAAGAGGTTAATTTGACTACCGAAGATATCATTAAAGCTGTTCCTAAAGTCTTGCTTCACGATCATTTAGACGGCGGTCTAAGACCCCAAACAATTATTGAACTGGCAAATGAGCAAAAATATAATAAACTTCCGACCAAAGAACCCGAAGAATTAGGGAAATGGTTTCATAGAGGAGCTAACAAAGGAAATCTTGTAGAGTATTTGCAAGGATTTGAACATACGTGTGCTGTAATGCAATCCAAAGAAGCTTTGGAAAGAGTTTCGTACGAAATGATGGAAGATATGAAAAATGACGGCGTATGTTATGTGGAGACAAGATTTGCGCCGGTATTCCACACTTCAAAAAGTTTATATAATGAAGATGTTGTTAATGCGGTACTTTCAGGCTTAGAAAAAGGGAAAAAAGATTTTGGCGTAGGTTACGGTTTGATTTTATGCGGTATGCGGAATATGAAAAACACGTTAGATATCGCGGAATTAGCCGTAAATTATCGTAATAAAGGTGTTGTCGGTTTCGATCTTGCCGGCGAAGAAGGCGGTTACCCTCCTAAAAAACATATAGATGCATTTCAATTTATACAAAGGGCTAATTTTAACATTACTATTCATGCCGGTGAAGCTTTCGGGAAAGAATCAATTTGGCAGGCAATTCAATGGTGCGGAGCTCATAGGATTGGACATGCTACGCATTTAATGGAAGATTTTACTCTGGATCGTAATGGACATGTGGTTGGATTCGGGGATTTAGCCCAGTATGTTTTGGATAAACGAATTCCATTGGAAATATGTTTATTAAGTAATGTTCATACGGGAGCAATAGATAAGATTGAAAATCATCCCTTTGGTATTTTATACAAACAAAAGTTCAGAGTTACCATTAATACCGATGACCGGCTGATGAGCGATACTTCAATGACGAAGGAATTTTTAACCGCAATACAATATTTTAATTTAACTTTAGACGATGTAGAAAAAATTACTTTAAATTCAATGAAATCCGCCTTTATACCTTACCGGGAAAGGTTGGATTATATTTACAAAATTATTAAACCCGGTTTTCAAGAAATAAAAGATCAATTACTTTCATTTAAAACTTATACGGAAGCAAATGAAGAAGCTATTCACAAATTATAATTTTGAATTAGATAAAAATGAAAAAAAATTATTATCAACCTTTTGTAAACAAACCTTAAAACAAATTGAAGGGGATAACAGATTTTTTGCCGAATCTAAGGCATTTAATTCAGTTCTGCAGAAGTTAAACGAAGACAACGAGATTGTAAGATTAACAAAAGATGAACGAACCAGATTAAAATATCAGATAGAACAAAACGTAAAACATTTAAAGAAATCTATGGAGAAAAGCTGGTTTATAAAAAAATGGCTGTATAAATCGATGCTTAACCAGTATCAAAATATTTTAGAAACCCATTTTAAAGGATAATTATGATTCCTACGGAAGAAAGAATTCATATAAAAGCTCCAACCGGTACCGAGATTTCTTGTAAGGGGTGGATTCAGGAAGCGGCGATGCGGATGCTGATGAATAACCTGGATTCCGAAGTTGCTGAAAATCCCGCTGAATTAATTGTATACGGCGGAAAAGGAAAAGCCGCAAGAAATTGGGAAAGTTATGATGCGATTATTGAATCATTAAAAGAATTAAATGATGATGAAACTTTGCTTGTACAATCCGGAAAACCTGTTGGCATATTTAGAACTCATCCCGATGCGCCTCGAGTTATAATTTCAAATTCTATGCTTGTTCCTAAATGGGCAAACTGGGACGAATTCCGCAGATTAGAAGAATTGGGATTAACTATGTATGGCCAAATGACAGCGGGAAGCTGGATTTATATTGGAACCCAAGGAATTCTTCAGGGAACTTATGAAACTTTTGCCGAAGCAGCAAAAAAATATTTTAACGGCACTTTAAAAGGTAAATTTGTTTTAACCGCGGGATTAGGCGGAATGGGCGGAGCTCAGCCGTTAGCCGCCACTATGAACGGCGCCGCGTTTTTAGGAGTTGAGGTTGATCGATCTAAAATTCAAAAAAGAATTAATAACGGCTACTGTGATGAAATAAGTGAAAATTTGGATGAAGCATTAGAAATAGTTCTTTCCGCAAAAAATGAAGGAAGAGCAGTATCGGTCGGTTTAGTAGGAAATGCCGGAGAAATTCTACCCCAAATTTTAGAGAAGGGAATTATTCCTGATGTTGTTACAGATCAGACTTCTGCTCATGATACTTTGAATGGATATGTTCCGATGGGCATGGAATTATCTGAAGCATTACAGCTGAGAAAAATAAATCCTGAAGAATATATAAAATTAGCTTGCGAAACTATTACATCTCATGTCCAAGCGATGCTTCAGTTTCAACAAAAAGGAGCAAAAGTTTTCGATTATGGAAATAATATTCGTGGTGAAGCAAAAAATAACGGAATAGAAAATGCCTTTGATATTCCCGGCTTTGTGCCTGAATTTATTCGTCCACTCTTCTGCGATGGAAAAGGCCCTTTTAGATGGGCCGCACTTTCCGGAGATCCTAATGATATTTTTGTAACAGATGAAGCAGTTAAAAAAACTTTTCCTGACAATAAAGCTCTCTGTAATTGGATAGATTTGGCTCAAAAAAAAGTTCATTTTCAAGGATTACCTTCCAGAATTTGCTGGTTAGGATATGGAGAGCGCGCCAAAATGGGAAAAATCTTCAATAATTTAGTAGCAGCCGGAAAAATAAAAGCTCCAATTGTAATCGGCAGAGATCATCTTGACTGCGGTTCAGTTGCTTCGCCGAATAGAGAAACTGAAGGTATGAAGGACGGCAGTGACGCAATTGCCGACTGGCCGATTTTGAATGCTATGCTAAACGCTATCGGCGGTGCAAGCTGGGTTTCGGTGCATCACGGCGGCGGTGTAGGAATCGGTAATTCTATTCATGCCGGAATGGTGGTTGTTGCCGATGGAACAATTGAAGCTGAAAGAAGATTAGAAAGAGTTTTAACTTATGACCCGGGAATGGGTATAGTACGTCACGCGGATGCCGGTTATAACAGAGCAATAGAAAATGCAAAAAAATTTGGTATTAAAATTCCTATGTTAAAATAAAGAAAGGGGTAACTATATGAAGGTTTTACTGGCAGATAAACTTCCAGAAGTATATGTAAATAAAATAGGTGAAATCGCGGAAGTTAGAAATGAACCAAAACTTACCGAAGAAAGTTTGGTTGAGGGAATTGGTGATGCCGATATTTTAGTTGTCCGTTCAACGGTAGTTTCCGATAAAACTATCGAAAAATCAAAAAATCTAAGTTTAATAATAAGAGCCGGTGCAGGAGTAAATAATATAAATATTCCTGCTGCTAACAAAAAAGGAATCTATGTCGCAAACTGTCCGGGCAAAAATAGTATAGCCGTAGCCGAACTCGCCATGGGTTTAATATGCGCTATCGATAGAAGAATCCCCAACAATGTAATCGACTTTATAAGCGGGAAATGGAATAAAGCTGCTTATTCTAAAGCTGATGGATTATTTGGAAAAACATTAGGCGTAGTAGGAACAGGTCAAATAGGCACGGAGTTAATTTATAGAGCTCAATCTTTTGGAATGAAAGTGATTGCATGGTCTCGTTCTTTAAATGGTGAAAAAGCTGAATATTTGGGTGTAGAAAAGTCAGATACATTAGATGAATTATTTTCTAAAGCCGATGCTGTTTCAATTCATCTTGCACAAAATTCCGAGACAAAAAATATTATTTCAAAAGCATTAATCGGAAAGATGAAAAAAGGTGCATATTTGATTAATACCGCACGCGCGGGAGTAGTTGACGAAAATGCAATGATAGAAGCAGCTACAGAAGGTAAAATATTTCTAGGATTAGATGTTTTCAGTGATGAACCGGAAATTAAGGAAGGTTCTTTTGAAAGTAAATTTAAAGATGTTCCTAATGTTTATATTACACATCATATTGGCGCATCAACTAATCAAGCGCAAAATGCCGTAGCCGAAGAAACTTTTAGAATTATAGCAGATTACATCAATTTAGGCGAAGTAAGCAATTGGGTAAATAGATGTAAAAAAACCGCTGCTAAATATCAGCTGGTTGTCAGACATTTCGATAAACCGGGTGTTCTATCAAAAGTGTTAAAACTTTTAAGTGAAGAGAAAATAAACGCGCAAGAAATGGAAAATGTAATTTTTGACGGCGAATCAACTGCTTGCTGTACAATTAAATTAGACTCGCGACCTTCTGAAAATACACTAGAGACAATATCTAATTCTCATGAAGATGTTATAAATTCAACTTTGGTAGAATTATAAAATTTTTTTTTATAACAGCGGAGGAAATTCTCCGCTGCTATACAAATTTAAGCTCTATCATATCCTCAATTATCCGGTAAAAATATGGAAGACGAATTAAATTATTAATCCCTTCCCTATCCTGCTCATTAAATTCAAAAATCATAGAAGAAATATTATCATCAAAAAAATGTTTTGCTTTTTCAGAAATAGAAATCGGAAAATTATCTTCTTCAATTTTCCTATATATTGCTCCGGTTATGTCTTTTATTCCGGTATTAAATTCGGCTAGCATTTTTTCATCTGTCGAAGCAAAAACATAATTTACGTAAGGAAGATTTAAGGCTTCGGTTACTTCTTCCGCTAAACTTAAACCGTTTAAAAATTTATCGTTATTATAATTCTCATCACCTACTATTAATAAATTTGTACTTCCAATTTTACTTTTATCAGATAATATCCGGATTTCGAGATTGCTATCATAAAGTTCTTTAAATAGAATTTTACTTAAAATTACTTCAAGTGTGGAAACATCTCCGAACAAACTTAAATCCTGTATTTCATCTTGTTCAGGTTTAAAATATAAAAAAGAATTACAAAGCATTCCCTCAAAAGATAAACCGGCAGAAGCCGAAATAAAGAGATCGTTATTTTTTAATAAATCCATCGTCGGAATTAATCCAATACTTCCATGCTGTTTTTTTAATTCCGCCGTAATTGCGGCCGATGGTTGTAAGGTAACATTTAGTTTCCATTCTTCGGGCAGAGAGGCTCTAATAAATTTAGAAAAAATATTATCCGGAAAAATTAAATCCATCTTTCTTTCTCTTAAATAATTTAGAATTTAAAAAGTTTAAAATAAAAAAAGGGCGTTAAATTACGCCCTAAATAACCAAACTAACTAAAATTTATTTAGTTTTAATTCTAGCAGCTTTACCTGAAAGATTACGTAAGTAGTAAAGTTTTGCTCTGCGAACATCACCTTGTTTTAAGAGTTCAATCTTAGCCAATTTAGGTGAATAGTAAGGGAAAATTCTTTCAACACCAACACCGCTTGAAATTTTTCTGACAGTAAAAGTTTTTGTAGTGCCTCTTCCTTTTATACTAATAACATCACCTTCAAAAGGCTGAATTCTTTCCTTATCGCCTTCAATAACTCTTACATGAACTCTAATATGATCACCGGCGCTGAATTCAGGAATATCTGCCTTTGATTCTGCTAATATATTATTTATATCGATCATGATTTTCTCCGCTAATTATTATAATTTCTCCATTTATCAGTTAGTATTTTTGATTGTTCTTCTTTCCATTTTTTTATTTCTTTAGTCATTACCGGAAAGAAGAACTCCGGGCACTTTCATTCCGCGATATTCAGCCGGGCGTGTGTAATATGGAGCTTCCAGCCTTTCTCCGTCTTGAAATGAATCCTCCAAAGCAGACTCACTATCATTAAGAACACCGGGAATTAATCTTACAACCGCATCAACAATTACAAGTGCGGGTAATTCACCGCCGGTTAAAACAAAATTTCCAATTGATATTTCATCAGTTGCAAATTTTTCTCTAACCCTGTCATCAATTTCTTTATAATGCCCGGTAACAAATAATATATTTTTGCTAATCGAAAATTTATTTGCAGTCGGTTGATCAAATAATTTACCCTTCGGTGTAGTAAAAATTATATGATCGTATACTGTTTCTTGTTGTAAATTTTCAATACATTCAAAGAACGGTTCGGGTTTAAGAACCATACCGGCTCCGCCGCCAAAAGGTTTATCATCAATTTGTTTATGCTTATTATAAGCATAATCTCTAAGATTATGAATCTCTATTTTTACTTTACCTTTTTCCTGAGCTCTTTTAATAATACTAGTCTGAAGGGGACTAAAAAGTAAGCCGGGAACAGCAGAAATAATATCAATTCTCATCATCATCGTATAAAGTTATGCCGTGCTTTAACTGTAAGAATTTTATTTTCGGAATCAAAACCGGCAATATACTCTTTTACGGCAGGTAAAAGAAGTTCATTGCCGTTAAAATCCTTCACAACATAAACATCGTTAGCCGGCAAATTAAGAACATCTTCAATTATTCCAAATAAATTTTCATCTTGAAAAACTTTACTTCCGATAAAATCATGAACAAAAAATGTATCAGCAGGAAGTTTAACAACATCTTTTTCATCGACAAATATATCTTTCCCGATCAGAAATTGAGAATCTTTATCTGTATTAAAGTTTCTAAATTTAAGAGTAAAAAAGTCTTTATGTTTTATAACCTCTTCAACAAAATTCTTTTTTGTCACTAAAGAAATCAATAAAGACTTTTTCCAGCTCAAAAAAACGTTCGGGAAAATCGGAATAAGAAAATATTCTTACAAAACCTTTTTTACCATAAATAGAAACAATTTTGGCAATTAAAAAATATTCGCTCACCGTCGCGTGAATTTTAAAAATAATTAATCCAGGATTTCCAGAATTGCTCTTTTACCTTCTTTAGCCGCGATTGCGGTTAAAAGAGTTCTCATAGCTTGAGCAGTTTTTCCTTGCTTCCCTATAACTTTGCCAACATCATCGGCCTGAACTTTAAGAGAAAGAACCACTTTATTTTCTTCCGGATTTTTTTCTTCGATCACAACACTATCGGGATTATCCACTAAGTGTTTTGCGATAAATTCAATGAATTCTTTCATAGAAAGAAGCCTCCTATATTTTCAGCACGGGAGCTTTAGAATTTACGTACAGAGGAAATATCTTCTGAATAAAGAAGATTACAGTTTAATCTTATTTATTTTCAGTTGAATTTTCATCAGAAGCAGCGCCCTTTACTTCTGCTGTACTTTCTTCAATATTTTCTGCTTTTCGGCCTTTTCTTGTGAATCTTCATTCAGTTTTTTTAGCAGAACTGCTCTTCGGCTTTAGCTTCATGCATTTTCGCCCAGTTTTCCATCTCTGCTTCTAATTTATCTTCAGATATTCCTTTTTTAAGCAGTTCTCTTTTTAAGATTATACCTTTTTTTCTTAGCAGACTTTTTACGGTATCTGTAGGCTGAGCACCTGCATTCAGCCAATACAAAGCTCTATCTTCTTTTATATCAATTGTAGAAGGATTAGTTAAAGGATTATATAAACCGATAGCTTCAAGAAATTTTCCATCACGAGGAGATCTTGAATCAGCAGCAACAACTTTATATATCGGTTGCTTCTTTTTTCCCATTCTTCTTAATCTTAACTTAACAGCCAAGTTATTTAACCTCCAAATATTGATCACTATTTTCAATTAAATTTAAAATTATTCAATGAATGCACCAAGACCGCTTTTACGGTCAACTGACTCATCATTTTTTGCATCTCACCAAACTGCTTAACTAAACGATTAACATCTTGAATGGATGTTCCGCTTCCTCTTGCAATTCTTTTACGGCGATTGCCGTTCAGTACTTTAGGTTTTTCACGCTCTTTCTATGTCATAGAATTTATTATTGCTTCAACTTTTACAAGAGCATTATCATCAATTTGAGCATTTTTTAGTCTGAGATCCTAACCCCGGGATCATACCAAGAAAGATGATAAAGAACCCATTTTCTTAATTGCTTTAATTTGCTTAAGAAAATCATCAAAATCAAATTTATTTTTTCTTAATTTTTCTTCAAGCTTTTCGGCTTCTGCTTCATCAAAACTTTCTTGCGCTTTTTCAACTAGGGAAACTATATCGCCTTTACCTAAAATTCTGGATGCGAGTCTATCAGGATAAAAAGGCTCAAGGGCATTTAATTTTTCACCGTTACTGATAAATTTTATCGGTTTTCCAACAACACTTCTTATTGAAACGCCGCTCCGCCTCTTGCATCACCATCTAATTTTGTAAGAACAATTCCATCGTAATTTACTGTTTCATTAAATGCTTTTGCCGAATTAACAGCATCCTGCCCGGTCATTGAATCAACAACAAATAAAGATTCTGTAGGGTTTAACAATTTTTTTAATATCAGCTACTTCGGTCATCATTTCTTCATCAACATGAAGACGGCCGGCAGTATCAACTATTAACAGTATCAAAATCTTTTTCTTTAGCATAATTTAATGCTTCTGTGGCAACTTTCCTTGCATCTTTTTCTTCAAGAGAAAAAACCGGAACATTTATCTGGGCTCCGAGAGTTTTTAATTGTTCAATAGCAGCCGGTCGATAAATATCCGCAGCAACCAATAAAACTTTTCGGCCGTTTTCGCTTAAGCGCTTTGCAAGTTTTCCGCTAAAGGTTGTTTTACCGGAACCTTGCAGCCCAACAACAAGAATAACAGTTATACCGGAACCGTTTATTTTTAATTCGGATTTGCTTACCGCCAAGTAAATGACGTTAATTCATCATGAATTATTTTAGTAATAAGTTGTCCCGGAGTAATGGAAGCTACAACTTCTTTACCTAGTGCCTTTTCAGAGACATTTTCAATAAACTCTTTAGCAACTTTATAATTAACATCAGCATCTAAAAGAACTCGTCGAATTTCTCTTAAGGTATCCGAAATATTTTTTTCGGTTAACTTCCCTTGTCCACGAACTTTTTTTAGCGTGGTTTCTAATTTTAGAGATAATTCTTCAAACATCTAAATTTAAAATCTTTATTATTTTCAACATACTTTAGCTTACTCAGCTTTCAAAGCATTTGCGCCGGAAACAATTTCCAGAATTTCTTTAGTAATTGCAGCTTGCCTTTCTTTGTTATACTTTAACTGAAGAGTACGGATCAATTCCTTAGCATTAGTAGTAGCATTATCCATAGCAGTCATCCGGGCGCCTAATTCGGCTGCATTAGACTCTAACAGAATTCTCCACATTTGAGCTTTCAAATGTTTAGGCAGCAAATAATTAAAAATATATTTTTGATCCGGTTCAAAAATGTAATTGGGTAATTTATTTTTTTCCTCTTCCTCTTCTTGTTTTATCGGAATCGGAAGAAATTGGTCGATAACAATATTCTGCTGAATAACCGATTTAAATTCGTTATAAATAATAAAAATCCTATCAAATGTTCCATCTAAATATTTTGCAATCAGTTCGTTTGAAACACTTAAGGCATCTTCATAACGGAGATTAGAAAAAAGACCAATATTATTTCCGGATATATCATAATCCCTATTTTTATAAAAATCAAATGATTTTTTGCCTACACAAAAAACATGCACATCTGCATGCTGATGATTAAGATCTTCATTTATATAGCGAACTGACTCCCGGAGAATATTTGTATTAAACGCACCGCAGAGCCCTCTATCAGCAGTTACAACAACAACCGCAACATTTTTTACGTGCCTAGCAGCAATAAATGGATTATTTGCAATATCTTCTTCGGTAACAAGATGCGAAAGCATCACCGAAATTTTCTTAGCATATGGACGAGCGTTCATTATTGCTTCTTGCGCTCTTCTCAACTTAGCAGCAGCGACCATTTTCATAGCTTTAGTTATCTGCTGCGTATTTTGAATACCTTTAATTCTATTTTTTATATCGCGTAATGTTGCCATGCTTAAATATTAGTTATGAACTTTTTTTAAATGTGGCTGAAAATTCTTCCGCAGCTTTTTTAATATCGGCAGTTATTTTATCATTTAACTGTTTTTCAGTCTTAATCGCTTCAAATATCTGATTATATTTTACTTCAATAAATTCAAGTATTCCTTTTTCAAATCGTTTAACGTCGGCAACAGGAACTTCATCAAAAAATCCATTTGTACCTAAATAAATACTTACTACTTGTTTTTCAACAGGCACTGGAGAATATTGACCTTGTTTTAAAAGCTCAACTAAACGAGCTCCTTTTGCAAGAGTTCTTTTTGTTGCTTTATCAAGATCAGAACCGAATTTAGCAAAGGCTTCTAGTTCACGATATTGGGCAAGATCAAGCTTTAAACTTCCGGCAACTTTTTTCATCGCCTTAATTTGAGCATTACCGCCCACACGAGATACTGAAATACCTACGTTAATTGCCGGGCTAACACCGGCGTTAAATAAATTCGACTCAAGATAAATCTGTCCGTCAGTAATTGAAATTACGTTTGTTGGTATATACGCGGAAACATCACCTTGCTGTGTTTCGATAATAGGTAATGCAGTTAAACTTCCTCCGCCAAGATCATCACTTAATTTAGAGGCTCTTTCTAAAAATCTTGAGTGAAGATAGAAAACATCACCGGGATAAGCTTCACGTCCCGGGGGGCGTCTCAATAACAAGGAAAGCTCTCTGATATGCAGCCGCTTGTTTTGAAAGATCATCATAAATAACAAGTGAATGTTTTCCGTTGTCGCGAAAATATTCACCAAAAGTAGCCCCGGAATAAGGGGCAATAAATTGAAGCGGCGCTGGATCGGAAGCAGCGGCAACAATTACTGTAGTATAATCCATTGCTCCTTTTTCCTGCAGTTTTGCAACAACTTGTGCAATAGTAGAACTTTTTTGGCCGATTGCCACATAGATACAGTAAACAGGATTTACACCTAATTTTTTTGCGTCTTCAGAATGAGTATGTTTCTGATTGATAATAGCATCAATCGCAACAGCGGTTTTTCCGGTTTGCCTGTCACCGATAATTAATTCTCGCTGTCCGCGTCCAATAGGAATCATCGCATCAACAGCGGTAATACCGGTTTGAAGAGGTTCTTTTACAGGCTGTCTTTGGATAACACCAAGAGCTTTTCTTTCGATGGGCAGAAACTTTTCGGTATTTATTGCGCCTTTTCCATCAATAGGAACACCCAGCGGAGTAATAACTCTTCCAAGCATTTCATCACCTACCGGCATTGAGGCAACTCTTTTTGTCCTTTTTACCGTATCACCTTCTTTAACCAATGTTGTATCGCCGAAAAGCACGCAGCCAACGCTGTCCTCTTCAAGGTTAAGTACCATTCCGAAAACATCATTCGGGAACTCAACCAATTCGCTGGCCATTACTTTAGATAAGCCGTAAACTCTCGCAATACCGTCACCAACTTGCAGTACTGTACCAACATCATAAATATCAACTTCGCTTTCAAAACCGGATAACTGTTTCCTTAAAATCGCGGATATTTCATCTGGTCTAACTTCAGCCATTTTTGTATTTCCTTATTAAATTCTCTTTTTAGTTTAACGAAGCACTGCCTTGTAAAAACTGCTTCTTTAAATTTTCTAACTGATGCTTAATTGATGCATCAAAAACTGTATCGCCTACTTTTGCTATAAAACCGCCTATCACAGACGCGTCTAAAGTAAATTTAAAATTTACCTTTTTATTTAAAAGGCCTTCAAGTTTATCTTTTAAATGATCTTTCTGACTGTCGTTAAATTCGAATGCGGTTTTCACATCAACATTAACAATACCGAGATATTCATCTCGGATTTCAAGAAATTTATCATAGATTGAATAAAGAAGATTATCTCTATTTTTCGCAATAATAAATTTCAAAAAGTTCATCGATTCATTGTCTATTCTCGATTTAAATATATCTTCAAGAATAGAAATTTTAACTTGAGGTTTTACTACAGGATTAGCAAGTACATTTTTTAACTGCGGGCTCTCCTTAAAAGCTGCGGTAATTAAATCTGCATCTTTAGAAATAGTATTAAGAATATTTTTCTCAATAGCTAGATCGAGTAAAGAAGAGGCATATCTAAGTGAAACTTTATAATCGGCCATAACTAATTCTTTTCAATTTCTGCAATATATTTATTAACTAGTTTTCTCTGAGCTTCGTTATCTAAATTTTCACTCAATATTTTACCTGCCGCTTGAACGGCAATTTCAGCTACCTGATTTTTTAATTCATCAAAAGCGGCTTCTTTTTTCCTTTCAATTTCAGCCGTAGCATCAGCAACAATTTTTTGTGCTTGCTCTCTACTATCCTGTATAATCTGCTCTTTCAATTTTTCGGCATAAGTACGGCTTTGGTCAATTATCTTTTTTGATTCTTCTTCAGCCTTTGCAAGATTAGCCTGATTTTCGTTTAGAACTTTCTGAGCTTCTTCTCGAGCTTTATCAGCCTTTTCAAGAGCTTCCTTAATTGCGGATTCTCTTTGATCTAACGCGGATAATATTGGTTTCCAAGCTGTTTTTTTAAGGATTATAAGTAAAATAACAAATGTTACTACAGTCCAGAAAATAAGGCCGGGATTAACACTAACCAAACTGCCGCCATCTTCGGGAGTAAGAGCTAACACTGCTAAACTAAAACCGTTAAGCATAAAATCATTTCCTATAAATATAAATTATAAAGAAGCAGGTAAAACCTGCTAAAGTAAAGTTACGCTTTAATTGCTAACAAAATACAAATAACGAGAGCGAAGAAAGCAATACCTTCAATAAGCGCAGCAGCAATAATCATTGCTGTTCTAATAGGTGCGGCAGCTTCGGGCTGTCTTCCCATTGCTTCTAATGCAGACGCGGCAAGTTTACCTATACCTAAACCTGCACCAATTACAGCAATACTGGCACCAATTCCAGCGCCTAACCAAGCTAAATCCATTTTTATCTCCTAGTTTTTGTTTATTTATTATAAATATTGAAAACGAAATTAATGTTCTTGATGAACAGCCATCCCTATAAATAAAGCAGACAGCATAGTAAATATATATGCTTGTATTAAAGCTACAAGCAGCTCAACAAATATATAAATATTGCAAAGGCAACCGAAACTGGAGCAACAAAAATACTTTGCAAAATAAATATGAGACCGATAAGAGATAAAATAACAACGTGACCGGCAATCATATTAGCAAAAAGACGAATACATAAAGCGAAAGGCTTTGTAAACAAACCTAAAAATTCCACCAGCGCGATAAGCGGCAGCAGCCAAGTAGGCATACCCGGCGGAATAAGTCCCTTAAAATAACCGCCAACACCGTGATTTTTCATACCTCCAAATTGAGTTACAACAAAAGTAATTGCGGCTAATCCTGCCGTTACGGCAATATTACTTGTAACAGTGGCGGTGTAAGGTATAAGCCCTAAAAAATTACTTGTAAGGATAAAGAAAAATAATGTAAGCAAGTAGGGCAAAAAAGTTTCATAACCTTTACCTATTGAAGGCTTAACAATTTCATCTCTAACAAAAACAACAATAACCTCTATAAAGTTAGCAAAACCCGAAGGAATTAGAGATTTTTTATATTTTTTAGAAACCACAATAAGTGAAATAATTACAATAGCAGCTACAAGCCACATAAAGAACACATGTTTGGTAATAGAAATATCAATACCGAAAAGCTCTAAATGAGGGAGATGAAGAATACCGAATGGTTCAAAATCAATTTCATTTGCATCCATTACATGATGCAGAATCCATCCGCTTCCCTCTTTACCCGCTGTTTTAACGGTATCTACAATGGCTAAAGTATCGCTTACATTGTTAAAAAACATATAAAATTAGTATCTTTTTCTTTGGTTTAAGTATAAAATTTCAATAAATAAGTAAAAAACGTAAAAAAAGAGGATTGAAAATATAAAACTATTCTGGCTTATTTGCAAAAATTTGAGACAAATAAAAACCGCCGCCAACATCAAAAATAAGCGGGCAATCATTCCTCCCAGAAAACTTAAAATAAAAATTTTAGCAGATTTTGACATACCGAAATGAATAGAAAACATCCCCAATACTGAATTTGCAGTGGTTATCAGAAATGCGGCTGTTATTGATGAAAAAGTTTTGGAACTAATATTTGAAGAATAATATAGAAGAACATTTCCGGCAAACAAAACAAAAGCTATTGTATAAGAATAAAATAAAATTTTTCTGGTAAAATTCATTTATCTGATTTAATTACAGTTTTTATAAAACTATACATTCCGGTAAAAACTCCGAGAAAAGAAAAAATAATAATTAACCATGGGCTAGTATTAAATTTATTATCCAGCCAATAGCCGATAAAGACCATAACGCCGACAGTAGCCGCTAGCTGCATTCCAAGTCCGCCGTATTTAGCGTATTGCGCCCAATCACTATTATCGGTATTATTTTTTTTCATTTTGTTCAGCTTTGGTGGTGAAAATTTCTCTTTCGGGAGTACTGGCTCCGCTGCTCATTTTGCTGTTGCCGTCAAATTTGGCACCGGCTTCTATTACAAGAATTTTAGTAAGTAAATCTCCTTTAAGCGATGATTTAGCTTCCATTACCAATTTTTCTTTTGCGTTTACAGAACCATTAACTCTTCCGCCTATTGTTATAACATTTGAATTAACTTCACCGTTTATTTCACCATTTTCACCAACTGTTACATTTCCTTCCGCAAAAACATCTCCATTTACTAAACCATCTATTCTCACATTACCGTTGCTGTTAAGTTTTCCTTCAATTGTTACTCCGGCGCTAATAATTGTAACTTCGTCTTTCCCTATATTTTCACTTCTTTGTTTCATAAGTACTCCCTTAATAGTTTAATAGAACTGATTTTGGATTTATCGGTTTACCATGATGCCATATTTCAAAATGAAGATGCGGCCCTGTAGTAATTTCACCAGTATTTCCGCTTAATGCAATAATTTCTCCTTCTTGTACAATTTCTCTAGTTTTTTTTAGTAAAGATGAACAATGTTTATAAACCGAAATATAATCATGCGGATGAAGAATAATTATCATATAACCATCTTTTACCGTAAAATCGGCAAATATAATATACCCGCTTGCCGCCGCCGAAATTTGTGTGCCGGTTTTTAAAACATAATCTATTCCCATATGTCCTTTTTCAGGTTTTAAACCCGCGACTAATAAATCCTTCCGCCGGTTTTCGGAAAGATATACTTTCCTCGCTTTGGTTTTCGGAGAAAAATAAATTTTTAACTACAAACCAAACATTTCCTCCGGCTGATTTCTTTCTTTTATTAGAATCGATAATAAGAGAATCTTTTAATTTAAGAGAATCGGCAAGAGTTGAATCGCCAAGAATCATAGCATATTTTAGGCGTTGGTTTGCTGATTTTACACTTTCCAATTCCTTGGTTAAAAAATCCATTTTTTTATTAAACTGTTCAATCTTACTTTTTTCCGCCGGTGTTAAGCCTTGATTGCCGGTCCATTTAGCCATAGGTGTTTCACTAAGAATAAAAAACCCGAGCAGAAAAATTATAATTGAATATACAGCAAGAAACAAAGTAAATTTTCCGGTAGTTAATTTTGTCGATTTTGCTTCATGTCCAGGATGATCGGGAATTATTAAAATATAGAAGCTTTTTATGTTCCGAAGCCTTTGGATTAACGTTTCTAATTTTTTCATCTAACTCATTTAAATAAAATCTATAATTTCTAATCTAATACATCAATAAAATTTAGTTATAAATATAACAATTAATTACAGGAAATGATCGAGAAGATTTTAAAATTTTTGGAGGAGGTCTTGATATTTAATTTTACCTTCCCGAAGCAGAATTGGTTTTTTATCGCTTAAATCTATTAATGTGGATGCTTTTACAAAACATTTTTTTTCAGTGTAAAATATCGCGTTTATTTCTGAACCGAATTCTTCATCTATTATACTAGGCTCAACCAGTGGGGGCTGCGAACTTCTATTAACCGAAGTAGATATTAAAGGCATCTTCAGCTCGTTTAATAACTTTAAACAAAAACGATTATTCGGAATCCTGAACGCGGCTGTTCGGCAGGCGAATACTTCAGCGGTTTTATTATTCAATTGCAATACCACAGAAACCGGATTAGGCCAAATGGAAAATAAAAAATCCAGATGCTTTTCGGAATTAACTTCTACATATTTCTGAAGCGTTTCAATATCATTTATTAAGAGGATATACATTTTCCCTTTTTCACGATTTTTTATGTTGTCAATTCGTTTTACTGAATCATTGTTAAAAGGATTAGCACCGAAACCGTATATTGTATCTGTTGGATAAACAAACACTTCTCCGGCTAAATATTGTTTTTTTGCCTCAAATACAGCTTCATCGAAATCTTTATCAATATTTACTTTAATAATTTTTTTATGTACTGACATTTATCATCTCCTCTATTTCTTTTATTACCGTTTCAGGTTTTAAATTAAAACCGCATTCAAATGTTTTTATGGGACATTCTGCGTAGCCATGAATTCCGCAGGGTTTACAAAAAAGGTCCTTATAACTAATAGAGACGCTTTTTCTGTTGTAAGGATAAAAACCAAAATCCGGAACTGTTGAACAATAAATAGCAGCAACCGCAATTCCAGCGCACATTCCTAAATGAGTCGGCGCGCTGTCATTTGAAATTAAAAATTCTACATTTTTCAAAAGTTCTATTGATTCAACTATAGAAAATTTTCCGGCGGCGGAAATTACACTGCCGTTAAATTTTATGGCTAAATTTCTACAAATGTCCTCATCCGATTTTCCGCCGATAACTATAACAGTATAATTTTTTGAGACAAAATATTTTATTACTTCTTCATAATATTCTATGGGATATTTTTTGGTATTCCAAACTGAACCCGGAGCGACAGCGCATAATTTGTCGTTAATATTTAATGAAGAAAGAAAATTATTTACTTTTTGTTTTGCTTCGGAAGGAACTTTTATTTTAGGTTCAACGCGCCAATTATCATCCTCGTATTTATATCCTATTAAATCTAGATTTCTTTGAACTTCATGATGCTCAGGATGATATTCAATTAAATTCTTATATACATGCTTAATGCTGTTGCTGCTGAAACCAAATGTTTCCCTAACTCCGAGAAGCATTGTAATTAAAGAAGTTCGTAACGAGCGGTGCGGGGCAAAAATATATTTATAATTATTCTTCTTTAATTCCTTGATTAAACGAAGCAAGGAAATAATAGATTTATGCTTCCCCCGTTTATCCATAACAATAACTTCATCCGCAGCCGGAGACGCATTAAAAATTTCTTCTGTGGAAGGAATGGTTAAAACATCAATTGAATTTTCCGGATATAACTCCTTTAATTTTTGCAGCATCGGCAAAGTTAATATCGCATCACCGATAAAGGCCGTTTGAATTACTAAAATTCTTTTTTTGCCGTTCATCAATACTTCCATCTTTTATGCATCCAAAGCCATTGCTCAGGATGCTGGCGAATGAAATTTTCTAAATAGGAAGTATGCCGTTGACTTAATTCGATAACTTTTTCTTCTTCCTTTTCCGGCAAATTTTCTTTACTTATTTCCTCAAGTACTGCGTTGTACGAATTATCGGGATTTCGAACCGCGATACCATAAACAATAGGCGCCCCGGTTTTTAGCGCCAGAAGTGCCGGTCCGGGATAAACAGAAGCTTTTCTTCCAAAAAAATCTACTCTAATTCCATCTGAAGGCCCGCGCTGATCGGCAATCATGGCTACTAAATTTTTATCTTTTAATTCTTTATAGATTTGACGGATTGAGATTCCGAGCGGTACGAGTTTATTATTCCATTTTGTGCGAATATTATTCAGCCATTCGGTTACAAATGGATTGCGCTGAGCTTTTACAACTAATGAAATAGGAATATTTAACTGCGCGCCGTAAGAGGCTGCCATAAATTCCCAATTTCCGTAATGAGCAGAAAGAAAAACAACTCCATTTCCTTTTTCATGTAAATCTTTACCGAGATTAGGATTTTTTATATTTACGCTCTTCTTCATTTCTTCAAGCGACATCCACGGCATATAAAGTAATTCCACTAAAGCTAAGGCAAAACTTTTATAACTGCCGTAAGCTATTTTATTTATTTTTTGATCTGAATATTCGGGAAACGCGTTTTGAAGGTTGTTTAAAACAGTTTCTTTTCTGATAGGAATAATGTAATAAAAAAGCACTGCCAGAATGGTTGCAAATTTCCTTGATAATTTTAAGCCCAAAAGCTTGAATAAATAACTAAAGGAGAGAAATATTATATATTCTATTCTATTTTGCATATTTGGCAAATGGAAATTACATAGTACTTATTCTGCGCATCCAATCATCATCTCTCAACTCGCTGCGCATAGTAGAGTTAATAAGCGTATAATCGGAAAAACCGGAAAGATCTGCAAAAATAAAAATTACTCCTCCTTCAATATTATTATAATGCCATATTTCGTAGGGTTTAGTATCAATTTGATTTGGAAATCTTTCAATTTCATCAGGCTCGCCGTATGAGACTAATATTCTGCCGCGATCAGTTTTCCAACCCGGCTTTGTTAATGTTCCGAACTTACTGTTGCTTTCATTTATACGATTAAGATAAACCGGATAAAATTCATTTCTTTTTGTGGAAGGATCTGTATCTCGCTGCTTCCAAAAATTATAAAGAAATTCTCTTTTGCCTGCTTCGGAATTTACTTTTGGATATTGTTCCAGTTCCGCGGAGGTAGCAATATATTTTGATTTACTGAATAAATCATCTAATTCTTCCTCTGACATAACACCGAATTCTGTAGACGCTGCATCAGATTTATTTGCTACAAGTGTATCTTGCGAAGCAACCGAAGGATTATAAAGAAATAATCTTTTGGTGGATGAAACCGCGTAATTAGAAGATGAATCGACTAAAGTTAATATTAGTGTATAAGCACCGGAAGGATATTTTGTAACTACCATAGTTCCGACATCAACAACGGATTTTGAAACGCGCGGAAGTAATTTAAATTTTTTACTCAGCAGTTTTCCGCTGTTATTATAAAACTGCGTAACCAATTTAAGTTTAGTTGAATCATTATTCATTTTAATGTTATAAAGTTCAGCGTAATAAAATAAAACAGGATGCCCGGCACCGAATACAGAGGTTGGAATCGGAACAACTTCATAACTATTTTTATAGAAAATGGAAGATTGGTTCTGGCTGTTCTGCAGAATTTTGGATGCGATTTGAATATCGCTTAACACAGTACCGGAAGCATAAAAAGGATTTACGGATATATATTCGCTGATTTTTTTTCCATTATCTTTACTGTTCGTATCTATACCGCCTACCGAACATTTATAATTTCCTTTTTCAACAAGAACTTTTATAACTCCGACTAAAGAAGTATTTAAGGTATCGGATGTATCTACTTTGTGTACTACATTCCATTCTTGGTTCAATACATTTCTAACGGAAGCGGTATCCTGAATAATAATATGTAATTTTCCTTCAACATATTTACCGGAATCCGTCAGAACCGGGGTCATTGCATTTTGGTTGAAGGAATAATAAAACTCAACATAATTTGAAGTAGAATCGTACCCGAATTGAGCGTAATCAAAATCAAATAAATACTTATTCTGAGCAAAAACTAGTGATGTGGTAATTAGCAGAAAGAATAATATTTTTAACTTCATAAAAAAAAATTTAATGGGAAATAATTATTTACTGCCCAAATATATAGGTTTTATTACGGTTATTCTACAACTAAAACAGTAGAAAATATCCCTTTAAAAATGTACGGATTATTTTTTGCCCAAACGTCTTTTTATTTCTTCAATATCTTTACGGACATTAACTTTGGCTTGTTCATTATCTGTAAGTGAAAGATATTTTTCAAAATTAGCTAATGATTTTTCATATTTCTCTTCCATATAATAAATTATCGCCCGATTTTTATATGCCTCGGCAAAAGACGGATCAAGTTTTACGGTTGTGTCATAATTCTCTAAAGCTTTATCAAAACGGCCTGTTTGTGAATAAAGAGTTGCAATATTAAAATGAGCCAACGCAAAATTAGGAGCCATTTCTATCGCTTTTTTAAAAGCGACTTCTGCTTTTTTAAAATCTTTTTGATACGCGAACATATTACCCATCTGCATATAAGTTTTATAATATTCTTTTTGTTTTAATGATAGAGAATAATATTGAAGAGCTTCTCTATATCTTCCCTCATTTGCGGAAATATCTCCAAGAGATAAATAAGCAGCATAATCATTGAAAGAATAATCGGGCACCGTAAAAGCTTCTAAAAGTAAAAAAATAACTGCAGCTGAAACCGGAACTACAAGTTTTTTATATTTTTTCTCTTTAATAAAATAGAATCCCTCAAGCAAAGCGTATCCGGCAAACGCGATAAAAACCGGAGTAATTCCCACTCTAAATCTACCGATAATGAAAAATAAAATAGTAGAAAAAATATATGAAGCCGTAAATAAATAAATTAGAAGAAATCGGCGCCAGTTTTTTAAAGAAAGTATAAAACCAATTAATGCTAAAATAAAAACGGGATAAAAATCTAATCTGTCATAATTAAGAACTGTAGAAAAATTTCTTCGGAAGAAATTGAGACTCATTATAAATGATTGGGGGTTTTCATCTTTATCAAAAAATAAAATAGTCTTTTGGTAGAGCAGCTTTATTTCGTTAAAAGGATGATTTAATACATAGTTAAATCCTTTTTTATACCAAAAATTTGATGTTTCTGAAGCAGATAAATTTTGCCCGGTTATTTTTTCGGCATATTTTTCCCCCGAAAAATCAGACGATAAATCAAAATCAGCGGGGGTATGATAAATTCCTATCGCATTCTCTCCGTTACCTAAGAAAAAATTAATTCCGCCGTTTGAAGTTGTCAGAACAAAATCTCCCGCAGCCGCATAGTTTCGAATCGTCAAAATTGAAACAGGAATTGCTGTTCCGATAGTTAAAAACAGAATTGCTTTATAAATAATTTTTTTATGTTCAACAGTTTTATTGCCGAACCAAAGCCATAATACAGCCGGTATTAAAAATAGAAGAATGTTAGCTCGAAATATTGCGGTAACTCCTAATAAAAGACCAATCTTCAGCCAAATCGCGGGATATGAATCTTTTCTTCTTTCAGAAAAGGCTGCTTTATTTAAGAAGATTAATAGAAGTAGAATAAATAGTAATTGTAAAGTTTCAGAAAGTATAGTTCCGCTGTAAAAAATATAAATAGAAAATATCGCGCTTAAAGCTGCGGCTATAATTCCTGTTTTTTTTGAAAAAAGATCACGGGTAAAAATATAAATTAGATAAACCGAGGCAGTACTTACCAAAACTTGAATCATTCGCGCGGCATGAATTGCATTATCAAAAAGAATATGCACAACCGCTAAAAAATAAGAATAAGCCGGCGACATAAAAAAGATTTCTTTGCCGAACCAGTTTCCGCTTTTTACTATGCTAATCGCCCAATCATTATAAATTTTGGAATCTGAAAATAAATTTAATACAAAGGGATTATTTTGAGTTTGAAGTACGTAAATAAAACGCAAGAAAAATCCAACGGCAACTATAAAAATTACGTATTTTAATTCATTATCCGGTATATTTTTCGAATTTAATTTTTTCTTCCGAAAATTTGCTTTAGTTGGGAGGGATTTTTTTTTAGTCATAGAAATATTATATGCATTTTTTAATTAGGTAAAAATATAAAAAATATGAGAAAAGATTTAAGTAAATTAAAAAGCCCGCCGAAATTAGGCAGGCTTAAATAAAATATTATTTTTGCGGGACTATAAAGTTTGGATTTTTCTCATCCAGTTATCATCTCTTAATTCACCGCGTTTTGTTGAAGAAAGCAGTGAATAATCAGAGAAACCGGAAAGATCTGCAAATACAAAATAAACTCCGCCTTCTATTTGTTCATATCTCCATATTTCATAGGGTTTGGTATCAACCTGGTTTGGGTGACGCTCAATTTCGGAAGGTTCACCATAAAGAATTAAAACTCTGCCTCTATCGGTTCTCCATCCTTTTTTCTGGATATTAGAATATTTCCTATTTGCTTCGGCTACACGTTCAAAATACTCTTTTTTGTATTCATTCTGGGGAGTATCCAAATTTGTATCGCGGGCTTTCCAAAAATTAAAAAGAAAATTTCTTTTCCCTTCAATATCATTTATAGTTTTCCATTGATCAATTTCTCTATTAGTAGCAACATATTTTGATTCATTGAAAACTTCGTCAAGTTCTTCATCGGACATACCAATAAATTCTGACGAGATAACTTGCTGATTATTGTTTACGGAAATAGAAGTATCAACCACGGAAGGATTATAAACATAAACTTTTTTTGTAGAATAAATTGTAACATTCGCGATACTATCGCTAACAGCCAAAACAAGGCTGTAGGCACCGGAAGTAAATTTGGAAGCGTTAATTGCTCCAACTTCAACCAGTGATTTTGTATTGCCGGGAATTATCCGAGTTCTTTTATATACCGTTTGTTTTTTGGTGTTAATTAAATAATAATCAACTTTCAACTGATCGGATTTTGCTGCAAGATCATAATTATAAATTTCAGAATAAAAATAAATAACAGGTACAGTGCTTCCGTATAACCCGCTTGGATTCGGGACAACCTCATAAGTATTCTTATAAAAGATTGACTGTTGATTTGTAGATTCTTTAATTGAACTTGCTAATTCAATATCGCTTACAGCCAATCTATTATCCGGTAATTTACCGATAGTAAATTTAAAAGAAACACTGTCGATTTTTGTAGAATCATTCGCGTCCCGGCCTTCCAAAGTACCTATATAATCACCGAAAGGAAGTAAAAAACTTATGTTCCCGGTTAAACTCTTTCCATTTTCTGAATTTGCGGTATCATTTGCCAAACTGCTGAAACCGTAGCTTTTATTAGTTAAAATATTATTTGTCTTTTCGTCTTGTATTTTTACACGTAAAGAGCCTTTAACTAATAATTGATCACCATTAGACACAATTCGCATTTGCGGCTGATAAAATGCATAGTATATTTCGATCAATCCGCTATTGTTATTATAATTAAATCTTGCATAATCATAATCAACGTTAAAAGCAGATTGAGAAAAAGAAAAAGAAGTTAAAAAAATGACGAATATAGATATTATTATTTTTTTCATGGTATTAATAAAAAAGGCTGGAAATAATCCAGCCTTTTTTCATATTATTTTCTAAATATTTTAGAAACCTAATTTTACAGAGAAGACATGGTTAGCATCAAAATAATGAGCGGTTCTGTATGCGTAATCCACTGCAATGTCTATACCTGCGTTTAATTTTACACCTGCGCCGAATGTTGCACCGAATAATCTTTCCTGATCCGAATTAGCATCCGGTTCTAAAGAATATCCGCCTCTTAAGAAGAGAATATCTTTGAAAGAAAATTCTGCAGCAGCTTTATAAGCGTCATTAGCAAAGTTATTATTTTCAAATGAAGTTGCTATTAAAGCCTTATAATCATTAGCAAAATTTTTGACATATGCCAGTCCCAACATTAATTGAGAAGGAAGTTCAAATCCGGCGGCATCAATTTTATAATTTTGAGTACCCCTTAAACCGCTTGAATTGGTTGCTTGTCTTAAAAGATCAGGGCCGTCAAAAGACATTTGCGGGCCAAAATTTTTAAGAACCACACCAAGCTGCAGTCCTTCAATGTTAGCTAATCCATTATATTGAACGCCGACATCAACGGATATACCGGATGCGCTTGTTCTCATAATTTTTTCTGTTACTAAATTAGCGGTAACACCAACATTTATTCTATCGGTTAATGCGTTTGCATAAGATAATCCAACAGTTACAAAAGTCGGTGAAAAAGTAGCGCCGGTACCTTCGGAATGTTCAACGGTAGTAACCGGAATATCACCGAATTCAAGAGATTTAACAGAAAATCCCAGTGAACCGAAACCCTCAAAAGAAGTACTTATTGCTGCATAAGAAACACCAATATCAGCAATATAATTCATTTGAGAGAAGACTGCTTCTGCACTATGAGTAGATAAACCTAAACCAGCCGGGTTATAATAGATTGCGTCAACCCCGTCTAAACCGGCAATATACGCACCGTTAAAGGCTAGACCGCGTGCTCCAACGGGAATCAAAAGTTCTTGAGCCCCAGCTGTGCCATTCCTCTTGCCTCCGCTTGCAAAAATATCAGCTATCATAATCAATGACAGCAGTGATATTTTTAATATTTTTGAAAAATTCGTAAGCATCTTAAAATCTCCTTGTTAATATAAATTGATTATAGATATATAGAGGGAGTTGAATCTCCCTCTTATAAATTATAACCTATCGATATATTGTTGTTCCATAATTACAGCGATTTTCATTATTTTAGTGCCTATTCCCGGCATATCCAGGTAAGCAAGATAAATACCGCTAGCTATAGGTAGTCCGTCAGAGTTCCTTAAATTCCAATCCAAATATTGGTTACTATCTTCTTTTTGCAGGCTGTTTATAAAAACACCGGCAATTGAAAATATTCTTATTGTAATTTTATTCGGAAGATTAGTAAATCTGACAAATCTTTGATATTTATCTCGTTCAAGGCTATTAGCACCAAAATAAGGATTAGGGAACACACTAATCTTATCCAGATTATTTTTTGCCGCTTCAGCGCTATTTTGTACCGGAGCTTTAGGAACACCGGTAAAGACATCACCGGGAACTAAAGGTTTTAAAGTTTCAATTCTTAGAACGGTTCCGTCGGCAGGAAGAATACCCGGTCCGGTAGCGCTTATAGATAAAGCCCCGAATTTATGCGCGGTATCTTTAGAAGTACCGGAAGTAGTCGGTATATTATCTGCCGGGAAATCAGAATTATAAGCAAATATTTGTTCCCAATCATTATTCGGTAATTGTGAATATTTATGATCAGGAATTGCTATAGAAGGATCTGTTCTAGAGAAATCTAATACTTTTATAGTCAATCTATAATCATCATCAGGAGAATCTATTTTTCTGCCGATATCCCATGCTTCAAACGGAACTGTACCTTCTCCAACGGTATCATCTTTAGTTACCGGAACAAAGGAGAAAGCATAACCACTGGCATAGAACGGAGATGTACCGGTAAATCTTAATTCATAATCATCATAGCCAATTCCCTCTTTAAGAGTACCGCTCTGCCAGTTTAATCTGCTTAAACCGCCTTTTGCTTTAATTGACCATTCTTTAGTTGAATTAAGATGCCCGAGAACATTTATCGGATTTTCAATTGGTGTACCGCCGGGTCCTTTAACTTCATAAACACCTTTAACATAATATTTCTGATCGCCATGAATTGTTAAAGAATCTCTTAGTACATCCTGAACAAGCAACATGAATCCGTCAATAACGGGCTTGCCTGCTGTATCATTAGCCGCAACATAATATGCTTTAGTTACCTCATCTTGAGATAATGTTACGAAATCGGTTCTGTTTTTTAATAAAGTATCTCCGGTAGTTTTATCAATTAGTGAATAACTTAAAGAGTCACCCGGTTTCGCTAAATCAACAGTATCACCATAAAATACTACATTATATTGGTGACCGGTTAAAGCACTCGGGTCAACAATTTTAAATTGTACTTTGGCGGTATTTTTTTTGCCCGCGGTTTGTTCAAGACTGAAGTTATCACCTTGATTATATTGATCAACAACATCAACCGCAGGTGTACCAGGACGAACTTCAAGAATAACAGGACTACTTTCCAACACAGGAGGATCACTATATTTTGAGTAACCATAAGCCGTTACCGCAAAGTAATAAGGATTTCCGTTATAGAGAGGTCCGTTTGTATAAGCATCTTTAGTTATAGTAATGTTTCTCTGTAATCCGGCATCGTTACCGGCAATAATTGGCTCTTGCGAAATATTACCGCCATTTATTGTAATATAATTATAAGAGAAATTTCGTATATCTTTAACGCTATCTTTAATATCATACACACCTAATAATTTAGGATCTGTACCAGTTAAATCTTTGTACTGCCAAACCCGATAGCCTTCGAATTTAAAGTTTTTATCAGGAACAGGAATAACATATTCCTGGCCGCTCACATTTAGCCTAATAGTATCAGGCAGAATAGGATCTAATTCATTATAACTTTCCGCGTTCGGTTCCCACCATAAAGTAACCTGTTGATCGGCGGGAGCAGCGTGAGTAACAGGAGCAGGAGGCGGAGGAGTTAATTTGAAATCTAAATTATACGCAATCTGAGCAGCACCATCTTTTTGTTTTAAAGCGGTAATACTATTTATATTATCCGCTCCTCTTGCTATTACAATTCCAACTACAACTTCCTGTGTATCACCGGGAGCCATTGTGAAAGGTCCGGAACCCATTAAATGTCTTCTGTCATTCGGTTTTGGTCCGCCCGGCCAGCCATCGCCTTCATACCAGCCGGTTCCTTCAACAGGATCACCGGCAAGAATAATTTTAACTTCCTCACCTGTGTTAGGATCAACAAACGGAGTGCCATTCCAAAGATAACCGGTTAAATAATTATACATTTGAATTGCACCCTGAGGAGTACCTAATTCAGGATCTTGATATATAGTACCAGCTTCATTTATATAAAAAGTAAAAGCTGTCATCGGTAAATTTTTATATCCATGTTTCCAAGTTCCGAGAAATTTTGCACTATCTGCTGCGGTTCCTTCTACAATAGGACCCTGGAAAAAGTCATAACCAATTGCGGGAGGCGCACCGTCATTATAAATATCGTCTGTTGCACTTCCATTATAGGTATAACCTAAACTTAAGGAAGTATCACAACCGGTAAAATCATCGGCTGCATCTCCTAAATCGGTGTCTGACCAATATCCTACGGTCATGTCTTTAATAGTGTTAGACCCTTTATTGATAAGAGTATATTTTTTAAATACCATATCACCCAAAGAACCGGTTCTATTAAAGCCAAAAACCGTCATCTGTTGTTCAAGGCCTAAAGGAAGAGTACCGTATAAATTAGTAGTTTTTGATGCGTCTAGATCATTGGATACACACCATAAAACTTCATCACCGATAAATTGCGGTTGATCAACGCCGGCGGTATATATTCCATCACCATCCACATCAATATATGGTGCGCCTTCATCTCCGGGCCATTCATTATAATCTTTTTGGTATTGATCTTTTTCCGGTCCGGGAGGAAGAGATTCCCAATCCTTACGGATCTTATATATTCTATATTTAGAATCACCGGGATCAGCCGCAGTACCATCATCCAATATAGGACCGGCTTCAAGCGAGTGTCTATAAGTACTTCCGCCTACTCTAACTTCACGACCAATTTTGCCGCCCCAAACCAAACCATCCTCAAAGATAGCTCCTTTGGTTGCGTTAATTCCACCGGGCCAGTAGAAACCCTGCGCGTCAGTTCTAGGATCATGAGACCCGTCGCCATTATTTGAAACCCACATAAAGATTTGGTTAATGGCAATATAGTTATAATTATCATTGGTAGTTGTTTTATTTACAGACTTAGCCTTGTCTTCGCCTTTAAAGCCGAGCGAGACTAAACCAAGCAGCAGCACAACCAATGGTATATAATTAATTATTTTTTTATTCATTTTTTTAATCTCCGTTATAATTGTTAGATATAAGATTAGGTTTATTTATTTGAATCAATAATTTAACCTAATACCTAATCTAATCTGTCTCGGTGTTCCAAAATTACCAGAGTTATAATTCAAAGCTTTATAAAGATCTACAAATTGCTGTGCTACTTGACCTCCATAATTCTCACGAATTCCTTTAACTACTTGCGCACCTGATGGGCTAGTTAAATATCCGGTATCATATGCGTCACCAGACACATTATTTACAGCAACAACATTTTTGGTATTAAGAACATTAACTACCCAAACATAAATGTTTGCATTTAATGGACCTATACTTACTGTTTTATCTACCTTTGCATCTAATTGGAATGTCCAAGGGGTGGTTGATGCATTTAGAGGTTCGGTCGGTGCTCTTCTATTTCCGAAACTATTTTCATCCCAACGAGTATAGTTGAAACCGCTTGTAAACGAGAATAAGAAGTTAGCTCCTAAATTTTGTAACCATTTGCTGCCGAAAATTGAAGGACCATCATCATCAGCAAAACGATAATCAATATTTAAGAAACCTCTGTGTGCTTGGTTAAAATCAAGAGGTGCAACTTGCTGCGGGAAAAATGGAGTTGCAGTTGGAGATTGCCATATTTGTCTAAATCCGGAAGACGGATTAGAACCGGTACCTTGTGCATCAGAATAAGTGTAATCGAAGGTAGCAGAAATTCTTTCTACTCTTCTTAAATCAAATTTAAATTCCAAACCTTTAACGGTTGAAAAATCACCGTTAACCCATGCATAATATTGTCTGTGGTTTGCGTTTGGATCGGCAAATACCGAACGAATTTGAATCTGATCTTTAATATCTTTATAAAATCCGGTTACATCAAACGCGAATATATCTCCGATTTGCTGTTTAAATCCGACTTCGTACTGAGTTGTTCTTTCAGGTCTTAAACCAAATCCAACCGGATTTTGAATGGCGTAACCGCCTCTAATATTGTCGGATATTAAGTTGTAACCTTGGTAAACATCTCTTAATCTAGATTGCTGAACAAATTTACCATACTGAGCATGGAAAACTGTTTTATCGGTAACCGGGAAAGAAAAACCTAAACGAGGACTAACTTGTGAAAAAGGTTTAACATCCAGTAATGAATCTTGATTAATTTCACCGGTTGAGGTAAAAGAAATATTACTAGGATTTTTGAATTCTTTTCCGTCCGTATCAATATAATCAAGTCTTAAACCAGCATTAATAACAAGATCAGAAAATTCCATTTTATCTTGAATATAATATGCGGCAAACACAGGATGTTTTGCTCCGTTTAATCCTGCATCTAATTTATTTCCGAATGTATCATAACCGTAGTTATCTACTCTATTATAATGAGCGAATGCAGTTCCATCAGGAATAGATTCGTTCAATCTAAATATTGCAACCGGCGCTAAAGCATAACGGCGGATAGTGTAATATTTAAAATCAACACCGGTTTTTAATTCATGATGCTGACCGATTTGATATAATAAATTAGCTTGACCGCCGTAATCAACGGTTCTTTGTTTTCTATAAAAGTCATAAGGTGTCGGGGCGCTTCCAAACGAAAATCCGAAGGCTTTATAATCTAATGGACCTTGTCCATCGCTATACATAGTAGTTCCAACAGCCGCGTTTGCAATTGAATCTCCGTAAGCTGTAATATTATGTTTTAAATAATCATCCATATCAACATAATAATCACTGAAGAAATTTAATATCACATCATAAAAAGCTTTATTGCTTAAAACATGTGTAGCTTTTAAACTTGCTGTAATTGTTTCAGCTTGATGTATACCTGCTCTTGCATAAGTTCTATAATCAGTAATACCAACACCATTATGAGCTTCATTATTTACATAATTTCCGCTTAACTTCAATGTAACAGGGCTCAAATCCCATGATAAATTACCCTGGAAATTATAAGTGTTATTTGATTGATTTAATCGAACTCCGTCAGGATATATTACATTAAAAGTATCTGCTTTTGATCCTAAAGCGGGATCGGTAACATTAGTAAAATTTGCTCCTTGATAGAAAGCAACCGGAGATCTTCTGAATATATTATTACCTGCTACAAAAAATTTCAGTTTTTTATATGAAGGTAAAATTGGGCCGCTTAAAGTAGCAACATATTCACTATAACCATAGCTGTATGTTCCTAAGAATTTTTTACCGGCACCGCCCGCTAAATTATCGGTTATACCTTCTAAACTGAATTTATATTGTTCGCCGCCGATTTTTGTAGTAGTTGAAACAATACCCGCGTTAGCGCCGCCGAATTCAGCAGCATAACCGCCGGCTTGAAACTGAATTTCCTGAATTGCGTTTTGGATACCTAAAGTAGCCGCACCGCCAAAAACAGGATCATTTACCAAAACTCCGTCAACATAATAAGCAACAGCATCAGATCTGCCGCCTCTTACATATAAAGCTCCGCCTTGTTCAACAACACCCGTTTGGGTACTTACAATAGAGTTTACACCTCTTACGGGTAAATTATCTATATCCTCTGAACGGACGATGTTTACTGAGTTAGTAAGGTTTTTATTTATTAAAGGTTTAGGAGCTACAATTTCAACAGTTCCTAATTCGTATGTTTCTGAAGGAAGTGCGAAATTGGCTTCCGTAGTAACATTACTCGAAACTTTAATATTAGATTGAGTGACTTGTTTATAACCTATATATTTAGCAACTAAAGTATAGGTATTTGGCGGAACATTTAATATAATGTACTCACCATCCACATTAGTGGCCGCGCCTAAACTTGTTCCTTGTATAAGGATGTTAGCACCAATCAGTGGTTCTCCTGTCTGTAAATCAGTTACTTTCCCAACAACCTTTCCAGTCTGGGCATACACTGCAACTGTTGACAGCAGAAGGAGAAAACTGAATAAAAATGTAAATTTAACTTTCATAATTCTTCATCTCCTTTGAATTTTCTTCAATCTCTTGAGCGAACTGGAGGAGGCGTAACCTCATTATTGAAAACCTGAACATTATTCGGATTGCCATATAAGAAAAGATAATATTTCCTATTTGCACTAAGAGTTGCCGAATATGTAGTTGTATCTTGTTTTGCTGATTCTACTTTTATATTTATAAAATTAAAAGTATAATCACCGGCCGGAAGATTATTGAAATGTCTCGCCGTGCCGTATTTAAGCGAACTGGATGAATCAATTAATGTGGAATCGAAAGAAGCTGCAGGAATACTGGCAACAACTTTATATTCTTTTGAGTCAACAGTATCAACTGTACTGGAAGCATGAATTAAAACTAGTTGAACACTATCGGCTTTTGAATTGGTATTTATATAGTACTCTCCCTCGTCATAAATAAACATGGTAAATGAATTACTTTCAGTTACATCTGATTTATTTCCGCTTACCAAAACATCAACTCTATCATAAGAGATGATATCTAATTCTTTATCAAGTATAACGGCATTATTATCGCCGTATACTACAAATCTTCTTTTACCTGACGGAACATCAAAAAACTCAGTGGCGCTTCCTTGCTGAACAGCGTCAAAAGATTTTATAATATTACCGTCTTGATCATAAACTTCTACTTTAAAAGTAGAAACATTATTGGAAACATTAACAACCCTGATTGAAGATACAGGGTGCTTAACCGGTTCAATATAAGGTTCATCAACACAACTGTAGAGTGTAAAACCTATTATTAGAAGGGTAAGACTTAAAATGCTCTTAAGTTTTAACCGCATCTTTTACCTCTCAATAATTAATTCGATTTTTAATGTTAAATGGAAATAGTCGTTGGAATTCAATAAAAAAGGCAGCTGCCGGTTAAATACCGACAGCTACCATTTTATATTACTAACATTTTCAAATTACTTCAACAGCATCATTTTCTTTGATACTTTGAAATCTCCGGCTTGTATAGAATATACATAAACACCGGAAGCTAATTTGGACGCGTCAAAACTAACTGTATAATTTCCGGCGCTTTTTGTTTCATTTAGTAAATTAGCAACTTCTCTTCCTAACATATCATAAACTTTCATTACAACTTTTTCTGTCTGAGGAATAGAGAATTTAATAGTTGTACTTGGGTTGAACGGGTTAGGATAATTTTGAGAAAGCTCAAAAGAACCAGGAATATTATTATTTTCTCTTTGAACAGCACTCGGTACATCAAACCATTTTAAAGTTTGAACCTGCGGAGAAACGCTTGCTTCGCCAAACCAGTAATAATCAGGCTGTGTATCCACTGATAACGGATCAAATGAGAAGAAGGCAATTTTGTTACCTGCTGTAAGAGTGTGATGAGCTAAAACATTTACGTCTTGAACTTGAGCCGCACCGGCAACTCCGCGTGTTTCAGCGGTCATATCAACCTCAATACCTTGAGCAACATCAAAACCGTCAATCCAGTTTTGGAAATCACCGATTTCATATTCGGGATTATATACTAATGAATCCGATGCTCCATTAGCTGATGTATCTTGGAAAGCAGTAAAAGCGTCATATAATGGGCCGCCTAATAATGAACCGCTTTACGGATGCAATAACGTAGGTAATTCTTGTCCTGCGGTACCATCATAACTAACATCATTATAGCTGTGTGTAACACCTAGTATGTCAAATTCAAATGAACCGGCAGCAAAATCCATATCGACGAAATGCATTCCTAGCACCTAAATATTCTTGACCCGCAAGCATATAATTTCTTGCCGGATCAGCGTTTAACCAAGCTCTAATTACATCATCATTGTAGACAACAGGAGAAGGACTGGCTATTTCAATAATATTAGTATAATGGTTAACTAAATCTTCTGTTAACGCGCCGTATGACCATGTATCATGCGCGAAATCATATTGTTCATATGTATCAGGATTTATTCCGAAATAATATGATACAGGATATCCACTTACGTCAGCATAACCATTGAATACAAGAAGAGTTGGTTTTGACGGTAGAAATATAGTATAGTTAAAAGTTTGTAAAGAAGTACTTGAATTTCCTAAAACATCAGTAGCTGAAATTTTATACCATACTTCGGTTCCGGGTTGTTGTCCAGGAATATCGGCAGAATAAACATCACCGTTTGCTGTCATAGCAACATCTGTAAAATTAGTACCGTCTGTACTGTATTGAAGCACCGCAGATGCAACACCGGCATCTCCACCGGAAGGATTATCATCAGTAATAGTAGCTTCAACAGTTCTTGCATTTGTAGAAGTAACAGTAGGTAAATCAGTAATATTTTCAATAGAAGGCGGTGTATCACCTGTTAAATCAACAGCTAAAACCATATCCCAGATATATTCTCTAGACCACCATCCGGCAGTTGTTAAATCATCATTGGTTCTGCCGTTTCTATAAAACTTCCAGCCCCAATATTTATCTGTTGCCTCAGCAAAAAGACCGATTCTATCATTAACTCCATGGTAATCAGCAGAAAGATTTGTTGCGACTATACCAACAATATCTCCGCCTTGAACTTCAGGTTCAAAACCTAATGCCATCATATCTACCCATTGATATTCCGGATTGGTTGAAGTTGTAACTACTGGTGTAGTTGAAGCGCCCAATCCGCCATCACTCCAGAGATCTTCAGCAAACGGGAAAGTAGTTGGGCCATTTTCTCCGCCGTCTAAATTCACCCATTCTCCGGTAGCTTCTTCAGGTAACGCACCTATATCGTTGTATCCGTTTCCGTCAGCAGGATAATATCCCCACTGGGTAACGCCTGCGTTTTCCAGGTCATCTACGGTCCAGCCGCTAGCTTTAACTAATTTAACACTCATCTGAGTAGTTCCGGTAGCATTATCGGAAGCCGCGTATCCTATAGATTTAATGTTCATTGTAGTCGGGGCAACATACCATTGAATCATTACATCTTGACCGAACATACCAAAATTAGTATTCCAAGAGCCGCCTAACATTTTTCTATAGCTTAAGGTATCAATTTTACCTTGCACATTTGCAAATTGTTTAGGCTGCGGAACAATTTTATTTGTTTGCTGAGATTGATACTTGTTATTTACGGGGACTTTAATTGCCTCTAATTGTGACTTCTTAATCAATTGAGAACCAATCGGCCGAAGCATTGGTCTTTCTTGAGCAAAAGCCATCATACTAAAAGCAAGTAGTACGAATAGTACAGTAGAAAGTTTGCGATGCATAACGCTCTCCTTTTATATAGTGAAATAAGATTAATTTAAAATCTGTTTTGGTAATTAATACCAACCCCAAATGATAAATTACTTTTAAGTTGTAAATACTAAAACAAAATACTATAACGGTGTTTTTTTGTCAAGTATTTTTTATTTGAAACATTTAATGTTTAGTTAATTTTTTTTACTAAAAATGTCAAGATACTAAATTTCCGCTTAAATTATAATTTTACCGGATATACATTTTTTACGCCGCTTATTGATGAAATGGCCGTCACAACAGTTTCATCTAATTGGCTGTCTATATTAATTACTGTAAGAGCTTCATGTCCAGCTTCCAAACGGCCTAAAGAAAGTCCGGCAATATTAATATTAGCCTCGGCTAAAATTTTCCCTACATTAGCTAACATTCCGGGTTTATCTATATTAGAATAGAAAAGCATATAACCTTCGGGGTTAACTTCAAGATGGAAATTATCAATGTTCACAATTCTAATTTCATTATTTCCGAATACTGTTCCCGCTAAAGAATGCTCTTCTTTCTCGGTTTCAACATGCACTGTAAGTAAATTAGCATAATTCTGATTAGACCCGGATTTGGTTTCATTGATAATTATTCCCATTTCTTTTGCTAAGAACGGAGCATTAATATAGTTCACAAGCTCGGAAAGGCGATTTGATAAGAATCCTTTTAATAAAGCGGCGGATAGAAGGCTGGTTGCTGTATGTAAAAGTTCACCGCTGTAATTTATGTTTATTTGTTTCAACTGCCCTTTTATAAGTTGTGCGTGCAGAGCGCCAAGATTTTCCGCTAATTTTACAAACGGGACCAGTTCTTTATTTCCGGCAGATTCTACAGCGGCTGCGTTTACAGCTCCTCTAACTCCTTTTTGATTAAACATATCTACCATTTGTTCGGCAATTTGAATCGCGACCTTTTCCTGCGCTTCTTCGGTAGACGCGCCTAAATGAGGAGTTGTAACAATTTTGGGATTTTGAACTAACGGATTATCGGCGGCAGGCGGTTCTTTCAAATATACGTCAAAGGCAGCACCGGATACTTTTCCGCTTTCAACAGCTTTAACCAAATCATCTTCATTAACTATTCCGCCTCTGGCACAGTTAATTACTTTAACTCCGTCTTTGCATTTAGCAAAAGTTTTTTCAGATAAAATATTTTTTGTTTCATCATTTAATGGTACATGCACCGTAATAATATCGGATTGCTTATAAATCTCCTCAAGATCGACGAGTTTAAGATTTAATTTAGCGGCAATTTCTTCAGAGAGTACCGGATCATATCCAATTACATTCATTCCGAATGCTTTTGATCTTGCGGCAACTTCCCGTCCTATTTTACCTAATCCAATTATTCCTAAAGTTTTTCCTAGAAGTTCTGTTCCTTTATATTTTTTCCTATCCCAGCGCCCTTCTCTTAAAGATTGATTTGCCTGAGGAGTATTTCTGCACATCGAGAGCATTAATGCCATTGTGTGTTCGGCGGTGGAAACTGTATTACCGCCGGGAGTATTCATAACAATTATTCCTTTTCGTGTAGCGGCTTCAAGATTTATATTATCTACACCGGCACCCGCACGTCCAATAACTTCCATTTTATCCATTAAAGTTATCAGTTCAGGAGTTACTTTAGTTTCGCTCCTTACAATTAGTCCGTTATAATCTTTAATTACTTTTTCAATTTCCTCTTTCTGCATTCCTGGTTTATATGTAACTTCATAACCGGCAGCCTCTAAAATACCGACACATTTTTTATCAACTGCGTCAGTAACAATAATTTTTTTCATAATAACAAATTCTTTTTTTACAGATTAAAATAAATGATCTAAAATTAAATGGCGGAATTTAATTTTTGAACAATTTGGGTTTTAGGAACCGCTCCAATAATTGTATCTTTTAATTTGCCGTCTTTAAAGATTAATAAAGTAGGAATACTTCTAACACCAAATTTTATTGCTGTCTGCTGATTATTATCAACATCTAATTTTCCTATTTTAGCTTTACCCTCATATTCGGAAGCAAGTTCTTCAACAATCGGAGCAATCATACGGCACGGGCCGCACCAGGTAGCCCAAAAATCTATTAGTACCGGTTGATTAGAATTTATTACTTCTTGTTCAAAATTGTCATCTGTAATAGTTATTGGTTTCATTTCTAAAAGTCCTTAATTAAAAATTAAAAGTTTTATCATTTGTCTCCCCCTGTCCCACAAAATTAACAACATCCTCGCCGCCGTCTGCATTTATTATTCCGCCCGAAATCCATTCTCCGCCATCTTTACAAAATAATGAAATTACTTTTGCTACATCTTCAGGAGTGGTTAATCTGTTTCGGGGATTTTTCCTTCTGGCTACTTCAATCATTGGGATGTTGCCGGGAATTTTTCTTAACGCGGGAGTATCAGTTACGCCGGCCATTATAGCATTTACGGAAACATTAAGAAAACCTAGCTCTACAGAAAGTTGCCGTACGTGAGATTCGAGAGCGGCTTTGGCTGCCGAAACTGCGCCGTAAAACGGAATAGCCGAATGACCGCCTGAACTAGTCATCGCAAAAATTCTTGCTTTTTCAGCCAATAGATTATTTACCACTAAATCTTGCACCCAATAAACTAAAGAGTGCGCCATAACATCCAGCGTCATTTCCATTTGAGCTTTATTTAAAGTTGGTTGGTTATCGGCGGATACAAATGGTTTTAAACTTCCGAAAGCTAAAGAATGCATTAATACTTTTACCAGAGCTTTACCATCAGACATTTCTTTTAACTCTGTTATTATCTCTTACGCTTAGCCGCGTCAGCCGCATTAACATTAAAGAATTTATATTTAGCTCCGTGAGATTCTATTATTTTGGTAATTTTTTCTACATTAGGCATAGTTACTTGCCTGTCCAGATGTATGCCGAAAATATTATAACCGTCTTCAGCTAATTTAACAGCAGCTGCTTCTCCAAACCCAGATGACGCGCCAAGTATAACTGCCCAATAATTCTGATTATCACTCTGTTTCATTATTTATTAAACTTCCTTCTGCTAGTTAGATTAATTTAGAATGCAAATAATACAAAATAGCGAGAAGTTATACAACTGTTATAAATGATAAATGAATCACAAAAATAATTTGTTTGAATATTTATGAATGTATCTAATATACATGATGTATAAGGTTCTATCATACTTTATAATTATTCAGGTTTTTTGGCGGTTCCTATTTCTTGCTTAACAGTAAAGATTCTTCCCCTAATAAAGCTATTATTTCGGCTATAAATTCGTTAGTAACTTTTACGCGTGTATCTTTAAGGAAAAATAGTCTCGGTTTAGAGCCATTGTCTCCGAGGTGAATATATAAAGGTAAATTTCCTTTATATTTTTCAAAGAGAGGTTTTAATTTTATTATCGCGTCGGCAGCTATTTTATCCTTTTCAATACAAACCTTAACACTTTGTGTAAATTTATCGGCGGATTCTTCTAATGGAATTACTTCTTCAATATGAAGTTTAATTGCATCGCCGCTGCTTTCAGGCCTTCCTGCCATAAAAACACATTCTTCTTCTTTTATATGTTCACTAAATTTTTCATAGACTTTGGAAAACATTAAGCATTCGCACGAGCCGGAAAAATCATCAAGAGTAAAGAATGCCATTGTTTTACCGGATTTATCAATTTTAGTTTTTAGATTTGTAATTACACCGCAAGCCCGCACAACATCCATATTTTCAAGTTTATCGGTTTCACCAAGATGAATTGTGGCGAACGATTTATATTCAATTTCATATTTTCTTAAAGGATGGCCGGTAACATAAAATCCCATTACTTCTCTTTCTTTTGCCAATTGCTCTTTTTGTGTCCAGTCGGTAATAATGTTAAGCTGCGGCTCGGTTATTTTCACTTCTTCTGCAATTCCGCCGAACAAACTATTTTCCGCCGATAATTTTGAATTTCTTGCCTTACTTCCAAAATCAAGAGCATCTTCAATTGAGTTAAAAAGTGTCGCTCTTCTTTTATCGATACTGTCAAACGCGCCTGCAAGAACTAAGCCTTCCAGAGTTCTCTTATTTACAATTCTAGTATCAACTTTAGTACAGAAATCAAAAATGCTTGTAAAATCACGGCCCAACTTCTGCTCGGCTTCTCATAATTTCTTCAACAGCAGGAATTCCTACATTTTTAATTGCTGACATACCAAAACGAATTTTCCCGTCTTCAACATCAAAATAAACTGAAGGACTGTTAACATCGGGAGGAAGAACTTTTATTTTTAATTTTCTGCAGTCTTCTAAAAAATTCGTAACTTTATCAGTATTGCCGAATTCGTTAGTTAAGTTTGCAGCAAGAAATTCCGCAGTGTAATGAGCTTTTAAATAAGCTGTTTGATACGCTACAAAACTATATGCAACCGCATGGCTTTTATTAAAACCGTAATTCGCAAATTTATCAATCGCTTCAAAAATTTCTTCAGCGGCTTTTTTAGGAATTTTATTTTGAACGGCGCCCTCAACAAATTTTACTTTTTGTTCCTTCATTGCCTTAAGATCTTTTTTACCCATCGCTCTGCGGAGAATATCAGCTTCGGCAAGGCTCATTCCGCCGGCTTTATTGGCAATTTGAATTACTTGTTCCTGGTAAACAATAATTCCGTATGTTTCTTTTAGAATCGGTTCTAAGAACGGGATGAAGATATTCAACTTCTTTTTCACCGAATTTTCTATCGATAAAATCATCAATAAATTCCATAGGACCCGGGCGGTAAAGAGCGTTCATTGCGGCAAGATCATTTAAACTTGTAGGTTTTAGTTTTTTTAAATATTCCCTCATTGGGCCGGATTCAAACTGGAACACGCCGGTTGTTTGTCCCTTTGAAAAAAGCTGGTATGTTTTTTCATCATCCAAAGGAACTTTGTCAATATCAATATCAACATTATGATTTTTTTTAATAAGATATAAAGCATCCCGGATAATTGTTAAAGTTCGAAGGCCCAGAAAATCCATTTTCAGAAGTCCGAAACCTTCAATCTCTTTCATGTTGAACTGAGTAACAATATCGGTTCCCGGAAGCTTGTGTTGCAAGCGGGACATAATTGCTAACATCTTCGGGAGTAATAACAACTCCGGCGGCATGTTTGGAAGAATTGCGGTTCATTCCTTCCAGAACTTTAGCGTATTTTATTAAATTCTGAATATCGGGATCATTGGATTCTTTTACCCATTTTAATTCCGGAACTTCATTTAATGCCTGTTCAATTGAAAAAACTTTTCCGAATTTTGAAGGAATAAATTTGGTAATTTTATTTACAATAGGAATCGGAATTTTAAGAACACGCGCAACATCCCTAATTACTGCTTTTGATGATAATCTGTTAAAAGTTATAATTTGGCTTACGCAATGGTTGCCGTATTTTTCACGTACATAATCAATAACTTCGCCTCGTTTATCATCAGCAAAATCAACGTCAATATCGGGCATTGATTTTCTGTGCAGGATTTAAAAATCTTTCAAAAAGAAGATTATAATCAAGCGGATTTATATTTGTAATGCCGAGTGTATAGGCAACTAAACTTCCCGCCGCGCTTCCTCGCCCCGGCCCAACGGGAATATTCATACTTTTGGAAGAATTGATAAAATCCTGAACAATTAAAAAATATCCGGAAAATCCCATTTTTTTAATTGTATCAATTTCAAAACTAAAACGCTCTTCGACTTCAGGCGTAACTTCTTTTAATTTCTTATGAAGACCTTCGCGTGCGAGAAGTTCAAAATAATCATCTAAAGTTTTTGCGGGAGAATCTTCCGGAATAGGAAATTTCGGATAATGATGTCCTTCGAAATCTAAATTTAAATCTATTTTCTCATCTATCTCAAGAGTATTTTCGATAGCGCCGTTATACTTTTTAAAAAGATTTATCATTTCATCCGGCAGATTTAAAATAAACTTGATCTGTACCGTAACGTAACTGCCTGTAATCCTGCCCATTTTTATCTGAGAGAAGCAGAAGGATATTATGTGCAATCGCATGTTCTTGTTCAATATAATGGCAGTCGTTTGTAGCAACTAATTTAATCCCCAATTCTTTTGAAAGTTTCGGCATTCCTTCCAGAATAGGTTTATCAACATCCATCTCATGATCTTGAATTTCGAGATAAAAATCATCCCCAAAAATTTCTTTATAAAGTTATTGCCATTTCTCTTGCTTTATCATAATTATTATTTACAAGATGAGTTGAAACAACTCCGCCCGCGCAAGCGGAAGTGCAAATTAAACCTTCACTGATATTTTCTAAGCAGTTCAAGATCAATTCTCGGTTTATAATAAAATCCTTCCGTATGGCCGAGAGTAGAAAGCTTTGTTAAATTTTTATAACCTTCTTTATTTTTTGCGAGAAGAATTAAATGATTGTAATGCTTAGCTCTTTTCTTTGTGCCGATCTCAGATTTTCCCCTGTCGAAACGGCTGCCTTCCGTTACAACATAAGCTTCCATCCCAATAATCGGTTTTATTCCTTCTTTTTTTGCTTTTTTATAAAACTCGGCAACACCGTACATAACTCCATGATCGGTTAAGCAGCGACAGATTTCATATTATTTTTTTTTGCGGCTTTAACAAGATCGTCAACGGTACAGGCGCCGTCTTGAAGGCTGTAATGAGTATGATTATGTAGATGGATAAATTCAGACATCGTAGCTCTTATTTAAGAAAGTTATAAAATAAACGCGGTAAAAATAAAAATGCGTGTTAGCCAGTTTAATTAAATTTTTATTCTTTTTGAAGATATAAATAAAAATATTTTTCTTTAACTTAAAATTTTTATGCAGATAAATTTAATGCTTCCCGGTATGCCCGAAACCGCCTTCTCCCCTGCTGCTTTCTTCCAGAATATCGGTTTCGACAAATTCGGCTTTATAAACTTTCGAAAAAATTATTTGGGCTATTCTTTCGCCTCATTTTAAAGCAAAATTGTCTTTGCCGAAATTCATCATAATAATTTTAACTTCTCCTCTATAATCAGAATCAATTGTTCCGGGAGAATTTAAAATTCCGATTCCGTGTTTAACAGCCAATCCGCTTCTCGGCCTTACTTGAATTTCATATCCTTCGGGAATTTCAACGGAAATATTTGTGGGAACTAAACCTATTTGTCCCGCCGCTAAAATATATTCATCATCTACCGCGGCTCTAATATCCATTCCGGCACTTCCTTCAGTTGAATAGGAAGGCAGCGCCACATCTTCAAATTTTTTACTTATTCTTTTTATTTTAATTTTTATTTTTTCCGCCATTATAAATTATGCCCTTATTTTGCTCGTAATATTTTTTTCTTAAGAAATTTAAATTCATCCTTATCAATAACAAAAATAATTAGGTAAATAATAAAACTTAAAAGTAGAAATGATTTATAAATTAAATTTAAATTTCCGGAAAACAACAATATGTAGTATAAAATTACTATTAAAATTGAGATCGTAAATATTTTTATAATTTTTGAATTCTCATAATTTATATGATAAAATTTTTGCGTAACAATATAATAACCCGCGGCCATTACTAAGTAACTTGCAAGAGTAGCGAAAGCGGCGCCCATAATTCCCCAAACGGGAATCATGAAAAAATTTACCGCAACATTTACGGCAGCGCCCAAACCCGAAACAATAGGCACATAAATACTTTTTTCTTCAATATAAATTCCTGCCGAGAAAATTACATATAAACCGTTAAATAAATAAGCGAGTAAAATTATCGGTACAATATTTAATCCGCTCCAATAACTTGACCCGATTAAAGAATAACCATGAACCTCAATTTTAACAATGTTATTTATGAATAATGAGAGCACTACAAAAATTATACTTCCGGCTAACGAAAAATAAGTAAGTACTTTTGAGAAAAGTTGTTTAGCGTTTTCTTCTTTTGCGTTCTGCAAAAAAAACGGCTGCCAAGCGTATTGAAACATATTTACAAACAGCATCATAAAAATGCCTAATTTATAAACAGCTTTATAAACTCCTACTGTATGAATATCCGTTAAACGCTGCAGAATAGGGACATCAACAACCTGCACAAGCATTACGGCAAAACCTGCCGGCAAATAAGGAAGGCCGAATTTAAGCAGCCGTTTATATAATTCTTTATGAAATTTTAACTTCAGATTTTTCAATATAGTCGGAAGCAAGAGTAAATAAGAAGCTAATGAAGCCAAAAGATTACTTACAAATATTGCTTCTATTCCCCATTTTAAAAACAGAATTAAAAATAAATTAAACGCGATATTTACAACAATATTAGTGGTTTTAAATATGGAAAATAATTTTGCTTTTCTATCGAGCCGAAGTTTCAGAAAAGGAATTACGGCATTAGCGTCTATGAATAAAATAATAGCGGAAAGAATAATTAAATAACGATAATGTTCAGGAATTTCTAGAAAAAAACTAATCGGGTTTTTGAAGAGAATTATCGCTCCGCTTATAACAAGCGAAGTAAAAAAAATTGAAATATACGGAGTTGAGAAATTATCTTTTTCATCTCCTATATCTTTGAAAGCGGCGTATTTAAGATACGCGGAATCCATCCCGTAAATGAACAGGATATTAAAAATTCCGATATAAGCATAAACAACTTGCTGAATGCCAAATTGATCGGGGAGAAAGACATTGGTGTAAAAAGGAACTAAAACAAAATTAAGAAAACGGCCTACCATTGTACTGATGCCGTAAATGGCGGTATCTTTTGTAAGTTCTTTTAGTTTATCGAAAATCAAATTTTAGTCTCAAATAGAAGTAGTTATATTAAGAGAAATATCTAACGCTTTTACAGAATGGGTTAAGGCACCGACAGAAATAAAATCCACACCTGTTTCGGCTATATCTTTAACAGTAGCTAAATTAATACCTCCGGACGCTTCAACTTTACATTTTCCGTTTATTAATTTTACCGCTTCTCTCATTTTATCTAATTCATAATTATCGAGCATAATTACATCAACGCCGCATTCTAAAGCAATATTAACTTGTTCCAGGTTTATTGTTTCAACTTCAATTCGCGCGGATAAATTATTTTTCGTTTTAAATTCTTTACAAGCGTTTATTGCTTTTTTAACAGAGCCGGCGGCAATAATATGATTGTCTTTAATTAAAAACATATCATATAAACCTACTCTATGATTTTTTCCGCCGCTTAATTTTACCGCTAGCTTATCCAACATTCGTAATCCGGGAACTGTTTTTCGTGTATCAATAATCTGTGCTTTTGTATGTTTTATTTTTTCCCGATATTCTGCCGCGGCAGTTGCTATTCCGCTCATTCTCTGAAAGAAATTTAAAGCTGTTCTTTCGGCTGTTAATATTGAAGCGGCGCTTCCTTCTACTTCGGCAATTATTTTTCCGGCACTAATTTTATCGCCGTCTTCCGCAAATTTTTCAAAATTTAAATTCTCATCAACAATATTGAAAACCGCTTCGGCAATTTCAAATCCTGCTAAAACTCCTGTTTCTTTAAGAAGGAACTCTCCTTTGCCTTTTAAATTTTTTGGAACTGTAGCTTCGGTAGTAATATCGCCGATTTTAATATCTTCTTCTAATGCTTTTTTAATAATTTCTTTAATATTTGCATCAATCATTTGAAAAAAACTCTTTCATTTTATTAAGAAAAAACGCCGGTATGCGGATAGCTTTTTTAGTATCTTTTTTTATAAAAACATGTTCGGTAAAACCTTCGGCTATAACTTCAGGTTCATCGTTACGAAATATTTCATATTCAATATGTATTTTAAATTGAGGAATCTCTTTTACAAAAGCATGTATAGTTAAAATATCATCGTAAAATGCCGGCCTTAAATATTTAACATAAGTTTCCAAAACCGGCAGCTGCAATCCTTCAGTTTCTATTTTATTATAAGGCAAATCAATTTCACGCAGCATTTCAGTTCTGCCGACTTCAAAATACTCAAGATATTTTCCGTTATAAACGAACTGCATTTGGTCTGTATCGGCGTAGCGCACTCTGATTTGAGTTTTATTGCTAAGCATAGATTGTAATAAATATAATTAAAGAATTAGTGATCAAATTTATTAAAAAGCTTGTTGATAAGTTAGAGAAATTAGAGCAAAAATATTTCTATTTTATTAATAAAAAAATGGAAGCAGTGTTTACCGCTTCCATTAAAAAAAAGAAAAATTTATAAACAGAATTTTACTCTTCGTATGCACCCATTTTACCGAATTTTTCTAATCTGAGATCAATTAATTTATCCGGCTTAACTTTTATTAATTGCGATAATTCTTCAAGTAAAGCGGTTTTTAGAAGATTAGCTGCTTCCTGATGATTTTTATGCGCGCCTCCTAAAGGCTCGGGTACAATTCTATCAATTATTTTTTGTTCGAGAAGATCGGGAGCCGTTAATTTTAAAGCTTCGGCAGCTTGTTCTTTATATTCCCAGCTTCGCCATAAAATACTTGAACAAGATTCGGGGCTAATTACAGAATACCAGCAGTTTTCCAGCATTAAAATTCTATCGCCTACACCAATTCCCAAAGCACCGCCGCTGGCTCCTTCACCAATAATTACAACAATAATAGGAACTTTTAATCTGCTCATTTCAAACAGATTTCGGGCAATAGCCTCTGCCTGACCTCTTTCTTCGGCTTCAAGCCCCGGAAAAGCTCCGGGAGTATCAACTAAAGTGATAATCGGTTTATTAAATTTTTCGGCTAATTTCATTAAACGAAGAGCTTTTCTGTACCCTTCGGGGTTAGCCATACCGAAATTGCGGTAAAGATTTGATTTTGTATCACGCCCTTTTTGATGCCCGATAATCATTACTTTTTGATCATCGATAGCAGCAAATCCTCCGACAATTGCTTTATCATCTTTATAACTTCTATCACCGTGAAGTTCAACAAAATTATCGGTAATAGCGTAAATATAATCTAAAGTGTAAGGACGATCCGGATGGCGCGCTAATTGTACACGCTGCCAACGAGTAAGATCTTTGTAAATTCCTTCTTTCAATTGTTTTACTTTCTCTTCAATCTTTACAATTTCATCTTCAATATCCATCGTTTCCGAAAATTTTTTCATTTCTGATAATTTAGTTTCCAGTTCAACGATTGGTTTTTCAAAATCTAAAATAGTTTTAGCCATAATTAAGTTCTGGTATCCCACAATTTATTTAACGTTTTTCCAAGTATTTCTAAATCAAGCCAGATGTTTTGATTTTTAGCATAATAAATATCAATTTTTGTAGTATCTGCAGTAGATGTTTTTTCTAAATTCCATAACCCGGTTAAACCCGGTTTGCCTAAATATAATTTGCCTAATTTCGGAAGAATATTTTGGCCCGACAAAACTGTACTTGCCGCTTAAAATTTTTGGAACTTTTAGTATGAATTTTGCAAATTCGCCCGGTTCTTTGTTTAGTTTGACCGTTAAATATATGAAAGGATAAATAAAAAACAAAACAAACAACGCCACGATATAATCAAAAGTTGTTTTTAGAAATTTCATTAGTGGGCTTGAAATATTATATCTAATTTCAAAAACGGGCATATCATCAAGAATTGAAACAGAAGTTTTTCCTACCAGAAAATCAAGGCTGTTTCCTATCAATTTAAATTCTACATTTTCATTTTGGCAGGCGGAAACAATGCTCATCATCTGATCATAAGACATTTCTTCAGATGAGAAAATAACTTCGTTTATTTTTCTTTCCTTAATTACTTTATTTATATTTTCCATGTTTCCTATTACTTCAAACGTATCTTTTATTTGCCCAATCTCTTTATTTGAAAAGCCTATAAGCCCAACTATGGAATGATAATCACTCTCTTTACTTTTTAATTTATTCGCAATTTTCAAAGCAGGATCATTGGTACCAACCACAATGGTTCTATTACCGGCTAAATCTGTTTCTTTTATTCCGATACGAAAGAAAAGCTTTAGAATTATACGCCAAAAAGTAAGCAGAAAGAATAATAAAATATAAGTTATTATAATTACGGCACGGCTGTACGCATATTGTTTAAAGAAAAAAGTTAAGGCGGAAAGAATAAAAAATCCGATAATTATAGCACCGAAATTACTGAAGACAGAAAGAGAATCTTTTCGATAAACTCCGACAAACGAAGCCGTAATAATATGAAGCAATGCAGGCAGGATAAAAATAAAAGGTATACTAAACGGAGGAAATCCACCCCAGTAACTCATTTTTTTATAGATAAATTCCGCGGCTAAAAGAGAAACATTGAAAAAAATAAAATCGAGAAAAACTGAAAGCAGGATAAGTTTTCTTTTGCCCCAGAAAGCGAAAAATTTTCTAATAATAATAGCTGATCTGAGAATAAACTCTACTAAAAAAGAACTTGCTAGATGTTTCTTCACAAAAAGATGCATTGCGTTATAAAAAACTTTAGTTTCATCAAGGCTGCTGCGTCTGGTACTTTCCCCTTTATAATGAATTATTTGTGTGCTGTGAACGTAAAAAACTTTATATCCGCTATTCTGTATTCTGTAACAAAGGTCCAAATCTTCACCGTACATAAAAAACTCTTCATCAAGTCCGCCTACTTTTTCATAAACTTCTCTTGAAAACATCATAAAAGAACCGGAAATAGCGTCCACTTCGTAAGTTTCATTTTCATCAAGAAAAGTAAGATTGTATCGGGCAAATAATTTGCTGTTCGGAAAAATTGAACTGAGACCGGTAACTTTACAAAATGAAGTCCAGGGGCCGGGAAAACTTCTTCTGCAGGCAAGTTGAAGAGTTCCGTCGGGATTTAAGATCTTACAACCGGCAAGTCCGGCTTCCGGTGTTTGTTCAAAAAAATTTATCATTTTTTCAAAAGTATCTTCACTCAACAAGAGTATCCGGATTTAGGAGCAGTAAATATTTCCCCTTTGCGATTGCTAAGCCTATATTATTTGCTTTGCTGAAGCCTAAGATTTTGTTTATTAATAATTAAGTTTACTGACGGAAATTTTTCCCGGAGAAATTCAACACTTCCGTCATCTGAAGCATTATCAACAATAATAATTTCGCAGTGTTAAATTTTGTGCAGGCTTTATTTATAGAATGAATTAAATTTTGAAGAAATTCTTTTACATTATAGTTAACAATTATTATGGATAAGTCCACATTAACACCTAATTAGAGTATTCCTAACAAATACTTCTTAATCTAAGTTTCCAAACCATAATAATTGCTTCACGAACAATTTTTTTAGACATTTTAGAAGTGCCTTTTACACGATCGATAAAAATTATAGGAATTTCCACAATTTTAAATCCTTTTTTCCATGCTTTAAATGTCATTTCAATTTGGAAACGCGTATCCGTTTGATTTTATTTGTTAAAGTCTATTGCTTCCAAGTACATTTCTCCTAAAACATTTAAATCCGCCGGTTGCATCACAAATAGGCAAACCGGTAATAATTCGTGTATAAATATTTGCAAAATAACTTAAGAACAACCGGCGCATCGGCCAATTTACAACATTTACTCCGGTAACATACCTGCTTCCTAGAACAAGATCAGAATTTTTAATAGCCTTTAAGAAATTTTTTATTTCTTTGGGATCATGTGAATAATCAGCGTCCATTTCAAAAATATAATCATAATTATTTCTAAGAGCGTATTTAAAGCCCGCAAGATATGCTGTGCCCAGACCCATTTTTTTCCCGTTTAAGAATATGAATTACTCGGTTCAATTTTGACATAATTCTTCAACAATATTTCCGGTTCCGTCCGGAGAATTATCATCCACAATAAGAATATCTAAATTAGTTTTTATACCTATTCAAAATATCCGGAATAATTTTCTGAATATTATCTAAGTTCGTTATAAGTCGGAATAATTATTAAAGATTTTTCATCCATATAAGCTGATAATTATAAATGTTAAAGGAAATTTATGATTAAACGGGAGCCGGGAATTTGCAAAAAAAATATCTTAATAACTGATATTAATTATAATGTCCTTTTCCGAAAAGTACTACAAAAACGGTACGAAAAAGAATCTTAAAATCCATTCTTATGGACATATTTTCGATATAAAATAAATCATACCGTAATTTAATTTTTACATCTTCAATAGATTCATCATATTTATGTTTTACTTGCGCCCAGCCTGTTATACCGGGGCGAACTTTTAATCTTCTTTTATAATACGGAATTTCTTCCGCTAATTTTTCAACAAAATATGGACTTTCCGGGCGCGGGCCTACCATACTCATTTCCCCCTTTAATACATTGTACATCTGGGGAATTTCATCTATTCTAACCTTTCTGATAAATTTACCCACTCTTGTAATTCTGGGATCATCTTTCTGCGACCAAATCGGCCCTGTTCTTTTTTCAGCGTCATTCCGCATTGATCGAAATTTTACCATTTTAAAAACTTCACCATTCTGCCCGCACCTTTCCTGTCTAAAAAATATAGGGCCGGGACTTTCAAGTTTAATGGCTATTGCCGCAGGAATTGTAACACGGCAAAGAAATAATTAATATGATTATAGAAACAACTAAATCTAGAACACGTTTTAATTTCTTCTCCCATTCCGGCATCAGTTGTGGCATAATATCGATAAGCGGAATACCGTACAGTTGAGAAGTTCTTGCTTGTCCGCTTAAAATTTCATATAAATCGGGAACGATTTTTAGTCCTACATTTTTAGTTCGCATTTGGAAATTAATTCAACCAGCACATCGTGGTTTTCTTTTTCAAGCGCAATAATAATTTCTTTAACTTTATATTCATCAATTAAATTTTGAATATCATGAACATTTCCCACAACATTTACACCTTTATATTTCCTCTTCAAGAACATCGTTTTTTACAGAAACATAGCCTGTAACATCAAGGCCTAAAGCTTTATGTTGGATTATTTGATCTATGAACTTCATATGCTTTATTATTTATACCGACAATTAAAGCATTTCTCCGCCCTACTCCATTTATTAACAGTCTTCTTTGAAAACTTCTAATAAAAATTCTTCCGGTTCCTACGAATAACAAGAATAACCCCCAATAAATAAAAATTAATATTCTACTAGAAGACGCTACATTGTGGAGATAATCATCAATAAAAATTAAAAAGAAGAGGATAAAAATTCCCACGAAAGAAGCTTTAAAAAGAGTAGAAATTTCATCAAATCTGGAAGCTGCGAACCAGGTTCGGTACATTCCTACAAAAGTAAAAATAATTAGCCAGTAAAAATAAATGGCCAGCATTGTAATAAAAAACTGCGGCATAATAAGCAGATCAAACCATCCGGTTTGAACGCGCAAATAGAAATAAATAAAAAACGCGAGGTTAATTGTTAGGAAGTCTGTTATGAGAATAATAAATTTTTCGGTTACCTTAGACATAGTTAAATCTTAAGCTCTAACCTTCCCTTTATATTTCCAAAAGATGTGCATTATGCCTAAAAGATGCTTAAAAGAAATGGCAGAAAAAAGGTTCTTTTTAGTAATTCTTTGTTCGTGATGAATTATTTGTGTAGTGGGTAAATAAAATATTTTCCAGCCGGCTTTCCAAACTCTTATACAAAAATCGATATCTTCCGGGCCGTAAAATATTTCCTGGTCGTAAAAACCAATTTGATCAATTACTTTTTTGCGAATAAATTGACATGCGCCGATAAGATACTCAACTTCTCTAATCTCTTTATGGTCCCAATCTTTCATAATATGATGAGTAAGCGTTTTAGAATTTTTAACAAAATTAATATGCTCTAACCTACGATAAAGTAGAGCTAAAAAAGTAGGAAATCGTTTACAAGAATATTGCAGCTGCATATCGGAATCAACAAGTTTACTGCCTGCCATTCCGCATTCCGGATGCTGCTCCATAAATTCATATAACCTCAAAATGGAATTTTCAATTAGTTCCATATCAGCATCAAGAATGAGAACATATTTACCTTCAGCAATTTCCAAACCTTGATTACGCGCCGGCGCGACGCCTTTGTTCTGCTTATTTTTTACCAATCTTATATTAGGATAATCTTGCTGAATCATTTCAACAGTACCGTCCTGAGAATTATTATCAATAAGAATAATTTCAAATTCTAAACCGGAAGTAAATTTATAAATAGAATCAAGACATACTTTGAGTAAATCTCTCATCTTCCAGGTGATAATAATGATTGAGAGATTAGGAGGATTAGTTTTTTTCATTATCATTTATTATAAAATTTGGGACTTTAATACATTAAAAGTAGAATTCAAAACAAATATAATAGTATTTTACTCCATTTTATAGATTTAACTTATATAAAGATTATAATATTCATTGCACATTCTTTGAACATCATATTTTTCTAAAGCCTGCAACCTAGCATTTTCACTTACTTTTTTATTGGATGAGTTATTTATAATCATTTTCAATTTAATATAAAGGTCATAACTATTTTTTGACTTAAAAAGATAACCATTTTCACCATCTGAAATCATTTCTTTAAAAGGAGGAATATCTGAAAAAAGACAAACTTTTTGCATTAACATTGCTTCAATAGCACTTAAACTTAAACCCTCAGTTATAGAAGGCATGACAAAAACATCAAAAATGTTATATATTTTATTTAAATCTTTGCGAGGGCTAATTATTTGAACTTTTTCATTAATCTTATATTCATCAATAATTTTATAAATTTCTTCGGCAATTTCTTTCTCATGCTCACGTTCACTGCCGAAGATTAAAAGCTTGATATTTTTATTCTCATCTAATAATCGTTTAAATGCTTCCAGTAAATATTTGTGTCCTTTTCGAACCGAAAGAACTCCAACGTTCGCAATTACTATCTCATTATTTTTTATTTTAAATTCTTTTCGATATTGTTCGTTATAAACTGCATTAGGTATATAATTTGAAACATCCACTCCATTATATATAATTTTATACTTTTTTAAATTGATGTTATCATGCTGAATTGAATAGTTCATAACTGAACGAGATACACAAATAATTTTTGTAGTAAATTTACTCAGAATTTTATTGATTTGATGATGAATAGGATTCAACCAAAAAAAAAGATTATGGAGCGTGATAAAAATTTTATCCACTTTATGAAAAAAAAAGAGCATGGAAAAAACTGCAGCTACTCGTGCAGTTAAAGCCGGAAAGAAATCATGAGAATGTATTATTTGTATATCATTTTCTTTTATATATTTAGCTAAACATAATGTTTGGCTTAAATTTAGAATAAGCGATTTTAGACTGTTAAATCGATTAGAAAAATTAAATTTCTTAACAACAACACCACAATGTTCAAAATCTTTTTCTAAAAATGAATTGCTATTTGGGGTTAAAACTGCGGTAAAATGTTGTATGTTTTCCTTTCGGATTTGTGAAACTAACATAAAAACAATTTTTTCAAGTCCACCATCATCTAAACCAGTAACTACATGCAGAATATTTATTTTTTTATTCATGATAAATATAGTTTCAATGATTTTTTGTAACCTTCAATTCTTTGTTCCCTTTCAACACCGGTATAGGTAAAATTACCAGTCAAAATTCTTAAAATAATTCCGAAAATATGAATCAAATTTATAAGATTCCTTTTGAAAAAATTGTAATGAAACTTTGCGTAAATTCTTCTCCCATAGTATCTGTTATAAACAAATTTGGTATAATTTTTAGATTGACTCTTTTGATCTGCATGTATACACCGTAAATATGGAAAATAAAAATTATTATAACCTTTCATTGCTATTCTTTCACATAAATCTATGTCTTCGTAATTAAGAAAAAATTCTTTGTTAAATTTTCCAATTTTTATAAATGTATCTTTATTTACCATAAGACATGCCGCACTTAACCATCTTACTGCTACAGGAGTTGTTTTTTTTATTTTCTTACTTAATAAATAGTTATAGATCCTACGAAGCAGATTAATCAACATAAAAGCTTCGCTAGCTTCATAAATAATACCTAATTTTATTCCTGTAGAATTTTGAATAGTTCTATCTTCATTAAGCAATAGAGGTCCGCATGCGCCCATATTTTGGTGTTTTTCAATATAATTTATTATTGGAGTGATAAAATCTTCAATAACTAAAGTATCAGGATTGAGAAATAATAAATATTTTCCTTTAGCATATTCTGCAGCAAAATTATTAGCCCCGGCAAATCCTAAATTTTCTTTTAACAGATGAAAATGAACACCCGGAAAAATTTGAATTAACTCTTCAATTTTTCTTTCTGTTGAACAATTATCCACTACTATAATTTCATAATCAACATTTATAAAGTTTTTTTTAATTGAAACTATACAATCAACTACTTCTTCAGCAACATTATAATTAATAATAAGAATAGAGATTAACATACTTAGATAGACTTTCGTTTACTAAAAATATATTATTTATCAAAAGGTGAATAATAAACCTTTTTTTTATAGTCAAAATATCCTTTTAATGCGTAATGAATTTTTTTAACCTTATCGTCTTCAAATAATAAAATCTTTATCAACATATTCTTAAATAACGGAAATTCGTAGGAAAAGTATTTTGGATAATCTTTTTTATACTTATCTCGTAGATAACATCGATTTCTTACTTTAAAATATAATCTTTTAGCTGAATGATTATAAGGAAATACAACGCCTACAAAAAAATTTCTTTTACTTACATTTGCTTCATTATGATATAAAGCTACTGCATTATTTGTAAGTACTTTAAACCCATTTTTATTTAATCTCATACAATATTCGGTATCTACATAATCAATAAAGAAATAATCAGCGAATGATCCGACTTTGGTGTATACAGAAAGATTTAAAATATTTCCAGAAGTCATTACCACAAGTTTTTCCTCTATTGATTCATTTGTAGGGTATGGATCAAATCTACCAATATGTTTTGGGGAAATTATTCCAACTTTATTTATTTCTTTACAAGATCTTAAAAGATTCAATACCATATTAGGTGTTGCTATACTATCTTGATCCATTGTTAATAGGTAGTGGTACCCTTTTTTTACAAAATAACCAGCTGCGTAATTTAATGCATATCCTACACCCATGTTTGTATGTTTAGAATAATAAATAATTTTATTTTGGGAAGGTAGTTCATTTATTAAATTTGATTTTTTAGTAGAATTATCAAAAAGCAATAATTCTTCAACTTGATCTATATATGATTTTATATTCTCAATTATTGAACTATCAGGATTAAAAAGTATTACAACTCCCGCTACCTTTTCCATAAATTTAATTCATGATTTTTTGATAAATATTTTCATAATCTTTAAAAGAATCTTCAATATTAAATTCTTTTATGGCTACATCTCTACAACGATCATAAATATTAGGATCTTTTAACAATTCAAACATTTTTTCTAATGCCGCGGAATAATCTTCATTTTCAACAATAACTCCAACTTTATAATCATTAATTATTTCTTCAGTATCCCCAACACCGGGATTAATTAAAACAGGGCAACCGGAATATAAATATTCCGCAAATTTTATGGGAGATGAAACTTCACTAATAAAATGTTTAGCACGTAGTAATATTCCGAAATTAGATTGTTCTAAAAATTCATAAGTTTTTGCGGCCGGCATTGAAAATATTTGAAAATTTTTCAACTCTTTTGTTAAGTTTTTTACCGAGGGGTCTAAATCTTCTATGTTATATAAAATACACCTAATTTTTAAGTTGTTAAATTTAATTAATCCTTCTTTTATTAAAACTAAAAGCTCTTGAAACCCTTGCCAAGGCGCGGTTGATCCGGAATAAACTCCGATAATAAAATCCTTAGGTTTTACCTTATAATCTTTTTGATCATCATTAATTTTTATTCTATTTGGGATATAATATATTTTTTCGGCCAAATTAAGTTCTGAATATTCAATTATTAAGTATTCTCTATATTTTTTGGAGACTACAACAACACTATCCAGATATTTCAACATCTTCTTTTCATACAACTTCAAAAACCGGAATTTGATATTATTTTTTTTATAGTGGCCTTTAAATATTTCTTCCTCAATGAAAGCTCCTCTTGTATCAAAAACAACTTTGAGTTTGTGATATAAAATTTTTTTTAATATGTAAGCTAACATTGAAGGGAAAAAACTTCTACAATGGAGTATTTCAATTTTATTCTCGTTTACTATTTTTTTTAATTCCCAAAATCCTTTAGAGAAATAATTAATGGCTCCGGGTTTTAATTTTATGTGGATTACTTTAACTCCGGCTTTTTCTAAATTTCCATAGTAAGCTTTTAAATTTCCAATATCTTCGTTTATGTTTTCCAGAGTTATAAAAATAGTATTGTATCCTTTTTGTGCTAAATAATTAAATAAAGGCATTCCTTGTGTAACAAGTATAGGATTCTTAATACTTCCATCGGCAATAAACGCTATTGCATTATTTTTTTTCAAAATTTAATCACCAATTTCCTTTGTACTTACTTTAGGCTGATTTTTATTCGCATTTCTCCATTCAAAATCAATGTATGCAATAGTAAGCGCGTACAAAACATTAAGTTTAAATTTAACTAAATTGGCATTAAGCATGCCAAAAAACATAAGTCCCAAAATTCCCGCGATATTAGCTAACATTATAATTTTCACGTAACTATCATCGGTTGCTTTAAAAAGTTTATATGAATATTTAATTATGGAAAAAAACATCCATAGAGCAACAAAGAAGAAGATGATCCCCCCTTTAAGTAAATAATAGATATAATTATTATCCGGGAAAATAACTTTTTGGTGTAATAAATATTTAAGATTAAGTTCATATCCAAAACCATGTCCTACAAAAGGGTGTTCAAATATTTTAGGAATGCCTAAATAAATTACTTCTATTCGCATTAGAAAAGAGATGTCTTCTAACGGTGCGGAGATACTTTCAATTCGTTGTGTTGGATCATTTTGATCTACCGCAGTTGGACGCCTATCGGTTGAAAAAAAGATTGGGATTAAAAATAGTATGATTATTAAAATAAGTTTTAAAAAAAAGAATTTTGTTTTCTTTTCCTTAAAATAAATGAATAACACAATTAGTGTTATCAATAAATTAGCGATTAATAATGTTCGTGTGCCGGTAGAATAAGATCCCCACCACAATAAAACAATACTAGAAAAAGAGATAATTTTTATGTGGCTTCTTTTATCATATAAAAAAGTAGACATTAAAATAGCGAGTACAAAGGGGAAATAATGGTTATGATATGTTGTTACTCTATAAAATGAAGATGCGTTGAATATAATATACTCAACAGCTACAATTAAAAATACAATAACTACAAGATTGAAAAGTAATTTATAATATTCCCTTTTCTTAATAAGATAAACAAAAGGCAACGCGAGTATAAAATAAAAATTTTGATAAGATTCTTGAAACAGTAGGTTTCTATCGACCCCATTAAAATATCCATATAATAAAAGTATAATACTTAAAAAAGTATAAGCTATTACCGGATAATTCAAAGGAGTAAACTTTAATTTTGGAAATTTTGAAGACCTAAAAAATTGAAAAACCGCAATTAAAAAAAACAAATATAAAGGTATATTCTGAATTACTATATATGAATAATACCGGCTAAAGATTTTATCAATATAAAACAATGGTAAAATTGTAAGGACTAATAAATAAGTTGCTAAATCTTTAATTGCCATTTTATAAAGCATCACAGAAAAAATGACAAAGTTAAAGGCAATAACAATAAGTGGATTTTGAAATAAATTTAGAAGTGCGGTTTGAAATAAAATAACTACGCCTATTCCAAAAATAAAATATATTTTTTCTTTCAAACTTAATGTAGAAATATTAAAATTACTTAAATTCAAACTGTAACATTTCCCTTTCTAAAAGTTTTAATTACTTCCAAAAGTAATTCTTTCTTAAATACCCATAGCAAAGAGAAATAAATAACAACACTAAGCGGAATAAGAATTATTAATTGAACAGTACTAGAAAATGTTTCTAATACGAGACTTTTTATAATTAAGCTTACAACAAGCATTATAATGCTTGAAAAAAATATTTCCTTAAAAGATATAAAAAATTTTAAAGTTGATAACTTTATTATTTTGAAAGGAAGAGCAAAAACAGGATATAATAAAATTAAGGTCGTAATTAAATAAGAAACTGCTACCCCAACAGCACCATAATAAATTCCGATATAAAATCCTCCAATGTAGATAATCCCACTTATAATGCCCCAATAAAACAGATATTTTGTTTTTCCAGTAGACATAAATATTGGCCCCGTTGTTGCCGCTATTGATTGAATTAGTCCCACAGGCGCCAAAATAGTTAATAATTGAACAAGCAGGTTGTTATCCCATTTTTCATTAAAAAACAGACTAATAAAAGGGGTACTTATAGCAATTAAGCCTAACATTAAAGGAAAAGTTATTATTGCTATGGAATTGCATACTTTTTGGTAAACATTCCTAAATTTTTGTAAATCGTTTTTTATTGATGAATATAAAGGGAAAAAAACTCTCGAAATAACTTGAGTTACACTCTGCACGGGATAAAGCATTATTTTGTATGCTAAAAAATAATGTCCTAATTCGGCACCGCCGAGAAACTTCCCTATAAATAAATAATCCGCATTCCGAACAAAATAATTTAAAAAATTATAACCGGCTAAATTCAAACTATAACTTGATAAATTTTTAACTTCATTAAAATCAAAAACAAATTTAGGATAAAAAATCCCAGACCCCCACAATAAAATGGATGAAACCAATGCATTGGAAATAGCTTGAAAAACTAAACTCCAAACTCCAAATCCGGTAAGAGCCATAGTAATTCCTACAACTGCTCCGGTTAGTACGGCGAACAATTCAATTTTAGCTAATACTGTAAAAAGAAGTTTCTTCTCTAATAGTGCCTTTTGAATAATGGTAAGGCTAGACAACAAAAATACAATTGAAAGAGATTTAAGAATATCTATAAGTTTTAAATTTTCATAAAACGCTGCTACTATGGGAGAAGTGAAGAATATGACTACAGAAAGTATTAATCCTATAAATAAAATTGTCCAAAAGATAGTTGATAAAACCCGATCATTTATATCATCCTTATGAATAACAGCGGCGGCAAAACCCATATCCTTAAATAATTCTAAAAAACCAATAAAAATTAGGGCCATCGCCAACAACCCAAAATCTGCCGGAGCAAGAATTGAAGCAAGAATAATTGTTGTGGTATATTGGATGGCCTGACGTCCGAACTGAGAGATAGAAGACCATTTTACCCCTAATACTGCTTTCTTAGTTAACTGCATAAGGGGAAGATTTTAAAATTGAATTGTAATTATTGATTAATTTTTGTTCTTGAAACTTTAGGTTAAATTCTTCCTCAATAGTTTGTCTGGCTAGTATACCTAGTGATCCATCATCATCCATTATTTTTTTTAATTTTATAACATATTCGTCAACATCTTTTTCTTTTACAAGATATCCATTGTAACCATCTTTAATTATCTCAGGTATACCCGCATGCCAAGTACTAATTACTGGCAATCCCGTAGCCATTGCTTCCATTATAGCGTTTGGAATACCTTCTTGATTTCCGTCTTCGGCTGTTATGCTATGATGCAGGAAAACATCCGCTTTTTTCATTAATTCCGTAATACTATTATGATTAATAAATCCGGTAAATTTAATATTCGGAACATCAGCTTCTTTTGAAAATTTTTTTATTTCTTCAAACAAATAACCATCACCGCCTAAAATTAATTCCGCGTTAGGGTAATACTCCAAAAATTTTTTAAACGCTAAAATTGTGAATCTATGCCCTTTTTTTTCGACAAATGTAGAAACTTGTAAAAAAACAACTTTTGAATTTTTTAATTTCTTTGACGCCAATGATTCTCTTTTGCAAAAAGAGAATTTATCGATTGCGGTACCATATCTAATTACACTTATCTTTTCTGAAATTGCACCGATTTGTACAAGTTGTTGTTTCATAAAATCGGACACGCAAATTATATTAGCGTAATTAAATAGATTCCTTAAATTTTGTTTATAAACTTTATTCTTTATTAATGCGGTGGCGTCATATCCATGGAAAGTTACAATTAAGGGAATGTTTAATTCTTCAGCTAATGAGCAAATTTCAATTCCTGAAGGCCCAAAATGAGCATGAATTAAATTTACTTTTTTTGCTATTAAAATATTTTTAATTTTCTTTCTTTGTCTTAAGGTTAGAAAAGGAGCAATATTAAAATAATAGTAACTATCTTTTTGGGTTAATTTTCCCCAAAACATTAAAAATTTCTTAACAAATCTATTTTTTTCTATAGAAAACAATTTTTTATGAGGAAATTTGTCTACATTTTCTGTTATAAAAGTACTAATTACAACACAATTATATTTTTGTAAAACACTCAATAATTGGTTATAAATAAATGTCATTGATGAGGCTAAATAATGTTGGCAATAAAAGACCGTAACACGCTTATTATTTTGAACGGAAGCATCCATTAAAATTATTTCCAGCTAAACAAATTGTTTTTGATATAGACTATTTTATCAGAATTTTGCCATGATTCATTTTCTTTTACCAGAATATATAAGAATGCTAGAATGAATACACCAAATGTAATTATTGCGGCAAGAAGTGTTCTTTGCGGAAAACTTCTTTTTACAGGCGGGACGGCATAATCAACAACCTGAAGTATAGGAACATCTTTTTGTTCATCGAATTTTGCCTGTTCATATAAGGGTAACACAAACTTCAATAATTCATTATCTATTTGAACTTGTCTATAATATCTTAAATAATTTATAGCCTTTTGAGGCAAGGAATTTAACGCTAAAATGGGACTTTCAGGTTGTCCATTCTCTTTTATTGAAGCTAATTTTTTCTCATATTCGTTTACTTCTATTTGTAAATCTTTTAATCTTGGTGAATCTTTACTTAAGATTTTACTGTAAATTTTTTCTTGAACTTGTTTATTTATTAAATCTGTTTCTAATGTTGAATATGCATCTAAAATAGCCTTAACTTGACTTTCGGCATCTAACATTCCGGATTTTTGTTGATAGTGCATTAGAGAATCTTCGGCTACCTCTAAATTATTTTTAATATCCTTTAATCTTTTACCTAAAAATTCTCTGTTCTCCCCGGATTTTGGAACTTTTAAATTTACTATTCGTTCATTTAACAAATTAACTAAATAATTAGTTATTTCTGCAGCTTTTTTCGGTGATTTTGAAACTACACTAATTTCATAAGCGTTATTTTCTGTAATTTTTGCTTTTATATCTTCCTTTATTTTTTTTAGCGCCTTTTCTTCGTACTCTTCATCTGTCGTATCTAAATTGTACATTTGTACAAGATTAAATTTATTAATAACGGCTTCTAAGGTTGTACGGCTATAAATAATTGTGTTATATGTCTGCATATCAGTATTAGGTTCAATTCCGGCTCCAATATCAATGGGTAAATTTTGAAATATCCCTGCTAGCCCGCTCATATTTTCACTTTGTGAAGGTAGTATTAAAGCACTTGCGGTATATTGTTCATCTACGAAAAAAAATATTGATAGATATGCAATAACTACAGTTGACAAAAGAAGTATTATTAGAAATTTTTTCCACTTAACTAACAGAACTAAATAATCTAAAAAATCTGTTGTTTTTTCTTTAGACATATACCTTTTTCTCAATTAAATTTTATGATGTGATTTGGGATTGTGATTTCCAACTTATGAAATTTTTCCCAACTAAAGGAAATATTATAATCTCTCAAAGTTAATATATTTTAACAAGTTTATGCAACATAAATTTAAATATCTTTATAATTTATTATTATAGATTTGTGGTAAATCCTCTTCCTTCTTATCCAACCCTCCCTTGACTTTGCCACTTTTTCTTGTATTTTTGAATACAAAAAAGGATTAGTTTTATAGCCGATTTGTTACAAGGGTAATTTTTTTATTATGTTTTTAACCGAGTAGCAAATTTATGCCGATTTAGGGATTACTCTGGTCGGTTTTTTGTTTTTTAGTGGAACTTTTAAAAAAGGAGATAGTGTATAAATAAGTGATACCCATTTTTATGAATTGCTTTTTTAAACCACAAAAAAAAGGAAGGCAGCGATGAAAACTATTAAAGCAAAAATAGATAATCCTTTATCAGATTTAATTAGCGACGATATTTATGATCTTCTTAGCTCACAAGGTTTAATTGATGAGAAATCCGTTAGAGATTATCAAATAAGAAAGAAATTTAAACAATTAAGAGCTAGTAAAGTTAGCGCGGGGGATGCTATTGACGCAATAAGAGAAGAATATCCTTATCTGCAATTTGATACTATTAGAAAAATAGTTTACCAAATAAGTAAATAAATATTGCTTGACAAAAAAATGATATCATTATATATTTCTAATGACTCTTTCAGAGGGTTCTCCCCTGCCCTTTGATGCAAATGAGTCGGGCCCAGAGTTACCCCCATCTCTGGGCCTTTTATTTTTATTTATGGAGTTTTTATGGCTAAAGTAGTTAAGAAAAAAGGCTCTAAGTCTTCTAAAAAAGTTTCTGTTTCCCCATTTAAAATTTATTGGGCTAAACAAAATTATTATTTACTTTTTTTAGGAATAGGTCTTATTGTTTTAGGTTTTTATTTTATGACTTTGGGAGGCTGGCAAAGTACCGCTTCTTTGGTTATTAGTCCAATTCTATTAATTATTGGTTATTTATTTGTTATTCCCTCTTCTATTCTGTACCGGCCAAAAGTAGTTGAACAGAATTCTAAGGAGAATGAAGTTGCTGCTAGCAAAGGTTAGGGGGAATATAGTATCAACTCAAAAAAATGTTTATCTAAAAGGGCACAAACTTTTATTAATTAAACAAATTAATTTAGACGGCAATTTTATCGGCAGCAAAGATATTATTGCGTTGGATTTAGTTGATGCCGGAATTGGGGATACAGTTTTAGTTGTTCAGGAAGGAAGTGCCGTTAAACAAATTCTTGGCCATCGAAACGCTCCTGTGCATACTATTATAGTTGCAATTGTTGATGAAATTGATGTAATTAAAAATAAAATTCATCCATAAAGCTTTTTATCTGTTTTGACTAAACTTTCGTTCGATCAGTTAGTTAATTTAAGACTTCTTCTTTCAGTAGATGGAATCGGACCGGGGAAAATTAGAGTTTTACTTTCCAAACTAAAAACTACCGAAAATATTCTCTCTTCAAATTTTAATACTCTTGCCCAAATTGAAGGGATTAGTTTAAATCTAGCAAAAAAAATACTTCAAATTAATTTATTACGGAAAGAATTTTCTCAATCTATTGAGGATGAATTTTATCATCTGACAAAACTAAAGACAAAAATAATTACTATTTGGGATAAAGAATATCCAAGCCTGCTAAAAAAAATTTATGACCCTCCGCTAATATTATACGCTAAAGGAAATTTTCAGGAGGAGGATAATTATTCTATAGGCGTGGTAGGAACAAGGCTCCCTACTAATTACGGCAAAGTTCAGGCAGAAAGATTAACACGTGAATTAATTGATCAAGGAATAACTGTTGTAAGCGGAATGGCCAGAGGAATCGATTCTATTGCACATGAAACTTGTTTGAAAAACAACCGACGGACAATTGCAGTAATCGGTTCCGGTATGGATGTTATTTATCCGCCGGAAAATAAAAAAATATTTGAACAAATAGCTGAATCGGGAGTTGTTGTTTCTGAATTTAATTTAGGAACAAAACCGGATGCACAAAATTTTCCGAAAAGAAATAGAATTATTTCCGGTTTAAGTTTGGGAATTGTAGTTGTTGAAACAAAAATAACAGGCGGCGCTATGCAAACAGCCAGATTGGCGCTTGAGCAAAATCGTGAAGTTTTTGCTGTTCCGGGAAATTTGGGTGTGAAGCAATCGGAAGGAACAAATATAATTATTCAGCGCGGGGAAGCTAAATTGATTAGTAATGCCGAAGATATTTTAGTAGAGTTAGAACTTAAATTAAAACCTTTAGTAGGAAAAAATATTCCAAGACAGCAAAATGATTTAAATCTGTTTGAAGAAAAAATAATCGGATCTCTCGGTGCAGAGCCGCTGCAGATTGATAAAATTGCGACTTTAACAAATTTAACTACGGCTGATTGTCTTGTACATCTTCTATCATTAGAATTTAAAGGATTGGTAAAGCAGCTTCCCGGTAAGATGTTTGCGGTTTTATAAAATTAATATTTCTTCTTTTTTCCCCACAAAAACTTCAACCATTCTTTTAATTTCTTTTCCTGGCCATTCTCTGTGGGAAAATAAAATTGAGTACTTTTTATTTCTTCAGGAAGATAATCTTCTTCGACAAAATGATTTTTAAAATTATGCGCGTATTTATAATTTTTACCGTAACCAATTTCCTTCATTAATTTTGTAGGAGCATTCCTTAAATGAATAGGAACAGCGAAAAGTGGATTTTGTCTTACTGTAGAAAGTGCTTTATCTATTCCCATATAAGCGGCGTTACTTTTTGGCTGAGAAGCTAAATATGTTGTGCATTGCGCAAGAATTATTCTGGCCTCAGGCATTCCGATTTTATCTATCGCGCTAAACGCGGCTTCGGCAAGAACAAGACCGTTGGGCGAAGCATTTCCAATATCTTCCGAGGCCAATATTATTAATCTTCTAGCAATAAATAAAGGATCTTCTCCGCCCTCAATCATTCTTGCAAGCCAGTATAAGGCCGCATCCGGATCACTTCCGCGTACACTTTTTATAAAAGCGGATATTACATTATAATGTTCCTCGCCTGCTTTATCATAAAGAATATTTTTTTTCTGAACTATATTTTCTAAAACTATTTTGCTAATGTTAATAGGTTCAGAATCTATTTCCTGCACTACAGAAGCTTCAAAAATACTTAAAAGTGATCTAGCGTCACCGCCGGATAAATAAATCAAAAACTTAAAATCAATATCTTCAATGTTTAACGAAGATAGAAATTCATCTGTCTTTATTGCGTTTTCTAAAATTTTTTGAAGATCATCTTGCGAAAGTTCTTCGAGAACATAAACTCTTGCGCGAGATCTGAGAGCCGGAATAACTTCGAAAGAAGGATTTTCTGTTGTCGCCCCTATTAGAGTGATTAAACCGTTTTCAACAGAATGAAGTAAAGCATCTTGCTGCGCTTTATTAAAACGATGAATCTCATCAATGAAAAGGATAGTTCGTTTATTCAGATTTTTATTTTGGGTAGCAATTTCAATAATCGCGCGAATATCTTTTACTCCCGATGATACTGCATTTATTTGATGAAATTCAGCGTTTGTTTGTTCGGCAATAATTTTTGCTATTGTAGTTTTTCCGGTGCCGGGCGGGCCCCAAAGTATAAATGAAGAAAGCGTATCATTTTCGATCATCAAACGTATCGGTTTACCTTCGCCTAAAAGATGTTTTTGTCCTTGAAATTCTTTAATATTTTTTGGACGAACACGTTCGGCTAGTGGAATTTGCGGCAGGTTTAATTTTGTCATCTCTACTTCTCAATAATTTCAATAGATCGTTCCCCTTTACGAATCATATGATATTTTTCCCTGGCTACTTTTTCTATTTTTGCAGGAATTTTTCTTTTTAATGAATCTATTTCGGCTTCCAATGATTTATTTTCTTCATCAACTTTAGAAATTTTTTCATTTAACGAATTTAATTCGCTTTGCAGTTTTACATATTTAAGGATTCCGTATTCATTAAAAAATAAATAAGTTAAACCAACGATGAATACTACTAAGAAAATATAAAACTTAACTTTTTTTGAATTTAATTTTGACATTACAAACTTAGCTTTATAATTCTTTCAATTAATTCTTCAAAGGAAATTCCCACTGCCTTTGCCATTTTAGGAACCAGACTTGTCGAAGTCATACCGGGTAAAGTATTTACTTCCAGACAAAACGGTTTATAATTATTATTTACTCTAAAATCAGCGCGGCCGTACACTTCGCAGCCTAAAGCATAAAAAGCTTTTAACGCTTGTTCCTGTATTTGTTTTGCGGCTTTTTGGGGAATATCAGCCGGAACAATATACTCGCTCATACCGGAAGTATATTTACACTCATAATCATAAAGATCATGCTTCGGTTTAATTTCTAAAACAGGAAGCGCTTTATTTTCTAATACCGCAACTGTTATCTCATGTCCGGGAATATATTCTTCAATTAAGGCTTTTTCAGAAAATTGATGAGCAAGTTGAATGGCGGCATGAACCTCATCCTCTTTTTTGCAGATTGTTAATCCAACTGTTGAACCCTGATCATTTGGTTTTATTACACAAGGATATCCTACATTTTTTGTAATCATTTTAGCTATCGCCGCATCGGCGGCTTCATTTATATGAACCGCAAACCATTTGGGAGTCGGTATATTGTAATGCTGAAATAATATTTTCGACATCACTTTATCCATGGATATTGCACTTGGCAAAACTTTGGATCCGGTATAATTAATTCCGCGCATTTCCAGCAGAGATTGTATTGCCCCGTCTTCTCCCCATTTACCGTGCAAAGCTAAAAAAGCAAGATCAACTTCATCAAAATATTTTGAAAAAATACACTCGCCTACTTTTCGATTGGAAATTTCCACAAAATCTTCTTCAGAGAAAAAATCATCTCTATTTTTCGGTTGATTAACACCGTAAGCAGGATCAATTAAAATTGTTTCGTATCCTAAATTTTTTAACGCGTTATATATTGAAGCTCCGGACGATTTGGAAACAGCCCTTTCCGGGGATGTTCCTCCCAGAAGTAATGCGATTTTGGGTTTATTCTGAGGCATATAAATTTTCTCTTTCTAACAAACTTATCTAAAAAACATTTCTTTCGTCTTGTACAATTCCATAAATTCCTTTTGAAATATTAAATAATTCCAAAACTTTTTCTTCAGGTAATTCTTTTTCACCGCCGAGAATTCGGCTCATACAGATTGTTTTTGCGGCATGCTCAAGTTTTTCCATTTTAAAATACGCGTCATCCAAATTTTTACCAAGAGTAACCGCACCATGATTTTGTAAAAGCAGTGCCCAAGCATAATCAATAAATGGTTCCATACTTAGAGGAAGTGCATCTGTTGAAGGGGTAGCAAATTTACATAAAGGTACTTTTCCTAAAGTAAGAATTACCTCAGGAAAAATATTTTTAACTAAACCTTCCCCGGAAGACGCAAACGCAGTAGCAAAAACCGGGTGACAGTGAACAACAGCGTTAACTTCCGGACGGCGAGAGTACGCGAATAGATGAATTTTATATTCTGTTGAAACTTTTCCTTCTCCGGAAAGTTTATTACCCGCGGCATCAATTTCTATAATATCCTTTTCTGTTACATCGCCTTTACAAATTCCGGAGCGGGTAAAAAGAAATGTGTTTTGAGGAGTTACCGCGGAAATATTTCCATCATACGCGGCAACAAATCCTTTTTCATAAATTTTATGACATATTTCAACTAATTTCCTTTTAAGCGACATTTATTTTCCAACTCTTCCATTATTCTCATATTTATTAATCCATCATTACCGGTAATTTGTGGTACTTCATTTTTTAAGAAGGAATTTTGTACGGATTTAATAAGTCCTAACTGTTTATTTCCCCGTTTCCTAAAGGTTTTTTTCGCTTCACCTTCTAATAAAATAGTAACTTTAGAAGAAGCATGTTTATTCCCAATTAATCCTTCTATACTGATAGCACCTTTATGGCCCAGAATCTCAATTCTGTTAAAAGCTTTTTTTACATTAAAAGAAACATTAAAATAACCGAATCCGCTTTTTTCAAAAGTAACTAAAGCGGCGGCAAAATCATCAACTTCACCTTTATAAACAATATTTTCAACTACCCCATCAATACTTTTAATCTCACCGCCAAAAAGTCTAAGTAAATCAATCATATGTGTACCAAGATCACGGATTGCGCCTCCGCCGCTGAGATCTTTATTATACCTAAAATTATTTCCGGGTGCAAAATCGATGTTAAAATTTAGATTTATCGAAACAAGTTTACCCAAATATTGATTTTCAAGAAGTTCTTTGGTTTTTATTATTAACGGATGAAACCGGTAAGAATAATTTACACTTATTTGAACTCCGTTAGCCTCGCATGCTTTAACCATTTCTTCAGCTTGCTTAGAAGTAACAGCTAAAGGTTTTTCGCAAAGAATATGTTTACCGGCTTCGGCGGCTTTTATTACCTGTTCAAAATGATGAAGATTCGCGCTCCCGATATAAACAGCATCTATCTCCGATTTTAAAAAATCGGAATAGTTACTATAAACTCCGGAAATTCCGAATTTATCGGCAATTGATTTTGCGCGGGATTGTGTATTGCTGAATACTGAGGCTACTGTACTTTTTCTTAATAAGGTAATGGTAGGAATGAAAGCTGTTTCAGCAAATTTTCCGCAGCCTGCTACACCCCAATTTAGTTTTTTCTTCCTGCTAATACTGCTCATCCGGTTTTTCTATTTTATTACGCAATTTTTTTAAACAGCTTCAAACGTTCCATTAACTTTTTTACAGGCTTTGAATTCTGCATGATATAAAAATGCACACTTGGTACATTTTTAGAAATTAATTCTTCAACTTGTTTTGCGGCCCATTCCACACCAATATCTAAAACATGTTCCGGTTTTGCTTCATTTACTTCATCAACAAGTTCATCCGGGAGATTTATATAAAAATTTTTGGGAACGTTTATTAAATGAGATTTAGATGTTAATATTTTCAATCCCGGTATTATCGGAACTTCTATTCCCATCTCTCTACACTGATCCACAAAATCAAAATAAACTTTATTATCGTAGAACATTTGTGTAACAACATAATCCGCGCCGGCATCAACTTTTGCTTTTACATATTTTATATCATGTTTTAGACTGGGTGCTTCAAAATGTTTTTCCGGATAACCGCTTACGCCTACACAAAAACTTGATGGCTTTGCATCCAATAAATTTTCTTCTAAATATTTTCCATGATTCATAGCTACAATTTGTTTTACCAAATCAACCGCGTAAGGATTTATACTTTTTCCTTCGGGAACAGGTTTTTCATAACCGCTGTCATCGCCTCTGATTGCCAGAACATTTTCAATTCCTAAGTAGCTTAATTCAATTAAAAAATCTTCTGTTTCTTCTCTTGTAAATCCTTTGGTAAGAATATGCGGAACAGCATCAATGTTATACTTATTCTGAATTAAAGCGCATATGCCAAGAGTTCCTGGTCTTTTTCTTTTAATTTTTTTATGGATTCCGGTGGGAGTTTCGTCATAAACTATTTCAGCCGCATGGCTTGTAATATCTATAAACGGCGGATGATATTTTACAATGTCATCAATAACCGCTAAAAGACTTTTTATATCTCCGCCTCTTTTTGGCGGAATCAGTTCAAAACTTATTAATGGTTCTTTAGCTGTGGCTAAATGTTCTATTACTTTCATTCTCTCTATTTCATATTTATGAAAGACAAATTTAATATTTTATTTATACAATTACGAAATATAAACTATTCTCCCTTTAACTAATGCAAAAAGTTATTCGGGTGAAATTGTATAAAGATTACTATTATTTCTAATTGATTTTTCATCTGTTCTAATAGTTAAATATTTTCCATGAAGCCACATCTGCGTCATATCCCTATAATGATCGCTCATTATATTCCCGGATTCACCGGTTGTTAAAATTAAACAAAATTTATCCGGTGTAGAAAAATCATAAATATATCTCATGGCGGGACCAAGATTATTTTCAAATTTTTTATGATCAAATCTTGGAATTTTTTTTATTCCTTCATAAAAAGGATATTCGGTATTAAAAATAGTGGTTCCGTCTCCGCCAATTTCAAAAGGACCAATATTTATGTAAGAATCAATTAAATCGGAAAATCCGCTGAACGCATGTTTAAAAGTTGCTTTATGCATTCTTCCCCACTGCCAATTAGTTAGATCTTTTCCATAATTTTGTTCAAGTTCGGTAAGAGCGTCACTCAAACTTTTCCGTATAATTTCTTGTTTAGTTTCTATTTGCGGAGTATCTATATCGTCAAACCATGAATTTGTAGAATCCGATAAAACTTGTTCCAGGCTCCTATAAGGAACATTTGCGATGAAAACAAATTCATTATAAAGATCATGTCCCATTTCATCAAAATATATATTTTTCAAAAGATGATTTAGAAAAACAGCATAAATTGCTGGAACTTGAGAAAACTCGCCCATTTCATAATTCCAATCGGAGAATAATTCTAAACTTTTTTTTAGATTTTCGTCTTTTACATTCACATTATTAAAAGCGTTTAAAATGTAAGGGACAATTTTTCTTGCATAGGGTGAAATCCAATCCATTTGATATTTTTTATAATCCGCAACAGAATGTTTTTGTTTAGAGCTTATTAATTCAGTAATTCTTTCTATTCTTGAAGGAGGCTCCCATAAATTTGTTATGTGAAAATTAAAATCTTTTTCGGTTTTATTATTGGCAGAAGCCAAATAATTAGCTTCGGGATTAAAAATTTTAGGAAGCTTATTTTGAGGGACAAAACCTTTCCAATCATTTCGCGGATCGGTTCCGTCTACTGCAAAAGTTGTATTATTGTTCTCTCTAATTGGAAGTCGGGCGCCAAAAACATAACCAATATTTCCTTCTTCATCACCATAAATAAAATTCTGGCCGGGAACACTGTAGGTATCAAAAGCTGATTTAAATTCATCCCAATTTTTAGCCTTATTTATTCGTAAAAAGGTAGTAAATTCATCGCTAATTTCATTCCCTAACCAGCGCATACTAATATCTGCGGAAGGTAAATTTTTATTAGTATATAAAGAATTAAAAGGATGAATATTCGAGACAAGAGGTCCATGTTCAGTTTCTTTTATATCAAATTCAACATCTGCTGAATCTTTTACATGGATTATTTGGTGAATAGTTTTTAGGTTATGCCATTCTTTATTATAGAAATATTTAGTTCTTGTAGAATCTAATTTTTCAACATAAAAATCTGCTTCATCAGCCATAATGTTTGTAACGGCCCAAGAAATATTTTCATTTTTTCCGATTACTATAACCGGAGCGCCTGGCATAGTAAAGCCGGCTGCATTCCAACCAAGACTTTTAATAACTGCGGCAAACCATATCCCGGGTGCGCTATACGCTAAATGAGTATCATTTGCAATTATAGGTTTTCCCGAACTCGACATTTTACCATTAACAATCCAATTATTAGATCCGATATGAGTTCCGGTCCACCCCATAAATTTCCGGAATAATTTATCCGTTTTAACAAAATCAGAATTTACTTTTGGCAGTTTTAATATTTCCGGGTTCATTATTACAGGTGCATTTTCCGGATAATTAGGAAATATTTCTTTTACTTTTTCATCTCCTAATTTTTGTATTAATTCTGTAAACGAAATATCTGTCCACCAGCTTACATTTAATTCCCAAGCCATCATCCTAATCATAATTAAACTACTTAAGGAAGTCCATTCTTCTGGATCATAACCAAGTACATCAAACTCAACAGGTAAATTTCCTTTTTTTTGTTGTAGATAATAATTTATACCGTTTGAATATGATTCTAATATTTTTCGAGATTTGGGATTCATCTGGTTAAGAATCATTTGGGCGGTTCTTTTAATTCCTACTGTTAAAAACATTTTATCAAAAGGTATTGTCTCTGAACCTAATATTTCGCTCAATTTACCTGAACCTGCTCTTCGAGTAAAATCCATTGTAAACATTCTTTCTTGTGCATGAACATAACCAAGTGCGAATGCTACATCTTCATCATTTTGTGCAATAATATATGGAATAGCAGTACTATCGCGATATATTTCTACTTTGTTTTTAATTTTAAAGGAATTTGAATGGCCTGCATAATCCGGTATTGATGCTGAAAGCATTCTATAAAAAATTAATGCAGCAATAACTAATAGAATAATTAATGAAGAAATTAAACCGAGTATTATTCTTAACCATTTGGGCATAATTATATAAATTCTTTTTTATTAAATAGTTTAAAAATAAAAAAGCGGATATAAAACCCGCTAAAAAGAAAATTTAACATTACTAATTTGGATGTTTGACTACCATCATAATCACTGCGAGATAGGGTGTGGCAACAGCTATTATTCCCCAAAAATTCCACAGTTTTGATAATTTTGAATACTCATCCCAAGAGAACCTTTCTTCATCACTTACTAAGGCAATAATTTTTTTTTGTAACGGCACTAATTTAGACATAAATGCGAAGGCAGAAATTATAACCAAAACAATTGACCATAAAATCCATGGAGTTTCAATTAAATCATAACTATTAGTCATTGCAGCCCCAAGTCCAAAAATAATTAAGAAGGTTACAGAGGGCATCGTAAATATACGATCGGTTTTCATAATACCCTTAAATGTATCTGCTATTTTAATTCTATCTTTACTTTTTTCTGCATAAGATTTCCAAAATATATTTACTGTTACGTTCCCCAAAAATATTATTACTGCTAATACATGAATTAATTTCCAAATTAAATAGGCCATATATTTCCTTTTAAGATTATTATGATAAGAGAGATATACAAAAATAGAAAAATATCTGATTAAAAGAATTGAATTTTTTTATTGGGGATATTAAAACCGCGAGAATATTTTCTTTAAAAATAAAAAACCCCGATTGAAAATCGGGGTTAAAATAAATTTGGCGGCGACCTACTCTCCCACACACCTGCGCATGCAGTACCATCGGCGTTCTGGGGCTTAACTTCTCTGTTCGAAATGGGAAGAGGTGTAACACCCAGGCTATAACCACCAAAATTAAAATTTAGTAAAATAAAATGAAAGAAGAAAGAGTAGAGCCAATAGAATAGCATTAAATATCTTTGAATAAAAATTTAATGGTTAAGTCTCACGACCTATTAGTACTGCTCGGCTGAATGTATTACTACACTTACACCTGCAGCCTATCAACCTCGTCATCTCCGAGGAGTCTTTAGTTACTTACGTAAGGGATACCTTATCTTGAAGCGTGCTTCGCGCTTAGATGCTTTCAGCGCTTATCACAACCGTACATAGCTACCCAACGATGCCACTGGCGTGACAATTGGTACACTAGAGGTACGTTCACTTCGGTCCTCTCGTACTAGAAGCGACCCTTCTCAAGTATCCTTCGCCCGCATAGGATAGGGACCGAACTGTCTCACGACGTTCTGAACCCAGCTCACGTACCGCTTTAATTGGCGAACAGCCAAACCCTTGGGACCTTCTTCAGCCCCAGGATGCGATGAGCCGACATCGAGGTGCCAAACCTTACCGTCGATATGAACTCTTGGGTAAGATCAGCCTGTTATCCCCGGCGTACCTTTTATCCTTTGAGCGACGGCACTTCCACTCGCTACCGTCGGATCACTAACTCCTGCTTTCGCACCTGCTCGACTTGTAAGTCTCGCAGTCAAGCTCCCTTTTGCGTTTACACTCGCCGCATGATTACCAACCATGCTGAGGGAACCTTTGAGAGCCTCCGTTACATTTTAGGAGGCGACCGCCCCAGTCAAACTACCCGCCTAACACTGTTCCTGATCCTGATTCAAGGATCGAGGTTAGAATCCAAATAAAGCAAGGGTGGTATTTCACCGTTGGCTCCACCGAAGCTAGCGCCCCGGCTTCAAAGCCTCCCACCTATCCTACACATGCTTTACCCGAACCCAATATTAGGGTGCAGTAAAGGTGCACGGGGTCTTTCCGTCCATATGCGGGTAACCGGCGTCTTCACCGGTACCACAATTTCACCGAGCCCGTGGTTGAGACAGTGCCCAAATCGTTACACCATTCGTGCAGGTCGGAACTTACCCGACAAGGAATTTCGCTACCTTAGGACCGTTATAGTTACGGCCGCCGTTTACTGGGGCTTCGATTTAAAGCTTCTCCCCGAAGGGATAACCTCTCCTCTTAACCTTCCAGCACCGGGCAGGTGTCAGTCCCTATACATCGTCTTAATTGACTTCGCAGAGACATGTGTTTTTGTTAAACAGTCGCTTGGGCCTTTTCACTGCGGCCCCGTTCAGCTAAAACCGTAAAGGTTTTCACCTAATAGGGGCACCCCTTCTCCCGAAGTTACGGGGTTAATTTGCCGAGTTCCTTAACCACGGCTCACTCGAGCACCTGAGAATACTCATCCCGTCTACCTGTGTCGGTTTGCGGTACGATCTGATAAATTTTTCCTGTACGAAGATTTTCTCGGCAGCATGATTACAGTCAGTTTATGAGCTAAGCTCTCCCGTTCGTGTCTCAGCCTAAGAAGATGCGGATTTGCCTACATCTTCAGCCTACACACTTAGACCACCT
>CAWCUK010000001.1:782500-1869902 GCA_963798775.1 uncultured Bacteroidota bacterium
TATTGAAAAGAAGTTCCGCTTCAAATCAGATGGAGGAAAAATTAAAATATCATCATTCTTTAAATAGGGATTATTCGCAAAATCTCCTGTAATTCTGAACTTCAACAAATCCAAATGTACTTCTTCACCGGAGACTCTTTTTAATGTAATATTTCGTAAAGAATAACTTTGTAAGTCTTCTTCCATTTTCTGCAATATTTGTGGATCTGTTATTTTTCCTTCTATTTTTTGCTTTGCTTCATTGTACATTCTGGTAACAAATTGATCTACTCTTTCAGTTATTAATGCTGGAAATGTTCCGTTTACCGCGAAATCACCGCCAATAGTTACACTTATTGCTCCGGCCGCAGCCATTAAAGAATTATTATTGTTTAGATTACTTTCAATCTGAGCATTTACCGTAGACGCAAAAAGGCAAAGCAGCACCAGCTTCAAAATTAGCTTCATTAATTTATCCTATAAGAAATTTTATTTTATAATGAATATTGTTGTTCGTAATATTTTTGATACTCACCGGAGATTATTCTTTCCCACCAATTTTTATTTTTTAAATACCAATCAATTGTTTTTTCGATCGCGTTTTCGAAAGAAAAAGAAGGTTTCCACCCCAGTTCGTTTTGTATTTTTGATGAATCAATTGCATATCGCCTATCATGACCTAATCTATCTGCTACATACTGAATTAAATCATCCGATTTGTTTAGATGATTTAATATTAAATTTACAATTTTGATATTCGGCATTTCATTACTTGCACCGATATTATAAACCTCGCCGATTCTTCCCTTTTCAAATACTAAATCAATGGCTTTATTATGATCAATTACATAAATCCAATCACGCACGTTCATCCCGTCCCCGTATACAGGCAGTTTTTTATCATTCAGAGCATTTATTATCATTAAGGGGATGAGTTTTTCCGGAAATTGATATGGACCGTAATTATTTGAGCACCTGGTAATTACCACCGGCATTCCGTATGTATGGTAGAAAGCCATAACCATCATATCCGAAGCTGCCTTGCTTGAAGAATATGGGCTGTTAGGTGAAAGCGGTGTTGTTTCTGTAAATAATCCCTCACTGCCTAAACTGCCATAAACTTCATCGGTTGAAACTTGAAGAAATTTTTCAACCTCAAATTTTCTCGCGGTTTCTAAAAGTACATTTGTGCCAATAACATTTGTCCTGTAAAAAATTTCCGAACCTAGAATGCTTCTATCCACATGTGATTCGGCCGCAAAATTAATTACATAATTAATTTTATATTTCTCAAAAATAAATTTTACAAGATCGGCGTTTGTTATATCGCCTTTTATAAAATGATAACTTTTCTTGTCCTGCGAGGTGATTAGATTTTCTAAATTTCCCGCATAAGTAAGTTTATCAAGATTTACAATATTATAATCATCACGTTCATCAAGAATATGGTTTATAAAATTGCTTCCAATAAAACCGGCGCCTCCGGTTACTAAAATATTCTTCATTGCCCTCCTAAAATGAAAAGATTCCTATAAAAAGACCCGATTGTATAAAGAAACTGTTCCCGGACAAATCCGAAGGAACATTTGAAAGATTTTTATCATTATCCGCCGTCCAATTCTCACCTAATGTTAATTGATAACCCACACCAATACGAAAAACAATAAATCTATAAAACGGAATATCTACATTAAGTGTCGGAGATAAAATCCAATAATTGTTTATTAACGATCGATTAACATTTTGTGTTGATGAATTTGAAGCATTCGTCCAGACATCATCCCAATTAAAATTATTTTTACTACTGTATAAATCAATCTGCATAGAACCGGCGCCTATTAAAGCACCGACTGAAATACCGAAACTTCTAACAAACGGAAGTGTATATTCTACGGTTAAACCGCCGCCGCTTAATGAATAAACAGCTTCTCTTTCAAAGCCGTTTACTGACGCAGAATTTGATGTTGAGCCGCCGAATCCCATTCCGCCGATTCTAAGATAAGGCAGCCATGGGACGTATAGAAATCCGGCTCCGCCAGAGGTATAAAATCCGCTTGATGAAAAATTTTCCACTCCGAAATTATTTAATTTTCCGTTTAACGCATCCATCTTAGGAATATACCATCCCGGAATATAACCGCCGCCACCTCCGAAAGGAGCATCGAAATATTTTGTCTGCTGCGGAAAAATAAATAAAGCGGTAAAAAAGACTAACAATAAAGTTAATAGTTTTTTCATAATTACTTCTGTTAATAGTTAATAAATTTACCAAAGGCTCGAGAAAAAGCAAAGAAATCAATTTTTGTGAATATTTGGTACAACTTGTGTAAAGAATATAAAAATTAAATATTTAATTGAAGTTAATTAAGTCATTTTTTTAAGGATATTTAAAGCTATCGTGCCGGTAAATACTCAACATCCATATGGTAATTCCATTTATCGAAATAAATATTTCCGGCCTTCCACTCAACTTCTCCTCTTTGAAAATCATTAGTTTCGCTGCGTGGATAAATTTTAGCAGGAAATAAAGGTTTCCCGAAATCGTCGTTCACAATAAAATGATACGCATCTATACCGTCTGTAAAAAAATATTGTATTTCAGGATCATCTGATTCTCTTACGCCCATATATGGATCAACCGGAATCCAGCCTTTTCCTTCAAAATAGATTTCAGTCCAATCGTGTAGATTTACACTTCCGGGATGAAGCATCCATCCGCTTTGCCATTTTGCCGGAATCCCGTTATAGCGGCAAAGAGTTATGAATAACAATCCTTTTATGCCGCAGTCGCCGTGCAAATTGTTTAAACAGTAATTTGAAATATTAGAAATCGTAGAATATTCCCTTGCGCTTGCCCATGGAATATTATCTGAAATCCATTTAAAAATTAATTTTACTTGGTTGTAAGGATTTTGTTCATCACCGATTATTTTTCTGGAGAGATTTTTAATTTCATCGGTGAAAACAATATGTGGCGCTCTTTCGGCAGTATTTTCTTTATAAATTTTCGAAGAAGTGTTATAAGGTTTAATATCTTCGGCTTTAAGATTATCATATTCCGCATAAGCAGTATACTCAAGTTGCATGTTAAATTTGGTCGGCACATCTTTATGCGCGGTTTTTTCGAGGTAAAGAGTCCGCTGAGGATTTTTATTATCCGCTATTATATATTCATCAGAATTTACGGAAAGCAATTTTATGTTCTGCTGTCTGCCGTGCCCTTCCCGTGGATAAGGAAGCCAGCAGCGAATTATTTCACCATCGGGCACAGCGTTTTTATCAACAGTTAAAGTATAATTTAATTTTATCTTTACAGGATTCACTAATTCTTTTCCGCTCGTCTTACTCTTCTTTAATATTTCCGGTAAATCTTTTTTTAGAAAAGAATCTAAATTACTTTCGGTCTTCCCTTCCACTTCTTCTTTACGCGCTTTGGCTGACTTATTAATCCTAAAAAGATTTGCAACCGCGCTATGGAAATACATTTTCTTTCCGTTTATAATTTTCATCTCCAATGATTTATCTTTTTCCCACTTCTTAAGCATAACTTCATCAACATCGGGATAATATTTTTTTATTCCCGGAAGTATGTCTTCTTTAGTTTTATTAAAATCTAATTTTATCCGGTTCATTATATCTTTTTGAAGATTTAGATTATAAATTTCTTGTGAGGATAATTCTTTATTTTTTATAAGCGAATCAATTTGACGACGGGCTTCTTTATAATTCCCGTTATCAATATTTTTATTTATTGAAGAGTATTTTGTTTGTCCGTTTATCATTATTGTAAAAGCTAAAAAAATTATCGGGAAAACTTTAACTAAATTATTTTTCATTTTGATTAAACCAATTTTTGTAAAGTGATGTCAAAGATTCCACAAAGATAAAAAATTCCTTAGCCAATTTATTAATTTTATTTGATATAATTTACGATGTTTATTGTAAAAGAAAGGAGTAATTGATGAAAAAATTAATTGCTCTGTTAATATTTTTTGTTCTAACAGAATATTCATTCGCTCAATTTCAAAAAGTTTGGACCTCCGCTCCGATTGATTATAATACTCTCTCCGGATGGACTAATTTTGAAAAGGACGGCAGCGGCTGGAGTATGAGAAGATATTCTCTAGACTCTATAAAATTTCAAATAATGGCGCAAGGTTTCTCTGACAATCCGGAATATACTTACAACTTTACCGATGCCGAAAAACTGGCCGGCTATCAAATCTACGCGCTTAACATTGATTTAACCAACGATGGCAAAACAGAATTTTATGTTCTTGCATACAGCGGCGCATCTTCTTCATATAGGCAATCATTTAAAATTATAGATTTGGTTAACGATCAAATTGTATTCTCAAAAGATGACGCTAATTTTTATTATTCTTATCCTGAACTTGCGGATATTAATAATGACGGCAATTTAGAATGTTTGGTAACAAAATTAGATTATCCATCCTATCAAAATTATTATTTTGAAATTTACTCAACCGGAGTAACCGGAAATACTGACGAAACTCCTCATCCGGTTAATTTTAAATTAGAACAAAATTTTCCGAATCCTTTTAATCCTTCAACAAATATAATTTTTAATCTCGATAGAAAAGAAACAGTTGCTCTTAAAATTTATGATATTAAAGGTGAACTGGTTAAAAATCTTTTAAATTCTGAGTTTGATGCCGGAGTTCATAAAATTAACTGGGACGGCACAAACAATAATGGATTAAGACAGGCAAGCGGAATATATTTTTACCGGCTGCAATCCGGGAATAAATCCGCCGTGAAAAAAATGATTTTATTAAAATAAAAAGGAAGAAAAAATGAGCACGTTTAGAGTTCCAGATAATTTAGCCATCAGCGATTCCGGATTTCTGTTTATGCCCTCAACCGGCGAAACCTTTACCTTAAATCCAATCGGCAAAGAAGTGCTTACACTGCTTCAGCAGCAACTTTCAACCGAAGAAATAATAAAAAGGATTCTTGAAGAATATGAAATTGATGCCGGAACTTTAGAAAATGATATCACAGATTTTGTTAATCAATTAAAAAATTTTTCACTAATAAAAGAATTATGAATATAGCAGTAACAGGCTTAAACGCAACTGATAATCCGGGACCCGGCGTACCATTAATACGCTGTATAAAAGATTCGAAAGATTTTTCGGGAAATCTTATAGGGCTTATTTATGATGCTCTAGAACCCGGAATTTATATGAATAATCTTACTTCTAAAAATTATTTAATTCCCTATCCTTCAAGCGGATTAACAAATCTTTTTGATAGAATTAAGTTCATAAATGAAAAAGAAAAACTTGATTTAATTATTCCTTCGCTCGATTCCGAATTATACGCGTTTGTAAAACTTCAGCCGAAATTAGAATCGCTGGGCATAAAAACTTTTCTTCCTACAACCGAACAGCTAAACATTAGAGCAAAAGATAAACTTTTTGGTTTCTGTGAAAGCAATAATATTATGGTACCCCAAAATTATCTGCTTACTTCACAAAATGATATTTACTCAATTCCCTCTTCTTTTAAATATCCTGTTGTTGTAAAAGGTATTTTTTACGAAGCTTATATAGCTAATAATTTTGAAGAGGCACTTTCCGCATTTAATAAACTAAAAGTAAAATGGGGATTTCCGATTATTATTCAAGAATATATTAGAGGCGATGAATTTAATGTAGTAGCGTTGGGAGACGGCACCGGAACTGCTGTAGGCGCGGTTTGTATGAGGAAAATGTACATTACCGATAAAGGTAAAGCATGGGCCGGAGTTACAATTCTTGACAATGCTTTGCTCGATTTATCGAAAAAAATAATCGAGAAAACCAAATGGAAAAGCGGAATGGAATTAGAGTTTATAAAATCTACTGAAACAGGGGAATATTATTTACTCGAAATAAATCCAAGATTTCCTGCTTGGGTTTATCTTGCGCCCGGCGCGGGACAAAATCTTCCTTATGCCCTTGTTCAGCTTGCGTTTAATAAAAAAGTAGAACCTTTTTCTTCCTACCAAAACGGAAAAATTTTTGTAAGAAGTTCATGGGATTTAATTACTGATATTTCAGTTTTTGAAAAAATGACAACTTTAGGAGAATTATAATATGGAAAAAAAGAGATATGAACGTCCTGTAATTACAAAACATTATTCAGGTTTAATGAATAAATACGGAAGCAATACGATCTCGACTCCCAAAACAGAAATTGACGGAGTAAAAATAAAAGATCTAACTGCGGAATATGGTTCTCCCCTCTTTGTTTTGTCGGAAAGACAAATAAGGCAGAAACAAAAAAGCATGTACAGGATTTTTAAAACAAGGTATCCTAAAGTTCAGTTTGCCTGGTCTTATAAAACAAATTATTTAAATGCCGTGTGTTCCATATTTCATCAAGAAGGTTCGTGGGCGGAAGTAGTTTCTCAATTTGAATATGATAAAGCGAGACAACTTGGTGTTAAAGGTGAAAATATAATTTTTAACGGACCGGATAAAAGTAAAGAAGCTTTAACAAACGCTATAAAAGATAACGCAAAAATTCATATTGACCATTTTGATGAACTTCACCGGATAATTGAAATTTGCGATGATAACAATTTAAAAGCCAATGTAGCTATTCGTGTAAATATGGATACGGGTATTTATCCCAAATGGGACCGCTTCGGTTTTAACTATGAGAACGGCGAAGCTTGGCAGGCAATAAAAAGAATTTTAGTTAATAAAAATTTACGCTTGCTAGGGCTTCATACGCATATAGGTACTTATATTATGTCTTCGGAATCTTACAGAACTGCAGCGTTAAAATTAGGGGCGCTCGCAAAAAGATTAAAAGAAGAATATAACCATGTATTAGATTATTTGGATTTAGGCGGTGGTTTTTCCTCTCATAATACATTAATCGGGCAATATTTACCGGCGGAACAAATTGTTCCTTCTATTGAAGATTTTGCCGACGCGATTTCTTCCGGTTTATTTGAACTTCCTTTTAAAGCCGATGAGCTGCCGACTTTAATTTTGGAAACGGGCCGTGCTCTTATTGATGAAAGCGGCTATTTAATTTCAACGGTAATCGCGAATAAACGCCTTTCCAACGGAACCCGAGCAATTATTATTGATGCCGGCGTAAATCTTTTGTTCACGAGCTTTTGGTATAAACATAAAGTTACACCCGCGCAAGAAAATGGAATTCATACAGAAGAAGCCGTTATTTACGGGCCTTTGTGTATGAATATAGATTGTGTTAGAGAAAGTATTTTAATTCCGTCTTTAAAGTGCGGTGAAAAAGTTGTGATTGAATATGTAGGCGCTTACGATATGACTCAATGGATGCAATTCATTTCAATGCGACCAAATGTTGTTATGGTAATGGAAGACGGCAGTGTAGAATTAATTAGAAAAGCCGAAGATCTTAATTATATACTAGACAGAGAAGTGATGCCGGAAAAATTAAAACTCAAAAACAAAATAAATCAGTAATGAATTTCTTTATCGACAGCATTCTTTTCTCTTACTCGCAAATATTCTTTTCAAACAGAAAATGGTTTGGAGCGCTGCTATTTGCCGCTTCAATGGTAATTCCCACTATTGGTTTAATGGCTTTATTTGGAGTAATTCTTTCTAATTTAACTGCTGTTTGGCTCCGTTTTGATAAAGAAAAAATTAGAACCGGCTTTTATGGTTTTAATGGAATTTTATTCGGAGCAGCTTCCACTTTTTATTTTGATTTAAATCTGTTCCTTCTACTTATTATTCCTATTTTTATAATCATTACCTTTTTTATTGCCTCGGTTCTTGAGAATTATTTGGCCGTTGCTTTTAACTTGCCCGGATTAAGTCTGCCTTTTGTTTTATCTATTTACATCTTTATTATTTTTTTGGCAAATTATAATTCCCTTACCGGCAGCAACTTTTACAGCGTTACTCACGATCATTTTTTCTCTTTACCTGAATTGGTAAAAAATTATTTCCACTCGGCCGCGCTTATTCTTTTTCAGCCGAGCATAATTTCCGGATTTCTGATTGTGCTGGCGCTTCTAATTTTTTCACGCGTGCTTTTTTCTTTAAGTATTATAGCATTTCTACTAAACGCGATCTTTCTAAACTTACTTCTTCCGAATCTTTCAGATAATTTAATTGTATTAACCGGGTTTAATTCAATATTAACGGCATTTGCTTTGGGCGGCGTTTTAATAATTCCCTCACGAAAAAGTTTTTTACTTGTTGTGGTTTCTTCATTGATGGTAATTATAACTACGGGATTCTTCATACAGTTATTGTCCTCGACAAACTTACCGCTGCTTGTCCTTCCATTTAATTTTATTGTTCTACTTACCATTTATAGTTTAAAGTTCAGAAAAGACCAAACTGATCTTGTATTGCTTTATTTTAAGCCCGGCTCACCGGAAGAAAATTTTTATTTTCATCAAAAAAATAGATCGCGTTTTGAGAAATTTAAATTCTTATTCCCGGAACTCCCTTTCTTCGGAGAGTGGTTTATTTCGCAAGGCTTCAACGGTAAATTTACTCACAAGGATGAATGGAAGTACGCCTGGGATTTTGTTGTAGCCGATAATAATCAAGTTCAGTTTTCGGATGAAGGAAGTTCTTTAACCGATTATTATTGTTATAAACTTCCGGTATCTTCCCCGCTTGACGGTGAAGTTGTAAAGGTGATTGACGGAATACCGGCGAATAAAATTGGCGATATTAATCTTGAACAAAATTGGGGAAATACAATTATTTTAAAACATGAATATGATCTTTTTTCATCTGTTTCTCATCTTGAAGCCGGTTCTATTAAAGTTAAGGAAGGCGATAAAGTAAAAAAGGGAGAATTGATCGCTCAATGCGGAAACAGCGGCCGTTCTCCGATTCCTCATATTCATTTTCAATTTCAGGCTACGGATAAACTCGGCGATAAAACTTATAAATTTCCTTTTGCTCATTTTCTTGAAAAACAAAAAGATAAATATTTTTTACGTACGTTTGATTATCCGGAAGAAGGTAAATTTATTCAAAATATTGAAATCCATAAAACAATTAAACAAGCGTTTGATTTTAAATTCGGGGATAAGTTAAATTTCAAATGTAGTTTAAATAATAATATTTTTGATGAAGAATGGGAAGTAAAAATAAATATGAATAATGAACTTTTTCTTGAAAATAATAAAGGCGACAAAGCAATTTTATTTTCTACTAAAAAGGTTTTTTATTTTACAAATTACATTGGCAAAAGAAATTCCGCCTTGTATTTCTTTTATCTTTCGGCAACTCAAGTCCCGCTTTGTTTTCAAAATAATTTGTTCTGGACCGACCATTATTCGGCCGCGGATTTTGATAATAATCTCATCCGCTATTTTTCAGAATTCTTTTTGATGTTTAAAGGATTTATTTCTGCTACCGGGGAATTTAATTTTACAGAACCCGAGGAACAAAAAGAAGGATATATTATACATAATAATATTTTGGTAAAGGGAGAATCGTTGTTTTCGTTCTACAAAAGAAATCTTCAAACTTCCGCTTATATAAATTATGACGGATTAGTGGAGGAATTGAAAATTACGGGAGATAAAATAAATTTTACGGCTAGAATTATTAATTAACCGGAGTTTATAATGAAGAGGTTTGTTTTATTTAGTGCTTTTTCGGCTTTATTAATTATTGTTTTCTTCGCTGCCGATGCTGCGACTCAGAGTAATGATAAGGTGAAAATATTTCATAACTCTATTATCCAGGAAAATAATAAAAATTATAAGAACGCTATTGCGGAAATAATGAAAATTTATGATGCTAATAAAAATAGTTATACTTTTAATATTCGTTTAGGATGGCTTAACTATTTGAATAATGATTTAGAGAATTCAGTTAAGTATTATAAAAACGCCATTAATATTAAACCCAACAGTATTGAAGCTTATTTAGGGATTACTCTGCCGCTATCAAAACAAAATAATTGGGAAACTGTACAAAATTCTTACAAAAATATTCTTAAAATTGATTCGAAAAATTATACCGCTAATTTGAGGTTGGGTCAAATTTATTTGAACAATTCAGATTTTTCTGCGGCAAAAAATTATTTGGAAAAAGCGTTTGATCAATTTCCAAGTGAATATGAGCCTAATTTATCTCTCGGATATACTTATTACTATCTTGGTAATAAAAGTAAAGCGAATGATTTATTAACTACAGCCGTAATGCTAAATCCGGATGATTCTATTGCTGTAGCGGGATTGAAATTAATTAACAAATGAAAAATATTTTTTGCTATATTTTTGTTTTTACAGCTTCTTTACAAATTATTGTTAAAGCTGACTCAACTTATGTTTCACCTTCATTTTATTATTCGTACGGAAACTACAGTAATAAAACTTACTCCGAATCTTTCGCGTTTTATAATTCTATTCAATTGTCAAAGAAATTCTATTTGTTAAATAGTTATGATCATTTAATAATAAATCAAAATGAATGGAACTATCTTCAACAAATTTTTTTAGCGGGAATTTCCGTAGATTATTTCCCGATATATTTAAAATTTAATTACGCGCATATAAAAGGCGATTTCGATTATAAACCTTTTCTTTATCAATATTCTGATTTTAACAATCTATATAATTTTGATTTTATTTATTTCCAAAATCTTTATTATTTCGGCATCTCTTATACATATCAAAACCAAATTGGCTATAAAGCGGAAACAGTTAATCAAATTACACTTCGGCTTGAAAAAATTATTTCACCCGATTTATTTATTTCTTTAAAACCTAATATCTCTTTATTAACCGACGGCAGAAAATTATACTCAGCATCGTTAAAAATTCATTATTTGTTAAGTAAAAATTTCTTCCTTAAGGCAGGCGGATTTGCCGGTGAACGAGCTTATTATTTTGATTCCGATTTGCTTACAATTTTTAATCAAGATGATACTCAAAAATATCAAGTTTGGGGACAGCTTGAATATAAATTATTTAAAAATATCTCTCTCGCCGCCTCATATCAGCATACAAATTTTTCTTCATACAACATCGATTACTATATAGCCGGAATCAAAAGCAGCTTTAATCTTTAATTGATTTATTCTTATATTTTGAGTTGTAAATCAATTTCGGAATTATGCTATGAATATTGCTGAACTTGTTTCTCTTCAAAAAAAATCCGTCAAAAAAATAGTTGGATTAATGTCCGGGACTTCGTTAGACGGTGTTGATGCCGTTTTAATAGAAGTTGAAGGAAGCGGTACAAGAACAAAACTTAAACAAAAAGCTTTTTTAACTTATCCTTTTCCTCAAGAATCAAAAAATATTATTTTAAGAAATGCCGAATATAAGGGCGGAAATGTAACTGAAATTTGCAAGCTTAATTTTTTGATTGCCCATATATACGCCGATGCGGTAAAAGCATTATGTAAAAAAGCCAAAGTAAAATTAAATCAAATTGATTTAGTCGGGTCGCACGGACAAACAATTCATCATCTGCCTCAAAAAGAAAAATTTCTTAATTATCAATTTGCTTCAACTCTGCAAATAGGCGATCCTTCAGTTTTAGCAAAGCTTTTAGATATTCCGGTCATCGGTGAATTCAGGGTAGGTGATGTTGCTCTTGGCGGACAGGGCGCCCCGCTTGTACCTTATTTCGATTTTATACTTTTTCATTCTGATGAACAAAATAGAGCGCTTCTTAATATTGGCGGAATATCTAATATTACAATTTTAAATAAGAACGGAAAAGCAGAAGATGTTATTGCTTTCGACACCGGGCCGGGAAATATGCTTATCGATCAATTCACAAATAAATTTTTCAACATCGATTATGACCAAGACGGGCTTATTGCCGCGACAGGAATTAAAAACGAAAATCTATTCGAAAGTTTGAAGTCTAACGATAAATTTTTACTTCAAGAACCGCCTAAATCTACCGGGCGTGAATTTTACGGAAAAGATTTTGTATCTAAACTTCTTAGAAAATATAAAAATATCGCGCATAAAGATTGGCTTACAACAATTACTGATTATACTGCTTTTGCTGTTTTCAGTAATTATGAAAATTTCATAAAAAAAGAAACGGAAATTGAAGAATTATTCGTCAGCGGCGGCGGCTCCCATAATAAAGTTCTGATGAGAAATTTAAAGAGTTATTTCGGTAAGCAAGTAAAAATAAAAAATGTTTCTTCTCTTGGAATGTCTTCCGATTCCAAAGAAGCAATTTGTTTCGCTGTTTTAGCAAATGAAACATTAGCCGGAAATTCCTCTAACATTCCTAAAGTTACCGGCGCTTTCAAACCAACAATTTTAGGAAAGATTTGTTTACCATGAAAATTTTAATAACAGGAGGAAGCGGATTTCTCGGTCAGTATTTAAATATTGAACTTTCAAAAGAAAATAAAATTTTAACCTTATATAATTCACAGCCGGGTAATTGCGCAAAGTTTAATTCCGCGCGGTTAAATCTTACTAATTACGAAAAACTGCAAAAATTATTTGAAGATTTCTTACCGGAAATTGTTATTCATTCTGCGGCTATTTCAACGCCGCAATTAGCAGACTCTTTACCGGCTAAAGACGTTTATAACATAAATGTTAATGTAGCAAAAAAAATCTCTGAATTGTGCAATGAGTTTAATTCTAAACTTATCTATACATCAACAGATCTTGTTTATGCCGGGTATCGCGGTTCTTTATTAAATGAGAATTCCAAATTAATTCCCATTTCTCTTTATGCGGAAACTAAATTAATGGGTGAAGTTAAAATTCAAGAAACATTCAATAATTATATAATTCTTCGTACCGCTCTTTTGTACGGCTTCGGTTTGAATAAATCAAATTCACATTTTCAGAAAATGTACAACAATTTTAAATCCGGCAAAAAAGTAAAACTTTTTACAGATCAATTCCGTTCACCTCTTTCTGTTTTAGATGCCACAAAAATAATTTCAGAAATCTGTCGAAAAGATATTAAAGGAGAAATAATTAATTTCGGCGGGAAGGAAAGAGTCAGCAGATTAGAACTCGGGGAAAAATTATGTAAACTTGCCGGTTTGGATAGAAATCTAATTGAACCAATTTCTATGGATGATATTCCTGGTTTTCCTAAAGTTGCGGATGTTTCTATGAACACGGAAAAACTGCAGTCATACGGACTTAAACAAAAAACTATAGAAGAATCAATAAAAGAAATTATAAACAAATACGAAGGAAATAATGAATCATTTACTCGGAGCTCATAATTCAATTTCGGGAGGAGTTTCAAAAGCGGTTGATATTGCGCAAAAATTAAATTTTACCGCAATGCAAATATTCACAAAAAATAATAACCGCTGGGCGGCGAAGCCTTTAGATGAAAAAGAGATAAAACAGTTTAAAGAAAAATATGAAAAATCTAAGCTGCGTTTTGTGGTTTCCCATGATTCATATTTGATAAATCTTTGCGCAAAAGATAGTGTACTCTTAGATAAATCCAGGGAAGCTTTTTTAGATGAACTGCACCGCTGCGAACAGCTTGGAATTCCGCATTTAAATTTTCATCCCGGCGCTCACGGCGGTGAAGGAGAAGAAGACGGCATTAAACTTATCGCTGAATCCTTAAATGTCTGCCACGATAAAACTAAAGGATTTAAAGTTAAAAGTATGCTGGAAGCAACAGCGGGGCAAGGAACAGCGATCGGTTATAAGTTTGAACATTTAAGAAAAATTATTGATCTGGTTGAAGATAAAGAACGTATGACCGTTTGCATAGATACCGCGCATATTTTTGCTGCCGGTTATAATATTAAAGATGAAAAAGCTTATCAAAATGTTATAAAAGATTTTGATGATATAATTGGATTGGAACGATTAAAATGCTTTCACATAAACGACAGCAAAAAAGAACTTGGTTCTCGTGTTGATAGACATGAACATATCGGCGATGGATTTATCGGTTTAGAAGGTTTTAGAAATATTATGAATGATGAACGTCTTGAACATATTCCTAAAATCTTAGAAACTCCGAAAGGCAAAGAACAATTAGAAGATATAAAAAATTTAGAAACGTTGAATAGTTTAATTAAATAGTAATATTTTATGTGAATTTATAAAAGTTTTTTAATCTTAAATAGAAAATCTAACAAAAAAAATCCCGGCACATTACCGGGATTTCTCTCTTTGAAACACTACTTCATATTTTTTAATCAACCGTATCCGGTTCTTGCGGGCGTAAGACAATAATGCCGGTGTGTTTTTTTACTTTAGATAAATAAACCGGAAGCGGATCTTCTGAAATTTGAACTTTTGATCCCACAATAGGAGCATGTAGGAAATGAATTCTTCCGTCATTTTGTTTTACCGCGATTCCAACATGGCCAATATCTAAACCTTTTAAATTTGTTGTAATCGCGATTAAATCCCCGTTATGGATTTCATTTTCAATATCGGCAACTTTATCTTTTGGAATATAATAATAGTCTCTCTTATTTATTTCCTCTTCCTGCTTCTTTAATACATTCACAAAATCCGGGTTGGCTTTTAATTGTTTATAACTATCAGGATGCGACGACATAAATCCAACCTTAAAATTAATTTTTTCGCCGCCTATTTCTTTAGTTATATCTTTAACAATTCCTTTTTTCCGGTTGTTATAAATCCAATCTGAAAAATAATGAAGTCTAGAAGGATACCCGTTCAACTTACCGTTTCTGTACCTTAAGTAGCTTAATTCATTCTCATAATTTTCAAATGAAGTTTTACCTTCCTTTATACAGCGGGCAAATGTAACCGCGTTTTCTAAAAAGGTTGTGCAATCAAGTCCGGTTAAATTAATTACAAGTTGTTCATCGCCTTCTTTTTCCAGTGTAAAAGCTTTATAATCCGTACCGAGAAAACTTTTACCGATTGAAGCCACAACATCATTTATCGGTTTATCGGCTAAATCTTTATCAACAGCGAGTTCAAATTTAGATTTACAAACTTCAACATCTTTATCCGTATAAATTTGCGCGTGAATTAAACCGGCAGCAATAAAAAACAGAACAAAAAATTTTTTAACCATATTAGTATAACTTTCTTAATAGTTTTTGGAAATATTAAATTATATCCTCACTAGTTGGTACGGAAGCCGCGTACTCTTCTATTTGTCGCGCGTGGGCTAAATTTTCGAAACGCGCGTACTCTTTAATGAATGCCAATTGTACAGTTCCGGTGGGGCCATTTCTCTGCTTCCCTATAATTACTTCAGCCACGCCTTCAAGTGAATTTCCGTTTTCATCTTTAGTCATTCCATAATATTCCGGGCGATTTAAAAACAGCACCACATCAGCATCCTGCTCTATAGAACCGGATTCACGAAGATCGGATAGCTGCGGCCGTTTATCAGTTCTGCTTTCAACAGCTCGGTTTAGCTGTGCAAGAGCAATAACAGGAATATTTAATTCTTTTGCCAAAGATTTTAACGAACGTGAAATATGAGATATTTCCCGTTCGCGGCTTTCTGATTTTGCCGGGCCCTGCATAAGCTGAAGATAATCTATAATTATTAATCCTAAATTTTTCTCTACTTTTAATCTTCTTGCTTTTGCCCTTATTTCAAGTACCGTTTGTGCCGGCGCATCATCAACTAAAATTGGAGATTCAATTAATTTATGAGCATTCCTGCTTAATTTTACTCCTTCTTCATGGGGAAGTTTTCCGGTTCTAACCAAATGTGCGTTTAATCGTCCTTCCGCGCAAAGCATACGGATTACAAGCTGCATAGTAGACATTTCAAGTGAAAATATTCCAACCGGCACTTTATGATCAACCGCGGCGTTTCTTGCCAGCGAAAGAGCAAGCGCTGTTTTTCCCATTGAAGGACGCGCCGCTAAAATTATTAAATCTGATTTTTGAAATCCACCGAGCATTTCATCCAGCTCGTAAAAGCCCGTTGGTACCGAAAATTTTTGATTGGAATTGGAATGAATTGCTTCAATATATTCAAGAGCGTCTCTAACGGCTTGATCCATTCCTTGAAATGATTTTTTTAGATGAGATTCAGTAATTTCAAAAATTTTCTTTTCCGCTTCGTCAAGAATATCAAAAGCGTCTTCTTTACCCGCATAAGCAGAATTGGCGATTTCATGCGCGCTGGAAATTAGTCCCCTTAAAATTTCTTTTTCAAGAATAATTTTTGCATGAAATTCTATATTTGCGGCGGACGAAATATTTTGACTAAGTTTACTTAAATAAACCGCTCCGCCTATATTTTCAATTTCGTCACGGCGTCTTAATTCATTGTACAAAGTAACTGTATCAATCGGTTCACCGGCTTCAAATAAAGCTAGCATTGCTTCAAAAATTTGCTTATGCTCCCTTAAATAGAAGCTATTTGCGGTTAAAAGTTCAATTGCTTTTGGTACTGCCTGAGGATCAATCATCATTGCGCCGAGAACGGCGGCTTCAATTTCCGGCGCGGAAGGGGGTTTTACATCCGCGGGTATTATCTTGTCTACAGCGTTTCTTTTCTTATCTCTTAACATAAACCTTCGTTAATAAAAAAATTCTAAATTATTTATGAAAAGTTAAAACTATTCATTTTTAGTAAAAATAAAAAAACATTTGCCTTGATGAATAAATTAGCCTTCTAATTCATCATAAAGTTTTTTAAATTTCTGTACATCTTCCCAGCAGCCTCTTTTCCAGTTTGGATTTCTTAAAAGCGCAGCCGGATGGTAAGTTACCATTACCCGCGCAGTTTCAAACTCAAAAACTTTTCCCCGCAGGTTCGTAAGCGAATCTTTTTTCTTTAATATGCCTTGCGCGGCAGTTAAACCCAATCCTAAAATAAGTTTAGGTTTAATAAGCGAAATTTGTTTTTTTAGAAACGGCATGCATTCATCCATTTCCGCGGGAAGAGGAGTTCTATTTCCCGGCGGGCGGCATTTTACAATATTCGCGATAAAAACATCTTCACGAGAAAAATTTATTGCCTTTAAAATATCAGTTAAAAGTTTTCCCGCTCTTCCCACAAAGGGTTCGCCTTGTTTATCCTCTTCAGCGCCGGGACCTTCGCCTACTATCATTACTTTTGCATTAGGATTCCCTTTTCCAAAAACAAAATTATTCCTGTTTTTATGAAGTGGACATTTAAGGCAATTATTTATCATCGAATTTAATTCTTCTAAACTCGAGGCTTTTTCCCAGCCTTCTTCAACTCCGGTTTTTAATTGATAATTTTCTTTCTGTTTTACGGGCATTTCTTCCTTTATCTCTGCGGGTTCAACAATTTCTGTTTTTCTTATTAATGGATTATTTTCATATAATTCATCCCCAAATATTGCTTTTTGATCCTTTAACGCTTCAATAATTTCATCTTTTAACGGCATAATTTCCCTCTCATAAAATCAGTTCTTCTTCGGATTAATTTAGAAATAAGTAAGCAGAAATACTAAGTGAAGATTAAATAAATGCAGAGTTAATTTAATTTTAAGATTTCAGATAGAATTCTATTCGCAGCTTGAAATTTGCTCTGAAGCGGAAAATCTTCTCGTTCGCCGGTTTTATGAATAATTGTTATTTTATTTGTTTCAAACTCAAAGCCGCTTTTTTCATCTTTTAAAGAATTTAAAACAATCATATCAAGATTTTTAGTTTTCATCTTTTTTACGGCATTTTCAACTTCATTATCGGTTTCTAGTGCAAAACCAATTATTTTTTTATCTTTCTTTTCCAGTGAAGCTAAAATATCCTCATTTTCGGTAATTTTTATTTCATTAATTTTTTCTTCTTTTTTTATCTTTTTAGAAGATTTTTCGGCGGGACGATAATCAGCTACAGCTGCCGACATAATTAAAATATCATGTTTTTTTAATTCTTTTTGAACAGAGTTTTTCATTTCCGCCGCGCTTCTTACTTGTATTAAATTTATTTCCTGATAAGAATATTCCGAGGAAGGGCCGGAAATTAAAGTTACTTCGGCGCCTCTAAGATAAGCTGATTTCGCTATACTAAATCCCATTTTACCGGAAGAACGGTTTCCGATAAAACGAACGGGATCAATATCTTCAAAAGTAGGACCGGCTGTTACTAAAATTTTTTTGCCGGTTAAATCTTTTTTATTATCCGAAACAACTATTTCAATCGCGTCAATAATTTTATTCAAATCAGCTAATCTTCCGCTTCCGCTTAATCCGCTGGCAAGTTCACCTTCTTCGGCTTCCACAATAAAATAGCCCAATTTTTCCAGTTTGTTAATATTTTCCCTGGAAACTTTATGCTCATACATATCAACATCTGCGGCCGGAGCAATAATAAGGGGAGATCTTAATGCGGCGGCTAAAGTTGTTAACGCGTTATCGGCAAATCCATGCGCAATTTTTGCAACAGTATTTATGGTTGCGGGAGCAATAATCATTAAATCAGCCCAAAGCGCATAATCTATATGCCAGGTAGAAAGATCAGTTCCGTTTTTTTGTGTTTTGGGGAAAATATTTACAATTACATTATTTTTGGAAAGCGCGGAAAGAGTAAGCGGAGTAATAAACTCAACTGCGGAGGGAGTCATAACTACTTTTACTTCCGCTCCGCGTTTTATTAATTCCCGAACTAAATAAGCAGATTTATATGCAGCAATACATCCTGTAACTCCAAGTATAATTTTTTTACCGGAAAGGATGTTGGTCAGCATTTAAATTTTAATTTTGTTAAAGAATTTTTTACTTCTTGTATTCGTACAGAATTTTTCCCTCTAAAAGTTCGTGCAAAGCTTCTATATGGGGTTTTTCTTTTTTCTCAAAATCCAAAGAAATCTTTAATTGTGCCGGATTTTCAATATCTTCGCTATCATCTTCGGCACCCGAGGTAGGAATAGTGCTAACTAAAGCATTATATTCTATTTTATTTTCGTCATTTATCTGACGTCCTCTTTTTGCGGCAACAAGCAGCGCTTCGTAAACATTAGCGGCTTTTTCATCTATCACTCTTAAATCAACAGGTTCAATTCCCATTAATTGTACTCCTTATTTATTATTTTCTTTATTAAACTTTTAGTTTCCAAAACTGCAACATCTAAATCATTATTCTCCACAAAATAATCAAATTTATCCATAAGACTCAATTCCATTTTAACTCTCTGAATTCGTTTTTGCAAATCCGCTTCACTTTCGGTCCGCCGGTTTTTTAGTCGTTTAATTAACTCATCAAGGCTGGGGGGAATAATATAAACCAAAACCGCCTCAGGATAAATTTGCTTTAACGCCAGCGCACCATTCACATCAATTTCTACAATTACAGATTTTCCGTTATTAATATTCTCTTCAATATATTCTTTATATGTTCCGTAGTAATAATCGTAAAATTTTTCCCATTCTACAAATTCATTATTATTTATTTTGCTTTTAAATTCATCTTCTGAAATAAAAAAATAATGAACTCCGTCAATTTCATTTTCTCTTTTTTTACGCGTTGTCGCGGAAATAGAAAAAACCAATTCAGGGAACGCTTTTAAAATTTTTTGCACAATCGTAGTCTTACCGGTGCCGCTGGGTGCGGATATTGCTATAATTGCTCCTTTTTGCTCAGTCAAAAATTACTCGATATTTTGAATTTGTTCACGAATTTTTTCTATCTCTTCTTTTATTAGTACTGTTTTATGAGTAATTGCAGTTGAAATAGTTTTTGAGGAAATCGTATTTGTCTCTCTGTTCATTTCCTGGCAGAGAAAATTTATTTTTCTGCCGGGTTCCTCATCTTTATCAAGACTTTCTAAAAAGAATTTTAAATGGCTTCTTAATCTTACACATTCTTCCGTAATTTCTGATTTTTCGGCGATTATTGCTAACTCTAATTCTAAACGATCATTAAAAGCGGAAACATCATCTAATAATGTTTTTATTTTTTCTTTAAGTTTACCAAAATATTCTTCGGCGCTTTTTCCGGATTCGCTTTGAATTTCATCTAAATATTCTTCAATAATTTCAATACGTTTTCTTAGATCGACCGCAAGTTCTTTACCTTCATTTTTTTTCATTTTAGAAAGTTCCGATAAAGCCGAGAAAAGTGTTTTTTTGATAACTTCAAATTCCTCCGCGGAAAAATCGGAAGATTCGGGAGCAAAAATATCTTTATTATTTAGAATATGCTCAAGTTTAACAGCTTCGGTTATTTTGGCTGCTTTTTTAATTTCTTTTAGAAGTTGAACATAACTTATAATTTTATCTTTGTTTATTTCCGGCAGGTTTTCTTCTGAATCACTTCTTTTAAATTGAATAACTACTGTAAGTTTTCCGCGTTTTATTTTTGATTTTATCAGTTCTCTTAATTCGTATTCTTTACTCATTAAAGAAGAGGGCAGTTTAAAGTAAATATCAAGGTATCTGCTATTAACACTTTTTACTTCTACTTCTACATTTATTTTTTTATTTTCGGCCGTGCCTTTGCCGTAGCCGGTCATACTATAAATCATTTTATTCCTTATAAAAGAGTTTCGAAAAATAGCGAATTTTCAATTGCTAATCAAAAGGAAATAAGCTGTGGTAATTAGAATGCTTCCCCAATGCCGAAATGAACTTCTAAATTTTGCCAGAATTTTTTGTAGATAATTATCGTTTTATCGTACGGATCATAATATTTAAAAGCAAAGTCTAATCGAAAAGGAGCAATTTTTGTGTAAAAGCGAATTCCTAAACCTGCAGCTACCGCAATATCACTTATTTTAAATTCTTTATAACCGTTCCACACATTTCCGTAATCAACAAATAATGCTGTACCAAAAATTTCACCAAACCGCTTACGATATTCAAACGAGCCTTCTAATAAAAATGTTCCGCCGCGTAAAGTATCGCCGATTATTCCTACATAATCTATTTTATTTCTCGGCTGAAGTTCCCGGGCCTTCCATCCTCGTACTGAATTACTTCCTCCGACAAAAAATGTTATTGAAGCCGGAATTAATTCATCGTATCCGTAGATTTTTTGGATATAACCGGTTTTAAATTTAGCGGCAAATACGGATGATTTATTTCTTGATAAGAGAAAATATTTTGAACTCAAAAATTGAAACTTGTAAAAATAAGTATTCCCTGCTATTGCTGTATCCGCTAAAAATATACCGTTTTTATGGGCACTTAAAAAGAGTTTTGTATTTGACGCGCCGACTTCACCTGTAAAAGTTAAGTTACTTCCGGTTGTGGGGAAAAAAATATCATCAGAGGTAATTTGGCCTACTTCGGCGCCCAATTCATTGGTTTTGCTGTTCATTCTTAAATCTGCTTCATAATAATATCCCGTCTCTTGAATAGGAATATCTACAATACTAACTTCGTTAAATTCCAACTTATAAAAAGGCTTCAGCAGATTTAGAAAAGTATATCTTGGCATTTCAAATTCTAACTGAGTTTTTACACCGTAGGTCGCAATATCAAATATACTTAACCTCTCAACACTGTAAAATGCTTCTAATTTTCCGTAAATGGGACGATTAAATAAATACGGCTGTTCTAAACTTGTTTTGAAAAGAATATATCCTTGAAATAAGGAATCGCGAAGCGGCGATTTCCTGAATAAGCTTGGGTAATCAAAATGAAGCGCGTCATAAATTCCGGTTTGAGTTGTAAAAGATATTTTTCTTGCGTCCCCTAAAAAATTTTTTCTTGAATAAGTTGCCCCTAAACCTAAATTAAATTGATTATTCTGATTATCCGCCAAAAATTCCGGGGAAAGTTCATTCATTTTTTCAATATTGCCGCCGATATTAAGATTAACAAAATTTCTATTCTCTTCTCTCGCTCTTAAAGTAACCGATGAGAATAATCCTGTTCTGAACAATCTTGTTTGGCTGTTAGTAATTTTATCATAATTATAGAATTCACCGGAATCAATTGCCGTAATTTGATTTAGTAAAGCATCGCTTACATAATTATTGCCCGGACCGGTTGTATTTCTATTTATTCCGGATATTTTATATCTATTTCCCGTTGTAAAAAATATTCTTACCAAAGTTCGATTTAAGGTAGTATCTACATAAACTCTGCTGCTGTCGAACTGTGCGAGCATATATCCGTTATCGGTTAAATAAATTCTGGTTTTTGTAATTATTTGGGAAATTTTTTCCTGGTTATAAATTTTTACTGAATCGACATCGATAAATGAATTTATTTTTTCCGGCATACCTTTGGGTAGAAAATTAAATCCCGCAAATTTTATACTGCCGTATTTAGCGGGTTCATTTTCGTGTATTATATAAATCAATTTAACGCTTTTATCTGCTGTGTCTTTTTCAATTTGATAAGAAAAATCAGCTTTAAAAAATCCGTTGGCTTCATAAAATTGCTTTAACGCGCCTAGATCAAGAGGAATTAGAGAAGAATCGAAATAAACCGATTCTTTTCCATAGTTTGAGTATTTATGAATAAACTTCCAAAACCACCATGGAGTTTCTTTGCTGAATATTACATCTTCCAAACGGGAAGTTGAAAAATTTTTATTACCTTCAAACTTAATTTCATCCAGTTCAGATAAAATTTGAGCCGGCAAAAATGCCGCGAAGACAATAATAAATAAAATTACCAAGGGTAATCTATTATTCATAAAAAATGTTAGGTTTTTAGGAAAGGAATTTTTCGCGTTAAATTATAACTTCAGCTTTTTCCGCGCAACAGCAATTTAAATACATTAGAAGGCTTCTCCAATACCAAAATGAACTTCTAATTGGCCCCAAAACGGTTTATTAACAATCCAGTCTTTATTTTCGGGATTATAAATTTTATAGGCAAAATCTAATCTAAAGGGCGCAATTTTAGTATAATATCTCAAACCAATTCCGGCATCCAAAGCAACTTCATCGTAACGAAACTGCTGATAACCGAGCCATGTATTTCCGTAGTCGGTAAAAAACACCGTCCCGAAATTTTCTAAATAACGGAAACGAACTTCAAAAGAACCTTCAAGTAAAAAAGTTCCGCCTTTAACATTAGTATTTTGGGTTGTTACACCAAGAATAACAGGCGTACCTTTCGGTACTAATTGATTAGTCCTCCAGCCTCGGACCGAATTACTTCCGCCGGCATAAAAAGTTCTGTTTATCGGTATTCCGGAATAATCACCATAAAACGCATGTACATAACCTAGTTTTAATTTTGTGGCAAATATATTATTGCGCTTTCTATCAAATGCCCAATAATTTGTATTATTTAATACAGCACGATAAAAAATTGCTCCCTCATAAGTTCGTCCGGAAACTTGGTCAACTAAATATGGAAGTGAATTTGCCTCTTCCAGCTGTAAAGTTAAAATATATCCTCTGGTTGGAAATAAGATATTATCGGTAGTATTTGATCCAACTTCGCCTCCGATTGCGGAAAGAATTTTACTTGATAAACTGTCGTTTAAAGTTCTGTAAACTTCATTGCTCTGCTCAATATTATAATATGTGCTTAAAATATTTATAAATGTATATCGTGGAAGTTCAAATTCGAAGGTTAATTTTGAACCGTAAACCGTATTATTATATCGTTGTTGTTTTTGGATTGTAGCATAATTTTCCCATTTACCAAAAATTGGTTTACTGAAAAGATACGGCTGTTCAATTGTTATTCTCGAATCTACATAACCTAATAATGTCGTATCACGAAAAGAAAATTTTTTAATAAGATTACTAATATCGGCATTAAAAATATCTTGAACCCCAAATGAATTTGAGAAAGTGAATTTTCGGGCGTTTCCTAAAAAGTTTTTTCTTATGTAAGTGAAACCCAAACCAACATTAAACGCGTTCTGCTGATTATTTACAATAATTTCCGGCGAAAGTTCATTCAAAAGTCCAATATTTCCTTCAAGCTTTAATGGAACACGATTACCGGATGTATCATCTTCAATACTTGTAAGAATAACAGAGTTAAATAACCCGGTACGGAATAGCCTTACCTGACTATTTCTTATTTTTTCAAGATTATAATATTCGCCGGTTTTAATTCCGGTAATATCGCGGAGAAGATTTTCTTTAACTAATCCGGCACCCTCACCTTTTTTATTTACAATTACGGTATCTATTTTATACCTGGTATTTGGGGAAAAGAAAACACGGAGATCCGCCCGGTTTACGGATGTATCTTCCCACACAACTGTACTATCAAAATTGGCCAGCATATATCCATTATTAAGCAATACAGAAATAGCCGATTGAATTTTTTTTTCCAGTTCGGTTTGGCTATAGCGCTGGGTTGTATCTATAGTTAATTCTTCATTAAAATTTTTAGTCACCGGCTCCGGAACTGTGTCTATTCCGAGAACAGTTAAATTTCTATTTATTGCCGGATCATTTTCATTTATAATATAATTTAAATTGACTTCGGCATCCGCGGTATCAACATCATAATTATATGAAACTTTGGCTTCAAAAAAACCGTTGTTTGTGTAGAATTCTTTTAAAGCTTTCAAATCGATAGAAATATAATTAGAATCAAAATATACAGGTTCTTTACCAAGACTAGTGAATGAATTAAGAAATTTCCAAAACCACCATGGCGTTTCTTCGGAGTATATTACGTCTTGCAATGTAGAAGAGGAGAAAGCATCATTTCCTTTGAAGTTAATTGAATTTAGTTCGTAACGCACACCCGGTTCCTGCGCAAAAACAGCAGATGATAAAATTAAAACATAAATAATTAATAAAATTTTCTTAATCATGGATTCGGCTTTTTATCCTATAACAATAAACTTAATATTGAAGTTCAATATCTTTTTGAACTAGAGCAAGATTAGGATAATCTCTTTTAAATTTACCTATAAAGAAGGATTTTACAGCGGGAACATCAATATTTTCCGATATGTAAAGTGAGATTTTTTTTTCGTTTTCGGTTATAAGATGCGCATAATAAGTTTTTTTTTCTTTAAAATTTATTATATAAGAAAAAACTTCTCCTCCTCCGCTCCCCTGGAAAAAATCCTGAGAATTATAATACATCAGTTCGTGATTTATCCCGGCAATTTTAATTTTTTGAACGAGAGCTTTCTGAAAAGAACCGTTTAATAAATTCGTAACAAATTTATTTTCAAAATTCGCGCTATTTTTTTTTAATAAAGCAAATTTAATTCCCCATTCCAAAGTATCTTGAATCTCTTCGCCGGCAACAATTTCTGTAGCAGCAGTATCAGCATCAAAATTTCCCCGCACCGCGTATTTTACATTTTCTCCTAATTTATCTTTAGCAATTTGCGTTACAACTTTAGGATTATTGAGATCATTATAATTCATTTGTTTTTCATTATCCGAAGAATTTTTTCCGCATGAATAGAGAATAATAATAAAGAAACACGTAATATAGAACAGCAATTTATTTAATAACAACTTCAGTTCCTTTCTTAACTACCGAATATAATTCGTCAATACTTTCATTACTTACCGCAATAGAGCCGTTCGTCCAATTATATACAAAAGGAAGATATTTAAAAATATAATTTAATCTGCCTATTCCGTGAATTCCTATGTCATCACCAAGAGCGGTATTAGAATTCGGACAATTACCGTAATAAAATTCAAACCGAAGCTGGTCATATTCGTCTTGATTTATGATTCCTTTTCGCAAGGCTTCAGTAGCATCATTCAAATTTGGGTAATTTAATTTTAAAAATTTGTAATATTTATGAACTGTATCAATTTCGCAAACTTTGTATTCTCCGACGGGAGTAGCCATATCTCCAGCAACGGATTTATGTCCGTTTACATTTCTGCCGAAACTTGCTCTGTAGGATTTAATAAGCACTGTATCTTCATAAAGTTTTAAACTATAATTATTTCTTTCAACTACTATGGAAGGATGATCAAGTTCGGAGTATCCATTATTTCTCATTGCTTGGGAAAGAGGAATTTCCCTTAGATTAAGGATTACACCATAAATAATTAATCCGGCAATAAACAAAATAATTCCGCCGCCGAAAAAAAACACATTTCTAACCATGTTTTTATTTATATGGCGGGCTAAATACCGGAAAGTTGTTTTAAAATTTTGTTTTATAACATTCATCAAAAAATTCTACCAAAAACGAAGCTATTTAATGGACGGAACATAAATTAATCGGATTAGAATTTAATTAAATTTCATTGATTTTTAAATTACTAAATACTTTGAATGTTTAATTAATATAAAAAAACCCAATTCCGTTTAAGATAATTGGGTTTTTAAATAAATTTTTTCTTAGAAGAATTTATACTTCCATAATTTCTTTTTCTTTGTGTTTTAGTATATCATCAACAACCTTTGTATGTTCATCGGTTAATTGTTGAATTCTGTCTTCACCGTCTTTCATTTGATCTTCAGAAATATTTTTATCTTTTTCTGCTTTTTTCAAATGATCGTTTGCATCTCTTCTCACATTTCTGATAGCAACTTTAGTTTCTTCACCGTACTTTTTTACAAGTTTAGCTAAATCTTTTCTTCGTTCTTCATTAAGCGGCGGAACCGGAATTTTTAAATTTGTTCCGTCACTAACGGGATTAAAACCAATGTTAGCTTCCAGAATTGCTTTTTCTACAGCCGGCACAACAGATTTATCCCAAGGCGTAATCGATAATGTATGAGCGTCTAAAACGGTAATATTACCAACTTGATTAAGCGGTGTATGAGTACCGTAATAGTCAACTTTTAATCCGTCAAGTAAAGCGGTTGTTGCTTTTCCGGTTCTAATTTTCGAAAGTTCACCTCTAAGGGCATCTAACGATTTATTCATTCGGGATTTGGCATCTTTAATTATTTCTTCCATAATGATCCTCTTTAATTATTAAAAATTTAACCCGGGATTAATAAAAATTTAATTGCTGCTAATTTATCTATTTAACCGGAACTTCAACATTATTTACAATTGTTCCTACATTTTTTCCTTGGACTAATTTAAGAAGATTGTCGGGAACATCCATATTAAAAACTATTAATGGCAGATTATTTTCCTGGCATAAGCTAACTGCAGTTAAATCCATTACCCTTAAATTTTTCTTCAATATATCAAGATAACTAATCGATTCAAATTTAAAAGCTTTGGGATTTTTTTCAGGGTCGGAATCAAAAACACCGTCTACTCTAGTTCCTTTAATAATTACATCGGCCTCAATTTCCACAGCTCTTAGCGAGGCGGCGGTGTCGGTGCTGAAATAAGGATGGCCGGTTCCTGCGCCGAAAATAACAACCCTATTTTTTTCAAGATGTCTTATTGCTCTGCGTCTGATATAAGGCTCCGCCACTTCTTCCATATTTATTGCGCTCATCAGCCTGGTATAAATGCCTTTATGTTCAATAGCATTTTGAAGAGCGAGTGAATTTATCATTGTAGCGAGCATTCCCATTTGATCTCCGGTAACTCTGTCAATACCTTGGTCGCTTGCACTTAAACCGCGATAGATATTTCCGCCGCCGATTACAATACCAACTTGCACACCCTGGCTTTGTATTTTTCGCACTTCTGTTGAAAAGAAATCCAATACATTATGATCAATTCCAAATCCCTTTTTACCCATCAATGATTCGCCGCTAAGCTTTAGCAATATTCTTTTATATTTCAATTGACTCATTTTCTCGTGTGTCCGTTTCTGTTAAATTCTGTTCTTATTCCGGATTATTCATTTTACATTTTTTCTTGATTTGTGCCCCGTCAATTCCCGGAAGGTGTTAGAAAAATGAATTTATCTTTACGGGGTTTTACTAAACTGATAGAAATAAAAATCTTCGGAAGTAATATAAAAAAAGGCCTTAAATAATTTAAGACCTTTTTAATTAAAAGTTATTTATTCTCGTCTCCTAGGTGATACCGGTGGAAGAGAACTATTTTAGCTTCAGTTCCGTGCTTGGAATTAAATTCTTTTATAAGATCGCCCACAGATTTAGAATTATCTTTAATAAACGCTTGTTCAACAAGACAATTTTCCTGATAGAATTTATTCAATTTTCCGGTTGCAATCTTTTCCAGAATTTGTTCCGGTTTTCCTTCTTTTCTTGATATCTCTTTATATATTTCGATTTCTTTTTCAATAGTATCTTTAGGCACTTCTTCACGATAAACGCAAATTGGTTTCATAGCGGCAACTTGCATCGCGATATCTTTTCCGACTTCTGCTAATTCATCTTTTCCGTTATCTACATTTTCAAATTTTACAAGAACACCAAGTTTAGAACCCATGTGAACATAATCTACTAATACTCCATTTTCTACTTTTTCATTTGCAAATCGGGAGACTTCAATTTTTTCACCGACTTTACCCATTACATCATGAAGCATCTCTTTTATCTTAACATTATTCTCAACTAAAGCTTCTGTATTTTCGGGCTTTTCTTCTCTAACTGTTTTTAATACTTGATGTGCAAAATTTGTAAAATCGTCGCTGTTAGCTACAAAATCTGTTTCACAATTTACTTCTACAATAGTACCGAAAGATTTATCATCACTAACTTTTGTAAGAACCATACCTTCGTTAGCTGTTTTTTCAGCACGTTTTGCGGCAACAGACGCGCCTTTTTTTCTAAGAATTTCAATTGCTTTTTCAAGATTGCCATCAGCTTCAATAAGGGCTTTTTTGCAATCCATCATGCCCGCACCGGTTTTTTGTCTTAATTCATTTACTTGTGCAGCAGTTATAGCCATGGTTTAATTTCCCTTTTATTTTATGATTCAGAAGGAGATTTCTTTTTTAACTTCTTCTTTAGCTTCCTGTTCTTTTTCTTTTTTAATTCTTTCTGCTTCCGCAGCTTCTTCGGCTTTTTGTTCTTTTGCTTTCGCTACGCCTTCTTGAACCGCATCTGCCATAAAACTTACTAAAAGCTCAATTGTTTTAACCGCGTCATCATTAGCCGGAATTACATAATCTACATCTTCAGGATCACAGTTAGTATCAACAATCGCAAATACAGGAATATTTAATCTGTGTGCTTCTTTAATTGCGATCGATTCTTTTTTAATATCAACTACAAATATAGCTCCCGGAAGTCTATTCATATGTTTCAACGCCTTCAAGAACCTTTTTCAGTTTGTCTTTTTCTCTTGTTAAAAAGAGTCTTTCTTTCTTAGTAATTTTATCAAAAGTTCCGTCTGTTTCCTGTTTTTCAATATTATTTAATCTTTTAATGCTTTTTCTGATAGTCGAAAAATTGGTAAGCATTCCGCCAAGCCATCTTTCACTAACCCAATTTGCGTCGCTCTTCTTGCTTCTGATTCAATAATATTTTTGGCTTGTTTTTTTGTACCGACAAAAAGAATTTTTTTGCCTTCAGCTGTAAGTTTAGCTAAACTTTCGGCTGCGGAAATTAAATGAGATTGAGTTTTTTTAAATCGATAATATGAATACCATTCTTTTCCATAAAGATGAATGGTTTCATTTTTGGATTCCAACGGCGGGTTAAATGCCCGAAATGCGCCCCTGCTTCAATAAGCTGGGTAAGTTCTAGCTTTTTCATATATCTCCTGTTTATTCTTCTACTCCCGTCAACTTTACCTAAATCCCTTTTTTAGTTGGGACACAGGAGGTAAATCCGGATAGTATGAATGATATTAATTAAAGTACGAATATTATCTTTTAGAGAACTGGAATCTCTTTCTAGCTTTAGGCTGTCCGTATTTTTTACGTTCAACCATTCTCGGATCTCTTGTTAAAAATCCTTCATGTTTAAGAGCGGGTCTAGAATCCGGATTAAAATCAACCAAAGCACTAGCAATGCCAAGACGAATTGCTTGAGCTTGGCCGGTTGTACCGCCGCCGTTAACATTTACAACAACATCATATTTTCCTAATGTATCGGTAACTTTAAAAGGATTAAGAATATCTTCTCTGCTTAAGAGTTGCGGAAAAGCTCTTTCAAATTCTTTTCCGTTAACGGAAATTTTACCATTTCCATTTCTTAAAATAACTCTTGCAACAGAAGTTTTTCTTCTTCCTATAAAAATTTGATCAGCCATTATATCTCCAATTAAAAACTTATTGTTTCAGGTTTTTGTGCAGCGTGAGGATGATTTTCGCCGGAGTAAACCTTTAATTTCTTTATTAATTTTTTGCCAAGCCTGTTTTTGGGCAGCATACCTTTAACGGCAGTTTCAATAACAAACTCCGGTTTTTTAGCCATTAGTTCTTCAAAACTTTGAACTTTTAATCCACCGGGATAACCGGAATAATGAGTGTAGTTTTTTAAAAGTTCTCTTTTACCGGTAAGTTTAACTTTATCGGCATTAATTATTACCACAAAATCACCGGTATCGGCATTTGGAGTAAATATTGGTTTATTTTTTCCGCGAATTACTCTTGCAACATTAGAAGCAAGTCTGCCAAGTACCTGGTCTTTAGCATCCACTACATACCATTTCCTGTCAGCATTCTCGGTACTAATAAACTTAGTCAATTTTTCTTGTTTCACGCTTTTTTCCTCCGAAACCTAAATCTATTTCAAATAAAGAGCAGAAATTTAATCTTAAGCAACAAAAAAGTCAAGATTTACACCAAACATTAATGGTTATAATTCTTTTAATTTTATTTAATTTCTAAAAATAAGCTATTAATTATTTAATTAAAAGTTAAAAAAAAGAGGCAAGTTAAATAATTCTATATTTAAGCTGCCTCTTTTATACAAAAATATTTTCTATTTTTATTTATTCATCATCGGCATATTCATTTTTTTATAATCCGAAGGAGCCTCAAACATTGAATTATCTAATGATTTTTTTTCAACAGAAGTTACTTCCATTTTGGAAGTTATATTTCCGTTTTCATCTTTATGGATAACCATCATCGGGAAATAACCGGCGTTTTCAATTTCTTTTTGCCATGTAGGTTGATTTGAACTTCTGGCCATCGGATTGTTAAAAAATATAAACGCGCCTAAATCTTTAGTCATCCATGCTTCTGTTATACCGCTGTTATCTTTGTAAGTCCATTTTTCGGTTTTATATCCATTTATTTCTTTTGTTTCATCTGTTTTTTCAAAGTCACCGTTTATTTTGTGAGAAGGCTGATTATTTTCCGTTCCCATTTCAGTTTCTTTTTTTAACATATTATTCATCGGCAGTTCCATATACATTTTCTGCTGGGGAACTATAACTGTCATTTTATTATTCTTGCCGTCCCAAATCATTGTTCCCTGCTGGCCTTGATTATCTGCCTCAAAACGTATTTTATTTTCTTTTACATAATAATTAATGGTATGCGGTTCATTATCTTCCCCTTGCATTTTCATAGTTACTTTTCCTTCAAAATCTGTTTGGGAAAAAGCAACGAAAGGAACGGTAAAAACTGAAAGTAAAACAAGTAATATTATTTTATGTAATGATTGGTTTCTCATAATCAATCCTTTCTTTTTATTTAGTTTTCTATTACTAAAAGTTGGTATTGTTTGAGAAGATTTGTTATGCGGAAGCGCAAACTTTTTCTTTTTTATTAGAAAAGAGAATTGCCGAATCTGAAGGTTTTTATCATCCCGAAAAACTGCGGCTGAAAAGTTTTAAATGCTAATTTTCCCTTCATAATTAATTTTATACTATAATCTTCATCAGTATCCGTTCTAATGTAAAAAATCTGCTGCACTTGGCCGGCCATTTCCTCGGGTTCATTATAATATGCCGTATAATTTTTTAGCTTCATTTTATGCTGATACCGTGAAGGATTAAATAAATATTTTTCTTTTACTTCAAGATGAACATACGGAGGAGGATTATAATTTCCTTTTGCCGACATAAATGTTACAGCATCTAATTTTTTCTTGACGTTCTGATCAATAAAAGTCCAGCCGGCGGGATATCTAATAGATACATTTAATGTAGGTTCTTCATAAATTTGATTTAATTCTGTGGTATCGGAATGAGTATTATCAAAACTATAAAAATAATTAGTTTTTCCTGTCTCGAGAGATTTAACCTCTTTGTTATTATCTGTTTCTTGTATTTCTTCTTTTACTTTTTTATTTGAATTATCAACGGGCATTTTTTTTACATGCTGTTCCTCAGTATTTTTTTCCGGTTCTGCTTTCTCATATTTATTCGTAAACATCTGCACATACTTACCTGAAGGTACCGTTTTTTTATAAGTAAGATTTATTAAAAATGCCGCCGCGAAAAAGATAAAAATATGAAACGCAGCCGAGGCAAGAATTCCCAGCAGTTTATTATCTTCGTTATTTGTCCTAAAAGAAAACTTCATAATAAAAATTAAGCTAATGTGAAAAATTTAGCAACATTGGAATTTGTACTTGTCGGCTAATGTAAAAAAACACACCATTTATTTCTCTTTGAAGCACCGGACAAAATAGTTAATTTTGTTAGCTGTATTCAAACTCAAAAAAAAATATATTCAGGTTAAATGATGAAATTTCTTGTTACCGGCGGTTCCGGTTTTTTGGGAATAAATTTAATTCGATATTTACACTCTCGCGGAAATGAAATTGTTTCGCTGGATATTGAAGAATTTGATTATCCCGATATGAATGATAAAATAAAGACGATTTCCGGTGATATTCGTGATAAAGCTGCAGTAAATAAAGCGATGGCAGGAATTGATATAGTAGTTCATACCGCAGCAGCACTTCCGCTGTATAAACCGGAAGATATTTTTTCAACCGATATTGAAGGTTCTAAAAATTTACTTGAATCTGCTTTTAATCATAAAGTAGAAAGATTTATTCATATATCTTCAACGGCAGTTTACGGAATTCCGGATCATCATCCTTTATATGAAACTGACAAATTGAAGGTGTAGGCCCTTACGGAGAAGCAAAAATTTAAGCCGAAGAAGAATGTTTAAAATTCAGAAGAACCGGTAAATGTGTCCCTATTCTACGACCGAAATCTTTTATCGGGCCTGAACGTTTAGGTGTTTTTGATCTTCTTTACGATTGGGCAAAAGACGGAAAAGGTTTTCCTATGATTGGAAGCGGAAATAACCGATATCAATTGTTAGATGTTGAAGATTTATGTGATGCTATTTATCAATGCGCTGTACTTGGGAGAAGAAATTGTTAATGATACTTTTAATATCGGTGCAAAAGAATTCACTACAATGAAGGAGGATTATCAAGCAGTTTTGGATTATGCGGGCCACGGGAAAAAAATTGTTCGACTTCCGGAAAAACCGATAATTTTAATGTTGAAAGTTCTCGAGGCACTAAAACTTTCCCCTCTTTATAAATGGGTATATGAAACGGCTTCAAAGGATTCTTTTGTTTCCATAGAAAAAGCGGAAAAGAAATTTAGGTTATTCACCCAAATATTCTAATAAAGATGCATTAGTTAGAAATTATAAATGGTATCTGGAAAATATGGATAGTTTAAACATCAAAGCGGAGTTTCTCATCGTGTTCCGTGGAAACAAGGAATATTAAGAGCATTGCAAAAAATTTTCTAAAAGATTTTGACTATTTCTAAAGAGATTATTATATTAAATAATTAATGTAATAGAATAAGGAGAATGGAAATGGCAGAGAAAAAAGATTATCTAAAAGAGAAATTAGAACATATAGATATAAAAAACACAATGTTGTTCCATTTGTTGATGCAATGGAAAAGATGGCTTTCTCGGCAAGGGATTTGAATCGTGCCGCTAAAATTTATGACATGATGTTAATGATAAAGATTGTGCAGTTATTTTAACTTTAGCAGGAAGTTTATTCAGTGCAGGATTAAAAAAAGTTGTTTTCGATCTTGATAAATAATAATATGGTTGATGCAATTGTTTCTACCGGTGCAGTTATGGTTGATCAGGACTTTTTTGAAGCACTTGGATTTAAACACTACATAGGAACTCCTTTTAGCGATGATAATGAATTAAGAGATTTCAATAGATAGAATTTATGATACTTATATTGATGAAGATGAATTAAGAATCTGCGATGAAACTACCGCAAAATTTTTGATAGCTTAGAACCAAAACCATATTCTTCACGCGAACTGCTTTGAGAATTCGGAAAATATTTAGATGAAAATGGCGGACCTAAAGTTGAAGATAGCGTTATCTATGCAGCTTATAAAAAGAACGTTCCGATTTTTGTCCCTGCTTTTTCTGATTGTTCGGCAGGATTCGGATTTGTAATGCATCAAACTAAAAATCCCGATAAGCATGCATCCATTGATTCAGCTAAAGATTTTCTTGAACTGACACAAATTAAATTGAAAAGCAAAGAAACCGGTATTTTTATGATCGGCGGCGGCGTTCCTAAAAACTTTACGCAAGATATTGTTGTTGCGGCAGATCTTTTAGCGGCGAAGCATGTTCCAATGCATAAATACGCTGTTCAAATTACTGTTGCCGATGTTAGAGACGGCGCTCTTTCAAGTTCAACTTTAAAAGAAGCAAGTTCATGGGGAAAAGTTGAAACTACTTTCGAACAGATGGTTTATTCCGAAGCAACTATTGCAATGCCTTTAATTGCCGGTTACGGATATCATAAAGGAGCTTGGAAGGAAAGAAAACCTAGAGAATTCACAAAAATATTTCCATCGGAAAAAGTTGAAGCTTAATTTTTTTAAGGCGGCTTTTCAGCCGCTTTTTTTATTTCCTCAGGTTCATTTTTTATATGTTATATTTTTTGTATAATCATTTCTCAATCAGCAAATAATTTTTTAATAATAAGTGGTTTACAAGATGAAGATTCTTTTCGTTTATCCTGAAATGCCTGATAATATAACCAATTGTAAAGAAACCGTTCGGCTGGCAGGGAAAAAATCTTCATTTCCTCCTATTGGTTTATTAACAGTAGCGGCTCTGCTTCCCGCCGAATGGGAAAAGAAACTAATAGATTTAAATACTGATGAGCTTGAAACAAAAGATTTAAATTGGGCGGATTTTGTCTTTATAGGCGCGATGAATGTTCAAGCCAAAAGCGCGTTTGAAGTAATAAAAGTTTGTAATGAACATAATGTAAAAATTGTTGCCGGCGGACCTCTTTTTACACACGAATATGAATATTTTGAAGGTGTATCGCATTTTGTCTTAAATGAAGCGGAAATTACTCTTCCCCTATTTTTGGCCGATTTGGAAAACAGAAAACCGAAACATATTTATCAATCAAATGAATTCGCGAATGTTGAGCAAACTCCCCCGCCGATGTGGGAGTTGGTGGATTTAAATAAATATCTTTATTCTATCGTCCAATATTCCCGCGGTTGCCCTTACCTTTGTGATTTTTGCGATGTAACTGCTCTTTTCGGAAGAAGGCCGCGAACAAAAACACCCGCGCAAATTATCAGTGAACTTGATATTATCACTTCACAGGGTAATTGCGAATCTATTTTATTTGCGGATGATAATTTAATCGGCAATAAAAATCTTCTTAAAAAAGTGCTTCTTCCCGCACTAATAGAATGGCGGGGGAAAAATCCTTATGCTCCCGGATTTACTACTCAGCTAACAATAAATTTGGCGGATGACGAAGAACTTTGCCATTTATTATTAGAAGCCGGTTTCCGACATATTCTTATAGGAATAGAATCAATTGATGAGCAATCACTTATTGCAATGAGAAAAAAACAAAATGCCGGAAGAAATATACTTGAAGTAATAAAATATCTTCAGGGAATGGGTTTTATGATTATCGGAACTTTTATTGTAGGCTTAGATACTGATAAACCTACTGTTTTTGATGATGTAATAAAATTTATAAATGAAAGCGGTATTGTTTATGTAATTGTTAATGTTTTAAAAGCACCGCCCGGAACCGAACTTTATGCCAGAATGGTTAGAGAAAATCGGCTTCTTACTAAATTTGAATTCGATGAGGATAAGACTAATATTTTACCTTTAATGGAGGCGAATGTACTGCATGAAGGTTATAAGAAAATTCTGAAGAATGTTTATTCTTCGGAAAATATTATTAATAGAATACTGCAGTACTACAAGGATAAAAAAAGGTTATACAAAGTTAAACATCCTATCAGAAGGAAGATTAAATCTTCTCATTTAAAAAGTTTTTTTAGAATAATTTATAATCTCGGTTTTCTATCTAAGGAAAGAAAATATTTTTGGCGGCTGATGTTTGAAACAGTTAAATTTAATTATCGTTTTCTTGATCATGCTTTATTTTACGCAACATTAATGCACCAGTATGAAGTTCTGCTAAAATCATTTTTACGAAAAGAAGAACAGGGAGTTTTTATTTATTCGAAAAAAAATAAAGCGGAAAAAATAGGAGCTTAATTTCAGCGGTAATTCAGTTGTTTTATTTTTCTATTGTAACTCCAATTGTTTTTAGATGATAAAATCTACAAATTAAATTTAGAAATTATTCCGTTACAAATACAAAAAATATATGAGAATAATAATAGCCGGAATCGGGGATGTAGGTTATCATTTAGCGCGACAATTATCATTTGAATCTCACGATATTATCGCTTTGGATGTTGATCAGAAAAAACTTTCTTATACAGATTCAATGTCCGATGTTCTCACAATTCAAGGATCATCCACCTCAATAGAAGTTTTAAAACAAGCGAATATAGCAAAAGCCGATCTTCTTGTTGCGGTTACTTCCTCAGAGTTAACAAATATAACAACAGCAATTTTAGCAAAAGAACTCGGCGCAAAAAAAACAATTGCGCGCGTTCATAATGCCGAATATTTAAATCCTAATTCGGGTGTTGATTTTACAAAACTCGGAATTGATTTTATGATCTATCCCGAAGAATTAGCGGCGCTAGAAACCGTTAACCTAATAAATAGAACGGCGGCAACGGATGTTTTAGAATTTGAAGGAGGTAAGCTTTCCGTTCTCGGAATACGGTTAGATAAAAATGCTCCTATTATAAACCGCAAGCTTAGTGAAATTGCCCAAAATTATTCAAATATTGATTTTAGAGTAGTTGCCGTTTATAGAAATTTCAGGACAATTATTCCAACCGGGAATGATATATTTTTACCCGATGACCAAGTATTTGTAATTACAACACCGGGTGGAATTGAATTAATGCTGAAACTTTCCGGCAAAGAAAATTTAAAATTTCAAAACTTGATGATTCTCGGCGGAGGAAAAATAGGTAGAAGAGTGGCAAAATTGTTAGAAGATTCAATGAGTATAAAACTTATAGAATCAAATGAAGAAAAAAGTTTTGAACTTGCGGATCTCTTGCAGAATACTCTAGTTATTAGAGGCGACGGCAGAGATATTGATTTACTCGCGCAGGAAGGTATAATTGATATGGACGCGTTTATTGCTCTTACCGAAGATGCTGAAACTAATATTATCACTTGTTTAATGGCTAAACATTTGGGTGTAAAAAAAGCTATCGCTCTTGTTGATAAAGCGGATTATATTCCGCTTACTCAAACTATCGGACTTGATTCTCTCATTAATAAAAAATTAATCGCGGCTAATAATATTTCCCGCTTCATCAGAAAAGGTGAAATTATAGCGATGGCGTCTTTAGAAGGAATTGATGCCGAAGTTCTTGAATATGTTGCGCGTCCTAATTCAATTATTACCAGGAAAAAAGTTAAAGATATTCATTTCCCCAAAGACGCGATTTTGGGAGGCGTAATTAGAAACGGAAATAGTTTTATTATAGTAGGTAATTCACAAATTCAACCGAACGATAGAGTTGTAGTTTTTTCACTTCCTTCCGCCGTTAAAAAAATTGAGAAATATTTTTATTCCACATGAATTATAGAATCATACTAAACATAATAGGATTCTTATTAATTCTTACCGGTTTATTTATGCTTACCGGGATTATTTTTTCTATTTATTATAAAAGTAACGATTTATTTCCGCTTCTTATTTCCGGCGCGGGAACATCATTCATAGGTTTTATAATTTGGTTTTTAACCAAAAAAAAATTCCGCAGTGAATTAGGAAGACGGGAAGGTTATTTAATTGTGTTTCTCGGCTGGCTTATTATGTCTTTATTCGGAGCAATTCCTTTCGTTATTCACGGCGTTATTCCTTCTTATACAGATGCGTTTTTTGAAACTGTTTCCGGCTTTACAACCACAGGGGCTTCTATTTTAAATAATATTGAAGCTGTTCCGAAAGGATTACTTTATTGGAGAAGCCTTACACAATGGCTCGGCGGAATGGGGATAATTGTTCTTTCAATCGCTATTCTTCCTATTTTAGGAATAGGCGGAATGCAGTTATTTTCCGCTGAAGTGCCCGGTCCAACTAAAGATAAAATTCATCCTAGAGTTAAAGAAACAGCAAAAAGACTTTGGGGAATATATTTTCTTCTTACAGTTGCTGAAGTTGTTCTTTTATTTTTTGGCGGAATGAGTTTTTTCGACGCTTTAAATCATTCTTTTACAACTATGGCAACCGGAGGATTTTCAACAAAAAACGCGAGTGTAGCTTATTATAATTCTCCTTTTATTGAATATGTTATTATTATTTTTATGTTTTTAGCCGGAACAAATTTCACCATTCATTATTATGCTATGCACGGGAAATGGAGTTTTTTAAAAAAGAATAATGAATTTAAATTTTATGCTTTTTTTATTGCCGGATGTACAGTTTTAATCGCTTTGGTTCATCAGCCTCATGTTGTATTTGGTATTGAAGAAAGTATAAGACAAGCCTTATTCCATGTTGTTTCCCTTATAACTACAACCGGATATGTTACTTCCGATTACGAAAATTGGGCTCCTTTTTCACGAATGCTGTTTTTTATACTTCTTTTTATCGGCGGTTGTGCCGGTTCAACAGGAGGCGGTATTAAAATAATCCGGCATTATCTTCTTTATAAAAACAGCCAGTTAGAACTAAAAAGATTAGTTCATCCAAGAGCTGTAATTCCGGTAAGAATAAATGGAAAAGCTATTCGTCCCGAAATAATTTCGAATGTACAGGCATTTTTTCTCTTCTACATTTTAATATTTATTTTTGCCTCAATTATACTATCTATTTTGGGCTTAGATTTTATTACTTCTCTCGGCGCTGTTGCAACTTGTCTAGGTAATGTGGGGCCGGGAATCGGTACAGTAGGCCCTGTAAATAATTTTGCGCATTTGCCCGGCATCTCTAAATGGATACTTGGATTTGTAATGCTTTTGGGAAGGTTAGAATTATTTACCGTTCTAATTATTTTCTCCCCTTCATTTTGGAAACATTAAACCTTTTCACTTCACAAAAACAATAATTGTTTGTAGTACTTATCAAATTGGACGGAAAATAATCTTTAAAAAGGTTATATTATTTGTTCATTTTTGGGAAAAGGCATTATGGTTGGGAAAGAATTACTTAAAAAGTATAATAACAAAAAAAACTTTTTTAACAGAGACTTAAGCTGGGTAGAATTTAATAGGAGAGTTTTAGAAGAAGCTCTTGATCCGAATTTACCTCTACTGGAAAAGGTTAAGTTCATCTCAATTTTTCATTCTAATTTAGATGAATTTTATATGATTCGTATTTCCGGCTTAAAAGAACAAATTGCAGCAAATGTTTTAGAGCCGACAATTGACGGATTAACCCCGCTGGAACAATTGCGTAATATTGAAAAATCTTTGCAGCCAATGCTTAAACAGGTAATGGATTTATGGCTGAATAAAGTAGTTCCCGCATTAAAAAAACATCATATTGAAATCGCGGTTTATGATCAACTTCCTAAAAAAGAAAAAGAAATATTAAAAGAATATTTTAAAAAAGAAATCTATCCTGTTCTAACTCCTTTGGCTTTCGATCCCGGACGGCCTTTCCCTTACATTTCAAATTTAAGTTTAAGTCTCGCGATTCTTGTAAAAAAACCTAACGGAGAGAATCATTTTGCCAGAGTAAAAGTGCCGAGTATTCTTCCTCGGTTAATGCAGATAGATAATATTTTGAATCCCGGGAAGAAAACACCGACAAACGGCCACTTCAGTGCGAAATTTGTTTGGCTGGGAGATTTAATTAAAGCTAACCTCCCCATGCTGTTTCCCGGAATGGAAATTATAGAATCGCATCGTTTTAGAATTACGCGCGATACTGATATTGAACTTCAGGAAGATGAAGCCGATGATTTATTAAGTGTTATCGAAGAAAATATTCGACAAAGAAGATTCGGAAGTGTAGTTAGATTGGAAGTTGCAAGCAGAATGCCCGCGTTTATGCTTGAAACTTTAATGGAAAATTTACAAATAACAAGAGAAGATGTCCATGTTTTTGACGGGCCTCTGGGTTTAAGCGATGTAATAACTTTATATGATCTTCCGCTGCATCAAATAAAAGAAAAAGCATATTATCCCGTGATTCCCAAAACCTTTGAAGATGAGGAAGATATTTTCAATATTGTAAGACAAAAGGATGTATTAATTCATCATCCTTATCATGCTTTTACTCCTGTAATAGATTTTATAAAACAAGCCGCTAAAGACCCCGATGTTCTTGCGATAAAGCAAACACTATACCGCGTCGGCTCAAATTCACCTATTTTAAAATATCTTATAGAAGCGGCGGAACGAGGAAAACAAGTAGCTGTTTTAGTTGAACTAAAAGCTCGTTTCGATGAGGAGAATAATATTTTTTGGGCGCGCGAGCTTGAGAAAGTAGGTGTGCATGTTGTGTATGGATTAGTCGGTTTAAAAACTCATGCAAAAATGACTTTAGTGGTTAGGAAAGAAAATGACGGCGTAAATCGTTACGTTCATATTTCTACCGGAAATTATAATGTTACTACGGCAAAACTTTATACCGATTTAGGTTTCTTTACCGCCGATAAAGCTATTTGTACCGATGTTTCAGATATTTTCAATTATTTAACCGGTTATTCAAAACAGACCGCGTTTAATAAATTAATTGTTGCTCCAATAAATATGAGGGAAATATTTCTCAACTTAATTATGCGTGAAATTGAACATGTAAAAAAGGGTAAAGAAGGTAAAATTATCTTCAAATTAAATTCACTTGTTGATCCTGTTATTATTTGTGCTTTGTATGAAGCTTCAAACAGCGGGGTAAAAATAGAATTAATAATTAGAGGAATTTGCTGTCTAGTTCCGCAAGCCAAAGGTTTGAGTGAGAATATCCGAGTCACCAGCATTGTCGGCCGATACCTCGAACACAGCAGGGTTTTTTATTTCTATAATAACGGTGAAGAAAATATTTATATAAGCAGCGCTGATCTTATGCAGCGTAATTTGGACCGAAGAGTTGAAATTGCTGTTCCTATAGAAGATGATCAAATTAAAAGTGAAATTATAAAAACCCTTATAAAATACTCGTTAAAAGATAATACTAACGCGAGAGAACTGCGCCAGGATATGACATATAAACTTATTCCGAATCATGAAAAAGATAAAAAAATAAATTCGCAGGAATGGTTAATGGAATACGCGGTTAAATCCGCAAAAAAATCCGCCGTTAGATTAGCAAAAAAATAAATTAGAAAAAAAATTTATTCTTTACTTTAAGTTTATTTAAAGTCTGTTAATCATTCAATTTCAATTGTAATTTTATTAAGTTTAATGATGTTTAAGAATTTTAAAAGAAAGAAATCCATGGCTGATATAACTAAAAGCGGTGCATTAAGTGCATTAAAAAAAGTTGATGATCCGAATTTTAATAAAAATTTATTGATTCTAAACTCAATAAAAAATTTAGAATTAAAAGGGAATGATCTTTTAATTGATGTTGCTCTTTCAATTCCGCATTCACAGGTTAATGATAATTTAAAAAATAAATTCGCCGAAGCTTTAAAAGATGAATTTAAAACATTAAATAATGTTACAGTAAATATTGAAGCAAAAGTAACCGCGCACCAAAGTCCTCAAAAAAATGCTTTACTTCCCGGTGTTAAAAATACAATTGCGGTAGCAAGCGGTAAAGGCGGCGTAGGGAAAAGCACCGTGGCCGTTAATCTGGCTGTTGCCCTTGCAAAAGATGGTGCAAAAGTCGGTTTAATAGACGCGGATATATACGGGCCAAGCATTCCTCTGATGCTGGGAATAAAAGGCAAACCGACCATTTACCAGAATAAAAACACGAAAAAAATGATTCCTTTGGAAAATTACGGAGTAAAATTAATCTCAATCGGGTTTTTGGTTGACGATAATACTCCTGTAATTTGGCGCGGTCCAATGGCCAGCGGAGCGGTAAAACAATTTATGTCGGATGTTGAATGGGAAGATTTAGATTATTTAATTTTTGATATGCCTCCCGGAACAGGAGATATTCAATTAACTTTAGTTCAGACAGTTCCATTAACAGGTGCTGTTATTGTTACAACTCCTCAGGAAGTAGCTTTAATTGACGCCCGAAAAGGATTAAAAATGTTTTCTCGCGTTAATGTTCCGGTTTTCGGTATTGTTGAGAACATGAGTTATTTTATTGCACCGGATACCGGCAAAAAGTATGATATTTTTGGTTCAGGCGGCGGCGCAAAATTAGCCGAAGAATTAAATGTTCCGTTTCTTGGCGGTATTCCAATAGATCCCAGGATTAGAATCGGCGGCGATAAAGGTGTTCCGATAGTTGAAGAAATGACTGACAGCGAACACGGGAAAATAATTATGGGAATAGCTAGAAATCTTGCCGAGCAAGTTAATCTAACCAATTTAAACGCCGATTCAAAAGTAGAAATTTCACTTGGGGATGATGAGTAAATCATCATCCTTTTAATTTTTATTAAAGATTTTAAGTAATGAAAGAACAAGTTTTAAAAGCTCTCGATTCTATTAGGCCTTATCTGCAAGCTGACAGCGGCGATGTTGAATTAATAGAAGTAACGGAAGACGGAATAGTAAAAGTAAAATTAACCGGCGCATGCCAAATTTGTCCTATGTCCGTTATGACTTTAAGAGCCGGAATTGAAAGATCTATTCTTCGTGAAGTTCCGGGTGTAAGAAGAGTTGAAGCGGTTAATTCTTAAATATTTTTATTGTTAAATATTTTCCTTTTGCATATCATATCCTAACGGTTAAAATAATTTATTAAAGGAATTTTTTTAATGACTGAAGAAGCGCTGAAAAAATTAGGCAAATTTTTACTTTATACTATTTTAATTTTTCTGCTTCTTTATGTTGCATATTTATTATCGGATCTTCTATTAATTCTAGCGATATCAATTCTGCTTTCTTTAATCTTTCAGCCTTTTGTGCTTTTACTTCAAAAAAGCGGCTTTAATCGATTTACTTCAACATTCACTGTTTTTATTTCGGTAGGACTTCTATTTTTTCTGTTTTTATCATTATTTATTCCCACGCTGCTTGTACAGATGAACCAGTTAATTGAAACTTTTCGCGGTTATTCACTTCATGACCAAGTAATAAGCGTTGAAAAAGAGATTTATACTTATCTCCCGTTTTTTAATCCCGGCCAATTAACACAAAAAGTTGAGGATTTTATTAATCTTCAATTAGTTCATTCTTTTGATAGAATAACAACTTTACTTTCCAGTATAGTTTCCGTTATAGCCATCCTAATCATTGTCCCGTTTATTACTTTTTTCCTGTTAAAAGACAACAGATTTATAATTAGAGGTGTGTTAAAAGCGGTCCCAAATAAATATTTTGAAATGTCTTATTTTATTTTTAAAAAAGTAAATATGCAGTTAGGAAGATACGTTAGAGCCTGGATTTTCGATGCCGCTTTCGTGGGTTTATGCCTTGGAATAGGACTTTATATTATAGGGATTAAAAATGCTCTCCCGCTCGGTGTTATTGCGGCTCTCGGCCATTTAATTCCTTACTTCGGTCCGCTTATCGGAGGAATTCCGGCAATTATTATTTCTATTATTCAGTACGGGGATCTTTCGCATGTTCCGTTTATAGTTATATTAATTTTAGGAATTTATACTTTAGATAATGGTTTTGTACAGCCTTATGTGTTTTCTAAAAGTGTGGATATGCACCCTCTTATGATTATTATTCTTTTGCTTATCGGAGGAAGTTTATTCGGTATTTTTGGAATGCTGCTTGCAATCCCGGTTTCTACAGTAGTTAAAACCGCGGCCAAAGAAATTTATTACGGATTTAAGAATTATAAAATTGCTAAACTTTAGTTTTAATTAAACTTCTTTTTTTAATCTTTCAATTACTTCAACAGTTGTAATCCCTTCGGCTTCGGCACTAAAATTTGTAATAATTCTATGTCTTAAAACCGGCAGCATGGCAAATTTTACATCATCAATATTAGGTGTAAATCTTCCTTGCATAATTGATTTTGTTTTTGCAGCAAGAATTAAATATTGAGATGCTCTGGGACCGGCGCCCCAATTTATCCACTGTTTAATATACTCCGGTGAGCTAATGTTAGAAGGACGAGTGCTATTTGCTGCTTTCACCGCAAACTCAATTACATTATCGGCTACGGGTACTTTTCTAACTAAATTCTGAAATGAAATTATTTCTTCGGCGGTTACCGTTTTAGAAAGTTGGGGAATATATTCACTTGTTGTTGATTGAACTATTTTTCTTTCTTCTTCAAAAGATGGATACTCAAGCCATAAATTGAACATAAACCTATCAAGCTGAGCCTCAGGAAGCGGATATGTGCCCTCCTGTTCAATTGGATTTTGTGTGGCCAATACAAAAAACGGTTCATTTAAAGTATAAGTTACTCCGGCATTTGTAACTTTATGTTCTTGCATTGCTTCTAGTAAAGCTGCCTGAGTTTTAGGTGGTGTTCGATTTATTTCATCGGCAAGAATTACGTTAGCGAAAATTGGTCCGGGAATAAATTTGAAATTTCGTTTCTTGTTTACCGGGTCTTCTTCAATTATTTCTGTTCCGGTTATATCGCTGGGCATCAAATCGGGAGTAAATTGAATTCTGCTGAATTTTAAGTCCAGCACCTCTGCGAGAGTTTTAATAAGAAGAGTTTTTGCTAATCCGGGTACTCCTACCAAAAGGCAATGACCCTTTGATAACAGAGAAATTAATAATTGATCTATAATTTCTTCCTGACCAATTATTACCTTGCCGATTTCCGCTTTTATATCTTTTATTTTTGAATTTAGTTTTTCAACCAATTCTACATCGGCACTAGAAGCTTCTGAATTTTTCAAATTACTTTTCCAGTTTATTATAATTTATTTCGGTTAAATTCTAACTTCCCAATAAATTTTATTTTTTAATTCTTTAATCCAATCCTGGTACTGCTGCTGCTGTTTGTATTGATCCGCGAGAGTTTTTACTTCAGCATAATCTGATTTTAAACTTGCTGAATGCTGTGGAGTTCTTTTTTCAAGATAAACAATATGATATCCGTACGCGGCTCCGAATTCTATTCTTCTGGGGAAACTTATTTCGCCTTCTTTTAATTTAGTTACAACATCAAGAAGATTTTTATCTAATTGATTCATATAAAAAGTTCCCAATTCGCCGCCGAAAACCGAAGTCTGTGCGTCTTGGCTATATTTTTTCGCGTATTCAGCAAAAGTTCCCTCGCCTTTAACAATACTGTCTCTTACATCAGTTAAAAATTGAATAGTTTTTAAATCAGCTTGTTCATCATTTTTAATTTTAATTAAAATATGGCGAGTATGAATTGTTTCGCCTCTTTTTTCGAGCATTTGAATAATATGAAAACCTACGGGCGATTCTACAACTCCTGAAATTTCATTCGGCTGAAGCGCGAAGGCCGCGGCTTCAAATTGAGGATAGAAAACACCTTTTTTAACAAAACCTAAATCGCCGCCGTGCACAGCGCTTCCGGGATCTTCAGAATATTTTTTTGCCATCTCCGCAAAATCGGCGCCGTTTTTTATTGAATCTAAAATGGCCTGAGCTCTAGCACGTGCTTGATCTTTAACTTCATTCGAAGCTTGTGGATTTCTAAATATATGAGCGATTTGAACCTTCTCCGGAATAACTCCTAAACTGTCTTTAAATTTATCGAAGAATTCTTCTACTTCTCTTCTTGTTGCTTCAACTGTTCCGAATTTTTTTTCCTTTAGTTTTTGAATCATCAGATTTTTACGAACATCATCCCTAAGTTCTCTTTTCATTTTATCAATACTCATTCCGTAAACTTGTTCTAAGCGCTGCGCGGTACCAAAACGTTGTTTTAAAGATTCAATTTGATAATCTAAACGGCTGGCAACTTCTTCATCGGTTACTTCAATCGAATCAAAATTAGCTTCTGCGTAAACTAATTTTTCTTCAATCATTGCATTAAGAATTTGTTTTTTAAGTTCGGCAGAATTCGGATCTACTTTTCTTTCAGCCGCCACTAAATTAACTTGATAATCTAATTCACTTTTTAAAATTATTTCATTATCAACCACCGCTACAATTTTATCCAGCACTTGCTGGGGGAAAGCCGCACAAGCTATAAATAAAAAGAACAATACTACTTTAAATTTCATTTGACACCTAATTTTTAACTTCTATTTCGTTATTTGAGTATAAATCTTTTAGATAAGATTTGATAAAATTTTCTTTATTTTCCGCTGTAAATCTGCTTTTTACTGTCCCTTTTATAACTTCGAACGGAGGAATTGTTCCTTTATCAAATTTATTAATTAATTGGACTATAATATAATTGTCTAAGCTGTCACTAATTATTATACTTATTTCCTGCGGATATAATTCTTTCACAATTCTTAATAATGTAACCGGATGAATTTCGTATTCGTAATAAAGCTTACTGCTTTCTTCCCTAATTATCGATGAATCAACTTTAAAAGCGTTTAAGGCTTTATTCCAATTACTTTCCAAAACGGTATTTCTAAATTGAACCGCTTTATCCTCATCATTAAATGTAATTTGATTTATTAGATAAGCATCGTAGAAGAGTTTAAAATTCTCTTTGTTCTTCTGGTAATATTCTTCTATCTCTTTCGGTTCAAAATTCTTATTTTGATTTTCATAAATTTTATTAACTAATAAAGCGGCGGCAAGTTCTTTTTTAGAATTTTCAATTATTTCCTTAAAAAAAGTTTCATCAACAATCCCTTCTTTTATTGCCTGCTGATAAAGTATTTCTCTGTCTATCCAGTTTCTGATCAATTCACTTTTGTAAAGATTTTTCGCGGAACCGGAATCGGCAATTGTGGTTAATTCCTTTTTAGTAAGATAAGCGTCGTTTACTTTTGCAATATAATCACTGCCCGGCTTCTCTTTACCGCAGCTTTGTATAAAAGCTGCGGTAATAAGAATAATTAATATTTTGTTATTGGTTTTTATAAGCTTCAGATAATTCATCATAAAAAATTTCCGGCTGATATCTTTCTACCAGTCTGTTCAAGTAAGCCTTTTCTAATCTTTTACTTTCTGCTTCTTGATATGCACCGGCAACTTCAGGTTTTGCTTCTTCATAAGTTTTAATATGAGAGGGATCCTTTGCGATTAAAAGTACTATTGAATATCCGCCCGCATTTTTAATCGGTTCAGAGAAATCTCCGGTCGCTTTTAATTTGTTCGCTTCAACCGCTAATTGTGTTCCTTTAGCGTCCTGAAATCCAAAATTACCTAAACGCTGTCTGTAACCGGGCCGTTCTGTGTATTTCGCGGCCAATGAATCAAAATTTTCACCTTGTTTTAATAAATCGTAATAATGGTTTATTAATGAATCATTCTTAGAATAAATCTCGCTGAAATTTACTCTATCCGGCCAAACATAATTTTGTTTTGTTGAATCGTAGAAAGTTTCCAATTTTGAACTATCTACATTTACTTTATTCCAAACTTCTTCTTCCTGAAGTTTAAAGATATAAATTCCATTTCTATAATCTTTCATTAAAGACGCGAATTCCGGATTAGTTTGATCTAAATTCATCGCTGCTTCATCTAAAAGAAGATTGCCGGCAACTTTATTTACGGCTTCTCTTAATGTTTCGGGTTCTAATTTTTTATTTGAAAATTCAGGCTCGTTCTGTATTTTCTGTAACAGATCACCGGCTGTTTCACTTTTTCCCGCATAAGAGAAAATTTCTTTATCTCTCATTTCATCCATTTTTTTATATTCATCGCCGACTTTAACATCATGATTGTTATCGGTAATAAAATTAAAAGTATTCTGGTTTAATTTGAAATTATATTTTTTCCCCAGACTATCAATTAATGCATTATATGTATCTTGAAATCTAGTCTTCTGAAAAATTTTCTTTAATTCTTCTTTTTCTTCATCGAAAGAAGCACCGGGTTTTTCATCGGTTAATTTAATTATATGATAACCATATTGAGTTTTAATTATATCCGAAACCTCTCCTTTTTTAAGATTGAAAGCGGCTTCGTCAAATTCTTTTACCATCATTCTTCTGCTGAAAAATCCTAAATCTCCGCCTTTTTCTTTACTACCGGGATCATCGGAATATTTTTCCGCAAGTTCAGCAAAATCGGCTCCTTTTTTTAATGCTTCTTTTACTGAATCTATTTTAGCCTTTGCGGCCGCAGAATCAATGGTTCCGTCCGGTTTTCTGAAACTAGCTAAAATATGGCTTGCTCTAATTTGTGCAATTCTATCTCTTTTTTCGGTTACTTTAATAATATGATAACCAAATTTTGTCTTTACAACGTAAGGATAAACTTCACCTACTTTAGTATTATATGCCGCATCTTCAAAACTAGGCGGAAGCATTCCGGCAGTAATGTAATAAATATCGCCGCCTATAGGTTTTGAGTATGTGTCCTGCGAATATTTTGAAACCATTTCTTCAAAACCGGCGCCATTTTTAATACTGTCTAGTATTGAATTAGCTCTTTGTTTAGCCAAAGAATCATTTCCTTCCGGGCGAATCATTAAATGGCTTACTCTTAATTCATACTTTCTTCTGTTAAAAAGTTCTTTAACACCGGGATCTACAATTTGTTTTTCCAGAATAAAAGTAACTCCGACTTTTTCTTGATAATCATTCAATTCCTTTAACAGTTCAGGATTTGTATCATAGCCTCTAATTTCGGCATCTCTCAATTTCATTTTGAAATTAACATACAAGTCAAGAAAGTTCTTCATTTTTGATAAACTATCTTTTTCGCTTGTTCAATGCCGCCTGCATTTTTAGCGTAAACATTTTCAAATTCTTTCATTTTTATTTTATTGTTTCCGTAGGTTGCCAGCACTATATCTGAATGTTCAGGTGCGCAGGAAACTAAAATAAACGCTAATGCTAAAGAAAAAAGTAGTGTTGCCCTCATTAACATTTTATTGGATCTCCTTAATTAAGATTTTATTAGAACAAATTTAGCTGATAATTTTAGTTATTGAGTGTTTGAAAATCAAGGTAAATATGATTTAATTATTGTTTCCGTTTCCCGGAAAAAATCTTCCGTTAGACTCAGAAGCTCTAAGGAATGTTCAATTTAATTAGAATAATAATTTTTATCTTACTCTGGTTCCGGTTTTTACAAGCTGATCAACGGCCAGAACATTTAATTTTCCCTCGGAATTTTCAACGGCCAGAACCATTCCTTCTGATTTCATCCCCATTAATTTTGCGGGTTTTAGATTGGCCACAATAACTACTTTTTTATTTAATAAATCTGCGGGTTCATAACTTTTTGCTATTCCCGCTATTATTTGTCTCTCTTCATCTTCCAGTTTTACCTTCAGCTTAAGCAGTTTTTCACTTTTTTCAATTTTTTCGGCTTCTATTACTTCTGCTATTTTTAGCTTGACTTTCATAAAGTCGTCTATCGAAATTGATTCATCTTTTTCCGAGACTTCTTTTTGTATCTTTTTAGATTCTTCTTTTTTCTCTTCGGCTGTTTCTGGTTTTCCTAATTTTTCCATTTGTTTTTCTATTGCCTCATCCTCAATTTTAGGGAATAAAATTTCGGCTTTATTTAATTGATGTCCCTCGTCTAAATTACTCATTCCGCAGTTATCCCAGGCTACAGTTTCTGAATTCAGCATTTCAAACAACTGTTGCGATGAATCCGGAAGAACCGGAGAAGAAAGTTCAGCAAGAGTATAAATAGCTTGAAGACAAATATTAAGAGTTGTACCGCATTTTTCTTTATCTGTTTTTATTAGTTTCCATGGTTCCGAATCATTAAAATATTTATTTCCGTCGCGGGCTAAATTCATTATTTCTAAAACACCGTCTCTAATTTTATATGATTCAAATAATTTGGAAATTTTAAAGGGATATTCTGCTATTGAATTTATCATTTTTGAATCAATCGGCGCAAGTTCACCTCTTTTAGGAACTTTGCCTTCAAAATGTTTATGCACAAATGTAAAAGTTCTATTAATAAAATTACCCAAAATGTCGGCAAGTTCACTATTATTTCTAAGCTGAAATTCCTTCCAATAAAAATCAGTATCTCGTGTCTCGGGAAGATTTGCGGCCAAAGTATAACGCAGCGGATCAGCGGGAAACATATTTAAGAAATCAATTACATCGATGCCCCAGTTGCGGCTTTTGGAAAATTTTTTCCCTTCGAAATTTAAAAATTCATTAGCGGGAACATTTTGGGGAAGAATAAATTTTTCTTTCTCACCGTCATTCCAAGCCATTAACATTGCCGGAAAAATGATGCAATGAAAGACCACATTATCTTTGCCTATAAAAGCGACATATTTTGTTTTTTCATTTTGCCAAAACTTGCGCCATAATTCGCTGTCGCCGCGCAATCTAGATAATTCTTTGGAAGCGGAAATATATCCCAGCACAGCTTCAAACCAAACGTAAATAACTTTTCCGGCAGCCGAATTAACGGGAACTTTTACGCCCCAATCCAAATCTCTTGTAACGGCTCTATCCTGAAGCCCATCTTTAAACCAACCACGGCAGTATTGAAGTACGTTGTCTTTCCAGCCGAACTTTTCATTCATTTCAGCGACATATTTTTCTAATCTTTCCTGGTATTTACCTAAAGGGAAAAACCAATGCGAGGTTTCTTTTAGAACAGGAGTTTCGCCGCTTATTTTACTTTTAGGATTTTTTAATTCGCTCGGTTCATAAAGTGATCCGCATTTTTCACATTCATCGCTTCTGGCTTCTTCATAACCACAAACCGGACAAGTTCCTTCCACATATCTATCAGGCAAAAACATTTTAACTTTTTCATCATAAAACTGCATCGATTTCTTTTCGTTCAAAATTCCGCGGTTATAAAATTCGAGAAAAAATTCCTTCGCTGTTTCATGATGAATTGGCAGGCTGGTCCTTGAGTAAATATCGAAGCTCATTTCAAATTTTTCAAAAGCTTCTTTATTTATTTTATGGTATCTATCTATAATAACTTTAGGTTTAACACCTTCTTTATCGGCGCTAATTGTAATTGGAACGCCATGTTCATCTGAACCGCAGATAAAAATTATTTCACTTCCTTTTAGTCGTTTATATCGCACATAAATATCTGCGGGTAAATATGCTCCGCTTAAATGTCCTAAATGGATTGGTCCATTTGCATAAGGTAATGCCGCCGTAACTATAATTTTTTCTCTTTGCACATTCCATCCGTAAATTTTTATCAAATAGATGTTAAATATACGGATTTTTTTTGGAAAGAATTAAGCCGGTATAAAGGAGTTTGTTCAGTTACAAGTTTAAAATCGGGAAAAAAATGGGGCTGTTGTTTGTTGTTAATTAACGCATGGAAATTCAAAAATCTCTTCCTCAATAAAGAAGCTGCAAGCGTATCAGCAAACAACAACCCTTTTAATAACTGCTGGCAAAAAATATATTTCAACTGTTATGCCATAGTAGGAATGTTTAATTTTATTCGGTTTTGCTTCTAATTAAACCTTCTTTAAATTATTATCGTTTTATTTTTTAAAATATTTAGATCTAACCGTAAAATTTTTATAAAGTGATTATTTTCCTACTTTTTCAATTTACCGATAAATATCCGCACTTTACCGATTTCTTCTTTTAAACTCTTTTTTCAATTCTTATGTTTGAATTAAAAGAAAATTAAAACTGTTAAACCTATTTTACGCGGAGCATATATGGATGCGAATACAAGAAATGTCGGCCCAAGATTTTTCTTTGGAATTATCTTAATAGTGGTAGGAATTCTTTATTTCCTACAATCAACCGATTTAATTGATTACAGAGTTTCTCATATAATTTTTTCACTTCCTTTTTGGGCATTCCTTTTCGGGTGCCATTTACTTATGAATACCGGGAAAAAACTATTGGGAGCTATCTTCTTTTTCGGAGGCGGTATTTTTTTACTCGGAAGAATATTTCCTACTTTCCATGTAGACGGCGATGTTATTTTCCCGCTCATCATAATTACAATCGGTGTTTATATAATTTTTAAACATAGAAATTCAACACAAACATTCTGGAAAAAAGAAAACATAAATATTGATCAAGATACTATTGATGATGTAGCTATTTTCGGCGGCGGAACAAAAGTTTTTAACTCCAATAACTTTAGAGGAGGTAATATTACAGCTATTTTCGGCGGTTCCGAAATTGATTTAAAAAGCTGCCAGTTAGCTGAAGGAACTAGTATTATTGAAGTTCTTACAATTTTCGGCGGAACTACTATTATTGTTCCGAGCGAGTGGAATATAAGATTAAATGTTACGCCTTTATTCGGTGGATTTTCTAATAAAGTAAGAAGAGACCCAAATTTAGCTGTGGATTTGAATAGAACATTGGAAATTCGCGGAGTTGCTATTTTCGGCGGCGGCGAAATAAAATCATATTAATAAAAAAGCATAATTACAAATGTTTTCAAATCCAATTTTAACAAAATCCAATAATATTTTAATATACCTTTCCTGCTGGTTTATTGTTGCGGTTATTTATTTTCTGCTTCTTTTTTATGGGTTAAACATCAGCGTAAACACCGCGTTAGTAGATAGTATTCTATTCAATTTAATTTTGTGCGGGCTTGGTTTAGGCCTTTGGTATCCCGCCCGATTTTTACCTCTTACCGATAATAATCTTGTTAAAGTAATTGGCAACCATTTAATCGGATCAATTTTAACTACCGCGTTTTGGCTGTTACTCGGTTATTATATTATAAATGTTCTTCCTTTTATTGAAGAAAATTATTACCTCTTTTTTATTAATACTATTCCATGGCGGTTCTTAATCGGTTTCTTGTTTTACTTTTTAATAACTTCCTATTATTATTTAATTATTTACTATTCTAGTCTTCAGGAAAAAATTGAAAAGGAATCAGAGATAAAAAACCTTTTAACGGAAGCGGAACTAAAATCATTAAAATTTCAAATTAATCCTCACTTCATTTTCAACAGTTTAAATTCAATGAGCGCATTAACTATAATAAATCCGGAAAAAGCACGGAATATGATTTTAAAACTTGCTGATTTTTTGCGTTATACGCTTGCAAATAATGAAACACAAAAAAGTCTGTTGAAGGATGAATTAAAGAACATCAGGTTATATTTAGATATAGAAAAAATAAGATTTGAAGATAAATTTGAATTTATTGAAGAAATGAACGAAGAATGCACCAATGTTGAAGTTCCGAATATGATACTTCAGCCATTAATAGAAAATGTAATAAAACACGCGGTGTATGAATCATTAGAAAAAGTAATCTTAAAGATGAACTGCAAAAGAGAAAATAATTTTCTTAGAATTATTATGGAAAACAATTTTGATCCGGAAGCAGCTAGCCGTCCCGGAACAGGGATAGGACTAAATAATATACGCGGCCGATTAAAGTTAATTTATAACCAGCCGAATTTATTGAATATTAGCAAAGAAGGAAATATTTTTAGAGTAACTTTATTCATTCCAATTTCATCGGTGGAAGGAACTGCTAAATGAAAACCATAATAGTTGATGATGAATATCTAGCAAGAGAAATTACAAAAAAATATTTAGCGGCTCATCCAGAATTTGAAGTAACCGCAGAATGTTCAAATGGTTTTGACGCAATAAAAAAAATAAATGAAGAGAAGCCGGATTTAATTTTTTTAGATATTCAAATGCCAAAATTAACCGGGTTTGAAATGCTTGAATTGTTGGAAGAACCGCCGGTAATTATTTTTACTACAGCTTACGATCAATACGCAATTAAAGCCTTTGAAGTAAATGCTGCCGATTACCTTCTGAAACCTTTTTCAAAAGAAAGATTTGAAGAAGCTGTTGAAAAAGCAACGGCTCGTCTGAGAGAAAGACAAAATCAAGACGCGGTTGTGAAAAATATAGTTGATGAACATGACAAACATGCGGAAAAAATAGAACGAATAGTTGTTAAAGACGGTCCGAAAATTTCCGTAATACCGGTTGACCAAGTTAAATGGATTGAAGCGCAGGATGACTATGTAATGATTCATTCCGGAATCGGTAAATTTATGAAACAAAAAACTATGAAATTTTTTGAACGTCATCTGGATCAGAATGAATTTGTGCGCATTCATCGATCTCATATTGTAAATATAAACTTCATACAGCACTTAGAACTGTACGAAAAAGATTCCTATAGAATTATTTTAAAAAATGAAAAACTGCTGCCGGTAAGTAAAACCGGGCTTTCTAGGTTAAAAGAAATACTATAATTACGTTCCCAATTAATATTTTTTTATAATTATTTTGATTTAATTATAAAAAGTTTTTTATTTACCCGGTCTTAATTAATTCCCCATCAATTTTTAATTTCATTTTGGAGGCAGAATGCGGAAAAGTGCGTTCTATTTTGTGCTGTTATTATTTTCTTTCAGTTTAATTTCGTGCAGCAGTAAAAACAATAATCCTGTAGATAACGGAAATAATAATTCCACCACATTTATAATAAGCGGTAAAATAGTTGATACTAACGGAAATCCGATTTCGGGGGCAAAAGTAACTTTAACAGGTTCAGAAAAAGATTCAGCAACTACAGATGCTTCCGGTATTTATAAATTTGAAAATTTAGATAAATCCGGAACATATACTTTAACTCCGTCCGGACCAACTTCCGACATTTATTATAATATTACAACTTATACTTTATCGGATAATTCGGGAGATCAATCAATTAATTTTATTGCGGTAAATTTCATAAAATTTTCAATAAGCGGAAAAGTATCAAAAATTGACGGTTCCCCGTATCCGAATGTACAAGTATTATTAAAGCAAAATAATGATTCTACTTTTACACAAACTGACGCACAAGGTAAATATAAATTTGACGGCTTGGAAATTTATAAAAATTATAGAGTCAGCTTAACCTCTCAGCAGGCAAATACCTTTGATCAAAATTATTTTTATGTGTTATCTCTAAAAGAAGATATGATATTCAATTTTCAAGAAATTGAAGATATTATTGGCAGCTGGACATCCGAAGGAACAAATTTGGCAGCTGATTTGCCAAGTTATATTGATCAAAGAATTATGATTTTTGAAGGTGTAGATACAACTTATAATTATGATCATGATTTCCGCCGCTTTGACTATGGAAACAGTTCTGTTGTAGGAGGAATAATCGGAGCAATTTATTCTACTTCTGAAAGCAATTTCGGAAATATAAAATCAGTTTCTATAACATGGAATGATACCGCCAAATATGAAGGGATTTATGAAATTGACAAAACTAAAAATCCTTGGCAGATGAAGTTCGAGTTAGAACATACATCAGCAGGAGAAATCGCACCTACTCCGGCCGGCGGATTTGGAAGCGGCAGCAGAGGTTCCGCGCACATTGAAACTTATTTTAAAAAAATGATCTTTCCCGGGAACGGATAAATTCCGTTCCCCTTTCTTCTTATCTATTTTACTTCCCTTTTTAATAATAATTTCTCAATTAATTTAAATTCCTAATAAATAATTATTGAAACTTGTAAAGCCAAAGGATATATTTGAGTTTTAATCATCAAACCTAAGGGATTAGAATGATTTTCGATAAAGATTTACAATCGATTCAGGAAGCTAGAGATCTTGCGAAAACCGCAAAAGAAGCGCAATTAGAGTTTAAATATTTTAATCAAAAACAGGTTGATGAAATTGTAAAAGCCATGTCGGAAGCCGGTTATAATAATGCAGAGCGGCTTGCAAAGTTAGCGGCCGAAGAAAGCGGCTTCGGTAAATGGCAGGATAAAGTTATTAAAAATCAGTTTGGAACTAAAAACGTTTATGAATCAATAAAAGATTTAAAAACTGTCGGAATTATTGCTTCGGAAGCAAACGGGAAAATATTAAAGATAGCTGAACCTATGGGAGTAGTTTGCGCGCTTGTACCATCAACAAATCCTACGTCTACAGCAATGTTTAAGGCAATTATTTCATTAAAAGGAAGAAACGCTATTGTTGTAAGTCCGCATCCCAAAACAACAAAATGTACAGCCGAAGCATTAAATGTAGTTAGAGAAGCTGCCGAAAAAGCAGGTGCGCCCAAAGGCTTAATTCAATGTATGAGTGTCCCCACGTTAGAGGGAACCGATGCTTTGATGCGGGATAAAAATATTGGGGTAATCTTAGCAACCGGAAGCACTCCCATGGTTAAGGCAGCTTACAGTGCGGGAAAACCGGCTTACGGGGTAGGTTCAGGCAATGTACCGGCATTTATAGAAAAAACAGCTGATTATAAAAAAGCAGTCGCGGATATTATTTACGGAACTACTTTTGATAACGGTACTTTATGTTCTTCAGAACAAGCTATAATTGTGGACGCTCCTTTAAAAGAAAAAGTTATTGCCGAAGCAAAAGCGTTGGGATGTTATTTTGTTAATGCAGAAGAAAAAGAAAAATTGGCAAAAGCTATTCAAAAGGATTTTAGAATTAATCCGGAAATTGTTGGTAAACCCGCGGAATTTATAGCAAGATATGCGGGCATAAATGTTCCTCCGGAAACAAAAGTACTTATTGCGGAATGCTACGAAGTAGGAAAATCTGATCCGCTTTCAATGGAAAAACTTTCTCCGTTATTGGCCATGTACACTGTTGACGGCTGGCTGGAAGGATGCCACAGAAGTATTGAACTTTTAAAATTCGGCGGAATAGGACACACAATGGTTATACATTCAAATGACCAGGAAATTATAATGAAATTCGCACTTGAAAAACCGGCATTTAGAATTTTGGTAAATACGGCAGCCTCGGTAGGAGCAGTGGGATACACAACTTCGTTAAATCCTTCAATGACACTGGGTCCCGGTACAATAGGCGGATCAATTATTTCAGAAAATGTTTCCGCAAAACATCTTATTAATGTTAAAAGTCTTGCTTTTGAAACTAATCCCGTTAATAAAGGAGAAAGTGTAACTTCATTTAATATACAGGGAATTTCGAGGGAAAATTCCGGGCAAAACAGTTTTATGAAGGAAATTGAAGAAAGATTAAAAGCCAGGGCAGGCAATCTTCCTTTAAGAGAAAAATATTCTTCAAAAGAAACCGGGAAAAAATATTACCAAGAGGCGCCGAAATCAGCGACGTTAGGGAAAGGGATTTCTGAAGACGAAGTCCAAAAATTAATTAGAGAATTCAAGTTTTAATTTTTTAACAACGGTTATACAAAAAAAAGGCTTTCTTATTTTTAATGAGGAAGCCTTTACTGTTTTGAAAAGAGAATTAAAAGAAAAATTTTAATTTTAACTTCAATTAAATAATTTCTTTTCAAATTTAAAACAAATACTCATTAGAACTTTTCACCTTTCGCTTCTCGGAATTGACTGCCTACCGGCCTTATTCTTCCCCACATAGAGTAAAAGAAAAGAAGAATAGCAACCACCTGAAAAAATGAAAAAATCGAAATTAAAATTCTTACGCTTTCATAATAATAAAAAGACACTGTCACTTGAGATAAAAATCTAAGCGCCGTTGCCAAGGTCATCAGCCAATAAGTAAAGCGAATCAGATCAGGATTATATTTTTTATCAGTTTTTTCGGCTCTCGGGAAAAACCATAAAGCGACTCCCATTATCATCATCATTACAGATCCGACTAAAATAACATGTGTATGTGCCGAAAGCATTTCCGCACCGTATCCGATATTTAATATATTTTTTGCAATAGACATATAAAGTCCGCTCAAAATTCCGATTAAGAGAAATATTATACTGGTTTTAATAAAATATCTAACAGAAGTAAACAACTTCGGCTCCTTTTAATTAAAATCCTAATTGTTGTTTCGCATTTTCCGTCATCTTGTCGGGAGTCCATCTTGGCTCCCAAACCAAATTTACATGAACTTCTCTTCCGTCATTGAGGCTATTTAAGGCATTTTCGGCCCAAGCGGTCATACTATCGTGCATAGGACATCCGGGAGTTGTTAAGGTCATTGTAACATTTAATAAACGCGTCATTTAATTCTACATTGTAAACAAGTCCTAGTTCAACAATATCTAAACCTATTTCCGGATCGATGACTGTACTTAGCACTTCCCATACTTTTTCTTCTGTAATCATTTTAACTTCTCCTATGCTCTAAAAATTGAAATCATATTAAATGAAAATGTTAGTGAACTTATAAACATTAAACTAAAGCCTGCCGCAACTAAAATTGTACTTCCTAAAAATAAACCCAATGCCGAGACGATTATAGCGGAAAGCATAATCCAAAATTCTACATGAGCAATTTTTTGATTAAACATATCTTTTAACATTGGTACCGGTTCAAGCCCTACTTTAGCGCTATACTTATGAAACCAAACAAGAAAAGGAACAATTTTATACATTTGTCCCACAATTAAAGTTGAAACAAAACCATACAAAATTAAATATCCGTATGTAAGGAATAATTTTGTTAGAAGAGTTATCGAGATCCCGTTTAAAGTTGCAATAAGAATGCCCAAAACAGCCGCTAAAAATAATATAGAAAAAGATACTAGCGCATGTTTTAATCCGATATCAAATTCTTTTCGGATTCTGTTCTTAATAATTAGAGAGATTTGATAAAGGAAGAAAAAAATTCCTACTACAATTAAAGAAGTAAATACATAAAAAAGAAAAGATCCTTCGAAAAACATCATAACTATAGAAGTACCGAATAGCCCTATGTTAACAAAGGCAAAAGCATATTTTGAAGCTGTCATCGAGAAATCATGAGACAACGAAAACATTGGAATAAGCTTATACGCAACACCCATTATAATAAGTGTAACCCAGCCGATTAAACCAAGATGAGCATGAATTTTTAAATAATGAATATGGTTGCCGGCTATGAATGGATTTCCGAGATTTATAGCTAATAATAATCCGGCTGCGGCTGTTAAAAGCAAATAAAAAAGTGAAGCTAAAATATAAGCTCCCGTTATATTCCATTTTTTAACCTTCAGCATTGTTACTATTAGATTGAATAGAAAAAGCAGTATAGCGGAAGTTACCAATGCTGCAGAGACGATTAAATGTAAACCTAAATTAAATTGCCAAAATCCGGTGACTAATCCGATTACGCCGACTAAATAAATCCAGAATTGAATCTCGGCCAGTTTTTCACTGAAAAGTCTTACTTCAAAAACGACTGGCACAAGTTGAAACATTGCTCCGAAAATTATCATGGTAATCCATCCGAGAGTTGCAATATGAACTAAAGCTAAAATTTTCGGCTGAAAAAAATATCCGTTTATATCATAAAAATTTATCAGCATCAAAAAATTAAGAACTAAAAAAGCCCCAACCGATGCGACAAAATATTTAGATACCATACTGAAACGGGGTGATAATTTTGTAGCAATTCCTTGCCCTGTCATTGCGGTTTCTTCTTTTTTGTAATCACAACCTTAAAATAATTTTCTTCTATTTTATTTGTTACGGCTTCAAAACCACGTTCCTCGAGCTTTTCGTAAAGCATCATGGGTTCACGATGATGATGAACGAGCATTACAGTTTTATCATCCATTTGAGGAAGCATTTCAAATATTTTTATCATTGGCTCCGGAGGCGGCAGGTTTCTTACATCCAGCTCAATTACTTTTTCTTCTACAGCAGTGGCTTCATAAGCATTTTCTTCAATTTCATTTTCTTCTAAAGATTCTTCTTTATAAAAATATATTTGCCAAATATCGTCGGTTCTTTCGGTATAATGTTCTAAACCTTTTTTCTTTAATATTGAGTAAAGCGGAATCGGTTCAAATACATTTGTTATTTTCAGAACTTCATCATTTTTTAGAGATTTTACCGTGCCCATAATTTTTATAAATGGATCATTTCCAGCGGCGATATCTTCTCTTACATCAAGCCCGACAATTTTTCCCTGAGGAATGTTTTTTAATTTTTCCGGTTTTTCTGTTTCCATAAATATTTCTTCGCTTTCTTCTTCAGCTTCTTCATTTATTTCTGAAACACTATCTTCTTTGATTGATAAATTTAACCGTCGCAGCAAATCTTCTAAAGAAACTCCCGCAATTCCGGCGGCTTGTTCAACTGTAACTCTTTTTGCAACTGTTCTTCTCAAAAATTTATTTTGAAGTTTTTTAAAATGTGAATTTGTATGAAGCATAACCTCAAGTGTTTGGGGATATGCTTCAAGCATTTTTGAAATTTTTGTATTTTTGTCTATCATTATTTTCTTTATAGAACTTAGACTTTTTTAATATTTACACGCCAAACTTCGGGGCCCTGCTCAACGTATTCCCATTCAAATTGGCCGTTTCTTTCAGCACTGAATTCATAAAACAACGGTTTTGGATTATGATCATTGATTAATTGGAAATAATCTCCACTCACAAGAGAATCGAAGGTTTTAAAAATAGTTGAATGCTTTTCTCTGGGAATAATGGGACGAACATCTAAAGTTTTTACATCTGACATTTAAGTCTCCGTATTTTATAGTTATTTTATAGTTGAATAATTCTTACGATATAAAACTATTCTTATTACACTGCTTTTAAATTGACTTAAGTCAGGAAAGTAAATTTTATGATTAGGATAGAATTAACTGCTTAACTCTTTTAAGCGGGAATATTTTAAAATAAATATTTTCTTACCGTCCATTCTAATAATATTTTCATTCTGTAATTTTTTAAATGTCCGGGATAAAGTCTCTGTAATGGTACCTAAAAACGCGGCTAAATTGGCTTTTGAAATTTGAAGTTTTAAAAATGGTTCCGGTAAAATTGCGGTACCATTTTTTTCTGTTTCCTCTTTCAAATAGCGGGCTAAACGGTTGGTTACCTCTTTAAGTGAAAGTTCCTCAATTTGTTTGCTCATCGCACGAAGTCTTTTTGCAAAACCTGCCATCATTTTCAAACTTATTGAAGGATTATTTTTTATCAACTCAATAAATTCATTTTTAGGAATAAAAAGCAGCGCACAATCTTCTAATGTTTCCGCATTTGCCGGATAACTTCCTCCCTCAAATAAAGGCACATCGGCAAACGGATTTGGCGGTTTAATTATATGCAGAATATATTCCTTACCTTCAGAGGAAATTTTGAAAATTTTTACACTCCCTTTTAAAACCAAATAAAATCCTTGGTACGCATCTCCTTCCAGAAATATGACTGTATTTTTCTTCATCTCCTGCAGAATACAAATACTTGTTATCTGCTTAAGCTGTTCAATTTCTAATTCCGAAAAGAGAGTTATTTCTCTTAAAATGGTTTTGTTAATTTGTTCTAAATTTCCCATTTGCCGTAAAGTATGTGTTTGTGAATAAAAATTATTTTATTTTTTTAACTAAAATAAAAAACAATTATTCGGCAATAAAATATTTGGGAGAAAATAAATGCTATCTAATAAGGAATTTTTTAACTCGGCTTCCGATTATTATGATGAAATGGTAGATTTCCCAAAATCGCTCGAGAATAAAAAATCTGCGTTAAAAAAATTTATAAAAGAAAATTATGAATCCGCCGGTGATTTAGGCTGCGGTACAGGGCTCGATTCAATCGCGCTTTCTCAGTTGGGTTTAACAGTTACAGCTTTTGATCTTTCTCCGGAAATGATTGAGAAGGCGAAAAGAAACGCGGCTGAATTTGATGTTAAAATAAATTTTAATGCGGTTTCCCTTGATGAAATAGTAACAGATGATGAACAATTTTCTTTTGTTGTTTCTTTGGGAAATACTCTTGCAAATATTAATAAACATTCACTCCGAAAAACTATTTTTAAAATTCATTCTATGCTAAAAAAAGATGGTTATGCACTAATTCAAATTTTGAATTTCAACTATATTTTAGAAAAATCGGAAAGAATAATAAACATTACTAAAAGAAATGGAAAATTTTTTATTCGTTTTTATGATTTCCAGGAGGAAAATATAGATTTTAATATTTTAAAATTTGAAGAGAATGATCCAACGGAAAGAGAATTAATTACCACAACACTGTATCCTCATCTGCCTGAGGAAATGCTGCAGTTATTTGAAGAAGCGGATTTTTCGGAGATCAATCTTTACGGAAATTTTAACAAAACAGAGTTTATTGCTGATTCATCAAAAGATTTAATAATATACGCAAAGAAATAAAAAAAAGGCTCAATGATTATATCAAAAAAAATTTTGCTGTTTTAATCATCAAGCCTTATTTCATTGGAGGCAAATTAAAAAAAATTAATTCCGCTTTAATTTATTCTGCATGGCACGAACTGCAATCCATTTCTTTCCATGCATTATCAATATCAACAGGATGCTGATAATTTACGCCGTCTAAAGAAAGCTGAAGCGGATTTCCCTCTATTTGCTGAGATAAAATTGTATGGCAAACATTACAATCTTTGGATATTACTTTTCCATCATCACTTACATGCTTACCATCATGGCAGCGGAAACATCCGGGAGAATATAAATGCCCAATATTGTTTGGGAATTTCTTCCAGCTTACATTCATTTCCGGGAAATAATTTCTCGAATATATATTCTGAACCTCTGCTACCGCTTTATCAATTCTATCCTTCTTTTCTACGGCGATTTCGGGATAAGAATTTTTATAAAAATCATGCATTTTTATACTGATACTATCTAAAGCTATATCTTTATTTGAATAAGAACCTTCTAACGATTCAACCGATAAACTTTTAATGTATGGCAATGAAGGATCTATTCTATTCAACGCCATTACATGGTTTACCGATCTTGCGGGCGGATGATAAATATGCGACGGCCTATTATGGCAATCGATACAGTCCATAGTTCTATATTCATTACTTTTCAACAATTCATCACTAATGTTAACTTCTGTACTCTTAAATATAGTTTCTTTGCCTGTCTTTATATTTTTAATTTTAACCCAAGGAATTTCTTGACGAGTTGAATCGGACGGGAGATATGTAACATCGTTTGCAATATTCATGTGCCAATGGATTCCTGATGTAACACCCGCTTCTTCATTTCCGCCGCCTATTTTTACCAGTAGCGATAAATCCATTTTAGTGTTATTTTCATCGGATAAATAATATGTATTACCGACTTCCTTTTCACTATAAAAAACTTTCGGCCAATGGCATTGTTCACATGTTTCTCTTGCGGGACGAAGATTTTCTATCGGTGTGGGAATAGGTTTTGAGTATTTATTAAAAATTACCGAGTAAACTTGATAGGCTCCGGATAATTTGGAACGAACAAACCAACCGGCACCGGGGCCGATATGACATTTAACGCAGCCGACTCTTGCATGTGGAGAATTCTGATATGCGGTATATTCCGGATTCATAACTTTATGACAAATTGTTCCGCAAAATTGATCCGAATCGGTATATTCATATGCTTTAAAACTACCGAAGGCAGAGAATAAAAGTAAAATAATTGTTCCTACAGAAAAAAAGACAACAGCGGAACGATAACGGGAATCATTAAGATCAATTACGGGTAATCTATATTTTCTAACTTTGCCGGATTTTTCCAGTTTATGTTCTCGTATAATACCGACAGCAATAAGAATAAGTCCGAAAATCATAATTCCGGGAAGAATTACAAAAGCGATTATCCCCATATAAGGTTTGTGTTCGGAACTTAAAGACTCTAACAAGATAAGGAACAAAATTAAACCAAAACTTATAGCAGCTATAGCCGCCCCAACCATAGAAATTGGATTGTAAAATGAACTTGGGAATTTCTTTTTCATTATGTTTTCCTAACAATGAAGCAGAAGCAGTTGCCTCCTCTTATTTTTTAATGAATAATTACTGTAAATTATTTTCCCCTTTTACAAATTCAACTTCTTCCTCTTTAATTGAATTATTGCCCGATTTTTTTTCAGCTTCCTGCTGTTTAATTTTTTCAAGTTCAAGAGCATGTTCTTCGGCCATTTCTTCTTCGGTTAAATTCCCTGTAATCCAAGAAAGATTCATTGGATAAGCATCGGGACTAAATATTACAAAATAGAAATGCCAAATTAATATTGCTAGGAAAGCGAGCCAGGCTTCATAATAATGAACTGTTCTTGCAATATCCCAGCCAAGTTTAGTTAATATTCCAATAAAAGTATTATCGAACCACATAATTGTACCGGTTACGGTCATTACTATTGTTCCCCAAACCAAGGCCCAATATTCTGCCTTTTCTACGTAACAGAAACGATCCAGTTTAGGCTTCTTTTTAGATAAACCTATATTGAATTTTGCAATGCCTATAGCATCTTTAAGATCCTGAAACCTTGGAAAAAGATCTTTAATTAACTGCCGACCTCGTTTGGTAAACGCGGCATAATAAATATGGTATAAACTAGCAAGCACCATTATAACCGCTGATATTCTATGCAGATTGCTTCTGTAAATAAAAGCATTTTCGGAAAATTCTCTTATATGTTTAACCCACCAAGAATCCGGGAAATGCAGCATAAATCCTGTAACAACAAGCATAATAAAACTAAACGCTAAGGCAATATGCTGAAGCCTTTCATTTAACGTCATTCTTAAATACAATGAATGTCCGTGATATTCTTCTTTAACCAAGCCAAGCTGTTTCATCTTTTTAATTTTTGATTTTTTAACAAAATCAAAAATGTTATGAATAACCATTCCCCCAATAATTGAGATGATTAGGAAAATATAAATCGTGCTGATCCAGTATAATATCGGATCGTCTTCTTTGGCCATGGTGACATGAATTTTACCTTTTGTAAAATTCTCATTTGCTCCGGGATGGCAAGTTCCGCAAGTTTTAGCAAGATTTTTTGGGTTTACGGTAGAAGCAGGATCGCTTGGCGGTTTAATATTATGTACACCATGGCAGCTCGCGCAGTTTGCAACTTCAACCGACCCGCCTCTTAAAGCCAAACCATGATAACTATTTTCAAAAGTACTTCCTCTATTGGGTTGTAGTCCGTATTTACGCGTTAACTTTAATGAACTGTGGCATGGTGTACAAACTTGTTTTGAAACGTTCGCATAATTAACAGGAGATTCAGGATCATTATGTTTCAAAATATTATGTTCACCGTGGCAATCAGTACAAACCGGAGCATCGGCAATTCCTTTTTCTAAAACAGCAACACCATGAATACTTTGTTTATATTCCGCGGCTATTTCTGCGTGGCATTTTGAGCAAGTATTGGGAATGTTAAATTTATTAACCGAAGATTGAAGTGAATTACCATTTTCAACATGATGGCCGGTGTGGCAGTCAACGCAGTTTGCGGCTTTTGCGTTTCCATTTTTAAGCATTAAACCGTGAATGCTTTTTTCGTATGAATATATAAAACCTGCGGAAGGCGAAGTACGGGCTCGTATCTCAGGGTTATCTAGGTGGCAGGACAAACAGAGTTTTTCTTGTGCAAGCTTTAAACCTGCCGAATCTCTGCGAGCGGTGATATTTGTAATTGAGTTTTTATGACAAGTAAAACAGTTAGGCGCGCCTGTAACGCCTTCCACAATTCCTTTATAATGCGCTGATTGCGAATAATGCTGCTTTTCATCAGCATGACAGTTTCCGCACGCATTTACTAAATTATCTTTATAAAATTTTGATCCTTTAACTTCGGGAGAAACAATGTTATGTGTGCCGTGGCATCCCTTACAATTTAAATTTTTTGCGGTTTCGGTTCCTTTTGCATTCAACATTTGAGGATGAAAAGGATGTAAAACTCCGGCATCTGTATGGCATGATGTACAATTTATTGGTTGAATATTTTCTTTATGGGGAATTTCATCCATATTAAATCCTACATGACAAGACACACAGGTTAATTCGGCATGTGGAGATTTGGCAAGAGTTTTTTCATTAACAAAAAGAGATACTTCTTTCCCATTCTTTTCTGCCGTTAGTGTATTATCGCTATGGCAGGTTAGGCAGTCATCATTAGATTGAGCACTAACATTTGTAAATGGGAAACAAAGGAAAAATGTTAGTAAAATGAATGCTATGAATATTTTATTTTTATTTTTTAGAGATAACTTATAAATGTTCTTAATGTTCATCTTAATTAAACCACAATTTGAAATTCTAATTTTGACTGCCCCTGCATATCCAGAGAACCAGATTTATTAATTATTTAACCTGAAATTCACTTTTCTCCCCTGTTCCTAAATTAGGAACACCAATTAAATGTAGTTCAGAATGATTTGAAGATTTTTATAAAGAAAGCATTTGCCCTCTGCTTCCTTCCTAAATAGAGAATGCAAAACCATATAATGCTATTATCGCGAAAACTATAAACAAATATGTAAGTATGTTTTTCATTTGTTTCTCTAATATTTTTGTCTAATTCGGCTAATATCTTTCAAAGAGTATGCCGACAAAATTTATGTTGGAAAAAGCCCAATTTTTGCTAATCAGCAAAAAGAAATCTCACAACTGGAAACCTTTTTTTTTTGCACTTCTCACAAGCGAGAAATAAACATGGAATATTGATGTACAATTCAACAGTAGAAAATTGGTAAGATTTTATCTTTTTTATGGCAGCAAAATTGATAAGTAATTTCTGCAGTTCAGACTTTTTTTATTCTGTCTGAAATAAGATTACTGGATTATAGGCGGTTTTTTATTCAAAAAGTAAATTTTAATTCTTTTAAAAAAAGAATAGAACCGGGATAAATAAATAGAACTTATTTTAAATTCTTTATTTCAAGAAATTTCTTCCTTTTTGATTCATTCATTTTTTTTGAAATAATATAAATAGTAATGATGAATATGAACGATTATAGAAAATATAAAGCAGCTCTCGATGCGGTAGAAGAAATAATTCTTATTGTTGATGAAAATGGGAAAATAACCGATTGTAATTCTCAAGCGGGAAAAACATTTGGTTATAAATGCAATTATATAATAGGTAAAAGTTTAGAAGATTTTCTTCCTTCTGAAATGAGGCACACGGTTTTAAATCTTTTATCTCTTTCTTCAACAGAAGGATTAAAACATGAAATTCAATTTTTAAAAAAGGGCGACGTAAGAATTAATGTTAAATTAAAAATTAAAAAAATTCCCGGTGAGGAAAATTCAGTAATTCTGGTTGCGAAGGAAGCAAATAAAAAACAACTGGATGAACATAGAGTCTGCACACAGGGCTTAAAAAGTCTTGAAGTACTTGCCGCCGGTATTGCTCATGAAATTGGAAATCCTCTTACTTCAATTGCGTCATTGGTTCAGGTTATTGAAAGAACTTCTGTTGATGAATTTACAAAAGAGAAACTTACACAAATAAAATCGCAGACAAATAGAATTGCATCGGTACTTAGAGAAATTGTAGATAGCTGGAGATCGAATGGAATTGTTAATAAGACCGTAAATGTTAATCATCTTGTTAAAAATGCTCTTAATATTGTTAGATTCGGAACCAAATCTAAAAACATTGAATTTACTCTGGATCTTTATCCTGATCTTCCAAAAGTTAATGTTTCCGGCGATCACGCGACTTTTATTTTAGTTAATATTCTTTCAAACGCAGTAGATGCACTTTCTGCCGGAAACGGTAAAATAACCGTTATTTCACTTTATACAGAAAATGATATTGAAATAGTAATACGATGCAGCGGGAAAACTATTCCCAAAGAACAAGTTGAAAATTTATTTGAAATAATAAAGAAAGATGAAATTAACAGGACAAGTTATGATTTAGGCGTCTGCCATGGAATAATAAGAAATTTTGACGGATATGTATTAGCTGAAACAAATCCCGTGGGAGGAAATATATTTACAATTGTATTTCCATTAAAAGATAAACCGGAACTAAAGAAGCAATTTATAACATCAAAAGATATAAGTTTTTTAGAGCGTTAATTCTTCTCTTCAAATATTTCTTGTTGATTAAAACTAAACCATCCGGAAATTTTTTCTTTTATATCTTCTTTATTTAAAATGTTTATAAATTCATTTTTGGCCGGATTATAAATATAATCTTTTTCCCATTCTTTAATATTTTTAACAACCGCGCCAATAGCGTCAATTACAAAATATAATTCCTCATTCGTCATAGTCGGATGAATAGACATTCTAACCCAGCCGGGTTTTTCAGAAAGATCGCCGTGATCAATTTTATCCGTAATATGTTTTGATCTGGAAGGATCTACATGAAGCAGATAATGGCCGTATGTACCCGCGCAGGAACAGCCGCCGCGAACCTGGATACCGAACCTGTCGTTTAAAATTTTAACCATTAAATTATAATGAACATCTTCAACATAAAAGGAAATTGCGCCTAAACGATGATCGACATTATCCGCTAAAAGATGAATTCCCGGAATTTCCCGCAAACCGTTCATGGCAATTTTTACAAGCTGTGCCTCCCTTTCACGTATTTTATCAGTTCCCATTTTTTCTTTTAGATTAATACAGAGCGCGGCTTTTATAGTTTGAAGAAAAGCAGGAGTTCCGCCGTCTTCACGTGCTTCAATATTCGCGATAAATTTATATTGTCCCCATGGATTGGTCCAATCTACAGTTCCTCCGCCGGGATTATCGGGGACTCTATTTTTATATAATTTGGAATCAAAAATTAAAACACCGGGAGTACCGGGCCCTCCTAAAAATTTATGAGGAGAAAAGGATATCGCGTCTAGTTTTTCAAAAGGATTTTCCGGATGCATATTTATATCTACATACGGCGCCGAACATGCGAAATCAACAAAACAAAATCCATCGTTTTTGTGCATTATTTCTGCCATTTTATGGTAAGGCGTTTCAATCCCGGTTACATTAGAACAAGCCGTAAAAGCACCTATTTTCAGTTTCCTGTTTTGGTATTTTTCAAGCAGTCTTCTAAGACTATTTAAATCGACTAAACCATTAATGTCCGGCTCAATAACGCGTACATCGGCTATAGTTTCAAGCCATGATGTATGATTTGAATGATGCTCCATATGAGTTACAAGAACCAAAGGTTTTAGCTCTTCGGGAAGCTTTAGGTAATCTTTAAGTTGTTCAGCAACTTTCAAACCTAATATTCTTTGAAATTTATTTATCATCGCCGTCATTCCGGAGCCCGCTGTAATAATTACATCATCTTTACTAGCGTTTACATGTTTTTTTATAATATCATGCGCGTGATGATAAGACAGTGTCATAGAAGTTCCGGTTTCACTTGATTCAGAATGAGTATTGCCCACAAGTGGCCCGAAAACTTTGTACATCTTTTTTTCGATCGGCTCGTATAACCTTCCGCTCGCTATCCAATCCGCGTAAACTATAGTTTTATTACCGTACGGAGAAAGAAAGGATTTATTATATCCCAAAGTTTTTTTTCTGAACTGTTCAAAATATTCTTCTAATTCTGTCATAATCTTTTATTTATATTATTACGCAAAAATAAATAAATTTGCGTCTAAAAAGAATAACCGAATAAATAATTCCTCTTACTTAAAATTTTTACTATTTTATTCTTTCAAAATTTGGTTTGACTACTTTTTTAAATATTAATTTAATATTCCTAAGAAAAAAAGAAAGATTAATAGACTTTTAAAAATTATATTTTTGGTATCTTTGTAACTTAAAATTAACGGAGAGTTTATGTATAAAAACAGATTCTATTTAATAATTTTCTCCATTCTTTTCTCTCTTCTTATAAATGGAAATTTATATTCGCAGCAAAAAGAAGAAAAGGTAAGAATAAGTCCTAAAGCCGAAGTTACACAAACAGTAGGATTTACGGATATTACAATTTCTTACGGAAGACCCGGAGTAAAAGGAAGAAAAATTTGGGGCGGATTAGTACCATATAATAAAGTTTGGCGGGCCGGTGCCAATGAAGCGACAAAATTTACTTTCAGTACAGATGTTGTAATTGAAGGGAAAAAACTCTCCGCCGGCTCTTATAGCTTTTTTGCGTTACCTACAAAAAATGAATGGACTTTAATTTTTAATAAAGTTGCCGATCAATGGGGAGCTTTTGAATACAATGAAGCCGAAGACGCAATTAGATTTAAAGTAAAACCCGAAAAGAGTAATTGGGAAGAATGGCTGATTTATAGTTTTACCAGAACCGGAGATTATTCTGCTGTAATTAGTTTAGAGTGGGAAAAATTTAAAGTTCCATTTAAAATTGAAGTTCCTAAAACACCCAAAGGTTAAAAATTTAAAATACCTTGAGGATTTATATATAATCCTCAAGGTGTTAATATTTTAGCTTCTTATCTCATCTAATAATTCTTTTGTTTTTTCTTCCATTAATTTAATATCATGCCTGCTTTCAACATTCAGTCTAATAATTGGTTCGGTATTAGACATTCTAAGATTAAAACGCCACTCCGGAAATTCCACGCTAACACCATCAACACGCTCTACTTTGCCTTCTGAATATTTTGCTTCAATTTCTTTAATTTTTTCGGCGGGATTATCTATTTTAGAATTTATTTCACCTGAACAAGGATAAGCTTCTATCATTTCATTTACAAGCTGAGACAAAGGTTTGTTTTCTTCTGACATCAATTGCATCACTAATAAGAATGGAATCATTCCGCTGTCAGAATAGGCATTTTCTTTAAAATAATGATGCGCCGACATTTCACCGCCGTAAATCGCGTTTACTTCTCTCATTTTCTGTTTTATAAAGGCATGTCCGCTAACTGATTCAACCGCGATTCCGTCATTATCTTTTACAATATCAATTGTATTCCAAACTAATCTCGGATCATGCACAATTTTTTCACCCGGGTTTTTTTTGAGAATTGATTTTGCTAATAAACCCACAATATAATAACCTTCAATAAAACTTCCGTTTTCATCAAAAAAGAAACAACGGTCAAAATCTCCGTCCCAGGCTACACCAAGATCGGCTTTGTTTTCTAAAACCGCGTCAATAGTTGCTTGTCTATTTTCAGGCAAAAGAGGATTTGGAATTCCGTTGGGGAAATCGGAATCTGGTTCATTGAAAACTTTAATCATTTTTACGGGCAGTTCTTCTTCAATCGCGTCAACAACCAAACCGGCGCAGCCGTTGCCGGCGTTTACTACAACCTTAAAAGGTTTAATTTTTTCGGGATCAAAAAACTTTTTAAGATGATTTACAAAACCGGACATAACATCATGAAAAGTAACATCTCCGGGTTCACTTACTTCAACTCCTAAATCATCATTTAAAATCATCCGTTCAACTTCATTTAAACCGGAATCATAACCAACCGGGACAGATCCTTTTTTTACAAACTTCATCCCGTTATAATCTGCGGGATTATGACTTGCCGTAATCATTATTCCGCCGTCCGCTTCAAAAGCCGGAGTTGCATAATATATCATTTCGGTTCCGCATAGTCCTATATCAATTACGTCCACACCGGCAAGAGTTAATCCTCTTTTTAACGCGTCTGAAATTGCTTCCGAAGATTTTCTTATATCGCGACCGATTACTATTGTTTTTGCATCTAATAATTTTGCGTATGCTCTGCCTATTTTAACAGCAAGTTCCGCGTTTAATTCTGAAGGAACTCTGCCTCTTATATCATACGCTTTAAATGCATTTATTTTGTCCATTTATTTTCTCCGTATAAATCTTAAGTTTATATAAAAATTGAAAAATTAGTCGTGGATTTAATTATGAATTACATAATGAAAATTAAGATAGTAAATTTGCATTAAATAAATTGTGAAATTAAATATTCTATAGAAAAAAAACATTCAAGAGAAACATTTTTCAATAGACTTTTTACGGAGAAAAATTTAAGTTAGGCACATAAAATTATGAGGGAGCAAGTTATCGCAACTAATAATACTGTTAAATGGCACTTCGCAAAATGCAATAATTCAAAATGTCACTCAATTTTTCTGGTAAACCCGGATGAAACGCCCGGTGAACTGGGATATATTTGTCCCGAGTGTAGTAAAAAAACCACAACTTCTCATATTGTACAATGTTCAAGCTGTAAAACTATTCTTAATTTTGTTCGGGCCACACCTAGTGAAGAAAAAGTAGTTTTTACGGTTCCTAAATGTTCTCATTGTGTTGGTACAATTGAAGATGAGTGGGAAGTAGAGCCACTATATCAGCCGGATTCATATATTTAAATTCAAATGAGTGAATTTACGAATTCTAAAATGTTTTTCTTTTCAGAAAAACCCGCAAAAGATATATCATTACTAGTTAATAAATCAAAAATCTAACATAAATACGCAGCCGCATTTCAAATTTCTTTATTTGTATGAGATTGATCTTTAATAAATCATAGAAATATGGTAAGTTTATAATGAAAACTTACAATTAATTTTTAAAGGTAGCTCATGAAAAAAATATATAATTTCACGGCTTTCCGGGCGGTAATATTAGGGGTTGTACTATTTATCGCCGGTTGTTCATCAACAAGTGAAGTTTCGAAATCCCCTCAATCTACAACTCAAAATCAAAGCTATTTAAATTTAGATACTGTTAAAGCCGGTAAATATGATACCGGAAAAATGTGGACTTTTGAATATCCTCCGTTAAATTATTTTAAAGAAGAATATAATTTTACCCCGCAACAAGAATGGTTAGATAATGTAAGAATGTCGGCTTTACGCTTTGCCTCTTACTGTTCCGCTTCTTTTGTTTCTGCCGACGGGCTTGTTATGACAAATCATCATTGCGGTAGGGAAAGTGTTGCGGAAGTATCAAAGGAAGGCGAAGATCTTTTCCACAATGGTTTTTTTGCCGAAACTTTAGAAGATGAAAGGCCTGTTCCCGGACTTTTTGTCGACCAGCTTGTTTTGATTAAAGATGTAACGGATGAAGTTCATTCAGCAATAGACAAAGGAACTACTCCTGATGAAAAAGTTGCTAATGAAAAACAAGTAATCAGCGAAATAGAAAAAAGAGAAGGCGACAAAAGCGGATTAAAAGTTTCCATTACTAAACTTTTTAATGGCGGTAAATATTCTTTATATGGATATAAAAGATATACTGATGTTAGATTAGTTTTTTCTCCTGAAGCTGAATTAGGATTTTTCGGCGGAGACTATGATAACTTCACTTATCCGCGTTATGATTTAGACTGTAACTTCTTTAGAGTTTATGATGAAGACGGAAAACCTTTAAAAACAGATCATTATTTTCATTGGAGCCCAAACGGTGCTGAACCTGGTGAACCTGTATTTGTTGTGGGAAATCCCGGTTCTACAAACAGATTAAAAACTGTCGCTCAATTAGAATATTACAGAGATATTCAATATCCTTATACAGTAGATTTGCTGAATAATTTAGTTGAAATTTATTCTAAATTAATCGCAGAACACCCGGAAAGAAAAGACGAACTTCAAAATAGATTATTTGGTTTTTCAAATTCTCAAAAAGCTTATATCGGGATGTTAAAAGGTTTAAGAGATCCTGTTTTAATGCAGAAGAAAAAAGATTTTGAAAAGAAATTTAGAGAAGCGGTTCAAAATGATCCTAAATTGAATGAGCAGTACGGTGACCTTTGGGATAATATTGCTTCAACAAGAAATGAAATGAGAGAAGTTTCAGTTCAGCTTTATGCAATGTCTTTAAATCCAATAACATCATCTAAATATTTTTTTATCGCTCAAGATGTAGTTGAATTAGCCAAAGAGCTGCAGAAGCCGGAAGATCAAAGAAGTGAACTTTATAAAGGCGCCGAATTAGATTCTACAATAAATAATCTTATTCCTTCTGATTTAGATGAACAATTAAACCGCGATCTTCTTGAAAAACAAATTGCGATAATGGAAAAATATTTAGGAAAAGATAACGAACTTGTACAAAAAATAACCGGCGGAAATTCCGGAAAGGCCGCGGTTGATTATATGATGAACCATACTTATTTAACAAGTGAAGCCAAATTAAAAGATCTTATTAAAAAGGGACCGGACGCAGTATTAAACAGCGATGATCCTTTTATTTATTTTGTACTTCAAACATCCGATAAAAGAGATCAGCTTCAGGCAAAAGCAAAAGAAATTAGCGCGCAAGAATCAGAATATGCTCAAAAGTTAGGTCGCGCTTTATTCGAAGTTTACGGAACCTCAATTCCCCCTGACGCAACATTTACATTACGTATTTCTGATGGTGTTGTAAAAGGATTTCCATATAACGGAACTATTGCTCCTCCTGTTACTACTTTTTATGGATTATACGACAGGTATTATTCTTTCGGAAAAGAAGATCCTTGGGCTTTACCGGAAAAATGGGTAAATCCGCCGGCAGATTTTAATTTAGAAGTTCCGATGGATTTTGTTTCCACCAATGATATTATCGGCGGAAATTCCGGAAGCCCTGTTATTAACGAGAAAGCACAGGTTGTGGGTTTAGCTTTCGACGGAAATATTCAAAGTTTACCCGGCAATTTTATTTTTACTACAGAAGAAAATAGAACTGTTTCTGTACATTCAGCCGGTATGATGGAAGCAATAAAACATCTTTATAAAGCTACCAGATTAAGCACTGAATTAGAAAATGGAAAAATTACTACTGCAGATTCAACCGCTGTAAGTAAATAATTCTCTGATTCTTTAAAATTAAAAAGGCCGTTCTAATTACAGAATGGCCTTTTCTTTTTTTAGAAAATTCTAAAAGATGTATCTGGTTTCCAAATAAATTGAAAAATATTTTGCTAGGGAATTATTGAAAGTCATACCATATTCGGCGCCCAGCCCCAAAGTAACTCCGGTAGGATTAAAAGTTCTAAAATCAACCCCTCCCAAAACTGAAAAAACAATTCCGTAATTCCAAGTATCAACATCGCTAAAAGTTCTATCATTTAACAGCAGAAGTCCTATTCCCTCTTCGGTAAAAAAATTATTTGATTGATTTTGATTTACAATTCCTTCCAGGGAAATACCTTTTAAAAATGGGTAATAATTTTTTCTTCCCGCGGTAAAAATTTGGTCAATATCAGCGGAATAAAGGAAAGATAAACGAGTAATAACATCTTTTGTGAAAAATAAATTAGATTCTAAAAATAATGAAGCTGAAAAACTTGTTTGATTAGGAGAATTGCCGCTTAAAACTCCGCCGCCTAATGAGGCTCCTATTCCGTTTCTAACTTGTGCATTTACATTGCTTGAAATAAGAAAGAATAGGAAGAAAAGAAAAAAGATTTGCTTCCTTATAAAAATCATTAGAATTCCTTTTAAAAAATTATCTTCAAATTCACTCACTTGTGTTAACATACATAAAAATATTTCTATGAGAAAATTTGGGGAATTTCAGTATGATAAAAAAGGAAGGATACAAAAATATAAAGAAACATTATGTATCGACAACTATTAAAATCACTAAATAAACTGATCGACAAAATATAAATTTTAAAATATTTATCTTTGCAGAAATAATTCTAAACACTCAGGAAGACAAATGAAAAAATCGGAAATAAAATTATTTATAGAATTAGACGAAAGTAATATTCCATCTAAAATTGAATGGGAAGCTGACGACGCGGAATTTAATGGGAAAAAAGAAGCAAAATCTTTAATGCTTTCTTTATGGGACGAAAAGGATAATGTAACTATGGGAATTGATTTATGGACAAAAAAAATGATGGTAAACGATATGAATTTTCATTTTCACCAGACGTTAATAAAAATGGCTGATACATATTTCCGCGCGACAAAAAATAAAGAAGTCGCCGATATGATAGGAGATTTCGGACAGAAATTTGCGGAAAAATTAGAACTATATAAAAATGAAGATTAATGCGGCGATGTTTTCTTCTGAAATTTAAAAATTTTGATTAAATAAAATAATGATGGAAATATTATAAACGAACCGATAATTAAAGCCCAGCCTAAATATGTTAAAGTAATTTCCGGTGCGGCTGAATTAAAAAATGTAAGATCCTCCGCGTCTTTAAATCTTACTAAAGTTGGAAAAAAGACGGCATAAAACGCGGTTAAAATAAAAAGCAGCTGTGCGCCGGCAATTATTCTTGAAGCCCATTTTAAACCTTTATTTAAAATATTCCATAATACAGGTAGTGAAAGTGTAGCCGCAATTATTAGAATTATACTTAAAGGATCGCTGAAAAATCTTTGTATAAAATCTACGTTATCCAAATAAGAAGCTGCAAATACAAATCCTCCGCTTATAACAGTGGCAATAATAGCTTTTTTAGATTTTGATATAAATTCTTTCACAACAGCTTCGTCAGTTGTTTCGCTTATTAAAAATACAGACGCAATAAAAGCGAAAAGAGAGCAAAGAAAAATTCCCATGGAAATTGAGAATAAATTTAGCCATGGGAAAATATATCCTTCCGCAAAACTTGTGGGGTTTAACATTATTTTATTGCTTATAATAGCGCCCACAATCAGACCGAAAAAAAATGTAACCATCAAACTTGAATAAGCAAAAACTTTGGAATAGAATTCTTGCGATTTATCTTTATAAGCATCATAATGACGGAAAGTAAAAGCAGTTCCCCGCAAAACAATACCGACTAACAAAAGAATTAAAGGGATATATAATGCGATAGAAACGCTTGTATAAATCGGGGGAAACGCGTTAAATAAAATTACAACCGAAATTATCAGCCACATATGGTTGGCTTCCCAAATTGGTGCCATTGCTTCGGAAACTAAAGCTTTAGTTCTTTCTTTAGATTTTCCTTTTGCGGTTATCTCAACAATTCCCGCTCCAAAATCAGCGCCGCCTAGCAGGCAATAAAGATAAATAGAAACTAAAAAAAATAATATTACTACATATAACATTACATTCTCCGGAAAGAATTTAAACAATAAAAAGATTAATATGCCGATTCACTTTCATCCAATGCTTTTATTTGCCGGCGCATTAACCAAACCGCAAGAAAAGTTAATATTAGATAAACAAATGAAAAAGTGGCAAGATGAAAAATTTGTCCCGGCACCGGAGTAACGGCTTCGCTTGTTTTTAAAATATTGTAAATTACCCATGGCTGCCGTCCTACTTCAGTTACTATCCATCCTGCTTCCACAGCCAGAAATCCTAACGGCGCGCAAATTGCCGCTAATATTAAAAATTTAGTATTAAGCAATTGATCTTTCCATCTAATCCTTATTACCCAAAATATTAATCCAACCAATGCGAGGAAGAATCCGCATGCAACCATAACTTGGAAAGAAATATGTACCGCGACAATCGGGGGCCACACTGTCTTAGGAAAATCATTTAGACCTTTTACTTCCGCGCTAAAATTACCAAAGGCTAAAAAGCTTAACATTTTGGGAATTTGAATTCCGTACTCCATTTCTCTTTTATCAGTATTCGGGATTCCGCCGATGGTTAAAGGAGCGCCTTTTTCAGTCTTAAAATGCCCTTCTAACGCCGCTAATTTTATAGGCTGTCTTTCAGCGACATCTTTTGCGCTAAAATCACCGCTTAACGGCTGCAGTAAAGCAAAAATACTTCCGAAACTTAAGGCTATTATTAATGCTTTTTTATGAACAATGTTATTTCTGTGTTTAATTAGGAGAAAGGCATGAAGGCCGGCAACGGCAAAAGAAGTTGAAACAAAAGCCGCAATTGTCATATGAAGAGTTTGGCTAATCCAAGCAGGGTTAAACATTGCGGCAAAAGGATCAATGTTTACAGCCTTTCCATTTACCCAATCAAAACCGGAAGGAGCATTCATCCATGCATTTGCGCATACAACAAAAATTCCTGATACAACTCCGGAAACACCTACTAGTAAACCGGAAGCCCAATGAACATATTTGTTTACGCGGTTCCATCCGTAAAGAAAAACTCCTATGAAAATTGCTTCCACAAAAAAAGCCGTTCCTTCCCAGCTAAAGGGCATTCCTATTACCGCGCCGGCATGTTTCATAAATCCCGGCCACAATAAACCAAGTTCAAAAGATAAAGCTGTTCCGGAAACAGCACCTACGGCAAAAAATATCGCGACACCTTTGGACCAAGCTTTGGTAAGCCGTAAATAAACATCATCATTTTTTTTGAGATAAAGCCAGTGAGAAATTACCATTAAGAAAGGCATCGTCATGCCGATGCAGGCGAAAATGATATGAAAGCCTAAAGATAAGGCCATTGTTGAACGGGCGGCCAATAAATTATCCAAAATTCTTCTTCCTTACAATATCATAAAATCGACTTTATAAACTTACGAAATGTAGAAGATAACTTCATTCGCCCAGTATAAAAAATATATTAAAATTAATTATATGTAATTCTATAAATTATTCCATTATAATCATCGGAAACTAGCATCGAACCATCCGGCATTACTTGAACATCTACAGGTCTTCCGGAAACCGATTCTCCGTGTAGCCAGCCTTCTGCAAAAGGTTCATAACTAACCGGATTTTGATTTTTGTCCAACTTTACAATTGAAACGCGGTAACCGATTTTTTTACTTCTGTTCCATGAACCATGCTCGGCAATAAATATTTGATTTTTATATTCGTCCGGAAACATATCACCGGTATAAAAACGCATTCCCAAAGAGGCAACATGCGGACCTAATTCCTGTACGGGTTTTGTATATTTGCTCAGATCTTTTCCTTCACCGAATTGGGGATCACGAATATCTTTACCGAACATAAACGGAAATCCGAAATTCATTCCTTTTTTGGGTGCACGATTTAATTCATCGGGAGGAATATTGTCACCTAACATATCTCTGCCGTTGTCAGTAAACCAAAGGATGTTTGTTTCCGGGTTCCAATCAAAACCAACCGTATTTCTAATTCCCGAAGCATAAATTTCGAAATCACTTCCGTCCGGATTCATCCTTGTTATAGTGCCAAAAATTTTTTCATCATTTAAACACACATTGCATGGTGCGCCGACCGGAACATATAATTTCCCGTCAGGCCCGAAACGAATAAACTTCCAGCCGTGATGAGTTTTATCGGGAAATTTATCATAAACTATTTCATAATTGGGATTATTTTTATAATTTTCTTCAAGATTTTTAAATTTAATAACACGATTAACTTCAGCCACGTATAGATCCCCGTCCTTAACCGCAACACCGTTCGGCATATTTAAGCCAGAAACAATTGTATTAACTTTATCGGCTTTATAATCTTCATCTGAATATTTAATCGCATAAACCCTATCCTTCCGCGTCCCGACGAATAGAATTCCATTTTCGCTTAATGCCATTGATCTTGCGCCTTCAACATTTTCCGCGAAGACATTTATTTGGAAACCATCCGGCAAGTTTATTCCCTTTACCGATGATGGTGACAGATTTTTTTCTTGCGCGTTACAAGAAGTAAAAAGCATTATAAATGATAGAATAAATATTTTTTTTAATAATGAAAAGAATTTGGGCTTCATATTTAATCCCCATATATTAAGTAACGGAATCCGGAGGAGGCATAATTATCCAAAGAATTATATAGACTAAAATACCGGGAAAAGCAGCGCTTATTATAGAAATAAGAGTGTAGCCGACTCTGACAATTGTGGGATCCCAGTTAAAATATTCCGCAATACCGCCGCAAACTCCGGCAATCATTTTATCTCTGGAACGTTTAAGTTGCATTGTAGCTCCCTTTTGTTTAAAAGGAAGTTAACTAAATAGAAAGAAAATAAAAATTAAATTTATCAAAGTGGATTATTAATCTATCTGAAGCGTTCTTTTATTTTTGAGGCATATCTGCGGCTCATTCTAAACGGAATTGAAATTCCTTCAATGCGGAATATGAAGGCTGAATTACTTGCCCTATCCAATTCAGCTACATGATCTAAATTAATTATTATGGAACGATGAATTCTTACAAAGTTTTCCGGGAGCTGTTCCTCCCATTCTTTCATGGTTCTTAGAACCAGAGTATTCTTTCCGCCGAAAGTATGAACATCAGAATAATCTTTTTGTGCCGTTATTACTTGAATAGAACTAATTTTTATAAAACAAGAATCGCCCGTGTCTGAAATAAAAATTCTATCTTCATTCGTTAATTTTTTGGAGTTATCATGTTCAATTTGTTCATTTCTATCAAAGTTATTCTCTTCCATATTTCCATCATGCGTTCTAAACTGCATATCAACATTTCGAATATATTTTGAAATGGTTAATTCAAGGCGTTCTTTATTAATAGGTTTTGTTAAATAATCAACGGCGTCAACTTCAAAAGCCTGAAGCGCGTAATTATCATAAGATGAAACAAATACTATTTTAGGAAACAAAGGGAAATGTTTTACTAAATCAAAACCACTTTCATTTTTCAGATGAATATCAAGAAAAACAAGATCAGGCTTAGTAGTTTCAATTAATTTTATTGCGGAACTTATATCTTCCGCTTCTCCGATTACATCAAGTTCCGGAAATTTATTCAGCATATAATTTAAAATTTTTCTGGACTTCGCGTCATCATCAACTACTGCAGTTTTTATTATTGGTTTCAACATTTTCCTAAAAAGTTTTGGGATAAATTTATTCTAATTGACAAAAAATATGCCGGATATTGTGTATAAAACTTTCTTTTTTGAAGAAAAAAAGGTGATGGGATTTTTTAAAATGATACTTTGAGAAGAAATGTATTATTGTGAAACAACTATTATGATAAAAAAAATCCCGGGTGGAAAAGACCGGGATTAGAAAAACTTTTTATATAAGAGAATTTATTCTGAGTCTATCCAATTTTCTAACACATTTTGAAATTTAACAGGATTATATTCGATAAATTCATAATCGGCACAATTATTTTTTCTATAAGGATCTTCACTAAAAAAAGATTGAATTTCATCCATGGAATCGCCTCTGGCAGCTACTATTCCGCCGGTTCTCGGGTTTCTGGGGCCGGAAAATAAAAGCAATCCTTTATCATATCCTGCCTGTAAAAATTTTCTATGCTCAGGAAGAATTTCATCAATTCGTTCTAAATCAACCGTATAGTTTATCATTATAATAAAATGTTTCATTAATATTGAACTCCGTTAAAAAATATTTATTCTTGTTTAATTTTCAATTGAATTTACAATCGCATCATGAATTCGAGGACGAAAATCAATAATTTGAGTATTATTTTCATCAGGATAAACTCTATTTGTTAAGAGAATAACGAATAAATCTCTATTTCTGTCAACCCATAGAGAAGTGCCGGTGTAGCCGGTATGGCCGAATGAGTTTTTAGAGAATAAAACTCCCGCGGAAGATTTTTCCTCAGATTTTGTATCCCAGCCAATTCCGCGAGAACTTTCAGGAGACTGTCTCTTTGTCCACTGTTTTACAGTTGAAGTTTTCACAATTTGCTTTTCACCGTATTTCCCGTTCTGCATCATCATTTGAAGAAAAACAGCAAGATCTTCGGCGGTAGAAAAAAGTCCCGCATGCCCCGATACTCCGCCTAAAATAAAAGCGTTTCCGTCATGTACAACTCCTTTATTTCTTTTTTCACCAACAGATTTAAGGCTGGTAGGAGGACAATAATACCAAAGTTCTTTCGGCGGATTATACATTGTGCGGTTCATATTCAGCGGCTTAAAAACATTTTCCTTCAGAAAAACATCAAGAGGTTTTCCGCTTATTTTTTCAAGAATCTGCTGCAGCACAATCATATTTAAATCGCTGTATACAGTTTCACTGCCGATTGAATACTGAAGTTTTTCATTCATTATTGAATTAATAACTTCATCTTTAGTTTTGTATAAGCTCATGTAATCCCGGTAAGGAATTAAGCCGGAATTATGAAGAAGAAGATTTCTAACCGTTACATCTTCTTTACCGTTTTTGGCAAACGCGGGAAGATAATGAGAAACTTTTTCATCAAGTTTAAGTTTTCCTTTGTCGTACAAAATCATTGCGGCAGTAGTAGTGCCCACAACTTTGGAAACCGAAGCTAAATCAAAAATAGTTTCTTTAGAATCGGCGGTTGAATTTTCATCGTAAGTAAAATGCCCGAATGGTTTTTCATAAATTACCTTACCGCCTTTGCCGATTAATAAAACTCCTCCGGGAAAAACATGTTTTTCAATGGCGGCTTCCATCATACTATCAACTTTTGAAAAATCATAAGTGGAATCCTGCTGTTCCGAAATTTTTAATGAAGTATTATCAATCTTTATTCCGTCGCCTATTTTATATTTTGAATTAGGAATAGAAATCGGAAGAATTCCTTGTATATCAATATCGCCTAAAACTGCCTCCATTGCAGCCTGCTGAGAAACAATTGGATCACCGTAAGCGCAAAGATAGGTTTTTGCCTGCGGGAAAAGGGAAAGAAGATATGGATTTCCGAAACTTATAATAACAGACGGAGCGCGTAAACGTAAAAGTTTTTTTATAAATTTTACATTTTTATCGGAAAGCTGAACGGTGCCTTGATAAGCTTTTACTTTTATAAATGAAGGAAGTAAAATTAAATTTGCCTTACGCGCTATTTGATAAGCCTTTTGGTAATCTTTTTTAGTACTATGTTTATTGATGAAAATCTTTCTTACGTAACCAAAATTTTCATCAGCCAATTTTTGAAATGTTAAATCTGATTCTCCTTCAACTCCATCCGTTATTGAAATACACGCGGTGGAATAATATTTAGAAGGATTAACAGGTACAATTTTTCTGTCGTTTTTAACAAGAGTAATAGATTTATCCGCTATTTCTTTAGCTAACCTTAAATGAGCTTTATTGCTGATTACTTTTGAAAGATCTTCAAGTGCCGATTTCTTTTCTTCTCCTATTTTCAGCCATTTTTTTGCGGCTAAAATTTTTGTTACACTTTCATTTATTCTATTGATTTCAATTTCACCTTCCTCAACGGCTGATTGTATAGCGTTTATGGCAACATCTTCATCCGGCGGCATAAGCAAAATATCATTCCCCGCTTTAACTGCCATTACGGAAGCTTCGGCAACAGAATAATATTTTGTTACTGCGCTCATATTCATAGCGTCGGTTACAACTAAACCATTAAATCCCAATTTCCCTTTTAATAAACCTGTAATTATTGGTTTTGATAAAGTCGCGGGAAGATTTTTTGTATCGTCCAGTGCCGGAACGGAAAGATGTCCGACCATTACTGATTGAACCCCGGATTTTATTGATTCTTCAAACGGGATTAATTCTAATTCATTTAATTCCTTCTCCGAGCCTTCAATAACGGGAACATCTTGATGAGAATCTACTTGAGTATTTCCATGGCCCGGAAAATGTTTTGCGGTAGAAATAATTTTTGCGGATTCTTCTCCTTGAATGAAAGCTTTACTAAAAGTTGAAACAATATCTTTATCTTCCGAAAAAGAACGAATATTTATAATTGGATTTTCGGCGTTATTGTTTACATCAACAACCGGCGCGTAATTTTGCTGAACTCCCAGAACTCTGCATTCATCACCGATCGCTTTTCCCATTTTATAGGCAAGTGAAGGATCGCCTGTAGCCGCAACAGCCATATTGTAAGGGAATTCTGTTGCGTCGGTTAAACGCATTGCAAGTCCGCGTTCAAAATCGGAGGCAACAAGTAAAGGCGTATCAGCTAATTTTTGAAGTTTTTTTATTAAAGCGGCTTCATTTAAAACATCGCCTCTAAAAAAAATTATTCCCCCAACTTTTGAATCTTTAACTAAAGAAGCTATCCTTTGGTACTCGGGAGAATCCTCACTTTTATAATCTCCTAAAACCCAGGGCATTACCATTTGCGCGCATTTATCGTGAAGTGACATTTGGGAAAGAGTTTCATCTACCCATTCGGCATCCTTCTTACTCAGTTTTAAAAACGGAAACTTTCGTAAATGCTTCTTCTTTGATTTCATTTTTATTCATTTCATTCTTTCTTGAATTAAAATTTTTAGAAGAAATTCCGGTAGGTGTAAAAGCAAACAAAATTAAAATTACTGCGGCGAACAAAAGGGTTTCAAAATATCTAAATTTTTTCATAGTGTAGTGCGGCTTAATAAAAAATAATCGAAAAACTTTATCTGTATAATGTAATTATAATACTAATAGGATAATAAGAAGTTTCACAAGAAGCGGCGGAAAAGCTTCTTATAAATCGGCTGCAATAGAAATTTTGCAGCCGATTAAAAAATGATAAATACTTTTTAAATTTCGGGAATATTTAAACAAAATGTTACTAATCTTCAATAGCTTTTACAACAGCATCATGCAGTTTAGGGCGAACCCCGCCTATTTTTGTATTTTTTCTTGTGGGATAAACTCTATTAGTTAAAAATACGACAAATAATTTTCTTTGCGGATCAGTCCAGACAGAAGTTCCGGTGTAGCCTGTGTGTCCGTAGGAATTATCACTGAAAAGAGAACCGGCGGATGAATAACCTTCGAGAGATTTCGTATCCCATCCTAAACCTCTGGAACTTAATTCCGATTGTTTTCTAGTAAAAAGTTTTACTGTTTCCGGCTTAAGAAATTGTTCTCCCTTATAATAACCTTTCTGTAAAAGCATCTGAAGAAGTTTTGCTAAATCTTCCGCGGTTGAAAAAAGTCCGGCATGCCCCGCAACACCGTGCATTAAATAAGAAGTTTCATCATGTACTTCTCCCTGAAGCTGACGGTGACGGAAATATGTATCAAGTTCGGTTGGAGCAATTCTATACTTTCAAAGAATCCGGTGGATTATACATTGTGTTATTCATTCCCAAAGGTTCAAAAATTTCTTCTTTGGTAAATTCATCAAGAGGTTTGCCGGTAACTTTTTCTATGATTTTTGCCATTACAATCATATTTTCATCGCTGTAAACCATTTTTGAACCGGTTTTATACACCAGTGAATCGTTATAGATTTCATGAAGAATTTCTTTTTCCGGATCCGGTGAACTAGCGTATGCATGATAGTTTACAATGTCCGGCCGCAGTCCGCTGTTATGCACCAAAAGATTTCTAATTGTAACATCTTCTTTTCCGTTTGAACCAAATTCCGGAATATACTCAGCAACTTTATCATCAAGTTTGAATAAACCTCTATCATAACAAAGCATTGTCGCGGTAGTTGTTGAAATTACTTTTGAAACAGAAGCCATATCGAAAATAGTATTTCTGGTATCTTCGGTTGAATTTTGATCATAAGTAAAATGCCCGAATCCTTTTTCATAAAGTATTTTTCCATTTTGTTCAACTAAAACAACAGCACCGGGAAAAGCACTGTCTTCAATTGCTTCTTTTACTACTTCGGCAACTCCTTTAAATTGTTCGGTAGAATCTTTTGATAAAAGTACCGAATTATTTTTTATACCGCCAAATGCCGCCGTTGGTAATAAAAATAATAGTCCGAGCCACAGTAGTTTTTTCATTTTTACGCTCCTTGTTTTTCTTCGTTTTTCTTTCCAAAATTCGGATCAAGTGGAATAAATTTAGTAATAATAAAGGCCGGAATTGTAGATAAACAAACCCAGACAAAGAAATGTTGATAACCAATAATTTCCTGCAGCCAACCACTGAACATTCCGGGAATCATCATGCCCAGGGCCATAAGTCCTGTAGCAATTGCGAAATGCGCGGTTTTATGGTCGCCTTCAGAGATGTAAATTAAGTATAGCATATAGGCCGTAAAGCCGAAGCCGTAACCGAATTGTTCCAGTGCTACCGCGATATTTATAAGTATAAAATTTGTTGTTTGAGTATAAGAAAGAAAAACATACACCAGATCCGGAAGATTTATCGCGAGAACCATCCACCAAATCCAATATTTTAAACCTTGTTTTGCGGCAAGTAATCCTCCTAAAATTCCGCCCAGAGTTAAAGCAAGAATTCCCACAGTACCATAAACAAAACCAACTTGTCCGGTTGTTAAAGCAAGACCGCCCGCTTCTTGCGCGTCCAAAAGAAATGGTGAAGCAAGTTTTACTAATTGCGCTTCTCCGAGCCTGTATAAAAGGACAAATCCTAGAATTAAAAGAATTCTTTCTTTTGTGAAGAATAAAGCAAACGTTCTAAAAAATTCTTTCATCACATTTCCGATAGAAGAATCAGAAACAGTTGATTTATCGATAGCGGGATAAGGAAGGATGAATTTATGATAGATAAAAAATAGGATAAATAATCCGGCAAGTATAGCAAATGTAATTACCCAAGCTAAAGGAATATTGCCCGCGCGCGCTTGGAAAAAAGCGGAGGACGCTGTTCTTAACTTCGGATCTAGTTGAAATACAGCCATTGCGGGAGTATTCCAATTTTTTGAAGTAAAAACAAATCTGCTTCCTTCAGTAAGAGAAATACTATTATCCCCCGATTCTCGGCCAAAATTTATTATAATTTGCTGATCATTCGCCGGTTTTTGGGAAAGACGGAAATAAATTACACCGATATTCCCGGCCATATTAGATTTTGCCGTTACTTTTTTAGTCGGCCCGAAATGAGTTCTTAAAAAAGTTTCTAAACTTTGTGTAACATGTTTATTCCACCATGAAGGTTCTTCCGAAGCTGTTTTCGCGGCCTCTTCTTTTTTCTGAGTTTCTCTCGGATAAAATCCATGGTTTAAATTCCATTCCTGAGCGAATTTTATTAATGAATCAACTTCTTCTTTAGGCCTTGGTTTAGTGCTTATTTCCGGATTTTCGGGGTATGTAATAATTCTTAAATCACCGGGAGTCTGCGCAAAATTAATTTCGTTTGGATTAAATATTTGAACTGTTTCAATTTTAGGATTCGAATTAACATTTACATCAACAGTCGGAAGTCCGCTATGACTTTCAATATAACCGGCTAGAATAATTAATAATCCTTGTCCGGTAATCATCGCAAAACGATAAAAGGTACTTCTAATTCCTACAAACCAGGCTTGGTCATGTTTTGATAAACCAAGCATATAAAAACCGTCCGCTGCAATATCATGCGTAGCGGAAGAAAAAGCTAAAAGCCAAAAGAAGGCAAGAGTATATTGGAAGTAATTAGGAATCGGGATTGTAAAGGCAACGCCCGCCAAACCCGCGCCAATAATCAACTGCATTGTTATAATCCAAAAACGCTTAGTTTTAAGCATATCAACAATCGGACTCCAGAAGGGTTTTATTACCCAAGGCAAATAAAGCCAACTTGTATAGAGCGCAATATCGGTATTTGAGATACCAAGCCGTTTATACATAATTACGGAAACAGTCATAACAACTATGTAAGGAATTCCTTCAGCAAAATAGAGTGATGGAACCCAAGTCCATGGATTTCTGGATTCCGGTTTTTTATTTGCCATTTTTACTCCGGTTAATTAGGAATGAAACAAAATTTAGAAATGCGGTAATCGAAAAAAATTTAATTTTGATATTTATTTAGCACAGTTTTAATTAGCCAATGCCCTTGCCATTATTACAGCGCCATACGCAGGTGAATAATCAGGCTGTTTTACAACAACATTTTGTATATATTTTTTGATTTTACTTCTAAGCATCTTTGAATATATATTTTCGTTGCTGATTATTCCTCCAATAAAGGAAACATTTAAAACCGGTTCATTTATTTTATTCTTCATCGCCTTTATATGGAGCGCAAGTTCGTCCGATTCTACCTCAATGATATTTAAAGCGGCTTTATCACCTTCGTCCGCGGCCTCAATAACAATACGCGCGGCGGAAGCTATATCAAAATTATTTTTATAAATTTCAGTAATTAAAACTTCAGGTGAATCAATATTGAATTTTTCATAAGCAAGTTTTGTAAGTAAAGTTTCTTCTCCCCTTCCGTCGAAGGCCTTTGATACCGCGACAAGCCCTTTTCTGCCGATAACAAACCCGCTCCCTTCGTCGCCTAAAAATCTGCCGAAACCGCCGACCCGATAAATATTTCCCTTCGAATCTTTTCCGAACATAATTGAGCCCGTACCCGCAATTAAAATACTACCGGGATTTCCGGAAAAAGCGCCTTCCAGCGCTACACGCGCATCGCTTTCAACACGAAAATTATTTAGATGAATATCTTTACTTTTTAAAAAAGTATTAAAATCATTTTCAAGTTTTTCGGCGTCAACTCTTCTGCCCGCGCCGGTAGTTCCTAGTAGTACGGATTGAATATCAGAAATATTTATTTGAAGATGATTAGTACAATTTTCAATTAAATTTAGAAGAGTATTAGATACCGGTGAAGTTCCCTGCACCAGAAAATTAGAAGCTCCCCCGTTACATTCGTATAAAATTTCGCCGGCAATATTTGTAATAATACAATGTGTTTTCGTTCCCCCGCCGTCCATTCCGATAATATATTTCATAAATAGAACAGTAATTTTTATAATGATAATTGGCTTCTAAAAATAGAAAAAAAAGTAGGAAGTTTAAAACCATATCGCGGCTTAACGACTTGTAATTTTCATTCTAAATGGTTTTGCCGTTATTATTTTTATTATCTAAAGGAATTGTCGGCATAAATTGAATCAATCCTTGCTAAAGATTAATATTTCCGTTAACTGAACCTAAGCAGTAATCGCATGAATTATTAATTTGAGGATAAATTAATTTTAATATTTAGCTTAAAAAATCTTAATTATTTAAAATAACAGCTAACTCCTTTACCACTCGTATAATATCATCATCATTATTATAAAAATGCGGTGCAAGGCGAACATAACCTTCACGAACAGCGCAATAAATATTCTTTTCGGTAAGCGAATCAAAAATTTTCTGATAATCAGGATGTTTAAAACTTATAATTCCCGCTAAATATTTTTCATCATTTTTATTTAGTACAGTATTAACGCCTATTTCCTCTAATCTTTCAAGAAGTAAAAGGGAGTTATTTATCACCCGTTTCTCAACTTTATCGAATCCGAATTCGTCTAAAAGGCCTAAAGAAGCAGAAAGAGCATAAACAGCCGCAAAAGATATAGTTCCGCATTGAAAAGCTTCCGCCGAATTTTTTAGAGTTAAATTATAATTTAATAAATCCCAAGCGCCGGTAACGGAAAGCCAGCCTACGTACTTAGGTTCCAGCTGTTTCTGCAGTTCTTCCGTTATGTGAATAAATCCGAGTCCGCGCATACCAAGAAGCCATTTTTGTGTGCCGGCGGAAAGGAAATCAATATAACATTTTTCAACATCAACTCTTACCGCGCCCAATCCTTGAATCGCATCAACCGAAAATATTATTCCTTTTTCATTACATACCTTGCCTATTTTCTCTAAATCGGCTCTGTACCCGGTTAAAAACTGCACAAGACTAATTGAAATAACTTTTGTTTCCGGTTTAACGGCTTCAATTATCTCTTCCGCGGAAACTTTTCCTTCTTTAGATTTAACAAAATCTACAATTACGCCTTCTTTTTTAAGATTAAGAAAAGGATATACATTTGCGGGAAATTCCAAATCGTTAAGAATTACTCTATCTCCTTTTTTCCATTTTATTCCCTGCGCCAAAATATTTATTCCGTTTGTAGTATTATCAACAAAAGCAATTCTTTCCGGGTGCGAGTTTATTAAATCTTGACAATTTTTCTTTTGCGGAAATAACAGTTTTTAAAAAATCGGGATAATCATCAATATTATTTGTACTTCTTTCATAAAAATATTTATTAAGGCTGTCTAAAACTCGTTGAGAAAGAGGCGCGGTAGAAGCATGGTTAAAATATATTTTACCCGTTTTTATATAAGGAAATAATTCCCGTACAGATTCTAAATTCATTATACAGTTACCTTTTTATTCAAAATAGCTTTTTATAAAATTACACAATAAAAACAGTAGTTGGCAAATATATAGATGAGTTACTTTATATATCAAAATACATCACAGTTAAAATTTTGAAATTATACATAATAATAGTTAGATTTTAATTCATTATTTTTTGTTCAAGCAGAATACTGCACACTATAAAAATGTAGGTGAACAATGGCAACAACCCTCCGCGCAAAAAAACACAAAGAACTTAAACCGGAAGATTTAAGATGGCGATGCGACCCGGAAATTTTTGATTTTGATTCAACTCTTGATCTTGAACCGATAGAAGGAATATTAGGACAAGAACGAGCACTGAAAGCAATAAAACTGGGAGTAGATTTACGGAGTCCCGGTTATAATATTTATATAGCCGGTTTATCAGGAACAGGCAAAGCAACTTCGGTAAAACAAATTTTAGAAGCGATTAGCTCTAACTGTCCACCGCTCCACGATTATGCGTATGTAAATAATTTTAAAGATCCGGACCGCCCCCTGCTTCTTTGTTTTAATATAGGTAAAGCAAAAATATTTAAGCATGATTTAAATTCAGCAATAGGATTACTTAGAAAAAAAATTCCTCAATCATTAGAAACTGAGCATCAAACAACAAATAAAAAGAAAATTGTAAATCAGTATAATGAAAAAGAGCAGGCTCTTCTTTCAAAATTTGAAGAAAAACTTAAAAAAGAAGATTTAACTCTCGGGCAGGTTAAAATGGGTGAAGGTGTTCGACCCGATATTTTTCCGGTAATAAAAGGAAAAGCGGTTCCTATTTATCAACTTGACGAACAAGTTCAGCAGGGAAATGCTTCTGAGAAAGAAGCCAAAGAATTTATGAAGAAGTATAACGAACATCAGCCGGAACTTCAGAAAGCTTTTAAATCAGCGTTAAAATTAAGTCAGGAATTCCAGGACAAACTGTTAAAATTAGAAAAAGAAACAGTAGAAGTTGTAGTAAAAGGGATAATTGAAAATCTCCGGGAAAAATATGATGACACAAAAATAGATGATTATCTCTCCCAAATTGAAAATCATATACTGGAAAATATTCAAGTGTTTAAAGGAATTAAACCTGAGGGAGACGCTACCCCCGAAGGCTTTACTATTGATTATTTTAAAGAATACGATGTAAATATTATTCTCGATAATAGCGAGACTAAAGATTGTCCGGTAATAATTGAAACTTCACCGTCATATTTAAATTTATTTGGAACTATAGATAAAATAAGCGATGGGCGGGGAGGTTATTACAGCGATTTTACTAAAATAAAAGCCGGTTCTTTATTAAGAGCAAACGGCGGATATTTGGTAATAAACGTGCTTCACCTATTTGAAGAACCGGGAGTTTGGAAAACCTTAAAAAGAATTCTTACTTATCGTAAACTGGAAATACAAGACACGCATAATTATTTTCAACTTGCTCCTTCAATATTAAAACCGGAATCAATTGAAATTGATACTAAAATAATTTTAATAGGCAGCCAGAATGTATATACTTATTTGGCAAACAACGAGTATGATTTTAAGAAAATCTTTAAAGTTAAAGCCGATTTTGATTATGAAATTAAAAGAACCGATGAAGTTTTAGTTCAATACGCACGAGTTGTTAAAAAACTTATAAAAGAAGAAAATCTTTGTGAATTCAATAAATCGGCTATCGCGTATTTAATTGAATTAGGAGCTAAATTTGCGGGACAGAAAAATAAACTTACTACTCGTTTTTCTAAAATTGCCGATCTTGCGCGCGAAGCTAATTTTTGGGCTTTGGATGAAGGACAAACAATTGTTAGTGCCTTGCATGTAAGAAAAGCATACGAGCTTGCGAAAGAACGACATGGAATGCTCGAATCTAAAATAAATGATATGATTGAGGAGAATACTTTCCTTATTGATACCGACGGCGAAAGAATCGGACAGATAAATGGTTTAGCGGTTTATGATGCTGATTTTTATTCATTCGGCAGGCCAACAAGAATTACGGCAACTGTTTCTTTAGGCAGCGGAAGCATAATAAATGTTGAACGGGAAGCGGGGATGAGCGGGCGGCATTATAATAAAGGGGTTTTGATTATTTCGGGATATTTTAGAGAAACATTCGGTCAAGATCTCCCTCTTTCCTTTAACGCAAATCTTGTTTTCGAACAATCTTACGGAACAGTTGACGGCGATAGTGCTTCGTGCGCGGAAATTTTCGCGCTTCTATCAGTTCTTTCAGGTTTACCGATAAAGCAATCACTGGCTGTTACAGGTTCTTTAAATCAAAAAGGCGATGTTCAACCGATTGGCGGAGTAAATGAAAAAATAGAAGGCTTTTTTGATATTTGCAGCTCAAGGGGATTAACAGGCAAACAAGGCGTTATTATTCCTATTCAAAATGTAAAGGAATTAATGTTAAAAGATGATGTAGTTGAAGCGGTTGCTCAAAAGAAATTCCATATTTACCCGATGGAAAGAGTTGAAGAAGGAATTGAAATTTTAACCGGGGCAACAGCCGGAAAGAAAACTCAAAAAGGATATAATGCCGGTTCAGTTTTTGATAAGGTTGAAAAGAAAATTAAAGATCTTTACGCAAAATCCAGGTCTCAAAGAGGATTAATAAAACCAGCAACAGTTAAAAAGAAGAAATAATGGATTTATCACTTACGGAAAATTTCGCTAAAACGAAAATACTCTGCACTCTCGGTCCCGCTACCAGCAGTTCAGATTCAATTAGAAAACTTTTATTAGCGGGAATGGACGGTGTAAGGTTAAATTTTTCTCATGGAAGTTATAGTTTTTATGAAAATTTATTTGATCAAATACATAATGCATGCTCGGAAGAAAATTTTCCTCTTGCCGTTCTTCTAGATTTACAAGGCCCCAAAATAAGAATTGGTGAGTTAGGTGAACCGGAAATAGAGATAGTAACCGGCGAAAATATTGAAATTACTATTGCGGAAATAGTAGGAACTAAAGAAAAAATTTCAACTTCGTATAAAGAACTTCCGGAAGACGCGGAAGTAGGCGATCCAATTTTAATTGATGATGGTTTAATTCGATTAAGAATTACAGAACGAAAAGAAAAATCGGTTATTTGCTTTATAGAAAACGGAGGAATTTTAAAACCTAAAAAAGGGATGAATCTACCGGGAATGAAATTATCAACGCCTTCGGTTACCGAAAAAGACTACCGGGATTTAGAGTTTGCGGTTCCGAAGCGAGTAGATTATATCGCTTTGTCATTTGTAAGAAGCGCCAATGATATACTTCACCTGCGTGAATGGTTGAAAGCCAGAGATATGGTAAGGCCGATAATAGCAAAAATTGAAAAGAAAGAAGCAGTCGATAATTTTGAATCTATTTTGGAAGCGGCCGACGGAATTATGGTTGCTCGGGGTGATCTTGGGGTTGAGCTTCCGCCGCAGGAAGTTCCTTCAATTCAAAAGCAAATAATTAAAAAATGTAATTCCGTCGGTAAATTAGTAATTACCGCAACTCAAATGCTTGAATCAATGATTCACAATCCTGTACCTACTCGCGCAGAAGCTTCAGATGTTGCCAACGCTGTTTGGGACGGAACTGATGTGGTAATGTTAAGCGGTGAAACATCGGTTGGTAAATTTCCGCTTAAAACCGTTAAAATGATGAACGATATTATCATCAATACCGAGAAACATCTCCACCCTTTAAAAGATATTGAGTTTGCTGTTCCTTCACAAGTTGAAGAAAATTTATTTGATTCCGTTGGAAAAGCTATTGTTGCAATGAGCAGACAAATAAACGCGGCGGCAATTGTAGCGTTTACTAATTTTGGCAGAACAGCAAAAAATCTAGCCAAATTTCGTCCCGAAGCTAAAATAATTGCTGTTTCCGATAGTTTTGACACAATGAATAATTTATGTCTTCGTTGGGGAGTTACTTCAATTTATTCCGATGTAATTAATAAAGAACATATTGCAATTGATAAAGCTAAAAAACTTATTGTTGAAGCCGGACATGTAAAAGAAGGGGATGTTGTTATTTTTACCGCCGGCGCTCCTTATTCGGAAAAAAGCAGAGTTAATTGGTTAAGATTCGAAATAATTTAATTAACTCGTAATATTTTAAACAAAAGAGAATTTTATTTTCAACTTATTTTTATCTGCTAAATTTCTACTTTCTTCTTAAACAATGTTCATTTATCTTCAAAAGAAGAAACATAAAAATTTTCTTTTTGTAAAAGAGAGAAAAGATTTGACGTAATGAATTTTGAAAGAGAAGAAATAAAATTAGCTCGATGGTGGGAATCCTCTGATAAGAATAAAATTCTTTGCACGCTTTGTCCCCGATATTGTAAAATTGGTGAAGGTCAGCCGGGATTTTGTTATATCAGGCAGAACCACGGTGGAAAACTTTATACAACAGGATACGGACACCCAACCGGATTTGCGATAGATCCTATCGAAAAAAAACCGCTAAATCATTTTTATCCGGGAACATCCGTCTTAAGTTTCGGAACAGCCGGATGTAATCTTGGTTGTAAATTCTGCCAAAATTGGTCCATTAGCAAAGCCAAACTTGACGATATAAATTCTCTTTCTGTTTCACCGGCGGAAGTTGTAAGAATTGCACAAAATAACAAAACGCCTTCCATTGCATTTACCTATAATGATCCTACAATATTCGGTGAGTATGTGATTGATATTTCTAAGGCAGCTAGAGAAGCGGGAGTAAATTCCGTTATGGTAACCGCGGGATATATTGATAAAAACGCGCGTAAAGAGGTTTATAAATATATAGACGCCGCCAACATTGACCTTAAAGGTTTTACTGAAAGATTTTATAATAAAATTACTTTTTCGTCCTTAAAAGATGTTCTGGATACTTTAATCTGGTTAAAAAATGAGACTAATATATGGTTTGAAATTACAACACTCTTAATTCCGGGTGAAAATGATTCTCCCGAAGAAATAAGAGAAGAATGCGCTTGGATAGTTAAAAATCTCGGCGATTCGGTACCGCTTCATTTTACGGCTTTTCATCCCGATTTTAAAATGCGGGATAAAACGCGCACACCGGAAAATACTTTAATAATGGCCAGAAATGTTGCTCATCAAGAAGGAATTAAATTCTGCTACGTCGGCAATATTCATAATTTAGAAGGACAAACTACATTCTGTCCGATTTGCAGTGCCGCTTTAATTAAAAGAGATTGGCATGATGTATATTTTAATAAGTTAAATGAAGGAAAATGTTACAACTGCGGTACAAAAATTCCCGGCGTTTTTTAATTCAGCACTTTTTCTTAACTCACCTAATTTGCAGATCAGAATTAATATCTTTTAAAAGTTATAGTTAACTTAAATAAGTTTTTTAAAATAAAATTGCAGATAATCTTCACAAAAATCATTTGGATGCCTTATGAAAAAAACTTTACTTCTTACTTTTTTAAGCTTTCTTTTAACAAATTTAATCGGACAAACAATGAATTTACCAATTGTACCAAAACCGCAGCAAGTAAATTATCGGCAAGGGAAATTACAATTGAAAGAAGATCTAGTAATTTCTGTTAATACAGATTCAGCTGAAGCCGGTTATTCCGCTGAACAGATAAAAAATTCATTACTCGGTATAAAAGTTAATTCATCTATTATTAACGGAAAAAAAGGATTTATTATTTTAACGGTTGATAAGAATTTAAAGAAGGATGAAAAAAATTTTAACGAAGAGGGATATACTCTTTCAGTTAATTCCGATGGAATAAAAATAGAAGCGCCGACTTTAAAAGGCTTATTTTACGGAACTATGAGTTTAGTTCAATTATTAGATAAAGCAAAAGATAAAACTATTCCTTTTGTTGAAGTTGTTGATTGGCCGGATATGAAAATACGAGGAATTTCAGATGATATTAGCCGAGGACAAGTTTCTACTTTAAATAATTTCAAAAAGATTATCGACAATATTTCCCGGTATAAAATGAATACCTATATGCCTTACCTCGAAGATATGATACAATTTGATGCTTATCCCACAATCGGGAAAAACCGGGGAGCACTTACAAAAGAGGAGATTCGTGAATTAGTTACATACGCAAAAAAACATTTTGTTGAAGTTATTCCCATCTTTCAAACCTTGGGGCATTATGAAAATTTACTTTCACAACAGGAGTTTTTAAAATACGCGGAATTTCCCGGCGCCGCTTCTCTTAATATTTCTAACGATTCTACTTATATTTTTCTTGAAGCTCTGCTTAAAGAGGTTTTTGAACTTTTCCCTTCAAAATATTTCCATATGGGCGCCGATGAAAGTTTTGATGTTGGACTCGGCAAAAGTAAATATTTAGTTGATGAATCGGATATCGCGACAGTTCATGCTAATCATTACAAGAAAATTTATAACATCTGCAAAAAATACGGCAAAAAAGTCTTAATGTACGGCGATATTATTTTGCGCCATCCTTCAATCCTTTCACAGATTCCAAAAGACATAACTATTGTTGATTGGCATTACCGCGCCGATTATGATTATCCCTCAACACGAACTTTTAAAGACGCAGGATTTAATTATTTTGTTTCTCCCGCTTCTTGGAATTTTTTAACTACTTTTCCCACAAACGTAAATGCTATTCCTAATATTAAATACATAATAAAATCCGGGTTAGAAAACGGTTCCGAAGGAATGATAAATTCCAACTGGGGAGATTACGGTGCCGAAACATTTAAAAGATTAATCTTATTCGATTATGCTTGGTCCGCTGAATGTTCATGGAATTTTAAAGGAAGCGATCAAAGTGAATTTACTAAAAATTATTTCTCCGATTTCTTCGGAACTAATGATGAAAGATTTGCCGAAGTATATGAAACTTTAAGCAATCCCTTTAATCAAATGATGTGGCATGAAGTCTGGCGACATCCATTATTAGATTTTAGAGCGCCGGTTTGGTGGGAAGCAAACATGTCGCGCGTAGGAAAAATTAGCTGGATGAATTGGACACTTCCTAATACCTTAAAAAAAATAAATGAACTTCAAAAAGAAGCGACTAAAAATAAAGATCATTTTGATATACTTAGATTTATTATAAAACTGGATGATTGGTATAAACTGAAATTAAATACACAACTTATGCTTCATGATAGTGTTCAGCTTGCTAATAATGCTGAAGAAATTTTATCTAATATTGATGAAAATATTTCCGAGCTTAAAAAATTAGAAAAAGAATATTCTGATATTTGGCTTCAATATTACAAAAAAGATAATTTGAATATGATTCAAGATAAATTTGAAAGATTGATTTCATATTTCGAGGAAACTAAAGCTCAAGTAAAAGAAAATCCGGTTAAACTTGCTTCTCCCTTAATTTCCAGCAGTTGGATTTATGTAGCAAAAGATGATACCGGCAAAAAAAATCTTGCCGATAAAGCGGAATTTAAACGAGTAATAAATTTAAATCAAAAACCTGAACACGCGTATCTTCAGCTTATGGGAGATACTTACGCACGCCTCTTTATAAACGGAGAATATGTTGATGAAGTTTTTGCACGTCGCTCTCTTTCTCTTTTAGTTGATTACAAAAGAATAAAGTTTTTAGATGTTAGCAAGTTTTTAAAGAAGGAGAAAATATAATAATTGTTAAAGTTGAAAATTATAACAATCATGGTGCGGCCGGAGTTAATATAGCATCATCTTTTATTACCGGAAATACTATTGCTAATATTGATACGAATATAAAGGATTGGCAAGGGAAATATGATAATTCAGATTGGAAAACAGTTACCGAAAAGGAATATCCGTATCAAATTATTGCTCCGAATTTTAGCACAGGCAGAACAAGCTGGATCGAAAGATAAAACAGAAAGATTAGTATTTTGAAAAAATTAGCATCAGTTTTACTCGGTATTTTCGGCGGATTAATTTCTGTTCTCTATTTTAATCAATTGATTAAATTTTTATTTTCATTTTTATTATCCGAAAAAACTGCTCTATTTTTTGATGGAATTCTGCTGCGTGTAAATTTAATTTCATCAGAAATTAATTTTATGTTTTTTGTGGTTTTATCAATATTGCCTCTTATAGCAAGTATAATGGTTATAGAGGTTTCTTCAATTGTTATAAAGAAAAGTTCAAACGATTTAGTAAGAACCGCTCTTCTAATCTACCAATTGTTAAATACCGGATATTTAATTTTAATGATAGGTTTGGGAATATTTCAAACGATTATAAAGAAAGGAGTTTCATTAAATTGGATGAAATTCCTTTCTGCAGGAAATTTTTCATACAACCAATCGCTTCTAATAATGTTTCTAATTATGATGCTTCTTCTGGTTTATTTGAATTTTTCCACAAAACGAATTAAAAGAAATATTCCGGTTATTAAAGAATAATAAATTGAACTTTGTAGAAAGGGAAATATGACACTTTTAAAAAATAAAGTCGTCTTTATTACGGGAGCCTCCTCGGGAATAGGTGCCGCATGCGCAAATGAATTTGCCGCAGCAGGCGCTGATTTGATTTTAAGCGCGCGTCGTATCGAGCAGTTAAATAAGTTGGCGGATAAATTAAAAAATAATTATCATATAAAAGTTCTTACCTTAAAATTTGATGTAAGAAGACTTGATCAGGTAAAACAGAAAATTGAATCTTTACCGGATGATTGGAAAAATATTGATGTATTAGTTAATAATGCCGGTCTTGCCAGAGGATTTAATAAGTTGTATGAGGGAGATATTAATCATTGGGAAGAAATGATTGATACAAACGTAAAAGGTTTATTATATGTAAGCAGAATGATTCTGCCGGGAATGGTTGAAAGAGAATCGGGACATGTAATTAATATCGGTTCTACTGCCGGGCATGAAGTTTATGCGGCCGGTAATGTTTACTGCGCTACAAAATTCGCGGTTAATGCGCTAACTCAATCTTTAAGAATAGATGTATTAGATAAAAATATTAGAGTAACTACAGTAGATCCCGGAATGGTAGAAACTGAATTCAGCGAAGTAAGGTTTTCGGGAGATAAAGAAAGAGCGGCAAAAGTTTATGAGGGAATTTCGCCTCTAACTGCCTCAGATGTTGCAAACGCCGTATTATTTTGCGCTACACGTCCGCCTCATGTAAATATTAATGAAATAATAATTACTCCCGCGGCACAGGCATCATCGACACAATTGTACAGAAAAGCATAAAAAAATCCGGCCGAGTTTATATTGGCCGGATTATATTTTAATAAAAAGTTCTCTACACAAACAAGCTAATGTCTCCCGCGCCTTCTCTAATTACTTCCGGTTGTTCTTCACTTAAATCAACCACACTCGAAGGCGACTGCGAAAGATTTCCGGAGGCTAACATTAAATCTACCTGCGAATTAAATATAGCTTTAATTTCTTCGGGATTAATAAGTACGTTCCCTTTTCGACTTGTTGTACTTGTACTTATTATAGGATTGCCTAAATTTTTAACCAATGTTAAAGAAACATTATGATTCGGAACTCTTATTCCTACAGTTTTTCGTTTACTCCATAATTTTTTAGGAACTGCTTTTGCCGCCGGTAAAATAAAAGTGTATGGGCCCGGTAATAAATGTTTCATTGTCCGGTAAGCATAATCTGAAACTTTAGCATATTGCGCAATATCTTTTAAATCCGAACAGACAAAACTAAATAATTTAGTTCCTACTTCATTTTTAATTTGAAATATCCTTTCAAGAGCAGTTTTATTGAAAATATCGCATCCGATACCATATACTGTATCTGTAGGATATATAATTACTCCCCCATCCTTTAAAACACTTACGGCTTTATTTATGAATCGAATTTGAGGATTTTCAGGATGAAGTTCATAATATTCCATATAACTTCCTTTCTTTTAGTTTTTGATCTCATCAAGAATGGTTTGAGCGGTTAGGTAAATATTTATTGGATTTATTTCAGTATTAAATTAGTAAGCTTAGATTAATAATCAATTCCATTAAAATACTTATTAACTAGCGCAATTTTTGTTAACTAATCCGAATAATAACCACTATTAATTTTATTTTTAAGTTTAATTTTTATTATATTTGTTGTTCAAATTTAAAAAGGCGTTGATTTTTTAAGGAGATAAAATGTCCAGAAGATGTCAAATAAGCGGTATTGGTCCAATTACTGGAAATAATGTATCACATGCTCATAACCGGACAAAAAGAAGATTTTTACCGAATCTGCAGAAAAAGAGAATTTGGGTTCAGGAATTGAATCGATTTGTAACTATAAAACTTTCTGCTAAAGCAATTAAAAGTATTTCTAAAAACGGAACTTCCGGAGTTGCAAAACTTGTCAGAGAAGGTAAGATCTAATAACTACCTTCTTAATTAATTTTTTTTTAAGCTGTTTCTTTTGAACAGCTTTTTTTTTGTAGGAATCGAGTAGGAGGACGGCTCACCACCTTCTGTCTTCTTACACCACCGTACGGAAGGTTCACGTATACGGCGGTTTTAAAATTTATATTTGTTATTACAGATAACTTAATAACTTCTCAAGAATAGACTTAAGTCCAAGTTTATCAAAATATTTCTTTCTAATTGCATCCGTAATGTAACTAGCCTCGCAAAAAACACCCTTACCATTTAGCTAATGATTCCTCTTATCTGGCTCATTCGGGACTTGCACCCTATCATGTCGGGCGCACAATTATAAAAGCGCAGATAAATTTCCACATTTTTTTTAAATTCATTACTTTAATAAAATAATTTTTTTCACTGCTCTAAAACTCCCGGCACTAAGTTCATAGAAGTAAACTCCACTGGAAATTCTGCGGCTCCCTATTGAAGCATTAAATATTAATTTATACTTTCCGGCTTCTTTTTTCTCATTAATTAATACTTGAACTTCATTTCCGAGAATATCATAAAGTTTTATTGTAACTAACCCAACTTCCGGTATTTCATATTTTATAGTAGTGGATGGATTAAAAGGATTAGGATAATTTGGATATAGTTTATATTCTTTAGGTACAAAATTAACATTGACTGAAATCTTATTTGAATTTTCAAACGAACCATCAAAATTAATCTGTTTCAACCGGTAAAAATATTCTCCCTGCGCGGAAATATTATTATCGGTGAAGTAGTAGTCATGTTTTTCAGTTGTTGTCCCGTTTCCGTTAACACTCCCAATTATTTCCCACTCTTGATCTCCTATTTTCCGCACAATTTCAAATCGTCTATTATTCGTTTCTGTGGCGGTTGACCAGTTGAGAATTATTTTATTTTCTTTATACTCAGCTTTAAAAGATATAAGTTCAACCGGTGTGACGGCTTCATGAACTACGGTTACTTTATGATAAGGGTGGTAATTATCATTGCTTTTAATTTTTAAAATATCCTCCGAGACAGCCGAGGGATTAAGACAATAAATATTCAAATTGAAACTGCCGTTCAATTCCGGTATTGTCAGAGGAAAATCTATATCATCAATTTTAAAATTCGTCCCCTTTTCAAAATAGATTGTATCGATCACCAAAGTATTTTTCCCAAGAGAATTAATTTTAAGTTGTGAAATTATTGCATCTATGAATTCAATTCTGCTATCACATTGAAGATTTGCGAGATACAGAACCTTAGTAAATCTTAATAGATCGGCTCTTAAAAAACCTGACCCGACATTAGTTAGTTTAATGGTTGTTTCGCCTCCGCCTTGCAATATGAAACTTGTATCACCGCCGACTCGCTTCCAGTATTCTCCGCCGATTTCCAAATTTTCATTAAATCCTGCTACACGTTGTGTATCGCTGAAAGAAGGAGTAACAATTTCAAGTTTGGCTTCAGTTGGAGCTGAAGACGAATACGGCGAACTATAATCTAAATAATATTCTCCGCCAAGAGAATCGGGAAGTGGAAAATGAAAAACGGCGGCGCATTGCGATTGATCGCCGGTATTGATAATACTTTTTTTATTTCCTTCCGTTATGGGATACGGGTAAGGGGATGGGGTGGAAGGGAGCCAGCCTGAACCGATAGTTTCAAAGGAGGCATTTTCAATATTATAATGAGGCTCACTGCCGTCTAAACTTGCATTTAAAATAAAGTTGTAATTAACGCCTTCTCCGTATAAAGGGAGTTTGGCTTCAGGTTCTAGTAAATCGTTTGAGTAGAAAATGATTGTATCTGTTATTAACGTATCCAGTCTCGGTAAAAATTTAACGATGATATTTTTCTTGCCGCCGGCAGGAATAGTAACGGGGAATGTATCTTCGATTGTAAAAAGATAACTTTCCATGCTGATGCCGGAAATAATTAATGACGATGTCCCCGGATTATAAATCGTTAATTCTTTACTTGCGGATGAAAAAATGACTGTGGGCGAAAAATATAGAGGCGCACGATCTTTATAAAAATTAAAATTGTAAAGAGTATCATGAGAAATGGGATCAACTTCAGTTTGAGTAAATCTTCTTGCTCCGAATTCAATATCGGGACCTGCCTGAGAACTTCTTAATAAAGCTACTGCATCGGTTCTTAATATATTTTTTCCGCCGATTCCCAATCCAATATCAACCGTTAAAGCGAGATCACCCGCCGATAAATTTATGATTCCCAATGGATACCAGCTTGGCAATCCTTCCGGTGTATTATTATTCATTTCGTTATAGAGGAAACCATCTGCGGGAGAATTATCCGTTGGTCGTTTAAAAGTTACAATTGCATTCGTCGTAGAATTTTGGGAATACATATTATGGTAAATAATATAGCTTCCGTCTTTATTTACGGGACAGTAAAACTGAGCATGAGCGCCTTCATTATTGCCTGCCCCAAATCTACTTGCTCTTCTGGCAGTTCCACCATAAAAGTAAGCGGCAGTATTTTCCCACCAGCCGTATACATTTGGATCGGAAGTATTGGTTTGAGGAAATTCTTTATAGGTTGGAGTATTCATAATCGTGCCGGTTGAACCATTGCTGTTTCCATCGCTTACATTATCAACAAAAATAACGTTAGAATCCGGGATTACCTGCTGGGCATATTCAGCTGTAAAAAATCCCGTAATAAGAAGGAGCACAAACAAACTCTTAATCATTTTTCAACCTTTAGGTTTAAAAAAGTGACCTAAAATATTTTAATCGGTATAATTTCGTAGGATGGCAGTACGATTAAAATAAAATCAAGGTAAACAATAATTAGAGCTGAATTTAAATAGGAATAATCGGTGAAATCTAAAAGAACATCAAACGAAACTTAATGAATGCCTTTTGTAGAATCAACATCAAAACAATCTTTAAATTGATTAGATTATACGGCGGTTCTTTAATTTATAATGGCAGTGAAAATAGTTTTGTGTAAATGATTAAAAAGGAGTTTGAGGCTAAGCGGAGTGAATCGTAGGTAATGATGATGATATTCTCTTTGGCAGAGAAACCTTTAGAGCCCTCCCTGTGTAATACTAGTTATTTTCACACTTACACCCGCCATATTTATTTCATATTTTTCAGGTAAGTTTTGAGCTTTAGAGTTATTCGACTCCTCATCCAGTATTTCTGCCTACTATGGTTGCTGTTCGTCGGGGCAGCTTTTTGCCTGCTGTTCCTTCAGATTCTTCCTCGCGAAAGACGCCCTTGCCATTTAGCTAATGATTCCTCTTACCTTGTTCATTTGGGACTTGCACTCTATAGTAAGTCGTCATACCGAACGCACAAATAAAAAAACCGTCTTTACAGACGGTCTTTGTTAAATTAAATTACGCAGAAAAACTTACTCTCTTACTACCCAAACTTTTATTTTAGCATTTACATTAGCGTGTAATTTAACACTAATTCCATAAATACCTAAAGATTTAATAGGCTCATCAATTTCAATTTTTCTTTTGTCAATATCGTAATCTTTTTCTTTCAGGGCATCGGCAATCATTTGAGCAGTTACGGATCCGAAAATTTTATCTTCTTCACCAACTTGAACAGGAATTGTAACAGATACTTTCTCAAGTTCGGCGGAAAGAGTTTCAGCTTCATGCAGTTCTTGTTGTTTTCTTTTAAGAAGAGTTTTCTTTTCCTCTTCTAAAGCAGCAACATTACCTTTTAAGGCTGCATAAGCTATATTTCTCGGGAGCAGGAAATTTCTAGCATATCCGTCTTTTACATCAACGAGGTCGCCAATTTGCCCTAAATTCTCAAAGTTTTGTCTTAAAATAACTTTCATTTTATCTCCTTCAAAGCTATCTTACGGTATCGGCAACATAAGGCAGAAGTGCCATATGGCGTGCACGTTTAATAGCAATTGATAGTTGTCTTTGGTATTTAGAGCAGGTTCCGGTAATTCTTTTAGGAATTATTTTGCCATGCTCTGTAGTGTATTTTTGTAATAACTTAACGTCTTTATAATCTATGTATTTTACTTTATTCTGAGTAAATCTACACACTTTTTTTGTTCTTATTTCTTTACGCATTTTCACCATCCTATTTTAATAGATCGGATTCTTCACTGGAGAGAAATTTATCGAATGAATCATCGGTATAATCATTATCATCTTCTGAATAAGAGTCGTCATGATCATCTTGTCCGTTGTTGCTATCGTTCAATCGACCTCTTTTATTAAGAAACTGAATTCTTCTGGCTTTTATTTCCACAATACTTCTGTTTTGGCCTTCTTCTGATTTCCAGCTTCTGCTTTGGAGTTCACCATCTACTAAGACAGCAGAACCTTTTTTCAATCTATCCCGGCAGCTTTCCGCCAGTTTATTCCATGCTACAATGCCTACATAACATACATCTTCTTGCCACTGGCTTGAACTGTCTTTGTATTTTCTATTTGAAGCGATAGAAAAATTAACAACCGGCGTACTGTTGGTTGTTTGACGGAATATGGGATCTTTGGTTAAATTTCCAGCAACAATAACATAGTTAATCTCCGGCATTTTCAAATCTGCCATGGTTATTTCCTCCATACTTAAATCTTAATTTGTTAGTTATTACTCTTCTTCATTAGAATCGTTTTCTTTAGTCTTTGCTTCATCTTCAGTAGTAACTGCTTCGGTCTTAGTTTCAGTTTCCGGTTCATTACTGCCTCGATTTTTTTCCAAATGTTCAACCGCATCATTATCTAAATTGATTGTAAGGTATCTGAGAATGTTTTCGTCGAGGATGAAGGTTCGCTCTAACTTTGCTACTAATGTAGAAGGAGCATCAAATCTATATATTACATAGTATCCGATCTTACTCTTTTTAACCATGTACGCCAATCTTTTCCTTCCCCAGTTCTCTATCTCTCTTATTTCGCCCCCGTTATTAACGATGGTGTCTTTGATGTGAGATATTATGCCTTCAATCTGTTCGTCATCTAACGCAGCATTTATTAAGACAGCACTTTCATAAACGTTTGTCTTCATTTTGTGTCACCTCCCTTCGGACTTTAACGGCCCTCTTTGTTTAAAGAGAGCAGGGATTATTGAATATTTTATTTAAAAACCTGGCCTAATTTATTTAATTAGCGGCGCAATTACAAGTGCAACTACAGCCATTAATTTTAATAGTATGTTTAACGATGGGCCAGAGGTATCTTTAAATGGATCTCCTACAGTATCGCCTACTACAGCTGCTTTGTGCGGGTCCGATCCTTTAACATACCTTTCACCGTTTATATCTATTCCTTCTTCAAACATTTTTTTAGCGTTATCCCAAGCTCCGCCGGCATTAGATTGGAAAATTGCCATTAACACACCGGTTACAGTTACACCTGCCAATAAACCGCCTAACATTTCCGGACCTCCGGCAAATCCTATAAAAACTGGGACAACTACGGCAAGTAAACCCGGAATCACCATTTCTCTAATAGCTGCTTTAGTTGAAATTTCAACACATTTGCCGTATTCCGCTTTACCGTCGGCATCTTCAAGAGTCTTTTTATCTTCAGTGGACCAGTCGCTTAATTCTTTATTTTCATTTTTCTGCATTACAGCTAATGCGTTTTTTAAAGCAGGAATTGAACTAAATTGTCTTCTTACTTCTTCAATCATGGACATTGCAGCTCGACCGACAGCTTTCATTGCAAGAGCAGAAAACAAGAACGGGAGCATTCCGCCTAAAAATAAACCGGCCATTACACCTGCTTTGGAGATATCGATTGATTTTATCTGTGCTGATGTCATATAAGCACCGAAAAGAGCTAATGCCGTTAGAGCCGCAGATCCTATAGCAAATCCCTTTCCAATTGCCGCTGTAGTATTTCCTACTGCGTCAAGACGATCAGTTTTAAGACGTACATCTTTGGGAAGATCGGACATTTCCGCTATGCCGCCGGCATTATCTGATATTGGTCCGTATGCATCAACGGCTAATTGAATGCCGGTGTTAGATAACATTCCGACCGCGGCAATAGCTATTCCGTATAAACCGCCGAAATAAAAAGCGCCCATAATTGAAACAGCTATAATAATAATTGGGATAGCTGTAGAAATCATTCCGTTCCCAATACCGGCAATAATATTTGTAGCAGAACCGGTTAAAGATTGCCGGACAATATCAAGCACAGGTTTTTTCCCGGTACCGGTATAATATTCGGTTACTACGCCAATTAAGACTCCGGCTACAAGTCCAATAACCGTTGCTAAGAAAATTCCGGTTGATGTAATTGTATATGTAACTCCATACAGCGGATCTTCATGAGTCCAGCTTTCTGGCAGCATCCATTTAATAATAAAATAGAGCGCGGCAATCATTACTATAGATGAGCCGAATTCCCCTTTATTTAACGCCTTTTGAGGATCGCCGCCTTCTTTTACTTTAACAAAGAAAGTTCCAATAATCGACATAATAATTCCCACACCGGCAATTACTAAAGGAAGAAGTACAGCGCCCAAACCATTAAATTTTGAAGCAAATTCGGGATAGACCAGAAATTCTGCGCCAAGTACCATTGTACCTACAATAGAACCGACATATGATTCAAATAAATCCGCACCCATACCTGCAACATCACCAACATTATCACCAACATTATCTGCTATGGTTGCTGGATTTAATGGATGATCTTCAGGAATACCTGCTTCAACTTTTCCTACAAGATCAGCTCCTACATCAGCTGCTTTTGTATAAATTCCTCCGCCTACGCGGGCAAACAAAGCAATTGAAGAAGCTCCGAATGAAAAACCGGTAATAACAGTAATAACACGCGGTAAACCTGCTTTATCTACTCCAAACATGTCGCCGTATATAAGAAAAAGAGACCCGAGACCTAATACACCGAGACCCACAACCCCTAGTCCCATTACCGAACCGCCTGCGAACGCGATTTCGAGTGCCTTACCGAGACTAGTTCTAGCGGCATTCGTGGTTCTAACATTTGCCTTAGTCGCAACTCTCATTCCTATAAATCCGGCTAAAGCAGAACAAATTGCTCCGACTAAAAATGAAACGCCGATTAAGGGAGATGAAGTAACAGGATCTGCACTTACGGCTAATAAAATAGCAACACAAATAACAAAGATAGCGAGAACTTTATATTCCGCTTTTAAAAAAGCCATCGCGCCTTCTGCTATATGACCGGCAATTTTCTTCATTTTTTCCGTGCCGGCTTCTTGCTTAGAAATCCATGAAGATTTCCAGAACGTATAAATAAGCGCTAGGATACCAAAAATAGGTATAATGAGATAAGTTGAATTCATAAAATTCTCCTAGTTTCCCTTCGTTTATTTTCTTTTAAGAATTTGTATTTGGTTTAGATAACTTACTGTTCGTGTCGAGCATTAATTTAAGACCCCCTTTAATAAAGCCCTTTATCAAATTGGAAGCATATTCAAAAGTATTTTTTAAAATGTCTATTTCTGAATCTTTAAAATCGGATAAAACATATTCAGCCATTTTACCTTTTTCAAAATCATTTCCGATTCCAATTCTAATTCTAGGGAATTGATCGGAAGCCGTATGATAAATGATAGAGCTGATTCCATTATGCCCGCCGTCACCGCCGCTGATTTTTACCCTGCAATCAGCAACATTTAAATTTAGATCATCGTAAACAACAAGTAGATCATGTGCATTCAACTCATATTTTCTCATAATTTGAGCTGCTGCCAAACCGCTATTATTAACATAAGTGGAGGGTTTAATAAGCGTATAACTGAACTCTTCGATTTTTCCTTCCGAGTAATAATAATCGTTTTTTGAAGGATAAAAATTGAGCGAATTTTTATTTGCAAAATAATCTAACAACAAAAATCCGACGTTATGCCTATTCCCAGCATAACGACTTCCCGGATTTCCTATACCTAATATAATTCGCACTGCTGAATTTATTCTTCTTCAGCTTTTCCTTTATTCACCAATTCCGGTTCCGCTTGTTCTTCTTCAGTTATCTCAGTTTCTTCTTTTTCTACTTTAGGATGAGTTACAGAAACAATAACAGTATCTTCGGGATTCAAGATGGTAACATTTTCAAAGTTTAAATCGCTAACATGTATACTGTCACCCAATCTTAAATTTTGAATGTTAAGCTCAAGATGCTGAGGAATATCTTTTGGCATACATTCAACATCCAGTTTATGAATAAACTGCTGAAGAACACCGCCTTCTTTAACACCTACGGCACTTCCGGTATACAGAATAGGCACTTCCATCTGAATTGTTTCGCCTTTTGTTAATCCCATTAAATCAAAATGAATAACTCTATCTGTAATAGGATCAAATTGAACATCTTTTATTACACACTCAAACTCTTTACCTTCAAACTGCAAAGAAATCAGATGATTTTCGGAAGTAAAAACAAGAGGCTTAAGAGATTTTTCTGTAACATCTACAGCGACAGGTTCATCATGTTTTGAATAGAATATTCCCGGAACTCTACCCTCATTACGTAACTTATTTCTTGAAGCTTTATTTATTGTTTTTCTAATATTTGCTTCTAATACTATTTTTTCCATGTTATCTCCAAAGACTTAATTATCCTTTATCTGTATCAAAAAGTGAACTAATTGATTCATTGTTAAATGTTCTGCGAATTGCTTCCGCGAAAATATCTGAGGCAGTTATTACAGAAATTTTATCTGTACTTGCTGCCGAATTAAGCGGGATAGTATCCGAGACAAATAATTTTGTTAATTGTGAATTATGAACTCTCTCCAATGCCGGACCGCTTAGAAGCGGATGAGTAATTGCACCGTAAATATTATTTGCACCTTTTTGTTTAAGTGCATCAATGGCGCCGACAAAAGTACCGGCTGTGTCTATTAAATCATCAACCAAAAGAACATCTTTACCATCGACGCTGCCTATAATATTAACAATTTCCGCCAGATTTTGTTTTGGCCTGCGTTTATCAATAACAACAAGATTTGCATGCAGTCTTTTGGCATAAGAACGCGCCATTTTTATTCCGCCGACATCGGGAGAAACTACAACAAGATTATTTTTTATTTGTTCAAATAACCCGCTGAATATAGAAGAACCATAAAGATGATCGAACGGAATATCAAAAAAACCTTGTATCTGCGCCGCGTGAAGATCCATTGTCATCACACGATCGGCGCCGGCGACAGTAATTAAATTAGCGATTAGTTTTGCTGTAATTGAAACTCGCGGCTGATCTTTTCTGTCCTGCCTTGAGTATCCAAAGTAAGGTATAACGGCAGTTATTCTATTTGCGGATGCCCTTTTTGCGGCATCAACCATAATTAATAGTTCTAAAAGATTTTCAGCGGGAGGATTAGTGGGTTGAATTATAAAAACATCTGAACCGCGAATATTCTCGCCATATTTCACCCAAATCTCACCGTCGCTAAACCGCTTTAATTCTACAGATCCTAATGGCTTATCCAGTTTTTGGGCAATTTTTTCAGCCAGCGGTAAATTAGAACTGCCTGAAAAAATCTTGAAATCATTTTTAGCCATTGGTTTCCAGCTATTTCTCTAAATATTTTTAAAAATAGACGATAAATATAATTAAAAGCTTTAGGTAAGTCAATAATTCTTATTAAAATGGTAGAAAACCTTTTTAATAATTTATTTTGCCTACCTAATCTTTTTTCTTCCGGAAAAGGAAAAAAAGTACAATTAAAAGAACTACACCCGATAACGCATAAATCCAATAAGGAGTCTCTTTTATTTTAAAAGGCTGAAATGTTACCGAAATAGTTTTTCCGCTGCCGATTTCAGCCAGAGTATATTTCCAAGTGAGAGTTCTATCATCAACAATTTGCGCATTATGTGTAATTATTTTTCCGTAAAAGGTGTATTTATAAGTAACATGGAATGAATTTCCGTCAATACCGAAACCCGTAGCCACCGGAGGAATGAATTGTGTAAATATCTTTTGTCCGGCCGCACCGTCTTTTAAAGAAAAGTTCTGATTTATGAAAGCTTTCGCGTTATTTAGTGAATCAATGTTATCAAAAGTTAAAGTTACAATCGCATGTGTCGTACTATCTAAAGAATCTGTATAAACTTCAATATTTTCTATTTTGTTATAAGGTGAAGTGAATTCACTTCTGATAGAATCAGAATTGAAAAATCCGATTTTTGCGACAATGCTTGTATCTTCAACATCTGGAAGTTTCATCCAGTAATTAATTTTCATTTTCCCGGAACCGTCCGGGTACAGATTAACATCCTGGATATAGTTAAGACATCCTGAAAGGAATAAAAGCAGGAATGGGAGTATTATAAGCTTCTTCACAGTTTTTGAAATCTATCTTTCTTTATTGGTCAATTTTGTGGTCTAACATAAATTTATAATGACGCGGGGCAATTTATAGAAAATTTTAGAATTTTTCATTATGTTTTGTATCTAATTTTTGCAGGAGTTGAATAATGCCGACTTACGATTATAAATGTACTGAATGCGGTTATAAATTCGAACTGTTTCAACCAATGAGTGCGGATCCGGTTAAAATATGCCCTAAATGTAAAGGATTTGTTAAAAGACTTATTGGCGCGGGCGCAGGACCTATTTTTAAAGGAACAGGATTTTATCAAACCGATTATAAAAATAAACCAGTTTCAAAAAAGAACTCTTCTCCGGATAAATCTTCAAATTCATCTTCCAAAGAAAAGTAAAAATATAAATTTGCGAGGCTGTGGGTTTCCCCACAGTCTCTTCAATTACACTCATCAAAAATCCGCACCTAAAGAAATATAAAATTTAGGACTTGAAAAATGATCCACATGATAAGCCCAAGCAACATCAAAACGCACCAAAAAATAAAGTAAGAAAATTCTTGCGCCTACGCCTGTTCCCATTAATAAATCTTTAGAAACTATTTTTCCGTTTTCATTTCTATCAAAAAATCTAAGATTATGACTATTATTCCACGCACTTCCGACATCTACGAAAGCAACTCCTAAAATATTGCTGAACAAAATAGGCAAAGCGCCTGTTACTAAATACCTTATTAATGGGAATCTTAACTCCATATTCATCAATCCATATTTAGTTCCTATTTGTTGCGCGTAATCGAAACCGCGCAAAGGGAGCGCCGCGGTTAAAAACGCAAAATCGGAAGCGGAAGCAATAGGAATATCCGTTGTTGCAAATTGTCTGTTTATCCAGTTATCAATTCCTCCGATAAAAAATCTTTGAGGATTATTTCCCGCGGAATATCCGCCCGATAAACGGAAAGCAAATGAATAATCATTCCAAAATCTAAAATATGTTCTATAATCTCCCAACGCAGAATAAAATCCCAACTGTTTTTTAGAAAAACCGGGATTTCCTAAAAGATCAAATCTATATCTGGTTCCGTCAATGGGAGAAGTATATCCCCACAGGACATTATCGTGAATGAAACTAACGGCAGGAATCACAAAAGAAGCTTTCTGTGTAGGTTCGGTTGGGTTGTCTAAATTTTCCTGCGAAACATTTAACCAGCTTAAACTTCCGTCTAATCTATAATATGTATTTAAAGGATAACTCATCGAAACAACCGCGCCGTAATTTCTGAAACGGAAAAGATTTGTTCGAGGTCCTCTGCTTAAAAACACAAACCTTGCGGTATGAAATGCTTCAATTCCGTAATTTATTCTTTCTGGCAAATAAAAATATGCTAAGCCGTAATCGCTGTTTTTCAAATCAATTTGCAAACTCGTTTGGCCAATTAACCTATGATTACCTAAAACATCACTAAAAGAAATAACTGTTGTACCAAGCAGTCCGTATAATGAACTGTAACCGGCGTTTGCGTAAACAATATCGGGAGAAAAAGTAATTTTATATTTATTTACTTTATAGTTTCCGTTTTTATCAAGATTATCTTTTACGGCTATACTTTCTTGTCCGGTTGTATCGTTATTAGAATCTGCGGCTGATTTATTTCCAAATACATAATCGCTAAAATCTATTTTTACAGAATCACCGTAAACTCCTGCTGTATCTACATAATTCCCGGTAAAAATATCAAGAGAATTAGTTACCGCTTGGGCTGAGTCTTTTTGATCGGCTTGAATTATTTTAATTTTATTTTCTTCCGTTTTATTCTTATTTAACAAAGTAGCCATATAATCCGTAAGCGGGAGTTTATTTGTATCCAGTTTTATTTCAAAAGGATTGTTCAATAAAAAAATATTAAAACCGGCTTGATACATTGAAGAAAACGCTAGTTTTTTGCCGTCCTTTGAGGTTGATAATTGATATAAACCGGTTAATGAATTAGTAACCGGCCGCTCGGGAAGAGAAGCTATATTTCTAACAGTATCCGAAGGCTCTAAAACAATTCTTTTTTTGTAAATATTGTTAATTCCGCTTCTATCGGAAATAAACAAAATCTCTTTCCCATCAGGAGAAGCAACCGGTGAAGTTTCCTCACTATAAGGAACATTTGTTAATCTTGTAATTTTTTTAGAAACTATATTTATAGAATAAAGGTCACTCTGACTGTAATCATAATTATAAATTTTAAAATTATCGGGTAAACTTCCGGTTGAAAGGTGCCCGTTTCTATCCGATGAAAAAAATACTTCTTTACTATCTGATGACCAAGCAGGATCATTATCCGTAAAGACATCATTAGTAAGGTTCTTTAATGTTTTATTTTCTAAATTATATAAATAAATATCTGATTGAACTGCCGTATGTCCGATGAAAGCAATAAATTTTCCATTTGGAGACCAAGTTACACTCTTAATGCCGTCTAATTGAATCGGAAGTGTTTCCCTATCTTCTGTTTCCACATCAATAATATAAACTACATCATAGCCGCCGCTTTTTGCCGAAAGCGCTATTTTAGTTCCGTCCGGCGACCATGTTAAACCAGGAGTAATAATATTTAAGCTTTCAAAATCTTCGGTTCTATTTCCTTCAACAAGTTTTTTAATTATTTTGCCGTCTATTGTACTCATTAAATAAACATCAAAGTAGTAATTTCTGTTTGAAAGAAAGGCTATTTTATCTCCTTGGGGAGAAATAGCAGGACTGGTGTTATAAGATCCGCCTTCCTCTTTTGTATCGGTAAGTCTTTTTGAAAATTCATCGGGATCGGTTCTAATAGCAATATCGGGCCAGTATGTTTTCTTAACATCCTTTTTCCATCTTTCGTTTAATTCTTTCAAATCGAGTCCGATAGATGCTTTTAAGCCTTCTTCAACGCTTCCGGTTGATTTAACTTTATTTATTAATTCACCGATTTTCTCTTTCCCGTATTTGTCGGCTATATAATGAAAAACCGATTCGCCGCCGCGATAAGCGAAATAACCGCCTAAATTTTGAATATCGGGAAGATAATTACTTATTGCCGCATCTCTAATAAACATATCGGAATTTATATCCCAGCCTAATGCTTGATATTCCGCCATACCTTCATTAAACCAAAGAGGAAGATTTATGGAAATATTATTAGAAATAATATTTTGAAGCGAACCGCCGAAGAATAAATCGTTCATAACCGCGTGTGTTAATTCATGATGGATTAAATGACGGAATTCTTTATAAGAACCCATAAATTGAATTACAACTCTGTTTTTAAATAATTCAGTAAATCCTTCAATTCCTTCTGTTAAATATTCGTCGGTAACATTGGTTTCTTGAAAATCGTTGGTAGAATTATAAACAATAATCGCGATTCTGTTGTTAACGCGATAGTTAAAACTATTTTGGATTGAGGTTAAAGCTTCTTCGGCGGCTTTGGAAGTAAATTCGGCTAAATCCGATCCGTTTTGAGTAAAGTAAATATCGAAATGATCGGTTTGAATATAATACCAAGAAAAATCTTTATACTGCACTTTATTTTTGCCGAATTGCGCAAAACCAATTGAAGGAACCAGTGCCAATAAAAATATAATTATAAAATAATGTCTAACCATGTATAAACCTTAAGTTATTCTGCTATAATAAAGTCTACTTCAGATTTGTCCGGATCCACCCTAACTAATTTAACTTGGATTTTATCCCCGAGACGAAATTGCTGTTTGGATCTTTTACCAATTAACGCATATTTTTTTTCATCGTAAACGTAAAAATCTCCCTCTAAATCTCTTACTTTTATTAAACCTTCGGCTAAAATTTCTGTTAATTTTACAAAAATACCAAAATGAGTAATACCCGAAATAATAGCGTGAAATTCTTCGCCTAAATGCCCCTGCAGATATTCTATTTGTTTTATTTTTACTGAAAGCCTTTCCGCATCAACCGCGGATCTTTCGGTTGTTGAAACATGTTCACTTATATCTTCAAGTTCATTATATGAATATTTGTATATTTTTTCACCGTCTAAATATTGAAAAAGAAGTCGATGTACAATTAAATCTGAATATCTTCTTATAGGCGAAGTAAAATGAGTATAATATTTAAATCCTAAACCGTAATGCCCAATATTATTTACTGAATAAATTGCCTTTGCCATTGAACGGATAGCAAGTTCATTTATTAAAGTTTCTTCTTCATGCCCTCTAACATTTTCCATCAAAATCTGAAATTGATTAGATTTAGAAGAAGCGTTAGGATCGAAAGAATATCCTAAGGATTTAATAAATTTTGAAAATTCATAAAGCTTTTCTTTATCCGGAAGATCATGAATACGGTAAACAAAAGGTTTTTCTTCTCCTTTTTTCGGCCTCCCGATATGCTGAGCGGTTATTTTATTTGCTAGAAGCATAAACTCTTCAACCAGCATATTACTTTGTTTTATTGCTTTTTTATAAACTCTTACCGGAATTCCATCTTCGTCTAATTCAAATTTTACCTCCGGTGTGGAAAATTCTATACTGCCTTCTTTATGACGTTTCTTCCGCAGTGTTTGTGCCAATTGATGAAGTTGAAGCACATCTTCCCGAAATTCTCCGTCCTCTCCTTCTATTATTTTCTGCACTTCTTCGTATGTAAATCTTCTTTTACTTTTTATTATCGATTTCTTTATCTGATAGTCAACAATTTTACACCTTTTTGTAAGTTCTACTACAACCGAATAAGTTAATCTTTCTTCATCCGGAACTAACGAGCAAATATTATTTGATAGTTTTTCGGGAAGCATAGGAATTACACGCCCCACCAAATAAACACTGTTCCCTCTGTTTAAAGCTTCGCTGTCTATAGCGGATTTTGCTTTAACATAATGGCTAACATCAGCGATATGAATTCCAACCGAATAATTACCGTTTTCAAGAATTTCAATAGAAAGCGCATCATCAAAATCTTTTGCGTCTTCGGGATCTATTGTAATAACATTTTTATTTCGAAAATCCAGCCTGCTTTTTATTTCTTCTTTTGTAACTTCACTTTCAATCTCTTCCGCGGCTTTTAATACTTTAGGAGGAAATTTATAAGGAAGATTAAATTCACGCGCGAGTGATGAGGCTTCGGCATCCAGAGAACCTGCTTTACCGATAACTTCTGTTATATCCCCTTCGGGATTCAACATAGAAGAATTCCACTCGATATTTCCCACTACTACTTTATCATTTACTTTCGCGTTTTTAAGCGACTTTGGGTCGACGTAAATATCTCTTGTAATTTCAGGTTCTTCCGGATGAATAAAATAAAATGATTTTGATTTTTTTAAAGTACCTACAAACTCACTTCTTTTACGTTTAACTACATTTATTATCTGCCCTTCAATATTTTTGCCCTTTTGTTTTGCAAATAGAGCTACTTCAACAATATCACCGTGAAACGCTGTTCCAAGATTTCTGGAAGCAATAAAAACATCGCCCATTTTTGAATCTTCAACAAGAACAAAACCAAATCCGTTTGGATTAACCTGCAGTTCTCCTGTAACTTTTCCTCCTGAGGGAATTCTGTTTAACTGATATCTTTTGCCGTTTTTCAGCAAAAATCCTTCTGAATATAAATCGTGCAGAAGTACTTTTAAAGACGCATATTCATGTTCGGTTAAAACTCCGATTTGTTTTGCTATTTCTTTACTTCTTAATTTTTTACCGGGATTTTTTTTAAAAAAGGAGATGAGTTTTTTTTTCATTAAAATTCGAACCTATATTTTAGACCCAGTTCATTGATCATTTCATTATTTGTAATATTAGTCTCAGTAAGAGCTTCTTTTCTTTCCAGTCTTAACAAGAAATTCTGAAAAATTGGATATTCAATTTTTACGTTTGCTTGCGTAATATCGTTAAATACATCCGTTGAGCCGCCGATTGTATAACGAAAATCTTTTACTCTTCCCGTAAGATTAAATTTAGTAGAACTGCCGACAGTTCTTAATTCAACACTTTTTACATAATCACCCAAATAGGTATTAAGCACGCCGCCCAATACTGAACCGGCAAGTGAAGTTGCCGTTCCGGAGAGCGGCCCTAATTTTGAAGCCGCGGTTGATTTTTCCTGCTGTGACAAATCTTCGGTAAATTTTCCGGTTAAAATAAACATTATTGCGTCAGATGCATCATAAGTCGGCGAAGGATTATCATTTTCAATATCATTTTGACCGTAATAAACCGCTATATTGTTTTTTTCCTGGATGAAATTTTTATCAAGTTCTTTAAGCGGTCCGCTTAATTTAATTTTTACCGCGACCTGAACTTCCGATTCATTTTCGGGAGGATAATAATAATCTTTATAAGTTGCGGTAATGTCTAAATTGGGATTATTCAGCTCACTTTCAAATCTAATTGTACCGTCTGCAGAAAATGTTTTGAAAAATTCTAAATTGGAACCTTCAAGAAGTTTTAGTTCACCTTGGGCATTTGTTCTGCCATTTATTTTTTCGTACTGAAAATTTCCCTTTAGAACCGCGGTTAAATTTTGATTTACTTCTCTTGAAAGAACAAAAATTATGGTGGCTTCATCAGAAACCTGAACATCAATATTATAATTAAAATTGAAACTGGAGCCGCTTCCGCTTGTGGAATTTTCTTTTTCGCTTCTTTGTTGAGATAATTCAACAAGACTCTGAAAATCCATTTCCTTTTGAACAGGATTTAGAGTGTCCTGCACGTATTTATAGACAAAATTACTTGAGTTATTTTGATATGCCGATTGAGTGGGCGGAAAAGTTAATTTTGCTTCGTCTACATTTATCGGCGCCTGAAGATAAGCCCCGTTATTATCAATTTTAAATTCTACATTTCCTCTTGTAGAAATTACAAGATCGCCGTACACAGAAGGACTTACATTTTTTGAAGCTTGCCCAAGCACTTTTAAATGTCCGCCTATTTGGAACTTAGATGAGGCAATTTTAAAATTATTGAGTGTTGCTTTTCCGCTTCCCGTCATGGTTCCGCCGTTTTCGGTTCCTTTACTATTTTGAACAAGAAGACTGTCAATAGATAATGTTTCATTTTGGATACTTAATTTTAAGCCGGCATAATATTCTAAATTATTTGCCTGCGCTACAAAAGCCGCATTTTGAATTACAATATTTCCTTTTGGATTTAAATCATCAATCGGTCCGGTAATATCGAGATCAGCTTTAAAATTACCTCTCAATCTATCAACAGCGGGAAGCATATCTCCGAACGCACCAAGATTAAAATCTTCGGCGTTTAGTTTTAGATTTATATTTTTATTTTTCGGGAATCTTTCCGTAACACCCGAAAAGGCTAAATTAATCGGCGCGTTTCCTTTAAGAGTTAACGCGGGTTTTGAAGCTGTAATTAATGAATCAATAAATTTTAGGTCAATTGCCAAATTTTCATTTTTATAATTCAGCTGAGTTTTTAGATTGCCGAAATTTTTATTTTTGAACGACACACTGTCTACATCTAAAGCTAAATCAATAACGGGCGCGCCAAAATTTCCTTTTATATTCGCTTTTAAATTTATGCTTGCCTCCGGGCTGTTTTCAGGGCGAAACTCAAAAAAGTTTCTGCTTATATCTCTCCCTCTAATATTCTTCAGCATTATATTCAAATTTTGATTACCGGATTTTAGCAGCTCGCCATCAATAGAAATAATACTGTTATTGCGCTCCAAGACAAAATCTTTTATTCGCACTCTATCCAAAGAATAATCTATACTAATTTTCTCCCGGTTTCGCATTCTAAAATTATTATATCTAAAAGCCAGAGTATCAAGCGCCAGATTAAGTTCGCTTCCTTCTAAGTTTATTTGCCCCGTTAATTGAGCCGCCGCGTAATCCGCTAAATTGCCGGAAAAATTAATATCTGCCTTTTTATTTTGAAGTATTAAATCAAGCGCAACTTTATGAATATCACTTCCGGTAAATATTCTATCGGTTCTTAATTTTACTTTAGTCGTTATATCTTCAAGAGAATTCGCCTGAAAACTATTTGAAAGCAGCAAATTCAAATTCAACTTTGAAAGAAAAAATACATCGTTGGCGCCCCAGTATTTTACATAATCAAGATTTGCGTTATAAGTAATATATAAACTGTCCCTGGAATTAGTAATCTCTCCGTTTATATCGCCGTCAAGTTCAAGCTGATTGTTTCCGAGAAAAACAGTAAGCAATGAAAAATCTTTAAACTCAACGGTATATTTAAGTGTAGTGGATGAATCTGCTTCGGCAAACAGCGGCACAGCTTTCTTATTTTTTCCGTTCATACGCAGGGAAGCGGTTTTAGCAGCCCCGGAGGAATCGTTAGGAATTAACTCGTGCATTTTTTCATCAACAACTTTAGAAATTAAACCCGCTTCGCTTGTTACTAAATTTATTGACTGCGCAATTGAGAAATTACCGGAAAGAGTTATATCGGCCAAATCTGAAATTAAATTTATTATTCTTTCGCCTCCGTCATTTTTTCTTATATCAGCAATGGCTCTTGTGCTGTCAATATGAACTCCGTTAACTTCGGAATTAATAATTTTTAAGCTCGCGAATAAATTCATTTTATTAAGGTCAAAATTTTCGCCGCTCGCATCAATATTAAAATTTAAATCTGTTTTCACTCCTTCACCTTTAGTAAAGGAAGCTAAATCTAAACTTTTAACCGATCCTTTAATTTCGTAAGCGGGATTATTTTCATTTGTAAAATTGAAATTTCCGGCAAGATCCGCGTTTGCGGTATCAGAATTAACATTTAGTGTGTAAGTAATCTTTTTGCTTTTCGCATCAGCGGTTAAACGTAAAGTATCAAGTTTATTTCCGTCAAGAGTAGAACCGTCGGCAATAAAATTAAATCGCGCATTTAAATTTTTAGGAGAAGTTCCTTTGCCTGTTACTTTGCCTCGCGAATTTAAATTAGATTGAATGCTTGCAATCGGCGCTATATTTAATGAATTAGTAACAAAATTTAAATTGTATTGCATAGTTGAATTTTGGAAATTCAATTTTCCGTTCGCACCGAATCCTCCGGCATCTGTTTTTACATAAAGATTAGTTCTAAAATCCTGCGGTTTGCCTTTATAAGTTAAAGTATCAAATCTTAATACACCGTACTGCTTATAAGTAGGAATATTTAATGAAGGTAAAAGTGTGTTTACATCGTTTTGATCTATATAAGAATCATAAAAATTAGCGGAAATATAAATAGATTTCGGCTTATCCAAATCAGTAATATTTCCTTTTGCGCCTATGTGCGAATTATCAAGAATAACTTCAAGATTTTTAATATTCAGTTTATTGAATGTACCTTCAACATTTAATTTTGCGGTTGCCTTTCCTTTCAGCATATTCATTGAAGGCACAAAAGAAGAAAGGTTATCAAAATCTAATTTATCCGCGTTAAGATCTACATTCAAATTTGCGTCACTTAACCGCGATGTACTGTCGAACATATTAAAATTATTTGCTTGAAGATCAATTTTAATATCTGATTGAGCAGTTTGTAAATTAAAATTATTTACCGCTATCTCTTTTTTATTTACCGATATTTCCCCTGTAAGATCATTAAGAGTAAAATGTTTTAGATTGGGTTCGGCGGATAATCCGTCGAAATCAATTTTATAATTATTATCATTTATATCCGCGGAAGCACTTAAAGAAAGATTTAGATTTTTTAATCTAAAATCATGAAGATTTAGAGAATCATATTTTTCTTTGCTGTTAAGTTTGTTATAATCCTGCAGATAAAAATTCACATTTGTCAGTTTAAAATTCGGGACTTCGATTTTGAACGGGAAACTAGAGGAAGTTGTATCCGGTTTTGAAGGAGGAATTAATTTTGAAAGATTAAGCCGGCCTGTACTATCTTTAATTAAATGAATATCGGCATTTTCAATTTCAAGCTTTCTTACGAAAATTTTCTTGGCAAGTAACTGCAGCGGGCTTGTCCTCACTTCAATTTTAGAGGCGTGCAGCATTGTATCTTGTGATTGAGTAAGAGTTACATCGTGTAAAATAATTGAGGTAAAAATACTTCCATCCAGCCGGCCGATACTCAATTTTCCGTTTAACGCGCTGTTAACTTGTTCAACGGCAGTATTTTTGGCGTACTTCCTGAACATAGAAGTCTGCGTTATTCCAAGCGCAATAACTATTAATATGAAAACTCCTAAACAGAAATACAGAAATATATTTACAATTTTCTGTAGAAGCGTTCTTTTCTTTTTTGTTTTGTCTTTCTTTTCCGCCACCAATAACTCTCAAAATATTTTAACCGGATTTATATTTTTATAAACGGAAGAGGATAAAATTTAATTCCAATTAATGTTGTTAGATTAACTAAAAAAATTCTTAAAACAAATGAGGAAGATAATATCAGCTTTTGTACTTCTCCAAAATTATCCGGATAATTTTTGAAGTTGACTGATCGTTTACAAAACTAATTGTTTTAACTTCTCCGCCGTTTGCTTCTACAACTTCTCGGCCCACTATATTTTCTATTGACCAATCGGCGCCTTTTACAAGTATGTCCGGAATTAAATCATTAATAATTTCAGCCGGAGTATCTTCATCAAAAAGAGAAACGTAATTAACCGCTTTAAGATTGGAAATGATAAATGCTCTCTCTTTTTCATTTAGAATCGGACGTTTTTCACCTTTAATTCTTTTTATTGAAGAATCGCTGTTAATACCGACAATTAATACATCCCCTAATTGTTTTGCTTTCGTTAAATAATCCACATGCCCAGCATGCAGAATATCGAAACAGCCGTTGGTAAAAACAACCTTCTTATTTTCCGCTTTTAATTGTTTTCTTATCTCAATTAAATTTTTTCTGTCTAAAATTCTATTCATTTTTTATCATTTAAAACTGTATCAAATAATTTATCTATTTCAATAGGAATAATTCCTACTTCTTCGCAGACAATTCCGCCGGCAAAATTCGCGAGATAAGATGCTTCAACAACATCGGCTTTTGCGGCAAGCGCCATTGTTAAGGTAGAAATTACAGTATCGCCGGCACCGGAAACATCGGCAACTTTTCTTGCTTTTGTAGGCATTCTTTTTTCCGGTAAATCTTTTCTGAAAATCGCAATTCCGCCTTCGCCCAAAGTTAAAAGTACATTTTCGGCATTCAATTTTTCTAGCAGTATATTTCCTGCCGCGGTAATATCTTTATCATTTTTTATTTTCATTCCCAAAACATCTTCAGCTTCTTTTCTGTTTGGTTTGAAGACAGTAACATTTTTATAATTAAAGAAATTATTAAACTTCGGATCCACAGTTATTAAAACATTTTTTTCGTTGGAAAGTTTAATAATTTTTTCAATTAAATTTGGCGTTAATACACCTTTATTATAATCCTGTAAAATAATTCCGTCAATTCCAGCAATATGTTCATCAAGAAAATCATAAAGCTTATTTTCAATTTCGCTATTTAAATATTCTTTACTTTCCTTATCTATTCTAACTACATGCTGGTTATCGGCTATAACTCTTGTTTTAGCCGTTGTGGGCCGGTCTTCATCAACAATAATTCCGTCAGCGGAAATATGTGTTTCGGTAATTAGAGAACGGAAAATTGTTCCGTAATTATCATAACCAATTACACCAACCGGAATGGGAATTCCTCCCAGTTTTTCAATATTTAAAGCGCAGTTTGCAGCGCCGCCGAATCGGTAAAATTCATTTTCAACTTCAACCACGGGAACCGGAGCTTCGGGAGAAATACGTTTTACATCACCCCAAAAATAGCAGTCCAGCATCATATCGCCTACAACCGCGATCTTTAATCCTTTAAAATTTTCTTTTAATGTTTTTAACCTTTGTTCTGCAATACTAATCATTATTTACTGTTTTTGTTGATTTTATTGAATTTGAAGTGGAAAGATAATCATAAAATTTCTGCTAAAAAAGAAGAAATTTCTAAGTTACCTCTTCGTTTTTTTTGAGGAGGGCTTCTTCATTGTCCATTTTGCGAAAGGATTTGAGAGTTTAATTTTCCATAATCCTTCCAAAGTTCCTACCCACATATTTTCGCCGTCAAAATACAATGAGTAAATAGTAGATGTTGAAATACTGGTTTTATTTAAATCAACCGGAGTAATTTCTTTAGTAATTCTATCTATTAAAACTATACCTTTTCCATATTCTTTTTTCTGGTTTTTATCGAAAGCATAAACTGAAGCCCAAATTTTGTTGCCTGTAATTTCTAAACAGAAAATTCCGTTTGATGGAAGACCGTCGGTTCTTGAAATTCTGTCCCATGATAATTTTCGATTATATTCATAAATTCCGCCGACGTTAAAATCGGGCTGTTGTGGAGTAATAAACTCATCCGTTCCGAACCAAATATTATTTCTTTCAAAAATCATATCCGCAATAGAAACGGCATTTCCGTCTTCTTTAAATCCGCCATTTTTATTATTAATAAAAATATATGAGGATTTATCTTCAATATTTTTCGATTTATCATATTTAAATACTCCGGCTTCGGTGCCAAACCAAATGAGACTGTCGCCATCGAGTTTAATGGAAACAAAATTATTAGTTTTGGCGTCACTATTTTGAGTCATATCAAAATCGGAATATCTTCTTTTCGCCACATCAAGTCTTGTAAGATTCATAAATCTGCCTATCCACAAAATATTTTTATCCTTATCGTAACAAAGTGAACGAATCCAATTTCCCATTTGGCCGCCCAGATAGAACTTCCGTTTACTCCAGCGATTTCCGCGTTTATCATAAATAAATAAACCTTCAACCGATCCAGCCCAAACATAATTTTTACTTACGGCAAGGCTGTAGAAGAAATCATTAGATAAATTATTTTGCTTCGTAGAAAAATTACTCCACTTTTCATTCTTTTTATCGTACTTGAAAATTCCCTGCCCATAGGTCGCCACCCAAATGTCATTTCCTTCTTCCTTTATAGACATAACAGACGCGCCGTTCAGGAACTCTTGCGATTCTATTTGAGGGAAAATTGAAGCGGTAAAAATTATGGAAAGAATAACTATTAATTTTGGAATCATATTAAGGAATTGCTCTTAGAAATCTTCTGTTAGTAATAAAAATTTTTGAGCAAAAATATACAAAAATTTAATGATTTGTTAGTGAGTTAGTTTTGACTTCGATTTTAGTCATAACTCATATTTTTGTATAAAAAGATTTTCTAAGAGCCCTTAAATAGTTTATGATTGCCGACCGCAAAGCTATTTTTACTTCATCAGCAACAGCTTTTTGGTTGCGGTAAACGAACCTACCGATAAACGGTAAAAATATACTCCACTCGATAGTTTACTTCCATCAAATTCAACTTCATATTCTCCCGGCAGCTTGGCTTCGTTTACAAGCACGGCTACTTTGTTACCCAGGATATCGTAGACAACTAGCTTAACATTTAAATTATTTGCTCCGTCCTCATGAACAAAACCGGGAATAGTGTATTTTATTTTAGTTGTCGGGTTAAACGGGTTCGGATAGTTCTGAGAAAGATTATACTTATAATCCTTTATTTCTTCTTTCGCGACTTCCGTTGCAATAGAATCCGGGTTGCTTTTCCATACGCTCTCATCCGTGGCAAGGTAAAGATTATTTTCCTTATCGAAGTAATAATTGTTTATCTGGATATAATCCAAATTTGATGTGTAATTTTGCCACGTATTCCCATTATTGTTTGAATAATATAGTTTCTCGTTGGAACTTAAATAATAAGTCTCTCCGAAGGAAGCAAAGATTTCTCCGCTTCTACTTATTCCCAAACTGCGGCTGTAAATGAAATCATCTCCCTCTAATACTCTGTTCCATGTTGCTCCTTTATCCGTTGACCTTAATAATCCTTCTCCCCGTGTTGCCGCGTATATATCTCCATTAGGGGCAATATCTATTTTATATATAAACTTATCTAGGTCAAAAGAGCCTTCTCTTACTAGAGTCCAGTTTTCGCCGTCATCCGTTGATTTATATATCCAGTTACCCCTTGTGCCGGCATAAATATTTTCATCATTATCTATCGCTATTCCCCAAACTGTAGTGGAAGCAAAACTGCTGTCGTCAAGCCTCTCCCAGCTATTGCCGAGATTAGTAGTCCTGTAAAATCCGCCGTATGAGTTAAGAGTGTATATCCGATTACTTTTATCCTTGTAGAGGTGATAAGATGCGTTATTTCCGGCTTCTGATGCCGGTATCCAATTTTCACCTTTATCTGTTGAGAAAAACAACCCTTCGTCTGTACCCCCCATTAAGTTTTCGTTATCATCGGCTATTATTGTATTGCAGTAGGAGTTGGTAAGGCCGTTATTTATTACTTCCCATGTTTTCCCGCCGTCGCTCGACCTTTGAAAACCGTTGCTCCAGTTGGCGGTAAACATATTTCCTTCTTTATCGAAACAGATATCCATAGTATTAGCTGCTGTAATTCCATTGTTTATAGGAAACCAACTGTCCCCGAAGTCGGGGCTTTTAAAAACTCCGGCAGCGTTTGTGCCGAGGTAAGTATTATTTCCGGATTTGGCTAACTTTAAAGCAGTTGAGAACCTTGGGGGTAAACCCTTTTGAGGCCAGCGCCATGTTTTTCCCTGGTCATCCGAGACAGCTATACCCCAATGGTGCCCGAAAAAATGGGTTTGGTCACCAAAAGCTGCTATAAGCCTATTGTTGTATATAAAATCATAGGTATTTTCACCCCAGAAGAGAGATTTATATTTCCACGTGTTCCCTTGGTCAGTGCTTAGAAGTACTCTATTCCCCGCCAAAGCATATAAATTATTTAAACTATCCGACGCTAAGAATATCGGGTAATTGTCGCCTATACTATCCGGAAAATCTATTGTTACCCAGTAGTTATCTATGGTTTTGCTTTTCCTAAATATTTTATTCATACCGCCCGCAAAGAAATTGCTGTCGGAGGTTAGAACAAATTTTTCCATCCTATCACCGGTTTTAAGTTCTCTATAAGTCAAATTCTCCCCGTTATCAGAAGAACTGTAAATATATCCTTCATCGCATGCCGCGTATATTTTTCCCTCGCTGTCTTTCCCGAGACAGCGAAAATTAAGGTTAAGGGCATTTATCTTCTTCCAGTTTTGCAAATCAAAACTTTTATAAACCCCGGAACCTAAGGTTGAGCAAATTACACCGCCGTCATCCGTAAAAACAAAATCTGGAACTACATCATTAAATTTTAATTTGGTTTGTGTCCATTTATCCCCACCATTTATTGAATAAAATATAACACCTCTATTATTCATACTTGCAATTAGTGTATCTCCTTTAGCTTTTAATCCAGTAATACTTCCGCCTTCCGGCCCACTAAGTTTTTCCCATCTGTTTTGAGCATCAACTTTCATTAAGGTAAAAAACAGAATAAGTATAATCATTAAAATCTTCTTCATGTATAAACTCCTATATTTTCAGCTTTTCAATTATAAATGCGGCTTCCTTTTGGGAAGCCATACTGTCATTTCGACCATAGGGGGAAATCTTAGAATTGGAAAAGATTTCTCAGTCGAAGACTCCTTCGAAATGACTTTTTTATATCTTTTATATACCTCGGTTATAATAAATAATCTTTCCAATCTTGGGAAAATAATAATACCTATTTCAGCAGCTGCATTTTTCTAACCGCCGTATATTTACCCGCCGTTATACGGTAAAAATATATTCCGCTTGCCAAATGGGAGGCGTCAAAATCAGCGTCATAATCTCCGGCGGCTTTATATTCATTAACTAGAGTTTTTACTTTCCGCCCAAGAACATCATAAACTTTCAACGTTACTAAGGAGTTTTTCGGTATGCTGTACTTTATAGTTGTACTCGGGTTAAAAGGGTTAGGGTAGTTTTGAGCGAGACTATTTTTAAACTTTTTTTGGTTTACATTATTACTGTTCCTTTTATACAATACCCCGTTTATATCCAAAATGTTTGTACCTGATGTATAACTGCTTCCATATTTTGCCTTAACAAAATAATAAACATAATCACCACCGTTAACACTTATGTCTCCGTCAACATAAGAATAAGTGGAAGAACTAACAGTAGCAATTAAAGAAGCATCAACACTTGGATGGATTAAAGGAGATGAGCTTACATTTCTGTAAATGCAGTAATTATCGACTGAAATATTATCATCCGGGTAAATTCCCCAAATTAGGCGCGGGTTTGTGTTTTGTGTAGTTGCGGTAAGGCTATTACTCCAATAATTAGACAAATTAGAAACTTGAGGGCTTGCGCCTTTTATATCCCAAATATGCAAAATTGAACCATCGGTAATATTATTACCAGTAAATGCTCCATTTTTATAATAAGTATATTTTTTTACGTAAGGATCAGCGTCATATTCAATATAAATATTAGGGCTGTAATTAGTAACCGCGTCTCTTTCGTCAAGAAAGAAGTAAGCGGAGCCGTCTGAATTGGAAATTTTGTATAACGCGCTGCCCATAGGACTTTCATTCCCAGTGTTTCGCATCCATTTGAAATAATAGCCGCCCCATTCATCTTTGTCTGTTGATGAATTTCCTACAGTTAAATAAGTGCTGGACTCTATTGCGGCATCGCTACCCAAACTCCAAGAACTTTGGCCGCTTTTTACCCAATAACTTCCTACCGCTTCCATTGTATGTGTAATATTTTGACCGCTTGAAGCATTAACAATACCAATTCTTACTTGTGCCTCCGGCAGTTCAAACGCGCCTATGTCAACACCATTGGTCCAATAAGGTCGAGTAATGCCATTTATGTCATTATTTAAATCGGCTAGCGGCGTTCCGCTATTTTTTGCGGGAGAATGGAGCTGGATTGAATATTCATCGCCAGTTTGCGCAAAATCCGGATCTTCGCTTTTCCCATTATTCTCCCACCATTGAGGGTAACTAGAGATGGCATAATTCCAATTTTTGGAATAATCAGTATAATTAGCAAACGAAAATAAAAAATTTACAACCTCGTTAGGGTCATTAGGGTCAATAGAATGATTAAAATATAAATTATGGTCTAAAATGTTTTGGTCCTTAAGTAAGATTTATCTCATTAAACTTAATAGCATTTAAATTATTATTAACAGAGGCCCCTTCCTTATAGAAAATGTTATTTTTTATATTAAGAACAGAAACCGAACCACTTACCTTATAAACATTTAATAAATGGGGGTTATTTCCTTTCCCAACCAGTGTATTATTTAAAATATCTACTTTGTCCGTTGTACTAGTAAAATGAACATTTATTAAATTCCAGCCTTGTGCAGAGACTATTGTGTTATTTATAATTCTTAAAGTATCTTCCACATCATTAGCGTCAAGCCCTTGCCTATCGGCATAAATAGCAGTGTTATTATATGCGATTGTACTATTATTAGTTAATTTATTCCTTTCTATATTTATATTTTGGGAGTGGGCTCCATTGGAAAAGTAAGTAACCTGAATACAGTCTACATGCGGCTGGCTGCCTTCCGGAGCGCTATAATTATTTTGCAGAAAAACTTCATTATCAAAAATATCGATATTATTGCCGGCTTGTATAAAAATGCCGTCTGTTTGCGCGGAAGTATTTTTTACCGCATTTATATTACAATTTTTAATTTCTGAGTTTTCAACATATTGGAAAAATATAGCGGCAGAACTTTTTAGTTGGTCTGTTGTGTAACCGGCTGGATATTCAAATTGACAGTTTTCAACGTTAACACCGGAAATATAACCGCCACTTGAAGTTCCCGAAACATTTACTCCATTTTTTACATAATTCTGGAATTTAATATCTGTAATAGTAATATTATAGGCACTATTATGCACTATAACGCCATAATAAAAATTAGTAGCGTCGAAAATTACTCCAGCTTCATCAGCCATAATAGTTATATCATGATTGTTATTAATATCAATAATTGCGTCATTATAAGCAGAATTTTTCGCCGAATATGTGCCCGCTTTAACGTGAATTGTAGAATTTGAATTTAACTGGTTTATATCAAAATCAGCGAAACTTTTCCAAGCGGCTTGCTCTGATAAACCAGTACCGTTAGGGCTTCCATTGGTTTTATCAACATAATAATCAGTGGCAAAACAGTATGATGAAATAATTAAGAAAAGGAAAACGAAAAAAGTAATGGTTTTACACATTAGTCCTCCATTTTAGGGTGTAAATAAAAAGTTTTGTTTGGTGTTGGGTAGGAGAAAATGCACTTTAAATTTAATAAGGGAAAGAAGAAAATTTTCTAAGAGGGGAAATTGTGTTCGCAATCAATATTTCCTTAGCTCAATACTTGATACAATAATAGGTTTTAATAAGTAATTGCGATGTAAGATTTCTCCCTTCGCTCGAAAGGATTTTTGGAAGAAAATTATTCATTGTTAATTTTTAACCGTTCATTGCGAAAATCTCGTACAGATTTTATTCTTGTAGAAAATAATTTATCTAAACATCCCGAATCTCGTAGGGGTCAACAAAAAAATTCCTTCTTTATTAAGGGATAATTGTTAATCCTCTACAAGGATATTCAATTCAATTCTTCAGAACAATATTTTCTACAATAATATTTCTTCTACAAAGAAAAAATTATATACAGCGAGGAATCTTCTACTAATAAAAGTTATTCAACCAGCAATATTCGTAGTCCTATAATAAATAACTATCAAGTTTTAATGCCGCTCGCTTCCGAAGAGGATTAAAACTTTCTCGAAGGGAATCAAAACTTTGTCGAAGAGAATCAAAACTTTAGCGAACGAGGTTCAAAACTTTAGCGAAGAGGATCATAACCTTAGCGAAGGGGGTTAAAACTTTCGAAGAAAAAAACTGAGGAAGAGGATCAAAACTTTAGCGAAGGGGATTAAAACTTTGTCGAAGTGGATAAAAACTTTGACAAAGTGGATTAAAACTTTGTCGAGGTGGATTAAAACTTTGTCGAAGTGGATTAAAACTTTGCCGAAAGTGATTAAAACTTAGGCAGATAACTTCCTTGGAAGCTTTTATATATTAATAACAAATATGGCTCTAATAACTCTCATCTTCGGATGGAAATTTTGTCTGCTTAACGTCATCAATGTAGTTTTTAACTGCTTTGGTAACTTCGGCGGCAAGTTTGGCGTAATTTCTTACAAAGCGCGGATGGAAATCTTCATTTAAGCCAAGCATATCCGGAGTAACGAGAATTTGTCCGTCGCAGTTAACTCCCCCGCCAATTCCTATAGTAGGAATTTGAAGGCTTTCCGAAACTTTAGCGGCTAATTTGGCGGGAATTTTTTCCAGCACTAACGCGAACGCTCCGGCTTCTTCTATAATTTTAGCATCATTTAAAATTTCATTGGCTTCCTCTTCATCGCGGCCTCTTTCCCTATAAGAACCGAATTGATGAATACTTTGCGGAGTTAAGCCCGATATGTCCCATTACAGGAATTCCGGCTTCGGTAATTTTTCTTATTGTTTCGGCAACTCTTTTGCCGCCTTCAAGTTTTACAGCACCCGCCGAAGTTTCTTTCATAATTCTTCCGGCGTTTCTAAAGCCTTCATCAACACTTAACTGATAAGACATAAAAGGCATATCAACAACAAGCATAGCGCGTTCAACACCTTTGGCAACAGCCTTTGTATGATAAATCATTTCGTCCATTGTAACCGGAAGAGTTGTTTCGTTTCCCTGGAAAACATTGCCAAGAGAATCGCCGACAAGAATTAAATCAATTCCGGCTCATCCAATAATTTAGCGGTAATAAAATCATACGCGGTTAAAGCGGAAATTTTTATTCCCTTTTTCTTCAAAAGGTATAAAGTTTTTGTGGTTACTCTTTTAATTTGTTGTTCGGTGCTCATTTTATTACTTCAATTTTTATAGAAGGTTATCTTTTTCAGCTAATAATTTGGAAATTTCTTCTTCTTTTGTTTGAGCGGTAAATTCTCTAAAGCCGATATTAAAATGTTTCTCAAAACCTTGTTTTACTGCTCCTGCCAAAGCTTCATAATCTATTTTTTTATTCGTGATAGTTTCAATATCAATAGTATTATTATTCAAATCAGATTTAACTTCATTTATTTTTATCTTCGGGTAAAACTAAATAATCGATAATTTTTTTATGATGCTCGGTACCCAGAATTGAGCCGTGCTGCAAAATTGTATTTCCCAATTTTCGCTGAGCGCTTCCAATAAGTTTTTTGCCGCGAAATTTTATTTCGCTTTTTGCGGAAACAGCAAAACAAATTATACTTTTTTCTTCTTTGTAAAAATTTGGAAAATTCGGCTGTTCGGTTTCAAGTTCAACATCTGTAAGCGCGGCATCATAAATTTTTAACCCTTTTAATAAAGCTAAATTAATTTGATGATAAACATCTCTGGCCGAGGAATTAAAACCGATAGGATAAATAACCGAATAAGTTAATTCTTCCGAATGTAAAATGGCTCTACCGCCTGTAGGCCTTTTTACAACTTCAATATTTTCCGAAGCGGCTTTTTCTTCATTTATGGAACAAAAATCTTGATTTGCTCCGAGAGAAATACAGAAAGGCTTCCATCTGTAAAATCTAAGAATCGGATTTTCACCGGAAAACTCTGTTGCAAGTTTTATATCAAACTGCATATTGAATTTTCCGGTATTAAAACCGGTATTTATATAATCCCAGTTCATTTCCCTACTAAACCGCGTTTACTTTTATCTAAAAACTCTAATACTTTCTGAACATAAATATTATCGCCAAATTCTTCATGTATTTTTACTTTTGCCTGTGAAACATTGAGGGAATGGTTATAAATATAATTATAAACTTTTTTCAAAGTATAAATATCATCATTTGAAAATCCGCGCCGGCGTAAACCAATAACATTTAACCCGGAAAATTGCAGAGGTTCGCCGGCAACTAAAAGAAAAGGAGGAACATCTTGTGTAACTCTAAAACCGCCGCCGACATAAGTATGCTGCCCGACTATACAAAATTGATGAACAGGAGTAATCCGCCGATACTTACAAAATCCTCCAGTACAACATGCCCGGCAAGCTGAACTCCGTTTGCTAAGAATACAATTATCTCCTACAATAGTATCGTGAGCGACATGAGAATAAGCCATTAATAAACAATTTTTCCCGATTCTTGAAAATCCGGTTTCTTTGGTTCCGCGGTGTAGAGTTACAAATTCATGAATAACAGTATTATCACCGACATAAAAAAAAGATTCTTCATTACCGAATTTTAAATCCTGCGGTACATGCGCGATTGAGGCCGATTGATGAATTGTTACATTTTCCCCTATTCTTGCGCCGTTATAAATAACCGCAAAGGGTCCGATCGTACAATCATCACCTATCTCAACATCATCTTCAATAATTGCGTAAGGCTCCGATGGAAATATTTTCTCCTAGTTTAGCTTTACTGCTTACAATTGCAGTGGAATGAATATTTGTCATTTATTTTTGCTCTGCTTGTTTTTTCTCTATCAACAATTCCGGCCATAAAATCGGCTTCAGCAACAAGTGTATCATTAACATAAGCTTTTCCGCTCATCATAACAACTTTACTTTTCTTATTAGTTAATTCAATTTCAAGATGAAGCTGATCGCCGGGAAGAACCGGTTTTCTGAATTTCGCATTATTTATCTGCATAAACATTACAAGTTTTTCTTCAGGATTCGGGAAAGAATTAAGAAGTAAAACTCCGCCGGTTTGCGCCATAGATTCGATAATCAAAACTCCGGGCATAATTGGCTGTCCCGGAAAATGTCCCTGGAAAAAAGGTTCATTAATTGAAACGATTTTTACGCCGATTACTTTTTTATCGAGTTCAAGATGAATTATTTTATCAACCAGAAGAAAAGGATATCTGATGGGGAAGGATTCTTTGAATCGCGTTAATATCAAAAACAACGCCTTCCTTTTTAACAAACTGATATTTTTTTACTAGTTTTTTCTGCTGATAAAGCTTTCTTACTTGCTTTGCAAACTCTACATTTGCTCTATGTCCCGGCCGCGCGGCAAGATTTGTGCTTTTATCGGCGCGCCGATTAATGCAAGATCGCCCAGCAAATCTAACAACTTATGTCTTACCGGTTCGTTTTTAAAACTGAAGTTCTTTATTATTTAAAATTCCATTGGCTCCGATTGTAACTTTTTCACTTACGCCAATTTTTTCGCGTAGTTTTTCCAGCTCATCTTCACTTGAATTTCTATCAACAATAACAACCGCGTTATCAATATCGCCCCCTTTTATTAAACCGATATTAGCAAGCTGTTCAACTTCACTTAAAAAGCAGAAGGTTCTTGCCGGCGCAAAATCGGAAATAAATTCTTTTTCAAGATCAAATAAACCGGTATGCTGGCTTCCGAGCGCGGGGTTTTGATAATCAACCATTACTGTCGCACGATATCCGTCAAGCGGAAGGGCGACTATATCAATCTGTTTTTCCTCATCATGATAACATTACTGTTTCATCAATAATTAGATAATCTTTCGGAGCATCCTGCTGAACAAAACCAGCTTTAATTAATTGTTCAACATAAGGCTGAGCACTGCCGTCTCCTACCGGAGGTTCAATTCCGTCAAGTTCTATAATTATATTATCTATTTGTAAACCTACTATAGCTGCTAAAACATGCTCAACTGTATGTACTTTAGCTTCGCCTACTGCTAATGTAGTTCCTCTTGAAACATCAATTACATTATCCGCGGTGGCGGGAATTTCCGGCCTTCCGCCTAAATCTACTCTTACGAATTTAATTCCACAATTTTCGGGGGCCTGTTTGAAAGTCATTGTGCAGGAAGTGCCGGTGTGTAAACCTATACCGGACATAGAAATTTCGTTTGCAATCGTTCTTTGTAACTCTAACATTTTAAACCATTCATATTAATTTATCTTTATAATAATTTCCATAGAAATTGGCTTTCAAAATAGTAAGATGGGGTAAGAAATACAATTGATTATTTCAATATATAATTAGTTCTTTTATAACTTCATCTAATTTTCTTTTTGTAGAAAGGCCGGGGCTGAAGCGATTTTATTAGTTTCATAAAAATTCAATAGAAGATAGGAAGTATTTAATAAACAGCTTTAAAAAAACTGGCGCAGCAAATTTTAGATAATTGGGAAAGGGTTATGGTATTTATACAGTGGAAAGAATTCTAGTTATTTAACCCTATGTCAGATTGTATTTAACTTTTCCGTTAGAACTTTAATCTCATTTTCAAGTTCATTTATTCTTTTAACATATTCAGGCAAACTGCGGATATGGGCTTCCAATTTTAGAGCGGTTTTATGTTCTTTAGCGGGAGTTCCGAAGTATTGTCCCGGTTTAACAATATTTTTTGAAATTCCGGATTGAGCCATTATAATAGTATTATCTGTTATTTCAATATGTCCCACAATGCCAACTTGGCCTGCGACAATACATTTATTTCCAATTTTGGTACTGCCGGAAATTCCCGTTTGAGCAGAGACCACAGTATCTTCTCCGATAACAACTCCGTGAGCAATTTGTACAAGGTTATCTATTTTAGCGCCCCGTTTAATTCTAGTTTCACCCAGCGCGGCTCTATCAATACAAACATTGGCTCCTAATTCAACATCATCTTCTAAAACCACAATTCCTATTTGGGGAATTTTATGATAGACACCTTTTTCATCGGAGTAGAAACCAAATCCGTCTGCCCCAATTACTGTTCCGGGATGTACAATTACCCTGTTACCCAAAACGCAGTCTTCCCGAATGCTTACATTTTGAAATATTATAGTATCATCAGCTATTTCAACATTATTAAGCAGAACAGTATTATGAAAGATTTTAACATTATTCCCGATTTTGCAGCCTTGCGAAATAACCACATTATTTCCTATCGCGGTATTTTCGCCTATTTGCGCAGAAGGATGAATAGAGGCTGAGTTTGAAATTCCGGTTAAAGGAAATTCAGGAGAAAAATATTTAATGATGATTTTAAAGAATGCTTTATTAGGATCGGCAACTTCTATATAAGTTATATCTTCCCTAGATTTTTGAAAACCTGGTTTAACCAATATTGCGGCGGCTTTTGTTTCGGGGAAATATTTTTCATAAGCCGGCAAATAAAGAAAAGTTAAATCTCCCTCTTTTGCTTCATTTATTTTTGCAACACCGGAAATTTCTAAATTGGCGTTACCGGATATTTTCCCGCCTATAAGTTCGGCTGCTTCGGCTATTTTTATTTTCATTACACTTTTATTATTCTACTTGTAGTTTATCCAAAACTTTGGCAGTAATATCGTATTGGTCTTTCGCGTAAAGAAGCATAATATCTCCGCTTCTATCAAACACGAAATCTAGATCATCTTCTTTTGCTACATCTTGAATTGCCGTAAAAACTTTATTCTGCACAGGCTTCATTAATTCTTCTTGCTTTTGGAAAAGTTCGCCTTTAGTTCCGAATTTCTTTTCCCGGTAATCGGCAATATCCTGTTCCATTTTCATTAATTCCGATTCCAGGTCGGCTCTTGTTTGATCAGTCATGATTAGTTTTCTTTTCTCGTAGTCATCATATTTGGCTTTCCAATCGGCTTCCATCTTATTCAGTTCGCCTTGCCAATCTTTAACCAAAGCATCAAGTTTTTGTCTTGCGTCTTGCGCATCGGGAAGTTTATCCATAATCGCATCAGAATCAACATAACCAATTTTTAACTGGGCGTGTGAAACTCCAACAAAAAAGGGAAATATTAAAATGAGTGACAAAAATATTTTTTTCATATGAAGCTCCCGAATGTTGAGAAACTGAAAAATTATTTCAGCATTAGAAGAATTTTTAAATAATTAAAGTTCCCACTGAAAAACAATGGGAACCGAATAAAAATTATTATTGGAGACGGAAAAATTATTTTCCTCTTTTTAATTTGTCCATCACTTTATAAGTAACATCAAAAGCAGAATCCGCGTAAAGGAGAATGATATCTCCGCTCTTATCAAAAACAAATTGCATATTTTCATCTTTAGCTACCTGAGCAATAGCGTTATAAATTTTATCTTTAACGGGATTAAAAATTTCTTCTTGTTTTTTATAGATTTCGCCGGTTCCCTGCTGGAATTTTTCTCTTCTGAAATCCATTATTGCTTGTTCTTGCGCGATAAGAGCCTGCTGAGAAGAAGTCTTTTTTGTTTCCGGCATATTGTTAGCTTGTTTTTGATAATCCGCAAGATTTTGTTGATAAGCTGCTGTCATACTGTCAAGCTGATTAGACCATTTTGCGGTTAACGCATCCAAATCGCCTTGAGCTTTAATTGCTTCCGGTAATTGAGTTAAAATAACTTGAGAATCAACATAACCAATTTTTTGCGGTGTTTGCGCAAATATTGAACTGTAACCTAAAAAAAGTGCTGTGATCAATAAAAGATATTTTTTCACTAGTATTACCTCTGATTAAATTAAATAATTAATTAAAAACCTTTTCCGAATTGAAAATGGAACAACCAAGCCGGTTCTTTATTATCGGTGGCCATTCTATCAAAACCGTAGCCTAAATCAAAGCCTATTAAACCAATTGGGTTGATTAAAATTCTGGCTCCGACACCAACAGATCTTCTTAAATTAAAGAGATCAGCTTTCTTAAAGCTTTCGAAAACATTTCCGGCTTCTGCAAATGCTAAAAGATATAAAGGCATCGGTTCCATTGTTACCGCAAATCGTAAGTTCGGCTGTATAACTTTCCATAACCCGTCCGCCTATTACTTGTCCCGCCGCGTTTCGAGGCCCGACAGTTCTGTCATCATAACCTCTTAATGGTGCTGTTGCAATTACTAATCCATTTCCTCCCATATAAAAATATTCAAAAGGATTTATTTTAGTTCCGGCAACAATTTCATTCAAATATCCTAAATCGGCAACTGTATAAAGCGCGATTCTGTTAGAGTTAAATAATCTTTTATACCACTCTGCCTTAAATCCTATTTTGTAATAATCTACATCACCCGGCAAAAAAGGTCCGCCGGAAATTTCAGCATCGAGAGAAACATTAGAACCTTTGGAAGGGAAAATAGGATTATCAATATCTTTTCTGCTTACGGTTGCGCCGAGCGTAAACTGCTGGGTTTTACCTTCGGCGTAAAAATTTTGCCCTTCAATTACATTATTGTTTTGATATCTGAATAAACCTTGAACGTAAAAATAATCGTCCGGCCATTTTAACCTTCTGCCCACACGTAATAGTTCCTCCGGACTGGCGAAGATCGTAAATATACTGCTGACGAGTATCAAAAACTTCAAAACCAACTAAAGTTGGAGTATCAAACAGCCATGGTTCGGTAAATCCAAGTGTAAATGTTCTATAAATACTATTTACCCCGAACTGCCAGTTAAAACTTAATATTTGCCCACCGCCAAGTGAAAAAGGTTCGGCAAGAGAAAAATTAGTTAGCGTTACACCAACCGCTCCGCTGAATCCGAAACTTCCGCTATAACCTACTGAAGCATTTAAATAATCGCTTGATTTTTCTTCAACGTTAAAAGTAACATCAACCGTACTATCGTTGGGAAGTTTATAATCCAATACCTTGCGGGCCGTAGAGTTTCTCTACATTAAAATATTGCAGATTAGCAAGCTGCTGAACACTTCTAAATAGGAGCCCTCGATTAAAATAATCACCCGGTATTGTATAAAGTTCTCTTCTGATAACTTTATCTTTAGTTTTATCGTTTCCTGTAATACTTACTTTATCCAATTTTAAATTGATTTCTTTCTTCAACGCGAATATGAATATCAACCGAATCAGTACCGACTTTGGTTTCGGTAGGGGTAAGATTAAAAGTTAAATATCCGTTATCTTGATATAATGCGGTAACATCTGTTTGTTTTTCATTTCCGCGCAAATTCTGCTGAAATTTTTCGTAATCATAAATATCACCTTTTTTGAAATCAAGATGTCGATCTAAAATTTCATCGCTGTAAACTGTGTTTCCTTCCCATGTAATATTCCGGATTTTATACTGCGGGCCTTCATAAACATTCATCTAATAGTTTAAATCTTTTTTATCATTAGAATATATTAGTGAATCAGAAAGAATTTCAGCATCACGATAACCGTTTTTTCTATAGAAATCAATTATCTTCTTTTTATCGTCTTCAAATTTCTTTTTATCAAACTGAGCGCTGCTCCAGAATTTCCACCATACCGATTCTTCGATATCATCCATTTCACCGCGAAGTGTCGCGTCATCAAAAGCTTCGTTATTCAGTGAATTCAATTTTCCTTACAATAACTTTATCGTTCTCTTTTATATTAATTTTTAAGAGAATTCTGTCTTTAATTTTTTCGATATAGATTTGAATATGCAATATCGCTTTTATTATAAGTAACGGTATATTCGTCTGACAAATCTTTTTCATTCTGCCATGTAACATCAATTTCATCATCCAGTAGTATCAGCTCTAAAATAATGTAAATAAGCAGGTGTTAACTTGTGCGTTCAAATATCCTTCTTTTTCATATAAAGCTTAGTAATTCTTTCTTTTAGCTCTTAGTAACTTCTTGAGGTTTTAAGATTTGCCCGCGGATGAAATTCATTTTTTCTTCAATATCGCTTGTACTTAAATCATCATTTCCTTCAATAACATACTTTTTCAATACGAGGATATTCTTTTACTTTTATTAAAAGAAAGACACCGTCGGCAATTTGTTTTTCAATAACAATTTGAACATCGGAAAAAATATTGAAGGACCAAAGTTGTTTTATGGCGTTCATTGTCTGATCGCCGGGAATTTGAATTTCATCTCCAATTTTCAATCCGCTGTTTGCAATAATAGTAGTTGCGTCTGCAGATTTATTTCCTTCAACCGAAATACCCAAAATTTTATAACTTGTTTTAGCAACTTGGCCGAAAGAAATAGATGAAATAAAAAATAAAATTAATAAGGGAAATAAATATTTAAACAATTTCTTTGGGAAGGTTTGAGACATTCTTTACGCCTTTGTCATTCTTTTTTATTTGTTCACTAACTTTACCGAATCTTCTCTCTCTTTTCTGAAAATTTTTTATGGCTTCATATAAATGTTTTCTTTTAAAATCAGGCCAAAAAACATCTGTAATATAAAATTCTGTATAAGCAATTTGCCAAAGCAAAAAATTGCTCACTCTAAATTCACCGCTGGTTCTAATTAGAAGATCCGGATCGGGAATATTTTCTGGTAGTTAAATGATTCAGCAAAACAATTTTCATCAATTTCAGCGGCATTTAATTTTCCGTTTGCCAGCATTCTCCGCAATTTCTTTAACTGCTTCAAGAAGTTCCCATCGTCCGCTGTAACTTAAAGCTAGATTCAAGGTCATTCTTCTTATTATTTTTAGTTTTTTCAATTGCATCATTTAATTCTTTTTGAACTTCTGCCGGAAGAGAATCGAAATCGCCTATTGTGGTAAGCTTAATATTATTTTCATTAAGTTCATCGGCTTCATTCTGCAAACTTCTTAACAATAATCTCATTAAAGTAGAAACTTCGTCTTTCGGCCTTTTCCAATTTTCAGTAGAAAAAGTATAAAGGGTTAGATATTTAACTCCCAACTTGTGCGCAAGCTTTCACAATATCTTTAACGGTATCAACACCCTGCTTATGCCCGGCAACTCTGGGAAGACCTCTTTTTCTAGCCCATCTGCCGTTACCGTCCATTATTATAGCAATATGTACCGGAATTTCACCCGATTTTTTTAAGGTATTCTGATGCTTTATCATCGGATTCGATTGCGTTTTACCCAAATTCTGTCCTAAAAATGATAAAGCGTGTAAAATTAACCTTATGACTACTTTAATGTCAAGGTAAGTTAGTCCTTGATAAACATCTATTATACGATGATACCGGCTAAATTGTTCATTAGAATGAAAATTATTAGAATAGGGAAATTAATAAAAGGTAAAAATAATGGTTTAATATAAATAAAAAAAGGCGAAATGCCGAAAAAACATTTCGCCTTAGAACTGTTTTATATTATAATATTTATGAAAAAAGTGTTAGTTTGCTTCAGTTTTTTTTCTGCCGAAGTAAAGTCCTTTCGGCAATTTGAAAAACTCTTATATTTTTTTTTACTTCATCTCGAGATTATTTCGATCAATACTTTAGCATTTTTATAAAATTCGATCGGAACTCCAACAAAAAGCATTACTCTTTTATTGTGAATATTTGTTTGCCTGGTTGCTAGAATAGTTAATTTTCCAACTAGTTTCGGATCATTTAAATCATCTTCACCCAAGTGTAATACCAATTGCGTAATTCTGTTTTTATATCTTGCTACAATGTCAACATCAAATCCACCGACCTTTTCCGGTTCAGGTAAATAATGTTCCGAATTTGCGGCTGACGGTTAAATAGCCTTGTTTCCAAAATTGCTCAACTAATAGATCTATGCTTCTTCTTTTTTCCTACATTTAACATTATTTGCTCCTTTCACTCAATTCGCCGCGGGAGATATCGGAATAATCGGCGAGAATTTTACATTTTCCAGAACTTTTATATTTGCTATTCTGTTATAATCGAATTTCTTTATTTCATTTGAGTTGTTCACTTTTCCATAAATAACTTTTTTACCGGATTTTTCATGTGATATATAATATGGGTTCAATAACTACTTCATTTAAATCCGTATATAAATTTTATTTGATTTCTGTTATTGATTGCCATAGGAAAAAATTTCGGTTTTCATAATATCTGCTCCTGTTTAATTTAACCATCTTACAACACCAACAACTTTCCCGACAAGTGAAAATTCTTTTTCGTCGGTAACTTCAATTGGTTGATAATTATTATTTTCCGGTATTAAACGAATTTTATTATTTTTCTTGCTCGAAAGTTTTTACCGTGGCTTCACCATCAACAGCGCGACAACAATATCTCCGTTTACAGGCTCATTACCCGGAGAAACAATTACTAAATCGCCTTCAAAAATTCCGGCGTTTATCATACTATCGCCTTTTACCTTCAGAGCAAAGCAATCATCAGTCTTTTTTAATAAAAGAAGGATCAATTACAACACTGCCCTCAATATTTTCCATGGCAAGCATAGGAGAACCGGCAGCAACACGACCGATTATCGGAATTTTATTAAAATCGGTATGTTTCTTCTATTATAGTATTACAGGTTGTTTATTATCATCATGGTAAATGAAATACCTCTGCTTGCATTACTTTCAATATTTAAATATCCTTTTTTAACTGCAACGCATCCAAATGCCTTTTTACCCCAAAGGTTGAAGAAATTCCGAATTTTTTTCCAATTTCCCTTAAAGTCGGAGGATATCCGCTTTCATCTCTGAATTCCTCAATAAATTGAAGAATTGCTTCTTGACTTTCTGTTAGTTGTTTTTTCATTATAGTAGTGTTCCTTTGTTCACTACTAAAATAGTGAACAGAAGAGCACTTGTCAAGTTTTTTTTTATAAATAATAAAAGATGTGTCTGAACGAGAATTAAATGGAGAGTGAAATAGCAGTAAATGATTGATTAATTTGCAATAAAATAAAATATTTTCAACATTTTGTGAATTATTGCTCTGTTAAGGAGTGGTTAATATGCCCTTAGATAACTGTTAATTTGTGATTTATAGCGTTATGAATATTCGTTATGAAACGTGCATTATTTCGGGGAAAGGACAATTTGAAAGTTGAAATGGAAGCTGTAATAATTTATGCAAAAAATATACTAGCCGAAGATTAAGTAAAATATTATATTAGTGAAAAAATTCCTTGTTATAACAAAGAGGTTAAAATGTCATCCGTTTGTGAAATTTGTGGAAAAGATACTAAATTTAATTATTCATCAAGAACTGGTCTAGTTTGCAAAGATTGCGCGAAAGAAGAATTAGTTACTAATAAATCGGCAGGCGATCAAATAACAAAAATAACCCTGCCGAAATTTTTAAGCGCTGCTGGAGTTATATTTTTTGTTCTTAACTTAATTGGGAGTATTTATGTATATTTTTATTATGCCCTCATCTCTTTGGGAATTGCACTTATATTTAGCGGAAGTATTATTATGCTTATATGTTTTGGTTTAAGTAAAATTATAAAACAAAATATTTTTATAATTAAAAATTCATGTAATAACTCAATGGGATAATTAATAATTAAAACTTATTTTCCCCCTAGTTAATATTTCAACCAGATTCAAATGGTAGCAAGTCTTTATTTATTCAAAATATTCATTTTTTATAAAAAAATTTTGGGTGGTATTTTATGCAAGATGTTTAGGTAATTTTTACCGATTACTTTTTGAGAGATTTTTAAATTGCTAGTTTTTCATTATTTTTGAAGGAATATTTTTTGGTATGCTATTTGTTTAACTATAACCGGAAAATAGTTTTAGGTAAAATCCCTTTCCCCAAGGGAAACATATTTCATAGCTGATGGATTAATTCCCCCCTAATTCATCAGCTTTTTTTTATATAACTGACAAAAAAAATGTGCATCAGGAATTGCCAAATGCACATAAAAAAAACCTATATTAAAAAAGAATTAAACTGTTACTTTCTTTTTGTCTACAGTCATCAGCCAATTATGTCTATCTTCAATTTTTCCGTAATGTATGGAAGTTAATTCATTAAATAATTTTAGGGCCAGCTCACCCGGTTCGCCGTTATTAAATTTCATTTCAAAATCTTGATAATTAAGCTGACCTACTGAAGAAATAATAGCCGCGGTTCCGGTACCAAAAACTTCTAAAACATTGCCTTTTTTATATTCCTCAACAACTTCATCAATAGAAATTTTTCTTTCGGTTATATTCAAATCCCAATCTTTTAGAATTTGAATAACCGATTTTCTGGTAATTCCCGGTAAAATGCTGCCGTTTAATTCCGGTGTAGCAACTTCATCTTTAAAACGAATAAATATATTCATTGTACCGACTTCTTCAATATACTGCTGCTCTACTCCATCGAGCCAAAGCACTTGTGTAAATCCTTTTTTTCGTGCTTCTTCACTTGCTAAAAGGCTGGCTGCGTAATTTGCCGGAGTTTTGCATTCGCCTATTCCTTTTCTAACAGCTCTTACATATTCATTTTGAGCTAGAATCTTTACCGGTTTGAATCCTTCAGGATAATAAGCCCCTACGGGAGAAAGCAGTATAATAAATTTATATTTTGTTGATGGCTTAACACCCAAGAACGCGTCCAGGCTTATAACAAAAGGACGAATATAAAGTGATTCCCCATATTTTGCCGGAATCCAGTCTTTTTCTACGGCAATAAGTTCCGATAGCGCGTTTACCATAAATTCTTCATCAATTTCAGGTATACAAACTCTTCTTGCGGAATTATTTAATCTTTTAAAGTGCTGATCCGGGCGGAACATAACAATCTCATTTTTTCCTGTTTTAAATGCTTTTAAGCCTTCAAAAATAGCTTGACCGTAATGTAGCACCATTGCGGAAGGATGCAGGGACAACTGCTCTACAGGTTTAATAACCGGATTATACCATCCTCTGTTAACATCGTAATCCATTTCAAATACATGATCAGTAAAAATAACTCCGAAACCTAAATTCTCCGGTAATTCAACTTTCTTCTCACGTTCTTTAATTATATACTTTATTTCTTCCATAATCTACCTAACATTTATTTGGGTATCCCAAAGGATTCTTAAAAATATTTAAAATATAACTGCCCGGTGGAGGGCAACCGGGCATAGAAAAGATTCATTAAGGGGGGGTAGAACTTAATGAATCAGTACGATATGAAATTAATACTAAAATATTTCATAATCAATAAAAAAAAATTACCGGCAACAATAACATGAATAAAAAACAATTGAGATTTAAAAGGTATTTTTTTTGCAGGAAGTTTTTTTTAATAAGCTAAAAAATGAGCATCCAAAGAAGATAATCCAAAATTAAGATTAAAGCTGAGGAAAGAACGAATGAACGAATAGTTGAAAGACCCACACCTTCGGCGCCTCCCGCCGTTCTAAAGCCGATATGACAACCTAAAAGAGAAGTTACTCCTCCGAAAAAAATTGTTTTAACCAGGCCTGCAATTAAATCGGAAAAAATAAAAAATCTTTTAACCGATTGAAAAAATACGGCAAAGGAAACACCAAGAAAATAATTGGAAACAATATACGCACCGAATACCGCGATTGTATCGGCAAAAACAACAAGTATGGGAAGCATAGTAACCGCGGCTAAAAATCGGGGCATCGCTAAATAACGTACAGGAGAAATGGCCATAGTTTCTAATGCGTCTATTTGTTCGGTTACACGCATTGTACCGATTTCCGCCGCAATAGATGCCCCTACTCTTCCGGCTATAATAATTCCGGTTAAAACTGGTCCCAATTCGGTAATTATTGCTCTGCTGGTTGCGCTTCCTAAAAATGATAAAGGCGCTATACCTTGTAATTGGTACGCAGCCTGCCAAGCCGCAACCGCTCCGGTAAATAAAGCTATTATTGTTACCAGAGGAAGTGAATTAACGCCGATATGTTCCATTTGATAAACAATAATTGAACGGCTTCTGGGAATGCTTTTGAAGCTTTTTATAACACCTATAAATAAATTGGAAACTTGTCCGAATTCCTGTAGAAAATCTAAAGTTTTTTTCCCGATTTTCTGTAAAAGTTTCTTCATCAACTAAAACAACTTTTTTTTTTGAATGGTACTTAATTTAATAAAAATAAATCATCTTTATTTAAATGCGGGAAAAACTATTCTAACGATTTCTAAAAAATTACTTTTTAAATGTGTTCTGTTTTTGCTTTACATTATATAAAATTGAAAGCATTAGCACTTTTATGTATTTTTGAAATTCTAACAATTAATTAAAAGCTAATTTGAAGGAAGAATACTATAAGTATGTTGGGGATACTATATACAAAAATGGTATGAATTATTTACCCTGATTCAAGCCATACTAAAGATGAACAAAATTTATCTTTAAGAAAAAAAATTCAACTAGAAACCAGAAAGGATTTAGAATGACAGATAATCAAAAGCTTGTTAATTGGGTTAATGAAATGAGTGAATTATGCAAACCGGATTCAGTTTATTGGTGTAACGGCAGTAAAGAAGAGTTTGATAAAATGGCTCATATTCTTATTGAGAACGGTACTTTTGTGAAATTAAATGAAGAGATAAAGCCTAATAGTTATCTCTGTCAATCCGATCCTTCTGATGTAGCCCGCGTTGAGGATAGAACTTTTATTTGTACAAATAAAAAAGAAGACGCCGGCCCAACAAATAACTGGGAAGATCCGCAAAAGATGAAAGAAATATTAAAAGATCATTTTGCAGGATCTATGAAAGGAAGAACAATGTATGTTATTCCTTTCAGCATGGGCCCTCTCGGTTCCGAAATTTCACACATCGGAGTTCAGTTAACTGATTCTCCTTATGTAGTTTGTAATATGAGAATAATGACAAGAATAGGAACAAAAGTTTTAGATGTTTTAGGCAATAAAGATTTTGTTCATTGTTTACATTCAGTAGGCGCGCCTTTAAATGAAGGTGAAAAGGATGTTCCGTGGCCGTGCAATCCTACAAAATATATTGTTCACTTTCCCGAAGAAAAAATAATATGGTCTTACGGCAGCGGTTACGGCGGAAATGCTTTATTGGGGAAAAAATGTTTCGCGCTTAGAATTGCCTCTTTTATGGCGCGTGAACAAGGCTGGCTTGCGGAACATATGTTAATTTTAGGTATAACAAATCCGGAAGGCGAAAAGAAATACATTGCCGCGGCTTTCCCGAGCGCCTGCGGAAAAACAAATTTAGCTATGCTAACGCCGACTTTACCAGGCTGGAAAGTTGAAACTGTAGGCGATGATATTGCCTGGATGAAATTCGGGGAAGACGGAAGACTTTATGCGATAAATCCTGAGGCCGGTTTTTTTGGCGTCGCGCCGGGAACTTCTATGCATACAAATCCCAACGCAATGCTTTCCATGAATAAAAATTCAATTTTTACAAATGTGGCTCTTACACCGGAAGGTGATGTTTGGTGGGAAGGAATGAATGGTGAAACTCCAGCAGAATTAATTAATTGGCTTGGACATAAATGGACACCGGAAAGTGATGAAAACGCGGCACATCCTAATTCCCGCTACACGGTTCCTGCCGACCAATGCCCTGTAATTGACGAGTCTTGGGAAGATCCTAAAGGAGTTCCTATTTCCGCCATACTTTTCGGCGGAAGAAGAAGTGATTTTGTTCCGCTGGTTTACCAGGCTTTTAATTGGCAGCACGGAACGTTTTTGGGTTCAATTGTTTCCTCTGAAAAAACCGCCGCGGCCGCCGGAAAAGTAGGGCAAGTAAGACATGATCCTTTTGCTATGCTTCCGTTTTGCGGTTATAATATGGGCGATTATTTTCAGCATTGGCTGGATATTGGAAGAAATGCAGATGAAAATAAGCTTCCAAAAATATTTTATGTTAATTGGTTTAGAAAAGATGAAAACGGTAATTTTATATGGCCCGGATTCGGAGAAAATATAAGAGTATTAAAATGGATTTTTGAAAGAACTTCCGGTTCCGATAAAGCAGTTAAAACAGAAATAGGTTATCTTCCTAAAAAAGATTCACTTGATACTTCGGGACTTGATATTTCTGACGATAAATTGGACGTACTTTTAGGGGTTAATAAAGAAAGATGGAAAGTAGAAGTTGAAGGTATTAAAGAATATTACCGAATTTTTGGCGATAAATTACCCGAAGGTTTGAGAGAAGAATTAAATAATCTAGAAAAACGATTACAATAAATTTTTATAAAATAATTATATGAATAATTTCCAACTCTCCGGTTATTATAATATATCCGGAGAACAGAAAAATTTTTACAATGAAAACGGATTCGTTTTTTTAAATAAAGTTTTATACGAAAATGAAGTTATTCATTATAAAAAAATTATTGATGAAGTTGTTGAAATAAGAACGGGACACGATAAGCGTCCCCTTTCCGAGCGAAACGCTTATGAAAGAGAATTTTTACAATGCGGACATTTATGGAGTGAATTTTCCGAAGTTAAAAATTTTACTTTAAGCCCACGATTGGGTTCAATAGCAAAACAATTATTAAACGCTGAAAATGTAAGATTATGGCATGATCAGGCATTATATAAACTTCCCGGCGGCGACGCTACAGCTCCTCATCAAGATTTAGCATACTGGCCGATGTTAGATAGAAATGCCGGAACAATTTGGATAGCTCTGGAAGAAGTTACTTTTGAAATGGGCGCGATGCATTTTATTCCCGGTTCACATAAAGCGGGGATTGATTCTTTCTCTAATACTATTGAAGATGCTATTGAAGGGAAAATAGATCTTGTAAAACAAGCCTCAGAAATTACCAAGAAAGAGCCTGTGTATTTTACTTTAAAACCGGGCGACGCAACTTTTCATCACGGACTCACAGTCCACTACACCAAAAAAAATAATACAAACCGTATTCGAAAAGGAATGACAATAATTTATTTTGCCGATGGAGTTAGATTTAACGCGAATTCACCAGCCTCTTCGCATTTTTGTGCTGCGGGCAGTAAACATGGTGAACCCATCGCTACTGTAAAAAATCCTGTAATACTTTGAAATATAATCCTTTATCATCTCATATTAATACAAAGATAAAATTTATCCTATTCTTTCTAAATTTTAATAATCGATAATAAAAATTGCTCTATTTAGTGCTTTTCTAATAAATTAAAGCTTTTTTCACTATTAATATTTATTCTTTAAGTTTTTATATTAAATTTTCACATGAATTTTCTTAGCATCATTATTGATGTATAACTTAAAATAAATCATAATACCGCAATTGAATTTATGTCCGAACCTCAAAATATAATTAGAAATGAAATGCTGTCATTGCTGGATAAAGCACCGATTGGAATTCTTATATTTAACGCAGAGTGGCAGGTTGAGTACGCAAATGAAAACTTCCACCAGTTCGGAACATTATATAATTTTAAAACTTCAGGTATTCTGGGAAAAAATCTATTAAATGATGAAATTTTTGCCGGAACTAGTTTTAACGAAGAATTGAATAATTTAAAAGAAGGCTTTGCTTTTGAAAAAGAGATAAAAAACTTTTCATCGTCAAACGGTAAAATTAATTTAATTGTTAAAGCCTCTCCGCTGGAAAATAAAGGTATTTTTAACGGTGGAATTATTATTCTTGAAGATTTAAAAATAATCGAAAAAGATACGGAAAATCAGCTCTATTACGATTATGTACGGAAAATGCTGAATAACATGAATGATTTTCTGTTTATCACCGACAGCGAAGGAATAGTTCAATATTCGCTCGGTAGAAAAATAGACACTTTAAATCTTCCCGCCGAAAAAACTCCTTCTTTTGAAATAACCCAAATATTCTCGCCCGGAGCAAGAAAAGATTTTGTTGAACATCTTAATATTGTAAAACTTAAACGCCGGCCAGAAATTTTAAATTTGGAATTAAGTGTTAATTCAGTTAAAAATATTTATGAATGCAAGATTGAGCCTACTCTAAATAAACGTGGGCAAATTCAATTTATCTTTTTCTCTTTTTCCGACATAACAGAAATTATAGAAAAAAAGAAAAAACTTGAAGAAGAAGTTGCCGAATTAAAACAGTACCAAGTTATTACAGAAGTTGTTACCGACGCGGTTTTTGCGGTTGATTTGGACGGAAAAATTACTTTTTGGAATAAAGCTGCCGAAATTTTATTTAATTATTCCAAAAGTGAAATTTTCGGGAAATCTTTTACGAAGGTTCCGGGATTTTTCGGTTCTGATTATTTTACGCGAATAAAAGATGAAATAGAAAAAAACGGAAATTGGGAGAGCGATTTTGTCTTCATTAATAGATTAAATAAAAAATCGATAATTCTAGCTAAATTTTCTTTAATCGGCGATAATAATGATACTATTGTTATACTTTGTTCTGATATAACCAAACGGGCAAAAGTTGAAAAGCAGCTCCGTACATCGGAAGAAAAATACCGCAGCATTGTTACACACGCGGCCGAACTTATCTGTACCATCGATCCCGAAGGCGTAATTACATACGCCAATAAAATGTTTATAACAACTCTAGAATTTTCCGAAGAGGAAATTCTTTTTAAGAATATTAAAGATTTAATATCACCCGAATATTTAGAACAAAATGGTTTTGAACTAAAAAATTTTAGCGAAGAAGAGAATACCGGTTCCGAATTTCCCGTCATTTCAAAATCCGGCAGAAAAATTTATCTCTCCGCTAAATTTTCTCCTATTTATTACGGAAGAACGTTAAGATATTTTTACGGATTTTTTACTGATATAACCCGCAAAAAAGACGCTCAAAAAGAGTTGCTTATTTTTCAATCCATTTTCGATGCTTCAATTGACGGAATGGCGGTTGAATCGGGAGGGAAAATTCTTTTAGCTAACAATTCACTCGCTGAAGAATTCGGTTATAATTCGCCCGATGAAATGTTTGACAAAAATTTAGATGAATTAATAAATCAAGATGATTTAAATAAAATAAAAGAATTCATTAAATCCGAAGAATTCAATAATAAAGAAAAACAGCATTACGAGATTTTAGGTAAACGGAAAAACGGCACAAACTTTTTTGCCGAAGTTTCCATCGCTTCATTTAAAACAGAAGCTGTAAATCATATGGTATTAATTATTCGCGATATTACCGAACGGAAACGCTCACAGCAGGCAATTCGTGAATCCGAAGAAAAATATAGAAGCATAACCGAAAATATTGATGATTTCCTTTTTACCTTTGAACAAAATTATTCAACTTTACGCCCTACCTTTTTTACAGCATCGGTGGAAAAAGTAACAGGATATTCTCAATTAGAATTTTTGGGAGATCCAAAACTTATTCTAAAAATTATTCATCCCGATGATTTTAATTCAATCAAAAAGCATATAAAAGTTTTTCTCAGAAGCAGAATTCAACTTACCGAGGAAATTGAATTTAGAATTCTTAACAAACAAGGCAATGTTGCCTGGATTCGCGCCAAATTAAATTTCAAAAGGAACAGCAAGGGCGAAATTCAAAAAATGTACGGACTTGTTACCGATATTTCTTTGCGGAAAAAAGCTGAAAATGAATTAAGGAAATCAACACAAAAACTTGTAAAACTTAATGAAACTAAAGACCGATTTATTTCAATAATTTCCCACGATTTACGCACGCCGTTCAGCTCTATTTTAGGATTTACAGATCTTCTTTTAAGCGATGATTCTTTGGATGAAAAAGAAAGAAACCAGTATGTCCGATTTATTCAGGAATCATCAAAATCGATGCTTTCTTTAGTTAATTCTCTACTTGACTGGACTCGGCTGCAGACCGGCAGAATCAGTTTTGAACCGGAAAAAATTAAAGCCGAAAATATTATTCAAAATTCTTTTAATGCAATGTCCGGCGTCGCGTTTCAGAAAAATATCGATCTAATAAATTATGTTTCCGAAAATGAAGTTATTTATGTGGATAAAAGCCTGCTGCTGCAAGTATTTAATAATTTAATTTCTAACGCTATAAAGTTTACAAATATCGGCGGTAAAATTGAAATATTCGCCGAGCCGTCTTCGCAGCTCAGGTTTTTACAATTCTGTATTAAAGATTCCGGGATAGGTATAAAAGAAGAAAATTTAGGAAAATTATTTAATGTTGATACTAAATTTACTTCGGAAGGTACAGCCGGTGAAAAAGGCAGCGGGTTAGGTTTATCTTTAGTTAAAGAAATTATTGAAAAACACAGCGGAAAAATTTGGGTTAAAAGCGAATACGGAAAAGGAACTTATTTTTATTTTACGCTTCCGGTCGCGTCTCCAAATATTCTTTTAGTTGATGATAATAAAACCGATCGGCTTTTGTATTCAAAAATAATAAAAAATATTACCCCCGATTATAATGTTGAAATAGCTTCGGACGGAAAAGAAGCATTTGACATAATAACAACTTCCCCTCCCGCGCTGGTAATTACTGATCATATTATGCCGAACATGAACGGGTATGAAATGATTCAGGAACTTCAGAAAACTGAAATGAAAGGAATGCCGCCGATAATAGTTTTAAGTCATGATGTTGATAGAAACGCAATTTTTGATTACAACAATTTGGGTATAAAATACGTTTTTCAAAAACCGGTTGATTTGAATAGCTTCAAACAAGCTGTAGTAAAATCGCTGCGGCTGGGAATTACAGCTAATTAAATAGAAGCAATTTGATTAAACGGCGTAACAATTCTATCTATTGAACCGCGGATATGAGGAATTAAAACTCCATAATTTATAATAGGCACATCAAGCAATTTTGCTTCTTTAATTCTTGTCTGCATCATATTACGGGTAAGCATACAGCCGCCGCAATGAATTAACAGTTTATATTCGGTTATATTTTCAGGAAGTCCTTCACCGACGGAAGAATGAATAACTAATCTTTTTTTAGTATGAAGCGTTAACCAGCGTGCAAGTTTTTCTCTTCCTATATCATTTATTTGAAGATGATGCTGACATGCCTCTACAATTAACACTCTGTCACCGTCCTTTAATTCGGTTAGCAGTTCCATATTTTCCATAAAATCATTCATGCTGCTTTTATAGCGCGTATCCAGCAGAGTAAAAGTTGTAAGCCTTGTTTTTCTATTTACCAGCGGAAGAATTCTTTTTATAGAACGGTTATCCGATATAATTAAATCCGGCGGGTTTTTTAACTGGAAAAGTGTATATCGAAGCTCTTTTTCCCTAGTTACAATAACTATCGCTTGTTCAATCAGCGCTTCTCTAATCATTTTAATTTGCTGAGCCATAAATCTTCTTGCCGGAAGTTCATTTGTTAACGGCTCAATAATTAAAACAATGTCACCAGGATTTATAATATCTTTTATAAAAACCGGAGTTGGATCCAAAGTCAGCATTCTGGTAACTTTAGATTTCAGCAGGTCAATACCTACATTCTCAGCGCAAGAAATTTCAAAATGTGTGGCTTTAATTTGCTTAATATCCGCGAGCAATTCATCGTTAACACAAAATTCAATTTTATTAACCGCTATCAAAAATGGGATGGAAAGTTTTAATAGATGTGTAATTACCTTTCGCTCTTCAATCGACATTCTTTCACGGGCATCAAGAACTAAAATGGCAAAATTTGCGGCAGCTATCGCTCTAATTATATTCCTGTTTTTTGTTTCCGGTTCCGCATCACAATCATCAATATTTATAGCGTGTTTTAAAACCACCGGCCCGTAGGGAAGGAATTCGGTAGGATAATCCGCCTCAAATAAATTTTTGTTGGTACCATCATTTATCGGTGAAACTGCACCCCCGAGAAAAGCGTTAATTAAGGAAGATTTTCCCACGCCTTTTCTTCCAAGGAAAACTATATGTTTGGGTTCTGAATTTAATAAATATTTCATCACAGTCTCCTGTCCCGATTTGGCAGAACAAAAGGATAAATAAAATTAGCAAGCAATAAGCCTATTTGAAAAATTTTGAATTGTACTTTTTGAGGCTCCCCTTGCTATTGCCTTTTAAATTATACAAAAAGCATTCCATTTAAAAAGGATTGAATTTTTCATCACCAATGAAATTGAAATATTATTTTTTTATTAAAATCAATGTTTTAAGAATGGCTAAAAGATGATAACTTCTCTAAAATAAGAATACGCGGGAAATTCAATTTTAATTTGGAGAAATATTTGGACTATTTCTTAAGAGCTTTTGCCGTTTATTAATTGGTTTTAACCGGCAATTCTTAAGAAATAGTCTTAAGTAAATTCTTTATTTTTTATTTCTTCTTCAGTACCATTCCGGTAACCGGTTTTAATAGTACTTCAAGTTTTGTGTTTCCCAGGGAATTAATTCCGGCATTTTTATCATTCACCAAAATATCAAATTCGCCTTCTGGTAGAACAAATTTATGTTCCTTTCTGTTATCGGCATTAAACAGTACTATAAATTCATCGTTGTTATATTTTATTGCATAAGCTAAAGTAAACTGATTATCGGAATCATCGTAAAATTCAACATCATTGTAATTCGCTCTTCTAAATGCCGCAAAATTTTTTCTTAGGGAAATAAGACCTTTATAATAATCAACCAGTTCTTTGTTTATTTTTGCGTGTTCATAATTTATATAGTTTGTTTCATTGTCTTTATTATAAGTATTATGATCAATCCTTCCTTTATTTTCATCGGGAACAATTATGTTAACCGGTATAACTTTAGAGCGGGCGAATTCTTGTCCTGAATTTATCATTGTAATTCCTTGAGAAGTAAACAAGAATAAAGCGGCCAATTTATTCAGCTTCATTTGAAGCGGAGTTAATTTTACCGCGTTATCTAAATCTTCAATAACATCGAGAGGATCAACTTCTTTAGAACCGATTCTAATAAAATCGCCCAAAGTATACCCGTCATGCGATTCAAGATAATTAACAGAATGTTCTTTTTTTGAGAATAGACCGAATTTATCACGCGTTAATGTTCCGTTTACATAACTTTTTATTCTGCCGCGATTATTATTTCCGTACCATTTCCCGAATATCCATCCAAGGCCGTTTGTAGGATTTTCACCTTTTATTCCGTTTCTAATTTGATCATTCCATGAGCCCCATCCGCGATTTGAAAATCCCATCGGATCATAACCGCCGCCCCAAGGCTCGCACACAAAAACCGCGCTGGGATTTATTTTACGCGCTTCATAAATTATTTCTTCAATTGTTTCCCAGTCTAAAAGTTTTCCTAAATCAAAACGAAAACCGTCTACATGATATTCTTTCATCCAATAAAGGATGCTTTCTACAATTAATCTTCGCAGCATAGGGCGCTCTGTCCTTAGATCATTGCCGCAGTAACTTTGAGAAATGAAGTTTCCGTTTTCGTCTAATCTGAAATAATAATCTTTATCAATTTCTTTTAAATTTCCTATTTCATATTCCGACAGATGATTATAAACAACATCCATAATAACACCGATTCCCTCCTTATGGAATGTTTTCACCATATCTTTAAATTCTGTAATTCGTTCGGTCGTTTTTCCGGTCCATTCATTCATTGTAGGATTGCTGTCTGTATAGCTGTAATATTCATCCGGCGCGAAATAAGCGGCGGTCATATATCCCCAATAATTTCTTTCATAAGGGTTCCATGTATTTTCACTTCCGGCCATTGGTTTTTTAAAAGGAATTTCAATATTAGCGAATTCTTGAACCGGAAGTAATTCAACCGTATTTACTCCTAAATTTTTTATATAATCTATTCCGCCTGTTATTCCCTTTTCTACTAATCCGGAATAAGTTCCGGGTTTTGAACTGCCGGAAGAAGGATGCTCGGTCATATCCCGGATATGCATTTCGTAAATAATTAAGTCACGCCAATCTCTTTGAATCCATGTATCGTTTTCCCAATTATAATCTTCTTCTTTCACTACAATCGCGCGTCTCGGATTCATATAAGTGTTTAATGTGGCCACAGCTTTAGCATAAGGGTCTACACAGATGGTTCCTTTATTTATTTGACTTTTATTTTCTACTTTAAAACCGTAGAAAAGTCCGTATTGTTCTCCGTCTAAAATTATTTCCCAAACTCCGTCATAATCGGAAACCATTTCATACTCTTTGCCTTGGCTGTTTTCCGGATTCTTAAAAGTTACAAGAAAAACATCTTCGGCATTTGGAGCAAACAATCTAAAATAAGTTTTTCCTCCTTCTACAAATGAGCCGAGTTTTTTTGAAGAATAAATTTTATCCAGATTCTGTACTTCAGTTTTTCCCCTTTTTTCTTTTACTAATTCATTTTTACTCTTATCACTTATGAACAAATTCGCACCTATAATTTTTGTTTCAAAGAAAATTACCGAAATAATCAAAAAAAATAATTTTGTTTTCATTTTTTATACTTTTTTAAGATTGAATGAAGGGCGGAAATAGCCATCTTCAAAATCAGCGAGGCAAAATAGATAAACCAAACCAGAAAAAAAACACTATCAATTTTGCTCTAAAATAATAATTTAACTTTAACTTTTTATTCTGATACTTCTTCGGCTAAAATTTTTCCGTCAACAACCGGTGTAACGCAAATAAGCGGATTTTCCGGAACATCAAACCTTTGAAATATTTCTTCAAAAAGTTCATATTGCCTCCCCCTTTTTTCAAGCTTATTAAATTTATTGTACTTCATAAATTTGCCGCTTTCATTTTGAGGAGCGTCAAAATGGTACGCATGCTCAAAATCCTCTACCGCGTGACTTTTTAAGAAACGAATTTTTCTATCGTCTCCGCCTTCCTTTTCGTAAGCGATAGCCCGGAATTCCACTACAAAATTATTTTTAATTATAAGATATATATTCAGAATAATCTCGTTCATTCATTAACCTTCTTATTATTAATACAGAAAAAACTTAAAAATACCGCATACACAAAAGCAAATTTGCACATTATACTTTCTACTGATTTAAGCATGGTGTCTGCTCCCGCAAACTTTAGCAGAAAGGCTGCTATCACAGGAAGTGAAATAAAAATTAGTCCCGATAAAACTGCTGTTAAATTTGTTTTGATCGATTTTGTAACGCCAGTTTTAAGTTTTGTAATTATTATAATGATTGACACAATTAGAGGCAAATAATAGAAGAAGCCGTATAAATCTCCGAGAGGATAATTATAAACAGCATAAAAAACGGTACAATGGACTATTTGAAATTGGGGAATGGTAAACAAATAATAGAAAAGGAAAAATATTGCGGGCAGAAAAATTAGAATAATTTTTTTATTTGATTTTCCCAAATATAAAAGAAGAAAATATAAATTTAGCGGCGGCAGAAATGAAATATCCACAAAAGCAAGAAACGCTAATGATGAATATCTTAAATTTAACCCGCACATAAGCCATTCCAATATTTGATAGCCCATCAGCAATCCGATTAGAATAAAAACCGGCTTGTTAACTTTATTCTTTTCGGCAAATATTAAAAGATTTATTAAAATGATTAATTCAACGCAGGCGATAAAAAGCGAGACAATTCCATTCCAGTTATTCAAATAGCTTCTTAAGTTTTTTGTAAAAAAAGCCCGCATCTGTTCGTGCGGGCGTTTAAATTTTTATTTTTTCGGACCGATCATTTTTTCCGGACGAACAACTTCATCGAATTTTTCTGCTGTTAGTAAACCTAATTCTACTGCCGCTTCCTTTAAAGTTGTATGTTCTTTATGAGCTTTTTTCGCGACTTTGGCCGCGTTATCATAGCCGATATGAGGGTTAAGCGAAGTTACAAGCATTAAAGAATTATCTAAATTCTTTTTAATGTTTTTTTCATTTGCTTCTATTCCTACTACGCAATTATCGGTAAAGCTTTCGCATGCATCCGCAATTAATTTTATTGATTGCAGCACGTTAAAAATTATAACAGGTTTAAATACATTTAATTCAAAATTTCCGCTGGCGCCGGCAAAATTAACAGCCGTATCGTTTCCGAAAACTTGTACGCAAACCATAGTCATTGCTTCGGATTGGGTGGGATTTACTTTTCCCGGCATTATAGAACTTCCCGGTTCATTTTCCGGCAGCTGCAGTTCGCCTATTCCGCATCTCGGGCCGCATCCAAGCCATCTTACATCATTTGCGATTTTCATTAATGACGCGGCAATTGTTTTTAATACACCGCTAAGCTCAACTAAAGCATCGTGCGCGGCAAGAGCTTCAAATTTATTTCTTGCCGATTTAAATGGTTTGCCTGTTAATTCCGCTATTTTCGCCGCGGCCTTCTCGGCAAAATCTGGGTGAGTATTTAGACCGGTTCCTACCGCTGTTCCGCCCAAAGCTAATTCATACATATGAGGAAGAGCCGCGTCAATTCTTTCTAATCCGTTTGTTAACTGCTGAACATAACCGGAAAACTCTTGTCCCAGAGTTAACGGAGTAGCGTCCATTAAATGTGTTCTGCCAATTTTAATTATATCTTTAAATTCCTCCGATTTTTTGCCAAGAGCGTCTCTAAGTTTTGTAACCATTGGAATTAATCTTCTATGAACTTCCTCAACCGCCGCTATATGCATTGCCGTAGGAAAAGTATCGTTTGAAGACTGCGCTTTATTTACATCATCATTAGGATGAATCGGTTTTTTACTTCCTTTCTCACCGCCGGCTAATTCAATAGCGCGGTTTGAAATAACTTCGTTAGCGTTCATATTTGTTTGCGTTCCGCTGCCGGTTTGCCAAACTACCAGGGGAAAATGTTCATCGAGTTTTCCTTCAATAACTTCATCGGCGGCTTTAACAATTAAATTAGCTTTGTCGGCTGATAAAAGTTCCAGCTCTTTATTAGTTAACGCGGCGGCTTTTTTTAAAATGCCTAAAGCTCTTATCAATTCACGCGGAAATCTTTCTCCGCCGATTTTAAAATTCATTAAAGAACGCGCGGTTTGCGCGCCGTAATACTTGTCAACCGGAACTTTAATTTCACCCATACTGTCTGTCTCAATTCTATATTCCATTTATTTCTCCCTCTTTTTTAGGTTATAAATTTTTAAGAATAAAAATTCTATATAATAATTTACAATAATTTATAAATAGATATAATTGAAACTATTAATTCATTTTTTGAATTTAAAGATGATCCGGAAATCAAACAGAACTTATACGCGTTCTTTTATATTTATAATGAGATGAAAAAAGCTTATATTTTTATTGAATCCACTAAATTTACAATTAAGGAAAGGGCTATAAAATGCGAGTCGCCGGTCCTCTAGAAAAAGCTAAACATTATATAGAAACACATCCTAAACTTTCAGATTTGCCGAAAGAACACAAGCAAAAAATTGCCGCCGGTCCTTGTATAACAATTTCCCGCGAAACCGGTGCCGGCGCGGATGTTATTTCGGAAAAGCTCGCGGAATTTTTCCAAAACATTCAAGTCGACGAAACTTATCAATGGGCTGTATTTGATAAGAATTTAATAGAAAAAGTCCTGCAGGATCATCATCTACCGCAAAGGCTGGGAAAGGTTCTTGAAGAAGAAAAGTATAATTCGGTTAAATCTATTATGCATGAACTTTTGGGTGAATCACCCGGTACCTGGACTTTGGTGCATAAAACTACTGAAACTATTTTACAACTTGCGCACACAGGAAATGTTATAATTCTTGAAAGAGGCGGAAATATAATAACTTCTAAACTGCACAACGCTTTTAATATTAGAATTGTCGCGCCGCTTGAAAATCGAATTAAGCATATACAGGAAATCCATAATTTGGATAGACGGAATTCGATTGATTTTATAAAAAAAGAAGAGGAAGACAGGAAAGATTATCTAATGAATTATTTCCACAGAAATATTGAAGATCCTGTTCTTTATCATTTAGTAATCAATTCCGGGCAATTCAGTTATGATGAAGTGGTTCAAATTATCGGGAATTCTGTTATTAAAAAATTTCCCAAAATGTTTAATTAAGATGTGTTAAAAAAAATGTCATTGCAAAAGAATATTTTCGCAATGACATTTAAAGGGGAAAGCGAGAAAACTTTATTTCATTAGCAGCAGTTTTTTAATCGAAGAATAATTATCCGCTTTAAGTTCATAAAAATAAACTCCGCTAGCCAAACCGTTTCCGTTAAAACGTACCGAATAACTTCCGGCCGCCAAAACTTCATCAAACAATGTCCGGACTCTTCTTCCCAATATATCATAAACATTAATACTTACTTTTGATTCTTTCGGAATTGAATATTCAATTGTGGTAACGGGATTAAACGGGTTCGGATAATTTTGCCGCAAACTATATTTATCTATAACCTTAGTCATTAATTTTTCATTTTCCGCGGAAGAAATTATAATATTTGGCGAAAGCTTTCTGTTGATCATCAGCATTGCCGCATCGGCGAGTAAATACTTACCGCTCTCTAAATATTTATTATCAAGTTTTAATACTTTTTGTTTTCCTTTGTGCAGATACACATCGACTAATTTGGTCCAGCCGTTATTTTTTTGATCCTGCTGATTCAGAATTATTTCCGTCGAATCGGACGCGGAAAACGCTATATAACGCGCTTGCTTGGTGAATAATGAATTCGGGACGATATAAACATAAAGCTGATACCAGCCTTCATTGACAATGTTAAAAGAATATTTTATCGACGCTTCTGAAGTATCCGAAGTCCAATAAACATTTGGATTAAATCCCTGTACCGGTTTCTTTTCCCAATTACCTGATAAAACCGCGCCGTTTTCATCTTCGTTTACAATTTCGGCTTTAGGCCGCCAATTATTTCCGTTTCTATAAGGCAGAAGCGCGTCCTCAGCATAGTAAGTTGCGCGCAAAGTGTCACCTAATTTTCCGTTGTCGGCAGTAAAAGCTTCATAGAAAAAGAAGGACTCGCCATTAACATTATTTTGCCTATTAGCCGAAATTGATTTTAAGAGCAAATCCGGAGAAATAAGATAAGAACCGACTTTAGCCAAAATACCGGGAAAGAAAATGTCTTTTTTATCCGGCGGAATGTAACTTAAAGCTTTTGTTAATTCAAAAGAATATGAGCTTATATCCTGACGGTATAACTGCGGGATTATATTATCAACTAACCCCTGCTGAAGCCATTTGGGAGAATCTTGTAAATATTCGTTATAACCAAAAGGATAAGGACTCGGTGAAACCGAAAGAATAAAATCTTTTCCCCTCGTCTTTATTGAATCCCGCATCCTCGATAAAAATTCTGTTAATTTATCCGCACGCCATTGCCGCCAGTTTTGATCGCCCGGATTGCCCGGAGGATTAGCACCATTATGTTCAAATTTATAAATTGCGACAGTCGCCGAATCATATCCGCCTTCGTACGGCATTGCGGGAAGTCTGTCATCGCCTTGAATTCCGTCTACATCATAATTATCAATTACTTCCGTAATTAATGATATCATAAAATTCTGTACTTCCGGATTTGTTCCGGCCATCCAATCGAACCCATTTTTTACAACAAGATTTCCATTGGAATTTTTTGCTGCCCAGCCGGGAAATTTGGAAATTATATGTCCCCCGTTTTGTGAATATGAACTCGAAAATCCGAACTCGAACCAGGGAATAACTTCAATTCCATGCCTATGTGCTTCAAGAATTATTTTTTTAAGCGGATCTTTCCCTGTAAAAGTCGGCCAAATAGGAGTATTAAAAAGACTATCCATTATTTTGCTTGGATAAAGAGTATATCCTTTATTCCAAACCACCGGGAAAATTACGTTTATATTCAGCGAATCGAGATAATCCATCGCGTTAATAATATTGATGTCGTTAAATAGAACATAACTATCCACATTAGTTATCCAGACTGCTCTCATTTCATTCGGCTGCTGCGCGAATGTTTTAATCAAAAATAGAAACAGAAAAATAGTAAGTAGCTTCTTCACAAAAACTCCGGAATTTTTTATGTAAAAATACCATCTTTTTTAAATACTTATTAGGTAGAATTATCAGGTAAGAATTAATAAACAAAAACTAATGCGCTAAATCCGGGAAGGCCGCTTTTTCTTTATATAACTCGTTTTTAAATAGATCGGGATATTTTTTAATTCCTTCAAAAAAGAAATAAATTTCACCGTTTACACTGTTCTCTCTATTTATTTTTATCACTTCTTTTAGATAATCTTTTGGCGCGTAATAGTTTCCTACTTTAAGCAGAATGCCGGGATAAAATTTATATAAATTCTTTTTGCTGATTTGTGTGTTTACAATTTCTTCAAGCGCTGTTTTATAATCTTTTACTTCATACCGGTAAAGCTGGGGACAAATTAAATCGATGTAGCCTTTGTTTAACCACTCCGGCCAATCCTGCAGATATTCTTCTTTACTCCATGGATAAATACTTGGCGCCATTGAAACTATTAAATCTTTATTAACGGCTTTTACGCTGTCATGAATTTCTCCCATAAAATTAGTTAAAAGATCGGCACGCCATTGAACCCACGCTGAATCCTTTGGATTTTTAGGAGGAGTTTTTCCTTCATGCTGAGTCTTATACAGATTTACTGTAAAATTATCATATCCCGCTTCTGACGGCATTGCGGGCAGTCTATCATCACCTTGTATTCCATCTATTTTATAATTACGCGCGACTTCCATTATCAGCGAAAGCATAAAATTTTGAACTTCCGGATTAAAACCATTCATCCATTCAAAACCATTTTTTTGCACTAAACTATCTTTTATATTTTTAGAAGACCATTCAGGTTTTAGTTTAAGAATTTTACCGCCGTTTTCTTTATACGATGATGAAAATCCGAATTCAAACCAAGCGATTACTTTAATATTTTTTTGATGCGCCGTTTCTATAAGTTCTTTAAGAGGATCTCGACCGCCTGTTAAAGCTGTATCTATTCCAATACCTGTAAAATCTTTCATTATCTTACTTGGATAAGTCGTCATTCCTTTATTCCAAACCACAACAAAAATAGTATTGATACCGGATTCTTCACAGAGATCAACCGCTTCTTTGATATTTCTTTCAGAATTTAGAACTTTACTGTCAACATTAGTAAGCCAAACTCCTCTTACAGCCGAAACTGCTGAAGAATCCCCTTCAGCATAAATACTGGTAAACGCTAAATTGAATAGTATTATGAGAATAAATTTGTTCATTAGTATTTAGTTTAGAGGAAAATTTTTTATCTAAAACTTCACAAAAAATCCGGCTTTTAGTTGAATAATTTGGAATGTACTTACATTTTCTTTATCCAAAGCAAGCGCTGCCCATAATTCGCCAATAACAGCTTTATAAGCACCTCCTATATTTAACCAAAGCGGTCCGAAAATTTTCGCGTTCACATCGAGGCCTATATTAAATCCACCGCTCCAGTCATCTTGAGTATTTTCGGGTACGGCTAAAACTTCGGCTAACATTAAATTGCCTGTGCCTGAAGTGTCAATATAAAGGGAATCATAATAAGAGCTTCTGTAACTATGCCATCTGTAAATACCGAAACCGAATTCAGCGTTTGCGTTAATAAAATTATTTTGGAAAAAAGTATAAAAAGCGTTTGCTGAAGCACCTGTTATTTCCAACTCCATTTTCAAATTCGGAATAGGAAGGTCAAAATTTTTCATCCCGTTTCCGACATCTATGGGACGGGTTATAAAAAGTTTGTCTTTATTAACTTTATCAAATTTCAAATATTCAATTTTCCCGGTCCAAGTCCAGTTTCCGCCTGTTTCTTTCCCTAGAAAAAATGAACCGCCCGCGGCCGGTTTAAATCTATTCGCTAATTCTTGAGTAGGAATAAAATAGGAAGCGTCGAAACCGGCTATCCATTTGCTTTGAGAATAAGCATTTTTAAATGCGATTAAAATTATTGTAATAAGTAAAAGACTAATAAATTTATTTTTCATTTTGTTTAATAAAGGAATGTTAATCCAATTTTTGCGTTAATAGTATTATTAAATGGAAATTCTTCGTAACCCAGCGAACCTTTGGTTTTAATAACCTGCATATAATTAACCGATCCTGCCAACAGAAAAAATTTGGTAAAATTATATGAAACTTCTACTCCGCCGATAACAGTCGCCGGATTTCCGCTTTTATCTTGCGCAAAATTTCTGTAGCTGTATTCAAAAGTGTAATTATTAAATCTTTTCTGCCAGTCCTCAATTAAATAAAGTCTTCTTGTATAAAATAAAACCCCGCCGCCAATGGAAGGAGTAATTAAGAACTTCTCATTCATTGAAATATCGAAGCTTAAATTCAGCATTAAAGGAATTACATCCATTTTTTGAACAGGATTTATAGAAGCGGAAAGAGTCGGGTCAGCTTGCAAATCAGCTTTAACACGATCTCTGTAGCGGGTATTCCAGAATTTCCAGTTCCATTGCGCCAACGCGGAATCCTGCTGAAGACTGTATAGCTGGTATCCGATAATAAGTCCGGCGTTTATTGATTCACTAATTTTAAAATGAATTTCCGCGCCTCCGCCGACAGCGTCAATTTTATTTACTGCAAGTCTTTTGCTCAAAGGTTTTGAATAATCGGAAAAAAGTTTAACCGAGTGTATTTGCGGAAAAACAGCGGAAGATATAAATACTATTGAGATTATTAAAAAGTGTATCTTTAATTTCATAACAGTCCGAATTGAAAAGTGAATCTTAAAATATTTCCGAGCCTGCCGTAATCAGAGAACGCAAAATCAAAATTCATAGGCACATTTAACTGCGGATTTAAGCCAACTCCCACCGAATAACTTTCTTCATCATAAAAGAATTTATAACCGCCTCTAAAAGTTATAATGTTTTTCCATGAGACTTCCGTCCCTAAATTCAACCTCTCATCAGAATCATTCGGATGAAGAGCTTCGGCAATTACTGTTACACGGTATTCCGAATCAAAATTACCGAGTACTTCCGCCGCAGCTCCCAGTTTTAAGATAGACGGCATTCTGAATTGATCATTAAGATACTTCGCGTCAACACCGAAATTTTGAAGAGCGGCGGCAATTCTTAAAGAGGAAAGTCCGGTGTAATAAATTACACCGCCGTCAAAAAGAATATTATGCGCGTCATAAATATCGATTGATTCTTTTACATATTTTAAAGTTACACCGAAAGAAAATCTGTCGGTTAATCTTCTGGAATAAGTTAATCCTAACGCCAGCGCGTTTGCTTTAAAAGTACCTAAAACTTCGTATAACCCGCCTGAAGTTGGAACGGCTGTTTTTGTAAAACTTCCAAAATCCATTAAAACAGCACCAAGACCGAAGACACCTATAGGAGAATTAAAAGCATAACTGGAAGCATAATGTTTTATATCGGCAATCCAGGGCGCGTAAGAAACTGATAAAGAATGAGTTTGATTTATAAATCCCAGAGCGGCGGGATTGTTAAAAACGGCATCGGAATTTAAATCGGCTAAACTGATTGAAGCTTCACCCAGAGCCGCTGTTCTTGCGTTTGCGGGAATTTCTAAAAAGGTAAAACCGGATGTTCCGGTTCTTTTAAACGTTTGCGCGTTTAGAAAAACTCCCGCCGCAAGAAAAAGTAATATTATTTTTATTTTCATCATTGTTATAGAAGAATTTCAAATCAATTAATTTATTATCTAACAATAGCCAATTTCCCGATTTTAGTTCCTACACCCGATTCGATGTGATAAATGTAAACTCCGCTCTCTACAAATTGTCCGTAATCAGTAACTTGATCCCACGACGCGATGGCTCCGCTTCCCGGTTCTACATTTATGGTTTTAACTAAATCACCCCGTACAGTATAAATTCGAATTGTGCAGGGATTTGGAATATTTATAAACTGAATCCTGTCAGTGCTTCCCGGCTGCGATCTTCCCTGTCCTATTACAAACGGATTTGGGACAACCACAATATTATCCAAATTATTTGTAGGGGGAAGAGTGGCGACAAAAGGATTGACTTTCTTATTCGCGTAAATTGATGTTTCAAGCGGCGGAACTCTGCTGCTGTTGGTTTCGGGGAATTTGGCTGAAGGATTTATATTCCAAACAGTTCTCCCGGAATCATACGCGGTTAACGCGTAATAATAACTCGCGCCAACCTGAACATTTGAGTCGACTAACGCGTAATTTCCCGTCGCTGCATCATAATATTTCGGATCTCCTTTTATAACCGTTCCCACAGAGTCCCACGGCCCAATCGGCAAATAAGAAGATTTGTAAACTTTATAACCCACTAAATCAGATACCCCGTCATCCGGATCCGAAATATTTTCGGCTTCATCGTTCCATGTAATTTCATTTGCCACTAATTGTTTTGATCCGCCGTAAAAATCTACTTTAAATGAAGGCGCGGCGGGAGGATCGGGATGATTATTATTATTCTCGTAAGTAAATTTTGCTTCATCGGCGGTTCTATTAAAAATTTTATTCCCTTCGCTTCTTATAACAGAAGCCGCGTTCGGATCAAGAGCGTATTTGTAATCGGCTCCGTCAACAATTTCCGCGACAGAAAATACAACTGAATCTCCCGGTAAAAGTGTCCACGGGCCTAAAGACATCATTGACCACATTCTCGACTTCTTCATATAAACAGTATCCGAAGGAAGCATTGTAAAATTGGGAGCGTTTGAAGGATCTTTAATTACATTATATTGCGACTCTTCAGTATTTCTATCCGCAAACGGACCGGAAAAATCAAAAGATTGATCACCTGCCGACCAGCCGTATCCGTTCACATAAGTTTCTTTATTATCGGCATTAGGGGTTGAATAAATTAATCTGACACCTACATAACCCGGAGCCAGCCATTCACCTTGCGGCTGTCCGTTTTTAATAATTCCTTGTGAATAAGATAAACCGTATTCTTCATTTCGGCCTTTTGTGGGAGGATAATCGGCGGCTCTTCCCCAAATCATTTTGCGTGAAGGATCGTAAAAATACCAAGTGTTTTTAGCGCCCGGAGGATCTAAAGGAAATAAAACATTCCACGAACGGCTGTTCGCGTGAATAGCGTAATTCAGCATAATATACATTTCTTTTAATGTATCGGAAATAGTATTTACTCTTCCCAAATCTCCTGAAGACTGCAAGCGGGCTTTTACTTCATCCGCAATATTTTTTACAACATAACGATAAAGCACATAATTTTCGTCACGCTGAGAACCATCCCACATTTGCGCGGTTCTGGAAACTCGAACAGGAAGCTGGTGCCTTACTCCGAAAGGATCGGTATAATTTTCATTATATTCCCAGACACTTTCAATTACTTCTTCACCGACATCGGGATTCGTTTTCAGCCAATAATTTTCACCGTTTTTATAAGGCTTTGTATGCTTAATTATTTTATATTTCGCGCCGGGTTCGGTGGAAACGGTTCCGCCGGAAATCGACCAGTCTTCAACTACATAAACACTGTCATTAGATTTTCTGCAGCCGATCATGAAACCGCCGGTTAATAAATAAGATGGAACACCGCCGATATTTTCATTTATCCAGCTTACATCAAACGCCGGCCAGTCGAGTCCGATTCCGCTTCTACGCCAATTGCTGAAGCTCGGGCCGATTTTCCCGTTATAAACACTCTCCCAAAGTTTCCCGCGGTTAAATGATAAAGTTGAAGATTCAATCTGTGCGTGAGAAACATCTGTTAAAAGTATAACGCCGGCAATAACTAAACTAAAACTTTTAAAATATCGCTTAAATTTAGAATTAAAATTATTATTCGTTATCCGGAATTTTTCCAAGTTATCTGTCATTGTTAAAATCCAACTCCTACGGTTATAAAGAATTGTCTCGGAATATTTCTGTATGTTTTAAAAGGTGCTATTAGATGACTTTTTCTCGTCGGGTCGTTCCCGAGATCAGCCATTGTAATTCCCCTTTCAACCCAATCTATTAGGTCCGTTTGATCCATCGGGGTTATCCATTTATTGTTAAACACGTTCATAACTCGTAATCCGAGAATGAATCTATAACCGCTTAATTCAAAGTTTTTTACCGCGTTAAAATTAAAGGAAGATTCCAAAGGATAACGCCTGTTATTTACAACGTCTTTTAATGAAAAAGTGGTTATATATGTGTAGGGCAAACCTGATTGCGCGGAATAAGTTAAACTGAAAATTGTACTGGAAAGAGGTTTTAGATTAAAAATTTCGAATCCGCCGTCTTCCTTAAACCGGTACTGAAGCAGCCCGCGGAAATTATGGGTTCTATCATACGCGCCTAAAAATTCGCCGGTAAAATTTCGCTGTTCATTTCTGGTGTTGTTGGGATAAATAAATTCCGGGCCAAAATTTCCGTCCGTTGTTTGAGATAAGCTGTAGCTTAGCCTGTAGCCCCATTCATCCAAATTTATTTTTTCAAATGTAATTTCCATACCTACCGTAGAACCAAATGCGTTGTTGGCATAAGTTGTATATGGATAAAGCGGTTCATTTAAATCTGTGTAACCGGCGGTTTCTCTCGCGAGGCTTCCGGTTAATGAGGCTATCCGCTGAATTCCTACTTGAGTAACTCTATCATTATAGTAAATGGCAAGATCCAATCGGTTCGTTTCACCGATCATCTGCTGAAGTCCGAATTCATAATTAATTGTCTTTTTAAAATCGAGCCCGGCATTGCCTAAAACTAACCAGCCTCGATCGGTTCGTTGGGATAAAGCCTGTGTGAATAGCGGCATTGAAGCAAAGTGTCCGTATTGAATTCTGAATGCCGTTGCTTCACCAATAGGAAAAGAGACACCAATACGCGGCATGAAGATAAATTTTGTTTGTGAAGGAGTTGTAAAAGGATTTCCCGCTTCTTCGGAAGGGCCGTCTTTGCCGGGATAAAAAACATTAAATTTATTTACCGGAACATTTGCTTGAAAATTAAAAGCTTCGGCTCTTATACCTATATTGGCTACCATTCCTTCATATTCAAGTTTGTCTTGAAGATAAAATGCCGCGTCCATTGGGTAAGCTTTATAATATTCCGCGTATCCGGAACGGGCAACATAAGTATTCGCCTGATAGCTTGAGTTAACCGCGTTATTAAATAAATCCCAATAATAAAATCTTACCCCGCCTTTCATCAAATTAGTTTTTATAATTTGATTTGTGTAATCAAATTTTAATTCCCAATGGTTATCTCTAAAATCCTGGTAATAATTTGTACTAAAATTAAACGGGCCTCTGTATAAAGAAGTTTCCCACCACGGGCCGTCTTTTAATAAGGTACCTGCGGATCATAAAGACTATCAAGCTTATCGGCGTTTTGTGTATTGCTTACTAAATATTGATAAGGAAGTTTAAATATTTCACTTTGATGAATTACGCTCGTTTCCAGGAATGATTTATCGTTTACTGTGTAAGTCCAGTCTAAACTTTGCGCTAAAGTTTGTTCGGTTCTAACGGGATCTACGGTAACAAGATATTTTGTAGAAGATCCGGCGGGAACAAAAGGTATTCCCGACCATCTTATATCATCCGAGCCGGACCAGATTCCGCCTCTATACTGCTGGAATGAACTGAGTAATTTGAATTTATGTTTAGGAAAAGGATTATAGGTTAAATTTAAAATATAATTCTGATAAACCTGTTCGCGTTCCGGAGTTGGCAGCCTTGTGGGATTATTTCTGTATTCACCGGAAAAATAAAATCTTAATAAATTAGGATCTTTTCCTAAAGGTCCGCCTACGCCTATCATATATCTTGTGTACGCGTATTTTCTGTAATCATAAACTCCTAAAGGATTATCGGGACTCGGAGTATGATTCTGTACCCAAACATCGTGCGCCCAAGTAATTTCTCTATTTACTATTTGGTTCCATTGCTGTTTTTCTTCTTCGGTGGCTGTACCGTTATCTATTTTATCGGAAAGCCATTTATAGCGGTCCTTATTTTTTAATCCTAAACTTTGAATTACTAAGTCTTTCTGCGCGAACCAATCTTGTAAATCTCCCCACTGCTGCCATTCAATATTACTTTTTGAATAAATGTAATCACCGAAATGGTATAAGCCGGGAGGACGGTATTCTACTCTTGCTTCACCGGAAATTTTTGGAGTACCTTCTTTCAATATTACTTTTACAACACCGGCTTGCGCGTTGCCGTACTCCGCCGAAAAACCGCCTGTTATTAATTGTACTTGCGAAACACCGAGCGGATTAACGTCGTACTTCCATGAATTATTTGCTTTCTCGGTGCCGGGTGTACTTGCCGGCGCGGAAGTATTACTGTTTGTCTGTTCAACTCCGTTTATCTGAAAATTTAATTCATACGATCCCGAGCCTCTAACCGAATAATTACCGTTCGCGGTTTTTTGTAGCCCCGAAGATAAATCTAACGCTCCTCGTATTCCCTCAATCGGGGCGGCCTTTATCTGTTCTTGCGTAAGTGTTGTGGAAGTGCTTGTCTGATCTTTTATTATTTTAGGTTTTTCGGCAAGAACAACAACTTGCTGAAGCTCGACCGAAGAATCCTGCAGAGTAAAATTTTGTTCAATTGTCCTGTCAACTACTATTTCAACATCGTTAACGGTAACAGTGGCATAACCGATTAAGCTTGCTCTAACATTATAAGTTGCGGGCGGAATTCTAAGAATAATGTAGTTGCCGTTTATATCTGTGGCGGCGCCGAGAGTGGTTCCTTTTAATATTACATTCACGCCTATTAATGGCTCACCGGTTTTAGCGTCAACTACTTTTCCTACCAGTTTTCCGGTTTGAGAAAAGATAAGATTGGAACTAAAAATAAAAAGAGATATAAAGATTAGTAAACCCAGCCGGTTATTGAAGTTTTTATAAAACATCGTTGTAAAAATTTTTTCGATAATTTATCTTTTAGTTTATTTAATCTCTCATTTTCGAACTAATATAGAATTTGATAGTTTAATGCGGTCCTAAAGAAACTTTAAGTAAAATTTTAAAGTTAATCTTTAGGACGGCAATTAAAAACAAGTCTTATTTTAACAGCATCATCTTCTTACTTATGGTTCCCGCGTCAGTAGTTAATGAATATAAATAAATTCCGCTGGCTAAATTAGCAGCGTTAAATCTTGCCGAATGATTTCCCGCTGACTGCGCGTTATCTACCAACACAGCTACCTGCTGTCCTAATGTATTCGTTACTATTAGTTTAACGTTTCCCGCTTCCGGTAAAGAATAATTTATTACAGTGGAAGGATTAAAAGGATTCGGGTAATTCTGATTCAATGTAAAATCATAAACAACTGCCGGATTTTCATTAACCGCGGTTGGGTTTCCATATTTAAATACAAATACTTTACCTGAACCTCCGTCAACAACATAAGCGGTTTTTCCGTCGGAAGATAAAGCAACATCGGAAGGATTTTTCATCGGCGCGCCGTTTTCATCAGCATTTGATCCGCTGAATTGGCCGGGAAGTTCATACATTTCCTGGGCGAAATTTACTACCACAGAGTAAGCTTTTACCCATCTGCGGGTTGAATCAGTACCGGCCACCCAAAGTAAGCCGTCTTTATCAACAGTTATTCCGTAAGGGATTGCTCTGTCAAATGATAAATCACCTACTGCGTCCTGTACTCTGGTTCCAATATAACTTTCCGGATTTGTTTCAGTTCCGCCGGTCCAGATTGCTATTCCGCCTGTAGTGTTGCTTGAAGAAATAGAATTTCTTGTTGTATAGAAAGGTGTTTCCGGATTTGTATAATCAGCTTCCGGAACTGTGGCAATATCACGAATCACATCATAACCGGTAGGATCTTTCGGGCCGCCCGGTTCAACAGGATAAGTTCCTAAAGGAATCCATGAACCGCGTGCCGGTGTTTCTAATCCATAACTAAAATTAAAAAATCTAATACTTGTCTGGAAATCAATTCCTGTAAAAGCAATTGTATCTTTTGTAAAAGCAAGACCGTTAATATAAGTTCCGTAACCGGCGCCTGTATAATAAAAGCCGAATTGATCAACTTGATTTGTGTCGGCGTCTTTATAATAATATAAAGAAGCTACTGTATTCGGTTTAGAACGCTGATAAGGAACATTTGCAACTATCGCGATATCAGTGCCTATAGCCGCGATTCCTCTTATTCCGCCGATATTTCCGGATAAAGTATCTGAATCGCCGTTTTCGGTAAAGTCAATCATTTTTGTTAAAACGGTATCCGCAGAATCAGCATAAAAAATAGCGTTATGCGCGTTCGCGTTTGTTACTCTGGATGAAGCGACGTATACTCTTCCGTTTGAATCAACCGTTGTAGAGTATGGCTGAACATGGCCGGTATCGGCTGCGGGAAAAGATATTTCTCCCCGGTAATACCATGATTGCGAATATGACTGAATTGTAAAAAGCGATGTAAAAAAGATTAGGAAAAAACTGAAACGTAATATTTTATTCATCTTGTGCCTCATTTTTTCTTCTTGTATGGTTTTTATATTGTTGAAATTACATAATTTAGCTTTTAGTTCAAACTTCGTATATCAATCATTAATAACTGTTAAATACTTACTAAACTATTATTTAACAAATAACATTTTAAGTATCTGCTTTGCAAGTTATTGTTTATCCCCCTCAACAACTATCACAAAATCAATAAAATATTCTCCCGCTGTTTTAAGGATAAATTAAGTCTTTTATACTTGATAAGATGAAGAAAAACAAATATCTTTTTAATCCATTAAAGTAAAGGATTATATTTTTTGGCAGGAGCTCTCGAAAAGATTTAATTTTTCAATTAACTTCATGCTAATTAGTGCAATTATTTAAGTCTGATATTTTTCGATTAATCTACTTAAATTATTAGTCCGATAATTGTAATGACCTTAAGAAACAGATAGAAAATAATTTATAATTGCTTAATTAAATATTAAGCAGCGCAAATGTTCACAAAAAAGATTTTATATATTAATCATACAAGATTTCTGTTAACTTAAAACGAATAGGAAGGCGATGGAATTTACTATTTTGGATAAAAGCAATTATTTAAAAGGCTTGTTTATAGTTGCTAAAAAAGATAATCAATTAGCTGAATCAGAAAAAAACATTATAAGAGGGATAGGGGAAAAATTAGGTTTTGCTTCTGATTTTTATGAGGAGATTTTAAGAAGTCTTTTAGCCAATAAATATATTAATGATGATCCTATTAAATTCAGTGATGTGAAAATTGCTAAATCTTTTGTTTCCGACGGATTGAATTTAGCTTTTTCCGATAACGTAATTACTGAAGTTGAAATAGGCTGGCTTAAACAAACCGCTGCGGTAAATGAAATTGAAGAAGAGTGGTTTGAGGAAAAAATTTCTAAATATAAAAATTCATCTCCTTTTATATTAAACGCTGAATACGCGCTCTATTCTATTTTATAGAAACCAGCAAAGAACCGGCTTCTTTCTAACTGAAGAATAAAATATTATTTAGATTTCATTGACTAAAAAAAGCTGCCTCATGTTTTGAAGCGGCTTAATTGAAATGATTTTACTCGGATTACTTAAGAAGTATCATCTTTTTAGTTGCTGTATAGTCATTTACCTTTAGTTGATAGATATAAATACCACTTGATAAATTGGATGCGTTAAATTTAATATTAAATTTGCCTTCATTTTTTTCTTCATCTACCAATAAAGCAACTTCTTTCCCTAATATGTCATAAACCTTTATTTTAACAATACCTTTTTTAAACTTGATATTCAATAGTAGTTGATGGGTTAAAAGGGATTTGGATAATTTTGAAATAACGAATATTTCTTTGGCTCGTCTAATACAGTGGAACTTGTTTTTATCGAAACAATTGAAGAATCCTTATATTTTAAAATAAGTCCAAGAGCACCACCTGCATAACCTATATACGGATTTACAGCAAACATTTTTCCAAAACCACTTCCTACTTCTTCAGTTATATCATTCCATTCAACTCCGCCGTCAACTGATTCATAAATTTTATTGCTTGCAAGCATTATGTGCTGTTTTGTAAAAATACTTAAATTACCATAACCGAACTCTGCGATAGGAACTTGTAACCACGTCCCTCCCCCATCTGTTGTTTGAAAAAGTTGATTAAATCCAACAGCAAAACCACTAAGACTATCTGTAAAACATATAGCATAACATTCATCAGATAACTCTGACTTTTGTTTCCAAGTCTTACCACTATCCAAAGAAACAAAAAAGCTTGAACCCAAAATATTATAACCAGTACTAGGAGTAAAAAATTGTAATGAACCGGAACCAATGGTCGAAATTTGTTTCCAATTTAATCCCGAATTAGTAGTACGAAAAATTCCTGTTAGTGAGTTTGCGTACCCTATAGTATCAGTTAAAAAAAAGAATTTTTGAATTTCATTTGAAGATGAATCGGTTAAACCGTAAATAGTTTTTTGCTCCCAGTTTAACCCTCCGTCAGTTGTTGCATATATACTATGGTTTGGGCCACCAATAAAACCATTCAAGGGATCTATAAAACAAATAGTATTTAAGTAATATGGCAGCCCCTTTAATCTAAGCCAATTTTTACCTCCATCTGATGTCTTGAAAACAGAAAAATCACTACAGATGAATCCGGTAGTATCATTTATAAAAAATATGTCGTTTATATCATCATTTATAAATAAATTATTCCAGCGATACCCTTTGTCAGTTGTAAAATTTAACCTAAGATAATTCCCTGCAATGTAGCCCAGAGTATCATTTATAAACTCAATCCAATTGCCGCCGTATTTTAATGGAGCATGATGTCCTGTAGAACTCCAGGTTACTCCGCCGTTAGTTGTAATATAGTAAGCAGATTCGTAACTCCCGATTGTATAACCGAGGCTGTCATTTACAAAAGCCATTGCATTTACTAAACCGCCTCCTATCGATAATCCCCAAGTCTTTCCTCCATCTTTCGTGTAAGCAACTCTACCTTGTTGGCCGCCGGCAACTACTCTTAAGCTATCAAATACCGTGAGAGTATAAAGTTCTTTATTATCTCCGATGTTTAATTCTTCCCATGTATTACCGAAATCTTCCGTCCTTAAAATTTTTCCCGAATCTCCAGCAATATAGCCCCATTTTTCATTATAAAAAGATACAAACCAGTAATTAAAGTTATCAAAACCGGTTTCTACTTTTTCCCAGGTTTTTCCCGAATTTGTTGTTTTCAAAAGTGTTGATTGTTTTCCCGATATCCACCCCACAGAATCGTTAACCATTTCAACCCGCCATAAATCACTCGTTATGCTGTTAGGTAATTGAGGTTGTTGCCATGTTAATCCATAATCCTCTGACCGAAGTACAGTTCCATTAAATCCTGTTATTATTACAATATTCTTCCAGCTATTTATATTTAAAAGTATTTCATTTACCGGCCTCTCTATTGTTTCCCATTTTTTCCCTCCGTCAGTAGTTCTTATTATTGTACCCTCAACTCCAACTGCCCAGCCGGTATCTATATTTGCGAAATGTATACATAAATAATCTACTCTTGGTACTTTGGGATTTAATTCAGTCCAGGTTCCGGTACCAGCAGTTGCCTTTGACAACTTATTGCCATCAGTCGTTGCCGAGTAATTAAGTGGATAAGCTCTTTTCTTTTCTTCAGTTAAATTTTTACCGAAATATTTGTGTCTGTAGCTTTGGTAGTTATTATTTATATAAACACCTCGCCTATACTGAACTGGCTTTTCTTTAGCTGTATCGGTATTTAGGGTTTGAGCTTCCGAAATTATACAGAGAAAAAAGATGGATAAAATGGAAAGTATACATTTCATAAAAATCTCTCGTACTTATTTAAGAATAATAAGTTTTCTTACAGCGGTATATCCGATGCTTGTTGTTAACCTATAGAAATATACTCCCGCACTTAATTCGCTTCCTTTTAATTTAATGCTATAAATTCCCCGCCTGTTTTTTTTCATTAACCAGTACACAAACCTTTCTCCCTATAACATCATAAACTGAAATATTAACAAATGTTTCTGTTGGTATTGTGTATTCTATATTGGTTTCCGGGTTAAATGGGTTGGGATAATTCTGAGAGAGATTGGGATTTATTTTATTTATATATTGAACTTTTTTCTCATTACTATATTGAAACTCTCCATTATAATCAATTTGCTTAAGGCGGTATAAGTAATCACCATTTTCATTTAATATATCTTTATAGCTATAATATTTAATTGATGTAGAAGTCCCACTTCCTTTAATAAATGTTAACGAAATCCATGCATTTTCATTTTGTTTTTTTCTTTCAACGAAAAATCCTCGATTATTTGTTTCAGTTGCTGTGCTCCAATTTAAAGTGACAGTACTTTTTTCGAGCGTCAAATTGAAGCTATATATTTCTACTGGTAATGATTTATTATAGTACTTCAAAACTAATCCTAAATCACCGACTGCAAAACCCAGACCTGGAGTTAATAAATTTATACTAGTTATTCTTGTCCCATTTAGTTCGGTTAATTCATTCCAACTCTCACCTCGATCCAAAGAAAGAAAAGTTTTGTAACCTATGATGAAAATCATGCTATCCTTATAGGAACTAAACCGAGCAATGCTAAAACCAGTAAGACTTTGATTTTGAGTCCAAGTGATTCCTTCGTCCGAGGTTCTATAAAGTTTATTACTCTCGAGCAAAAATCCAATTTGATGATCTATAAAAAACAAATCCCGTGAAAACCATATATCTAAACTAACTTGCTGAATCCAATTCTTTCCACCATCTGTAGTTTTAAATGGCCTATCCGTATTTGCAGTCCATCCATATAGTGAGTCGACAAAATAAATGCTATAAAACCCAGTACTTAGAGGTGCGGAAAATTGTTTAAACCAATTCTCACCTTTATCCGTGGTTTTATAAATTACATTACTCCGTATTGCCCAACCTATTTCTTTATTTATAAAGAACATTTTACTTGCTCCATCGTTTCCTCCATGTGGAACATACCAACTAAATCCGCCGTCAGTTGTTTTATAAATCGTATCACTTCCAATAAATCCGGTTAAGCTATCTAAGAATAATAAATCAACTCCATCCTGTGCTCCATTAACTTTTTCCCATTTTATTCCCCCATCAGTCGTTTCATACAAACCATAAGATTTAGTATGTGGCGCGGCAAATCCAAAACTGCTTATTGCAAAACCTTTTTGTTCATTTATAAAAAACACATCAGAAAAATTGTCATTTATTATCAACCGTTGCCAGTTTTCGTAGCCGTTTTCGGTTTTATTAATCTTTAACTCCGAACCCACACTATAACCCATTTTATCGTTTAACAACTGTAATTCGTAATTATCACTTATGCCTTGTATTTCCAACCATTCTCTACCCCGGTTTGTAGTTTTTCGGGCTGGTACATTATTCATCACGATATAACCCGTATCCTGGCTTATATACTTAACACAATTAATCGGTTCAGTAGTTAATGTGTCTCCGTTAATCCATGTAAATCCGCCATCACTGCTGTAAATATTTTTAGCGCTATAATTAGTTCCGCCGTAGCCTGCTGCGGCAATATGCGAACTATCAATAATATCAATGCTGTATAATGGCTGGTCATCCCCGGCTTGAATTACCTCCCAACTTTCTCCTCCGTCGGTAGTTCTTAATACTTTTCCATCGGCTGCTATAAAGCCATAATTCTCATTTAGAAAATCGACCCACCAGAGGTTTCCAGTATATCCGGGGGTATTTATTAGCTGCCAACTTACCCCGTCATCGGTTGTTTTAATGAATTTGTTTGCACCGCACGCCCAGCCAAGGGTATCATTTACCATCTCCAAACCCCAAAGATCATCTTTGCTACCTAAACCGGCATCAATTTGCTTAAATGTTTCTCCTCCATCCGTAGAACGCAGTAAAAGCCCATCATACCCGCTCGCTATTACTGTTTTGCCATTATAGCTTCTTACTTTTAGTATTGGTTTTGTTGTGTTTGTTGGAATTACTTTCCAGCTTTCTCCGCCGTCAGTAGTTTTTATTATTGTACCCAAATTACCACAAGCCCAGCCGGTATTTTTATTCATAAAATAAACTCCTACGTAATCTACTCTTGGTACTTTAGGATTTAGCTCAGTCCAGGTTCCGGTACCAGCAGTTGCCTTTGACAACTTATTGCCATCAGTCGTTGCCGAGTAATTAAGTGGATAAGCTCTTTTCTTTTCTTCAGTTAAATTTTTACCGAAATATTTGTGTCTGTAGCTTTGGTAGTTATTATTTATATAAACACCTCGCCTATACTGAACTGGCTTTTCTTTAGCTGTATCGGTATTTAGGGTTTGAGCTTCCGAAATTATACAGAGAAAAAAGATGGATAAAATGGAAAGTATACATTTCATAAAAATCTCTCGTACTTATTTAAGAATAATAAGTTTTCTTACAGCGGTATATCCGATGCTTGTTGTTAATCTATAGAAATAAACTCCCGCGCTTAATTCGCTTCCTTTTAACTTAATGCTATAATTCCCCGGCTGTTTTTTTTCATTAACCAGTACACAAACCTTTCTCCCTATAACATCATAAACTGAAATATTTACAACCGTTTCTTTTGGTATGGTAAATTCTATATTGGTTTCCGGATTAAAAGGATTGGGGTAGTTTTGAGATAAGTTAAAAGATAAAGCATTTACGGCAGAATTAACTTCTACAATGTCTGAATATTTATTACTGCCGTTATAATCAATTTGTTTTAGCCTATAATATTGAGTGCCATGCATAATATTTTTATCGATAAATGAATAGTCATTTACATTGGATGTTGTGCCTTTTCCTTCCACAAATCCTATTGAATTCCAATTTTCTTTGTCGATAGATTTTCCAATATTAAAGCCCTTATTATTTAGCTCTGATGCTGTCTGCCAAGTTAGAAGTACATTGTTGTTTTCAATTTCACTTTTAAATGAAATTAATTCAACAGGCATAATTGTGGAGTCACAATATTCTAATACTAAGCCTGTATTACCCACAAAATACCCTGTCCCATTATTCAAGAACTCTAAAGAATTTATATCTGTTAAATTAAAAGTCTTCCATGTCTTCCAGTTATCATAAGTAATAGTAAAATCATTTACCCCCATCGTAATAAAAGAGGTTGAATCTACAATTTTTAACTTAGTTCCATTAATTCCGGTTACTAAACTCCAGGTAAGGCCGCCATCAATGGTTTTATATAATTGGTTTGAAACTGCGTATCCATCTTTATTATTGGTAAAAACTATATAATGAAATACATAAGGAATAGTTATACTTTCCCAATTTTTTCCTCCGTCATTTGTTTTATAAATTTCATCTCCAACCACCCAGCCGTTTAACTCATCTATAAAATAGAAACCTTGAAGATTAGATTTATTTAGTACAGGCTCCCAGGTTTCACCCGTATTGGTAGTTTTATAAAAACTTTTTGCCAATGCCCATCCGGTTGTATTATTTGAAAAATCTATTTTTTTAATTTTACCATCACCTGTAATATTGTTTGTACTATACCAATTAAGCCCTCCATCTGTTGTTTTCTGTATCGATGCGTCATATCCCCCCAAAAAACCAGTTAATGTGTCAAGGAATTTAATTGAATATCCACCTGGACTATTAGGTATTATTTCCCAATTTGAACCACCATTTGTTGTTATATATAATTCTGATGAACAAATATATCCTGTTGTTTCAGATACAAAATCTATATCATATAAATCATCATTAAGAAATTCTCTCTTCCAGGTTTCCCCTTGATCCACAGTTTTATAAATTTTTAAATCTGCTCCTACATTATATCCAATTGAATCCGATACAAAAAAAATATTTAATTTTCCCATGTCTTGCTTAACAAGGTTCCAATTTACTCCCCCGTTTGTGGTTTTTAAAATTGCACTAGTAGCTGTGACCTGTCCAATTGCAATACCATTGTTAGGATTACTAAAAGCCAAATCTTCGATTGAAAAATTTATAGGAACTTCCGCAGGTGCAAAAGAATTTCCATGATCGGTCGAGTAGTATATTTGTCCACTTAAACCAGCAGTAATAATGTTTCCATTAGATAATATTTCAATACTATATAAGCTATAAAAATCTCCTGTCCAATTTGCCTCCCAATCCAACCCACCATTTTGGGTCTTAAGTATCATGCCGTTACTGCAAGAAACAAAACCTAAAGTAGAATCAATAAAATTTAAATCCCAATATGTTAGTTTATAATCAATTGAATTACTTAACCAAGTTTTTCCAGCATCAGCAGTCCTTAAAAAAATTCCGTCATTAGTACACACATAGCATGTAGAATCATTTATCATAGAGACTCCCCAAATATTAGTACTAGAGCCTGAGTTAACTATTTCCCAAGTTTCTCCAAAATTGGTAGATTCTATTATAATCCCATCTTTTCCAACAATAACAATAAAATTTTTACTGCCGCTAATTCTTAAAAATGTTTTATTTGTTGAAATAGAATGATCACTCCATGTTATTCCGCCATCGGTAGTAATTATTATTGTGCCCATTTCACCAACAGCTATACCATTTAACTCATCTTTAAAATAAACTGAATAATAATCTATTCGGGGCACTTTTGGATTTAATTCTATAATGTTACCATTTTTAGTATTTTTTTTATTTATAAATAATTGATTCTGTCCTTCAATCTCTGGAATTCTACTTTTTTCATGTATAATATTTTGAGGCAGAAATTTTAAAATAGGTTTATGATTTAATATCTCTGATTGTTGAGGATAAACGATAATACTAAAATGTATAACGTACAGAAAATATAAAAGAGAATTTTCATATTTGTTTTTCACTTTTAAAAGATTTAAGGAAATAAAACATCTTTAAAGATAACCTTATTCTACCTTTTTTTATTCAAAATTGGAATCGCGTAAATTTTACCCTGCGCTAACGTTAAATTAGATGAGACTGCAGTTATAAGTAGTAAAAATAAATTAAAAATTACAACCCGGTTAAAGTAGTTAATTTTAATCTGCCGTAAATCTTTTTCTTTATTGGAAATTTGTTTTAGGCTCACCATAAAGTCCCCGAATTTGAATTCTCCTCATTTAAAGTAAAAATAAAAGAAGAATTGTTATTGTTGTTATTTTACATCTTGAATAAAAAAGAAAGGCTCACCATATCCACTTTTAAAGAATAGCTTCTCAAAGTCAAAAGGCAACTCCGCGTAAATATTTGTTAAAGTCAACTAAAATTTCCCCGGAAATTAATCTTGCTCATTCAACAATTTAATATTTAGGCAATTCAGCAATTAACTATTTTTTCCCAATGCCCCAATGACAACAAATGACTACCAATGACATTCATTACCTAACATCCGTTCGGGCATGGTTTTCATCGTCAAAATTTTAGATACCAAAAATTCCGCCGGTAAAAAAAACCGACTCAAAATATGAAGCGGCTTTCCTGTTTTAATAAAACATTTTGGGGTGCTGTTATGGAAACAAATCCCTCAAACCGTAAGAATTATAAAACTCCTGAACTTTTTCTCCGAACTCATTCATTTTTGCGTCAAAATGTGGAGTTCTTATATTTCCGTCTTCCTTAAATATCCCGAGGGTATAGATTGTCCCCGCTATTCCCGCCGATTTATCATTTAAAAAGGGAGAGGCAAGTTCCGAATACCATACATTTTTAATCATAGCCATATAACAAGCGGCATAAAGTATATTCTTTTCCGGTGTTTCTAAATTTTCAAGTATTCTATTTTTATCATTCAGAAATTTATACCTTACTTCTTCTCCCAGATAATATTCGCTCTTTTTATTTTTTACTTGCTCCGCTATCCACTCTGCTGTTTTTACCTTAACCTGGCATATACCGACAGAAGAATTATACCCGCTTTTCGCCAGTACATAATCTATTACGTTTTCACCTAATTTATAGTTTAAACTATGTTCGGCGTATATTATTGAGGCTAACAGCCTTGGGGATATTCCAACCAGTTTTGATGATTTTGTTATTTCATCTTTATATCTAATTATTGTTTCCCTTGCTTCGCCTTCTCCGCAGTAAGCTAAGCCGCCAACCAAAATTAAAAGGAGTAATATTTTTTTTATCATGGTAAAAATAGGGGAGTAATGGAAAGTAAAATTTTACTATGCCATTACTCCTAAAAAGTTAAGTTTCTTATTTAAGCAACAATAATTTTTTAGTACTTGTAAAGTTTCCGGAAGTCATTCTGTAGAAATAAACTCCCGATGATAGTTGTCCCATATCTAAATTGTAGGAATGATATCCTTTCTCCAACCTCTCATTAACTACTGATCTTACTAACTGACTAAGCGAATTATAAACCGAAAGCCTTACATAACTTGCCCGCGGAATATAAAACGCTATTGTGGTTGAGGGATTAAATGGATTAGGATAATTCTGAAGTAGTTTATAATCGGTTGGCAGCTCAATTTCACTTAATTCTTGCTGGGTTTTATTTAATGAAACCGAATCCGATAAAATTAAATAATCGTTATCTATAACCGGAGTAAGTTCTTTGTTTCCTAATTCAAAGGATACGTAAACTTCTTTTCCCAGAAATGAATTTAAATTAACTTTCGTCTCCTTAAATTCTCCGAAAGTTTTATTTATTACGCTGTTTTTAATATTATCCGATGAAGTCCAAATGGTACTTAGTACTTGATCGGTATTTTTATCTACAATGTTTACATTAAATAAATTAGTTGCTAACCTACTAACATTTTCATTGCTTATATCTTTTCCATAGCCGTAAACAGCGCCTCTAAAGGAAAGTTTCATGTTCGGCTGGTCAACCGGGAAACTGGCAGTTGTTAGAGTATTATCGTCGCTGTATTCTACATCTACATCTGAAGTTGCGCTGCCATAAGCCTTCTTAACACCGGCAAGTTCAAAAGCGACAGTTCCGCTTATAGTAGAATCATTTAATGCGTCTGATAAATCAAACATCGCGTGCCTATTTAAACGATAATCAAGATTAGATTTTTCATTCTCTCCTGCAACCGTTTTGGAAGCTTGATTTATTACCGAATAAAACCCAATGGAATTATCTGATTTTTGCCATATTGCTTTTATTTCATTTGAAGCGCGCATATTTAAATTAATTCCGTTTCCTCCCGATGTAGTAACAAGGGAAAGGCTGCTCCAGTTGGTTCCGGATGCGGAAGCCTTATAAACATTGTTTCCTATATTCCAAAATACATAAAGTGAATTACTTCCGGAAATATTACCGATTACCGGGCTTAATGTAGCGCTTGAGTTCGGATGTGAAAATGAAGTTACTGTTCCCCAGCTGCCGCTAGAGTTTATACTGCTCCGTTGTCTTACGTGAACCGAAGGGCCGCCCTCTACAATATTATTTCTGCTCGTCCAAACTATTGTTGGTTTGCTGCCATAGCCTAAAACTATCTGTGGCCTTACATTATTATCCCAGTTGCTTGGAGATATCTGTTCAACTGTACCAGGCGATGGATAGGACATATATTTTATGGTCGCGTTATTAGTTTCTGTCCAACATATTACATATCCATCTCCGTTATAATCAGCGATTGAGGGATTATGGCTATAGCTATCCGTGCCACTTATTTTAACCGCGGATTCCCATCCGCTGTCTACATTATAAAATCTTGCATATAATCCGTCTGTTTGTCGCCATACCACCATATGTACGTCAATTCCATATGTTGGATAAATTTCCCCGTCTACTACTGGTGTCGCGTCAAAATCTGCCGCGTTTGGTGAAAAAGAAGCGATTTCTTCAGTGCTGCTTAATACACCGGTAGTTAAATTATAACTTCTACCATAAATGTAACCAATATCCCATCCACTTCCCGTCCAGGTTACTTGCTGCCATACAACATACGCTTGGTTATCAGACATCGTAACTGAGGGATAACTGCTAGTTTCGGTGGGGTTACTAAGTAAAATTTCATTTCCCCAACTGCTGCCGTCTGTTGAGGTACTTAACCATATTTGGTTTGAACTTTCATATACCATCGCCCATTTATTATTACTTCCTTGCGCTATTTTTCTTTGATTATTGGAAGTTGTAGCTGTACTCGTGCTGCTTAATAGATGGACTTTATAATAAGCTGTATAAGCTGTATTATCTGTCGGTGTTATAGTTCTTGTAGTCGACCTATTTAAATTATCCGTCCAATAAGCAAAATCATAATTTTTATCGCTTCCATTTGGTTGATATGATGAAAGTGCAGTAATGTTACCAGCGTCATATTGATATATTTCTCCTGCCGTTGCAATATTATTAAAAGTCCCATCAAATTCTGTTGCTGCATTTAAATCTATCTTCGTCTTATAACGGTATCTTGCTTTATATGTACCAGTTGAAACATTCGAAGTAAAAGTTCCTGCAGTACTAATTACTACTTCTTCATTTCCATCATCAAAAATCCATCCACCATTGTTTTGCTCAAAAGGATTAAATTTTCTATCAATTCCCTGCAAAGTTTGTTCTTTTGCCTCAAATCTTCTTAAAGAACCATCATTAAAAGCAAATGATTTTTCATTATTTTGTAATGCGTCTGTATCATAATCTCTATAATCTCCTGGATTGACTTCTGCGTTTATATTTCCTCCGCTTACTAATGTTTCATCCGGATTAATAAATTCATTTTTAACTTTAACTGTTGCGTAAATAGAGCGAATACCTTCAATATCATATTGATGTAAATTTCTTTTACTCTCTTCACCATATGTAGCCATAACAGTCTCCGAATTAGCTGAGTGACATAGGCCGAGAATATGCCCCATTTCATGTAAGGCAACATAATATAAATCAATCCCATTTGAAGGATTTTCTTGCAAAGAAAAAGTATGATATTCATCATTCAGAGCAATAATCCCACTACAATCCATTTCCGGAGGGAAAGAAGAAGCGAAAGAACCACTTTCTTTTCCAATAAAAGAAGAATATTCTGAATTACTCATATAAATAATTTTTATATCAGCTTCACCCTCCGTAAATACTTCAACAAATTCAAATGGAACCACAGCGGTCCATTTTTCAAAAGCAGTATAAAATGCATCCTTTTCCTGATCTCCGCTTATATCATCTGTTCCATTTTTAAAATAATATTTAAGTTCAGATTTTCCCCACTTATAACCACTAACCTTATAATTGCCGCTTGGTGCACCACATGGATTATTTTCATTTCCCTGCTTATCATGACAATAACCGTATTGGGCAAATTCATTTGAAGAAAATACTAGAAAAATGATTAAAGTAAATTTGTATAAATGATTCAAAATGTTCTCCTTTTTCTCTATTTACCATGATAAATTATCCCATTTTCAATATCACAAATAAAAATTTCATTACCGTCTCCCCAAATTCCGGTAAATCCCGCGTCAGTGTTTTTATTATCTATAAATATCTGCTGCCAATCTTCTCCGTTATATTGGTAAGCTATGGAAGGATAACCTATCCCCCATATATCTTTTGAGCTATTTTTATATCCATTTCGAAATCCTTGTCCGTCACCAAGTGATAATTCATTTTCCCAGCTATCTAAAATTACTTCATCTCCGCTTAATTTAATTATAAATATCCCATTACCACCGAAGGTATAAAGTTTATTATTTGTAAGCAGCAATCCATTTTGTTCAAATTTGCTCTTACCAAGTAATTTTGTTTGATCAATAATAATGAATTTATTATTACTTAATTTCATTAAATATAAGGAGTCTATTCCGATAGGATAAGCTGTTAAGTATACATTATTTCCAATTCCTTCAATAGATTGTATAATATAATTTTCCCCAATAAAATATTTTTTCCAGTTTCCATCTTTATATTCATTAAATATATTCTGAAGATGATATCCAAAAATTATCTTTTCTTATTGCATATATATCCCGATAACCAATTGGCATCTGGCTTTCATTCCCTGTAACTTCTGTCCACTCATTCCCATCAAAATGCATTATAAAAGGCGCTATAGTTCCGGTTGTACTGTATATTCTGCCGCCAAAGGCCCAAACATTATTAGCCGAAGTTCCCCAAACTCCACCCACACTTTTGGAACCATTTCCGTACTCTGTTACCGGTGTGTTCCATACCGCCCTACTCCATTTCTTTCCGTCATAGTGCCACAGACAATCTCTTACATCCTCAGTAAATCCCGCTCCCCATACATCACTAGGTGAACTGCCCCATATTGAATAAAGTTTTATGCGTCCGGGTAAACCTTCATAATCAACACTATCAATACTCCATTTATAATCCCTTCTTCCCGGGGGTGTGTTATCAATTTCCGGTTCAATGGTATTCTTACAACCAAAACCGGCAACAGTTATTAAAACAAAAAAAGGAAATTGCTTTAAGTGCTTTAACATTTTACTCCTATTAATAAAACATTAGAATTAGAAATTTGATTTTTAAAACTTGAAGAATTGTTCTTAAAATATTCGTAGTATCCCAGTTTAATTTATAGCCCCGCTTTCCGCGTTTAATTTGGTAATTATTAAATTTGAATAATTAGAGTTTACCCAATACTTTATACTTACTATTATATTTTCTAGGCTGTCACGAACCATTCGTAACGGTGATAGAAATTCTTATTTATATATTCTAAAAAAAATTTAATCAAAAAAGAAAAGCGCTAAGTATTATTGCCAAATCCCATTTTAAAGAATAGCTTGTCGATTGCGTAAGGCAACTTGCTAATAATAATTTCTAATGTCAAGTATTTTTTTTCTAGGCTGTCACGAACCATTTCGTGACATGTTAGAACTACCTAATTTCAGTCTCCCCCCCAATGATGTATTTCTGGGCTGTAACGTCCTCATCACCCATCACTTTTCGCTCGTAACTCTTTAGCTAAAACAAATAAAAATTTTCATAGCTAATCAACTTACAAAGTTGTAATATCTGCTTATAACAAAAAAAAAGCCGCCTCATATTTAGAAGCGGCTTAATAAGAAGGAAATAATCGGTTAGTTTATGGAAATATGTCTCTTAAAATGTATGAGTTATAAAATTCTTGAACTTTTTCTCCGAACTCATTCATTTTAGCGTCTATATGTGGAGTTCTTACACTTCCGTCATCCCTATATATTCCAAGCGTATAAATAGTCCCCACTATCCCCGCGGATTTATCATTTAGGAAAGGAGAGTTAAGTTCCGCGTACCATAAATGTTTAATCATAGCCACATAACAAGCGGCATAAAGTATATTCTTTCCCGGTGTTTCTAAATTTTCTAGTATTCTATTTTCATCATTCAGAAATATATACTTTATTTCTTCTCCTAAATAATACTCACTCTTTTTATTTTTTACTTGTTCCGTAATCCATTCAGCCGTTTTTACCTTTACCTGGCATATACCGACAGAAGAATTATACCCGCTTTTCGCCAGTACATAATCTATTACATTTTCACCTAATTTATAGTTTAAGCTATGTTCGGCGTAGATTATTGAGGCTAACATCCTTGGAGATATTCCAACCAATTTAGATGATTTTGTTATTTCATCTTTATATCTAATTATTGTTTCCCTTGCTTCGCCTTCTCCGCAGTAAGCTAAGCCGCCAACCAGAACCAAAAGGAATAATATTTTTTTTATCATGTCTAAAATAGAGGAGTAATGGGAAAGCAAAATATACCTCTCCATTACTCCTACTAGGATTAATTTATTATTTGAGCAACAATAATTTTTTAGTACTTGTAAAATTACCGGAAGTCATTTTATAGAAATAAACTCCCGATGATAACTGCCCCATGTCTAAGTTGAAAGAATGATAACCTTTCTCTAATCTTTCACTAACTACCGTTTTAACTAGCTGGCTAAGCGAATTATAAACCGACAGTTTTACATAGCTTGCCTGCGGAATATAAAACGCTATTGTGGTTGAGGGATTAAATGGATTAGGATAATTCTGAAGCAGTTTATAATCATTAGGCAGTTCTATTTTACTTACTTCTTGCTGGGTTTTATTTAAGGAAACCGAATCCGACAAAATTAAATAATCGTTATCTATAACCGGAGTAAGTTCTTTGTTTCCTAATTCAAAAGATACGTAAACTTCTTTTCCCAGAAATGAATTTAAATTAACTTTCATCTCCTTAAATTCTCCGAAAGTTTTATTAATTACACTGTTTTTAATATTATCCGATGAAGACCAAATCGTACTTAATACTTGATCGGTATTTTTATCTACTATGTTTACATTAAATAAATTAGTTGCTAATCTACTAACATTTTCATTACTTATATCTTTTCCATAGCCGTAAACAGCGCCTCTAAAGGAAAGCTTCATGTTCGGCTGGTCAACCGGGAAACTGGAAGTTGTTAGAGTATTATCGTCGCTGTACTCTACATCTACATCTGAAGTTGCGCTGCCATAAGACTTCTTTACACCCGCAAGTTCAAAAGCGACAGTTCCGCTTATAGTAGAATCATTTAAAGCGTCCGATAAATCAAACATCGCGTGCCTATTTAAACGATAATCAAGATTAGATCTTTCATTCTCTCCTGCAACCGTTTTGGAAGCCTGATTTATTACCGAATAAAACCCAATGGAATTATCTGATTTTTGCCATATTGCTTTTATTTCATTTGAAGCATGCATGTTTAAATTAATTCCGTTTCCACCCGATGTGGTCACAAGCGAAAGTCCGCTCCAGGTCGTTCCGGACGCGGAAGCTTTATAAACATTGTTCCCTATATTCCAAAATACATAAAGTGAATTGCTTCCGGAGATGTTGCCGATTACTGGGCTTAATGTAGCGCTTGAGTTCGGATGCGAAAATGAAGTTATTGTTCCCCAGCTTCCGGTAGGGTATGTATTACTTCTTTGTCTTACATGTACCGATGGGCCCCCCTCTACAACATTATTTCTGCTAGTCCATACTATTGTTGGTTTACTGCCGTAGCCTAAAACTATCTGTGGCCTTACAGTATTATCCCAGTTGCTTGGAGAGACTTGCTCAACAACATTTATAGAAGGGAAATCATAATATTTTTCTGTATAGTTTAGTGAACCATAATTTTCATCCACCCAGCATATCAAATAATCCAAACCACTTATATTTGCGATCGATGGATTTCTGCTATAACTATTTGTGCCGCTTATTTTGCTTACTGTCTGCCAATCTCCGTGCACAGTATGAAAATCTCTCGTATATAATCCATCCGGTTGTCTCCATACAACCATTAAATCTGTTCCGCTAACACCAAATCCACCATCTACTACCTGTGTCGCGTTAAAAGATTGTGAACTTGGCTGAAAATTGGCTATTTGTTCTTTTTCATCTAAAATACCCGTTGATAAATCATATTTCCTACCCCAAATAATTAAATTATCAAATCCAGTTCCGCCAGCCCAATACATTTGCTGCCAAACAACATATATTTTATCGTACGTCATAATGATAGAGGGGCTACTACTATTCTCTGTGTTACTTATTAAAATTTCATTCCCCCAACTGCTGCCGTCTGTTGAAGTGCTTAACCATATTTGGTTTGAGCTTTCATAAACCATCGCCCATTTACCGTTTTCTGATTGAACAATTTTTCTTTGATTATTAGAAGTTGTGGCTGAACTTGTACTGCTCAAAAGATGTGCTTTGTAATAGGCTGTATATGTTGTATTGTCTGTTGGTTTTATTGTTTTTGTTGTAGACTTATTTAAATCCTCCCAATAAGCAAATCTGTAATCTTTTCCACTTACAGATTTTGTTGCTGGAGCAGAAATTTGTCCAGTATTTTGTTCCACAATATAAACTGTAGCTTGATTTGCCTGAGTACCATCAAATTCTGTTTGATGATTTACAGTTAGTTTAAAATTTTTCCTTAAGCCCGCAGTATATGTGGCATCAATATCTTGACTAGTGACATTTAAATTATAAGCAATATTTAAATTATTACTAATAGTATAAGGATTCCCATCTTTGTCAAGTTTAGACCATGAACTTCTTGCATTTGGAGCAGATACATTCCATATATAATTATAATTATGGTATGATTGAGGAAGAGCCGTCAAAACATGAGAGTCTCCGTTAAAAAGACTTTTTGAATCTCCTGATTGCAGAATTTCTTGATTAAACTTTATTGTTCCAGCATTAAAATTGTTTTTAAACGTCACTTTATTAATCAATCCTGTTTCGCATGCAAACCATTCAAATAAACTGGCTGTTGACCTTATACTATAAACAAATGCATTTGAAGCAATTTGTGGAATCAAGATATTCCAATCATTTAAATGTAGAGGGTCTGCTGGAGGTCTTGTCGGAGGAGCTCCTAGTTAATTTATAATTGTCTGTAGCGGCGGATAGTTACTAAATGATTCATTAATTCCCCAACTATTATTTCCATCTACATCATAACTAGGAAAATGCCCAGCAATTTGAGCAGATGTATAAAAGAGATATTTAATAGGATTTGAAACATGAGTAATATTTATTTGTCCCCATTGCTGTGCTTGATTTATTGCGTTATTATAATTATACGCATTGCATAAACTGCTCATTGTATTTTCATAGGGATCGGTGGTACTAGTAATATCATGTTCGTCATTTAGTGCATGTGCTGGCGTAGAAACATCAGCCAATAGGTGGGCAATTCTTCCTAAAATTTCCCAAACGATTTTATCTTTTTCATCATTATTTAGTTGCAGATTAATCACACCATTTTTAGGTGTCATGATAAAATCACTGCCACTTTCGCAATCTATGATATACCTGCCTGATGCTACATATATTTTTATATTTCTATCACTATATAAATTGCCTAGATTGTCGTAATAAAATCCTCTTATACTTTGCCCTGTTGCCATATTAATTAGTCTTGCTTTCACACCATTATAATAAAATAACCAATCGGTACTACCTACCACCTCCCAACCACCATTTATATATTTCAACGCTTTCTCATATGCATTAGGAAAACACTGATTAATAATATTGCAAAAATGAGAACCATCCCCGTCATCCGGATTCCAAAAATGAGTGGAAGATGTATTTGGGTAGCCATTGCCGTATACGACATCTTCTACATCTTCCCTATATGCGCCGGTAACTATCTTACCTTCAATAAAAGGAACAGAACCTTGTTCCCATGTGCCTAAATGATCTCTCATTTCAGGTATATCTCTACCTAGATACGATATTAAGTATTGATAAGCTTGTTGAACTATGTATTGATGTACTATTTGAGCTTGTTGAACATCAGCAGTAACTGTCTTTATAGTTAAAAAGATAAACAGTATTAAGTATATTTTTTTCATATTATGTCCCCTTTATTATTGATATTATTTATTAATTGGAACCTGTAATCCAATTCCTAACATTAAGGAAGTAACAGTATCCCCACCACCTGGTTCTAAAGAACCTGATTTTTGCATTCTAATTTGAGAAGAAAATCTGAGTGATTGATTTATATCTATCCAAAAATTTCCACCGAAATTGAGACTAATTAAGTTATCTCTATTATTCTCAAATATTATCCCTAATCCAAACAAAAAAGAAAAACCCTTATTTTCTAAATTGGCCTTCAGTATTAAATTAAGTGGAATATCAATTACTGAAAGGTTTATCTGATGTATAGGACTTTTTATTACTGTTTTCCAAAAATTAACTTCTGGTTGTAAACTAACAGTATGAGATAATGGTAATTCAATTAAAAAACCAAAATAAAAATTTGAATTAAGTAATGGAGTAGAATATAAATTGAATCTATATCCACTTTTAATCCCTAAATAAATAAATCTTTTAGAATCTTTTGAACCAGGAATAGAATCTGAGGCTAATTGATAATGTCCATAGATTCTATCAGCATCATTTTTTCGAAAATCATTTGCTGTTATAAATCTCATTTGCAAACTTTCATAAGCCATAGAAGTCCCTACAATTTTATTGTATAATACTGGTGCAAAACAACTTAATCCTGTCTTTAATAAATGATGCTCATCAATATGCTGTCCTTGAGTAAAAGTTGCAAAAACAAAAATTATTAGCAGAAGTTTTTTAATTATAATCCTCATATTCAATTCTAATTTTTTAAACATTAAAACAACGTCTATTTATTTATTTTTTCCCATGTATTAGGAAAAACTTGAAGTTTTCTCTATAAAATCCCACAAAATAAACCTCAGAATCTAAAATTAGTCCATCAAAAATTCCGAAGTCACCATTAATCTTAAATAGAGTTTCTAAGTCATTTCCGTTATAGTGCCCTATTCCATTTGTGGTTCGGACAAAAAAATCTTTTTCATTGCGTCCCCAAACTCGTGTACTATTTATATTTGTATTTTGCAAAGAAATAAAATGCTGCACCTTGTTGTTCATCATTTTGTAAATTTCTTTGTTATCATAAAAATAAAGAAACTCATCTAATAAAAAGATATTTTTATTGTTGGTATTAGATTCATTACTTAAACTGAAAGGAAGTACATTTTTTCCATCAAATTTATAGAATCCGTACACATCAGGTTCCCCACTCTTTACTGTTCCTCCTAACAGATAATAATCATTATCTGTTGTTCCTTTTCTTATTCGTATAAAATGTAAATTTTCCAATGGAGCAATTGGATAGTCCCAGGAGGTGCCATTATAATTCATGATCAATGCATTTACTTGTCCATTACTTGTTACAGTTCCACTTCCAACAGCATAAAGTTTATTTTTATCAGTTCCCCAAATGTCTACAATGAAGGAATTATAATAACCCTCGAGACTATTTGTGTTAAATTTTGATATTGAGTATCCATTATATTTCCAAAAATCAAACTGACTTCCGGAGAACCAAATTTCATCTTGAGAAAGCCCAAAAACTGCTCTGGGATCAATTGATAATTGGCCGTATCGAGAGACATTCACGCTATTATATTTTAGTATTGTCTTGTCAAAATCGCCGGCATTTCCCATAATCCAAATTTCATCAGGCGATACACCACCCAATTGAGTATATAAGTTATTTGGAGCGTCTTCACCTATTGGTAACATTTCCCATGTATAATCACGTGAACCAGGTGAATAATTTTTCCCAGTGGCTTCGGTTGGACTTTCACATGAATAAAAGACTAAACATCCCACAACAATTAGAACATAAAGGTGTATATTTTTCATCGTTTTTGTAGTTTGAATTGTAATAAGTTTTATTGTGAAATAAAAAATAATAATGCAGTAATTCCCCTATCCCATTTTAGTTGAATAGTTTAAATATGTTTAATTAACTTATTATTATTTATATTCAAAGTCAAATATTTGTTTTAACCATAAAGGCGTTTGGAATAACGCAACTCCTGCTTTAGTCCCGGAATCTAAAAAAGTATTGAACACTTTTAATCAGGTAACTGGGAAATAGTTTTAGACTTTGACATTTAACAATAAAGTCCACAACTCATCAACCTGACACTCATTCAATTATTCATTTTCTTTACCTCATCACCTTGTAATATTGTTACCGCAGTTGGCTTATGTAAACTCGGCACTAAACCTTGTCAGTTCATCGTCACGCCACTCCGGGTGTGGTTACCGCTTCGCTTGCACACCCTCCGTTACGTTCTCATTGGCAGAAAGGCGGCGGGTTACCGCAAAATTCCATAAGAGTAATTGCTTTTTTTATGTCTCTTGCGGAATGCAATTACACTTATTCCATTTTGCCTGCCGCCGCCTGTTGAAGTACTTAACCATATTTGGTTTGAGCTTTCATATACCATCGCCCATTTATTATTGCTTCCTTGCGCTATTTTTCTTTGACTGTTTGAAGTCGTGGCTGTTGTGATCGTTGAATATAGGTGTGCTTTATAAAATGCAGTTAATGTTGTATTATCTGTCGGTGTAAAATTACTTCCAATTGTTCCTACCCAATTTGAAAAATTATAAGTTTTACCATTTAATGGAAAAGAAGAAAGAACAGGTACATTTCCACTATTTTGTTCTACAATATGGGTGACAACGCCCGCCGGTGTTGTTCCAACATCTTCTTTTTGGTCATTCCGGCTTATTGCGTAGTTCTTTCTTAAATTTGCGACATATCTTTTACCGTCGTCACCCTGTGAAACTTGAAATGTTTTTGTTTGATCATACCACATATGGAAATTATTTCTAGTCCAATCACTTTGGCTTATTGAACCCGTATGCCAGATCATTTGATGACTTTGGTTATCGTTCTGGGGTGTAACCGCCTCTAGAGTAAGATTTTGGCCAACAGTTTTTTGAATAGTATATCCGGCAAGTGGTACAGTACGATTGGTTCCATCAATCATCATGGTACCATGATTTAAGCCACCGGAATTAGTAAAATTATTGTCGACTGTAATATCAACAAATTGAACCGGAACAGTATATATGAGATTTAGAGTTAAATTTAATTTTGCATAAGAAGTAGAATGCGCTTCATCCTGCGAAACAGCACCAAGACACAAAGTTCCACCGATGTTAGATGTTACAGCATCAATTAAATCCTGGGTTGAAGAAGTTTCTCCTCCATTATAACTTAAATCATAAAATAGTAAAGTGGAACTTCCTATTCCATCCCACAATGCCTGATAACCTAAATATCCTGAAAGCTTACATACTGCAAAATAATTTGTAGCATACCAGTCAGATAAACTGTATTGTAATTTTGCACTTGTTATTGTTGCATTAGATGGAATGGATGATAAATTAAAAATATATTCCGTTCGATATGTACCTAATGAACCATTTATACTATTGTTTCGGGCACCTATATCATCATCATTGGATCCGCCGCTCATCTCCCAAACGACTTGATTCTGGCCATTAACATATTTGACCACTGTATTCCCACTTGAATTACCAGTTATTGATACAGAAGTTTGACCGTAACAGAAATCTATTAAAAATATAAAACAGACAGCAATATAAAATGTGCTTTTCATATTAGCTCCTTTTGTTTAATGAAATTTTAATTAACCAATAAGCGAACAATTTTTTTTATTGCCTTTTACTCCTCCAAGAATTTTTATAATTTTAAAAATAGAATAGCCCTTTTCATTCTTTATGAATGGAAAAAGAAGGTTATTGGCCTTACGGGATTATTCAGATAGGGGCTGGTGCCGAAATCACCAGCTCCTTGTTATTTACAAAATTTTGTTTTAGTTATTCCTCCTTATTTTAATACTCCATGATAAATTAATGTTAAATGAGTAGGCGGCTCGTCCACTAAAAAGAAAACATCTTTTTCAAACAATGCGGCACCGTAAATTTGTGTCCAGGGTTTAACATCTCCTAATGTGAAATGAAATAAATATTTTACATCGCTTCCGTTATAATGAGCCAAACCATCTGTCATTAAAAGGAAAATATCTTTTGAATTTCTTCCCCAGATGCGTTGATAAAAATTAGGATTATCAAAATTTAAAATTGTTTTGAATTGATTGTTTACCCGTATTGCAATTTGGTTTCCCAAAACAAAATAGACCTCCCCGTTTATTGAACTAATATCTGCTTGTAGTCCTTGCGTCCATATATTACTATACAATTCAATATATTTTCCCTGATCCCATTCATATATAACTGTACTATCAAGAGTAGTGGTATTTCCAATATGAATAAGCATTAAATAAATTTTATTATCCGGTTCGTTTTTATAAATATGCTCTACAATTCCTGTTATACCTTTTGTACTAAACATGCTCCAGCTATTATTACTATAATGCGCAATTACGCTTTTATTAAAAGTTCCGTTAGTATCTCCATATCCCCCGACTGCGTAAAAATCGTTTTCAGATTGTCCCCATATTTCTTCAAAAACAATATTGCTGTGCCCATCTTTTGTTAATTGTGCAAATTGAGTCCAGCTATTTCCGTCATATTTCCAAATTTTCCCATTACCGGCGCCTCCTATAAAAATATTTTTAGCTGAAAAACCATAAACAGCAAATGGGGTTACTATTCCGGTAACTCCGTAAGATGTCCATTTCTCACCGTTGAAATGAGAAATTGATTTATCCCAGAAACCATCGCTTGTTCTCCAAACATCCATTGGTGAACTTCCCCACATTTTACCTAAAGGATCATATGGAGTATCTAATGTATCCACCGTCCACACATAGTCTCTTCTTCCCGGAGGTGTGCTATCAACCTCCGGTTCAGTAGTATTCTTACAACTAAAGCCGGCAACAGTTATTAAAATAAAAAAAGAAAATAGCTTTAAGTGATTTAACATTTTACTCCTCTTAACAAATAAAATTAGAAAGTTTGTTTTTAATAAAAGAAAGGTTCTTAAGATAATCATACAATCCCATTTTAATTTATGGCCCCGCTTTCCGCGTTTAATTTGGTAATTATTAAAGTTGAATAATTAGAGTTTACCCAACAATTTATACTTAATATTATATCTTCTGGGCTGTCACGCACCATCGTAACGGTGATAGAAATTCTTATTTATATATTCTAAAAAAAATTAAACCAAAAAAGAAAAGCTCTAAGTATTCTCACCCAATCTCATCTTAAATAACAGCTTTTTTAATCAAAAAATAACTTTGCATTAATCTTTGTTAAAGTCAATTAAAATTTCCCCGGAAATTAAAACTTGCGCAATCGGCAATTTAACAATTCGACAATTCAACAATATACTTCCCAATAACCCAATGACAACAAATTACCGAATGACAATTCAACAATTCAACAATTAAGCAATGACCCAATTGTATCCCTTGCTTCGCCTTCTCCGCAGTAAGCTAAGCCGCCAACCAAAATTAAAAGTAGTAATATTTTCCCGGGCTGTCACGCGACCACAGTTGGGTCATTGGCGGGAACTGAAATTTAATAGTTCTGTCACTGTCACGAAATGGTTCGCGTAATGAAAAATATTATATCTGTCCAAAATAAATAAACTCTCTCTGTAGTCTCTCCCTTAAAAAGGGAAAGACTTATTGACAATAAAGCATAAAATGAAAATAACTTTACAGAATGTTAACATTAAGACATGAAAATTTAATAAGCCCTTCACTTTTCAAGGGAAGGGTTGGGATGGGTTTTTGCGTTAAATAAAAACATAAGAATTCTTTTATCCGAACCATTTATAAAATTATTTTGGACAGCACTGTCTTAAATAAATTAGTTGCTAACCTACTAACATTTTCATTGCTTATATCTTTTCCATAGCCGTAAACAGCGCCTCTAAAGGAAAGTTTCATGTTCGGCTGGTCAACCGGGAAACTGGCAGTTGTTAGAGTATTATCGTCGCTGTATTCTACATCTACATCTGAAGTTGCGCTGCCATAAGCCTTCTTAACACCGGCAAGTTCAAAAGCGACAGTTCCGCTTATAGTAGAATCATTTAATGCGTCTGATAAATCAAACATCGCGTGCCTATTTAAACGATAATCAAGATTAGATTTTTCATTCTCTCCTGCAACCGTTTTGGAAGCTTGATTTATTACCGAATAAAACCCAATGGAATTATCTGATTTTTGCCATATTGCTTTTATTTCATTTGAAGCGCGCATATTTAAATTAATTCCGTTTCCTCCCGATGTAGTAACAAGGGAAAGGCTGCTCCAGTTTGTTCCGGATGCGGAAGCCTTATAAACATTGTTTCCTATATTCCAAAATACATAAAGTGAATTACTTCCGGAAATATTACCGATTACCGGGCTTAATGTAGCGCTTGAGTTCGGATGTGAAAATGAAGTTACTGTTCCCCAGCTGCCGCTAGAGTTTATACTGCTCCGTTGTCTTACGTGAACCGAAGGGCCGCCCTCTACAATATTATTTCTGCTCGTCCAAACTATTGTTGGTTTCAAATTCTGTTGCTGCATTTAAATCTATCTTCGTCTTATAACGGTATCTTGCTTTATATGTACCAGTTGAAACATTCGAAGTAAAAGTTCCTGCAGTACTAATTACTACTTCTTCATTTCCATCATCAAAAATCCATCCACCATTGTTTTGCTCAAAAGGATTAAATTTTCTATCAATTCCCTGCAAAGTTTGTTCTTTTGCCTCAAATCTTCTTAAAGAACCATCATTAAAAGCAAATGATTTTTCATTATTTTGTAATGCGTCTGTATCATAATCTCTATAATCTCCTGGATTGACTTCTGCGTTTATATTTCCTCCGCTTACTAATGTTTCATCCGGATTAATAAATTCATTTTTAACTTTAACTGTTGCGTAAATAGAGCGAATACCTTCAATATCATATTGATGTAAATTTCTTTTACTCTCTTCACCATATGTAGCCATAACAGTCTCCGAATTAGCTGAGTGACATAGGCCGAGAATATGCCCCATTTCATGTAAGGCAACATAATATAAATCAATCCCATTTGAAGGATTTTCTTGCAAAGAAAAAGTATGATATTCATCATTCAGAGCAATAATCCCACTACAATCCATTTCCGGAGGGAAAGAAGAAGCGAAAGAACCACTTTCTTTTCCAATAAAAGAAGAATATTCTGAATTACTCATATAAATAATTTTTATATCAGCTTCACCCTCCGTAAATACTTCAACAAATTCAAATGGAACCACAGCGGTCCATTTTTCAAAAGCAGTATAAAATGCATCCTTTTCCTGATCTCCGCTTATATCATCTGTTCCATTTTTAAAATAATATTTAAGTTCAGATTTTCCCCACTTATAACCACTAACCTTATAATTGCCGCTTGGTGCACCACATGGATTATTTTCATTTCCCTGCTTATCATGACAATAACCGTATTGGGCAAATTCATTTGAAGAAAATACTAGAAAAATGATTAAAGTAAATTTTTATAAATGATTCAAAATGTTCTCCTTTTTCTTTATTTACCATGATAAATTATCCCATTTTCAATATCACAAATAAAAATTTCATTACCGTCTCCCCAAATTCCGGTAAATCCCGCGTCAGTGTTTTTATTATCTATAAATATCTGCTGCCAACCTTCTCCGTTATATTGGTAAGCTATGGAAGGATAACCTATCCCCCATATATCTTTTGAGCTATTTTTATATCCATTTCGAAATCCTTGTCCGTCACCAAGTGATAATTCATTTTCCCAGCTATCTAAAATTACTTCATCTCCGCTTAAATTAATTATAAATATCCCATTACCACCGAAGGTATAAAGTTTATTATTTGTAAGCAGCAATCCATTTTGTTCAAATTTGCTCTTACCAAGTAATTTTGTTTGATCAATAATAATGAATTTATTATCACTTAATTTCATTAAATATAAGGAGTCTATTCCGATAGGATAAGCTGTTAAGTAAACATTATTTCCAATTCCTTCAATAGATTGTATAATATAATTTTTCCCAATAAAATATTTTTTCCAGTTTCCATCTTTATATTCATTAATATATTCTGAAGATGATATCCAAAAATTATCTTTTCTTATTGCATATATATCCCGATAACCAATTGGCATCTGGCTTTCATTCCCTGTAACTTCTGTCCACTCATTCCCATCAAAATGCATTATAAAAGGCGCTATAGTTCCGGTTGTACTGTATATTCTGCCGCCAAAGGCCCAAACATTATTAGCCGAAGTTCCCCAAACTCCACCCACACTTTTGGAACCATTTCCGTACTCTGTTACCGGTGTGTTCCATACCGCCCTACTCCATTTCTTTCCGTCATAGTGCCACAGACAATCTCTTACATCCTCAGTAAATCCCGCTCCCCATACATCACTAGGTGAACTGCCCCATATTGAATAAAGTTTTATGCGTCCGGGTAAACCTTCATAATCAACACTATCAATACTCCATTTATAATCTCTTCTTCCCGGAGGTGTGTTATCAACCTCCGGTTCAGTAGTATTCTTACAACCAAAGACGGCAACAGTTATTAAAATATAAAAAAGAAAATTGCTTTAAATACTTTAACATTTTACTCCTCTTAACAAAATAAAATTAGAAAGTTTGTTTTTAATAAAAGAAAGGTTCTTAAGATAATCATACAATCCCATTTTAATTTATGGCCCCGCTTTCCTGTGTATGATTTAATAATTATTAAAGCTGAATAATTAACTAATTGTCTCAATACTTTATATTTAATATTATATTTTCTAGGCTGTCACGAACCATTCGTGACAGTGATAGAAATTCTTATTTATATATTCTAAAAAAAATTAAATCATAAAAAGAAAAGTTCTAAGTATTCTCACCCAATCTCATCTTAAATAACAGCTTTTTAAATCAAAAAATAACTTTGCATTAATCTTTGTTAAAGTCAATTAATATTTCCCCGGAAATTAAAACTTGCGCATTCAGCAATTTAAACAATTCGACAATTCAACAATATATTTCCCAATAACCAAATGACAACAAATGACTGAATGACTATTAAACAATTCGACAATTTAAATGTTTTCCAATGACCCAATTGTATCCTTTGCTTCGCCTTCTCCGCAGTAAGCTAAGCCGCCAACCAAAATTAAAAGTAGTAATATTTTCCCGGGCTGTCACGCGACCACAGTTGGGTCATTGGCGGGAACTGAAATTTAATAGTTCTGTCACTGTCACGAAATGGTTCGCGTAATGAAAAATATTATATCTGTCCAAAATAAATAAACTCTCTCTGTAGTCTCTCCCTTAAAAAGGGAAAGACTTATTGACAATAAAGCATAAAATGAAAATAACTTTACAGAATGTTAACATTAAGACATGAAAATTAATAAGCCCTTCACTTTTCAAGGGAAGGGTTGGGATGGGTTTTTGCGTTAAATAAAAACATAAGAATTCTTTTATCCGAACCATTTATAAAATTATTTTGGACAGCACTGTCTTAAATAAATTAGTTGCTAACCTACTAACATTTTCATTGCTTATATCTTTTCCATAGCCGTAAACAGCGCCTCTAAAGGAAAGTTTCATGTTCGGCTGGTCAACCGGGAAACTGGCGGTTGTTAGAGTATTATCCATCACTGTATTCTACATTTATTTCCGAAGTTGCGCTACCATAAGCCTTCTTAACACCGGCAAGTTCAAAAGCGACAGTTCCGCTTATAGTAGAATCATTTAATGCGTCTGATAAATCAAACATCGCGTGCCTATTTAAACGATAATCAAGGTTTGATTTTTCAATTATCTGCGGCAACGATTTAGAAGCTTGATTTATTACCGAATAAAATCCAATTGAATTATCTGATTTTTGCCAAACAGCTTTTATTTCATTTGAAGCGCGCATATTTAAATTAATTCTGTTTCCTCCCGATGTAGTAACAAGGGAAAGTCCGCTCCAGGTTGTTCCGGATGCGGAAGCTTTATAAACATTGTTTCCTATATTCCAAAATACATAAAGTGAATTGCTTCCGGAGATGTTGCCGATTACCGGGCTTAATGTAGCGCTTGAGTTCGGATGTGAAAATGAAGTTACTGTTCCCCAACTTCCGCCAGTGTTTATACTGCTCCGTTGTCTTACGTGAACCGAAGGGCCGCCTTCTACAACATTATTTCTGCTCGTCCAAACTATTGTTGGTTTACTGCCGTAGCCTAAAACTATCTGTGGCCTTACATTATTATCCCAGTTGCTTGGAGATATCTGTTCAACTGTACCAGGCGATGGATAGGACATATATTTTATGGTCGCGTTATTAGTTTCTGTCCAACATATTACATATCCATCTCCGTTATAATCAGCGATTGAGGGATTATGGCTATAGCTATCCGTGCCACTTATTTTAACCGCGGATTCCCATCCGCTGTCTACATTATAAAATCTTGCATATAATCCGTCTGTTTGTCGCCATACCACCATATGTACGTCAATTCCATATGTAGGATAAATTTCTCCGTCTACTACCGGTGTAGCGTCAAAATCTGCCGCATCGGGTGAAAAAGAAGCGATTTCTTCTGTACTGCTTAATACGCCGGTTGTTAAGTTGTAACTTCTTCCGTATATGTAGCCCGTGTCCCATCCACTTCCCGTCCAAGTTACCTGCTGCCATACAACATAGGCTTGATTATCAGACATCGTAACTGAGGGATAACTGCTAGTTTCGGTGGGGTTACTAAGTAAAATTTCATTTCCCCAACTGCTGCCGTCTGTTGAAGTGCTTAGCCATATTTGGTTTGAGCTTTCATAAATCATCGCCCATTTATTATTACTTCCTTGCGCGATTTTCCTTTGATTATTAGAAGTTGTAGCTGTTGACGTAGTTGAATATAGGTGTGCTTTGTAAAATGCGGTTAATGTTGTATTATCAGTCGGTGTAAAATTACTTCCAATTGTTCCTATCCAATACGAAAAATTATAAGCTTTCCCGTTTAATTGAAATTAGGAAGGGGGACATTGCCGCTATTTTGCTCGACAATGCTGGTAACAACGCCACGCTGAATTGTTCCATCAGATTCTGTTTGATCGTTTCTGGCGATGCGGTATGCTTTACGGTAATTAGCTGTATAAGTTGCATTGTAATCAGTATGATCAACATTAATGAAATAGTAATAATCTTTATTATTTGGCAACTCTACTGAATTCCCCAGGTTATCTTTTTTGGACCATTCACTTATATTATTCAGGTGATTTGAATTCCATACTCTATCATAACCTGTATTATCAGTCTGCGTATAGGTTTTAAGTTTATAAACATCGCCAGATTTAGAATTTTGTAGAGTGTAAGGAACCGACGTAGTTTGTACGTCTGAGTTTATATACATGCCTCCGCCATCAAAATTATTTTTAACATCAATGGAAAATGGGTCATAATATTCAACCTTAATTTTTAAATCTATTTTGGCAAGTGAATTTTCATAAGAACTCCCCTCTTCAAATGCTCCTATTATTATATATCCAGTTGAAAGTCTATTTATTATTTCATTAGTTATATCTGTAATAAGGGTATCATTGTATTTAAATGTAAGATTGTAATCCCCGCTCCATCCGATAGCTTTCCAAATACTCTCGGCATCATTCAAATTTACATCATTTGGCAGATACTTTAATCTAACATCATGATTTACTCCATTATCGTTAACCGATAAACTACATGTTAAAGTTACCTTTGAGATAGTAGCATTTGAAGGAATTGTATTAAAATTAAACTTGTAAGCAGAATGATACCATCTCCACGCGTCAGTTGATAAGCTTACATACCCAATATGCCACAAATTGTCAAATTGATAATAATCATCTTCTTCTACTATAGATGTCAGCCTTGTATGATATTCATTAAATTGCAAATCAATACTTTTTTGAGCATAAGAAATTGCTCTAAATGATAAGAATAAACCGATAACCAAAAAAAGAAATTTTTTCATTTTGTTCCCTTCTTTATTGAAGTATAGTTTGGTAGTGTCCCTTTAAGAATTAAATTTAAGTGTGAAGTATAATCCGTTATTAAGAAAAAAATTGTATCAGAAAAAATCGCTGCCCCTGTAATTGTCAAATAATTTTGGGTGTTAAACTTATAAATATACTCAATATTGGAGCCGTTATAATGAGCTACTCCATCCTGCATTCTTAAAAAAATGTCCTTTTCATTCCTGCCCCAGATACGAAACCCCGAATTTTCCACATCAAATGTCTTCCAATGAACTAAACCGGTTCTACTAAATTTATAAATGTTTTTTTCAATAATTACATATAGTATATCATTTATAAGTTCAAGACCAACTGAATGCGTATTAGAATTGACTAGTTGCAGTTGATTATTATCATTTAATAAAAATAATTTTGAAGTATCTTCAATTGCTGAATTGTTTTGTTCACCGCTTACAAACAACCTGCCATTATATTCTCTAATCTCCATTAAGACAATTGGCTCAATATCTGTTCTTAAATATTTCCATTCAATGCCATTATATTTTAAAATTAATCCATTCTGTTCACCATTCTCATTATACCCAGAACCAACGGCATATAAGCTATTACTGTTTTTTCCCCAAATGTCGTGTATATATATTCTTGAAAATTCATTTAAAGTAATATTGGCTTGTACTTGCCATGAAATTCCGTCATAAAACCATATTTTTTTTTCACTGCCAGCCATCCATATAGAAGATGGACCTAATCCAAAAATTGACCACGGATTTTCAGCCCTAAGTACACCATCAGAACTCCATTTAAAGCCGTCATAATGCCAAATATTTTCATTTGCATCCACATTTCCCACGGCCCACACATCCGAAGGGCTACTTCCCCAGATTTTTGTAAAAAAACCACCTTGTAGTTTAACTGTATCTACACGCCATTCATAGTCCCTTCTTCCCGGCTGTGTGTTATCAATTTCCGGCTCGGTGGTATTCTTACAACCAAAGCCGGCAACAGTTATTAAAATAAAAAAAGAAAATTGCTTTAAGTGCTTTAACATTTTACTCCTCTTAACAAAATAAAATTTAAAAGTTTGTTTTTAATAAAAGAAAGGTTCTTAAGATAATCATACAATCCCATTTATTTTATGGCCCCGCTTTCCGCGTATAATTTGGTAATTATTAAAGTTGAATAATTAGAGTTTACCCAACACTTTATACTACTATTATATTTTCTCGGCTGTCACGCACCATCGTAACGGTGATAGAAATTCTTATTTATATATTCTAAAAAAAATTAAACTAAAAAAGAAAAGCTCTAATTATTACCACCTTATCCCATTTTAAAGAATAGCTTAACAAATGCGAAAGTCAACTTAGAAAAGACAATTATTAAAATCAAATAAAAATTCTCCCGGAAATTAAAACTTGCTCATTCAACAATTTAGCAATTAAACAATATTCTTCCCAATGACCCAATGACAACAAATGACTTAATGACAATTGAACAGTTCAATCAATTTCGGTTTCTTCCGCCATTCAACCTTTTATTTTAGCCTTTATCATAATTTATTTGCGATAAACCTTCTTAACTTTATTTTAATTCCCGCAAAAAAATTATTGTTCCATAAAAAATCACAGGTAAATAATGAAAAAAATCATCCTCCTTTTCTTGTTTCTTACCGCCTCATTTTCATTTGCGGATAATGATGCCCGGCTCCTAAGATTCCCAGCTATTCACGGCAGCCAAATTATCTTTTCTTATGCCGGCGACCTTTACACAGTTAATGCTGACGGCGGCGTAGCCAGAAAGCTTACTAATGATAACGGTTATGAAATGTTCGCCCGTTTTTCCCCCGATGGAAAAAGCATTGCCTTTACCGCGCAATATGACGGCAATACCGAAGTTTATTTAATTCCTTCCGAAGGCGGAGTTCCGCAGCGGCTTACTTATACAGCGACTTTAGGCCGCGATGATGTAAGCGACAGAATGGGGCCGAATAATTTTGTAATGGGCTGGAAAGATAACGATAATATCGTTTTCCGCTCCCGCATGATTGAGTTTAATGATTTTAAAGGGCAATTATTTTTAGTAAATAAAAATGGGGGACTCGCGGAACAGCTTCCCCTTCCGCGCGGCGGTTTTTGTTCTTATTCTCCCGACGGCAAAAAGCTCGCTTACAATCAAGTTTTTAGAGAATTCAGAACGTGGAAACGCTACAGGGGCGGACAAGCGGATGATGTTTGGATTTATGATTTCAATACGAAACAAACTACCAATGTAACTAATAATCCCGCTCAGGATATTATACCAATGTGGCACGGAAACAAAATTTATTTTATTTCCGATAGAACAAAAAGAATGAATTTATATTCTTATGATTTAAATACTAAAGAAACAAAACAGCTTACCGATTTTACCGAATTCGATATTAAATTTCCTTCTCTCGGAGATAACGCGATAGTTTTCGAAAACGGCGGCTACATTTATAAATTTGATCTTGCTTCTGAAAAAGCTGTAAAAGTTCCGGTTACTATAAATGAGGATTTTGTTTCGGGAAGAGGCGGTTTGATAGACGTAAGCAAACAAGTACAAAATTTTGAAATCTCGCCCGATGGCAATAGAGCTTTATTCGGAGCACGCGGTGAATTGTTTACCGTTCCCGCTAAAAATGGCCCGACAAGAGATCTGACAAACACTTCAGGTGTTCACGAAAGAAATTCTAAATGGTCGCCCGACGGAAAATGGATAGCATATATTTCCGACGCTTCCGGAGAAGATGAAATTTATATTATTCCTCAGGACGGAAGCGCCGAAGCGACAAAACTTACCGATAACAGCGATACTTATAAATATCAAATTTATTGGTCGCCCGACAGTAAAAAATTACTTTGGGCGGATAAAAAACTTCGCTTAAATTATTTAGACGTTGATTCAAAAACGGTAACTGTTGTAAACAAGGCAACCGCGTGGGAATTTACCGATTATACCTGGTCGCCGGACAGCAAATGGATTGCCTTTGCCAAACCGGAAGAAGATGTTATGACTAAAGTTTATCTTTATAATATAGATAACGAAAAAACATATCCCGTTACAGAAGGCTGGTATTCTTCATATTCTCCCGAATTCAGCAAGGACGGAAAATATTTATATTTCGTTTCCGACAGAAGTTTCACTCCCCAATACAGCCAAACCGAATTCAACCATATTTATCAAGATATGGCAAAGGTGTATTTAGTTACTCTTCTTAAAGAAACTCCTTCTCCGTTTGCTCCCAAAAGCGATGAAGTAAAATTAGCGGATGATAAACCGGAGAAAAAAGATGAAAAGAAAGATGAGAAAGTAACAGTTAAAGTTGATGAAAACGGACTTCCGGATAGAATAGTTGAACTTCCTATTGAAGCCGCCAATTATTGGAACCTCGCTTCTGTAAATCATAAAATTTATTATATGAGAAGATCGATCAGCGACAAAAAACCTAAACTCTTTGTATTTAATTTAGATGATCAAAAGGAAGCAGAAATCGGCGAATTCAACGGTTATGAGATTTCAGTTGACGGAAAGAAAATGCTCGTCTCCCAAAACGGCAGTTATGGAATAGTTGACCTCCCGCAGACAAAACTGGAACTGAAGGACAAATTAAATCTTTCTGATATGAAAATGAATCTTGATCGTTATGCGGAATGGAAACAAATCTTTAACGAAAGCTGGCGGCAGATGCGCGATTTCTTTTATTCTCCGATTATGAACGGAGTTGATTGGAAGAAAGTAAAAGAAACCTATGAACCGCTTGTAGCTTATGTAAATACTCGGCAAGATTTAACTTATATAATCGGTGAGATGATCGGCGAACTTAATTCCGGGCATGCTTACGTAGGCGGCGGCGATTATACTCAACCCGAAAAAATTAAAATGGGATTACTCGGAGCAAAACTTGAAAAAGACCCTTCCGGTTATTATAAAATCGCTAAAATTCTTAAAGGGCAAAATTGGGCTAAATCAACCCGCTCGCCTCTCACCGATGTCGGCGTTACGGTAAATGAAGGCGATTATATTATCGCGGTTAACGGAAAATCTACTAAAGAAATGAAAAACATTTATGAATCTCTAATAAACACAGCCGATAAACAAGTTACTTTAACCGTAAATTCATCACCGAGCAAAAAAGGAAGCCACGAAACAGTTGTAATTCCAACCGATGATGAACAGCAGCTTTATTATTACAATTGGGTTCAGACAAATATTGAAAAAGTAAATAAAGCAACTGACGGCAAAGTAGGATATATTCATATTCCCGATATGGGAGTTCATGGCTTAAACGAATTTGTAAAATATTATTATCCGCAGTTAAGAAAAGAAGCATTAATTATAGATGACAGAGGCAACGGCGGCGGCAATGTTTCCCCGATGATTATTGAAAGATTAAGAAGAGAAGCCGCGATGATTGATATAGCCAGGAATACTTCTACAAGCTACGATCCGGGCGGAATTCAAGTCGGGCCGAAAGTTGTATTAATTGATGAATTTTCAGCATCCGACGGTGATATTTTCCCTTACAGATTTAAACAATATAAAATGGGAAAAGTTATCGGAAAGCGTTCATGGGGCGGTGTTGTAGGTATTCGCGGTTCACTTCCTTTTGTTGACGGCGGATCGTTAACTAAACCGGAATTCTCCCGATTTGATCTTAACGGCAAAAAATGGATAATGGAAGGCTACGGCGTTGATCCGGATATTGTTGTTTCAAATGATCCGGCTAAAGAATACGCCGGCGAAGATCAGCAGCTAAATAAGGCAATTCAGGTTGTGCTGGATGAGCTAAAAGCTAATCCGCCTAAAATGCCGAAAACTCCCGATTACCCTGTAAAATAAATTCATTTTTTAAGGGAAAGATTAATAGTCTTTCCCTTTTTAATTTTAATCGATTTATTTTTTATTATCAAGAAGCAGAACGTATTCCCCTTTCAGTCTTTCCTTCTCCGCGATACTTAAAAGTTTTTCGGCTGTTCCGTGGTAAAATCTTTCTCCCTTCATCGTCAGTTCAAAAGCGAGAACAACATTTAAGTTTTTTCCCATTACCCGTACAATATCAGAAAGAAGGCTGCGCAGGCGGTAAGGAGTATCGAGTAAAACGATAACATCTTTAACGGATTTTAATTTATAAAGCTGCTGCCGCCTCTCATCTTTTTTTGGAGAAAGCCAGCCGTAATAATAAAATTTTTCAAAATCTAATCCCGAGCCGGTTAAAGCGGGAAGAAGAGAATTAGCGCCCGGAACCGGGACAACTTTTATATTTTGAGATAAACAAACCTCCACAAGCAAATGCCCTGGATCTGAAAATAAAGGAGTGCCGCAATCGGAAATTAACGCGGCGTTTTTTCCGTTTATAAATTTCAGCAGAAGTTCATTTACCATTTCTTTCTCATTATGCTCATTTAAAGCGATTAGATCTTTTTCAATTTCATAATGGGAAAGAAGGCGGCGCGCTTCTTTATATTCTTCGCAGATAATAAAATCGGCTTCCTTTAAGATTTTCAACCCTCTTAAAGTTATATCATCGTAATTGCCGATCGGCGTTGAGACTAAAAAAAGTTTTCCATTCATAATTTCAAAAATAGCAATTTTACCGCTATTCCCTAAATCAGATTTTAAATAAAAATGAATAAAAAAATGATTGTCTAATCATAAAAATATTTTTATGTTGATGAAGCTTATCTTAAATAATTGGGGAATTATGAGAAGGACAGTAATTTTTTGGATTCTTTCGGTTATTATAACGCTTGCCGGCGCTTATTATCAAAGGGTTACGGGGCCTACGTATCCTTTATCGGGAAAAATAAAATTAGACAGGAGTTTTATAACTTATAATCTTGCCAGAAGCCATAATTCCGGCCATAATTATTCTATTAAGATAAATACAAACGGAAAACCTATTTCAGGAGAAATGGCATGGAAACGTTATAAAACTGATGATAAGTGGACAAATGTTAAAATGGACAATATTGATGGAGAGTTAAATGCTGAACTTCCTTACCAGCCGCCAGCGGGTAAACTTCAATACAAAATAAAATTAACCTCCGGTAATCAAACAATTTCGCTTTCCGCAGAACAGTTTGTAGTAATTAGGTTTAAAGGTAGTGTTCCTTGGTTTATTCTTATTCCTCATATCTTAGCGATGTTCGGAACTATGCTTCTTTCAACCCGCACAGGATTTGAAGTGTTTAATAAAGATTCTAAACTTAAAAAATTTACATTCTGGACTTTAGGTTTTCTTATTGCCGGCGGCATGATTTTAGGCCCTGTTACACAATTATATGCCTTCGGCGCGTTATGGACGGGATTTCCCTTCGGAATGGATTTAACCGACAATAAAACTTTAATCGCGCTTATCGGTTGGCTGATAGCGCTTTACGCTTTGTATAAATTTAAAAAACCTCGCTTTTGGATTCTTGGGGCGGCGGTTTTATTATTTATAGTTTATTTAATTCCGCACAGCATGTTCGGTTCTGAGTTGGATTATAATAAGCTAGATAAAGAAAAAGAACAAAATAAAATAAGCCTTATTATTCCAAATATTTTTATCTCGGATGAACTATGAACCATAAACCAATTTCTCTTCAAAATTTAAAAGGCCTACCGGATAATGCCTATTCTGAGTTAAAACCCGGAGAAGAATATACTCCCGTTATGTCGCCCAAAAGAGATGTTCCGGAAGTTACTTTTTATTCTGTTTCAATTGGCGTTTTAATGGCTGTTCTTTTTTCGGCAGCCGCCGCTTATTTAGGTTTGAAAATAGGACAAGTTTTTGAGGCGGCCATCCCAATAGCTATAATTGCGGTAGGTTTATCCGCTGTTTTTAAAAGAAATGACGCGCTTGGGGAAAATGTAATTATCCAGTCAATCGGTTCAAGTTCCGGTTCAATAGTGGCAGGCGCTATTTTTACAATTCCCGCTTTATATATTTTAAATCTTAACGTCGGTTTTTATAAAATATTTTTAGCTTCCCTTTTCGGCGGTGCACTCGGTATTTTATTTCTTATTCCTTTTCGTAAATATTTTGTAAACGATATGCACGGTAAATACCCTTTCCCCGAAGCAACCGCGACTACCGAAGTTTTGGTTGCCGGAGAAAAAGGCGGCAACCAGGCTAAAGTTCTTGTAATTAGTGGACTCATCGGCGGGCTGTATGACTTTATTGTTGCTTCTTTCGGCTGGTGGAGTGAGGTTTTTTCGTCACGCGTTTTACCGATTGGTGAAACTTTAGCGGCTAAAGCTAAATTTGTTTTTAAAATAAATATCGGTGCCGCTGTTACAGGTTTGGGTTATATCATCGGGTTAAAATATTCCGCTATAATTACTTTCGGTTCTTTCGTTTCCTGGTATGTTTTAATTCCGCTTGTAGCTTATTTAGGTGAAGGTCTGAATTCTCCTCTCGGTTCTAACGCTGCATTATTAATTAAAGATATGTCTCCCGAACAGATTTTTTCAAACTACGTCCGCCATATCGGTATCGGAGGAATAGCGATGGCCGGTGTAATAGGAATTATTCGTTCTTCTAAAATTGTTTCCTCCGCTTTTTCTTTAGCGGCTAAAGAAATTCTTCATAAGAAAAATATTATTGAAGATAAATTAAGGACTCACCGTGATATTTCAATGAAGATAATCGCTATCGGAATTATTTTAACAAGTATTTTGATTTTTGTCTTTTTCATTACAGGCGTTGTTAATACTCTCTTTTATGCTTTAATCGGTTTGCTGATTGTATTAATTATTTCCTTCTTATTTACAACCGTTGCCGCTACAGCAATAGCTATTGTGGGAACAAATCCGGTTTCCGGAATGACTTTAATGACTTTGATTTTATCTTCCGTAATTCTTGTCTCTATGGGGTTAAGCGGAACAAGCGGAATGGTTGCCGCTTTATTAATTGGAGGTGTTGTTTGTACGGCGCTTTCTATGGCGGGTTCATTTATTACTGATTTAAAAATCGGCTACTGGCTCGGTTCCTCTCCTTATAAACAGGAATCATGGAAATTTCTCGGGACTTTAGTTTCCGCCGCTACTGTTGGTTGGGTAATTCTACTTCTGAATAATACTTACGGTTTTACCGGTCCGGACGCACTTGTTGCGCCGCAGGCAAATGCTATGGCCGCTGTTATTCAGCCTTTAATGTCAAATCAGCCCGCACCATGGATTTTATATATTGTAGGCGCTATTCTTGCTCTAATTCTTACCGGACTAAATGTTCCGGCATTGGCATTTGCGCTTGGAATGTATATTCCGCTTGAACTAAATACTCCTTTATTAGTCGGCGGTTTAATCGCTCATTATGTTTCCACCAGAAGCAAAAATGAAGATTTAAATAAAGCTCGTCGAGAAAGAGGAACTTTAATCGCTTCCGGGTTTATTGCCGGCGGCGCTTTAATGGGAGTTGTAAGTGCTTTTCTTAGATATGAAGGATTTGACTGGATAAACAGAGAATGGATGGAATCTCATTCCGCCGAGCTTGTTGCTTTAATTATGTTTTCTCTGCTCTGTCTTTATGTAATTTGGGATTCGTTAAGAGCAAAGGTTGAAGAAAAATAAAAAAAAGGCTGTCTCGAAAAATTTTTGAGACAGCCTCCGCTTAAATACTAAAATATTTCTTTCAGTTTAGATAAAAGATTATCCAGCTCAACATCAAATCTTTCGCCGGTTTTTCTGATTTTTACTTCAACTTTATTTTCTTTTAATTTTTTATCGCCTACAATTACCTGAACCGGCATTCCTAGTAAATCGGCATCGTTAAATTTAAATCCTGCCTGCGCGTCTATTCTATCATCAAACAGAACTTCAAAACCATTTTTTTGTAATTCCGTGTATAGTTTTTCTGAAGTTTCAGCAACATTCTTCCTTTTTCATATTCAAACCTAAAAGATGAATATGAAAAGGAGCCAAAGGAAGCTCCCACACAATTCCGTTTTCATCATTATGCTGTTCAATATAGCAGGCAAGAACGCGTTCAACGCCTATTCCGTAACTTCCCATAATAATCGGATTTTCTTTTCCGTTTTCATCAAGAAAAATCGCTCCCATTGCTTGAGAATATTTTGTACCGAGTTTGAAAATATGCCCGAGTTCAATTGCGGTAAAAACTTCTAAAGTGCCGTCGCTAATCGGGCAGCCTTCTCCCGATTTTACTGTTCGCAAATCAAAATATTCAATTTTCTCAACATCGCGTTTAAAATCAATTCCGCTTAAGTGATAATCATTTTTGTTCGCGCCGCTGTAAAGATTATTTGCATCTTTTAATCTATTATCCGCAATAATTCTTCCCTTAAATCCAACCGGGCCGATTGAACCGGCATCCGCGCCCGTTATTTCTTTTAATTCTTCGGGATGCGCAGGCTCTGAAATTTCCGCCTAAAACTTTTTCTAAGTTTTGTTTCATTTACTTCATCGTTACCGAGCATTAATACAAGAACCGGATTCCCGTTATGAATATAAACTCTGGATTTTGCGCATTGAGTTTCTTCAATGTTTAAGAACTCGCAAAGTTCATCAATTGATTTAACATTTGGAGTATGAATTTCCTTAACCTGTTCGCTTTCTTCATCTCTTCGTTTTAGCGTTAACTTTTGAATCAGCAACTTCAACATTTGCCGCATATCCGCTGGTTTCGCAGTGAGCAACAGTATCTTCACCGGCTTCGGATTGAACCATAAATTCTTCCGAACCGCTTCCGCCCATTGCTCCGCTTGAAGCGCCGACAACAAAATATTTTAATCCGCAGCGATCGAAAATTTTTCTGTAAGCTTTATCGTGAAGTGAATAAGATTTATCCAAACCTTCCCAGGAAGTATCAAAAGAATAAGCATCCTTCATTAAAAATTGTCTTCCGCGTATTACACCGCTTCTCGGCCTTGCTTCATTTCTGAATTTAGTTTGAATTTGGTACCAGATCTGCGGCATATCTTTATAAGATTTTCACAACATTCCTCGCGTGAAAAGTCATAATTTCTTCATGAGTAGGGGCTAAAACATAATCTCTATTTTTAATATGAAACAGAGTATCGCCGAAAGCTTCAACACGATTAGTTTCTTCCCAAATTTCATTTGGATTTAAAGCGGGAAGTAGAAATTCCTGTCCCCCTATCGCGTCCATTTCTTCTCTTATAATTTCGGTTATTTTTTTTACAACTTTATAACCCAGCGGAAGGAAATGAATAAATTCCCGCGGAAAGCATTCTTATCATTCCGGTTCTAAGCATTAAAATATGGCTTTTAACAACCGCGTCATTCGGGACTTCTTTTAAAGTAGGAACAAAAGATTTACTTAATTTCATAATGAATTCTTATTTCTTTTAAATTCTTAAAATATTTGGCAAAAATAACTATTTGAAATTCTATTCACAAAGAATAACCGCAAATCTTAAACTCAGCACAAACTTTATGAATATTTTCCATATTTTTAAGTTCTAATAATTTTTAATTGATAAAATGATTTTAACATTTGAAGAAGCCCGAATAATCGGCTCGTTAATAGAGAAAGAATTAACCACGCCGGAATACTATCCTTTGACGATAAATTCTCTAAAGAACGCGTGCAACCAAAAATCGAATAGAGAACCCGTAGTTAATTTTGATGAATCCCTAATTGAAGAAACACTTGAAAAACTGCGCGAGAAAAAATTGGCTGTTAGAGTTACCGGCAGCGATATGAGAGTTCCGAAATATAAGCAGAGATTCACGGAAGAGTTAAAATTATCTTTAGAAGAAAAGGCTGTTATGTGTGTATTAATTCTTCGCGGCCCGCAGACTCCGGGAGAAATAAAAGGCAGAACCGGCAGAATGTTCAGCTTTGAAAAACTTGAACAGGTTGATGAAGTTCTTCAAAATTTGATGCACAAAGAAGAACCGTTTATTGTGAAACTTCCCCGTCAAACAGGAATGAAGGAATCGCGTTTTGCCCATTTACTTTTCGGCGAATCGGAAATGATAAATTCATCCGAAGAAGCAAGCTCAGCTTCAGGCAATGAGGAAAGAATCCTAAAGCTTGAAGAAGAAATACAAACATTGAAAAATGAGATGCACGAATTAAAAGATCAGTTCGAAAAATTTAAGAAACAGTTTGAATAAAGTTTCTTCATACCGCATTTTTCTTTTTTCCTTTTTTAATTTTCCCTTTTTTTATTTTTTAATTTTCTCTCCGCAATTCACATCCATTTTTTTCTAATATTTAACTTTTCCCCCGCTCTTTTTATTAATTTTTTATATAAGTTTGACGGATGAATTATTAATGATTTTATGCAAACAGTTCGAATAAATAAAACCCTTCTTATTAAGAATTTCTTTCGCGGAAATCTCTTTAATTATCCAATCATATTTAATTTCATTTACAAAAAAAATAAATTTTTAGGATCGCGTTATGGAAACAGAACAAATTCACATTCCTCTGCTTGCTTTGCTGCCGTTTGTTCTAATGCTCGGCTCAATTGCGGTGTTTCCGTTATTTTGGGAACATTGGTGGGAAAAGAATAAAAACAAATTAATTGTAGGAATTATTTTAAGTATTCCGGTTATTATTTATCTTTTATCCAGCGGCTTAACAGAACACCTCTGGGAAACAATGGTTTTCGATTATATCCCTTTTATTATTCTTCTCGGCGCGCTTTTTACTATTACCGGCGGAATTTACCTTACCGGCGATATTGAAGCAAAACCTTCTATAAACACTTTATTTTTAGCTATCGGCGCAATTTTGGCTTCCTTTATGGGAACAACCGGCGCGGCTATGCTTTTAATTCGTCCCGTTATTCAGACCAATAAGGAACGTACTTATAAAGTTCATACTATTTTATTTTTTATCGGTATTGTTGCTAACTGCGGGGGACTTTTAACTCCGCTCGGCGATCCGCCATTATTTATGATGTATTTAAGAGGCGCTCCTTTTGCCTGGTTCTTTAAGCTAGGTGTTGAATGGTTTGTTACCAATGGACTGCTTTTGCTGGTTTATTATTTTGTTGATTCTTATTACCACAAAAAAGAGCCGGTTAAAGCTATCGCCAGGGATAAGGCGAATATTCGTCCTATCCGACTTCAAGGAAAATTTAATTTTTATTGGTTAATCGGTGTTGTTCTTGCTGTAGCCTTTTTAAACGAACAGTATTTGGATTTCATTAAAATAAGCCCTTATTTCAAATTTATCCGCGAAATTGCGATTTTAATTCTTGCGTACGCTTCTATTTTGTTTACACCCAAGCTTATTAGAACTTCTAATAACTTTACGTGGGGGCCGATACAAGAGGTTGCTTATTTGTTCCTGGGAATATTTATTACAATGGTTCCTTGTCTGCTTTATCTTGAATCAAATGCTAAACATCTCGGTGTTTCTATGCCAAGCCAGTTTTATTATTACACCGGTTTGTTAAGCAGCTTTTTAGATAACACTCCGACCGCGGTTACTTTCCATTCCCTTGCTTTGGGTTTGGGTGAAAGTGCTGGTAATTTAGTCGCGGGTATTCCGGAAGAATTATTGAAAGCAATTTGTACGGCAGCCGTATTTTTCGGAAGCATGACGTACATCGGCAACGGCCCTAATTTTATGGTAAAAGCTGTAGCGGAAGAAAATAATATTAAAATGCCCGATTTCTTCAGCTATATTTTCAAATTTTCTATATTAGTTCTTTTACCTATTTTCATAATTGTTGAATTATTTGTAATCTAATTCTTAATGATCAGTTTTTAGAAACGGAGTGATTGATGAAAAGTTCGTATAATCCATGGCATAGTGTTGATGTTGGAAATGATGTGCCCAGAATAGTTAATAGTGTTATCGAAATTCCGAAAGGTTCAAAAGGTAAGTATGAACTTCATAAATCGAGCGGTTTATTAAAGCTTGACAGAGTGCTTTTTTCATCTGTTCATTACCCGGAAAATTATGGTTTTATTCCTAAAACTTATTGTGATGATAAAGATCCACTGGATATTTTAGTAATTTGTTCTATCCCGGTTAACGGCTTGTGTATTGTTGAGTCAAAAGTTATCGGTGTTATGCATATGATTGATGAAAATGAAAAAGATGATAAAATTATTGCTGTCGCTAAAAATGATATGTCGGTTAATTATATAAACGATATTACTGAACTTCCGCCGCATACAATGGTTGAGCTTAAAAGATTCTTTGAGGATTATAAAAAGCTTGAGCAGAAAGAAGTGCTGGTAAAACAATTTTTAGGCAAAGAAGCCGCGTATAAAATTATTGAAGAAAGTATCGGGCTGTATAAAGAAAATTCCGGCAGGCTTATTAAAGAACCTTAACATTTTATTTTTAGGGAAGAAGAGAATATATGTAAGCGATATATCCCGCGAGCAGTATTCCTCCTTCCCATCTGCTGATTTTCAATCCGCTCTTGCTTATCGGCCAAATTATAACCGCGAACAGAACCATAATTATCAAGTTATATTTACTTAATCCTTCGGTCTTTATAGGATTAATTAATGCCGCGATTCCTAATATTCCTAAAATATTGAAAATGTTAGAACCCAAAACATTGCCGATCGCTATATCGGTTTCTTTTCGCAAAGCCGCTATTCCGGATGTAAATAATTCCGGCAGGCTTGTACCGAATGCGACTATTGTTAACCCTATTACAGCCTGACTAACGCCCATTCTAGATGCTGCGGCCACAGCTCCGTTTACAAATATTTCGGCACCGTAAGTAAGAAGCGCGAGTCCGCCCACGGTTAAGAAAATCAGCCAATATATATTTTTCTTTTTCTTCGGGACTAATTCGGCGACTTCTTTATTTATTTCTTTATTATTTTCTGATCTTGAAGAATGAATATTATAAATAATATAAATGATTAGAAGAATTACACTTACCGCGCCTTCAATTTGAGAAATCAGGCCGTCCCAAAGAATAATTAAAAGAAAAGAAGTAGCAAACAGCATTAATGGAATTTCTTTTTTAACTATTTTGGAATTTACCTTCATGGGATGGATTAATGAAGCGACTCCGATTATTAGAGCAATATTGCATATGTTTGAACCTATTACATTTCCGAGCGCGATACCGGAATTTCCTTCGGCGGATGCTTTAATGCTTACAACTAATTCCGGACTGCTTGTTCCGAAAGAAACTACCGTTAATCCGACAACCAAAGTGCTTATTCCCATTCTTAACGCAATGGCACTGCTTCCTCTTACTAATCCTTCCGCGCCGAAAGTTAGGAATAATAATCCCCCGATTAATGATAAAATGATTAATATTGTACTCATACCGGAAACTTATTTTAGATGCCTTATTACATAAACCGAATCCCTCGGGCGAACGTTTTCTTCACATTTAAAAGTTATTTCTTCACCCTTTACCGCTTCAGTAATTTTCTGCTCGTCTTTTATAATATTTTTTAATTTTATTTTTGCCGCGCCTGTTGTGGGACCTATAATTAATAGTTCGTCATTTACATTTATCTTTCCGCTTTCAATTTTAGTATGAACTACTTTCGGCTGTTTAAAATAATTTATCACTTTGCCTATATATTCTTTTCTTGTTGTGGCTAAACTTCCGTGTAAGCCTGCGTAATCATTTGAACTTGGAATATTGAAATAAAATCCGGGAGAAAAGCCTCTGTTATAAACTTCACCTAATTCCGAAAGATATTCTTCCTTTTTTTCATCGTTAAGTTTCCCTTCAAAATAAAGATCTATCGCTTTACGGTATACGGAAACTGTTTGCGCTACATATTCGGGACTCCGTTTTCTTCCTTCTATTTTAAATGAATCAATCCCCGATTCAATAAGTTTATCTATAAATTCTATTGAACAAAGATCTTTCGGCGACATAACATAATCTTCACCAATTATCTGGCTCTTATCTATAGCGGTATCAAATACTTTATATTCTCTTCTGCACGGCTGCACGCATTCCCCTCTGTTGGCGCTTTTCCCGAACAAATGATGACTCATAAAACATCTTCCGCTAACCGCTATACACATCGCGCCGTGAATAAACGCTTCTATTTCAAGTTTCGTTTTTTTTCTTATTTCTTTTATTTGCTCAAGCGAACATTCGCGTGCCAGAACAATTCTTTCCGCTCCCAACTCTTCATAAATTTTCGCGCTTAATGAATTTGATATGGATCCCTGCGTTGATATTACAAAAGGCATTTTATGATTTCGGCAGATTTCAACGGCGGCTAAATCCCAGCAAATTATTCTGTCTATTCCCGCTTCTTTAGCCAACTTTATTATATCATCCAGTTCTGTAAGTTCTTCTTCAAATATGATTGTGTTTAAAGTTAAATAGGTTTTTACACTTCGCTCTTTACAGAATTCCGCTATTTTTAATAATTCTTCAACTTTAAAATTCGACGCCTTAGCGCGCATATTTAATCTGTCAACTCCGAAATAAACTTCATCCGCCCCCGCTTTAACAGCCGTTGAGAGCATAGTCCAGTCTCCCGCCGGAGCCATAAGTTTCGGGACATTCAATTTAAAATCTTTTCGTGAACTATTAATATTTTTTTGCGCTTCTTTTTCTTGCGGATCAGCTTTTATTTCTTCCTGTATTTTCATTCTATTTTCTTCGTCTTCAAATTCTGTTTTTAATATTTTTAACTAAACTTTTTTTTCCTAAATATTCTATTTAAAAATAAAGGGAAGTATTTATAAAATCTTACTTCCCTTTAAAGTTGCTAAAATAAATTTTCAGCCTTTTTCTTCCCAGACTTGGGCGATTTGAATAATTACACGAACCGCCATTTCCATATCCTGGATAGAAACCCATTCCAATTTTGAATGATAACTATGTTCGCCGGCAAAAATATTCGGTGTGGGAAGTCCCATGAATGATAACCTCGCGCCGTCCGTACCGCCTCTTATCGGATGCATCAGCGGTTTAATATTCAATCTTTTCATTGCTTCTATCGCGTATTCTTCAACTTTGGGATGCTGATCCAAAATTTCTTTCATATTTCTGTACTGTTCCATTATTTCAAATTCTAATCTTGCACCGGGAAATTTCTTTATTGTTTCTTCGGCAAGATTTTTTATCATATCTTCGTATTCTTTTAATTTGGGAGTTTGAAAATCACGAATGATAAATTTTAAGGTGCTCAATTCTTCATTTCCATTAATAGAAACACAATGAACATAACCTTCTCTGCCTTCAGTGGTTTCGGGGGAAAGTTTATCTTTTGGAAGACTTTCAATAAATTTTGACGCGATTTTAATTGAATTAATCATTTTATTTTTCGCGTAGCCGGGATGTATATTTTTCCCGTGAAATTTTATTACAACAGCGTCCGCGCTAAAGGTTTCCGTTTCTACTTCGCCTCTGCTCTGCCCGTCAATTGTATAAGCGTATTTTGCGCCGAATTTTTTCACATCAAATTTTTCTGTCCCTCTGCCGACTTCCTCATCGGGAGTAAAACAAATTTTTATTGTTCCGTGTTTAACTTCAGGATGAGTAAGAAAATAATTTACCGCGTCCATAATCTCGGCAACGCCGGCTTTATTATCCGCGCCGAGTAAAGTTGTTCCGTCCGTTGTTATAATATCATAACCGATCATGTTTTGTAAATCGGGATTTTCGGATGCTTTTATTATTTGATTCGGATCGTTGGGAAGAGAAATATCACCGCCTTGATAATTTTTATGGATTACCGGATTTACATTTGCGCCGGTTACCGCCGGTGAAGTATCTACATGAGCGATAAACCCAATCGCCGGAATATCTTTTTCGGTATTAGATGGTATACTTGCCATTACATATCCGTGTTCGTCTAGATGAGCGTCTTCTAGCCCCATATTTTTTAAAGCGGCGGCCAAATCTTTGGAAAGTATTTTTTGTTTATCCGTCGATGGAAATGTCGGCGAATCATCATCCGACTGGGTATCGTACTTTACGTATTCTAAAAATTTTTCTACGCATGTAAACTTATAATTTTCATCAAACATTTGTACCTCACTTTTTTAATTTCCGAAAAATTCTAATTAATTCTTTTTATCACTACTCTTCTATTTTTAGCTCTTCCTATTTCTGTTGAGTTTGTCGCTATAGGATTTGCCTTGCCCATTCCGGTAACTTGAAATCGTAATTTGGATATTCCTTTGGAAACAAAATATTCAACTACCGCCTGCGCTCTCTGAAGCGAAACTTTTTTATTAGCTTCGTTTGAACCGATATTATCGGTATAACCTTCTACTCTCCAGCGGGATAATGGATTTTGCTTCATGGAATTAATAAGTTTATCTAAGGCGGGATAAATGGAAGGAAGTAATTCTGTGCTTCCGAATTCGAATGACGCGGAGGATAATGTAATTTCCTTAATATCTTCCGCTTCTTCTTTCGGAGCCTGTTTTACGGGTTCTTCTTTTTTTATTATTTCACAGCCTTTCTCATCAACCCGGAACCCGGCCGGTGTATCCGGACACTCGTCTTTGTAATCCGGAACTCCGTCTAAATCAGAATCTACAGGACAACCGTTTTCATCTACTTCTACATTATACGGGGTGTTGGGACAATTATCCTGGTAATCCGGAATTCCGTCTGCGTCCATATCATACGGACAGCCGAATTCATCTGTTTTTACTCCTCTTGGTGTTCCCTGGCATAAATCTAAATAATCGGGAATATCATCTCCGTCACTATTTAACGGACAGCCTTTTTCATCTACTTTAACATCTTTCGGCGTTTTGGGGCATTCATCTTCATAATCCGGTACTCCGTCTTTATCTGAGTCTAACGGGCACCCGAATTCATCTACTTTAATTCCCGAAGGAGTATCGGGACACATATCTTTTGAATCTACAATTCCGTCTAAATCGCTGTCGTATTCCGTAAAAAATGAATAAGATAAACCAACCAGGCCCGTATATATTAGATCGTTATTTCCATTTAAAACTTTATCATCAAAATAATCGTTAGGGCTAAACTGCGCTCCGCCGCTAATGTTAACACTTAAATTATCCGCCACCAAAAATCGTACACCTAGCTCCCCGATATAATCAATTTCACTTTTTTTGTATTTACCTGCGGCATTATTCGGAAGTTCAAATCCGCTTTCACTTTTGGGGTTAAACCTGTTAAAAGCCGCTCCCGCGAATAAATAAGGGAAAACAAATTTATTTGTAGTTAATGAATAAACAACCCCTCCGCCTATTGAAGTTATATCCGTTCTGAAAACTTGAGGAGATTTTTTCAAATCCGTCCCGCCGATAAACCCGCCGCTCCCGAATAATCTTACACCGAATAAACTTTTAGTGTAGGAAGGGACGAAATATTCAAGAGAAGCGCGACCTAAAAAATCGGGACGGTAATCGGAGTAATCTGTGTTGGCCATAGTTACCCCGCCTTCCATTGTTAAGACCAATGTACCCGAAAAAGCGTTATAATTTCTTCTATGAATTATTTGTGAATATGAAGCGGAAAAAATGGTGAAAGCGACAATAAAGACGGCGGTAAATTTAATCATTAAGCTTCCTAAAATTATTATTCGGTATTATAAATTTAAGTTAATTTATACGTTTACCAAAATGAAGATTAAACATTTAGTCTCCTTAACAGTAATTTAAAATTAGCGTAAACAAATAGAAAAATGAAAGAAATTAAAAATAGTTTGGGCTGCCTAATACTGCTTATACAGTATGAAACAGAATTTTTTTATTAAATAATGTAGAGAATTAATGAACAAGCCCGAGGGCTAAAGCTAAGAATCCGAAAGCGCCGAATACAAAATGAATGATAATTGAGATTGTTGTATTTTTTCTTATTTGCACAATTGCCGGCAAAAGAAATAAAATAGGAACGGCAGAAATAATTAAATCAAATCCCATCGGTAAATGCCAAGCAGCCCAAAGTGTGCCGTGAATTAACCAGGTATATTTTTTATTTAATAATTCTTGTTTAGGCTGAATATAACCTCTCCAAAGAAATTCTTCGCCAAAAATGTTGAAAAAGAAAAAAATCGGCCAAACATATAATATCCAGAAATAATTATCTTTCAACGGCATATTTTGAAAAAAGAAAGGCGCGGCGTCAATATTGAAAAGCGGTAAAAGCAGTTTAGCTATTGAGAAAGATAGAAATGATAAAATTATAAAGCCGCCTATTGCCCACAGCAAATCTAACTTTGATAATTTTTTAATCCTCATTCTTGCAAATATTACTTTTGCCTTAGTTGACTTAACTTCCTTTGCAGTCAAATAAATTGCACCGAAAAACATAGGCACCAGTACTAGAATTCCAACGCATAAAAAATAAGTTACTTCAATCGGGAAAAAATTTTGTGAATCAAGAAGCGGAATCGCAACCTTACAAGCAATGAAATTTAAAGCAGTAGGAATTCCGAATAACAAAATTACTTGCGGCCAACTAAGAGGAGTAATTTTATTCATAATATACCATAGTGTTTTTATATCAGTTGAAGATATCTAAAAGTTAAAAATAAGCTAAATCCTAAAATGGCAAAGAGCAGGAGAAGCTAAAGCCCGTATCATATTAAAATTTTATAAATTAATTTGACGAACCGAAATGATAGGAACTTTAAAGAGATTTTGTCCCTTTGCATTAACCGGGCTGAGTTTGCCTTCATAGCTCAACCCATAAATTTTCAACATCCTCCTCCCCTTTAACCCTTCCAAAGCGTTTTCATGCTAAAATTGTTTCAGCATCTTCTAAGCATTCTACAGCATCTTCCGCTCAGATCCCGCTCGGGAGGACAATATTCTTCAGCATTCTCCAATACGCTTTTATTCCGGCCAAGGGAAAGATCTTTTAAATTTTTTCCTCCGTGCCTTAAGAATTATGTAAATAAATTCCATGAAGCGGAGCGTATAAGAGAAAGCTGTTTGAGCTCCGATTTGTTCGGGGCGAATTATTTTCCCTTAGCAGGGTGCAGTATAATTTTAGCAAATTCTTTTATTTACTATTCTTGCGCCAAAAAAAGTAAAGGCATATTGAATTACGGACACATGAATATTGAGTCTGCCGGTTGTCCGGCCACTCTATTTTCTACCTATACCTCGTTCTCCTATTTTCCCTGTGTAATCTTAACTATAACGAAATCCCTAAGAACTTACTCTCCAACTCCCCTTCCTTCATTAATCCTTCCTTAAGCTTTCACAACCTTACTAGATTTAACCCCATGCTTCTCGAACGCGTTGCGGGTATCAACCACCAGCCTAGAATTATCCGCGATAAATTGATAATCATAGTCGCTATGGTCGGTACTTAATACAACTACATCGTACGCCTGCAGTACTTCGGCCGATAATTCCACCGATTCCATATCATATTCGTATTTACGCATCTTAAATAATTTAGGAACATATGGATCATTATAATCTACTTCAGCTCCTTTTTCTTCATAAATTTCTATTAATTTTAACGAAGGAGACTCGCGCATATCATCAATATCTTTTTTATAAGCCGCGCCGAGAATTAAAACTTTCGAACCATTTAAAGCCTTTTTGTGCCGGTTTAAGAATTCCATTGTTCTTTCAACTACATAATAAGGCTGGAATGTATTTATCTCTCCCGCAAGCTCAATAAATTTGGTGGTTGTATCATATTCTCTAACTTTCCAGGTAAGGTAGAAAGGATCAATAGGTATACAATGGCCGCCTAAACCGGGGCCCGGATAAAAGGCATGATAGCCGAATGGTTTTGTTGACGCCGCTTCTATAACCTCCCAAACATCAATTCCCATTTTATCGAATACCATTTTAAGTTCATTAACCATCGCTATATTTATTGAACGATAAATATTTTCAAGAAGCTTTGTGGCTTCCGCCGCTCTTGTATTTGAAACTGCGACTGTCTTTATAATTACATGATTATAAAGAGCCTGTGCTGTTTCCAAACATTTTGGTGTAACACCACCAACAACTTTCGGTATGGTAGCTGTATTATAATTGGGGTTATTAGGATCTTCCCTTTCCGGTGAAAACGCTAAAAAGAAATCTTCGCCTACGATAAATTTGGAAGCTTGTTCGTCATTTTTTAATTCTTCATTTTTATTTTTTAATTGAATCTCCGGCGCGTTCTCAAACATCGGCAAGAGTATTTCATCGGTGGTGCCGGGATAAGTAGTGGATTCAAGAGTAACTAATTGTCCTTTTCTCAAATATTTCTGAATCATTTCTGCGGTTTTAACAATATAGGTCATATCCGGCTCACGATGTTCGTCAAGCGGGGTAGGCACACAAATAATTAAAGCATCGGCTTCCGGCAATCTCGAAAAATCGGAAGTTGCTTCAAATTTACCACTGTCAACAGCATTTTTTATTCGATCTTCTTTAATATGCTTTATATAACTTTTACCGGATGAAAGCACGGGAATTTTCTTTTCATCAACGTCAAAGCCGATAACTTTAATACCTTTATTGGCGAACTCAAGCCCTAACGGAAGTCCAACATAACCAAGACCGATAATGCCTACAACGGCGGATTTAGATTCAATTTTTTGAAGTAGATTCATAATGCCTTCTCGCTTTATTTTTTGTAAATTCGAAATAATTCTTTTTTAATCCGAAAAGTAAATTTTTAAGGGTTTAATTTAATTTAAATTGGAGAGACAACAAAGAAGATTTTCCCCCAATCAACAGTTGATAAAAAGTCAAACAAACAGAACACAGGCTTAGCGTTGCAATTAAAAATTAACACTGAACAATTAGAAAACGCAATGCTATCCTTCAACCATTCTTTTCGCAGTTTGTCATGCTGAACCCTACTGAGGAATATCAGTATTCTTTCAGCATCCTCCGAACATTCTGTAGCATTCACAATCCCATCAGGATTGAATGTTCTTAGAAGAATGATGAAAAGAACAAAATAACTCCATTGGGAGTTGAATGTTTCGTATCAGCAAATTTAAGCATCCTCCTAAAGTACCACAACACCCTTCGAACAGATTTCGGATACGAATTCCGGATGAACTTATCTTCAACATCCTACTGAACGTTCAAAAATCATTTTCATACTCATGAAAATAAATTTATATCAACTACCCCCCGAAAAGAGATTCTTCTCTCCACTTCGTTCCGATCAGAATGACAATTACTTCAATTTTCCTTTTTCCCTTATCCATTTTTTAATTTTACTTTTTTATTTTTCATTATTACCTGTCACTTTGTCACTCCATTACCTTTTTGCTTGTTAGTAGGCAATTTCTCCACCAGCACTTCCGCTATTCTCTCGGCAGCCTTACCATCCCACAGCTCAGGAATACTTCCTTCCTTCTTGTTTCCGTTAAGGACAGCCATCGCGGCCTTTTCAACCTCTTCTAATTTCGTCCCGATTAATTGATTGGTACCGACATCAACTGTAACCGGGCGCTCGGTATTATTTCTTACCGTTATACACTGAACTCCCAAATAAGTACTTTCCTCCTGGATTCCGCCGCTGTCTGTTATAATCAATTCCGCGTTTTTTGTAAGCTTTAAAAAATCGATATAACCGATAGGATCAGTCATTATTAGATTTGGATTTACTTGAATATTTAATTTAGTAATATTTGATTTCGTCCTTGGGTGGACAGGAAAAATAATTTTTCGTTCATCGGCTAATTTATTAAGAAATTTCATTATCTTCTTAACATTTTCAGGATCATCAACATTAGAGGGACGATGCAGTGTCACCAGTATATAACCGCCTTTTTCATTTTCCGCTTGAGAATTAAGATTTAATTCTTTAAGAATATTAGATTCATCCGCTTTCGGAATATAATGCACTAGGCTGTCGATCATAACATTTCCGGTAAAAAATACTTTTCCATTAGGAACACCTTCCTTAGCAAGATTTTCAAGTCCGCTCTTTTCGGTAACAAAAAGATAATCCGCGATCGCGTCGGTTAATAAACGGTTTATCTCCTCAGGCATATCGCGGTCGCCGCTCCGCAAACCCGCTTCTACGTGCGCTACTTTAATATGCAGTTTAGCCGCCACTAAGCTGCAAGCTATTGTTGAGTTTACATCACCGACTACAATTACTAAATCCGGCTTTTCCTGAAGTAAAATTTTTTCAAACTCCATCATTACTTTCGCGGTCTGTTCCGCGTGAGATCCGGAACCGATTCCTAAATAGAAATGAGGTTTGGGCATTTCCAGGTCATCAAAAAATATCTTCGACATCCTTTCATCGTAATGCTGCCCGGTATGACAGATTAAATGCTCTACCTTGTCTTTATAATTTTGAAAAGCTTTATGTATCGGAGCGACCTTCATAAAATTAGGCCTTGCCCCCACTACCGAGATAATTTTTTTCATTTGAGCTTCTTTTTTATTTATTCTAAAAATTTGGTTCGTAAAATAAGAAATATAACTCAGATTACACAAATTTCCACAGATCTTGAAACAATAAATTATTCAATCATTCACCCATTCAATCATTCAGCCATACGTCTCTACCCCCTCCGAACAAATCCCGAAATGAATTCGGGATGGCAATACGCTTTAACATGCAGCAGAGCTTGCAAAAGCGTTGTCATGCTGAAATGTTTCAACATCTTCCGAAAATACTAATGCTTTTTCCGGCACTACGTGCTAGCGTGCAATCTGATCATAGATTTTTTCTAAACGGCGGGCAACAGAAGTAGCCATAAATTTCCGCGTGGAAAATGTATGATTATATAATCCAATTTCCTTTATTTTATCTTTATTATTTATCAATTTAGAAATAATCTTCGCGTATTCACATGGATCGTCGCTTTCAGTTAAATATCCCATTTTACCATTCTCGAAAAAATCTTTCGTACCGCCTACGGGACGCGAAACAACTGCAAGTCCAAAGGCCATTGCTTCAAGTAAGGAAGTAGGCATTCCTTCATCCCAGAAAGTGGGGAATAAATATATAGTAGTTTCTGTTAATGCTTTCGCTTTTTCTTCATCGTGTATATAACCTAAAAAGTGAATTCTATTTTTTAATTCCGGTTTAACCATTATTTTCACTTCATTTAAAGCGTCACCGTCACCGGCTATATAAAGACTTAAATCAGGATATTCTTCCGCCAGAATTTCGTATGTTTTATAGGTTTCGAATATTCCTTTATCTTTTACCGCACGAGCAAGAAATAAGATTTTATTTGAAGAATAATTTTTTGAATTTATATCAAAATTACGCAGCAGGTCATCATCGACTTTTGTAGTTTCAAGAAATATAGGATTTTTAAAACCCCACTCATTAAGTTTGTTTTGAAATTCTTTAGCCAGCACAATCATCCCGTCCGCTCTTTTATAAACCGAAATAAACAATTTTCTTTTAATGGCGGATACCTCAAACATTTTTTGAGTTTTTGCTTCCCAGCCGTGCCAGAATACTAAAACCTTTTTCTTAAATAGTATGGAAATAAAGAGATAAAAGCCGTCGCGAATAATTGCTTTTATATCGAGTGAGGGATTTAAATGTACAATGTCCGGTTTATTTTTTCTTATTTTAGAGACAAAATCAAGATAATGCTTTATTTGCCGAAGAAGAAAAAACCGCTGTTTATGAAGTCCACCAATAAAATTAAATTCCGCGTCAATTATAAATTTATTCCGTAACCCTAAGAAATGATTGGCAACACCCCCTGTTCTATCTGCCGGAAGATTAATGAGTATTTTCATATCGTTCCTTGGAAATAATATTTTTAAGTTGAACTAAATGTCGGGGGGTAACTTTAAGCCAAAACAGACTCAACAGTAATTTCACTTAAATAATAATAAAAGAGCAAATAAATTACAATTAAAAAGTAGTGATGAAAGCAGTCATTAGGATGAGATCAATCTTCAAAACGTTCAACAGCACGAGCTTATTTCAGAGTCCTCCAAACATTGGAAAAAGCGTTGTTATTCTGAATTTATTTTAGAATCCTCCTAACATTCCGCAGCATCCTCCTAACAGATCCCGAAACAGTTCGGGATGACAATTCCCTTCAAAATATTCTCCAAAACACACTCACACAGACAAGATTGTCTGTGCTACGTCAGAATTACCTACCTCAAAAAAACAGAGTAAGCGTTGTTATGCTGAATTATGTGCTGTTTGGCTATGTTAGTTAAAAATAAGTTCCGGTTAGTAATAATAAAGCAACAGTAAAGTAAATAATAAGTCCTGTTACATCCACGAGAGTAGCAACAAGAGGAGCTGATGAAGTAGCCGGATCCGCGCCTAGTTTTTTAAGAATAAAAGGAAGCATTGAACCGGAAAGAGTTCCCCATAAAACTACACCTACTAAGGCAAAACTGACGGTTAACGCGATTAATACCCAATGGGGTCCGTAAGCGTTTGTAGTAGCCTGCCATACCGAAATTCTGACAAAGCCCAAAATAGCTAAAAGTGCACCGAGCGCGAGTCCGGAAATTATTTCCCTGCGCATTACATAAAACCAGTCCTTTAATGTAATTTCTCCCAAAGCAAGCGCGCGAATTACAAGAGTTGCCGCCTGTGATCCCGAGTTACCGCCGCTTGAAATAATTAAAGGCAGGAATAAAGTTAGTATTACAGCTTTATCAATTTCTGTTTGAAAAAAAGCCATTGCCGTAGCTGTAAACATTTCACCCACAAATAATAATCCAAGCCATTTGGCTCTTTTCTTCAGCATATCGGTTATGGAAATTGTAGAATAAGCTTCTTCCAACGCTTCCAAACCGCCCAATTTATGAATATCCTCGGTCGCTTCTTCTTCCGCTACATCAAAAACGTCATCGATTGTTACAATGCCTATTAAAACTCCCGCGGTATCTACAACAGGCAGAGCAATTCTATCATACTTTTTGAATATTTCCACCGCGGTTTCCTGATCATCCGCTACATGAAGCGCGACGTAATTTTCATCCATTAATTCGCTTACTTTCGTATTCAGCGAAGAGAGCAGAAAATCGCGTATGCGGATATCGTCTATAAGTTTTCCTTTTTTATCAATTACATAAATTATATTTAATGTTTCACTGTCCTGGCCGTTTTCTCTAACATGCTGAAGTACGCGGTCAACTGTCCATTCAGGATTCACGGTTAAATAATCCGGTGTCATTAAACGGCCGACGCTATTTTCCGGGTATCCAAGCAGCGTTTGCGCTATACTTCTTTCTTCGGCAGAAAGAAGCATAATCATTTGTTTCGCAGCGGTACTGGGTAAATCTTCTAAAAGCGCGGTTCTATCATCGGGAGACATTTCATTCAGAATACCCGCGACTTCTTCCCTCCCCATCGCTTTGAGTAGGTTTACCTGGAATTCAAAATCTAAATATTCAAAAGTATCGGTGGCAATGTCTTTAGGTAAAAGACGAAATATTATCGCCTGTTCATTCTCGGTAAGTTCCGTCATTATTTCAGCTATATCGGTCGGAGACCATTCGCTTAAAATTTCCTTTAGTGTGCTAAGTTTTCGCTCATCAATTAGAGCTTTTATTTCGGGCTGCAGCAATTGGCTTAGCATTGTTAGGTCTCCCTAATTTAGGTGAATCTTTTTAATGACTATCTTTTTTGATTTACATCGATAATATTTTCTTCTTTTTTTATTAAGAAAGGATATTAAAAATATAGTTAAATTTGTTTGATTGCAAGGGAAATGAGTTTTCTTATCTTCATCATTTTTAATGCTTTATATATGATGCGAATACAATAATGTTTTTATTTATTTATTTTTTATGTAACGACAATTTTTAAGGAATAATTTATATTTTTCATCTAACCTTTTTAACTTATTATTTTAATAATTATTAATTGAGAATAGCCGTGAACATTGTAGTTGATGAAAATATTGCCTTCGCGAAGGAAGCTTTCTCCGGTTTCGGCGAAGTAATTTTAATGCACGGAAGAGAAATTACCAACAGCGCGTTGAGGGATGCTGACGCCTTAGTCGTACGTTCTATTACGGAAGTAAATGAGGATCTATTAAGAGATACTCCGGTAAAATTTGTGGGAACGGCAACAATCGGCACCGACCATGTTGATGAAGATTATTTATATTCGAAAAATATTTATTTTACAAGCGCCGCCGGCTGTAACGCTAAAGCTGTTAAAGAATATGTGTTTACCGCTTTATTGAAAATATTAGTTGAACGAAAACTAAAGTTAAAAGATTTATCAATCGGTATAATCGGCGTAGGAAATATTGGCAAACGGATTGAGCAAGCGGCAAATATATTAGGATTAAAAGTACTGTTAAATGATCCGCCGAGACAACGATTAGAAAGTGATCCTAAATTTGTTTCTTTAGAGAAAGCTTTAGAGGCCGATATAATTACCTTTCACGTCCCTTTGAATTTGGAGGGAATTGATAGAACTGTTCATCTTTTAGATGAAGATAAACTTCAAAATTTAGGTAAGGGAACAATAATAATAAACGCTTCGCGGGGGCCGGTAATTGATAATGCCGCTCTAGAAAAGCTTCTTGATAAAAAAGATTTTTCTGTAGTTCTGGATGTCTGGGAAAATGAGCCGGATGTGAATATTGATTTAATGAACAAAACGGTTTTCGCTACCCCCCATATTGCCGGTTATTCATTAGAAGGCAAGGTAAACGGGACTAAAATTATTTACGACGCTCTTCGCGATTTTACCGGCAGCGGTAAAAGTTGGAAACCTAATTTACCGCAAATTGAGAATTCAGTAATTAGTATTGATGAAAATTTGAGGTTAGAAGAAAAATTAAATTTATTGTTCGATAGTATATATAAAATTGAAAAAGACGATTATGAAATGAGGAGAATAAAAGAATTTCAGCATGAAGAAAGAGCTAAATATTTTGATAAGATGAGAAAAGATTATCCTTTTCGAAGGGAGTTTAATAATTACACTGTTTCGGTAGATGATAACGATAAGCAATTTTTAGAAATATTAAATGCCTTTGGTTTTCTATAAGAATTCAATCATCCATCCATTCAATCATCCGCTTTGAAAAAGCGTTGTCATGCTGAATTCATTTCAGCATCCTTCGAACAGATCCCGAAATAAGTTCGGGTTAACATACTACTTTTCTTCTGAAAAATGCTCTTTCACAAAAAAGATTGTCTGTGCTATGATTTAAATTTATGAACTTTCTTCGCATTAAATCATTCATCCTCATTTTTCGTCATTGTAAAATTCACGGGAATAGTCATTTGAACTCTTACCGGTTTTCCCCGCTGAAGTCCCGGTTTAAATTTTGTATAGAATACCGCTATTCTCGCCGCTTCATCGCAACCGTAGCCAAGACTATCTACGACTTCCGCTTTGGTTACTTCACCGAATTTATCTATAAAAGCTTTTACCTTTACCGTACCCTCAATTCCGTCTTCGCGCGCTTGTTCGGGATATCTTACTTTTCTTTGTATCGCGTTAGTGCCGCCTACCGGCTCCGGCATAATTTCTACCGATAAATAATAAGCCGGATCATCTTCCATAATTTTATCATCCACAGCAGGCGGAAGTTCCATTTGATTTATTTTTTTCTTCTCTTTTTTTATTTCCGGCGCCGGCGCTTCCTTCTTCGGCCTGTTCTGTTCCTGAAGCTACTAAAACTTTTTTGGGTTCTTCCGACTTCCATCTATCCTCCCTCTGAAGTTCCCCCATCGCGTATTCTATATCTTTTTCATAAACACCGGCAGAATCATATAATGAAGTAGGCCCTTCTCTTTTTCCATCTTCTAGATTCGCCATTTGAGTAAGCTTTCCTTCTTCATTGTAGATTTTTATCAGCCCATCCACCCGGCCGTTTGTGTAAGTTCGTTCTTCTTTTATTTTTCCGCTGGGATAGAAGAATTTTGCGTTTCCTTCTCTTACATTATTTAAATAGTTTATTTCCGATTTTAAGGTATCATTATTATAATAGTTTTTTATAAGGCCGTTCTGCGCGAATAAAGGGAGACTGACAAGTAAGGTAAATATTAAAATTTTTGCGGAATTGTGATTCATCATTAATAATTTTTATTTGAAATAATTTTGAATAGTAAAGATAAGATTTATTCGGGAATAATTAGAGGCATTAAGAAGGCAACAATAAAAACAATAACCGAAAGAGCAACAAAAAAATATCCTATTTCAGAATCATAGTTTAAAAGATGAAGAGTTCCCAGCATATAATTCCAGTCGTGGTAAACTTTGCTTCCGCCTAATAAATGAAGTGACTTCGCGCGTGCGTCGGCGGCATAAACGCTTATATTTAATAAATTTTGTCCCAGCCAAAGCAGCGCTATTTGAACTCCTGTTCTGTAAAATTTAGTGAAGAAATACCATGTAATTAGAGAGGGAATGAAAATTTGCATTAAAGAGCCGGCGGCGGTATAAATGAATTTTCCAAATAATCTAAAGAAAAAGTGTCCGGCTTCATGAATTACCAAATCGGCGTTATCTATAAAGGAATAATCGCCTCTGTGCATTAATAGATAAATACAAACCGGCAAAATCAGAATAGAAACAAGCCAAGGCTTCAGCCGTTCAAAAAGAATAATTCTATTTAGATTCAAATATTTCAATAATTCAAATTAAAAGATATTTAAGTTAATAACCATTTTCGAAAAATTCCTAATTAGTAATTGGTAATTAGTAATTAGTAATTAATTTCATCCGTGGTACCTGCTTCGTTTATTAGACGATTTTCTGCATTCATCCGAGCAGCAGTATTCATTTTCTACTTTACATTCATGGCACGAGATAATGATTTTATCGCAGTCCTGATTATGGCAATTTATATAATATGAAGTAGGTTTTCCGCAGTAGTAACATTCGGCGACGTATTTTAATTCATTTTTGGTATTTGGCTCTACAACTCTCCGTTCGTCAAAGACAAAAACTCCGCCTTGCCAAAAAGTATCAGGATATTTTTTCGCGTAAGTTACAATTCCGCCGTCTAATTGATAAACATCTTTAAAACCTTGCTCAACCATATAAGCCGAAGCTTTTTCGCATCGAATTCCGCCGGTACAATAAGTAACTACTGTTTTATCTTTATAATCCTTTAACTCATCAACAGCTTTTTTCCATTCACGGAAATTTTTCATCGGCGGGGTTATTGCTCCCTTAAATTTTCCGATTTTACTTTCATACCAATTTCTCGCGTCTATTATTATAAAATCTTTATTGCTTTCATAAAAATTATAAAGTTCGTCGGGACTAATTCTTTTCCCCCCGTTTTCCAAAGTAGTTTCATCCAGCGCTGATCTTACAATTTCCTGCTTTACCCGCGCGTGCATTTTATAAAACGCGTGTTCATCGGCTTCATCTTCTTTAAATATTATGTCTTTAAAAATTGGAAAGCTTTTTAAATGAGCTTTATATTTTTCAATATTTTCTGTTGTCCCCGAAACTGTCCCATTAATTCCTTCTTCGGCAAAAAATACCCTGCCTTTTATATCGTTTGCGAAACAGAATTCTAAATGATCATTTGTCATTTTTTCGGGATCTTCAACATTTACATATTTATAAAACAGCAATACTCTGTATTGTTTCATTTTTCTTTTTTACTCTCTTCTTTTTTGGATACGCAAATCTATAAAATAAATATCTATTATTAAATGGTATTGCCCGGTATTCTATCCCGCTAAATTATATTGCATAAATCTTCCTCTAAAATAATTTTTATCAATTGTAAGTTTTTAATTTTTTATTCAACTAATAGGTAAATTTAAGAAAGGAAGGTTAGTATGAAACTTTTAGTTAAACTTTTACAAGATTTTAATAGTCACGGCCTTAGAAAAGAGAATAACACGTTTAATTATATAAATTTCCGCCGATAATGGAAAAAGATTTTCTAAAAATAATAGACGAACATCAAAACATTATTCATAAAATCAGTCGTTTGTACCGAAATTCAAAAGAAGACAGGGAAGATTTATTCCAAGAAATAGTTTTACAGTTATGGAAGGCTTTTCCGAACTTCAGGCAAGAATCAAAAGTTACTACATGGATGTACAGAATAGCTTTAAATACAGCTATCGCGGTTTTTAGGAAGAAAAATGTTGAGGTTGAACTTAAAGTAGATATTCCCGAAAAGTTTCATCCTTCAGATGCGAATGAAATTTCGGAAAATGAAGAGAAGATGTATTCAGCTCTGCGAAAGCTAAACGATGCCGAAAAAGCAATTATCTCTCTTTATTTAGAAGATTATTCTTACAGGGAAATTGCCGAATTAACCGGAATTAGCGAGAATAACACGGGTGTAAAAATAAATAGAATTAAAAACAAACTTAAACAAATATTAAGGTGAGAACGATGAGTTTAGATGAATTAAAAAACAATTGGCAAAAATCGAGCGGGAAAACTAAAACAAACGAAGCATTAAGGATGATGACGAAAATAAATAATCACTCAAAGTTAAAAAGAATTAAAATTAAGCTGTTTACCGAAACCGTATTTTTAATTTTTATATTACTATTTTTCTACAGCACTTTTGACGGTACGGATAAACCTGTTTGGGCAAATATATTATTTACTGCCGGAACAATATTATTCATCATCAATAATATTACAGGTTATTTTGTTTTACAAAACCCGGTTAAAGGAAATAATCTTCTAAATTCAATAAAATCTTTTATAAGGAAATTAAAGACTGCCGCCGGTTTTTCAGCGGCCGCTTCTTTTATTTACGGCACTTCCATAATATTATTTTTTTCATCGGTTATAAATTTTACCACCGGCAAATTTTTTATTTTGGCGGGAATGGCTGCTGTGCTTTTAATTTTTACTTATTTGAATTACCATAATTGGTCAGCCAGAATTAAACATTTAAGTAATGTCGCGGAAGAATTAAGCTGAGCCTTTTAGCCGCTTTATTGAAAAGAGAATTTTTTATAAATGGCAAACGGAGTTTTTGATGATGAAACTCCGCTGCCATTTTTTATTTTACATGCTTTCTTATGTACGCGTCAACATCAAATTTTCTTTTCGCGCCGTTAAAATTCATAAAACGAATTTTACCAAAGATGGGACGTTCAAACCACGCACGGTCGTGAACTCCGCCGATTGACCACGCGCAGCCGGTATATCCGTTCGGATCGCGGCCGTCTAATTCATATTTATCATTTAAATAGATCGCGCAAGTTAAAGCTTCTTCCGGGGATTTACTCCATTCCAGAATTTTCTTTGCCCAATACATTCTCATGTAGCCGTGCATTTTCCCGGTGTTGATTAATTCCATCTGTGACGCGTTCCAAAGCGGATCATGAGTCTCGGCTTCTTCAAATTCCTCTTTCCAATAAATATATTCGCGTTCATCTTTTCTATGAGAATTTAAAGTAGCTTTTGCCCAAACTCTAAAGCCGTCGAATGAATCATAATTTGAGTTGTAGTAACAATAATTATCAGATAATTCTCGCCGGATAATTAATTCTTCCAGAAACGCTTCTTTTGATTCACTATTTTTTGTTAAATTTTCAACTACTAACGCGGCTCTTTGCGGTGCCAGCATTCCAAAATGAAAATATGGTGAAAGATTGGACTGCGCGTCTTTCACGGGATCATTTCTATCACCGGCGTATTTATAAAATTTGTTTTCTATAAAATATTTCAGCGTGTCCGCAGCCGCTTCTTCTCCCGGTATTATCCAATCGGTTTCTCTTACATTAAAATTTATTTTTAGATTTTCTTCAACTTTATTCCAATTTATTATTTCTGATTTTAAAGCTTTTTCTTTATCAATTCTTTTTAAGGAAGGAAATTCTTCTAAAAATTCCGGCAAGTGCTTTATGTATTTTGGGACGAAAAGTGTAAGCCGCGAATTCTTCTTTTTTCGAAGCGTAAAAACAAGGAATAATATTATGCGCGTCAACTTCATAAAAAGGAATATCTATTTTTGACGCAATTTCTTCTTTCCATCTCCGCTTAATTTTTAACGGATCAAAATCAGTAACTAAAGCTTTAACTTTATTTTGATGAATAAATTTCGGCACTTCATGTCCCGGGTTTCCCTTTAAAAGGAAAAATGGAATATTCAATTTTGCCAATTCTTTTTCAACTTGTTGTAAACCTTTAAGCATAAAACCGTATTGACGAATTGAAGCCTCAAGAAAATCGGGGACGAGATTAAATATTACAGCCGGTGAAGTTCTGTTTTTCTCCGCCAGTTCCTGCGCGTAAAGAAGCGCCCAATTATCGTGTACCCGCTGATCGCGGCTCATCCAGTAAATTATTATTCCTTCTTTATCTTTACCCTTTTTTAAAGGCTGTATTCTTTTTTCGTTTACCATTATTTCCCTCTGTTTTTCGATATGATTATAAACAATAAATATTCGAATAAAGTTCATGCTTTATGTAAATATTATGCATGTTTTTTCACTTAAAAATTTTTCTTAGTAAATTTGTTGTTTCTGATTTGAAAGGAATATATTTTCATTCAATCTATTTACAGATGTTTACAATTGAATCTTAGGAGAAATTATGGAAAAGTTAAATAAATACAGCAGCCGTCTTACTCAGCAGAAATCTCAAGTCGGCTCGCAGGCTATGCTTTACGGGGTGGGTTTATCTGATGAAGATATGAAAAAAGCGCAAGTAGGAATTGCCAGCATGGGCTGGGAAGGAAACACCTGCAATATGCATCTTAACGATCTTGCGAAACTTGTAAAAAAAGGTGTTACCGATGCTGATTTGGTGGGATTTATTTTCCATACAATCGGCGTAAGTGACGGAATAGCGATGGGCACTGAAGGTATGAAATTTTCACTTCCTTCAAGAGATATTATCGCCGATTCAATTGAAACAGTAATGAGCGCTCAATGGTATGATGGCTTAATTACTATTCCCGGCTGCGATAAAAATATGCCCGGTTCGGTAATGGCAATGGCCAGGCTAAATCGTCCAGCTATTATGATTTACGGCGGCTCAATCCGCGCGGGACATTATGAAGGACAAAAGCTTGATGTAGTTTCCGCTTTTGAAGCTTATGGAAAATATCTTTCTCATGAATTTAATGAGGAAGATTTAAAGCATGTTCTTTGCCACGCTTGTCCCGGTGAAGGCGCTTGCGGAGGAATGTATACAGCTAATACAATGGCAACGGCAATAGAAACTTTAGGATTAAGCCTTCCCTACAGTTCATCTTCTCCGGCTAATAGTTCTAATAAAATAAATGAATGTACCCAAGCCGGCCAGGCAATTAAATATTTGTTAGAAAAAGATATAAAGCCACTCGATATTTTAACCAAAGATGGGTTCTTAAATGCGATTACTTTAGTTATCGCACTCGGCGGATCTACAAACGCGGCGCTTCATTTAGTGGCAATGGCTAAAGCGGCCAAGGTTGATTTATCATTAAAAGATTTTCAGGATGTTTCCGATCGTGTTCCTTATCTTGCCGATTTGAAACCAAGCGGTAAATATATAATGGAAGATCTGCACGATATCGGCGGCGTTCCGGCTATTCAGAAATTGCTGCTTAAAGAAGGTTTTCTTAAAGGGGACTGTATAACAGTTACCGGCAAAACTTTAGGCGAAAATATTGAAGAGTTAGACGGACTTAAAGAAGGCCAGAAAATAATTATGCCTATATCTAATCCAATTAAAAAAACAGGTCACTTGCAAATTCTTTACGGAAATTTGGCTGCTGAAGGAGCTGTCGCAAAAATTACCGGGAAAGAAGGATTACAATTTACCGGCCCGGCAAAAGTTTATAATTCCGAAGAAGAATCTCTTAAAGCAATTGAAGACGGAGAAGTTGTTTCCGGTGATGTTGTAGTAATTCGTTACGAAGGCCCTAAAGGCGGACCGGGAATGAGGGAAATGCTTTCTATTACTTCAACAATTATGGGAAAAGGATTGGGCAAAAGCGTGGCTTTAATTACTGATGGAAGATTTTCCGGCGGAACCCATGGTTTTGTTGTCGGCCATATTACTCCCGAAGCTCAAACCGGCGGAAATATAGCGCTGCTTGAGCATGGCGATATAATTTCAATCGACGCGGAAAAAAATATTCTTGAGGTTAAACTTTCCGATGAAGAACTGGAGGAAAGAAGAAAAAATTGGAAAGCTCCCGAACCTAAATTCAAAAACGGAATTCTTTATAAATACGCGAAAATTGTTTCATCAGCTTCTGAAGGCTGTGTAACGGACGAATTCTAAATATTCTTATTAATTTCTTGGGCGAAGAGGAAATTCCGGCGGAATAAAATCTTCGCCTTTTCGATTTTAAAACATTTTTGCTTTTCTCTACACCAACTAGATTGCGCTACATTATTTTTCTGTTTAATTTCAGTATAAATTTTAGGGGAATTAAAATGGGAAGTGTTAAATGGAATTTAATCATATTCGCGATAGTTTTAGTTTTTGCGGGCATTTTTATTACCCGCAAAATTGGTATTTCCGATATAAAATATGACAGGCAGATTGAAAAGTATAAACAGGAATTACTATACGCGGATAAGAATTTTTATCAAACTTCTATAAAAATAGGAACACCCGCCGCTTTTATGCAATATGCGGCAGACGAGGCGGTTATTTTAAGAGAAAATAATCTTCCGCTGGAAGGGAAAATTTCAATTGTAAATATTTATTCCCGGCAGGAAAAGAATTCTAAATTAAGATGGAATCCTTTGAGAGCTGATGTTTCCCGGTCGGGAGATTTGGGTTATACTTTTGGCAAGTGGGATTATTTAAGCGACAGCGATAAAATAGCGGCATCCGGTTTTTATGTTACTATTTGGAAAAAACAAGATGACGGAAGCTGGAAGTATGTAGTTGACGGCGGAAGTACTAATCCCGGGAAATAGGTCCAAATTAATTTTCCTGGCAAAATAATTTCAATCATTTTTTAGGAGCAGTTTTATGCCGAAGAGATTTTTTATCCTTTTTATTTTAATTATTCCGTTCCTCTTAAACGCTCAGGATGTAAAAGATTTGCTTAATAAAGGTGATGAAGCATATAATAAGTTCAATAATATTGAAGCGATTAATTATTATGAAAAAGCATATCGGCAAACTCCCGATAATTATGATGTTTTATTCCGTTTATCACGGACATATAACGATGCCGGAGAAGAGTTAAAAGATCTTAATAAAAAAGATGAAGCCGAAAGTTATATGAATAAAGCGCTCGATTTTTCACAGAAATTTGTAGAACAGTATCCTGATAGCGCCGCCGCTTATAGTTTTCTTGCAGTATCATACGGAAATGTAGCGTTATTTAAAGGAAGTAAAGAGAAGGTAAAATACGCTCATAAAGTTGAAGATAATGCTAAAAAAGCAATGTCTCTTAATCCCGATTTTTATCTGCCCTACCTGATTCTTGGTATTTATAATAGAGAAATAGCAAGTTTAAGCTGGCTAGAAAGAACTTTTGCAAATGCCTTTTTTGGCAATGTGCCGCAAGGAAGTTATGAAGCTTCCAAAAAATATTTAACTAAAGCTTTGGAAATAAAGCCGGAATTGGTTGACGCGACTTATGAATTGGCTAAAACTTACGGCGAGCTTGATAATGAAGAAAAAGAGGTTGAGCTTCTTCAAAAAGTTTTAAAGATGCCCAACCATAGTTTTCGTGATAAATATGTAAAAACTAAATCAAAAGCTTTACTGAAAGATTTGGAATAATTTATTCTTCCTTATTCGTTTGTTCTGATTTTCTGAATTCTGTCATTCCGCCTTTTACGTTTACGGCATTGTAACCGTGCTTTAATAAAATTTCCGTTCCGATATGGGAACGATGGCCGGTTCTGCAAATAACCGCTATTTCTTTATCTTTATATTTTTTTAGTTCATCAACCCTTTTATCGAGTGATTGAACGGGAATGTTTATAACTCCGTCAATATGGCCAAGCGGACCTTTTAATTCTTCAGGCGTTCTTACGTCAAGAACAACAAGATCAGGGTTCGCTTTCATTTCTTTTCTAAGTTCATTAACAGTAAAAGATTTTACCGAATCCTGCTGTGCACACGCCGAAACGCTTACCATAAAAACAATAATTCCTAAATACATCAAAACGATTTTTTTCATTATACCTTCCTTTTTTTTCTGCTAATTTAAACCACACATTCCTGAAGCACAACCCGAAGGTGCGGGAATATCACAATTTCCACTGGCGCAGCCGCCGCTGTTGTAATCTGAACTCCCGCTAAAACTAGCGCTGAAAGCAGAAAATAATTTCTTGTTATTTTTTGATTGACACTTCGGGCAGATTACTTCTTCTTCATGTTTTGTCGATTTATGAAGAACTTCATGTTTAGTATTACAATCAGCGCATTTATATTCAAATATAGGCATTTTTTGACCCCTTAAATTAAAACTTCCGGTGATAAAATAATTTTGGTTTTCATTGAGTTAGAAATTAAACATGCTTTTTCCGATTTCTCAATAATTCTTTCCGCCCGTTCTAAATCCTTTTCTTGTTTTACTTTTATTACCGGCTTCAGTTCTATTTCGGAAATCATAAATTTTCCGTCAACTCTTTCCAACTTACCTTTCCCGGTACATTTAAATGCTTCAAACTCAAGCTTGGAATTTTCCGCGATCGCCAGGAAAGTTGTCATCAAACAAATATTAGCCGAAGCTACGAATAAATGTTCTGGTGACCAAATATTCGGAATTCCCTGCGGAAATTCCGGCGGTGTAGCGACTTCGAATGTTTTTAAAGTTGGCGCGGAAAGTTCACCCAGCCTTCCGTTTTTCCATTCAACTGTGGTTTCGTAAAAATGTGTGTTTTCCATAATTCCCTTTTTTTTGAATGATTGAAAGAGGAAGCCGTATATCTATTCGGATAAACCTAGAACTGACATCAGCCGTTCATGCGCTTTTGGGGGAAGTTCAACTTCATACTTTTTGTAAAAATCTATTGTTATTTCAACCGATTTGAAATAATTCTTACAATCGCTGCATCTGTCCAAATGTTCCTTAATCGCGATACATTTGGCCGAATTAAGTTCTTCACCAAGACTTTCGCATATATGATGAACAACATCTTTACAAGAAACTTTTGTCTCATTCATTTTGTTAAAGCCTCACTTATTTCTTTTCTTAGAAACGCTCTTGCTCTATGCAGCCGCGATTTTACCGCCGGAACAGACAAATCAGTCGCTTCGCCGGTTTCTTCCGTAGAAAGCCCTTCCACATCCCGGAGCAGAAAAACAACTCTGTAATCCGGGGAAAGTTTTTGAATAGCGTCATCTAAAACTTTCTTCAGTTCCTCATTCTCAATCGAAAACGAAGGAAGAGTTTTCCAGTCGGCCGCAAATTTATTTTCATATAAACCATCTTCGTCATTGTCAATAGAAACAGTCTGATGTTTTTTCTTCCTATATTCCATTAGGCAGTGATTAGAAACAATTCTGTATAGCCAGGTGGAAAGTTTAGATTTTCCGTCAAACTGATGAAGAGACTTTACCATACTTAGAAAAGTTTCCTGCATAGAATTTTCTGCTCTTTCCGGATCTCTGCAGATCTTAAAAGCGAATTTATATACAGTCTCCTCGTATTTTTTAACCAGCTCGGAAAGAGCTTTTTTATCTCCTTCTTGGGCGGCTTTTATTAATTCATTTTCACTCATCTGATGCAATACTTTCAATTTAGATTCACCTAAATTTAAATAATTTTATACTTGAATAACATTTTCCGGTTTCATTTCTAAACTGCGCCACAAATACCAGCAGGCAATAGAATTATACGGTTCCCAGCCGTTTTTTTTAGAAATTCTTCTAATTTTATTTTCATCCGGAAGCTCTTTAAGTTCATACAGATTTTTTATCGCTCGTTTTATTCCTAAATCTCCTACGGGAAGAATATTAGGCCTTGCAAGTGTAAAAATTAGAAACATATGAACGGTCCAAACGCCAATTCCTTTTACTTTGGTTAATTCTTCTATTATTTCTTCATCTGATTTTTTCCCGATTCCTCTAAAATGCACTTCCCCGCTTATAATTTTTTCGGCAAGATCTTTAATATATTTAACCTTCGCGTTTGATAAACCGAGCGCTCTTAAGGCTTCATGCGACGCGGCCGCTATTTTTTCGGGAGCGGGATCTCCTCCAAAAAAATCGAGAAAACGCCCGTTAATTATTTGCGCGACAATCATCGATAACTGCTGTCCCACAATCGCTCTTACTAACAGCAGATAGTAATTTTTTCTCGGCTTTAACGCGTATGGTTCCGAGGAATCTATTATTTTTGCTAAACGTTTATCGTTGTTATAAATATGGATTATGCCGTTTTCTCTTTCGATAGAATTCATTATAATAAGTTCTGTTTTGTTAAATATTATTTCAAATATAATTTAAAAAGATGTCTCAAACTAAAAATTTATCGGACGTTATAAAGAATAAACTGTTCAGCGGAATTAATGAACAGAACCTTCGGTTTAAGTTAAATCAAAAAGATTTTGAAGAAGTAAAAGAAGGTGAAATCTTATATAAAAAAGGGGATAAAAGCGAATATCTTTACTTAATTATAAACGGTGAGGTTAAATTAAAAATTCCGGGAGTTTTTAGCAGCCCGATAATATTAAGAAAAGTTAAAGATGAATATTTCGGTGAAAAAGAACTGCTGGAATCAACCGCGAGAACTTCTTCCGCTGTAGCCGACACAGACTGCCTGCTCTACAAAATTAAGAATAATATTTTAAGAGCATTAATAAATAATCATCACATAATTTATAAACATTTGATGAATGAAACGGAAGAGGAACAACCCGAAGAAGACGGGATACATTTTACTTCAAATTTTGAAGAAACAAACGAAACTTTAGTTGAAGACGATGAGTTTGTTGAAGACGATGAGATGGTTGAAGATGATAATATGATTGAAAGCGAAGACGAAATAACCTTGAACAAAGATGAAACAGAAGAAATAAATGAAGAGCAGCCGGAAGAAAATATTCCCGAAGAGAATAGTTTTTGGGACAAAAACAGATTTACCGACGCGGATAATATTATTCCCGAAGAACATAATGAAGGAACTTTAGACACAGAAAATCCTTATGAAGCCGAAGTAGATTTTCCGGATGAAATTCCTCCTTTAGAACCTAAGCAAGAAGAACAATTTGAAGAAGAAACCGAAGATTTATTCGCTGAAGAAGATGTAACTCCGGAAGAAGAACAGAATACGGAACCGGAAGTAAGTGAAGAATTTTTAAAATGGGATTTTTCAGAAGGCGGTGCTAATGAAACTGAGGCTGATGAGGATGAAAAAGAAGAAACAAATTTTGAAGAACCCGACCATGAAGAATCTACGCCGGAAGAAAAACCTTTATTTGAATCGCATTCTTTAGAAGAATTATATACTCCGCCTATAGAAGAAGAAAAACCGGAAGACGAGGATATGTCTTTCCCCGAAGCTGCTGATTTTAATTCAGAAGAATATGAAGGAATGCCTGCCTCCGCTTATTTAAACAATTTCCACGAAGAGGAAAATCCGGCCGATGAAGAAGAACAGTATGAAGAAGAAGGAAATTTTAGCGAAGAAGAAACTGAAAATGAATTAAACGAACAACTTGAAGAAAAAATTCCGGAAGAAGAAAAAGATATGGCTCTTTTAAAACCAATAATAGATTCACTGCAGAAAATAAATAGCACGGCAAATTTACACGAAACAATTTTGGCTGTATCGGAAGAAGCAGCGGCTTTAACCGACGCGGAGGCCGGAAGATTATTTCTTATAGATCGCCTTCATAATGAAATATGGACTGTTCAGCAAGGAGCGGAAAATCAAGAAATCAGATTAAATTTGGAAGAAGGTTTAATCGGTACCGCGATTGAAAAGGAAGAAATAATCAGTATTCCCGATTTAATTTCAGATCCCCGTTTCGAACCGGAAATTGAAGGCGTTGAAGGAATGCATCATTTATCTTTACTTTATTTTCCTATTAAAAATAAAGAAGAACGGTTAATTGCTTTACTTCAGCTATTTAACAGCAGAAACAGTGAATTTTCTAAATCCGATGAAGAACTTCTTGTATCGCTTTCTCCTTCCTTTGCTTCAGCACTAGAAAAGGCAAAATTAGAAACAACTTTTTCGAAGAAAGATAAATTAAATTCACTGAGCCGGCTTGCTAATTTTTTACTGACGGATATTAAACGTCCTATTTTAAGCATAAACAATTATATAGAACATATTAAGAAAGAAGCACTGCCAGAAAATTCACAGCAAATTTTAGCGATGCTTAATAAACAGGCTAATTCGGTTGTTGATCTTGTTCAATCTGTTCAAAATTTTGCGGAAGAAAAAGAACCGCCGCGACAATCGAAAGAAAATTTTAGAGAAGTTATGGATGATGTTTTAGCTCTTCTTGCCGAATATGTTGAAACTCGCAATGTAAAGCTTTTCAAAAAGTATCAAGTAACTGCCGAAGTAAAAATAAATAAGAAGGAATTTTATCAAGCATGCTACCAAATAGCTAAAAACGCGTGCGACGCAATGCCCGGCGGCGGCAATCTTTATGTTACGATTAGGAAAGAAGGCAGTTCGGTTAGAATTGATTTTAAAGATTCGGGCAAAGGAATTCCTACTGAAATTATTGAAAAAATTTACGAGCCTTTCTTCTCGTTTGATAAAAAAAACGCTACCGGATTGGGTTTATCTTTAGCTAAAAAGATTCTAAAAGATCATAGTGGCAGTATTTCTGTTAAAAGCACCGAAGGCAGCGGCACAACAGTAAGTATTTTTCTGCCTACAGCTTAGAAATATTAGATCTCGTGGAATATAATTTAATTACCATACTCGGCCCCACAGCAACCGGGAAAACTAAATTAGCCGCGCGAATTGCGGCTGAATTTTCCGGGGAAATAATTTCCGCCGATTCCCGCCAGGTTTACCGGAGAATGGATATTGGCACGGGAAAAGATTTGGCGGATTATGTTGTCGATGGAGTTTCAATTCCTTTTCATTTAATTGATGTAATAAATCCGGAAGAAGAATTCGATCTTTACAAGTATATTCTTTTGTTTAATAATGCTTACGCGGAAATAAGCGGGAGATTGAAAACTCCAATTTTATGCGGCGGAACGGGAATGTACTTAAGCGCGGTTCTTCAAAATTATAAATTAAAACACGCTGATTTTAGTTCTGCTGAATATGAAAAACTAAATCAACTAAATATTGATGCACTACAAAATCATTTGCTGAAATTAAATCCCGCGCTTCATAATACAACTGATCTTCTTGATAAAGAAAGAATTATAAAAGCAATTTTAGTTGCCGAATCAAATCAAAAAGATATTCATCCATTAAAAAATATTTCTCCTTTTGTTATCGGAGTAAAACTTGAACGAGAAGAAATAAAAAGGAGAATTACCGCAAGGTTAAAGCAAAGATTAGAAAACGGAATGATTGAAGAAGTAAAAGACTTTACTCGCTTCCGGCGTTACTTATGAAAAGCTAAAATTTTTTGGGCTTGAGTATAAATTTATTTCCCAGTATTTAATGGGTGAATTAAACTACAACAATATGTTTCAAAAACTTAACAGCGCGATTCATCAATTCGCCAAAAGGCAGTCTACCTGGTTTAGAAAAATGGAAAAGGAAGGCGTAAAAATAAATTGGATTGAAGGCTCGGATTTTGATTCCGCTAAAAAATTACTAGTTCAGTCTTACTTCAAATAATTATTGAATATGCAGAAAAAAGATCTACCTGAAAGAGTTAAAAAATATTTAGAAAAGTACGCAAGCGATAAATGGATTTTGAATTATGATAATCAGCCGTTTTCATCTGCTGTTGTAATTCCCGTACTCGCCGAATTAAAAAATTTAAAACGTCTGCTTTATTCACTCGAAGAAAACGATTCCGATTTTGTTTATACCACACTTTTCATTTTTGTTGTAAACAATAAAGCTTCGGCGGAAAGTAAAGTTAAAGAGAATAATAAAAATTGCATCTCATTTCTGAATTCTTATAAATCCGGTAAAATTAGAGTTGCTTATATCGACGCTTCTTCGCCGGGAAATGAATTAAACGAAAAAGACGGCGGAGTAGGTTTAGCCCGCAAAATAGGGCTGGATCTTGCTGTCGCCGAATTTGATTATTCTTCTACTCTAAAAAATAATTTAGTTTGTCTTGATGCCGACTGCACGGTAAGCAGTAATTATCTCGATGAAATTTCAACTCAATTTAATTATGAAAATATTTCTGCGGCTGTAATAAATTTTGAGCATGATACCGATGATAAAGAAACTTCGGAAGCGATAATTTGTTATGAAATTTTTCTTCGTTATTATGTGCTGGGACTTCAATACTCCGGCTCTCCTTTCGCTTTCCATACAATCGGTTCATCAATGGCCTGCGATTATGAAAGCTACATAAAAGTTGAAGGAATGAATAAAAGAAAAGCGGCTGAGGATTTTTATTTCCTTGAAAAGCTCGCGAAGAATGTGAAAATAAACCGGATAAAAAATGCGACAGTCTTCCCTTCTTCGCGCGGTTCATGGCGCGTGCCGTTTGGAACGGGACAAAGAGTTAACCGCTTTTTAACTCACACTCAAAATGAATATTTGCTTTACAATCCCGCTTCTTTTATTATTTTAAAAGAATGGCTGAACGCTTTTAATAACAGCACAAAAAGCGCGGAAGAATATTTATATATTGCGTCCCGCATAAATGAAGAATTGCATAATTTTTTGAAAACTCAAAATTTTGAGAATGACTGGAATAAAATTTTATCTCATTCATCTTCCGAAAAACAAGCAGCTTTGCAAAAGAAAAGATGGTTTGACGGATTTAGGACTTTAAAATTAATTCATCATTTAAGAGATACTGATTTTTCGCAAGTAAATATGTTTGACGCGCTTGATGATATTTTTGTGAAAATGAACGGCAAAAATATATTGAGAGAAAATTCAATTCCTTCTCTAAAAATTCAAAAAGAATATTTAACAGAATTAAGAAGACTAAATAATTTATGATAATTAAAACTTCCCCCGATGAAATAGAAAATTTTTTAACAGACGCTTCTAACCTTAAGGGAAACTGCAGCGCGGTTTATTTTCCCGAATCAACCGCTGACGTTGTAGAAATATTAAAAGAAGCAAACGCAAACGAGACAAAAGTAACCGCGGCCGGAAACGGAACCGGTCTTACCGGCGCGCGCGTTCCGAATGAAGGAATTGTTATTTCAACGGAAAAGCTTAATAAAATTTTGGAAATAAATGAATCCGAAAAATACGCTGTTGTTGAACCGGGAGTTATTCTCTCCGATTTTCTTGCTTTAACTAAAGAGAAAAATCTACTTTATCCTCCCGATCCGACAGAGAAGAATTGCTTTATCGGCGGAACAATCGCGACTAACGCTTCCGGTGAAAAAACGTTTAAATACGGCCCTACAAGGGATTATGTTCTGCAATTAGAAATTGTATTAGCTGACGGCGAAGTTTTAGAAATTAAACGAGGTGAATTTATAGCAGATGATTTTGAATTATCTTTAACAACTAAAAGTGGCAAAGAAATAAAATTAAATTTACCCGATTACCAAATGCCTTCCACAAAAAACGCTTCCGGTTATTTCTGTAAAAGAAATATGGACGCGATTGACTTATTTATCGGCTCCGAAGGAACGTTGGGAGTAATAACAAAAGCTAAATTAAAGCTGCTCCCTTACCCTGAGAATATTCTTTCATGCATAATATTTTTTGATGATGAAAAAAACGCGCTTTCATTTATTAAGTCGGCAAGAGACGCTTCTTTTGAAGCAAGAGAAAGTAAATCCCAAAATTCTCTCGACGCTTTGGCATTAGAGTTTTTTGACGAGTGCGCTTTAAATTTTTTACGGCCGGATTATTCAAACATTCCGGCTAACGCCAAAGCCGGAGTTTGGTTTGAGCAGGAAGTACAATCTGCAAATGAAGATGGTTTGATGGAGCAATGGATGAATTTAATATCGGAATTTAACGGGGATGAAGAAAGCGCCTGGTTTGCTTTTTCTGAAACCGATAAAATTAAAATTCAAAAATTCCGCCACGATATTTCCTCTAAAGTGAACGAATATATTTCAAAAAATAATTTTAGAAAATTAGGCACCGATGTTGCCGTTCCCAATCAGTATTTTGAGGAATTATTTTACTACGCTAAAAACGCGGCTAAGCAAGCTGGTTTAGATTATGTCGCTTACGGGCATTTCGGTAATTCGCACCTTCATTTAAATATGCTTCCAAAAAACGAAGACGAATTTTCTGCCGGCAAAAAAGTTTATAAAAATATTTGCGGTAAAGCTATTGAACTTCATGGAACGATATCCGCAGAGCATGGTGTGGGAAAAATAAAAACCGAATATCTGCTGGAGATGTACGGCGCCGAAGTTATTAAGAAAATGAAAATCTTAAAGCAGTCTTTAGATCATAATATGATTCTGGGAATCGGGAATATATTTTGAGATTCTTCCGGCAGGCTCATTCTTCGGTACAATTAATTTGGTTGTGAATGAAAGATTTGAGATAATCTTAATCCTTAAGGGGGAATTGAAAATATGATTAAATATAAAAGTTATAAAATATCTCCAAAATTTGTTTACCCTCAGTTTAGGTTCTGTATTAATTCCATAATAAAAATTTTTGAACTTTATATGGGGTAAATTTTCACTTGCCACATATCAGTTTCAAAATAAGAAGCTCATTTTATTTAATTAATAACATTTTTTTTATAGAATTAAAAGATCCTGCACTTAATTGGTATATATAAATTCCACTAGGTAATTCCGAAGCATTAAATTGATATGAATATCTTCCTTTTTCAAGATTTTGAGACACTAAAGTTGAGACTAATTCCCCAAGAGTATTATAAACTGTCAAATTTATGTAAGAACTTTTAGGCAAATTAAATTCAATAATTGTACTTGGATTAAATGGATTGGGATAATTATCAAATAATTTATAGGAAGTAATTATAGCTTGGGGTTTTTCCACCTTTATTTTCCAGAGATTTCCATTACCCCAAATACTAACCATGTTCGAATAAATTGATTCTTTAGTTGTATTATCTAACGCTTTTACTTTATAATTATATTGTATTCTGGGATCAAACTTGCCAGATGGAGTTACATCATTATCAATTCAACTATGTGCATTCATACTTGGATCATGTGTGACTGTTGCTGCAATTGTACTACTTCCTTCAGCATTTTTCCAAACCTTGTACGAAGAGATATCATCTTCTAAGTTGGTATTCCAAGTCAGTTTTGGATGATTATTATACCAAACAACAGTTAAATTCTGTGGCTGATTTGGTACTGTATTAAATGAGACTATTTTTGTTATTGGAGATACACCATCACCAGCTATTTGTGCTGATAGAATAATATCAGTCGCAATATGTCCTTTAGTATTTAAAGTCCAATTATAACCCGTTGGTAACGTTGTTGTATTTAATGTCCATGGGCAAGAATACCAAAAGGAACTTCCTGAAAAGGTTTCATTAACATATTCGTAAGTGCCATTTTCATAGTGCAATTTAATTATCCAATTCCATGATAATACATGATCAGTTGAATATGGATCACCTTTATAAAAATTTGCATTCAGAGAATATTGCTGATTTTCATCCAAAAAGGAAGGGTATGTAGTAACATCAATTCCATTAAAGATACCAACTACTAAATTGTAGAGTTGGTTTGAATGATATGCAGCATTGGATTTGTCACATGATTTTAAAGAAGGTGTAACTGCGGCAGGATTATAGCTCGCTTTCATTATGGCATTAACATAACTATTTTCAATATGACCCATGCTTAAAACATGTCCAAGCTCATGAAGCATAATCGTACCAAACATATATTCGCCGTACTGCGGTGTAGTTGAAGTTGTCCAAGCAAATCCTTGATTATCTGCACTATTTAGATAGACAACACCATCGGTCAAATCAAAACCAGTTCCATCATTAGTCTTTCCAAAATCAGTATGCTCATGGAACTTATAACCATCAAAAGGAGTTTCTTCAACTGGAATCAAGGTCCTTCCAATTGCAGGTGTACTTGGATTGCCAGTATCAAAAAGGTCTGGATTATCACTGAATTGAACATCAATATTATCTTGATTGGTATTTATTGCTAACTGTAAAGTATAATTACTATTCCACTCGTTTATCATTTGGGAATATTGGGAAGTAATATTATTTGTTTCGTCAAGTAACTCAAATGGAATATAATCATTAACATTTATATTATTTAAATATATTGGCGTCCCGCTGATTTTTGAATCATTCCATTTAATGACTCTTGCATCTTGATAATCTAAAGTAAACGCTGTACCTCCATATGGAAAGCCATCCACAAATTTCATGGTTGACATTTCATCTCCGCTACATGCTTGAGCAAATGTATTATTTGATTGAACAAAAACGAAAAGAAACGATAAGTATAATAAGTATTTCAATTTAATTGTCCTCCAAAATATATTTTCTTTTGATATCTTTTTTTAAGCTATCCCAAGAATCAGAAAAATTACCATTAGTAATGAATGGTTTGGTAACCGAATCGTGTTCTATTTTATAAAAGTGTTCCATCCCAATGTTTTTAATCATTAGGTTTTTTAGACTTTTATTGTGTTTAAAATACCAAGGACGTAATGGGATTAAATAAGTAGAACCTACAGAAAAATCTATAGGACAATCACAATCTGAATACCAAATGGGTAAGTAACTTATTACAATTTCTTCGCCTTCTTTAAAAGCATTATATCCTTTTACTATTTCTTCTATCTTTACCGATAAATCAACTTGTTGTAAACTTATTTCATCTTTATTAAAGCTTTTATAAGTCGAAACATTTTTTGATAAGACTTTTACTTTTAATATATAGGGAGTTTCAAGATATCTTACATAATCCCAACCATATTTTTGTGCTAAAGCCTCTTCCACTCTTCTTAAGCGAACTCCGGGTTTTTGACCTTCGGGTCCTTAATTCCAGGAGTTCCTGAGTTTTTCCATTCTTCGACCCAACTATGAATCTTTTTTTCAAACTCAACTGGTGCATCAGCATAAGATTTGTAGAGCATTTTTTTTACTTCTTCCAAATTTTTATCATTCATTATTACTGCTGAATTATTTTTTAATGAAGTATAGTTTTTAACTAAGTTTATAAGCGAATCAACGTTCTTTTTGTTTTGCTCTAATTCCTGAGCTTTTAAATTCAATACAAATAATAAAGCAAGAAAAATTATTTTAATAAATTTCATTGTTTTCCTCGATTTTTTTTAATATTACATTTTGGTTCCGAATTAATCTTTTAAATAAATCATGTCGGATAAATCCACTTGCCCACATATATAATTCTGGGGCGTATGTTGTTTCGTTTTGTGCATAGCATGTTATACTAAATAAAATTATGAAGAGAAATTTTTTCATTTTATTCTCTTTATTATTGTACTTTTATAAGAGGTTATATAAATAGCGTTATTAGCAATTGTCGGACAAAACGAAACATATAAAGAATTTTCTTCCGGCAGACTCAATCTCCAATTCAATTCTCCTTTAGTATCAATCGAAAAGAGTTCTTTTTCTGTGCCTAATTTTGATGTAAAAAATATATTATTCTCATCCGAAACTATTGGACTGGAAATATCCAAATATTCTCCTTCAGGTTTGTACTTCCATCTTAATTTGCCGTTGTAGTCAACTGAAATAAGTTCATCTTTGCCGAGATAAATATTTCCATCCCGGTCCATCGTAAAAAGTTTCGGATAGTTTTCAATATAAGCGTAAGGGCCTAAATCGTATATCCATCTTATAGCGCCTTCTTTATTAACTGAAAACAAACTGCCTTGTTCATTATTTTGAGACAAGAAATAGATATTTCCTTGAACATCCACAAGAGGCTGTGCTTCATAATCAAGATATCCTTCACCGAAAGTCCACACAATATTTCTTGAGGCTAAATCAAAAGCCAGTATTGTCGGCGCATCATTTTTCCCGGAAATATAAAGCGTCTTTCCATCAGGGGAAAAACTCATTCCATTCATAGGGCCGCCGGTAAACTGCGGATTATCATAAACCCATTGAATACCGCCTTCTTTTCCGATGCATGTTAAAGAATATTGAAATGAATGATATACAAGAACATATATATTTCCTTTTCAAGTCGATATTAATACCGCTTTGATAAACTTGGCCTTCTAAATCAACTTCCCAATTTTTCTTACCGTTTACGCCAACTGAATAAAATTTATTTTCTCCCGGTGAACTTATTAATATATTTCCCCCAGATGTTATAATGGGAGAGGAAGCGGTTTCACTATTTTTAACAGGGAATTGAAACAGCCATTTTATTTTTCCGATTATATTAATTGCCGCCAAACCGGAAATGGAGATCGGATTGTTAACTGATTGTACAATTACATAAATAGTTGAATCTTCACCGGCCGTACAATTCGTAAGAGTTCTTAAGGTATCTATATGCCAATCTTCAACACCAGCAATAGACATTTTAGATCCTATATGTGCGGTACCGCTAGGATTTCCTCTATACATAGGCCATGAATTGTTTGCGATACTCGGCCAATTAAGATTTTCTTGATAACCCGGTGGATGCACATTTTCGGGAGGATTTGTCGTCTTATCAGAACACGAAGATAAAAAAAAGATTGTTATTAAAAACGCAGCTGTAATAATTTTCATTTATTCCCCTATTTTTGAAAAATAAAATACGCAAAATGTAAGAAAGTATTAACCGTCCTTTAATTCTTTTCTTAATGTTTTATAATCCGGGCAGAAACTTTGAACCAAGTTCCCAGAATTTTGGGGAATGATTCATTTGCTTTAAGTGGCAGAGTTCATGTATAATAACATAATCTATAATTTCTTTTTTATAGCGCATCAGCTTAAAGTTAAAATTTAAATTACCTTTTGCGGAGCAGCTCCCCCAGCGGGTTTTCTGTCCCCTTATAGAAATTTTTCGCGGATAAAATTTATGCTCCGCCGCCAGTTCTTTCACTCTTTTAGGAATGTAAATTTTTGCCTGATGTTTTAACCAGCTTTCGTATAAAGCAGTAGTTTTAATTTTACTTCCGGCGGGACTTACAATTTTAATTTCATTCCGCTTATAAATAATTTTATGTTTTTTTACAAGCAGTTCATACTCTTGCGTAACTTTAATTTCACTTCCGAATAACAAAAACTGCGGCTCTTTTTTAACCGCGGTTCGCAGATGCTTATTTATCCAATCCGCTTTTTTTAGAAGAAAATTTTCCGCTTCTTTTAGTTCATAACCTTTCGGCAGAACAAGTTCCAATTCATTTCCGCTGCTTATTTGCAGGCGTAAATATTTTGCTCGATTGCTGTACCTTAATTTATAATCAAGCTTCTGCCGCTCCAGTTGAATTGAGCGTGTTATTGTTGCCGATGATGATTTCAAAAATATTCTTCTTAACTTTTAGCGACTTTTTTATAAGTGGTTTTTTCTTTTGAATCTTGCAGAATTACACCGAGTTCTTTCAGCTCGTCTCTTATTGTATCTGCCATGGCATAATTTTTATTTTGTTTTGCTTCGGTTCTTAACTTTATAAGAAGTTCAATAAGTTCGCCTTCAAGAGAACCGCCGGTAGATTGAGATAAAGAATTAAAATCTAAAATTCCCAAAACACCTTCCGCGGTTTTCGATAAGAAATCTCTAACACCGGAATAAAACTGCCTGCTTAAATTTCCGCCTTCAGCTATTGTTCTGTTTACTTCGCGGATAAAGTCAAAAATTACCGCGATTCCTTGCGGAGTATTAAAATCATCATCCATAGCTGCGGAAAAATTTTGTTCGAAAGAATCGAAATTAAAAGCCGGGTTCAGTCCCGAATCTTCTTCTTTCTTTAATTCTTCCTTAACTTTTTCGGCAAGATTATTTAATTTCTCCAATCCTTTTTGCGCCGAAGATAAAAGCTCTTCGCTGAAGTTTAACGGGCCGGAATAATGAGTCTGCGCGAAAGACATTCTAATTGCTTCGGCAGGATATTTTTTTAGAATGTCTCTTGCGGTAAAAAAATTGCCGAGAGATTTTGACATTTTTTCATCGTTAATATTTAAGAAGCCGAAATGCATCCAATAGTTTACAAACTTCGTTTCTATTCGCGGCTTCACTTTGCGCAATTTCATTTTCGTGATGCGGAAAAATTAAATCGTTTCCGCCGGCATGAATATCAAAAGTTTTACCGAGATGTTTGCAGCTCATCGCGGAGCATTCAATATGCCAGCCGGGCCGTCCGTTTCCCCACGGGCTTTCCCAGCATGGTTCCCCTTCTTTTGCTTTTTTCCATAATGCGAAATCAAGCGGATTATGTTTTTCTTCATTAATTTCAATTCTCGCACCCGATTCCAATTCATCAATTTTTTTTCCGCTTAATTTTCCGTAGCCGTTAAATTTTGAACATCATAAAAAACATTTCCGTTAACATTATAAGCTATTCCATTGTCTTCCAAGTTCTTTTACAATATTTATAATATCCTCGCATATGCTCGGTAGCTTTAGGATAAACATCGGCCTTTTTAACTTTAAGTTTTGCAATATCTTCCATAAAAGCGGCCGTATATTTTTCGGCTACATTTTTTGCTTCCGTATCTTCGTTATTCGATTTTTTTATTATTTTATCATCAACGTCCGTTAAATTCATTACATATTTTACTTTGATAACCTTTGTATTCCAAATATCTTCGGATTATATCCGACATGATAAATGAGCGCGCGTTTCCGATATGAAAATAATCGTAAACCGTCGGCCCGCATACATACATATTTACATTCGGCGGATTTATCGGTTTAAATTCTTCTTTTTTTTTTGTAAGTGTATTATAAATCTGCATAATATTTCTGCTTTTTATTTATGAAATTTTCTTTGGAAGTTTAATTATACAAACATAAATAATTATGTGGAATTTCTGTATGACTTGGAAAAAATTAACCGCGAAGTTTTTTGATTAGCAGCTGCATATCTTCCGGAAGTTCAGAATTAAATCTCATTTCTTCTTTTGAATATGGATGAATAAATCCCAGTGTTTTCGCGTGAAGCGCTTGTCTCGGCATTATTTCAAGCAGGTTTTGCACTCTGCTTTTAATTTTTGGCAAATTTGATCCGGCCGTAATTACCCTTCCGCCGTAAGTCGGATCGCCGAAAATTGGATGATTTATAGAAGAAAGATGAACTCTTATTTGATGCGTCCTGCCTGTTTTTAAATTTAATTTAACCAGCGTGGCGAATTCAAATTCTTCTAAAACTTTATAAAAAGTTATCGCCTCTTTTCCTTCGCTTTGGCTTGTTGTAAACTTTTTCCTGTCTTTTTTACTACGAGTAATATGAGTATGAATTATTCCTTCCTTATCGCTTAAAACTCCCCAGCAGACTGCCCAATATTCTCTTTCGATAGAATGTTTGGAAAATTGCGCCGCGAGCTTCGCGTGTGTGTAATCATCTTTTGCAACGACTAATAAACCGCTTGTTTCTTTATCAATTCTGTGAACAATTCCCGGGCGTCCCGGCTCATTTACATTACTAAGTTTTTGTGTATGATGAAGTAGAGCGTTTACCAATGTTCCGGTGTAATTAGCGTAAGCGGGATGCGCGACCATTCCGGCGGGTTTATTTACAACAATTAAATATTCGTCTTCAAAAATTATATCGAGAGGAATTTCTTCCGGCTCGGCAAATTCCGGCCTTGGAGTAATTGGATGAGAGGCTTCTACAACATCATTCGGCTGAACTTGATAACTTGATTTAACAAATTTTCCATTAACCATAACAAGATTAGCTTCAATTAATTTTTGAACTTTAGATCGGGTAGCGTTTTCTATGCAGTTTGTAAGGAAAGTATCAAGGCGTTCCTTCTTCTTGCCTTCGGGAAGCTTAAAGAGGTATTTCTTTTCCTTGATCAGATTCGCCATTTTTCAATTCGTTTTTTTCTATTTTAATTTCTGTTTCTGCGCCGTTTTGAGGTTCATCTAATTTTATTTCTTCGGACTGAAATTCATCCCCGGTTTCTAAAACAGCTTTAACATCTTCCTCTTCCTTATGATGCTGTTTATAGAAAACTAAGAGAATTAAAACTCCAATTGTAACCGCGGCATCCGCAATATTGAATATCGGCCAGCGGTCGAATGTTTTGCCGAATAATGAGAAATGGAAGAAATTTACATCCAAAAAATCAACAACTCTTCCGTAAAATAGCGGAGCGTAATTATAAAAAACTCCGTAAAACATTCTATCAATTAAATTGCCTACTGCGCCGCCCAGAATAAATGCAAGAGCAATTCTTAAGCTTAAAGATTTGTTGCGGACAATATATAAATAAATCAGCAGTCCGAAACTTGCGGCCAAAGAAAAAATGGAAATCCATAATTTAAAATTTAGGCCGGGATCGAAGCCAAAAGCCATACCGGGATTTTCAATAAAAGTGAATCGAAAGAAATCTCCAATAACAGGAATACGCTGCCCTTGAAACATCCCGTCATAAGAAAAATTAAGAAAAGGAAGTGAAAATCCTTTAACCAATAATTTTGAAATTTGATCAACAATTATAACTATGAGTGATATAAATAATACTCTCAACTTATTCCTTATTTTCAACTAAATAATCGGGCATAGCTTTAATTTCATTTTTTTCCTGCTTCTGTTTATTATAAGCAAATAAAAGAAGTATTACACCTGCGGTAACAGCAACATCGGCAAAATTGAAGATATAATTTCCAAAAGTTCTGTTAAATATGTAGAAATTTAGAATTCTTAAATCAATAAAATCTACTACTTTCCCGTAAAACAGAGGCCCGTACCAGTAAAGCACGCCGTAAAAAACTCTATCTATAAGATTACCTACGGCGCCGCCTAAAATTAGAGCCAATGAAAGCCGCAGACTAAAATTTTTTTCTTTAACGGAATAGAGATAAGCGAATAATCCAATACTGGCTAAGATAGTAAAAATTGAAATCATCAATTTAAATGATGCGCCAAAATCTATTCCGAAAGCGATTCCCGGATTTTCTACGTAGGATAAATACAGTACTTTATCTATAAGTGTAATATGTTGGCCGCGAAACATCCCGCTGTATTTGAAATTCAAAAACGGGATTTGGAAACCTTTAACCAGCACTTTTGAAACTTGATCAACAATAACAATAAACAGCGAAACAAATAATACTCTCAATCTTCACCTTTAAATTCTTCGGAATTCTCTGCCTTCACATACAATCATATAAAAATACGTACAACTAATTACTTATCTTTTTTCTTGCTTTTGTTTAATAGGTAAACAAAGCTGGCTATGAGGCACGGCTTCTAATCTTGCTTTAGGAATTAATGGGCATGTATCGCATAGATGTTGGGGTTCTTCAACACAATCAACACAAATTCCGTATGTTCCCGCATCAATTCTTTTTAAAGCATCTTCAAGATAACCTAAAAATTTATTCTCTCGTTGTGCGTAAAGAAAGGTTTTTTCACGCTCCATCGCATCGGTACCTTGCTCAGCCATATGAAGTGAATACGGAGAATTTTCATTTATATACTCACCTGTTGTCGGATCAAGCATTTGATCGCGCAGGTTTTGCAGCTGATCAATTATTTCATCACGGCGCTCCAGAATAAGCGTCTTAAAATGTTCAAGATCTTTTTTGCTGTAACCTTTAATTTTAGCCATAGCTTTAGCACGCGCTTCTGCTTGATTTACTTGAGGTTTTTGGTTTTCTTCATTCGTTGTCTTCTTTTTTGCCATAGTAGATGTTTTTCCAGTTTTTTTAACATTGGTTTTCGAATTATTTTTCTTCTTAGTTTCATCAATTTTTTTAGAAGCAGTTTTTTTACTTTCTACCGGCTTAGCTGTTTTTTTTGCCGCCGTTTTTGAGGAAGTTTTTTTTGTTTTCTTTACTTCCTCTTTGCCTTCAGCTTTTGATTTAGCGGAAGTTTTTTTTGAACTTGTACTTTTGGTTGTAGCTTTTTTAGCCATAATCCCGCTCTCCTTCTTTTAGAGATTAGCCTTTTCAATTGAAATGGAGCATTGATACTCACCAATTTTCCAAACTTGTTTAATATTACCGTCCAAATTATCTTGGCTCATAACTTTTTCGGCTAGTGTTTCATTTGATATATAATCAGTAAATCCTTTTACGGCATTTACTACTTCTTTATCTCCATTATATAGAACGTTTATTTTGTCGGTAACTTCAAAACCGGAATCTTTTCTCATGTTCTGAATTCGATTAACAAATTCCCTAGCCAAACCTTCCGCAATAAGCTCATCCGTTAATTCTGTATCAATTGCTACTGTTACTCCTTCTTCACTTTCAACTACCCAACCGGTTATCTCCGAGCTGATTATTTCTACATCTTCACGATTTACCGCTATTTCATCTCCTCCGATATTAATATTTACACTGTCACCTGCTTCTAATTTAGCAATTTCATTTTTACCGAAATCTTTAATCGCGTTCGCAACCGGATTAACTTTTTTACCAAATTTCGGGCCAATAGATTTAAAATTAGCTTTCGCGGCTTTATTTACTATTTCCGAATCATCATCCAGTATTACTAATTCTTTAATATTTACTTCGTCTAAAATTACATCTTTCATGTTAGAAAGCGCTTCTTTACTATCTTTATCAGCTACAACCATAATTTTTTTAAGCGGCTGTCTAACTTTTAAATTATTTTTCGCTCTTATCGCTCTTGTAAGATATACAACTTTTTGAGCAATCTCCATTCTTATTTCCAGGTCTTTATCCGAATAAGTGACTATCGGAAATTCAGCTAAATGAACAGATTCATACTTTTCTTTTTTAGTAGCAGAATTTAAATTTTGATAAATTTCCTCAGAGATAAAAGGGATAAATGGAGAAGTTAATTTAGAAATAGTTATCAAACATTCATAAAGTGTTTGATATGCCGCAAGTTTATTTCTATTCATCTCCGATTTCCAAAACCGCCGGCGGCATCTTCTAACATACCAATTTGATAAATGATCGATGGTAAAACTCTGCACCGCACGCGCGGCTTTTGTTACATCGTACGCATCCATCATTTCGTTAAATTCTTTTACTAAAGAATTTAATTTTGAAACAATCCATCTATCAATTTCCGGCCTTTCTTCATAAGGAACCGGGTCTTCTTCAAATATAAATCCGTCAATATTTGCATATAACGTAAAGAACGAATAAGTATTAAGTAAAGTTCCAAAGAATTTTCTTTGAACTTCGGCCAAGCCTTCCTCATCAAATAAGGTGGGGCGCCATGGGGGACTTGTAGTTACCAAATACCATCTTGTAGCGTCAGCTCCGTATTTATCAAAAAGCATGAAAGGATCAACAGTATTGCCTTTGGATTTGGACATTTTCTGTCCGCTTTTATCCAGAATTAATTCATTTACAATTATATTTTTATAAGCAACACTATCAAAAAGCATGGTAGAAATTGCGTGCAGAGTATAAAACCATCCTCTTGTTTGATCGATTCCTTCGCATATAAAATCCGCCGGAAAGAAATTCTTTTCGAATAAATCTTTATTTTCAAAAGGATAATGATATTGAGCAAACGGCATTGAGCCGGAATCGAACCAAACATCAATAAGTTCAGGAGTTCGTTTATATATTTTTCCGTTTTTCTCAAATAAAATTTTATCGACAAAAGGTTTGTGAAGATCTAATTCTTCATAATCTTTTACAGGAATTCTTTTCCCTTCATCTTCAATAAAACCTTCTTTTAATTCTTCAATACTGCCTACGGCAAACATATCTCCGTCATTGTTTACCCAAATAGGAAGCGGCGTAGCCCAGAAACGGTCGCGTGAAAGAGCCCAATCTTTATTTTCTTCAAGCCAGTTTCCGAATCTTCCGGCACCAACTTCAGGCGGCTGCCAATTTATTGTTTTATTCAATTCAACCATTCTATCGGCAATAGAAGTAGTTCTAATAAACCATGATTCGCGCGCGTAATAAATTACCGGTACGTCTTCATGCCGCCAGCTGAAAGGATAAGAGTGAGTAATTGTTTCTTTTCTGTAAAGTTTATCTTCGATTTTTAATTTATAGATAATATCTTTATCGGCGTCTTTAACAAATTGTCCCGCAAAATCGGTTACTTCATCAGTAAATAATCCGCCGCGAGTAACCGGCTGCAACATCGGGAGATCATATTTTTTAGAGAGATCATAATCATCCGCACCAAAGGCCGGAGCAATGTGAACAATTCCTGAACCGTCTTCCGTGCTTACAAATTCAGCGATGGTAACATAGAAAGCCTTTTTATCCGCGCTTACATAAGTAAAAAGCTGTTCATATTCTATTCCTTCAAGATCTTTGCCTTTTATTTCCTGAAGAATTTCATAATCGCCGTCGATCACATTTAATCGTTCTTTCGCGAGAATTATATTTTTTTCTTTATGATGAATTTTCACATAATCAACATCGGGTCCTACGGCAAGAGCTACGTTTGAGATTAAAGTCCAAGGAGTCGTAGTCCAAACAAGAAAATGATCATCAGAATTTTTTATTTTGAAAAGGACATATACAGAAGGATCTTTAGTTTCCCGGTAGCCGAGCGCGAGTTCGTGGGAAGATAAAACAGTTTCTGATTTCGGATCCTGCGGAACAATTTTATAATCTTTATAAATCAATCCTTTATCGAATAAAGTTTTCAGCGCCCACCAGACCGATTCAATGTAATTATTATCCAGAGTAATATAGGCAGTATCCAAATTAATCCAGTAACCCATTCGGGTTGTCATCTTTTCCCACAAATCGAGATAAACAAAAACAGATTCGCGGCATTTTTGGTTATATTTTTCAATTCCGTAATCTATAATTTCGCTTTTATGTTTTATCCCGATTTTCTTTTCAACTTCAATTTCAACCGGAAGTCCGTGAGTATCCCAGCCGGCTTTTCTTTCAACCCTATAACCTTGAAGTGTTTTATAACGGCAGACTAAATCTTTTAATGTTCTCGCCATTACATGGTGAATACCCGGTTTTCCGTTTGCTGTAGGCGGGCCTTCATAAAAATTAAAAGATTTAGCTTCGTCTCTTGAAGAGATACTTTTTTCAAATATTTTATTTTCTTCCCAAAATTTTAGAATTCTCTCTTCTATTTCGGGATAATTTATTTTTTCTAAATTTTGCTTGAACATTTTGTGTAACTGTTAACCTTTACTTGGAGTTTACTTTTTAAAATATTTTTACTAAAAACTTTATCCAATGTCATCATATTTTTTTATTAATTCTTTTTCAGCCTGAATAAATTCCTTTAAGTTCTTTTTCAATTCTTTCCTTCTTTAAGAAGGTATTTTTCGCATTTGCGTCCGCATCATTCAAAATTCTTTGTGCTTTTACCTTTGCTTCTCTTAAAACAAGTTCGGCTTCTTTTTTCGAATCTTTTATTGCGTCTTCATAAATTTTTACTTTTTCTTTCATCACTAAAAATTCATTTTGCATTGTAAAAATTTCAACCACAGACATTCCGAAAAAAGCCATAGAGCCGAGAGTGATATTTCTTAAACTGTAAAGAATTAAATTTTCCGTCAACAATTCATTAGCCGAAAAATAATCTCTAAAAAAAGATATCATTAAAACACTAATTATAGTCGCGGCAATTATTGTAGCAAAAACAATTTTTCCGCCGAAATGCCAGCCGAGAGTTTTATTTATAAACCAGCCGCACGCAAAGCATAAAAAAGAAAGAACAAACCAAACCGCAAAATTATTTTCTCCGAATTTGAATAAATCTGTATTTAAGAAATTGGATGAAAACATTAATACACCCAATAGAACCGGAGTTAAATAATTATACAGAGGTTTCTTTTCCATTATATCCTTTTAATAACTTCTTTCATTATGAAAGTCATTTTAGGTTCGGCAGCCATTGCGGCCGCAATAATTTCTTCAACATTTACCGGCTTTAACAGCTTCGGGAAAACATTCATCGGTAATAATACTCATTCCTAAAACTCTCATTCCCATATGATTAGCCACAATATTTTCGGGAATAGTTGACATTCCGACAACATCGGCGCCGGTTGCTCTTAAAAATCTATATTCGGCACTAGTTTCCAGATTAGGCCCGGGAACAGCTACATAAACTCCTTTATGAACTTTTATTTTATTTTCCAAAGCGACATCTTCGGCTAAAGCAATAAGTTCGTTATTATAAGGTTCACTCATGTCAGGAAATCTCGGGCCGAGTTCTTCTTCATTTTTACCGATTAAAGGATTATCGCCCAATAGATTTATATGATCTATCATCAGCATAAAATCGCCGCTTCTATACATGCGGATTCATTCCCCCGCAAGCATTTGAAACAAGAAGAGTTTCTACACCTAAAAATTTCATTACGCGAACCGGGAAAGAAATCTGCTGCATCGAATAGCCTTCATAATAATGAAAGCGGCCTTGCATAGCTACGACTTTTTTATTCCCGATTGAACCGAAAATTAATTTCCCTTTGTGAGATTCTACAGTTGATAAAGGAAAATGAGGAAGTTCGGAGTAATCAATTTCATGCTCAATTTCAATTTCTTTAACCAAACCGCCTAAGCCGGTTCCTAAAATTATACCTACGGGATAAACGTCCCTTGTATATTTTTTAATTACTTCAAGTGTTTCTTTTATTTTAGATATTAATTCGCCCATCTGCCTACAATAGTTTGTTTACAATATCGTTTACATCAATATCGATGTTTTTAGCTTGTTCTAATTTTTTTAAAACCGGATTTTCTTCCCCGGCTTCCTCTACTTTCATTGAAAGAAGATGAGCTTGAGAATTAATAATTGCTTTAAGTTTCGCAATTATAAGATCTTTTTCTTCCCTTAAACTTATAACTGCGCTTCTAACTTCGTTTGCGTTTTCCCTGGCTTTTTCAAGTATTTGAGAAGCTTTAATTTCCGCTTCTTTTATCATTAAACTTGTTTGTTTTTTTGTAGATTCAATTGCTTTTGATGAAGATTCCTGAGCTCGTAATAAAGTATCCTGCAGGTTTTTTTCAATTCTCCTGAATTCTACAAGTTTAACATTCGCATTTTCTAATTCCTTATGAAGAGAATCATTTTCTTTTTGAACGGTTTCAAATTCATCGGCAAGTTTTTCAAGGAAAGCTTGAACTTCTTCCTTATCATATCCTCTGAAAGAAGTATTGAATTCCTGCTTTTTTATACTAATCGGGGAAATTTTCATATTTCCTTCCAGTCTTTTGAATAATCTCTTTCACCGAAAATTGCCGATCCGATTCTCAACATAGTAGCGCCTTCTTCAATTGCTATTTCAAAATCATTAGACATTCCCATTGAAAGCTCGGTAAGATTATACCCGTTTTCATTTATCTTTTCTTTAAGATTTCTCAAATAACCGAAACTTTCTCTAATTATTTTTTTGTCATCGGTAAAAGGCGCAATCGTCATTAAACCGACAAGTTCAATATTCTGAAATTCCTTACAATAATTAGCTAAATCAAAAACTTCGCTCTTGTCAGTTAATCCCGATTTTGTTTCTTCATCAGAAGTTTTAACCTGCAAAAGCACTTTCTGAACTTTATTATTTTTAGCGGCGTATTTATTTATCTCGGAAGCAAGCATAAGAGAGCTGACTGAATGAATGTATTCGGCTGATTTTACTACAAACCGAACTTTGTTTCTTTGGAGATTTCCTATAAAATGCCAGATGGGTTTGTTCCCCAATTCACTGAATTTTGCGTCCAACTCTTGAGCTTTATTTTCTCCAAAATTCCGAATTCCCTCTTTGTATGCAGTTTCAATTTCGGTAACTCCAAAATTTTTGGAGACAGCAATAATTTTTACTTCCGATAAATCTCTGCCGGACTCTTCACATTTCTGTGCTATTTTTGCTTTTATTATCTTAAAATTTTCAGCTATCATAATTAATTTAAGATTGTGAATTTATATCTTTTAGAATCAATAATCAACGAAAAACGACAGCATAACATTTATATTAAATAAACTTAAATAATAGGGATTATTAAGGTAAAATTCATCTTTTTAAATTAAATAAATTATTCTATAAATGTTTTTTATTCTAAATCATAGAATTTTTGTTGTTTTTATTCATTTCTATCAAAAATTGTATTTTAATTTTAGTAATTTTGATATGACATTTCTACAAAAAGGGAGAATGATTAAGAATGGAAATATTAGAAAAAATAATTGATTTAGCCTCAAAAACTAAAAGGACGATAGTTTTACCCGAATCCCACGATGAAAGAGTTTTAAAAGCCGCTGAAGTTTTAGCGAAAAATAAAATTATTTCCGTAATTACTTTGGGTAACGAAACAAAAATATTACAAGATGCCGAAAAACTAAATCTTGATTTTAGCGGCGTTAGAATTATTGATCCTGAAAAATCTGATAAATTAAGCGATTTCACAAATGTTTATTTTAATCTTCGAAAGAAAAAGGGAATTTCTTTTGAAGACGCGAAAGAAACTGTAAAGAAAGATCTTTTCTTCGGCGCGATGATGGTAAAGGAAGGTTTGGCCGACGGCAGTGTGGCCGGGTCAACGGCTTCTACAGCAGATGTTTTAAGAGCGGGAATTCAGTGTGTGGGAATGCCGGAAGGAATATCTACTGTCTCCAGTTTTTTCCTTATGGTATTTCCGGAAAAAATTTATAGCTTTGCTGATTGCGCGGTTGTGCCCGCTCCCGATCCGGTTCAATTAGCCGATATCGCGATTTCTACCGCTGATAATCATTTTAAATTAACAGGCGAAAAACCTTATGTAGCAATGCTTTCTTTTTCTACAAAAGGCAGCGCTAAACATGAGACAATTGATAAAGTAATTGAAGCTTTAAAAATAGCAAAGCAAAAGCGCCCCGACTTAGAAATAGACGGCGAACTACAGTTTGATGCCGCTGTTATTGATTCTATAGGAAGAAGAAAAGCTCCCGGAAGTGAAGTTGCCGGAAGAGCTAATGTTTTAGTTTTCCCTGATCTTAACGCGGGAAATATCGGTTATAAAATCGCGCAAAGATTAGGCGGAGCAGAAGCAATCGGGCCGCTGATTCAAGGATTAAAACGTCCTTTTTTCGATTTAAGCCGCGGGTGCAGTGTTGATGATATAGTAAATACAGCCGCAATTGCTGCTTTAATGAGTTAAAATATTTCTCATCTTTTAAAACCTGCTCTTATTTATTTGAGCAGGTTTTTTATTTTTTAATATATATATCTATATTCTCTTATCATGTTTCTGCTAAAGTTATTTCCGCCATATTAATCTAACTTTTATGAAAGATTTACACTTTCATTATGGAGAACCTTAAATGAAAAAAATATTTTTAGTGATTTTGTTTTCTGTCTGTTTTTTTAGTTTTTTACAAGCACAAGCAAATTCTGATTCAACCGGGATGAAAATGAAAAACAGCATAAATGATATTGTAGTTAAAGATATGTCAGGTAAAAAGATTCCGCTTTCATCTTACAACGGGAAAGTACTATTAATTGTTAACGTAGCCAGCAAATGCGGTTTTACTCCTCAATACGAAGGTTTGGAAAAAATTTATAAAAAATATAACGATAAAGGATTTGAAATTTTAGCCTTTCCCTGCAACGATTTCGGCGGGCAGGAACCAGGAACAAACGAAGAGATAAAAAATTTCTGTTCATCCAAATATGATGTTACATTTAAATTATTTGATAAAATAAAAGTTTTGGGAGATGAAAAAATTCCTTTATACGCAAAGTTAACCGATAATGATGTTACCGGAAAATCGGATATAAAATGGAATTTTGAAAAATTCTTGATTTCCAAAGACGGCAGAATAGTAGAACGCTTCCGAAGTAAAATAAAACCTACAGACGAAGAATTAACCTCCGCGATTGAAGCGGAGCTAAAGAAGTAAAATTATTTAAGAATTATTTTTTTAGTTTTTATCGCGGATGAAGCTATATAACCGTAAGCGTTAGTAACGTTCACTTGCCTGATCTTTTAAATTGATAGTTGTAGTTATTAATATCATAAGCGCCTATTTCAATATAAACCGAATCAATTTTTGAACCGGCAGTAATTTCCCGTGAATATGAGCCGGCTTCAATTAATGAATCTAAACCGATATATTCTGATCTGCTTACGGAAATATTGCGATATTCATAAACAAGATTTCCATTATTTCTTCCTACAATAACCGAATCATAAAAATAATAAGTAACGGAAAAGTTATAATATCTTGCCCCATCGCATTTATCCCATGATATTCTAAAATTGGCATTTCCTTTATCATCTTCATTTATTTTTTTAACCTCATTTATGTTAAAGTCTCCTATAGTTTTTATTTTACCTTCGGCCAGTTGGTTGTTTGAGGCAATTTGCACTATATATTCCTTGTTCGACTCAATTACAATTTTTTCAGAGTTTGTATAAAAGCGGTGCAAATTTAACTTATTAGTATCAATTCTAAAATTATTGCAAACAAAATTTTCTCCGGATATAGTAACTTTTGCGTTTGTCTCAAAAGCTTCATCCGGATTCAGCCAGGGCGTTGGTGAATGGAACTCAAAGTTAATCGGCAAGGTTTTATAGATTTTAATCTGCTGGTTTGCATCGCGATTAATTAAATTTACATTTACACATTTATTAATATCAATTTCACCCGGATCACTTAAATTTTCACACGACGAGAATAGTAAACCAAGTAAGACAGAAGTAATTATTATTGAAATTTTCATGATTAAAATTCTATAGTTATGCCTATTGTAGGAATAATTGTTGAGGAACTTTCTGTTTCATCAGCTATATTTCCGCTCTCTTTTGGTTTATAATTAAAAGGATTATCATTATTATATACATTCATAACCTGCAGATAAGGTTTCGCAATTATTTTATCCCACCAAATAAAATTGCCTGTGATACCGAGATCCAATCTATGATAATTTTCATACCTCATGGAATTCTTTTTACTGTATATAAATTGTAACTCACTCCCAATTCCTATCGGATATTTTCCGATTACTGAAGTATAAGGAAGCCCGGTATCGTAAGTCCAGAAAGCATTAATTTTCCAATTCTCGAAGAAATTAAAATTAAGCAGAAGTTTTATATTATGCGTTCTATCGTAAGGGGTAAAATATTTATAACTTCCTTGAAGCACCGAATGGGAAAATGAATAAGCTATCCAGCCGGAAATAATTCCTGTCTCTTTTTTTAGAAGTAAATCTATTCCTGCCGCGTATCCGCTAACGAAAGATGGAGTTTTTGTTAAAGCATCCGCCGAATAAATATTATTGCGGCTTTTATAATATGTTTCGGCTTCAAATTTAACAGAAGGGAAAACATTATTAACTTTTATTCCCAAACTGAAATGATTGGAGATTGGTGTTGGTGTTTCTTCATTCACGATAAAATAAGAAGCAAAAGGAGCAAAATAATAGTCGGAAGTTAAATCTCTTTTAGTATAAAAATATTCGTGGTAAAGGCCGTAAGAAGCGGTCAATTTTATATATTTATTAAAATTATAATTAATCGATAAATAGGGGGAATTAAAATAAATATTAGCCTTTTTTAAAAATATTCCGCGGTATCCCGGCGTCAGTTCAAAGAATCGCGAGAGTTGAATTTTATCGGAAAAGTACACGGAAAGCAAAAATGATTTTTCTTTTTGCGTGTATATATCGGGAGCAAAATCAAAAAACATTCCCGTAAAATCACCGTCTATTAAGTTAGATAAAGATTGTTCTTCAATATTCCAATAATAACTTGTTGATAAATGTTTTATACTCTCCACCTATATTTATTTCTTGCCCGGTTAAAGAAAAGTTTAAATTTGTTTTCACGGAAAATTGATCAATGTCATTATCAACAAGTACATTCTCTGAACTTTCATTTAAATCTTTAATAAACCAATTAGCGTCCGCGCCGAAAAATGAGTTTGAATAAGAAGCATCAAAATTAAAGTCAGCTTTTTCAAAAAAATGACTAAAAGATAACTTCATCAATTTATTCCCCCAGCCAAGGTCTTTGTTTTTAGTTAAGTTTTTTTTCCCGTTAAACAATTCATAAATATCTTTTGAATAAAACCCTGTCAACGAAATTAAATTTCTATCATCAATGGGAAGAGTATACTTGCCGAAGAAATCATAAAAATAGTACGGCAGAGACCCTTTGTCTAAAACATTAAAAATTAAGTCGGGATAAGTTCTTCTCGCCGAAAGTACAAAGCTGCCTTTTGCCAATGGCCCCTCTAAAAATATTTTTGATGACGCCAAACCAACTGAAGCAATTCCTTTAATTTTTTCTCTGCTTCCGGATTTTGATTTAATACTAAGAATTCCGGATAACGCTCCTTCAAATCTTACCGGATAATTAGAAGGATAAAGAATCTCCTTATCAACAATATCTGGATTGAAAGAGCCGAACGCCCCTCCCAAATGAAATGAGTTAAATATTGGAACATCATCAAGCGCGATAACAGTTTCATCAAAATTTCCGCCTCTTAAATAAATTAAAGAAGACATGTCGTGCATTAAAGTAACGCCGGGAAGTGCTTGTACAGGTCGCAGCGCGTCTGCTTCAAGAAAAACCGGAGTATTTTTTATATCGCCGCTTTGAAGTTCATAAGTTTTAAACTGTTCGGTTTCTTTATATTTTTCTCCGGTTACGGTTACTTTGTTTATCTCAACAGGTTTGGGTATTAAATAAAAGAAGATTTCTTTATTTTCATCATTTTTATTTATTATTATTTCTTTTATTAAAGGACTATAACCCAAATATTTACATTCTATTTTATATTTACCGGGTATTAAATTAAAACTAAAAAAACCTGAGGAGTTGGAAACAGATGTTCCAACTCCGTTAGACAAAATTACGGCTCCTACAATTGCTTCCGAATTATTTTTGTCTTTTATAAAACCAGTTACTTTTATATTGGGTGTTTGTGTGTGTAAAGTTGAAATGCTGATTAAAAATAAGAAGACGAGAAAAGATTTACTCAAAGAATTACCCCGAAATTAGAGGGAAGAATAAAATATATTAAATATAACTTTGAAAAAGTAAAAAAAATTCCTTAACAATCAAATATTAAATAAATTATAAATTTTTTCTCACCGGAAGTTCAAAGGTGAATACAGAACCCTGGCCTAGTTTACTTTTTACATAAACCTTTCCTTCATGTTCTTCTACAATCTTTTTTACAATCCAAAGGCCTAAGCCCGACCTCGTTTCTTCTCCGGTTGGTTTTGAGCTTAATGTTACTCCTTTTTCAAAAGCGCGCTTTACATCTTCATCCGATAAACCGATTCCGTTATCTTTTATTTCGATTAAGAATTTTTCTTCCTCAACAATAGAATTAACCTCAACTACAGTATCGGTAGGGCCATATTTAATTGCATTATTTATTAGATTATCAAGAACTTCTTCCATTTTAGAAGAATCGAACATGGTTTTAGGAATGTTCGGAGAGATTTTATTAACTAAGCGAATATTTTTTCTTTGCGCGTATCTTTTATTTAAATCGCATACGGAATCAACTATCGGTTTTATGGATGAATATTCGTATTTAAATCCTAAATCGGGTTTTTCACGCGTTATTGCTTCCGCCATCTCCTGCGCCAGGCTTATAATTGATGTAGAAGTATCAACAAGCTGATGCATAATTTCCTGTTGTTCGTTCGCGTTTAAATTATATGATTCCAACAGCTCAATGTAACCTTTAATTGCGGAAGCCGGATTTTTAATATCATGCACAGCTATGGCGAATAGTTCTTCTTTTTGTCTTTGCAATTCTTCAAGCTGATGTTTGCTTTCTAACAGTTTTTCTTTTTGTCCGAGTAGTTTTGTATTCGCTGTTTCTAAATCAACAACGTTAGATTTAAGCGCTATTATTTGTTTATTTAAATCATCATTAATTTCATTCAACTTATCATTTTCATTCATTAATATTTCTAAAGAAACATTATGATTTTGAGAGAGGCTGGGTGCTTTACTTTTTGCTGCTTTACTTTTTGCGGCTTTGCCTTTTTTAGAAAGTAAAATTCCGATATAGATAAATTGAACAACACAAATTATAATTAGAAGATAGAAAAGTAATTCCGGCACGGTTGACCAAAGTTCTAACTCATCAGCAAACAGCAAAAACTGCATTATCATATTTTCTTATTAAAGTTGGAAAAAGAAGTTGTAAATTATTTTTATCAGTATTCGGGGTGAAAATAGTTTCGCTTTTGCAGAAATACCGGTTTCGAATAATTTAATATTTAATGATCGAATAAAAATAAAAATAGTTTATTGTTTTTTTTCTTTTTTTACCAAAAGTTTCGCGCCTATAATCTGCTGATATTCAATATTTAATAAGCCGCCTATTTTTTTTACCAAATGTTCTTCGTAAGCGTCCAATTGATTATCAATAAATACCAGCCGCCAAAGATTTTTTATAAGCTCAAACTTTTCATCGGTGGAAAACATTTCATTTATTATTGTTGTGTATTCATAAATACTGTCGCTTTCTTTTACATTATTTTCCGAAAGTTCAATAAGCTCATTTATATATTCATCTTCAAGGTTGAATAAATCCTTCATTAGAAAAATTATTTTTTTTCTTTCTACTTCCGCGAAATCGCTGTCTGCGTTAGCCAATTCAATAAATAAAGTACATGTGGCAATCTGCACTTTTTTTTCTTCGCTTACAGATTGTGGTATTTCATCAATAACACCGTTAGTTTGATTTACAGAAAGTATTTTTTTTAAAAATTTTATCATAACGCCTTTTTAATTATATGTTACATCTTCAAGTTCTTCTTTTGGTTTTGGCGGGCGTTCGTAAAGTTCCGCCAAATATTTATAAGTTCCCGCAATATCGGCATGCACTTGATCCCAGTTAAAACGCCAGGTCCAGTTTCCGCCTAATCTTCCGGGAAAATTCATTCTTGCATCTCCGCCGAGATTCAGCATATCCTGCATTGGAATAATTACAATATCGCAAACTGATTTGTAAGCGGTTTTTACAAGTTGAAAAACAATATCATCCCCGTAATAATCAAGATATTTCTGTACGTGTTCATAAATATCATTCTCTTCATATTTAGCTTTTTCAAAATACGCGCGCGTTGTATCGTTGTCGTGCGAGCCGGTATAAACTACCGCGTTATGAGACAAGTTATGAGGCAAAAATTTTGTTTCCAGCCCGGTTCCGAAAGCGAACTGTAGGATATTCATTCCGGGGAAATTAAATTTATCTCTTAGTTCAATTACGGGTTTAGTTATAAGTCCCAAATCTTCCGCTAAAATTGGAAGCTGTCCCAAATATTGTTTAACCGTAGAAAAGAATTTTTCGCCGGGAGCTTTTCTCCATTTTCCTTTTTCGGCTGTTTCGGCATCTCCCGGAACTTCCCAATAAGCTTGAAATCCTCTGAAATGATCTATTCTTATAATATCTACCAATCTCAGCAAATTAGATAACCGCTGCCGCCACCAAAGGAAATCATCTTTTTCCATAACATCCCAGCGGTAAAGAGGATTTCCCCAAAGCTGCCCTGTCGCGCTAAAATAATCGGGCGGAACTCCCGCAACTGTCTTAAGATTTCCTTCTTTATCCACGGAAAATAAATCTTTATGCGACCAAAGGTCAGCGCTGTCGTAAGCTATAAAAATCGGCATATCACCGATAATTTTAATGTCTTTGCTGTTCGCGTAACTTTTAAGTTCAAGCCATTGTTTTAGGAAAATAAATTGGACAAACTTATGATAAAAAATATCATCGGCTAATTCTTCTTTATATTTTTTTATTGCTTCCGGTTTCCTGATTACAAGATCTTTATCCCAGCCGGTCCACAATCCGCCGCCGAAATGTTCTTTTGCGGCCATGAAAAGAGAATAATCATCAAGCCAGTCAATATTCGATTCACAAAATTGATTAAATTCTTCTTTTAATGATTTATGATCATGTTTGTAATTAGAAAACGCTTTCCTTAAAAGCTCTTTTTTATAATTTATAATTAAACCGTAATCAATATGAGAAGGATTAAAATTATAAGAATGATGAAGATCGGCGTCATAAAGCAATCCTATATCTCTAAGTTTTTCCGGACTTATAAGATTAGGATTTCCAGCAAAAGCGGAAAAGCATTGGTAAGGAGAATCGCCGTAGCCGGTTGGGCCGAGCGGAAAAATCTGCCATAGTTTTTGTCCCGCCGATTCTAAAAAATTCACAAAATTATAAGCTTCATAACCAAGATCGCCGATTCCGAAATTTCCCGGCAAAGAAGACGGATGAAGTAAAATTCCCGCGCTGCGTTCAAATCTCATAAGATTTTTCCTTCTTATTCTGACAACAAATATATAGAATAAAAGAGAAAAGTTTTAGAAGGGAGGTAGGATTTACAGCCGCTTGTGATTTTTTTAATAGAACTATTTAACAAAAATAGATTTTTTTTTAAGATTAAACGAATTTTTCGGCTAAACCGGTTCTTCGTTTTTTAATTTACCGCTTGTAAAACCTAAAATATCCGCGTTTCCCAAAACAAAACTAAATTTAATATGCTTGGTTAACTGCAAAGCAGTGTCTTTATCTGTTGCCGTAATAATATTAAAACCTTCGCGGGTAAGAATTTCCCTCAATTTACGAAGTTCCAGTTTATCTTCATCTAAAACTAAAATTTGATTCTTCATGTAGTTTATATTCTAATTGTATATTCAAAAATTGCAAAACTTATACCAATTCAGCTTTAGTTGAATTATCAGCCGAAATAAAAAAATAAATTTTTTAAGTGACGCAAAAAAGAAACAATGTTAGGTTTGAGCTTGTCTCAATAATACGACAAGCCGGTAAAATTAATATTCAATATCCAATTGAGAAAGCAGTTTATAAAAATGAGTTCGGTTAATACCGAGCATTTGCGCGGCTTCGGTTTTTGAATTAGCTAAACGTAAAGTTTTAATTATAAACATTCTGCGGAATTCTGTTTCCGCTTCCATCAAAGAACGTCCGGCTCTTATAATTGGTTCATCAAGTCCTTTATCAATTATTTCTTGAGGAAGATCAGAAATATCAATAACATTTGATTTTGCAAGCACGGCACAGCGAAGTATTACATTTTCTAATTCCCGGATATTTCCCGGCCAATTATATTCTTCTAAAATTTCTAATGCTTCATTTTTAATAGTTAATTTATCATTACCTTGTTTATGTTTATATAGGAAAACTTCTATAAGTTCCTCAATATCTTCTTTTCTTTCTCTAAGCGGAGGTAAAACCAATTCTATAACTTTTAAACGGTAATAAAGATCTTCTCTAAACTTGCCTTGCTCAATTAAACCGGAAATATTTCTGTTTGTAGCACAAATTATTCTTACATCAATTTTTCTTACATTTACAGAACCTAATCTTTCAATTTCTTTAGTTTGAATTACACGCAGAAGTTTTGCTTGAAGATTTATATTCATTTCGCCTATTTCATCAAAAAATAGTGTTCCTCCGTCGGCCAATTCTAATTTTCCCGGTTTTAATTTTGTCGCTCCCGTAAAGGCTCCGCTTTCATAACCGAATAATTCCGATTCCAGTAAATCGGCGTGAATAGATCCGCAATCAATTGTAATAAAAGGATTATTCGCTCTTCTACTGTTTTCATGAATTGCCCTGGCAAGTAAATCTTTTCCTGTTCCGTTTTCACCAAGAATAACAACTGACGCGTCGGTTGGGGAAATGCGCGCGGCAATTTTTAAAACTTCAAAAAGTTTTTTACTGCTTCCTATAATTTTTTCACATTTAAATTCTTCTCTTAAATCTTCAAATTTTATTATTGCTTCCGAAATTAGTTTTTTTTCTAAAGTAGAAATTTCCAATGATATTTCTAAACCCCGCACAATTTGCTTTGCGAAGGAGAGCAAATAGAAAAGATCATTTTGAACAAAAGGATTATTATTTTTCCGCCTGTCGATATAAACAGCTCCAAAAACTTTATTTTTCGAAATTAAAGGAACGCAAAGCACCGCTGAAATTCCAAGTTTTATAACGCTCGTCTTGCCGGCAAGTTCATCATCTATGGAAGCGTCGTCGATATGAGTTGGATTAGATTTTTTTATTGTATTATTAATTACTGTTGTACTCATTTCAAGCGCGCTGTGCTTTTCATCGGAATTCATATTTCTTGAAAATTTTGTGTCAACTTTTCCTTCATCATTAATTAATACAATAAATCCGGCATCTGCTTTTAGTTCTTTAATAACAGTGTCTATTGCAACTTCCATTAACGATTTCATTTCGGTTTCAGAAGTAAAAAGTATTCCCGATGAAAAGAGTACTTCGTATTTATGTTTTTCCGCTTTTAGATTTGCGCAGGCTTGTTCAAAATTGTTCAGTTGTTCAAGTAGTTTATTCATTTCAACGGTAATCGTCTTGTTCGATTCCATCAGCATATTAAAAATAGAATCAACTTTTTTCAACAGTTCACTTGCTGCCCCGGATTGTTTTAGTTCAGTTGATAATTGCATAAAGGAAGAAGAAATTTTACTTAAGGCTTCCCCTAATTTCTTTTGAAAATTTTGCTGAGTTTCTGTGGCAATACGCATATTGTTCCTTGAAAAAATTTCGCTTCTAAATAATTTTAAACTTTTATTGTTTTTAAATCCGTTATAATTTTTGTTACATCGGCGTATCTTTCCGCAGGATCTTTTGCCAGACATTTTTCAACAACTAATTCTAATTCAGCCGTAACTGATTGATTAAAAAGTGAAGGAGGTTCCGGCACAGTATTAAAAATAGAATGAATTAACGCAATTTCATTTTCGCCCTTAAAAGGAATTCGATTTGTCAAAAGTTCATAAATAACAACACCGAATGAAAAAATATCGGTGCGGCTATCTATATAAACATTTGTAATTTGTTCGGGAGCAACATAACCTAAAGTGCCAATAATAGTTCCTAATGAAGTCATTGTAGTAACTAATGTAGATTTGGATAAACCAAAATCCATAATAACCGCTTCATTATTGTAGTTTAGCAATATATTATTTGTTTTTATATCCCTATGAATAATTTCTTTTTTATGAATTTCATGTAACCCGCCGCAGATTTGAAGTGCGAATTTCATAACTTCAGAATTTTTAAGCGGGAAATTTTCTACCAGATATTTTTTTAACGTTCCACCCGGCAAATATTCCATCGCTATAAAACCCTTACCCGCAGCCTCACCGGTTTCATATACTTTAATAATATTCGGATGATTAAACCCGGAAAGTAATCTACCTTCACTGCTGAAACGTTTTTTATTCTGATCATCTTTTAATAATTCTTCATTCAGAATTTTAACCGCGACTGTTTTTTTGGAATTTATATCGAAGGCTTTATAAACTTTCCCCATACCACCTTCGCCTATAAGTTCTTCTATTTTAAAATGAGATATAAACTTCGCTTCATTTTTTCGAATTATTTTGCCTGCCGTATATATCCATCCAAACCCAATGGCCACAACGCCTATTAATGGAGAGAAAGTTTTAACCGCTTCATTATTTAGTATGGTAAAATGAACTATTAGAAAATAAACAATTATAAGCGCGGGAATAAAATACCATGCCTTTACAATTTTCTTTGCACCGGCTTCTATTCCATAATAAACTAGTAAGGCAACAATAATAAAAAGATAAATAAAGTTGAAGATTCTCTTTTGCGGCTTAAACAAAATCAAACTGCGTATAATTGATTTTTTAGAGCGAATAAAACCGCTCTCTAAAAATGAGCTTTCATAAAAACTAATTAAACTTCCGGTCTTGATGTTATTTTTTATTCGCATTATTCCTGAAGGGAATATAACTTTAATGTTATAAGTATAATCCGGTTTTGCGCCGAAATGAAGTTCGGAAATATTTTTATTAACAAGCGGGGTAGCTCCTAAACCGACTGTTTTTAACTGTGTATATATCTGTTTTCCTTGCTTAAACGCTTCAATATAAACTTTTGCTCCTATCGCGTTCCTATTACTTTCATCACCGAAAACCTTAACTTTTATGAAATTATTATTATTTAAATTATTCCTGTAAAAAATTGAACGCTCTCCTTTTCCGAGTGATTGTCTTGAACTGCCGATATATAAATCAACATCGCCGTCATTATCAATATCGGCGAATGAAGGATTTCCCAGAAAATTTAAGCCGACTTGCCGGGATACTTCTCTAAAACTTTTACCTTTCTCGTTTATAAATAACTTTGATGAAATAAAAATATCTTCATAACCATCATTATTTACATCCGCCGTATTTAAAATACCGCCGGAGGGTGCGGGATGAGAAATATTTTTTTGAAGACCAAATGCTTTTGAAACATTAGTAAAACTTGCGTTTCCATTATTTAATAAAAGCCACGGCTCCGATTTTTGATTCATTACAATTATGTCGGTGTTTCCGTCATTGTTAAAATCATCCGCAGCGGCTACCATCGCGGCGTTTGAAGCATCACTTTTTACCAAAAATTCAGGATTCTTATTTTGACGGAAATGAAAATTTCCTTCATTTATAAATAATTCCATTTCTTTATTCTTAATTGGAACGTGATACACATAAAGCAAATCCGTTAAGCCGTCCTTATTAAAATCACCTAAAGTCGCGCCGTATGATTGGGCATTTAATGGTTTTAAATTCCCTGTAACTGACGTAACATCAAGAAAATTTCCAGCGCCGTTATTTTTATAAAAAACATCCTCGCCTTCATAATTTGCAATATAAAGATCTAGATTTCCGTCATTATCAAAATCAACAAATTGTGCTGATTGAATATTGCTGTTCTCTCTAGCCTCTAAAATTAGATTACTTTCAGTTGTAAAATCTTTGAACGTATCGCTAAAAGTTCCGAGATAAAGTTTATACTTAAACTGATTCTTTATAAGCAAAATATCGTTATAACCGTCGTTATTAATATCTGCGACGGCGACGGCGGCAATTGCTTCGGGAGAATCAGCAAGTCCGGCATCACGGGAATCATCCGAAAATTTGCCATTTTCATTCTTAAACAATAACGCGGGACCATCTTCATTTTCAACAAGAAGATCAGGATAATCTTTATCGCGTACATTAAAAAATATCCCCGCTCTTCCGTCCCGCCGCAACGAAAGCTGATTTGTATAATCAGTAAAAGAAAAACCCATAGATTGGGAGTTTGTATAAATACCGTCATTTCCGATAAGCCAGATTAAATAATTATTCTTTTCTTTTATAACATCAAGATCATCAAACGTATCATCAAATATTTTTATAGATTTATCTTCCCGCCAAATCTTGCCGTTATAAAAGTATAAAGATGAATTCTCTCCGGCAGCCCAAACATGGTTTTTATCTAACGCTTTTATGGTTCTAAAATTATCTGTAATCGGAATAAACTGTTTTTTCCAATTTCTACCGTTATAAAAAATAATTGTACCATTCGCTCCCGCAGCCCAGCCGTTATTTTTATCAGCAAAAGATAATTTTATTAAATCATTTTTAACCGGCGAAGGATAATCTTCCCATTTTCCATTCCTTAAATGCAGTATTTTTCCATCTTTACCTACAGCCCATCCTGAATTATTCTCAAAGACTTTTACATCATTTAAATCTCCGGAAAGCAAATTATTTAGATGTTTTGAGTTTACCGGATTCTCAATTTGCTTCCAATATTTTTTATTGAAATACATAATCCGCCCCTGCTGCCCCACCATCCACGCAGAACCATCTTTTTGAACGGAAATTCCTTTCCACATAAGATAATCAGTCTTATCCCACATTACCCGAGGAAGATATTTTTCTTCTCTTTGATAATTTTCAAATGAAGAAAAAACAGGACGATAATTTCCATTATGAGTTAAATGATTTATCGTAAAAATTTTATTTGAATCATAAACTGCCATAATTGGAAAATCTGAATAAGGGAAACTATAAATAGGCTCCCAATTACCGTTTGAAAAATAATAAAGATATCCTTCAATATTCCCTCTGCCGCGTGACATCGCAAAACCTTTATCGGGTGAAAGCATTTTAATACGTGCGCCCAAATCTACTTGCGCCTGTTTATACCAATTGTTTTCATTTTTGCTTTCATTCTTTGGGGAAAGCTGAACTTCTTCCCTTCCGCATGAAAATCCGGATAAAACGATAGCCGCACAAAAACTAATCAACAAAAAATTTTTGTTTAAACTCAATAAAAATTTGTCTCTATTTATTTTGATTATCTAATTAAAAACCGCAAAAGGAGAGATAAATATATTTTAATTTTATTCTAATTATAAAAAATAATTAGGGACTGTCTCAAAACCACAAATTTGTTATGCTGAACTTTGTTTCAGCATTCTCTTATTAAGTAAATTTCGGTAATTTAAATTCCGGTCTTGGGCGGAATTAAAATTCAGAGACAGCCTCTTTAATTAGAAGTTAATATACTTATTAAATAAAACAACCTAAACTTTAATAAAAATTCTCTTCGTGTAAAGAATCCACATTAGGCCCAGCCATACTAATACTGTTACAATCGCCCATAAAAGAGAAGCGTTTATGGGTGTTAACCACGTAGTAAAAAAAGTATTATAAAGAAATGTTTTCAGTGCAACAGACTGACCGGAATTTTGGGGGACTTTTATCATTATCATTAAACGGCCGACAATGCCGGATAAAAAGAAAACTGTAATAGCGTTTAAACCGTAAACCAGGAAAGGCTTAGTCCACCATTTATAGCCTTTAACATCAATAAGCCAATAGCACATTGCTAAAAATTGAAGCGCCATTCCGGCGGTAAAAATAACATACGAGCTAGTCCATAACCCTTTGTTAATAGGAAACCACATATCCCAAATAGTGCCCAAAACCAGTCCGGTATTTCCAAAAACAAACATCCAAATAATTTTTGTTTTTGCGTCAGTTTCTGATCTAAGCCAATAGCCGGTTAAAATACCAAGAAGTGTAGTAGCTATTGCCGGAAGAGTACTTAAAATTCCTTCGGGATCCCAGGTTTTTTGAACCGCTCCAAAGATGACTTTGTCCGAGGATTATTCTATCGAGCCAGGCACCAAGATTTGTAGAAGGTTCTAAACTAGAAGTTCCGACACCGGGAACCGGGATCAGAGTCATCATTCCCCAATAAACTAAAAGAATAGCCGCCGCCCAATAAGCAATTGTTTTTTTATTAGCTTTTAAAAAAATGAAGGACGCAAAAAAATAACAAACCGCAATCCTTTGCAATACTCCCGGAATTCGCTGCGTATGTAGTGGATAATCAGGAAATCCATACATCAGTAATCCGAGTACAAAAAGAATAATGCTTCGCCGGAAAATTTGGAGCATTAATTTATTCTGATTATCGCCTCTTTCTTTTCTTTTAGTTAAAGAAAAAGTAATAGCAACACCCACAATAAATAAGAAGAACGGGAAAATTAGATCGGTAGGAGTAACACCATTCCATTTTGCGTGTTCTAACGCGGGATAAATATTTCCCCAGCTTCCCGGATTATTAACTAAAATCATTCCCGCAATGGTAATCCCCCTAAAAACATCAAGTGAAAGAAGACGTTCGGATTTTTCCATACAAGAGTCTCTCTAAAATAGTGATTAAGCGATATTAATTTAGCAAATTTCATTCTAATCTACATGTAATTTTTCAATATTTATTTTTTCTTCTTCCATTTTATTCTTTTAATTAAATCATCATTTTCTTTATGTTTGAAGTTCAAATTATCCGGAATTTTTTATAATGAAATATCTAAGAAAACTCTATGATTGGGTTCTGCATTGGGCTGAAACTCCTTACGGCGCTGTTGCTTTATTTGTATTGGCATTCGCCGAATCTTCTTTTTTCCCGATTCCGCCGGACGCTTTATTAATCGCTCTTGTTTTAGGCGCCCGGAGAAAGGCTTTTAAATATGCCGCTACTTGTACTATTGCCTCAATTATGGGAGCTTTATTAGGTTATTCCATAGGACATTATTTATGGTGGACTCCGGCGGGCGAGTTTACGGCTTTAGCTAATTTCTTCTTTACACATTTGCCGAGTTTTACACACGGTACATTTTTTAAAATCCAAGCTCTTTACAGCAAATATGATTTTTGGATAATTTTTACGGCAGGATTTACTCCTCTGCCGTATAAAGTTTTTACGGTTTCGGCAGGTGCTTTTAATATTAATCTTCCTATGTTTATTATTGCTTCTTTGGTAAGCAGGGGTGCAAGATTTTTTCTGGTGGCGGGATTAATTTGGATGTTCGGGCCGCAAATAAAAAGTTTTATAGATAAATATTTTAACTGGCTTGCTATCGGTTTTACGGTTTTGCTTATCGGGGGATTTGTTATTATAAAATATATAATATAAAAAAAGGCTGTCTTTTTTCTTTTTTTAATAATTAAAGAAAAAGACAACCTCTTAAATAGCTATATAAGAATTTTTCGCCCGTTATTTATCAGATCTTCTTTCAAACGCGAATTTACCGGAAACATCAACAGTATCTCCGGCACCGGCAGTAATATTAAATCGGACCATTTTTCCGTTAAAATTTCCTTTAATTAAACTTCCTACATTTCCATATTCAGTAATAGTTGTTTTACCGGAAGTTGAAATTGAATCGGTTATATTAACAAATTGTTTATCATCAACAGTAATTATAACAGCACCCGTATTCGCACTTAAATTTCCCCAATTAAAAGTGCCGGCCGAATTTCCCGGAAACGCAAAACTTAAACTTACTGCCGAACTACCTGCCGGCCCTACTACAATACCTTCTGTTACATTTGTACCGGTATTAAAAGCTCCGTAAGCTTGGGTAACTCCGGTTGCTTGTATAGTAAACGTTTGATTATTAAAACCGTCTCCATTTATTGTTATACTGTTTTCGGAAGAAACCTGATCTCCGTTATTAACCGGATTATTGTCATTATTATTTTTACATCCGGCAATTACTAATGCAAATAATGTAAGCATAACGCTGAATTTAATAATTTTCATCATTCTCCTTTCCTGTTTTGTTAATCGATTCTTTTCATATCTTTCTATTCCAAATTTAAAAGAGTAAAATCCAAATCATAAAGGCTGGCTCACTTTTTCTTCCTCAATTTCTTTTAAACCTTTTAATTGAAATTCCCTCACTCCTTCTCTAACCGCATTCATAAATCTTTCGCCGGGATCGGATTTTGGGGTTCTGTAATTAGGATCAATTTCTTTCCATAAAGGATGACCCTCAAAATAGCGGTATTCTAAATGCCCGATTAAATATTCTAAAGTAGGATATTTTTTCACCAAATATTTTACAAGCTTTATATTAGCTTCAATTTGTTCATCGGTTAAATTATCAATATCATTTCCGCCGCCTACATTTTCAACACCGATAGAACAGTAATTTAATCCGATACAATGCCTGGCCATTAAAGTATCAGGCATAAGCTGATGAACTGTTCCGTCTCGGTCAACGAGATATTGAATTCCTACATTAACTTGTCCCGCACCGGAAAGATCGGGCCTGGATCCGTTTAATTTTTCCATATTAAAAACTCTAAATGAAGCATCATAAGAATTAATTGCAGTCCAGTGCAGCACAATTATTTTAGGAACAATAACAATATTGCTGTCATCCATCCCGTAATGTTCCTTCATATATTCAGCCGTTAACATTTTTCTTTCCTTAGAAAAAGAAATAGGATTTTTTACAATTTCCAATTTATTACTACATGCCGTAAATATGAAGGCGGAAAGAATAAAGAAAATACCGTAAAGAAATTTCATATTATTTCCTTTAGTTGATAAACAAATAAGATCATAAACAAAAGGAAAAGTTAAACGAATATCAATAAATATATAAATCGAAGGATAATTTATTTCCGTTATTTTTTCAGATTATTATTTAAAAATGAATAAATCTCATTCCAAGCCTCATCAGCTGTTGCTTTATTATAACCGCTTTTATTTGCGGGATTCATAAAAGCATGGCCTACAGCCGGATAAATATGAATTTCAACATCTTTCCCTTCTGCCTTTGCCGCATTTTTAAATTTATTAACAGTTTCCGGGGGAATCCCTTTATCCTGTTCACCGAAAATTCCGAGGATCGGACAATTTATTTTATCTATTGTTTCTTTTTCCGTTATAAGAGCACCGTAATTTATAACGCAAGCATTCAGCTGCGGAATATTTAATGCGGCTTTTAGTGAATATCCGCCTCCCATGCACCATCCGATAACTCCAATTTTACTCGTATCAATATTTGGCAGATTCTTTTAAATAATCGTATGCCGATTTTAAATCTTTTACAGCCCTATCTTCAGGAACTCCTCTGCTTAGCTGATGAGCTTCATCGGGACTGCTTGTAGATTTTCCTCTATACAAATCAATTGCTAACGCCGCATAACCTCGTTTTGCGAATTCATCTGAATTAGATTTTATCCAGGGCATTAAGCCCCACCATTCGTGTATTACAATTAGTCCGGGATGTTTCCCTTCCTTCTTGGGAGACGCCAAATAAGCGTGTACACTATCATTACCGCTCATGTACTTAATCATTGATGAATTTATTTCTGATTTCTCGTTTTGTTTAGAATTTAAACTATCTTTCATCTGGCTGAATAACAAAGAGCCGGGAAGAGCAATCATTAACAAAGAAAATAATATTCTCATTACATACTCCTTTAATATTGAAAGTATTTTATTTAGTTGTACTTTTTCCAATCTTTTTTATGTTTTTTATGCGCTTCTTTCTTTCCGTATTTTTCTTTGTACCGTTGGGCAATTTTACAATCTTTGCAAAACTTGCCGCAACAATCTTTCCAATCTTTTTTTGAAAATTCTTCTCTTAGTTTAGACATAAAAGTAAAATTTGTTCTGTAACATTTTTCTAAATATATGTGTTACAATAAAAACAAATAATCAGAGAATTTTTTGTGGGAAATATCAAGGGCAATATTAATGAAGGAAATTTTATTATTTTCCAAGGGAGTTAAGCAGAGAAAAACTTCATTGATTCTTTATTCAATTAAAACTTCCGCAATTTATTGAGAGGATTTTTTAATAAGTATTTATAGCCGCTCCAGTTATAACAAAATCCGCGTCAGCATTCGAAGCTAATCTTTACAAATTTTTATTCATGTTGCTGACACTATTTTTACATTAAGTTTTTCTTATTTATTAACGATAGAAAATCTTACAGCTTCCCCGCCTCCCGGAGCTAAATTTATTTGCATTTTAAATTTACTATTTACTTTCTCTTTTTTTATTTCAATAGAATAAGGATTTGTTTTCCAATCGGCGTCATTTCCGTCTCTATAAATTTCCGCTAAATAAGTTTTACCGGGAGAAAGGAAATCAAGATTTACTTCGAATTTTCTTGAATTCTCATCGGTAATACTTCCTAAATACCAATCGTCACTGTTTCTGTCTTTTCTTACAATAGTAATATAATCACCGATGGCGGCATTTATTACTTTAGTCTCTTCCCAGTCAACCGGAACATCTCTTATAAATTGAAAAGGTTTTAAATTTTTCTCATAATTTTCCGGTAGATCAGCGGCCATTTGCAATGGGCTGTATATAACTACATAAAGTGCCAATTGTTTTGCAAGGGTTGTATTTACTCTATTATTAGGTTTTATTTTTGGATATAATAAATCAAATATTCCCGGCGTAAAATCCATTGGGCCGGCGAGTAATCTTGTGAAAGGAAGTATTGTAAGATGTTCCGGAGGATTTCCGCCGTCGGTAGACCATGCGTTATATTCCTGTCCTCTAGCGCCTTCTCTAGACATCATATTTGGATAAGTCCTCCTTAATCCGGTGGCTTTAATAGGTTCATGCGCGTCAATCATTATTTTATTTTTCGCCGCTTCTTTAACTACTTTTAGATAATGGCGAACCATATATTGCCCGTGATGAGTTTCGTACTGAACTTTCCCATTTTCATCAAATCTTTTAATCGACCTGCCAAAGTTTACATAACCTGTTTTTACTGTTTTTATTCCTAAAGAATGGTAGAGTTTGAAAGCCGTGTCTAATTGCGATTCGTAATTTAAGACAGCTCCGCCAGTTTCATTATGGCCGATAAGCTGAATACCTTTTGAGGCCGCATAATTCGCGACCTTTTTAAGATTATAGTCAGGCGCGGCTTGAATAAAATTAAAATTTTCGCCGTTTTTAACCCAGTCACCGTCCCAGCCGGTATTCCATCCTTCAACCAAAACTCCGCCGAATCCATATTTAGAAGCAAAATCAATATATTTTTCAGCATTTTTAGTTGTAGCTCCGTGTTTAGGCCCGGTTGACCAGGTATATTTCTCAAGGTGCATAGCCCACCAAATTCCCACATATTTACAAGGTTCAACCCATGAAACATTTCCCAGAGCATTTGGTTCATTAAGATTTAAAATTAAATAGGAAGTTATTAAGCCGGCGGGAGAATCTGAAATTTGTATTGTACGCCAGGGAGTTTGCATGGGAGAGGAAGCTTTTACTCTAACACCGTCAGACCATGGTACTAAATCAGCTTTAAGCACATTATTTTTCTCCGAGATCAAAGTCATACTAGAATAATTAACAAGAGCAGCCTCATGAATACTTAAATATAAACCATTATTAGTTTCCATTGTAAGAGGCGTAATAACAGTATCCATTTGATTTAGAGGGGAAGATCGGTATAAATATTCATAACGATTACTTTGATAAGCTTTAATCCACCAAGCTTTATGATCACCTGCCAAATGAAATTCCGTTAATTCATCCATAATATTAAAATCAGCTAAATCCGATTGTGCCGGAATTTCATACCGGAATCCTATTCCATAATTATACACTTTAAAAATGATTGATAACTTTCTGGAATTTTTATCGATTAAATTTATCTTCAACTCATTATAATTATTACGAATATTTTTTACTTCTCCCCAAGGCTGAGTCCAAATAGAATCAAAAGATTTTTTATTTACCGAGACTATTTTTGTGTTTGAAGCAGGGAAAGGCCCGTCTTCTAAAATAAAACCCAATCGCGATTTCTCAATTACAATTTGCCCAAACCGTTCAACTTGATAAAGTGGTTTATCATTTTCTAAAATAAACGAAACTTTTATTTCGCCGTTCGGTGAGAAAACCTCATAATTCTGTCCAATTATTTTTTGAGAGAATACAAAATTAAATGATATGAAAATGAGAAGGGAAATAAAATATGTTCTGTATCCGGTTATTTTATTCATTTGAATCCCGATTTTTTATCTTAGTTAGCTGATTTTAACAATGGCTTATTCTACATAAAAATAAAATTGATTTTTATTTTAATTAATCTAAAAAAACCGCGTGATATTATGAATAAGAATTTTATGTTTTTGCTAAATCTTTATAATTGGAATAATATTTAGGGAAGAAATAACTTAGATTAAAAGTTTCATATGAATAGAATAATAAAAAAGGGAGCCTAAGCTCCCCATAAAAATGAAAAATTTATTTTTTTATAAATTACTTCAAAAGAATCATTTTCTTGGTAGAAACAAAACTGCCGGCGGATAATTTATAAATATAAACTCCGCTCGATAAATTAGAAGCGTTGAAATTAATATTATAGCTTCCGGCTTCTTTGTTTTCATTAACAAGAGTAGCAACCTCAATACCTAAAGCATTATAAACTTTCATTATAACTTTTCCGCTTACAGGAAGTTGATAGCTAATTGTTGTAGAAGGGTTGAACGGATTCGGATAATTCTGTTTCAAAGCGAATTCAACCGGAGCAGAAACTTCAGTATTAATTTCTTTTGAATATTCAAACTTTCCGTCAAAATCGAGTTGTTTTAATCTGTAAGTATAATTTCCAGATTTTACTTTGGAATCTACATATGAATAAGAATTTGTTTTTGTAGATGTTCCTGCGCCGTGAATAAATCCGATAACTTCATAATTTCCGTTAACTTGTTTTCTTTCTACTTCAAAACCTTTATTGTTTTTTTCTGTAGCGGTTGACCAAGATAATTTAACTTGATTTTTTACAACAGCCGCGCTAAATGAAGTAAGTTCAACCGGAAGAGGAACTTTGGGGCCACGAACAAAGCCATCGTAGGATAATTTTACTGAATCTGTTACCGCGCCGGTTGTAACGGCAACTATATCATAACCAACAATTTTATCAAAATCTAAAGTTCCGTTATTAGTTCCCATAAACCAGTTATTGGGCGCTCTAACAAAACCGGAATTATCAGGATTTACATTTCCGTCAGTTGTTCTTTCATTAAAAGGAATTTTTTCTTCATACCAGCCTGAAACATTATCTAACGCAACGGCATCTTCAAAAATATAAGCTTCTTTAGTATCGGTAGAATTTGGCTGATCCCACAATTGAATTCTGAATACCATACTTGGATCTGCCGGTGCTTGTTTAACTTTAATCCATAAATATAAAGTATCATCTTTACTGCCCGTCCAATCCTCTGTAATATCCGCAGTCTGAACCATAGCAAAAGTGCCCCAATCATGAACATTTGCAATAACCGCGTTTACATTTAAAGATCCTGTTCCCTCAACAAAATCGGTATTATTATCTGATATGCTAACAACAGAAGGAGCCTCGGAATTTGTAGAAAGGTTTGCGGCCTGGCTATCAAAATTATTGATAACTGTTTGCGCGGATACGGAAAATAAAAATCCCGCTATAAAGAACACGCAAATTGTAGATAGAAGTTTCATTATGTCTCCTGAAATTGATTAATATAATTAGTTACCTAAGAAATGAGTTGCCTTATTTTCTGATCTTTTTCATAAAGGATGGCCAATTTTTTCTTGTCTTTATTTATTTTAAATACCAATTCTTGCCGAACCAATTTATTTTTTAATTGCCCCCGTAATACTAAAGACAGAGGTTTAATTGTTTAATTCTATATCTTAGTCGAATCTTTCAATCTAATTTTTTCTAATCAATTACACATCGTGAATAAATATCCAATTAGAGATAAATCAAAAACCATGCTTAAAATAGATTTCGCGATAAAGAAGGATTTTCAAGAAAAACAGAAGAATTTACTTGCGGTATTTTATCAATTTAATAAAACAGTTTTATCAGTTGGATAAAAGAAATTAGGAAATGAATGAAAAAAATCCCGGCACTAACCGGGATTTTTAGAGATGATTTTCTTTTTATTTTAATTTTTCAAGGATTCTTTTGGCTACGGCAAAAATATTTCCCGGGGTAAAACCAAATTTCTCCATTAAAATTATAATCGGAGCCGAAGCGCCGAAAGTTTCTATACTTACAGCTTCACCGAATTCGCCGAGATATTTTTCCCAGCTTTGTGAAATACCGGCTTCCACAGAAACTCTTGCTTTTACCGATTTAGGCAAAACTGATTTTTTATATTCTTCTGATTGCTTTTCAAATAATTCGTGTGAAGGAAAACTTACAACTCTTGTTTTTATTCCTTCACCTTCCAGTTTTTCAGCCGCTTCTAACGTGATAGAAATTTCGGATCCGGAAGCCATTAAAATTACATCCGGCGCGCCTTCGGAATCTTTTAAAATATAAGCTCCTTTTGAAAAATTTTCTGCGGAAGAATATTTTGCTCTATCTAAGGTTGGTAAATTTTGCCGTGTTAAAATTAATGCTACCGGACTTCCTTTATGTTCGATTGCCGTTTTCCATGCTTCTACAGTTTCGTTTGCATCCGCCGGGCGAAGTACAAGTAATTTTGGAATTGCCCGCAGCGAAGCAATATGTTCAATCGGCTGATGAGTCGGGCCGTCTTCTCCCAAACCAATGCTGTCATGAGTAAACACATAAATTGGATTTATTCCTGATAATGAACCTAAGCGTAAAGCGGGACGAAGGTAATCGGAGAAAACAAGAAAAGTTCCACCGTAAGGAATTACGCCGCCGTACATTGCCATTCCGTTAAGAATGCTGGCCATTCCGTGTTCTCTGATTCCGAAATGAAAATTTCTACCGTAATTTATTTCTGCGGAAAAAGCTTCAAAAGATTTTAAGAAAGTATTATTAGAAGGCGCCAAATCGGCAGACCCGCCGATTAAACCGGGAAGATCAGCGGCAATAGCATTTAAAACTTTTCCCGATGCGGCGCGTGTTGCCATGCCTTTTTCGTCCGCTTCAAATTTGGGAAGTTTCTCTTTCCATTCTTCACCCAATTCTCCGCTAATTAATTGGCTGAATAATTTTGCTTCCCCGGGATATTTCTGATTATATTCTTCAAAAAATTTTTCCCATTCCGCTTCAAGTTTTTCGCCTTTTTCTTTTACAGCGGAAAATATTTCTTTTGTTTCTTCGGGAATTAAAAAGTTAGAATCTTCCGGCCAGCCGAGATTTTTTTTAGATAATTTTACTTCTCCTTCTCCAAGCGGAGAGCCGTGCGCGGCGGAAGTATCCTGTTTATTCGGGCTTCCGAATCCTATATGAGTTTTAGTAACTATTATTGATGGTTTATCAGAAATATTTTGCGCGGCTTTTAAAGCAATATCCATTGCCTTCAAATCATTAACATCATTTAGATATTGAACATGCCAACCGTACGCTTCAAAACGTTTACCTACATCTTCCGAAAAAGATAAATCTGTTGTTCCGTCGATTGTTATTTTATTGTCGTCATAAAAGAAAATAATTTTCCCGAGTTTAAGATGTCCCGCAATAGAAGCGGCTTCGTGAGAAACTCCTTCCATTAAATCGCCGTCGCTGCAAATTCCGTATATAAAATGATCGATTAATTTTATATCATCTTTATTAAATTTTGCGGCGAGATAAGCTTCGGCTATCGCCATTCCCACTGAATTAGCAAAGCCTTGCCCCAAAGGACCTGTTGTAGTTTCCACTCCTTCCGTAAGCCCGAATTCAGGATGGCCGGGAGTAATACTTCCCCACTGTCTAAAATTCTTTAAATCTTCCAACAAAATTTTATAACCGCAGAGATGAAGAACCGAATAAAGGAGCATACTTCCGTGGCCGGCTGAAAGAATAAATCTATCTCTGTTAACCCAGTTAGGATTTGCGGGATTATGTTTCATAAATTGGGTGTAAAGTTTATAGGCAATCGGGGCGCAGCCCATCGGCATTCCCGGATGTCCGGAGTTTGCTTTCTGCACTCCGTCAACAGCCAAAAATCTTATTGTGTTTATAGCTAATTCATCTAAATTATTTTTATCTATGGCAAGTTTATCCAATTGCGGTGAACTATCCGGCATATAACTGCTCCGTTTATTATTGTTTTACTTTGTATTAAAAATTTTATCTTTAAATATATTAAAATCGAAAAGAATTTTAGAATTTTATTTTCATAATTATCTTTTGAATTACGGTATTTGCATGAAAAGCTTAAAAGTCAGCATAATTATTATAACGGCGATAATTATATTTCTATTTATAATAGAATATTTTACCGGAATTCTAAATATTAAATTTATTAATGGATCCGAAATATCCGCTCAAATGATTGTACTTGAGAAAATTGAAAACATCGGGAATCTTGAAGTTGTAAAATATAATTTTAATGATATTGTTGAAGAAACAGTTAAAAGAAAATTATTTAATATTGATAATTTTGCGCCGGATAGTAAAGTCCTTTTGATAGTGAATGGAGAAGCGGCCGCTTGCATAGATCTTAAAAAAGTAAAGAAAGAAGATATTCAATTAAAGGATGATAAAGTTTTTATAACTCTTCCCGGGCCGGAGTTATGTTATGCAAAAGTAAATCATAATAATTCTAAAATTTATGACGCTAATTTAACCGCGAGAATATTAAATCCGGAATTAATTGATAAAGGATTTAAGAATGCCGAAAAAAAGATAAAGCAAAAAGCTCTTGAGTTAGGCATTATAGAAAAAGCCAAAACCAATGGGAAGAAATTACTACAACCGCTGCTTCAGGGTATAACACAACGAGCGGTAATAATAAGTTACAGATAAATTATTCGTCAAGCCGTAAACCTTTCGGTACAAAATATTTTTCTAACAAATCAAAAAACAACTGAACTAAAACTGCGAGCAGCGCAGCAGGAACAGCGCCTTCCAAAATTAATGAAATATTATCCAATCTAATTCCGGTTAATATCGGCTGTCCGTAGCCGCCCGCGCCTATTAATGCGCCGAGAGTCGCGGTTCCAATATTTATAACCGCCGAAGTTTTTATTCCCGCTAAAATTGATCTTGAAGCTAATGGAAGTTCAATTAATCTTAACCGCGCGGCGGAAGGGATTCCCAAAGCTACGGCCGATTCTTTAATATGTTGTGGAATGTTTTGCAACCCGGAATAAGTATTCCTAACAATCGGAAGTAAACTATAAAGGAAAAGCGCCACTATAGCGGGCCATGAGCCGATTCCAAGAAGAGGAATCATAAAAACTAATAAAGCCAGAGAAGGAATAGTTTGAATTATTCCGGTAACACCAAGAATTAAATTGCTAATCTCTTTCTTTTTATATGCGAGAATTCCAAGAGGAATAGAAAAGAGAATAGCGACGGATAAGGAAACGGCAACCATAAAAAGATGTTCTTTTGTGTAGAGCCAAATTCCGCTCCAAAATGATGAAATTGCATAACCAGTTTTTTCTGAAAAAGTATCGGAAATAAAATCAGCGGCAACTTTACTTTCAGGTTTTCCATCAATTTTAACTTCGGCATTCATCGCGATCATTAAAGAATCTGAAATGCTCCCTTCTAATCGAAGAATTGATTTTAAAGCTGCGGGCGATTTTTTTTTTAGCGGAATTCGGTAAAGCAAAACCGCGTGATAATCGGGGAAGAAATGATAATCATCTTTCAAAACTTTCAAATTATAATAATCAATATCCGCGTCGGTTGAATATAAATCAATTACATCGATTGAATTATTATCAAGGCCTCTGTAAGCAAGATCATGATCTAAGCCATTTACATTTTGCACGGGAAGATTATATGCTTTTTGCAATCCCGGCCAACCATCCTTCCTATCCATAAACTCATTACTGAAACCAAATCGAAGTTCGGGATAATTTTTTAAATCTGAAATTTTAAAAATATGGAGTTCTTCCGCTTTTTCCTTTTTCATTCCTAATGCGTAGGTATTATTAAAACCTAACGGCTTGCTCATCTCCACATTATTTTCTTTCAGCAGGTTTTCAAGTTCACTTTCTGAAATATTTTTTTGCGAAAATATTTCCTGCCGTATAGTGCCGGTGTATTCGGGATAAATATCTATATCGCCCTTCAGCAGCGCGTTCCATAAAACTCTTGTGCCGCCGAGTTCTCTTAAATGTGTAATATTTTGATTTTCTAATCTTCCAAGCTGCGTTACAACTTCGCCGAGAATTACAGACTCGGTAAATTTTTTAGAACCCACTTTAATTTCTTGAGCATACAGAAGGGAAATAGAAAAGCTAATTAGAAGTATGATTTTAGTAATTTTCAAATTTATTACTTTTAGAATGGAAGAAATTTTTACGACAATTAATTTATAAGTTCGGGACTGCTTCTTTGGGCTTTAATAAATTTTGTAACAAATTCGTTTTCGGGATTTTCAACAAACTCTTTTATTTTTCCCGATTGAATTATGCTTCCATCTTTCATTAAGACAATTTTATCTCCGAAAAACGCGGCTTCATTTAAATCGTGCGTAACAAGCAGAACAGTTTTATTTAAGGTTGAAAATATTTCTTTTAAATCATTTTGTAAATCATAACGAATAAGAGGATCAAGCGCGCCAAGTGGTTCATCCATTAAAAGTATTTCCGGATCAAGCATTAAAGCACGCATCAAACTTACGCGCTGCTGCTGTCCCCCGGATAGTTCCGCGGGAAATCTTTTTAATCCTTCTTCCGGGAATTTAGTTAATTCGGAGAGAAATTTAATTCTCTCCGCAATTTTATTTTTTCCCCAGCCGAGATATTCAGCCAAAAGCGACGCGTTTTTTCCCGCGGTAAGATGAGGAAATAATCCCCCGTCTTGAATTACATAACCCATTTTTCTTCTAAAGAAAAGAATATTCTCTTCATTTAATTCTTCGTCATCTATTATTATTTTTCCGTTATCTTTTTCTATCAAACCGATGACTATTCTAATTAAAGAAGATTTGCCGCAGCCGCTCGGGCCAATTAAAACAGTAGTTTTGCCATGTTCAATATTTAGCGAAATGTTGTTGAGTGCGTTAACAGAACCATACGACTTTGAAATCTTTTCTAAATGAATCGGCATTTATTTTTCCTTTACGAAAATATTAAAACCCCACGGTTTTAATTTCATATTCGCTTCGTCAGAAAATTTGGCTTTTTCGCCGGTAATTAAATTACTGTAGCTTCCGTGTAAAGTTTCTCCTTTTAGATTTACATCTGATTCACTTTTTGAAAAATTAAATACAGCTAAAATTTTATCACCTCCACTTTCCCGTGTGAAAGCATAAATGTTCTTACTCTCTTTTGGTGAAACAAGATTTACCTTCCCGCCTTTTTCACCATTTAAAAGTGCTTCGTTATTCATCTTTAAATTGAAAAGTTTCGTATAAAGTTCTCTGTAAGGAGAATCTTTCCACTCGATTACATCTTTCTTAAAAAATTCCAAACGCTTATTTAAACCCGCTTCCTGACCGCTGTAAAGCAAAGGCATTCCGGGAATAACAACGGTAAAAGCGGCGAATTCGGGAGCGGCATTTCCCAATCTTTCTTTCACAGTTCCGTTCCATGAATTTTCATCATGGTTAGAAGTAAATCTCATTCGGAAAGCGCTTTCTGGATATTCATTATTTTCTTTATTAAAATAATTGATGATATCCTGAACATTTTTCTTGCCTTGCGCGATTCCGTCTTGAATTTGATATAATTCCCATGAATAAGTCATATCAAAAGCTTTAATTTGAAGTCCCGGATCTTCCGCTTCCGCAAGCATAAAAACCGGTTTAACTTCATCAAGCTGCTGTCTAGCGTAGTTCCAAAAATCCGTCGGAACCATTCCCGCAACATCGCATCTGAAGCCGTCGATATTTGCCTGCTTAATCCAATACTTCATTGCGCCGGCCATATAATCCCATAAATTTTTATTGGAATAATCGAGCGCGATTACATCTGACCAATCTTCAACCGGAGGAATGAAATTTCCGGCGGAATCTTTTTTATAAAAATCGGGATGCTCTTTTACTAAAACATTATCCCATGAAGTATGGTTGGCAACCCAATCTATTATAACATACATTCCGAGTTTATGAATTTTATTTACAACTTCTTTAAAATCAGCCAAAGTTCCGTAATCGGGATTTACAGTTTTATAATTTTTAACGGAGTAATAACTTCCGAGCGGGCCTTTTCTGTTTTTCTCGCCGATTGGATTTATCGGCATGAGCCAGATTATTCCAACTCCCATTTTTTTAAGTTCGGGAAGATGAGTTTCGAATTCTTTAAATGTTCCTTCTTTAGAATATTGGCGCAAATTTACTTCATAAATTGTTTGATTATAACTCCACTCAGGATGTTTAACTTGAGATTGAGGCTGTGATTTTATTTGCGGGTTTGCTAAAAAAAGAAGTGAAATTATAAAAAGAATTGATTTTGTAATACCATTATTTCTGTAATTATACTGCATATGGAAATTCCTTTTTTTTCTTCGCATCTAATATAATAAATTTAATAAAACGATTTAAAGGAAGGTTTAGGCAGTATAAAACGAAGAATACTGCCCCAATATGGTTAGAAATTTTTAAAGTTTATAAATCTGCGCGTTATTTTTATCACCGGAATTTTCCCCTTCACTTCCGGATCGATGTTTTTCCGCGGCTTCTTTTATTTTAAGTTTTTCCTTTATCTTTTGATATTTTTGAAGCGCGGCTTGATGTTTAATTATTTCATCCTGCAGTTTCTTTTTAGCCTGAGCAAGTTTGTTAACGTTTCCTTTTTCATCTTCATATTCATATTTTAATTTACTGATGCTGATTTGTAGTTCTTCCAACTCTTGATGAGATTCTGTAATCCTATTTTTGCAATCATTCAATCTCTCATCATTTTCCTTTATTTCCGATTCAAGCTTTCTTCGTCTTTCTTTTGATTTAGAATAACTTTCTATCATCAAATTTAAAAGATCCTGCATTCCTTTTTCAATTGTAATTCGCTTCTTGGAAAGCAGATCCGTTTCCAGTTTAAGTTCATTATTTTGATTCTTCCGTTCAATCGCGTCTTCTTCAAATTTTAGAAGATCGTTCTTTAATAAATCTCGCTGTTCATTTATATGCTTTATATTTTGTTCAAGTGCTTCAATTTCAGACTGCCGCATATTCAGCACTCTTTCGCTTTCTTCCAGAGCAGCAATTTTTTCAAATAAAAGCTGGTCTTTTTCATCAATATCTTTTTCTTTTTTCAGAACAATTTTTTCAAGTACAGTTCGTTTTTTATTTATTTCATTCAACTCTTGATTAAACTTCTGAAACATTTTCGTGAATCGATTTTCCAGTTCCGTATTGCTTTGTTCAATTTCCGACTTCCTTTTTTCTAAAAGAGGAAGCAGATCTTTTGTTTTTTGATTTTGCTCGGCCAGTCGTTCGGCTTCTTCTTTTTCCGCAAGAATATTTTTTTGAAGGTCATTTCTCAGCAATTCGAATTTTTCGGCGTTCTCTTTTGCGTCACCGGTTCTTTTCTCAAGATCGTGAAGTTCAATATTAAGCTTATTTATTTTTGAGGCTTTTATACTTATTGTCTGTTCATGATCATAAATATATTTTTCTTTTTTTATTACATCCTGCTGAAGCAGATTATATTTTTCGTTAAGCTGATTTAGTTTTGTTTCGGCTTCACTTATTTGAACATTTTGGTTTTCTAACCTCTGCCTTAATTCACTTTCTTTTTGTTCAAGAGAGGAATTCATTTTATGTTTGGAAGATATTTCTTCATCGAGTTCTTTTAAATCTTTTTCCTTCTCTTGCTGTTCAATAGAAATATTTTGAAGCCTCTCCTTTATAATTTCTTCTTCTTTTTCAATCTTATGCTTTAGTTCAAATTCTTTTGATTCAAGCTTTTCATTTATATTTTTTTCTCTCTCTTTTAATGAAGAAATAGAATTTTCAATATCAGCAAGTTCATTTTTAGCCAGTTTTATTTTTTTATCTATTTCTGATAAATGAAATTTTCTTGTTTCAATTTCTTCTTTTACTTTTTGCTCATTTTCTCTAATCGAGGTAATTTTACTTCCGGATTCTTCAATTATTTTTTCTATTTCGTTTTGTTTTGCGGAAAGTGCTACTGATTTCTCTTCTATTTCATTCAGCTCATCCTGCTTCTGCCCGACAATCTCCTTAATATTTTTTTCCCGCTGATGCAGTTCGTTTATCGTGTTTTTTAATTCTGTTATATAATTTTCAATTTCATTTCTTTGGTTTTCCAATCTTGAATTTTTCTCGGCATGTTCATTAATATCATTTTGAACATTTTTTAATTGTTCAACAAGTTCTTTTTCTCTTTCTTCATTTTCTTTTAAAGCGGTTTCTGTTTCGCTTACTTGATTTGTATAGGAGAAGATGGTATCCTGAAGTTCAACCTTCATTTCATTTAAGTCTTTTATACTGCCGTTCAAATTTTCCAGTTCATCTTTGCGCTGTTCTTCCGCAAGTCTAATTTTTTCAAGTTCTACATGAAGCGTATGTTTTTCATTATTTAGCGCGGCAATTTCGCTGCGCATTTTTTTTAGAACTTCATCAAGATTTTTGGCTGTCCCTTCTTTTTCAAACATCATATGGAACTTAGTTTTAAGTTCTTCATTTTCGCTTCTAAGAAGTTCTATTTCTTTTGATTTTCGAAATCCCATTTTTACTCCGTTTACTTTATTTAAAGCTTATCCGCTGCATAAAATTCAAAATAGTTATTGTAATTTTAATTAGCAATTTAAGTAGTTAAAGTATTGTAAATTTTACTTAAGCTCCGCTAATTTTAATATAACTTGTTTATGTATTTCATCAATTTGTCTGGTAGTACCGGAATGATTATTAGAAATTAATGAAAACGCAATCATTCTTCCGTTTTTAGCTTTTACATAACCTGAATGGCTGCGGACTTCGGTAATTAAACCGGATTTTATCCTGGCATTTTTTGCTATAATTGTGTTGGCTCCAAAATTTCCGAAAAATCCAATATCGGCAGGATCACCGGCAACCGCAAGCGAATTATAGAACGCGGTAAAAGTTTTTTGTTTAGTCATAAAAGAAAGAAGTTTTACCATTATTTTTGTTGTTATTTTGTTGGTCCTTGAAAGGCCGCAGCCGTCGTAGTAATTTAAATCCGTCTGTGGGAATATTATTTTCTTTTAAAAAAGAAGTTAAAACTTTTATACCTTCTTCTTCACTGCCTACCGCTCCCTTTTCAACTGCAATAGTTCTTAAAAGATGTTCCGTATAAAGATTATTGCTTCTCTTATTTACAATATAAACTATATCTTTTAACGGCGGTGAGACTGTTTGGATGATTAATTTTTCTTGGTTATAATCTTTTTTATTCTCCAAAACTTTTGCGGAATCTGTAACTTCGATTCCGCTTTTAATTAAATATTTTTCCAGATATTGCGCTGCAAATAAAGGCGGATTTGGAATTGAACCTTTAATTGAAAATTCATTTACACCTGCCGGAACTGTGCCGCGTAGAGTTGCCGTAAATTGTTTTGGCGCGCAGTAAATATATCCGTTATCCCCTGATCCTTCCGCTCCGGTTTTCATATAATTAATGAAATTTAATCCGAAAATTTCCGGTTCAGTGCGAACAACTTCTGCCTTTTCCCCCTCTTGCATTCCGGGATGAAAAAATAAACGATAAAGATTATCGTGAATTGTTAAAGCATTTGGACCGGCTCCGTAATAATTTCCTATATCAATCCAAGGCCAGTAATCCGGGACAGTAATTCTATTAAAAAGAAAATCGTCGCCAATAACAGCACCGTTTACTTTTTTTATTCCAAGTTTTTCTATCGAATTTTTCCAGATCATCATTAAGGTATCAAGCGGGACTGAACCTTTTACCAAATCGGAACCTAGGGTAGGATCACCGCCTCCTACTATATAAATATTCCCGTATAAAATATTTCCGTCAATAGAACCATCATAATATAGTTTAGTTTTATAGCGATAATCTTCACCCAATAAATTTAAAGCCGTTGAAGAAGTAAAAACTTTTAATCCCGAAGCCGGCGCTAAACTATTCTCTTCATTATAAGCAATAAGATTTTCGCCGTTATCCGCATACTCAGCGTAAACGCTCCAAATGCCGTGGCTTAAGGCTTTATTATTCTTTAACTCTTCAACTTTATTTGTTAAATCATCTATGGTTTGTGAAAAAGATATATTAGCTATTAATAAAAACGCTAAGAAGAAATAAATATTTTTTTTCATATATAAGAGGGATAATAGTTCCAAAATTTTTGAATTCAGAAAACAAAATAATAGAAACTAGGGAAAGATGTAAGAAGCTATTCGCCTAAAACTTTAATATCATCACCAAGAACATCTTGCACATATAGTGTTTGAACCATAACTATGGCAACAACCATTAACGGCGTTGCAAGCAAAAGTCCAAACGCCCCAAGCCATACCCCAATCATAATCTGTACGGAAATTAAAAGAGCCGGAGGAAGCGAAACTGTTTTCTGCTGGATTAATGGAGTAATCAAATAGCTTTCAAAAACCTGAACTATGATATAAAGGATTATTACATATAATCCATGCAGCGGACTTTGGATCATGCCGATTAAAACCGCGGGAACTGCTGAAACAAAAGGACCGATATTAGGGACAAAGGTAAGCAGTGAGCCGCAATTAAGGCAAGTGTAAACGCAAGCGGAATTCCTAAAATTAATAAACCTATATAAGTTAAAACTCCTACAACCATCATTGATGAAAACCTTCCGACCATCCACCAGCCGAGAGCTCTTCCCAATGCCTTCATTACTTGATCTGCCCTCTCTCTTTTTTGCGGGGGAATTAGAAGAATAAAACCGTGGTGGTACAGATTTTCCTCAAAGGCTAAATATAAACCAACTGCCAGCATAACAAATAAATACATTGCCGCGCCCAGCGAAGTTGAAAAAATTCCGGTAATTTTCATTGCCATATTTGGATCAGAAAAGAAGCCATCCGGGGCGTGCGAAATACTATAAACTATTTGCTGACCGAAAGGCAATGTTACAAGTGAATTTTTAAAATCTTCAACAGCGGAAGGGATCTGTTTTGATAATTGGGTAAAACCATCAACTATATGCGGCCCCATCAAAAATACTATGGCGGCATCAATTAACAGCATAGCAACAATTACAATTAGTATTGCAATATTATAGGAAACATTTATATATCTTTTAACAAATTTTGCAATACCTCTTAAAAATATCGAGAGAAGAATTCCCGCAAAAATTACAAGCAGTACGTTAATTGCGTAAATAATTAATATAATAGCCGAGACAATAAGAATAGCAATACTTATACCTGTAAGTACGCGTTTAGGAAATTTTTGTTTTAGATTATTATTTTCACTATTCGAATTACTCATATACTTTATATTTCACCTTTTCTGTACATTTCTCTCCATTTTAATTTTTGCAGTTGTCTATCAATAATTAGTTCCGCCAAGGCAAAAGGTATATCATTCTTATCTTTCTGAAAAACTTCCGCTACTTTTCTTTCATTTATATCCAATAGATAAAGTACATTTATTAATTTATCATAATTTCTATCGAGCATTTCCAATATTTTTCCGGCCAAAAAAATTTTTAGCTCAAGAATATCTCCAAATTGATCTCCGCTTAAAACGGAATTAAAACCGTAACGTGAAAAATCATTTGTAATAATTTTTGTAATTTCTTTAACTTCGCTGCTATTATCTTCCTTCATTGGTTCCTTTAATGGATGTCGAAACAAAAAACTCAATCTTTAAAATATTTCCCGAATTGTTTGCTCTTCTTCATTTTTAAATGAAATATTTTTGATACCTTCGCGAAAATAAATTCAGCCGGTACCAGGAAATAAAACCCGGAATAACCGCATTATCAAACCTACAACCCCAATTGCAAAACAAATAAATCCCGCTGTTAAATATAATGGTTTAGCTGCGCCGCTCTTAGCCGGTTCAAATAATATATTATAATTTATACTTTTCGCTTAATTATTAAATGAGCACGCTCTCAAAAAATATTTATTTCCTAATTTTGTATTGAGGAATACTTTCCGCGAAGCAAATAAATTATTCGGAAAGTTCCATAAGCAAAAAACGGTGCGGTTATTACATCCAGAGAATAATGAACATGCTGAATAAGAACTGTAAAACCTACAATAATAGTACTTACTAAAAATATCTTTTTTGCGCTTTTTGAATTAGAAACAAGATAGAGGAGAAACAAAGTTGCAGTATGGCCGGAGAAAAAAAGATCTTTGGTAAGTGTTATTCCTGTTCCGAAAAATTCTACGAATGGATCAACTAGTAAAATCATTCCTTTCGGCGGATTAAGAGGAACAAGATACATAGCAATCATTCTTACTATTATCATTAAAGTATAGCTTTGAATTAATAACAATAATTCAGCAGGATGTTTAGCCAAAATAATTACGGCCGAAAAAAGAGAAATATAAATAATTCCGAATGTAAGCCAGGTTAAATTTACTGGCGAAAAAAATGCAAGTAAAGGATCGGGTAAGACAACTCCTTCTCGAACTTCAACAAATTTTAGAAAATTTGTTAGCGCGGATAGCGTAAGAATTAATATTATAATAGTAATAATAAATTCCGCAGCGGATTTTTTATTTGTGAAGAGAGTTTTCCAGTTCATTAATTTAGTTAGTTTATTATTTTATTCTTCTTCCTTTTTCTCGCAAAATTCAGTCAGGACTCCAAATGTTGATCTTGGATGAAGAAACGCTATATTCATAAAATCGGCGCCGGGACGAGCTTTTGCGTCAATTAATTCAATTCCGTTTTCCTTGGCTTCTTCTAATGCTGCCGAAACATCTTTAACCGCAAACGCAACATGATGGACTCCCTCTCCTCTTTTTTCAATAAATTTTCCCACAGGCCCTTCGGGATCGGTAGTTTCTAAAAGTTCTATTTTTATTTCTCCGACTTGGAAGAAAGCGGTTTTTACTTTTTGATCTTTTACTTCTTCAATTTTATAACACTTCAAACCTAAAACATCTTCATAATATTTTATCGCCTCATCTAAATTTTTTACGGCTATTCCAATATGTTCAATATGAGTTATATCCATTTATTCCTCGATTAGATAACAACTGTTTCTTTATACTCTCCGAAAACAGAACGCAAAGAATCACAAATTTCGCCGACACTCGCGTAAACTTTTACCGCGTCTAAAATAAACGGCATCAAATTATCTTCGCCTGCAGCGGCTTTTCTTAAAGCGTTTAGTTTTTCATTTACTTTTTGAGTATCTCGTTCATTTTTAACTTTGTTTAATAATGCAATTTGTGCTTCTTGAATTCCCATATCAATTTTTAATAAGTCGGGCTGTTCATATTCTTCAATCTTATATTTATTTACACCTACTATAATTCTTTCTCCGCTTTCAAATTCTTTTTCAAATTTATATGCAGCTTTCTGAATTTCTTTTTGAACATATCCCGCTTCTATTGCCGGAATCATACCGCCCATCGATTCAATTTTATCAATATATTCTTCGGCTTCTTTTTCAATTAAATCAGTCATGGATTCTACAAAATATGAGCCGGCAAGCGGGTCAATTGTATTTGTTACTCCTGATTCATGCGCCACAATTTGCTGTGTTCTTAAAGCGGTTCTTACAGAATTTTCTGTCGGTAACGCTAAAGCTTCATCTTTTGAATTTGTATGAAGACTTTGGGTTCCTCCTAATACAGCGGCTAAAGTTTGAATTGTAACACGAATTATATTATTATCAACTTGCTGCGCAGTTAAAGTGGAACCGGCTGTTTGTGTATGAAAACGGAGCATCATTGATCGTTCTTTTTCCGCTTTAAATTTTTCTTTCATTATTTTTGCCCATAATCTTCTGGCAGCTCTAAATTTAGCAACTTCTTCTAAAAGATCGTTATGAGAATTAAAAAAGAAAGAAAGCTGTCCCGCAAAATCATCTACATTTAAACCGGTATTTATTGCTGCCTTTACATATTCAATTCCGTTTGCTAAAGTAAAACCTACTTCTTGTGCCGCGGTAGAACCGGCTTCACGAATATGATAACCTGAAATTGAAATTGTATTCCAGCGCGGGATTTCTTTAGAGCAGTATTCAAAAATATTTGTAATCAATCTCATGGAAGCTTTTGGGGGATAAATATAAGTTCCTCTGGCTATATATTCTTTTAAAATATCATTTTGAATTGTTCCGCTTATTTTATCTTTTGAAACTCCTTGTTTATCGGCAACTGCAATATACATCGCAAGTAGAACCGAGGCCGAAGCGTTTATAGTCATTGAAGTAGAAATTTTATCAAGCGGAATTTTATCTAATAATATTTCCATATCCGCAAGAGTATCAATGGCTACGCCTACTTTTCCTACTTCCCCGTACGCCAAAGGATGATCGCTGTCGTAACCGATTTGCGTCGGTAAGTCGAATGCTACAGAAAGTCCTGAAGTACCGTTTTCTAATAAATACTTATAACGCTTATTTGATTCCTTAGCGGTACCGAACCCGGCGTACTGCCGCATTGTCCATAATTTTCCGCGGTACATCGTGGGCTGGATTCCTCTGGTAAAGGGAAATTTTCCCGGATACCCGATTTTGCCGGGGTAATCTTCTTCTTCAAAATCGTTTGGCGCGTAAAGAGGTTTTATGGAAACAAATGAAATTGTTTGAAAATCCTTTTTTCTTTCCGGCCGCTTATCTTTAAATGTTTGATAAGTTTTATCTTCCCATTGCTTATAAGAATGCTGCATTTTTTGTTTTAATTCCTCTAAGCTATTCATTCTTTTTCCCGCAGAATTGTTATTAAAAACTAAACCAAAATAAGATTTTTTTAATCCATTTTCGATTTTTTCTTTACTCGGGAACTTATTGACAGAAATATTTTGTTATCCAACATATAAATGAGAAGAAGGACAATGAAAACTGCGATTATAATCGGATCGGGATTAGGGGGCTTAGCAACGGCTTTAAGACTTTCCACCTACGGCTATAAGGTTACGATAATTGAAAAAAGCTCAACACCGGGAGGAAGATTAAACCAGCTTAAATTAGAAGGATTTACATTCGATATCGGCCCTTCTTTTATGAGCATGAGTTATGAACTTGATGAATTATTCGACAGCTGCGGAATTAAAAACCCTATTGAATTAGAAGAGCTTGATCCCTTATATCAAGTATTTTTTGAAGGGAAAGAAAATCCTTTTAAAATTTATAAAGATTTTAAAAAGCTGGCTAAGGAATTTGAAAATGTTGAACCAGATTTAGAAGTGAAGGTTGAAAAATATTTAAACCGCGCCGGTCAATTTTTTCATGATACGGAAGATAAAGTTGTAAAATCAAATTTTAACAATGCACTGGAATATATATTAAAACTTACTCGGGTTCCGGTAAAACATTTACCTTTCTTATTCAAAACAATGTGGAAAGAAGTTGAGAAGAATTTCCAATCTGAAGAAATCCGGGTAATTTTTTCTCTCGTGGCCTTTTTTCTTGGTTCTACTCCGTTTCAAACTCCGGCTATTTATTCTCTTTTAAATTATACGGAAATGAAGCATGACGGTTACTGGAAAATTAAAGGAGGCATGTACAAAATTGTTGAAGAGATTGTTAAAATTTTACAAGAACGCGGTGTTGAATTTGTCTTTAATACCGAAATAACCGCAACGGCAAATTCAAACGGGAAACTATTTTCTTTGTTCGATAACTACGGCAAAATTTGGAAAGCCGATATTTTTATTTCAAATTCCGACGCAGCTTCGTTTAGAGGAAATGTGCTTAAAAGACCAAAATTTTCTGAAGCAAAGCTTGATAAAATGGATTGGACTTTAGCACCGTTTACGATTTATCTAGGCGTTAAAGGTAAATTAGATAAGCTCATTCACCACAATTATTTTTTAGGCGACAACTTTAGAGGTTACGCCGATACTATTTTCACTTCTTCCATAAATCCGCATAAGCCATATTATTATGTAAATGTTTTGTCAAAATCTGTTTCGGAATGCGCGCCCAAAGACTGCGAAAATCTATTTATTCTTTGTCCTGTGCCCGATAAGCGTTACAAGAAAAATTGGAAAGATAAAGATTTACTCGCAGATAATATTATTGCCGATCTTTCAAACCGTGCAGAGTTTGATATAAATAAAAACCTACTGGTAAAACAAATTTATACTCCTGACGATTGGGAAAATAAATTCAATTTATATAGAGGTTCCGGCTTGGGATTAGCTCACGGGATTAATCAAGTAGGTGCTTTTCGCCCGAAAAATAAAGATGAAAAATTTCCTAATCTATATTATGTGGGCGCCTCTACAACTCCCGGCACCGGACTTCCGATGGTAATTATTAGTTCAAAACTAGTTACTGAAAGAATAAGGAGAGATTATGGAAGCAATTTATCATAAGACTTCTTTTAAGATCAGTAAAGTAATTACCAGAAGTTACAGCACCTCTTTTAGTTTGGGAATAAGCGTTTTTGCGCCCTCTTTTCGAGATTCTATTTATGCCGTTTACGGTTATGTACGTCTTGCCGATGAAATAGTAGATTCTTTTCACGGATATGACAAAGAAAAATTATTAAATGAATTTAGAGAAGAAACACATAGCGCAATAAAAGACGGAATTTCTGTTAATCCGGTTATAAACGCTTTTCAGAAAACGGTTCATCAATATAATATTGACATAAAATACATTGATGTTTTTTTAAACAGCATGAAAATGGACTTAAGCAGCAGTTTTTATGAACAGCAAAAATATGACGATTATATTTATGGATCCGCTGAAGTTGTAGGACTTATGTGTCTAAAAGTTTTCTGTAATAACGATGATATTTTATTTGAAAAATTATTAGGCCCGGCAAAAAGTTTAGGTTCAGCTTTTCAAAAAGTTAATTTCTTAAGAGATATCAAAAGCGACATTGAAGAAAGAGGAAGAATTTATCTTCCCGGGGTAAGCAGTTTTATTAATATTGATGATGAAAATAAAAAAAAATTAGAAGAAGCGGTGGAATTGGAATTTAAAGAAGCCCTGAAAGGAATTAAGCAACTGCCGAACGGTGTTAGACTGGGAGTCTATTCCGCTTATTTATATTATTCAATTTTATTCAGAAAAATTAAAAAATTAAAAGTAAAAGAGCTTTTACAAAAAAGAGTCCGCATTTCTAATTTTACCAAAATTGCTCTTTTGTGTAAATCTTTAATTGAAGTTAAGGTTTTACGAATATGCTAAAGTTAAGCTTAAATATCTTTTTGTTTTTTTTAATGTCTTCAGGTTCAACAGCAAAAAGTTTTACTTCTGCTGATTCAGCAACCCTAAATAGTATCCGTACTAATTTCTATAAAGCAGTAAGCAGCGAAGAAATAACAGACACATTAAAAAAATTTATAGAGCAAAAATATTCCGAAAATTATGAAAATTTTTGTCCCGTTATTTTGGCTTACTACGGCGGCATTGAAGCACTTAAAGCAAAGCACGCGTTTAACCCTATCGCAAAACTTGATTATTTAATTTCCGCTTTAAATAAACTTAAAAAAGCTGTTAATGAAAATCCGGACAATCTTGAAATAAGATTTTTACGTTTTTCTGTACTTCATAACTTACCCGCAATTTTAGGATATAATGATGAATTAATTTCTGATAAGAATGAGACATATAAACTTCTGCTCCAAAAAAATTATTCTAAGTTAAATCTTAACCTGCAAAAAGGAATTGTAAAATTTTTGCTAGAGAGCGGAAGACTTTCTGAAAAACAACAAGAAACATTGCAACAACTATACGAAACGATGAATTAATGAGTTTGTACCTTCTAATAAATATTTTAATAATTATAGTTCCGATTACATTTAGTTTTGAAAAAAAACTTAAGTTTTATCGGAAAATTCCTTCTGTATTTTTATCGATAATAATTGTAAGCACAGTTTATATAATTTGGGATCATGCGGCCGCTGTTAGAGGCGATTGGTCTTTTAATCCGCGTTATATTTTGGGGATAAATATTTTTAGTCTTCCGGTAGAGGAAGTACTATTCTTTATCACAGTTCCGTATAGCTGCATTTTTATTTACGAAACAATTTTCTATTTCGTTAATGAAAAAGAAATAAATGTAAAGAAGTCTTATTCATTTATTGTTTCCGCGCTTTTTATTATTGCGGCATTTGTTTTTGACGAACAACTGTACACATTTAATGTTTTAATTTTTACCGGAAGTTTATTTCTAATTTGCGGACTATTATTCATCTCTCTCTTGCGTTCAAAAAATTTTTGGCTGACGGTTTTAATAAGTTTTCTTCCGTTTTTGATCGTTAATTATTTTTTCACATCACTCCCGGTGGTTGAATATAACGCCGCTTCAATTTGGGGAATAAGAGTATTTACTATTCCTTTGGAAGATTTTTTTTACTCATTTTCAATGGTTGCTTTTTGGCTGCTTGTATATCTTTTATCTGAACAAAAAATAAAAACAGAGTTTAATTATTTTGAATAATAAATTAAAAATAGCGGTTATCGGAGCGGGCTTAGGAGGTCTTTCTGCTGCCGTTAGATTAGCTAACGCGGGACATTTAGTTGATGTTTATGAAAAGAATTCCATCGCGGGCGGTAAGGCCGGAATATTAAATTTAAAAGGTTTTCGCTTTGATACCGGTCCTTCGCTGCTGACAATGCCGTTTATAATTTCTCAGCTTTTTGATGAATGCAGTGAAAATATTGAAGAATTTTTAGACATCAAACAACTGGAAGTTATCTGCAAATATTTTTTTGATGACGGAACTGTTATTAATGCATTTTCAGACATCGAAAAATTCGGGAATGAAATTTCTAATAATACTTCCGATAAAGCGGAAAATCTAAAGAATTATTTAAATTATTCTAAAAAAATTTATGAACTTACCGCGGAAATATTTCTGTTTAATAGTCCCACAGAAATTAAAAATTATTTTTCACCTCAAGGATTAAAATCAATTTTAAATTTTAGTAAAATTGATACAATGCGGACTATGCATGAAGCGAATTCCGTTTTCTTTTCAGATAAAAAAATGATCCAATTTTTTGATAGATACGCAACCTATAATGGTTCAAATCCTTATAAAGCACCGGCAACTTTAAATATTATTCCGCATGTAGAATATAATTTGGGCAGTTATTATTTGCAGGATGGAATTTATTCACTTACCTCCGCGCTTCAAAAATTAGCTTTGAAAAAAGGAGTAAATTTTTTCTTCAATTCTCCCATCGAGAAAATTCTTCATAAAAATAAAGTTGTTTATGGAATAAAAGTAAATAACACAAAGAAAAATTATGATGTGGTTTTATCTAATTCTGATGTAAACTTTACTTATAAATATTTATTAGATGATAATTCGGCTCAATCAAAAAAATATGATAAACTTGAACCTTCTTTATCCGGAATAGTTTTTTATTGGGGGGTAAAAGGAAATCATGAAAACATGAATATTCATAACATTTTGTTCAGCAAAAATTATGAAGAAGAATTCATTGATATTTTTGAGAAGAAAATCGCTCCCAAAGATCCGACCATCTACATATATATTTCCTCCAAATTTAAGAAAAGTGATGCTCCAATCGGATTTGAAAATTGGTTTGTTATGATTAATGCTCCATATTCAAATGGGCAAAATTGGGAGAAGGAAATTTGTTTGACTAAAGAGAGAATTATAAAAAGTATTAAAGAAAAACTAAAAATAGATTTGAAAGAAAAAATAATCTGCGAAAAAATCTTGAGTCCCGTTGAATTAGAAAATAGAACTCTCAGCCGTTACGGAAGCATTTACGGCATTTCCTCAAATAATAAAAAAGCGGCTTTTTTACGTCCTCCGAACAAATCAAAACATTATAAAAAGTTATATTTCTGCGGAGGAAGTGTGCATCCCGGGGGCGGAATTCCCCTGGTAATATTATCCGGTAAAATTGCTTTCAGCTTAATTATGAAGTACGAAAATGATTGAAGCCAAGCATAGCAAATGGGCGCATCTTCTTTTTGATGTTTATGTTACAAAACTTCTTAAATATAATTTTAATCGTTTTATTGTACTGAATGATTTACCGAAATTTTCAAAAGGCAATGGACTGGTTTTAGCGCCAAATCATTTTACATGGTGGGATGGATTTTTTACATACTTTATTTATAAGAAGTTTTTTAAACAACGAAAGTTTTATGTGATGATGATGGAACAGCAATTGAAAAAATATTGGTTCTTTTAAAAAAATTGGAGCATATTCTATTAATCTTGAAAATCCATTTAGCGTAAAAAAGAGTTTAGAATATACTCGCGGTTTAATTTCTGATTCTAATAATTTAGTTGTTATTTATCCACAGGGAAAGATTGAAAATTTTAACGAAACTGAAATTACTGTAAAAGAAGGTTTACGTATTATCGCAAGACAAATAAATGTGCCTATGTCAATTATTCCCGCAGCATTTAAAATAGAATACGGCGAATCAAAAAATCCCGATATTATTGTTAGATTCGGAAAAATTTTTAACGCGGAAGAAATTGCCGAAGATTTTGATTGTTTTAAAAGAGCTTTTACAGAAAATATAAATAGTATGAAAACTAATTTTAATTTTTCAGATAAAACTAATTTATTCAATTGATGATATTATTTTATTTCATAGGAATTTCAATTTCGGTAATTACTCTTATAATTATTTATAATTTTATATCCGCGCCTAGACTAAATTTAAAAAACAAACACGAAATTCAATTACCCAAAATATCAATTTTAATTCCCGCCAGAGATGAAGAGAAAAACATAAAGAAGTGTTTGCAAAAAGTTTATGCGCAAGATTATCCGGATTTTGAAGTAATTGTTTTAGATGATCAATCTTCGGATAAAACTTCATCTATTTTAGTTACACTGCAAAGAATCTATCACCGGTTAAGAATTTTAAAAGGCACAAATTTACCGGAAAACTGGACCGGAAAAAATTGGGCTTGTTATCAGCTTTCCGAAGAAGCCGCGGGAGACTATATACTGTTTATTGATGCCGATGTTGAAATTGAACCGGAAGCATTAAGAGCCGCGATTATTAAAATGAAAAATCACAGCTTAAAATTACTCTCTATTTTTCCGTCTCAAATAATGAAATCATTCGGCGAAGTTTTAATCGTTCCTTTAATGAACTGGATTCTTCTTTCGTTTCTGCCGCTTAATTTAGTTTACGCTTCTAAAAATCCGGCGCTTTCGGCAGCTAACGGACAGTTTATGCTATGGGATAAATTTACTTATTTAACAATCGGAGGGCATCAAAGCGTTTCAAATAGAATTGTTGAAGATATGACGCTTATAAAAAAAATTAAATTAAATGGTTTAAAAGTAATGACTTTGTTGGGCGGCGGTTTAATCAGCTGCAGAATGTATGAAGATTTACCAGGCTCGGTTTCCGGATTCGCAAAAAATTTCTTCCCGGGTTTTAATACTAAACCGGTTATTTTTCTTGTTATGCTATTTTACTTGTTTTTGATCTTTTTTGCTCCGTTTATTTTGGTTTTTTTCAACCCGCTTTACCTTTACATAATTTTTTTAATTCTTACAGGAAGATTTATTATTTCTCTTATGAGCGAACAGAATTTGTATTTTAACATTTTACTTCATCCGGTACAAATGATATTTATGTGCATAGTTGGAATAAATTCTGTGTTTGCTACTGTTTCCAGAAAAATTATGTGGAAAGGAAGGCGGATATAAATAAAAATTCCGCCGAAATAATTTTACTGTTAATTTATTCTGTGGGAATTATTGGCCATGCAATTCCCTTCCTGCTTCCGCTGATGGTTTTAATTACACCGCTTGCTCTTTTTGTTGCGGGAGTTATTGTAATTTATTTTTTCTTTAAGAATAAAAATCAAAAATTACTTTTCTGGATGATTTTAATATTTGCAATTACTTTTTTGATAGAAGCAATCGGGGTAAAAAGCGGCAAAATTTTCGGGAGTTACAGTTATAATTCAACACTTGGTTTTAAATTTTTAAATGTACCCTTAATTATTGGATTTAATTGGTTACTGGTGATTCTAGGCGCTATAAATATTTCAAAATTTATTAATGGAAATGCTTTTACATCCGCCTTACTAGCTGCTGTCCTGGCTTTTTTATTCGATATTTTTCTTGAACCTTCGGCTGTTAAATTAGATTACTGGAGTTGGGACGCCGGAATTATTCCGCTTCAAAATTATTTTGCGTGGTTTTTAATTTCTTTTCTCGCGGCTGTTTCTTTTAATTTTTTGAAAATTGAAATTAGTTCTAAAATGGCGGCGTTTAATTTCATCCTTCAGCTTATTTTTTTCATTGTTTTGTTTCTCTTTATTAAAATCGGAATTTTATAAAAAGGTTTTCAATTGGGTGTTATAATCGGAAGTTTTATAATTTTTATTTGGTTTAGCCATTTAATTTATTCTCTATTTTTTGTTGAAATAAATTTTTCCCATCCCCTCTTTTATCTTAATGTTTTTTTGCAAGCTTATCTTTATACCGGATTGTTTATTACCGGCCACGACGCAATGCATGGGAATATTTCTAAAAATAAAAAAGTTAATAATTTTTTAGGAAGAAGCGCGGTTTTTTTGTTTGCGGGATTATCGTATAAAAAGCTGATTAAAAATCATTATAAACATCATACATTGCCGGGCACAGAAGAAGATCCCGATTTTAAAATGAATTCTCAAAATTTTTTTATTTGGTGGTTAACTTTCCTAAGTAGATACGCGACGGTTTTTCAATTAATAATTATGGCTGTAATTTTTAATTTTTTAAAGCTTTGGTTTGATGAACAATCGATTTGGTTCTTTTGGGTACTGCCGGCTTTTTTGGCTTCTCTTCAATTATTTTATTTCGGTACGTATCTTCCTCATAAATATCCTCACGATAAAGATATGAAACCTCACAACGCCAGAACGCAAAAAGTAAATCATCTGTGGGCGATGATTTCTTGTTACTTCTTTGGTTATCATCGAGAACACCATGAATATCCGCGAATACCGTGGTGGAAATTATATCGGCTTAAAAATAAAAACGAGTAATTTTATTGAATTACCGTTTCATCGATAGCTTTAAAAAGTTCATTTTTAGAGAACGGCTTCACTAAAAATTTGTCCGCACCGGCTTCATAAAACTGTGTAATTTTTTCATGAATATATTCACTTGAAACGATAATAATGGGGCGTTTATAAGGGTCGTGTTTTTTTAGATCTTTACAGACAATTAAACTTTGTTCCCAATGATTTTGGTTTACATCAAAAATTATTACTTGATATTCTTTGCTTTTAAGAGCTTCAATATCAAATTCTCTAAAACCAACCGCGTTAATAGTATATGAATTTTTTAGAAAAGCATTAATCAATTCATAAGTATCAAGAAAATTATCAATCATCAAAATTTTCTTTTCCTTTTTCTCTTCCAAAACCTCATTATTTTTTTCGGGTTTGGGATAATTCTGAGATAAAGGCAAAGTAAAAGTAACGGTTGATCCAACTCCTTTAATGCTGTCCACCAAAAGAGCACCGCCCATTTTTTCTATATATCTTTTCGCAAGAGCTAAACCAAGTCCGTTTCCTTCATAATTTCTGCCGATGTTTAAATCTTCCTGGCTGAACGGCCTAAATAAATGGTCCATATATTCGGTTGAAATTCCGACTCCGGAATCTTTTATTTTACAAACCGCCAAATCTCTATCTTCAAGCACACTTAACTCAATTTCAACAAAACCCTGGCGGGTAAATTTAACAGCATTATTTAAAAGATTACTCACAGCATTTTCTAAGCACTGTAAATCAATATCTACAAATATTTTATCTTTTTTGAAATGAGTTTTTACGTCTAATTTTTTTTCGACCGCAGTTTCTCTAATTCCTTCCAGACAATTATTTATTACCAAATTTAAATCCGTTGTTTCTAAATTTAGCTTATAATTTCCGGCTTCAATTTGCGCAAAATCTAACATTTGGGTAATACTTTTAAAAAGCCTTTCGCTGCCGCTGTAAAGATTATCAAGATAAACTTTATCTTCAGAACTAATTTTATCCTTCATACTTTCTTTAATTATTGAAGAATAACCGAGAATAATATTTAGCGGCGTTCTCAACTCGTGTGAAAGTACATTTAGAAACGTATCCTTTAACCGTTCGGCTTCTTTTGTAGCATCCCTTGCTTTTTTTACTTCTTCTTCCGTTAAAACCATTTCTGTTTGATCTTCATGAAAAAGAATTAGGAATTTCTCATCTTCCACATTTACAAAAAATATTTTTGTACGAAAAATAGGAACCGCAAGTTCTTTACTTAATAGAAGCGAATCAGAATAATTATTTAAAAAAGCGTAAGTTTTATTTTTGAACACATTTTTAACGCTTGTTAAAACTCCGTTTTTCTTCAGTTCGGGATCATTAAAAATAGAGTACTCTTTTAACTCAGCCAGATTATAGCCCCATTGTAGGCTAAAGGCAAGATTTATATAAACTATATTCCCATTTTCATTTATAACCTGAACAGGAAAATGTATAGGATCGTACAGCGCGGAAAAATTTTTGTAAATGGAATCTTGCATATTTCTAATTAACTGGAAGTGAAAATTGAATTTTTGCCCCGGTTTTATTTTCAAGAATTTTTATTTGTCCGTTGTGCCTATCTATTATACTCTTGCACAAAAACAAACCGTAACCGCTTTTCTTTTTTGAAGATAAGAGTTCGAAAAAATTTTTTATCTCCCCTTCCGGAAAACCTGGCCCGTTATCTTCTATTTCAATAAAAATATGATTCAATTCCGCAAAAGAATTAACTTGGATAGTTGCATCGGTTCGAGCTTCAGCGGAATTTGAAAATAAATTAACTAATAAATGCTGAATCTGTTCCGAATCATAATTGCATAGCGGAAGATTATTAAATTCCGTTTTAAACACAATCTTTTGAAATTTTTTCATCGGAGCAATATAACGTATTACCGATTGAATTGTTTTATTCAAATCGCCGCTGTCTTTATTTAGATTCATTATAGAAGTTTCAAGTAGTACCTGCGCGTATTTCTGAATGTTACGAATGCTATCTATAGTAACTTTTGATTTTAATTTTAATCTGTCAAAAAGTATCGATTCGGAATTTCTAACCTCATATTCTTTTTGTGATTTTTCAATTGTACGCATTAAACTTTCTGTTTCCAATAGAGCAAGATGAACTAATCCTTGCAGAGATTGCCCGATTTCAGAATCAATACTTGATTTAAGTGCCTTTCTTTCCGCTTGAATAAGCTGCGCGTTTGCTTCCTGCAAAGCATTATACGCGTTTATTTGTCCGTTATAAAGCTGTGCATTTCTAATTGCTGTTGCCGCTTGTCCGGCTAATATTTCAAAAGTATCTGTAATTTCTCTTACTTTTATTTTATGAAGATGTTTACTATCGACATAAATTACACCGATTTTCTTTTCATCGGTAATTAGTGGAGAACAAAGAATTGTCTGAAGATCCAGTCGCAGAATACTTTTACTTGGATCATAATTTGTATCGCTTTGCGCGCCTTCAATAAATTTAGATTGGCCTGTAAAGAAAACATCTTCTACAACAGTGGTACTTATATTAAAAAGATTTTCCGGTAGATTTGTATCGTTAGAATCCAAACCGATTTTATATTCCAATTTTCCGTCGGAATTTTTTAAAACTATAAAACCTCTTTCTGAATTTGTTAGTTTAATGGCATTTTTCAACACCAGTTCAAGCACATCTTCTAAAATAAGAGAACGATTTATGCTTTTTACAATATCAAGAATTACTTCAAGATTTTTTGCACGTTCACTTGATTCGTCAGGAGTTTGCGGACTGTTGCCCAGGTTGTCGATATTCTTCTTAAATTCAGAAAACTTCATTTACTTATAAAAATCATTAACAAAATGTATAAAATCCATATATGCTTAATATAAGGCTTTGATAATAAATTAAAAACTCTGAAAGATTTGTCTTTTAGAACGGAAATTGAGATTGAAAAAAGTTCTCAGCCTAAAATTATATTTGAATCTTTAAATATGATTCTATTTTTTTTACTTGATCAAATGCTTTCATCTCTTTATAGGCGGCAATCGCATTTTTAAAGTAAACATCGGCTTTTTGTTTTTTATTCAACTCAATAAATAGCAGCCCAAGTTCATGCTCAGTTTCTGCACGATTCAATAAATTCCCGAGTTCGGTATTAATTCTTAAACTTGTTTGCAGGTAATTTTCGGCGAGTGAAAAATTCTTACGGCTTTTTTCTATTATACCCTTAATTTTATAAACATCTGCAATTGTTAATCTATCGTTTAATTTTTTTGCTGTTTCCAGTGATTTTCCCGCAAAAGCCTCGGCAAATTGAAAATCTTCAAAACGGGTATAAATATAAGCTTTACTTAAATATGAAAGCGCCAAAATTGGTAAATATCCTAATTTTAGCGAAACTGAAATGCTTAAATCAAATTCAGAAAGAGCATTTTCATATTCTTCTTTTATGGTTAAAAGCATTCCCAGGTTATGTCGAACTTCCGCGATTCTTCTTGAATCGTGCATCTGTTCATATTTAATTAATGCTCGTTGATAATATGTATATGCTAAATCATAATTACCTTGGATGTTGTTCAGGATTCCAAGATTTACTTCAAGCATACCAATTAAAACATTATCTTTTTTAGGATTTAGGAAAGATAAACTAGCCTCAAAATGTTTTTTTGCTTTTCGTAAATTTCCTTTATCTCCTTCAATAGTACCCAAAATGTTTTCACACTTTGCGCTTCCTTTATAATCTCTTTGTTCATCGAAAAGTTTTTTAGCTTTTTTAATATTGGCTAACGCTTCTTTCCAATTTGCCTGCCGGCTGAAAATATCGCCCAAAGCTAAATATGTATGGGCAGCAATATTTTGAAGTTTTATATTTTTACCGGCAATGCCCAATAAATATTTGTAAACTATTATTGCGCTGTTAAATTCACCGTGGGAAATAGAAACCTCACCCACGGAGGATAAAAATTCGATGAGTTTTGAAGGAGTTAATTTTTCCTTTGCGAAAGAAATGAGCAGATCAATATCGGCTGCATAATTCGGCTGAAAACTAGTATTAATTGCTAATTGTTCATTTTCGGTTTTAGAAAGTGAAGATTCCAAAGATTTTTCCCGATGAGTACTATGGGTTAAAAGTTTGTTATACTCCAAAAGCAACTCATTGTTGAAATAGTTATTTAGAATCTTCACTATAATACTTTCTTTTTCCAATATAAAATCTGCCCAAATTTTAATACATAATTACATAAAAATTATTTTACAAATCCGTAACGTGAGAAATGAGCGATTTTTGCTTTTTTAACTTCTAGTTTAGAATCAGTAATTTTAAGGCTGCTGTATTCAGTAACTTCACTACCGTCTAAAAAATTAAAACCGGAAAAACCATCTGCATTTACGCCGTCAATTGTTAAATCCAGTCTAATATCCGTATTAAAATTTCCTTCAGGACTGAAAACGATAGTTCCTGCTGCCGGATCTACAACAAAACTTATTTCTTTTTCGTTTGCAAACGCACCTGCAGGCACTTTTAAATGCGCTTTTACTTTAACTCCGTTTGAGTTAACATTTAAATTAATATTTCCCCCTTTTGCGCCATCAATCAATTTGCTAGCTGAAAAATCGGTAGATTGTTTTGCTAACTGAGTTACTTGTGCAGGCTGAGGACCGGTAACATTTAAATCTTTAGAACATCCGGCTAAAATAAATCCGGCAAATAAAGCAAGTATAAAAAGTTTTTTCATTAGAACACCTCTCAACAGTTTATTTTATGAAAATAGTTTCCCCCATCTTGGGAGTTTATCGAAAATAGGTTCTGTAAAAGGACAATTTTTATACCAAACTTTTTTATTGAATAATAAAAGATAAATATGCTTTTCTTAAAATAGGTCGGTAATTTTTACCCTGACATGCAGGGCATTTTGGGAAAACTGTAATATTTTTTTACAATCGTTTCCTTTTTACCGATGGAATAAAATCATTTAAAATTATTAACAGTTTATTAATGAATCTAATTTTGGCCGGGATATACCTAAAAATTTAGCTGTTTTGCTTTTATTCCCGTTCATTTTCTGAAGAACTTCTTTGGCATATCTTTTATTAACTTCTTTTAAATCAATTTCTTTGTAATCTAAATCCATTCGTATAAGGTGAGGCATAAGCTGCTGCTGCGGCTTTTGTTCGGAAGGTTTGGCTGAATATTTTTTTGTAAGGTTAGAAAAATAACTAATATTTAATATATTTCCTTCACATAATAACACCGCTCTTTCCATCGAGTTTTTTAATTCCCGTACATTTCCCGGCCAAGGGTAAAGCAACAGAAATTCCTTAACTTCATTATCTAATTTAGTAACGATTTTATCGAACTGCGAATTAAATTCGCGTATAAAATGAAAAGCCAGAGCTAGAATATCTTCTCCCCTTTCACGTAAAGGAGGAAGTTCTATAGTTACTACATTTAACCGATGATATAAATCCCTGCGGAAAATTTTCTTCTGAATCATTTCTTCAAGATTTCTATTAGTAGCCGAAATAATTCTGGCGTTTATCGGAATATCTGCAACCCCGCCTAATCTTCTAATAATTTTTTTCTCAATTGTTCTTAACAGTTTGGCCTGAATATTTAAACTTAAATCACCAATTTCATCTAAAAATAAAGTGCCGTTTTCGGCTACTTCAAAAAGACCGAACTTTTTGTTAAGCGCGTTTGTATACGCTCCGCGTTCATGTCCGAACAATTCGGATTCCATAAGACTTTCGGGAATGGAAGTACAAACAATATCAACAAAAGGTGAGTTTTGGCCGAACGCTAAATTATGAATAGCATGCGCAAGCATTCCTTTTCCCGTACCGGTTTCACCAAGAATTAGAATATTCACATCGCTTCTTTCAGCTATTTTTTTGCTTAATTCAATAATTCTGCGGAAACGGGGAGAACTGCCGATTAAAGAACGCATAGCAAAATTATCATCCCCAAAAGAATTTAGTGAAGTTGGATCTTGATCATTAATTAAATCGCTTAAGAATGAGGTGAATTTGTAGATTTCGTAAGGAAGAATAAAAACATTTGTAAAACCTAATTTTACAATTGTGCTTAATAGAAGGGCGTTATTTTCCTGAACGATAAAAACGGCTTTTATTGAATCATTATTTTTTAATTCATTTATTTTGGAAAGATAACGGGAGTTAATATCGGTTAATTGAAAAATTATTATTTCATATTCTTCCGCTTCAAACTCTTGCGGTTGAAGAATTTGAATATTATCATGCCGAAGCTCCAGCTGCTTTAATCCGGCCATAACCGAAGAAACATCATCAACTTCCGAGTATATTTTAATAACAGTCATCAATAATAATTATAATTGTTTTTCCAGTTCTTCAAGTTTTTCTATAGCAGATTTTCTCTCGGGCTTTTTTAGATAAATTTCTTTAAGATTCATATCGTTAATATTGTCGGCAATAAATAACAGTAACGATTTTGCGTAAATAACAAAATCTTTGGCTTTTTGTATATTCCCCCGATTATAATATGTAACGGCTATAGCAAATAAAATTTTCCAAGTCAGCTCTGTAATTGACTCATCTTTAATTAAATTATAAGCTTCTCTATAAAATTCGATTGCCGGTTCAATTCTTAGCTCGGGGTGTTCTGCGGACATTTTGCCGAGTAAATATTTTCTTTCGGCTTCCAGCATTTTATTTTTTGTACTAATTTCACAAAGTTTGCCGTTATTTATTATTTCCAAAGCCTTATTATAATTTCCGTGTTTTATTAATCCTGAAGCAAGGAACAATAAAGTTTTCGCAAAATTTATTCTTTCATCAAGTTCTAAATATTGAGCGCTTATTTTTTCCAGCGGTTCTTCAATTTGAAGTAAATTTCCGTTATTAAATCCTCTTAATTGTTCGAGAAACTCCAAATTTATTTTTTGTTTTTCCCAAAGAGGATTTTCGAAAATAGTCCTTTTTAAATCCGAAGTTATTTCGCTTAATCCTGCTTCATCGCCTAAAACGAAATAAAGTTTACCCAGCATAAACATTGTTTCAAATTCTTCTTCCGCGTTGGAAGTCTGGTTAAATATTCCCAAAGCTTTCTGCAGTGAATTATAAGAATTTTGAAACTCGCAGCTTTCCATGAAAACTTCGCCTAAATTTATAAGAACTAAACCTTGTCCGTTTTTCCGGCCGAGACTCGAAAAAATATTATACGCCCGTTTATACTGTTCAACCGATTTTTCAAAATTTAGTTGTTCAAAATAATAAATGCCGAAGTTAAGCAAAAGATTTGCTTCTTGATCAAGATTTCCGATGGAAAGATTAATTCTTAAAGATTTTTTCCAATGTTCTTCAGCGCTTGCATAATCTCCTTTCATATTAAAAATATTACCTACATTTACCTCAGTTCCAGCCACACGTAAAAGTAGATTGCTTTGTTCGTACATTTTTATTGCTTCGTCAAAATAAGTTACGGCACCGTCAATATTATTTTTTTCATAAATTTCTACCATTCCCAATAAATTATAACCTTTGCCTTTTATTTCATTCCTGCTCAAAGGATTTTCAATTATTTGACGGCAAATTTGTGCGGCATTTTCATATTCATTTAAATCAAATTCGGCGTACGCAATATCCATCCAAATTTCTTGTTTTCTACTTTCATCATCTACTTTTGGAAGAAGCGAATTTAATAAATCCTCTCCTGCTTCCAATTCACCTACAGCTATAAGACTTGCGCCTTCAATTATTGATATTTCTAAATTTTGTTCTTCAGTTAAACTTTCTTTGCTTATTTCTTTTATGAGTTCCAAACAAGCTTTATTTTCGCTGATTCTGAATAAAACATTGCAAAGTTCTAATTGTATTTCCTGTTTATTATTTTCATTCAAAGAAAGCTGGAGCAGATGGTTTAAAATTTTCTTTTTATAAGAAAGCGCGGAAATTTTTTCGGCCGAGTCTAATTCCTGCTTATAAACACGTACGCTGCTATTTATATCATTCGCTAATTCATACTGCCTTGCAAGGTTTGGCCTGCTAAAATTGGGGAATTTATTTTCAATAATTTCAGCGGCATTTTGATGAAGCGCTTCTTTATTAGTAATTCCTGAATAGATAAGGCGCTTTATTCCATCGGAAGTAAACATTGGATTAATACTAATATTACTCTGCTGAAGAATATTCTTTTCTCTTAGATTGGCTATTATATCCGGCATTTGCTGGTTTTTAGGTGCCGCAACTGCCGTAAGAATTTTTGCTTCTAGTGTATTTTCAAAAAGAGATAATATTCTTGCCGTCTGCAGTTCTTCAGCGGATAAATCATCTATTCTTAATTTATAAATTTCTTCCTGCGAACTTTTAAGAATATTAATAGAAATTTCATTACTTATTATTTCCGCTCCGCTTCCTGAAAACTCGAGCACATTTAATAAAACAAGATCTTTTATAAATGAGTCAATATTACCAGGTAGAAGATCCGCATGCTGAAGAATTAGTTTTTTAATTTCTTCCTTCGGGAAAAAATCGGCAAATGATTTTTCCAAATATTCTTCTACGTTTGTATCGGTAAAAGAAGTTAAATTTATTTCCCGTAAATTATTTATGTCATCTGATTGATAAAGAAGATCGGAATCTTCCGTTAAAATTACTTTCAAATGGTTTACTTGAAAAATCGGGATTAGCTGAGTAAGAATTTCAAGAAAAAACTCGTTGTAGCGGTTAAAATCATCCAGCAGAAGCGTAAATTTTACGGATGAAGATAATTTTATAAAAATTGATTTTAAGGATTCTATTAAATTCGGCGGTTCCGAATGTAGTAATCCGATAACTTCATTTCTTAAATTTTCATTTATCGCGTTAAAAATATGCTCGGAGTAAATAATATTCTTAAGCATTTTCTTCCACAAAGGAATGCTGCTTTGAACATAATCTATTAAATAAGTTCTTTCATTGCGGTCGTAAACTTCTTCTAATAAAGTTGATTTTCCCGCTCCTTCAGTCCCTCGCAAAGCTAAAACATCGCCGCTGTTTTCGTCCCCTATATAAGCGTTTATTATCGCGATAATGTCTTTCCGGTTCGTAAATATTTTTGCCGGTATCCAATCTCTTTTTAGATGATCCGTAAACGGAATGCCTAATTCTTCTAATACTTCCAGCGAAGTTGAATATCTTTCCTCCGGATTTTTCTTTTAAAAGTTTTTCAATAACTTTAATAATTTTAGAGGAATAATTTGAAGCCGGAAATTCAAATTCTTTTTCCACATGCGCTTTATAAATAGATAATTCGCTTTCGGTACTAAACGGGAATTTTCCGTAAACAATGCGGTAAAGCATTATTCCTAAAGAATACAAATCCGCTTTATAATTTACCGGATCTTTTTTTAATATTTCCGGAGCAATATATTCGGCTGTTCCAGCCGCTTCAAAATCTGTTTGCGCGGGAATAAATCTGACAAAACCGAAATCAATAAATTTTATAAGCGGCTTTCCGTTTGGTTCCGCTATTAAAATATTCTCAGGTTTTAGATCGAAATAAATATAATTTGACTGATGAAGGTAATATAAAACCGAACAAATTTGTTTAATTATTTCAACAAGATTTTCTTCATTTTCAAATGAAGTATATTCAAGAAGATTTGTTCCGTTAAAAAGTTCTAAGGTAAAATATTTACTTCCGGATGAAATATGAAATTCAGTTTCATCTTCCTCAATTTGTAAAACTACACCTAATTCAGAGGCTGAAATGATGTTTGGATGATTAAATTTTCTTAATGTGAAAAATTCATTTTCAAAGGAATCTTTTTCTTCTTGCGTTACATTCGGCGGAAGTATTTTTACGGCAAATTCTTTTTGATCAAAATCAGCATCAGCACAGAGGAAAACTTTACTTCTTCCCTCACCCAAAATTTTTTTTATTTTAAAACGGTTATTAATCATATTTTATTCTTGGATTATAAAACTCATTTAATTCTCTGCCGAATCGATTGGCCGTAAGTAATGTGAAAACTAAAATTAAACCGGGAAATAAAATCATCCACCAAGCGTGCGTAATATATTCTTGTCCCGCTTCAACCATAGCGCCCCAAGACGGATAAGCGGATCCCGTTCCTAAACCTAAAAAACTTAAAGCCGATTCAGCAAGAATTACATTTCCGTATTGGAGCACTAAGTTTACTAAAACCGGAGCAATTATAACCGGTAAAATTTCTTTAAACAATAATTCATAATTAGAAAGCCCCGCCATTCTTGCGGAAATAAAATAATCTTTATTTTTTATTGAAATAACTTCACTTCTTACAATTTTAAAAAGTCCCATCCATCCGGAAAAACCTAAAACAATAATAACCGTAAAAATAGAATTTCCGAATAAAGCTAAAATTAAAATAATTAAGAAAATAACCGGGAAAGCTAAAATCATATCAGTAAAACGGCTTAAAACAGAATCTAAAATTCCTCCTTTAAATCCGGCAAAAAATCCTAAACTTAATCCGCTTAATAAAGAAATTATAACAGATCCCAAACCAATTATCAGCGAAATTCTGGTGCCGTAAACAATTCGTGTAAAAATATCTCTTCCGTACTGGTCGCTGCCGAGCCAAAATATTTTGGAAGAAATTTTTGATTGTCCGTCTTCGGTTTCAACTTCTTCTTTGTTAATTTCTTTCTTTAATTGCTTTTGATAATAAAAAATTTTACCGGAACTTTCTATTATATTGTCGGCAAAAATTAAATTTTCATTAAATGATTGCTTTATAACTTTATTTTTCCATCTAAAAAATTCATCAACCGGAGAAAACTTCTGTTTATTCTCTTTTTTCAGATGAATTACTTTTACGGTTTTTAACGGCGGAAGCAGTTTTGTTACGCCCACATCTTTTTGAAAATCCGGGTTCTCATTTGTTACTATCGAAGGAAAGAAGAAAAAATAAAGAAGCAGTATAACAACAGCATTCGCAAAGGTTAACCTATTTCTTAAAAACTTCAGCTTCTCTTTTTTTATAATAAAGAAAACAGGAACAAGAATAAATAAAACCGCTCCGAATATAACATCTAACATCCGCAAATTAATTGCTTCAATTGCTTTACCTGAATTAGAAATTACTAATTTGAAGAATAAAAAGATTAGGTAAAATGAATCTATTAATAGATTTATCCGGAATACCGAAGTAAATAACCAAAGCAGCAAAAGCCAGTGCCATATTTTTATTTTCGTATTCAAATCTAATTTATAATTTCCTTTGCCGAACGTTTATCAATTAAAATTTTAACAACATCCGCAATAAAATTAGTAATAATAACTAAAGCACCCGCAAAGAAACTACAGCCGATGACTAAGGGATAATCGCGCGATAAAATCGCGTCTATTGTTAATCTTCCCATACCCGGTAAACCGAAAATAACTTCCGTAATTAATGCGCCGCCGAATAAAATTCCCAGTTCAATACCCGCGACGGATATTAAGGGATTTAAGGCGTTTGGAATAATATGCTTTTTAAGAATTTCTTTTTCTTCCATTCCGTTCGCGCGTAAATTCAGCACAAAATTTTTGTTTAATATTTCTTCCATATTTTCGCGGATGTACTTATAAAATATTGCGGTGCCGCCTAGTGAAAGTGTGATTATCGGAAGAGTTAAGTGTAAAAAATAATCGGTTAATTTTCCTACGAAATTATAATCATCAAAATAAATTGATTTAAGCCCGGAAGAAGGGAAAAGATTTATTTGGGCGGAAAAGATAAAAATTAAAAATACTCCTACTACAAAAGCCGGAGTAGCGTAAATAATTAAAGATGCTTTATTTAACGTTTTATCAAGAAATCCATTTATTTTTTGAATAGATTTTACTGCCAAAAGCAGGCTAAAGAAAATTTGAATAGAAAAACTTATAAGTGAAAATATAATTGTGAAAGGAAGAAATTCTCCGATAACTTTTACAACATCTAATCTGTAATTGTAGGAAATACCAAGATCTCCTTTTAAAGTGTTGCCAATAAAATTAAAATATTGAACAGAAATCGGTTTATCTAATTGATATGATTCTTTAACATGCTCAGCTAATTTAGGACTTAATTTTGGAGAAAGATATTTTTGTTCTGGCCCTCCGGGAGAAATTCTAACTAAAATAAAGATAAAGCTAGTCAGCAGAAATAAAATAATAACCGAACTAAAAGCCCGTTTAAATAATAGAAGCAGAATCTCTTTGTTCATAAACTTAATTTTTTAATGACCACTTCCATACGTGATGAACAACTCCGAGCGGATTAATATCCGCATTTTCAATACGTTTATTATACGCGGTTAAATTATCTATCCAATATAAAAATGTTACCGGTTCATCCTGATGAATAATTTTTTGAAATTGAACATATAATTTATTTAATCTTTTTTTAGATGATTCTTTTTCCATTCTATTAAGAAGATTATCAATTTCTTTATTTTGATAGCTCACAAAATTAAGAGGTGTCTGTTCTAAATCCGAATACCAATAAGTATGAAGATCGATAGGAACCGGAACATACCAGCCGACAATCCAAGCGTTAAATTTCTTTTCATATAAATTATTAATGAAAACACCGAGTTCCATCATTTCTATTTTGGCGTCAACTCCTATTGCTTTTAAGGAATTTTTAACAACATTTGCAGCGTATTTTCTTCTGGGATTATTTGAAGGCACATACAAAGTGAACGAAAATTTTCTCCCTCCTTTTTCTCGAATTCCGTCTTTATTTTTATCCTTCCAGCCGGCTTCATCCAGCATTTGTTTTGCAAGTTCTATATTATAATTATAAGGTTTAATTGAGGTATCAACCGCGCCTTTAAATATAGGAGTTACCGGCCCAACCGCAATTTCTCCGAAATTCCCCATAAATTCTTCTAAAATTTCTTTTCTATTTATAGCGTAAGTTAAAGCTTTTCTAACCTTTGGATTACCGAAAAATTTATTCGGCGCTACTTTTTTATTACGGTTATATTTTTCGGGATCTATATTATTCCAGCCTATGTAATCATATTCTCTTCCTTTAACCGGAACAATTTTTAGTTTTTCTTCTTTTCTGATTTCCGGGACATCTTCCGTTTTAATATCTTCAACTAAATCAACTTCTCCGTTTTTAAGCTGTGTTAATCTTGAGTTATAATCCGGGACGACTTTAAAAACTACTTCGGCAATCATTCCCGGTTTATAAAAAACAGAATTTTCATTCGCCTTTAAAATAACAGATTGATTCCTTTCCCATTTAACTAATCGGTAAGGCCCGTCGGAAACAGGATGAAAATTTTCTTCAGCTGTCGTAAGATTTTTTCTGTCTATTTTTTCAAAAATATGTTTCGGAATAATTGGAATATCAATATCGAAAAGGCTGGGAACAGAGTGCGGAAGGAAGTATAGTTTTAATTTAGTCGGCGATACTATATCAAAAGTTTTAGCAATATTAATATGATTTAAAGTATCGGTGTAAAATTTCTCAAAAGTGCCGTATCTTACGCTTTCTGTTTTTGGATCGGAATAAACATCAAAAGAAAAAACAACATCCTGCGCCGTAAATTTAACCGAATCAGACCAATAAACATCGTTTCTTAAATTCAAAGTTACTTCAGTAGAATCATTATTCCATCTCCAGCTTTTTGCCAGCATCGGCGCGCTTTCAATTTCACCTTTTTCTTCATTCCAATTATGCTCAACTAACGACAAATAAAGAAGTTCGGTCACATTTCCTTCATTTACATTTATGGCATACATTGGGTTTAGCGATTCAACATCGGCTGGAATTCCTACAACAAGTCTATTATTTTCTATTTTATTGTTACTGCACGAAAAAAACGCGACGGATAAAATCAGAAAAAAGAAAATTTCCCGGAGCTTCAATTTCATTATTTATATCTGTATTTAATTACTAATAATTTTGGCCTTAATTTATTATTTTGTTCACTAAATACAAAAATATTTGGAATATTAAGAAATGCTTAAGGCATCAATAAAAAGGCTTGAAATAAAGAGCGGATTGAATAGTCGTGAAATTCTGCGTGATATAAATTTCACTCTTCAACCGAATAAGATTTATACAATTTTAGGTAAAAACGGAAGCGGAAAATCTACACTTATAAAATCTTTAACAGGATTATTAGATAATCGGTTTTACACTTTTGAAGGCGAGGTAATTTTTAATAACCATAATATTTTTTCTCTACAGAAAAAAGAGCTTCTCTTGATAAGAAAACAGCGGATAAAATATGTTTTTCAAGACGCGGTTAATAGTTTTGATCATCTGCGAAAGTTAAAATATTATTTTAAATCTTTCATGAATAAACCTAATGTAATTGATGAACTGCTTTTATATTTTTTACTTCCGCCCAAAAATGAACTGCTGAAAATGTATGCCTACGAATTAAGCGGCGGAATGGCGCAGCGGGTAAGTTTGGTATTAGCTCTTCTTTATTTCCCTCAAATTTTAATTTTGGATGAGCCGACTTCAGGAATTGATGCCGCAACGGCAAATCTTTATCTGCATAAGTTAAAAGATTTTGCTCGGATGAATAATAATTCTGTTCTGCTGGTTACACAGGATATTCAATTTGCCGAAGCTGTAAGTGATAAAATTGCGTTTTTAAATGACGGCAGTTTATCTATTTTTAGTTCATCTTCCGATTTTTATAAGGTTGATGAAATTTCATTACAAAATTTTATTTCGGCTTTTCAAGAGATCTCAAAATGAATAAAATATTAGAGGTAAAAAAGTTTTCTTTTGAAGTTGAAGAGAAAAGTTACTTTAAAATAAAAACTGAAAAGAAAAAGATTTTAGAAGATGTTACTTTTTCAATAAGTGAGGGAGAAATAGCGGGAATTGCGGGTGAATCCGGAAGCGGCAAAACATCACTTTTAAAACAAATTGCTTATGCCGAAAATTCACAACAAATAATATTTTCCAAAAGAAAAAATGTACAATTGCTTTTTCAAAATAATGGTGAAGTTGTAAATCCCTTTCGATTTGTTAACGCAGTTATAGACGAAGCAATTAAAAAACATAACATAAATGCTAATGTAAAAATTGAAAGAAAATATTTATTCGATCTTTTAAATTTGAATTATGAATTAGGGGAAAGAAAAGGATTCCAATTAAGCGGCGGTGAGCAGCAGCGAATTGCGTTAGCCAGAATTTTGGCGTTAAAACCTTCGCTGCTTTTACTTGATGAGCCTTTTTCCGCGCAGGATGTAGAATCACAGTTAAATCTTCTAAATCTTTTCAAAAAAATAAATACAGAATTTAAAATTACTATTCTTTGTGTTGCTCATAATTTAAATATCCTTCAAAAATTATGTTCTCACATTATGATAATGTATAATGGCAAAATTGTGGAAAATAATTCCGCGGAAAATATTTTTACTTCACCCGAACATCCTTATACAAAATTTTTGTTAAAAGCGGGAAAATATGATCTCTCAAAAAAAGAAATTAGGGAACTAAAAGGGTTTTAGATGGCGGAGAAAATACAAAAAACAAATGCCGTTAGAATTTTAGAAGCGAATAAAATTAAATTTTCGCTTCATACTTATGAAGTAGATGAAAATGATTTAAGCGGTGAAACAGTGGCAAAAAAAATAGAGGCGGAAGAAGAAACTGTCTTTAAAACCTTAGTAGCCGCGGGTGATAAAACCGGGATAAATGTTTTTTGTATTCCTGTTTCATCTGAATTAAATTTAAAAAAAGCGGCTTCGGCAAGCGGCAATAAGAAGATTGATATGGTAAAGGTGAAAGACCTTTTTAATTTAACAGGTTATATTCGCGGCGGCTGTTCTCCTATAGGTATGAAGAAAAATTTTCCCGTGTTTATTGAGGAAACTTCGCAGCTTTTTGAAAATATTTTTATCAGCGCCGGCGCAAGAGGAATTCAAATTAAAATTTCTCCCCTTCGGCTTTGCGAGATTGTAAAGGGAACTTTTGCTGATTTACTGTAAGTTTTCTTTTTCCCAAAATTCTTCAACATTTAAGATATAGCTGCTTTTAACGGATCCCAAAACATCTTTTACATAATCTATTGTTCTCATTCCAATCAAAGTTGCAGTTACACTTTTCAATGAGTTTATAAACAAAATAGATTTTTGAGAGAGAGTTAATTTACGCTGTTCCGGCGAAAGATATTTATTGAGCAAAGAATGATTTTTTTTATTCTTCTCGTTGTAGTTTTTAGCTAAATCACTTTCAACCGAGTCGAGAGCTATATTTAATGTAAACGCGAAATTTTTTATTCTCGTAATTAATTCTTCGTCCTGCTGATATTTACTAATCAGTAGGGAAATTGCATAATTGGCCCGCGGGATTAAATAATATTCTTTTATTTCTTTAAAATGGTTTGGGCTTTCAAATTTATCGTAATTTTCACTTAACATTTGAGATAACGAAAGACATTCGTTTAAAGTTCTTTTCTCGCTTGCACCGACCTTTAAAGATTCAACAAAATCTATTTTTAAAATATCTTCCTGCCTGTCAAGGTTCTTCAATAGATCTAAGGTTTCTTCTTTAGTTCTTTCCTCTTTAACAGCAAAATCAGATAATCTTCTTATTCTATTATTTATAATTGAATTCAGAGGACGATTAACTAAAACTCCAAGTTCATTTTCTTCGGCCACCTCTAGAAAAGTTTTGTTGCCTCCGGCCTGATTTTTATTAACTACTCCCCCTTTTTCTAATATATTTACCGGAAGCTGCACAACCGCAAAATGATTTTCATGTGAAATTTCGTTCGCTATTCTCAATAATTCTTCCGCGGAAGTAAAATTATTTTTATCACCGGAATCACCAAAACTATTTGATGAAATCCCGTAAAATCCAATTCTTCCTGTTTTAACTTCTTCTTCAAGATAGATAAAAGCATTTTTTAATCTTTTATAATATTCTTCATTTTTCTTCACCGACTCTTCCGGCTGCCAATAAGTTAAAAAGTATTCGGGATTATGAAGCAGGTATATATCAATTTTTGAAGTTTTTAAATATTTAAGAGATTGAGAAATTTGATGCCGCAGAAATTCTGGATGAATACAATGCCACATATCGGGGCTGCATTTAATCATTTCAGGAAAAGGAGATTTTGCTTTTTCTCTTTCTATTGCCTTTTTTAGATTATCACCTTGTAAATATCCGCCTTTTGTTATTAAAATTATTTCATCGGGCCGGATAACTTTTTGTTCTATTAAATTCTCCAGTACAGAACCGACTAGCTTTTCACTTCCGCCGTTTGAATAATTAGAGGAAGTATCAATTATATTTATTCCGTTTTTTATAGCATATTCTAAAGATAACTTATGTTCAATTACGCCGTAATCAATTCGGTAACAGCCGAATCCGCAAATAGAAGCAGTAAAACCGGTTTTTCCTAACTTTTTATACTTTATGTCTTTATTTTTTTTAGAAAAGGATAAAGTACCCTTAACAGAAGCCATTTTTTTCCTTAAATTTTATAAAGAATTAACCAAACTAATAGGATTTAATTGTTTTACAACAGTTAAAATTTAGAATATAAATTAAAGCATATTAACTTTTTTTTTAAAACTAATACTATTATATTTGTCGCTTAAAATCGTTAGGAGTTTCAAAAATGGCTAAACAACAATCATTCGCTAACAAGTCAAAATCAAAAGCAAAAGCCGCCGGCGTTAATGTTAAAGTTATAAAAACATTAAAAACCGGAAAAGGCAGTTATAAATTCAATGAAAAATTTGTTAAAGTTGAAGATATAAGCAAAGTTACCGATATTAAATAAGCGGTTATACCAACCGCTTTTTTTCCGGCCCCATTTTCCCCCTCATAAATACATTTCAATTACTTGATTTAGATCATATTTATTTTATATTGTCTTTACTTCGAGATATAGCCAAACAAAACTAACTCGGCTAAAATCTTCCAAAAGAAAGCTTGTTTTTACTCGCTTCATAAATTTCAAGAATAATACAGATTTTAATCACTAAAAAGAGAGGATGTTAAGGATGATTACCCCTAAACGTTTAAAGTTTTTCGGTTTGAATAATATCGACAGCATCCCCCAATTACAATTGCTGAGCGAAAAGGAAAGATTTTCCTTAAAAGTTGTTTCCAGCATACTTCCCTTTAGAACGAATAATTATGTAGTTGAAGAGTTAATTGAGTGGGATAATGTTCCGGATGACCCAATATACCAGCTTACCTTTATGCAAAAAGAGATGATCTCGGACGATCAATTTGAAAGAATGGCTGATTTAATTAGAAATAATGCTTCCACCGCCGAAATTAAAGAACTGGCTAATAATATTCGTCTTGAATTAAATCCTCATCCGGCAGGGCAATTGACTACCAATGTTCCCGAAATGGATGATGAACCGGTTCGCGGTGTTCAGCATAAGTATAAAGAAACTACTCTAATTTTTCCGGCTAACGGACAAACATGCCATGCTTATTGTACTTTTTGCTTTAGATGGGCCCAGTTTGTAGGAATGAATGAAATAAAATTCGCAACTGATGAATCAAATCGTTTTCAGCAATATTTAAAAGAACATAAAGAAGTTACAGATATTCTTTTAACCGGCGGCGATCCTATGATTATGGGATTACGTAACCTAAAAGTTTACCTTGAACCACTGCTTCAGCCGGAATTTGACCATATTAATTCAATTCGTATAGGAACAAAATCTGTGGCTTATTGGCCGTACAAATATGTTACTGATAAAGATGCGGACGGAATTCTTGACTTATTTAGAAAAATAGTTCAATCCGGAAAACATCTTGCTATAATGGGTCACTATAATCATTGGAAAGAAATTTCCACAGAAGTTTCCCGTGAAGCTATTAGAAGAATTAGAAGCACCGGCGCACAAATAAGAACTCAATCACCTTTAATAAAACATATTAATGATGATCCTGCGGTTTGGTCGAAAATGTGGCGGGACCAAGTAAATTTAGGCTGTATTCCATATTATTTCTTTATTGAAAGAGACACCGGCGCTAAAAAATATTTTGAGATTCCGCTTTATAAAGCTTATGATATTTATCGTAATGCGTTAATAAATGTCAGCGGATTAGGCCGGACAGTACGCGGTCCTTCAATGTCTGCCTTACCCGGAAAAGTTGCAATTGAAGGAGTTACCGAAATAAAAGGTGAAAAAGTTTTCGTCCTTACACTAATTCAGGCAAGAAATCCTGATTGGTGTAAACGGCCTTTCTTTGCCAAATATGATCCTAAAGCAACTTGGTATAATCATCTAAAACCCGCCTTCGGTGAAGATAAATTTTTCTTTCAAGATGAATTGAATGAATTATTGAGAAGAAATGAAGGACAGATGTATTTTAATACATTAAATGATGATGACGCAGTTTTTGATGCCGAATTAGTAGCATAAATTAGGTGGCCGGGCCGGGTACAAATTTCTTTTGTGTGATGCCTCCTTTAAGCCTGGTCCGGTTGCCTTTCAAATAACTCCAAACTTAAACTCCCCTCAAGTTCAAGTAGTTTTTCTTTAATATTAAGTCCTCCTGAATATCCGCCTAATTTTCCGTTTGAATTTATTACACGATGACATGGAACAATTATTGGGATAGGATTAGCTCCGTTGGCACTTCCGACAGCTCTAACTGCACCCGGATTATGAACTCTTTCTGATAATATTTTATAACTTATGGTTTCTCCGTATGGAATTTTTAATAATTCTTTCCAAACTTTTTTCTGAAAATCGGTACCTCGTAAATCTAAAGGTATATTAAAATTTTTTCTCTCCCCGTTAAAATACTCCTTAAGCTGTTCAACCGTTCCAAAAAAATATGGGTCATCGAAATGAAGCTTAATAAAAGAAGAATTTTTAACATCCACTGCTTTACGATTATTCATAAATATATTTGTTATACCTTCATGGGAAGCGATAATGGTAAAGTTTATTCCGGCAAGATCAACTGAACCGATATAATAATGTCCTGAGTTTTTCATAACATCACCTCATCTTTTTCAAATATAAGTTAGGAAAAAAGAATGGAAAGTGCTATGGAGACGAAAAGAAGTATAAGATTAAAACTCAAAATTCCTTAGAATATTTTTTCAATTGTGTTTACAATTTACACAATAAAAAAGGGGAAGAGATTTCTCTCTTCCCCGTCTTACAGAACTATTATTTTTAGAGGTAGAAATATAGTGATTATGCTGACACTACTTCTAAAGCGGGATTTATATCTCTTTTTAACAATCCTTCAATTGCCATAAGAGTTCCGCTTATTGCACTAGGACAGCTTCCGCAAGCTCCTTGATAACGAATAGTAACGGTATAACCGTCAACACCCAAAACTTGCAAACCACCGCCGTCTCCGGCAAGTGCAGGTCTAACTCTTTGATCCAGTAATTCATTTATCTTCTTTAACAAAGAACCCGCATTTTCGTCTAAATTTTGTACCCCTTTTTCCTCCGGTAGAAGCTTTATATCAAAAGATTTAAGTAAGTTAATAAAAGGCCGCTGAATTTGTCCCCAATTTGCTTCTTTCGATTTTTCGATAGTCACAAATTTATCCATATAAAAGACGGAAACAACTCCGTCAATCTCGAAAATTGCTTTAGCAAAAGGATCATTTTCCGCATCTGCAGCATTAGAAAATTGTCTTGTTTCTACTTTTAATAATTTTTCGTTTAAAATAAACTTTAATGCATGAGGATTTGGTGTTAAATCAACGTCTTCAACCATTAACATTTTTCTCTCTCCATTTTTTGAACTTCTAAACATAGTTTAACTTTAAGTTATCTTCAAGTCCTTATTTAGTCGTAAAATTAATCGATAAATTTTTTAGATGAACCGCATTAATCTTTCAACTATATTTACCATAAAAACTTATTGAAATTATTATGAAAAATATACTTATTGTTTTTACCGGCGGCACATTTTCGATGAAAATAGATAAAAATACCGGCGCTGCGGTTCCCAGATATTCCGGTGAAGAACTGCTGCAAAAAATTCCGGAAGCAGAAGAATTAGCCAATATTTCCTGCTATGATTTCGGAAAATATCCCGGTCCGCATATGACTCCGGAATTGATGTTCAATCTTTCCGACAAAATAAAAGAACTTATCTCGGAAAATAAATTTGACGGCGTAATTGTTACACACGGAACCGATACATTAGAAGAAACCGCTTATTTACTTGATTTAACCATCAAAACTGAAATTCCTATCGTTATAATCGGCTCAATGAAGAATAGTTCCGAACCGGATTGGGACGGACCTAGAAATCTACTGGATGCGGTACATATTTGCTTGAACGAAAACTGTCGAAATCTGGGAGTTTTAGTGTGTTTAAACGGTGAAATAAACGCCGCGAGCGAGGTTACCAAAACGTATACAGATGAAGTTGATACATTTCATTCTTTAGATTTTGGCGCTTTAGGTTTTATTCAAAATGGTAGAGTTGTTCTAAATCGCCTCCCCAGAATTTTAGAAACCATTGAGACCACACAAATAAATACCAATGTTGATATGTTAACTGTTTACGCCGGAATGAATGATAAGTTCTTCAAATTTGCTGCGGATAGCGGTGCCGAGGGAATTGTTGTAGAAGCTCTTGGCGTAGGAAATGTTCCTCCTCCCGCTTATGAAGGAATAAAATACGCGGTAGAAAAAGGAATTCCGGTTATTCTGGTATCGCGCTGCCCCGCGGGAGAAACTTTAGATATATACGGTTATCCGGGTGCGGGGAAATGGCTTCATAAAATAGGGGTTATTTTTGCCGAATATTTAAATGGACAAAAAGCCAGAATAAAACTGATGCTTGCTTTAGGAAAGGTTAAAAATTATGATGAATTGAAAAATCTTTTTGAAGAGTAATTTTTATTCTGTCATCTTTTCTATTAATTCTTTTAACTGTACCAATTCTTTTTTTGTAGATTCTTTAACTGACGCCATAGGTTCAACAGTGAAGCCGGTATTCAATAATGCAAAAATTCTTTGTGAAGAAACCGTAAAAGTATATCTATAATGATCCCGTTTCCATTCATCATCTTTATCTTTTAAGGCAATCATTTTAAGATCGCTTTTTAATTCTTCTACTAAAATATCTATTCTTGGTTTTAATTGATTTCGCATATTAAATAATTTACTAAACTGTCTGTAATGTTTCCAAATCTACTTTTAAAATTTCTTTAACCGGTTTACCTAAAAAAAGCTCGGCCACTTCTTTAAATTTGATAGGAATGTCACTTACATAAAAACTCTGAAGTCCCATTGAAAATTTATTTGTCTGAAGTCCTATTCTGGCTAATTCATTTCTGACAACTTCCGCGGAAGCAATTCCGGAATCTATCAGTTTTACATTTTCCCCGATAACTTCCTGAATTACATCGGCAAGAATAGGATAATGAGTACAGCCCAAAACCAAAGTATCAATTTTAAATTTCTTAATTCTTTTAAATATTCTTCCGCAATATTGCATAAGGCTTTATGGTTTATCCATCCTTCTTCTGCAAGAGGAACAAATAACGGACACGCTTTTTCAAATATTTCAAAATCGGGATTTATTTTATTAATTCTTCGGAATATGCTTTATTATTAATTGTGGCACTTGTGCCAATAACTCCGATTCTTCCGTTTTTAGTCTCTTTCGCCGCCATCTTCGCGCCCGGTTCAATCATTCCGATTATAGGTACATTGAAATTTTTCCTTAATTCATCTATCGCTACAGAAGAAGCTGTATTACAAGCGACTACAATTGCTTTTACATTTTTCTTCATTAAGAATTTAGCGTCTTGAATTGAATATTCTACAACTGTAGAATTTGATTTGGATCCGTAAGGAACCCGGGCTGTATCTCCGAAATAAACTATATCTTCTTCTGGAAGAGTTGAGGCAATTCTTTTAACAACGGTTAATCCGCCTATTCCGGAATCAAATACTCCAATCGGTTTTTCTTTTTCCATAAAATTCAAAACACAACCTTAAAATTTAATGATGTATTATTATAACATTTGGGTTATTGTAGCGGTTAATTCGGATTTGATAAACTCATAATCATTTTGAGAAATTTTCTTCCCGCTTCGGTCCAATACATAAAATGAATCTACTATATCATCCCCTTTAGTAGAAATTTTTGCAAAGAAAATATTTAAACCAAGCTCATTCATTTTCATTGTAACTTGATACAAAAATCCTAATCTGTCCGGAGAAAAAATATCAATGATTGTATATTTATCATGCTTTTCAAAAACAATTTTAACTTTGCCGGAACGTTTAAAGAATTTATTTTCGATTCGCCACCATTTCGATTTCATTTTAGCAAATTCTTGATTCAGCTGAAGAAGTCCCGTTACAACATTTTTTAAATCTTTTCTAATTTTAGCATACCTGTCTTTGCTGATTTTTTTATGACTTCTAAAATCAGTGACATTAAAAGTATCTATTACAATTCCGTCTTTCCTGGTAAATATTTTTGCATCATGAATATTCAAATCATTAATAGATAAAACTCCGCACAATTTTGTTAAAAGCGATGGGAAATCCTGTGTAATAACAGTAATATTCGTAAAATCGTTCAATTCGGTAAATATTGTTGAGGCAACATCTCCCTTATGAATTTCTTCCACATGTTTCGCAATTTCTTTATCAGAAAATTGATGCGCATAGGCAATATCATTTATAGAATCCATGTGTTCTTGAACGTGAGTTTCATTTATTATAGGCGAATATTTACTAATTTCTTTTGGAACAATATAAGTGCTGTTTATGAGCAATTCCTCACCGGTAATTTGTTCTTCCAGCATTGCTCTGGATTTCCTATAAAGTTCGGCTAATAAATCGCTTTTCCACGAAGTCCATACTGCAGGATTAACAGCGGAGAGATCGGCATAAGTTACAAGATAAAGAAGATCCAGATCCTCCGGAGAACTGAAACGAGAAGTAAAATTATTAAGCGTTTCCGGATCATTTAAATTTCTTCTGAAAGCTACTTGTTCCATTACCAGATGATTTTTTACCAGGAACGAAACACGTTCAATTTCATCTTCGGTATATCCGAGCCGGTGCATAATTGAAGAAGCCATTTCAGCGCCTATTATTTCATGACCGGAAATATTTATAGGTTTTGCAATATCATGGAAAAGAAGTCCCAAGTACAGAATTTCTTTATCCTTCATATTGTTATAAATTTTTCCTAAAGGCGAAGTATCTTTTTCCAGTTTCTCAATATTCTGAATTGTAATTAGAGTATGTTCATCCGCAGTATAACAGTGATAGACACCGTGCTGCAAAAATCCTATTAAATCTTTGAATTCGGGCATGTAAGCTCTAAGTACACCAAGCTCATTCATAACGGAAAGTGTTGCGCCTACATTTTTGGGAAGCTTTAAAATTTCTCTAAAAAAAACCGAAGATTCACTTCGGGGGATTTTATATAAGTATCATTTTCAACTTTCTCAACAATTAATGAGCGCAGATTTTCATCAAAATGGGCACTGTGTAAACCTCTATAATAAAGGGCCCGCATAATATCCGAAAGGGAAAGTTCTTTATTTTTAAATAAAGAAATAGTTTTTGCCTTTAACACAAAATCATCATCAAGATCAAAGGCAAGGGCGTCCGGCAGAGGATTTGATATTTCCTCATTAAATTTTTTAACCATCGATTTAGAAAACCGATTTATAACATTAGCGGCATAAAAATATTTTCTCATAAAATCGGCTAAAGCATCTTTTTCGTGAGATTTTATGTGGGCTATTCTTTTTTGAGCCGCAAATTCAAATCTATCATTTTTTTGATGCGAAATTAAATGCAGCAGATTTCTTACCGCGATTAAAAGTTTATAACTCTCAATTAAGCGGAGACATTCGTTAGCGGTTGTATAATTGTTTTCTTTTAATACCTCAACAAAAATTTCGGCTTGTGTGGCTTCTCTTTGTTTATTTAAAATAGTTTTATTCTTAAGAATGTACATCCATTCAATCGCTTGAAAATCGCGTAAACCACCCGCTGAAAGTTTTACATTTGGTTCCAGCACTTTAGGAGAATCACCGAATTTTTCATATCTGTCCTGCATATCGGCAAAAAGTTCCTGCAGGAGCTTAGCCTGCGCTTCTTCATCCAATAGTTCAAATAGAATTTTATTCCATCCAGAATAAATTTTTTCATTCCCAAGCAAAAAACGAGTTTCAAAAAATTGTGTAAAAGTATGAAGATCGGTATTTAAAAATTTTTGAATATCTGAATAATCTCGAACTGTATGCGCGACTTCAATACCGTTATCCCAAAGAGCGGTAACCAATTCGGTAATATCGTCCTTATTCTGCTCAACAGATTCCGCTATAAACATTAAATCAATATCGGAATACGGAGATAATTCGCGTCGGCTGAAACTACCCGCAGAGGCTAACGCAAAATTATATTTTTTATTATGAGCTACAGTACGTATTAATTCTTCAACAAGTATACTGTATCGCATACTGAATTCAAGCGGATTATTCTGTTTTGAATTTTCAAAAAACAGTATATCCCGCTTCTGAACAAATTCTTTTTTTGCGTTAGCAAGAAGAGGCATATATTTAACTCTTTAACTTCTTTTTAGTTAGATTTTCAGCGATAAAAAAAGTTCCCTTTTTACAGGAAACTTTAAAGGATTTTTAATTTTAGAATAAATCTTCATCCATATAATCTTCACTTTCATATTCGGCTTCAATTATAGAGGAGATTCCGCCTCTCACATTAAATTCAGCCGTAATATTCATATAACGGGGTTTACAAACTTCCACCAAATCATCAAGAATTTTATTGGTTACACTTTCGTAATAAATACCGTCGTTACGGAAAGAGTTGAAATAAATTTTAAGTGACTTTAATTCAATACACAACTGATCGGGAATATATTCCAAAGTGATAGTGGCAAAATCCGGCTGACCGGTTTTAGGACAAACGGATGTAAATTCCGGCGCCACATGTACTATACTATAATCTCTATCAGGATATGCGTTTTCAAACACTTCCAATAACTTAGTTTTATCTTTCATTTTTTCCTTCATTTTATATTTTAGTTATATATTATATACCGGCCTTACCTTATAAGGTATAGGATCTGTAAATCCTGCTGATTGAAAACCTCTTAATCGAAGCGCGCAACTGTCGCAAACTCCGCACGCTTCATCTTCATTTTTATAGCAGCTCCAGGTTAAATTTAAAGGAGCGTTTATTTCCATACCTTTAGTAACAATTTCTTTTTTAGAAAAGTTTATTATAGGCGTATATATTTTAATATTTGTAGAAGGTTTTGTTCCCAAAGTTAAAACCTTCTCAAAAGCCTTAAAAAATTCCGGACGGCAATCTGGATACCCTGAAGAATCTTCATAAACAGCTCCCATAAAAATTGCATCTGCAGAAATAACTTCGGCCCAGCTTGCGCAGGCAGAAAGAATATTTCCGTTTCTAAAAGGGACGTAAGAAGACGGAATTTCTTTACTATTTAAATTCGCTTCAGTAATTTTTATATTATTATCCGTTAAAGATGAACCGCCGATTTTTGAAAAATGAGTAAAATCCATTACTAATTTATTGCTTACCCCGTAGAATTCAGCAATATCATTAAAAGATTTCAGCTCACGCTTTTCGGTTTTTTGCCCATAATTTATATGAAAAAACGCTAAATTATATTTTATTCCTGCAATTGCGGCAGTAACACAACTATCCATTCCGCCGCTAACCGCAACAACCGCTTTCTTTTTATTATTCATCTTCTTTTCAATATAATTGAAACAAAAATAATAAATTAGCCAAATACAAAGAAATGTTAAAAGAAGGGATTTTTAAACTATTCCGGCATTTTGTTTTGGAAAGAAAAGAAAAACAACTGCAACAATAATACTGATAAAAGATGTAATAAGAAAAGGAACCTGTGGACCGAATTGATCCCAAAGAATTCCTGTAAGAAATGAACCGCACATCATAGCTAAACTCATCATCATAGTTAAAAGACCTATAGCGGAACCTCTAAAATGGTCGGGAATTAAATCCGAAACCCAAGCTTTAATTACACCTTCGGTTGAGGCGGCATAAATTCCGTAAAACGCGAATAAAACCCACATCAGAAAAAAATTTGAGGAAAGGGCAAATCCTAAATAAACTGCCGAAAAAATAAATAACCCGATGATGAAAATTTTCTTTTTCCCATATTTATCAGCGGCGTTTCCCAATGGAAAAGAAGCCGCGGCATAAATTATATTGTAGAATATATAGCCTAATATAGCTATTGTGCCGGATTTGGAGATATCTCTTGATTTTAAAATTAAAAAAACATCGCTGCTGTTTACCAGGGAAAATAAAGTAACTAATAAAAGTATAATTTTATATTTGGAAGAAGCAGCCTTCCAAAACTCAGCATAATGATTGATTCTTCTTTCAGTTTTCTCAACTCTTTTTTCTTTAACCATAAATGTAAAGGCAACCGCAATAACCGAAGGGAAAAACGCCACAATAAAAATTAAAGAATAATTTTCCGGAAAGAAGTGGAGCAATATTAGTGCGGCAACAGGGCCTAAGGCCGCACCAAGTGTATCCATTCCTCTGTGAAATCCGAAAACGGCACCGCTGTTTCCATAAGCATAACTTGCCAAAAGAGCATCTCGAGGAGCAGTTCTTACACCTTTCCCAACTCTATCCGAAACTCGGGATAATAAAACTGTTCCTATAGAAGGGAATATTCCCGGCAAAGGTTTTGATAAAGCCGAAAGCCCATAACCAATGGTTACAAATATGGAACGTTTTCCAATTTTATCCGAAAGTGAACCAAAATATCCTTTTAGAAATCCTGCTGTTATCTCGGCTACTCCTTCAATTAATCCAACCACAGCCATTGAAGAACCTAAAACTGAGGTTAAAAAAATCGGAGTAACCGGGTAAAGCATTTCACTGGCCATATCGGTAAATAAACTTACCAATCCTAAAATTATTACTTGGCGGGAAATCTTCTTTAATTTCATAAGGAAATTATAATGGAAAATATTTAGGAAAAGATAATGAATTTAAATTTATTAATTTTCATAATCCTTCTTAAGGAAATTAAATGAATTTGTTGACGCAGAAATATTCGACGGAAAATTGAAGTAAAGAAACTACTTTAGTAAGTTTGAAAAGATTTTTCTGGATTTTCAAAAAAATAAAAAAAGTTTAAGGAAATTATGCGTAAAAAAGTTATAGCCGGAAACTGGAAGATGAATAAAGATCTTACAGAATCACAAAATTTAATTTCTAAATTAACAGCAGAGTTAGGCAAAGAGGAACTTAATTGTGAAGTTATTATTTGTCCTCCTTTTACATCATTAAGTGAAGCGAATATGTTAATAAAAAGTACAAGAATAAAACTTGGCGCCCAGAATATGTCGTTTGAAGACAGCGGTGCGTTTACAGGGGAAATTTCAGCAGGAATGCTTAAGAGCGTCGGCTGCGAATATGTAATTTTAGGCCACTCGGAACGCAGAACAATTTTCGGCGAAGATGATTCAATTATAAACAAAAAAATGAAAAAAGCTTTGCAGAACGGGTTGAAACCAATTTTTTGCGTTGGGGAAACATTAGAAGAACGCGAGAAAAATATTTGGAAAGATGTAATAAGAAGACAAGTTACCGATGGTTTAAAAGAATTATCGACATCTGACCTTGCAAAAATTATTATTGCTTATGAACCGGTTTGGGCAATAGGAACAGGCAAAACAGCTTCACCGGAACAAGCCGAAGAAGTACACGCGTATATTAGAGAATTAATTAAAGAAGATTTTAATGATGAAACCGCTAAAAATATCATTATCCAGTACGGTGGAAGTGTTAAACCGGATAACGCAAAAGAGTTATTGTCTCAAGAAGATATTGACGGTGCTTTGGTTGGCGGCGCGTGTTTAAAAGCCGATTCTTTTTCCGAAATTATTAAATCAGCATAACTTATTGCTAAATAATAAATTAGGAAGACGGGAGTTTTTTATTCCCGTCTTTTCACACCCAAAATTTACATTGATTTCCCCTCCTTTCTTTGTTATATTTGTCGGTTTAATTTTCTATTAATTTAGGATTCAAATAGCGGATGGGATTCCACAAATATAAGTTTCAGTTTTTGTTTATAGCTTTATTGCTATTTACCCCTTCCTCTTTCAGTCAAATCATATTTAAAGAACTGCCAAATTATAAAATTCAATCGAGTGATTCTGTATTATTTGATTTGAGCCGAACGAGAAGTATTATTCCGTTAAACGGCAGCTGGATTATTTTTCCCGCCGATGATGCCGAACAAAAATTTCAAGTAGGTGTACCTTCTATTTTCAAAGGCAGCGGAGAGTTAATCTTTCAGAAGAAATTTACTCTCTCAAAAAATCAGATAAACAACAACAAAATGAAAATTGTTTTTCTGGGATTAAATTATACCGCCGATATTTCCGTTAATAACAGTATAATCTACAGGCATTCCGGCGGAACATTTCCTTTTCAGTTAGATCTGCCTAAAGATATTCTTCATTCGGATAAAGATAATATTCTTTCGGTAAGATTATTTTATAAGCTCGATTCCGAAAATACAATTCCTGTTAAACAAAGATTTTTATACCCACAAAATTTCGGCGGAATTTTAAAAGATGTTTATATTCATCTGACTCCTGATATTTCTATTTACAGCACGGATATTTCCACCGGTTATAATTCAACTTCAAAAAAAGGAAATATTAATTTTTCTACAAGAATTGAAAACCGGGAGTTAAGAAATCCTAATGACAGTGTAACTTCTTCTACAAAATATTCTTTAAAATTGAATTTAATTTCTCCAGATGGTTCTCAAAATAATTTGATGAGTCAGACATTCGAATTACAAAAGAATAAAGAAAAAATTATAGAACAAAATATCCCGGTTTCCTCGCCTTCTTTATGGTCGCCTTCAAACCCGCAATTGTATACTTTAAAAATTGAACTCTACCGGGATGATATTCTTTTAGATGTCGCAAACAGACAAATTTCATTCTATTCATTGCAGGCACTTCCGGATTCACTTGTTTTAAATGGCGATGTATTAAAATTAAACGGCGTTACTTATGTACCGGCATTTAACGAATATGGAAATTTAATATCGTACAGACAGATGGATAATGATATTAAAATGATAAAAGAACTCGGTTTTAACAGTGTCCGTTTTGCTAAAAGTGTTCCGCATCCTTACTATTTAGAACTTTGTGAGAAGTATGGATTATTAGCTTTTGTTGAAATGCCGCTCGGAGATATTCCCGGCGATTTGGCTCATGATCCTAATTTTATTACCCGCAGCCAGAATTATTTAACCAATTTTATTAAAGCTTATAAAAAATATTCCGCTGTAGCGGCAATAGGTTTAGGTAATTCATATCTTTCCGAAATTGACGCTCATAGAGCTTTTCTTAAAAATTTAGCCGGCATAGTAAAGAATAATTCAAACAAACTTACTTATGCTTCATTCGCTAATCTAAATATAGATTCCATTGACGGATTAGATTTATACGGGGTTGAATTTTTCGATGAGGGTTTTGAATCTTCAAATCCGGCGTTTACAGAATTGCAGAATAAATTAGGCAAAGGCAGAGTATTTGTTAGCCAAGCTACTTATGTAGTAAATATTGGCAACACCGACGGCTATGTAAATGAACATTCGTTTGAAGCGCAAGCAAAATATTTTGACGGGATTATTGAATATTCACAAAAAAACCCTTTAGCCGGATATTTTTTAAATACCATGTTTGATTACCGCGGTGATTATGCTTCACTTGTCGCGGGATATTCTCCACAAAATCTTTATCAAATAGGAATTTTAGGTGAAGACAGAAGTACAAGCCGTTTAAGTTATAAAGTTGTTTATTCAAAACTGCATAATACAGAAAAAGTTACCATTCCCATCGGAAGCAAAAAAGATGACGCGCCGATGATATTCATTCTTTACGGAATTGTTTTGGCTTTATTTATGGGCGTGCTGGTAAATTCAGGAAGAAAATTCAGAGAAGATTCATCAAGAGCTTTTTTGAGGCCGTACAATTTTTACGCTGATGTTAGAGATCAAAGGATCATGTCCGGTTATCATTCTACATTATTAGCTTTAGTTATTGCGGCAATTACAGCTTTATTAACCGCAAATCTTCTGTTCTTCTTTAAGAGCAGTGTTGTTCTCGAAAAACTGTTACTTTCTTTCGGAAGCACCAAATTACTGAAAGCGGCAAGTTATTTAGCCTGGCATCCTACCCTTTCGTTGGTATATCTAACAATCACTTTTATTGCCGTTATAATTTTACTTTCAATCGCTGTTAAAATCGCGAGTTTTTTTGTACGAAATAAAGTATTCTTCTCAAGCGTTTATTTTACAATTGTCTGGTCTTTTTTGCCTTTCGTACTTTTAATTCCGGTTGGAATTGTTTTATATAGAATATTAAACGCCGATGTGGCGAATTTTTATATTTATTGGGACTGCTATTATTCGTGGTCTGGGTTTTTTACCGTTTAATGAAAGGCATTTATGTTATCTTCGATGTTAACGCGGGAAGTGTTTATTTTTACAGTATTATTAATTTTATTAATTATTGTCGGGGGAATTATAGGTTATTATCAAATGCAGAATTCCATAGTTGATTATCTGACATTAACATTAAACAGTATAATATTTTAGGATAAGAGAAGTAATTGTATTTATCAAAGTTAGAGATATTAGGATTCAAATCATTCGCGCAGAGAACTGAGGTTAATTTTAATCAAGGCGTTACATCAATTGTGGGGCCTAACGGCTGCGGAAAAACCAATATTGTAGACGCAATAAGATGGTGTTTAGGCGAGCAGAGATAGCGGCGCGCTTAGAAGCGACAAAATGGAAAATGTTATTTTCAACGGCACTTCTACACGAAAACCGATGGGAATGTCGGAAGTTTCATTAACAATTGAAAACAACAAGGGCATTCTTCCCACCGAATATTCCGACGTAACAATTACACGAAGAATTTTCCGTTCCGGCGAAAGTGAATATTTACTTAATAAAAATATCTGCCGTCTAAAAGATATTACCAATCTTTTTATGGATACCGGAATCGGAGCTAATGCATATTCGGTTATTGAATTGAAAATGATTGAAACAATCCTCAGCAGCAAAGCCGATGAAAGACGTGTTCTATTTGAGGAAGCTGCCGGTGTAAATAAATATAAATTGCGAAGAAGATTAGCTCTTAAAAAACTTGATGAAGTTAAATCCGATTTAAACCGAGTAAACGATATTGTTTCGGAAGTTGAGAAAAAAGTAAATTCGCTTGAAAGACAAGCAAAAAAAGCCGATAAATATAATAAAATTACTACTACTCTGCGCGAGCTGGAACTTGACCTTGCTTACAGAGAACTTTCGCTTTTCAACATCAAAAAAGATGAAGCCAAAATAAATAAAGAAGAGAATTTTCAGCAGAAAATTGTTGTTGATTCCGAATTGGCTAAGATTGAGGATGAAGTAAAAATCATCAAACAGAATTTAAATGAAATAGAATTAGAACTTAAAGGGAAAAGATCTGAAGTAAGCATTCAAACCGAGAAAATTTTTAACGCGCAAAAACATATTTCTGTTGCCGAAGAAAGGAAAAAATCGCTTGAGAGAAATATTCAGCGGTACAAGCAGGAACTTGAAGAATTAAAAATTCAGTTAACCGAAGCTGAAGAAACTATTGAAGACAGCAATTACACTTTAGAAGAAATATCCGGGAAATTAGCCGCAAAAGAATTAGAAAAGAAAAATACAGTAGAAAAAGTAAGTAGATATAAAATTGAGCTTGAAGAAAAAAACAAAAATCTAAAAAGTCAATCAGATATTCTTTTAGAAAAATTTAAGGAAATAACCAACAAGGAAAACGATCTCTCAAATCTCGAAAAATCTTTAACAACTAAAAATATCAGTATCGGCAAATTGAATGAGAAAATTCAATCGCTGACAAATAATATTGCAAAAACCGTCGGATTTATTGAAGAACTTGACCAAGAGAAACAAGATACAGAAACAAAAATTAGAGAAGCCGAAACTCTTTATACCCAAAAGCAGAAAGAAAAAGAAGAACTTGAGAAAAAATTAAATTCTTTAAAAGAAAGAGAATTAGAAGATAAAAGCATATTGAACGGCATTAAAGATAAAATCGGTTTTATTCAAAGTTTAATCGATAATCTTGAGGGAGTAACAAAAGGCGCGAAAGCCTTGATAGAAAATGATGACTGGGCAAGCGGAAATAAAGCTCTTCTAGCTCATATCGGAAATTCATCGGAAGAATATCGCTTTGCCGTTGAAGCGGCTCTAAAAAATAATCTAAACAATGTTCTTGTTGAAACTATAGAGGATTTGAAAAACGGAATTGACTATTTACGCGGGAACGATATTGGCAAGGCTTCTTTTTATGTAGCAAATTATAATAAATCAAAAAAGAAAACTTTTCTTGAAAAACTTTTTGATTACGGACTGAAACGAAAAACTAAGAGATTAATAAATGAACAAGGTTTTATCGGCTGGGCAAAAGATTTCATCCAAACCGAAGAAAAATGGAAACCTTTTTTCGAAAAAGTTCTTGATAAAACGGTTATAGTCGAAAATCTGGATATTGCCTTCAATCTATCCGGGAAATATGAAAGATTTAATTTCGCCACACTCAACGGTGATATGATTGATAAATCGGGAATAGTTGAAGGAGGTTCGGCGCCAAAGCTTGATGATTCTCTTTTCGGAAGAAAACAGCTTCTTGAAAATCTTAAAAATGAATTCCCGAAACGGGAAAAATCTCTCGCGGAATTAAGAACAAAAATTGAAGCGACTGAAATTCAAATAGGCGAAATTGATTTAAAGGTACTTTCCGAAAAAGGAAAGCTGCTAGTAAATGATCTCGCAAATATTGATAAACAACTCGGCCAGTTCGATTTTGAAAGACAAAAAGCTAATGATGAGATAGATAAAGCTCAGCAGGAAATTCAAGATTTAGCAACGGAATCTAATAAGATTGATAATGAACGCGCGAGTTTAAGCGAGTATTTAGTTTCACAAAAAGAAGAACGGGAAAAAGCGGATCAGCAGAGAATCCGGCTTGAAAATGAATTTAAAAATTTTGAAGAAGAATATAATTCGGTTGTCGCACAGCAGAACAAAATAAATCTGGAATATGAGCGGTTTTTAGGTGAAAAAAGAAATACGCAAAACGCTTTACAACGTGCTAAAGATTCAATCGAAACAATTGAAAAATCTATTTCAAAAAGAGAATTTGATATTTCTTCATCAAACGAAGAATCAGAATCTTTATTAAATATTCTTGATGAAAAAAATTTTGAATTGGAAGAACTTGAAGAAAAGAAAAAGACTTTAATAAAAGAAGAACATGAAATTGATACAGAATATAAATCTGTAAGAGTTCAAATTTCGGAAATGGAAACAAATCAAAGTAAGCTGCGAAAAGAAAGAGAAAATCTTTCCGACGAGATTCATTCATCCGAAATAAAGCTGAACGAACTTAAAATAAAGATAGAAAACCTTTTAGAAAATATAAAGGAAGATTATTCGGTTACTTTAGAAAATAGAGAATTTGATGATTTAGATACTTTTGATTTTAAACAAAGATCAACTGAAGTGCACGAACTTAAACAGCAGATAAAAAATTTAGGACCGTTAATTTAATGGCCTATTCTGAATTTGAGGAAGAAAGAGAACGGCTTGAATTTTTAAATAAACAGCGAAACGATTTATTAGAATCGGAAAAAGATATTGTAAAGACAATTGAAGAAATTAATATTACTGCGCAAAATTTATTCATAGAAATTTTTGAACAGATTCGCGCGAATTTTATTAAATATTCAGAGGATTATTTAATCCCGGCGATGAAGCGGATTTGAGGCTTGAAGAAGGAGTTGATCCTCTTGAAGCAAAAATAAATATTATAGCTAAACCGAAAGGAAAACGCCCGACCGGCATTGAATTGCTTTCCGGCGGTGAGAAAACTCTTACGGCAATCGCTTTATTATTTTCTATCTATTTAGTAAAACCAAGTCCTTTTTGTATTCTTGATGAAATAGACGCTCCGCTTGATGATGCAAACATTGACCGTTTTACAAAAATTATTAAAGATTTCAGCAAAGATACACAGTTTATTGTTGTTACTCATAATAAGCGGACAATGGAAGCCGCCGATACTCTTTACGGTGTAACCATGCAGGAAGAAGGTGTTTCTAAATTAGTCAGTGTGCGGTTCAATGAGGAGCTGGATATTGTTTCTTAAGAAAAAGTTCTTTTCCGGTTTTTGCGGCAGTATCAATCTCAATTTGAATTGCTCAACAAAATTTTTATTGACGATAATTTTATTTTTTGCTTTTGCGCCTTATTTATCGGCGCAATGGGTAAATAATCCCGCGAGCAATACTAAATTAGTAATAAATACTTCTGATCCCATAAATATTTCTTCTACAGGAGATTTTAAAGGAGGAGCTTTTATTTTTTGGCAGGATAATAAAGACAGCCAGAAAGAAGTTTATTTTATTCATGTTGATGAAGACGGCAAAATAAGTTTTCGTGCCGATGGGAAAAAAGTTTCCACGCTTAGCGGCGCAAAATATGATCCCGTTTCAACATCAAGCCTGCCTAATTCCGCAGTTGTAGTTTGGAAAGGAATTTCTAAAAACAGTAACGGCGAATTATTCGCGCAAAGAGTAATTGGAAACGGAAATTTAGCTTGGACCGCAAGCGGCAAACAAATTACCAGTACTAACGATGATGTAAAAGAATACGCGGTGGTTTCCGATGTAAAGGGGAATACTTTTATTTCTTATTTGGCTAAAGATCCTGAACTAATGGGAGAATATAAAATATGTTTAAAAAGGATAACTCCGAACGGAAAAATATCAACGGATTCAGCTTCATCTATAATTGCTAAATCTACGGTAAGAAAAGGGATGACAAATATTGCTCCGGATGATTCCGGCGGTGCTTATATTTTTTGGCTCGAAATAAAGAATAATAAAAGCATAATATTTGCCCAGCATGTAGATTCAACGGGAAAATCTCTTTGGAATAAAAACCCGATGATGATTTCTTCGCCGAACCAGAATGTAATTAATTATACAGTTACAAAAACCGGTTTCAGATCGGTTTATGCTGTATGGCAAATCCAAAAACCAGAAAGGGATATTTACCATCAAATAATTTCCGAAAAAGGTAAATCTTTATGGAACGCCGGAGGAAAAATTTGCGTAAACAGAAAAGGAAGCCAAATATTTCCGCAAGTAGCCGCAGTTGATTCTTCCATTTATTTAAGCTGGACTGATGAACTGGATAACGACAGAAATATTTTTATTCAAAAATATAATACTAACGGAAAACCACTGTGGAATGAAAAAGGTATACCCGTTGTTGATATTAATGGAGATCAATTCGGCCAGAAAATTATTACCGATAATTCCAAAGGTGTTATTTTAGCTTGGATAGATCGGCGCGCTGATTCTGTCGCGGCTAATATTTATGCACAAAAACTAAACTTTCAAGGAAAGAGAATGTGGGATTCAACAGGAAATGCAATAGCTTCCGGTTTTAATACTCCCAAAAGTTATCTTTCTTTAATTTCTGATTTAAAAGGCGGCGCGCTGGCTATATTTAAAGAAAAGAAAAACGGTAAGAATACAATTTTAGGGCAAAAGATTTTTAATAGCGGAACTTATGTTTCACAATTAATCGGGTTTAATACAGAATTAAAGGGAGACTCGGTTTCAATTTCATGGTATTCGGCAAATGAAACTTCCCCTTCTACTTATTATATTGAGAAAACTGTTCAGTCCGATACCGGGAATATAAAATGGCAAATTATAAGAACATTAAAATCCGGCAAAAATTCGGAAGCTAATTATTATAATTATGTTGATTACCCAAAAGAACATGGCACATTATATTACAGAGTAAAAATGAATGAGCATAGCGGAAAAATTCAAACTTCCGAAATTTCCCGCGTTATTTATCTTGAGTCGGCAAACAGAACAATGGTTACGCAAAATAATCCCAATCCATTTACCGACAGCACAATCATTAATTTCTATTTGCCTTCGGCCGCAAAAGTTACATTCGAATTTTTCGATAGTCATGTAGAAAAAATAAGTGAAATAGTAAATAAGAATTTTCCTGCTGGCGAAAACGCAATTACATTCTCAGGACAAGGATTAAATCCGGGAATTTATTTTTACCGATTTCAATCCGGTGATTATATTGAAGTAAAGAAAATGGTTATTATAAATTAAAATGAACGAAGACAAAATTTTTAAAGTATTTGTCGATTTTGACGGAACAATTACAACGACTGACGTCGGCGAGGCAATATTTCGTCGTTTTGGCAATCATAAAGAAGTTAATGAAATAATAATTAAACTTTTAAGTGATGAAATTTCAGCAAAAGAATGCTGGCTTTCTCTTTGTTCTTCAGTAAGAAATTTGGATGTGAATGAGCTGAATAATTTTATCGACTCCTTAGAAATCGATCCGACTTTTAGAGAATTTGAAAAATATTGTTACGAAAATAATTTTGACCTTTATATTTTAAGCGATGGTTTTGATTATTACATCAATAGAATTTTCAAAAGAGAAAATCTAACTCATCTAAAAACATATTCAAATAAATTAAACATCACTAATGAGAATAAATTAATTCCCTATTTTCCTTATTCCAGTGAAACTTGCGCAAGTTCGGCAAATTGCAAATGGAGTCATATAATAAATCATAGTGCCGATGAAGATTACACTATTTTTATCGGCGACGGTAATTCCGATAAATTTACATCTCAGTTTTGCGATTTCATTTTCGCGAAATCGGATCTTCTTAAATTTTGTGAAGCCGAAAGAATAACTTATTTCCCTTTTAATAATTTCGATGATGTAATAAAACGAATTGAAACTTTGAAAGCAAAAAAGAGATTAAAGAAACGGCACCAGGCCGAACTGAAAAGAAAAGAAATATACATGCAGGAATAGAGTTTTCATCTATTTCAAAAGATAATTTTTAACAAAAACAAAATAGAATAGAACAAAATAAAATATGGCAAATTCAATCTCCGCTAAACTCTTTAAATATAGAAGTTACACACCGGTTCCCTTTTTAATTTTAATGCTAATATTTGCGAATCCAAATGTTTGGAGTTTAATAGTAGGATTTATCGTCGCGTTATGCGGAGAGTTAATAAGATTCTGGGGCGTAAGCTGGGCAGGAAGCGAAACAAGAACAACCGGTGAAGCAGGCGGAACTTTTTTAATTACAAGCGGCCCTTTCGGGCATGTACGTAATCCGTTTGTACGTAGGAAATATTTTAATGTATTTCGGAATCGGAGTAATGTCTTACGCGCTTTTCCCTTATTTACAAATTGCCGCGCTGGTCTTCTTTTTATTTCAATATCATTTTATTGTTTCCGAAGAAGAAAAATATTTACATAAAACTTTTACGGGAGAATTTGAAAAATACACACAAAATGTTCCGCGTTTCATTCCAAAAGTAAAAGCATATAAACTTGGTAAAGCTACTCAGCCGCCGAAAAATTTGAAAGCAGGATTAAGATCCGAAAAAAGAACACTTCAAGCTTTTAGTCTTGTTATTTTAATTATTCTCTTCATCTGGTTGTTTAGGATAATCTAAAGTAATGCAGAATAGTAACAGAAAAAATATTATGATAATTGCCGGCGAAATTTCCGGCGATCTGCATGCTGCTTCTTTAATAACAGAATTAAAAAAGATAGATGATAAATTAAATATATACGGAATAGGCGGCGATAAAATGAAAGCCGCCGGAATGGAAATAATTTATCACATAAATAAAATGGCGTTTCTCGGTTTTGCGGAAGTGGTTAAACATATTCCCTTTATTAAACGAGTTCAAAGTGATTTGATAAATATTGTAAAAGAAAAAGAAATAAAAACAGTTATTCTTGTTGATTATCCGGGATTCAATCTAAGCATAGCAAAAAAACTGAAAGCTCTCGATATAAATATTATCTATTATATTTCGCCCCAAATTTGGGCTTGGGGAGCGGGCAGAATAAAAAAGATTAAAAAGCTAGTAAAGAAGATGCTTGTTGTTTTTCCTTTTGAAGAAGATTTTTATAAAGATTCCGGCGTAAATGTAGAATTTGTAGGACATCCGCTGCTTGAAAGAATTACTGAATATAATTTTTTGAATAAAACAGAATTTTATAAAAAATTTAGCTTGAATGAAAACAAAGAGATTCTTTTAATTCTTCCCGGAAGCCGCAGCCATGAGGTTGAAAAGATTTTCCCGGAAAGTATAAAAGCCGCGCAAAAACTTGGCGATGAATTTAATCTGCAAGTTGTTGTTGCCTGTTCATCAAATATTGATGAAGAAATTTTTACTGAAATTGCGGGCAATTCTAATTTTACAATTATTAAAGGTTATACTTACGATCTCTTAAAATATTCCAAAATCGGAATAGTAAAATCCGGTACATCAACGCTGGAAGCCGGACTTTTTGAATTGCCGATGGTTATTGTTTACAAAACAAGTGCGCTTACTTATTTAATCGGGAAGAATTTAATTAAAGTTAATAATATAGGAATGGCTAATATAATTTCAGGAGAAGAAGTTGTTCCGGAACTGATACAAAATGAAGTTTCTTCGGAAGCCATCTATAAAGATTTAAAAAATATTTTATCGAATAAAAGCACATACTTCGGAATAAAGGATAAACTAAAAAAAATTAAATATAAACTCGGAACCGAAGGAGCTTCAAGACGCGCGGCTGAATCAATTTATTCAAGTTTAAATGAAGTTTAAAGAGTTTAATCAAAACAGTTTAAGATTTGCGGCTAATCTTCTATTATATAATGCCGCAGAAGTTCTTTGTAAATCATTAAGAATATCTTTAATCAATATTGAACCGGTTAAACAGCTGGAAAATTCTAAACAGAATTATGTTTTCGCTTTCTGGCACGGATCAATGCTGGTGCCGTGGTATTTGAACAGAAATAAAAATTTTGCCGCTTTAACGAGTAAAAGTAAAGACGGTGATTTGCTTGCAAGACTTTTAAAAAATTGGAGATACAAAGTTGTTCGCGGCTCCAGCAGTACCGGCGGAGATGTTGCTCTCGGAATTATGATTGATTATGCAAAAAATAAATATTCAATAGCGGTTACTCCCGACGGCCCCAGAGGCCCCGCGCATAAATTAAAAGCCGGTGCAGTAATAACAGCTAAAAAAGCAGGTATCCCTTTAATATTGGCCGGTGTAGGTTTTCAGAAAAAAAGAATTTTGAAAAGCTGGGATAAGTTTGAAATTCCCGCATTGTTTGCAAAAACAAAAATTATTTTTTCGGATCCGATTTATATTGATAAAAGTTTGAATTATGAGGAAACATCTGAAGTTATTAATAATTGCGAAAATAAATTAAATCAACTGCAGCAGGAAGCTAATATTTTTTAAGTAAAATAATATGAAACTACTAAAATTGATATTATTCCCGTTTGTTCCGGTTTACGCTGCGGTTATTTATATAAGAAATTTGTTCTTTGATAAAAATATTTTTAAATCTAAACAAGCCGGTGCAAAAGTAATTTCAATAGGAAATATTACTGTCGGAGGTTCAGGTAAAACTCCCGCTGTTATTTATATAACAAATCTGTTGAAACAGCACGGAAGAAAAGTCGGAGTTTTAAGCCGGGGCTATGGAAGAAAATCAAAAGGATATATTTTTGTATCCGACGGAAATAAAATTTTTACTTCTGTTGAAAAATGCGGTGATGAGATTTATCATACCGCGGAGGAATGTAAAGTTCCGGCAGCCGTATCGGAAAATAGAGTTGAGGGTGCCGCTAAATTTATACTGGACGCAAATATAAATACAATTGTCTTGGATGACGCATTTCAGCATAGATGGATTGAGAGAGATTTAAACCTGCTTATTTTCGAACAGAGATTTCTTCTTAATTCGGGATTATTTTCCCAAAGTATGCTTCCCACCGGGATTATGCGGGAACCTTTCAGCTCAATTGAACGCGCCGATGCGGTAATAATTAACCGTAAATTTTCAGAGAAAAAAGAAATACCGCATTATCGAAAAAAATATTTTACAGGCAAAAAAATTTTTTGCGCGAGATATGTAGCTAAAGAATTCGTAGATGTTATTACAAAACATACTTATAATATTGCGGAATTTGAAGGACAAAAAAGTCTGGTTGTATCGGGAATTGCGAATCCATTTTCGTTTATAAACGCGCTTAAACAGACGAATGTAGATACCGAAAATCAAATGATTTTTCGAGATCATAAAGAATATACTAACAAAGAAGTTCAGCAGATACGAAAGGAATTTTATTCAACAAATTCTCACTCAGTAGTAACAACCGAGAAAGATGCCGTAAAACTTTCTAAATATTCTAAAGAACTTGATGATATCGATATCTTTTTCTTAAAAATAGAACTTGAAATTGACGAAGCTGAATCGTTTAAAGAATTTATTCTACAAAAAACTGAACTAAATGAAAAAGGGAGAGGATAAAGGAACAGTAAATTATTCGTATAAATTAGCAGAAATGCTAAAAACATATTGACTTAAATAATTATAAATAAATGAAAACTCACTTATGGAGGATAATATAAAAATGGCTAAAAAACAGAAATATGTTTATTTCTTCGGCGGCCAAAAAGCCGAAGGAAAAGCAGAAATGAAAGAACTTTTAGGCGGCAAAGGTGCGAACCTTGCAGAAATGGTTAACATTGGTTTACCGGTGCCTGCCGGTTTTACTATTACCACCGAAGTATGTACTTACTATTATGATAATAAAGAGAAATATCCAAAAGAATTGAAAGACCAAGTTACAGCTGCCTTGAAAAAAGTTGAAAGAGAAATGAAAGCTAAATTTGGCGACGCTAAAAATCCGTTACTCGTTTCTGTTAGAAGCGGCGCCCGTGCTTCTATGCCCGGAATGATGGATACAATTCTAAATCTCGGTTTAAATGATGAGACAGTTCAAGGTTTAATTGAAAAAACAAATAATCCTCGTTTCGTTTACGATTCGTACAGAAGATTCGTGCAAATGTACGGCGATGTTGTTTTAGGATTAAAACCTGTCGATAAACATGATGAAGATCCTTTTGAAGTTATTCTTGATAAGAAAAAGGAAGCCAACGGTTTTAAATTAGATACCGAATTAACAGCCGATCATCTAAAAGAATTAGTTGATGAATTTAAAGCCGCAATTAAAGAAGAAACCGGAAGAGAATTTCCTAGTGATCCTATGGAACAATTATGGGGCGCGGTCGGTGCGGTATTTGGTTCATGGATGAATGACAGAGCTATAGTTTACAGAAAATTAAATAATATTCCGGCGAGCTGGGGAACAGCGGTAAACGTACAATCAATGGTATTCGGAAATATGGGCGAAGATTCCGGAACCGGTGTTGCGTTTACAAGAGATCCTGCCTCCGGCGCCAATTTATTTTACGGTGAATATTTGTTTAACGCTCAAGGTGAAGATGTTGTTGCCGGAACAAGAACTCCTCATCCGATAGCTGAATTGAAAAAAGATAATCCTAAAATTTATAAAGAACTTGATGCAATTCGTCTGAAACTTGAAAAACATTATAAAGATATGATGGACGTTGAGTTTACAATCCAGCAAGGTAAATTGTGGATGCTTCAGTGTCGAGTTGGAAAAAGAACCGGTTTTGCCGCTATAAAAATGGCTGTTGATATGGTTAAAAGTAAACTTATTTCTAAAGAAGAAGCACTTACCAGAATTGAACCAAATCAGTTAAATCAATTACTTCGTCCTATTTTTGACATTGATCAAAAGCGAAAAGCGGTTGATGAAGGGAAACTTCTTACCAAAGGATTAAACGCGGGTCCGGGTGCCGCATCTGGTAAAATTGCTTTAAGCGCTCAGGATGCGGAAGAAATGGCGGCAAAAGGAGATAAAGTAATTCTTGTAAGAATTGAAACTTCTCCCGAAGATATTAAAGGTATGAACGCTGCTGAAGGTATTTTAACCGCAAGAGGCGGAATGACTTCCCATGCTGCTTTAGTTGCGCGTCAAATGGGTAAAGTTTGCGTTGCTGGCTGCGGATCTTTAAAAATAAGTTATAAGAAAAGAACAGTAGAAGTTGAAGGAAAAGATATCGTCTTAAATGAAGGCGATTATATTTCAATCGATGGTACAACAGGAGAAGTAATTTCAGGTAAAATTGAAACTAAACCTTCCGAAGTTATTCAGGTTCTTATAAATAAATCTCTTAAACCAAAGGATTCACCTATTTTTAAAACTTATGAAAGTTTAATGAAATGGGCTGATAGTTTACGCAAGTTGAACATTAGAACAAATGCGGATCAGCCTGATCAAGCTTCAAACGCAATTGCTTTCGGCGCAGAAGGTATCGGACTTTGCAGAACCGAACATATGTTCTTCGGCGGCGACAGAATTATGTCCGTTAGAAAAATGATTGTTTCTGATTCTGTTGAAGATAGAAAAGCAGCGCTTGCCGAACTTCTTCCGCTTCAAAGAGAAGATTTTGCCGGAATATTTGAAGTAATGAAAGGAAATCCTGTTACTATTAGAACTTTAGATCCTCCGCTTCATGAATTCCTTCCTCACGAAGAAAAAGAAATAGGCGAACTGGCGAAGGAATTAAATATGTCGATCGATAAACTGAAAGAAAAAATCGACAGCTTGCATGAATTTAATCCTATGCTTGGATTTAGAGGCTGCCGTTTAGGAATGCTTTATCCTGAAATTACAGAAATGCAGGCAAGAGCCATTATGGAAGCAGCTTGCGATGTAGCTAAAAAAGGAATAAAAGTAAAACCTGAAATTATGATTCCTCTGGTAAGTGATTTGATGGAATTCAAAATGCAGGAACAAATTGTTAGAAGAGTGGCCGCTGATGTTATAAAAGAAAAAGGCAAAAAGGTTAATTATTTGGTCGGTACAATGATCGAATTACCACGAGCTGCCTTAACAGCCGATGAAATTGCCAGAGGCGCGGAATTTTTCAGCTTCGGAACTAACGATTTAACTCAAACTACATTCGGACTTTCAAGAGACGACGCAGGGAAATTCCTTCCGTTGTACGTCCAAAATGATATTTTGCCAAACGATCCTTTTGAAGTTTTAGATCAAACAGGCGTTGGGCAGTTAGTTCAGATTGGAACAGAAAAAGGCCGTTCTACACGTCCTGATTTAAAAGTAGGAATTTGCGGCGAACATGGAGGCGAACCAAATTCCGTTGAATTCTGCCACAGAACAGGTTTAAATTATGTAAGCTGTTCTCCTTTTAGAGTTCCGATTGCAAGACTTGCCGCGGCAAGAGCAGTTGCAAAGGAATTAAACGGAAAGAGTAATTCAACTAAGACAGTAAAAGCCGCAACTAAAAAAGCTAAACCGACAGCAAAAGCAGTTAAAACAACTGCAAAAGATAAGGCAGCCGCAAAAACAAAAGCGACTGCAAAAACTAAACCGGCTAATAAAACGGCTAGGAAAAAGAAATAAAATAAATAACATACCGGTGAAAGGCTGATAACTTTTCACCGGTACTAATATTAAAATTAACGAGGTTACGAAGAATGAAATTATCAGACTTCAAATACAATTTACCTAAAACTGCAATTGCTAAATACCCTGTTTCTCCCCGCGACAAAGCAAAACTTATGGTACTTAACCGAGAAACTCAGGAAATCGAAAATAAGGTATTTACAGATGTAGTTGATTATATGGCTAAAGGCGATGTTCTTGTTGTTAATGAAACACGCGTTTTCCAAGCTAGATTGTATGGTAAGAAGGAAAAGACAAACGCTAAAATAGAAGTATTTCTTTTAAGGGAATTAAATGCCGAAGAATGTATTTGGGATGTTATTGTTGATCCGGCAAGAAAAGTAAGAATAGGAAATAAAATTTACTTTAACGATAAACTGTGGTGCGAAGTAATTGATAATACTACTTCACGCGGAAGAACAGTTCGTTTTAATCAACCGGGAAATGTTTATAAAGCCGTTGAAAAGATAGGCTTAACACCCCTTCCACCATATATTAAAAGAGATCCGGAAGAAGAAGATAAAGAAAATTACCAAACTGTTTATGCAAAAGTTGACGGTGCTGTTGCAGCTCCTACTGCCGGTTTACATTTTACACCGAAATTAATGCAGAAGATTGAGAAAAAAGGAATTACTATTGTTCCTGTTGTTCTTCATATTGGGCTGGGAACCTTCCGACCTGTTGAGGTTGAAGATTTAACTAAACACAAAATGGATTCAGAATATTATTCAATTTCCCCTTCATCCGCGGAAGCAATAAATAAATCACTTACATCTAAAAAGAATGTTTTTGTTGTGGGTACAAGTACTTGTCGAGCGTTAGAAACAAGTGTAACCGCCGATGGATTAGTAAAATCTAACAGCGGTTGGACGGATAAATTTATTTATCCTTCTTATGATTTCAAAATAACAAAAAAATTAATAACTAATTTTCACGCACCGGAATCAACTTTATTAATGCTGGTTAGTGCGCTTGCGGGAAGCGATATGGTAACAAAAGCATATAAAAAAGCTTTAAAGGAAAATTATCGTTTCCTTAGCTACGGCGACGCAATGTTAATTTTTTAAAAGTTTATCATACCAAAATGCCGGGTAATTCCCGGCTTTTTTGTTTTAAATGAATATCTGAAGGAATTTTGTTCTAAAATTAAACTGAAAATAATTATCTTTACAAAATGAAAACAATTGCGATAATCCCGGCCGGGGGCATAGGAAAAAGAAGTGGATTTATGGTTCCGAAACAATATGTTAAATTTAATAATAAAGAATTAATTGCTTTTACACTTCAGGTATTTCAAAAGAATAAACATGTTGATGAAATAATTGTAGCTGCTTCTAAAGAATATTTTCCACTTCTTCAAAAAATAAAAAAAAACTATCGTTTAACTAAACTGAAAAAAATTATTTCCGGCGGGAAAGAAAGACAGGATTCTGTGTTTAATGCACTATTGGCTGCAGATGCAGAAGGGAATGATTTAGTTGCGGTACATGATGCGGCTCGTCCGTTACTTCCGCAGGAGATATTAACCTCCGCAATAAATACTGCTAAATTAAAAGGGAACGCGCTTGTTTGTTTGAGACCGGGAGATACTTTAATTACCGGCCATCAGTTTGTAAAATCTTATTTAAATAGAGAAGAAATTTATTACGTTCAGACACCACAGGTTTTTAAATATCAAGATCTTCTTATGAGTATGAAAAAAGCTCAAAAAAATAATTTTATCGGCACCGACGAATCTATATTAATAAAGAGACTTGGAAAAAGGATTCATATTGTGGAAGGCTCTCAGTTAAATTTTAAGATTACAACTAAACAGGATATTCAACTTTTTAAACAAATAATTAAAAATTAAATATTATCTATTTAAATCACAGTTTAATTGGGAATTTTTTAATAATAATATTTCTATCATAACTTATATTAAATTTATATAACCGCGTATAATAGTTTACCATTGAATTTTTGATTTAATATAATTAGTTTGATTGTCTATTGTAAATAAGGATTTCACATGTTTTTAATGGCAACAATTATAGTTCTAGCATATCTAATCGGTTCTATACCAACGAGTATAATTGTAAGTAAAGCGGTAAAAGGAATAGATATTAGAGAACACGGCAGCGGAAATGCCGGCGGAACAAATGTAATGCGTGTCCTCGGCTGGAAATATGGTGTATTAGTAATAATTCTTGATGCTTTAAAAGGTGTACTTGCCGTTGTTGTTGTTGCCAGGCTTCATTACGGTTCAATGCCGTTCCACAATTTAACTCCTTTTGATGATTTTACCCTTGTACAAATAATTGCGGGAATTTCTGCTGTAATAGGACATATATGGACAATATTTGCCGGTTTCAAAGGCGGCAAAGGGATAGCAACCGCGCTCGGCATGCTTCTTATGATTATCACAGTTGATCTTTTAATTGCGATTGGAGTATTTATTCTTGTTGTTTCAATTTCTCGTTATGTTTCCTTGGGTTCTATTTTAGCGGCAATTACAGTTCCTTTAGCTTTAATAATTAGAGAAAATCTTTTTAATGTTAATATTCCAAGTTACGGCACGTTGCTGCCGTTTGTCATTTTTGTATCGCTTTTGGTAATATACACACACCGGAAAAATGTTATTCGTTTAGTTAACGGAAACGAAAACAAGGTCAATTTTTCCAAAAAGAAAAAAGCCTTAAATAATTAATGAAAATTTCTGTTTTAGGAGCGGGCGGCTGGGGCACAACCCTTGCTGTTTTACTGCATTTTAACGGCCATAATATAACCGTTTGGGAATATAAAAGCAGTTATGCAAAGCTGCTTAATAAGGAACGTGTAAATAATAAATATCTTCCCGGTATAAAAATACCCGATGAAATAATAATTACTCATGATTTAGATACTTGCTTGCATAATCAAGATATGATTATACTTGCTGTTCCCTCCCAGTTTTTACGCGGCGTTATTCAAAAGGCGGATTCTTCGGAAATAAAAAATTCTATTTTGGTAAGTGTCGCAAAAGGAATTGAAAAATATTCTCTTCTAACAATGTCTCAAATGGTAAAAGAAGTTCACCCTATGCTAGATGATTCACAAATTGGAGTTCTCTCCGGCCCAAGTCATGCCGAAGAAGTCAGTTTAAAATTTCCGACCGCGGTTGTTGCCGCATCTAAAAGTGAAGAAACTTCAAAATCTATTCAATCTGCTTTTATGACTCAATATTTTCGGGTTTACTCTTCCACCGATATACTCGGGGTTGAACTGGGAGGTGCATTTAAAAATGTTATTGCCATTGGAGCCGGAATAATTGACGGAGCAAAATTCGGTGACAATACAAAGGCGGCAATTATGACTAGAGGAATTGCCGAAATTTCCCGTTTGGGTGAAACAATGGGAGCACAGCCCGAAACCTTTGCGGGACTTTCCGGGATGGGTGATTTAATTGTAACATGCATGAGCAGACACAGCAGGAACCGGTTTGTCGGCGAAAAAATTGGCGCGGGACAAAAACTTAAAGATGTATTAAAAGCAATGAATATGGTTGCGGAAGGAGTTGAAACCAGCCGTTCCGCTAGTCAGCTGGCAAAAAGGCATAAAGTGGAAACTCCCATAACTACAGAAGTTTATAAAATACTTTTCGAAGATAAAGATCCGGTACAGGCTACTAATGATTTAATGACCCGGGATATGAAAACCGAATAAATCAATCTGACGGCGGCGAAGTTAACTGAGTAGCATTTTGAACTCCGTTAGCCACTTCATGAATAATTCCTAATTTCTCATAAATAGGATGAACAAAATTTTTTAAATACGGAAGTTTCCTATAAAAGAAAATTCCCGAAAAAAAACAAATAGTACCTCCCGAAGTCAATGCGAAAGTAGTTCCTAATAAACTTGCTAAACTTCCTGCAGCCAAATTTCCGAAAGGCGACATTCCTCTGAAAGCCATGGTATATAGACTCATTACTCTACCCCTTTTATTTTCTTCAACAATTGTTTGAAGAAGAGTATTAGTTGATGCTATTTGAAGCATATTTCCTAAACCTGCTAAAGCCATAAAAATTATTGAAATAACCAAACTTGTAGAAAATGAAAAAATTATTAAACTGGCGCCAAAAATAGTAACCGCGGCCGCAATAGTTTTGCCTAACCCTAAAACTGATTGTTTATTTAAAAGATAAAACGCACCAAATAAAGCGCCCGAACCATAGGCGCTCATTAAAAATCCGAATGTTGATGAATTACCATGTAAAACATCTTTAGCCACAACGGGCGCTAATAAAGTTATTGAAGAGCTGAATAAACTTACGACAGCCAAAAGTCCCACCAGGTATTTAATCGGCGGCAAATTAAAAGCATAGGAGAAACCTTCGACAATTTCGGCAAAAATCTTTTTATCCTTTAGTTCTTTCTTTAGCGGAATAACTTTCATTCGGATTAATGAATAAACTACGGCCACATAACTTAAACTATTAATTAAAAAACACCAGCCTTCCCCCAATGTAGCTATTAAAATTCCCGCTATTGAAGGTCCGATTAGCCTTGCGGCATTAACCATAGAAGAATTTAACGCGATTGCATTTCCAAGATCTTGCCGGTTATTGTCCAGCATTTCAACAACAAACGCTTGTCTAATAGGCATGTCAAGCGCGTTAATAATTCCTAAAAAAACGCTTAGAATTATTAAATGCCAAATTGTTACGGCATTCAAAAAAACTAAAAGTGATAAAACAAAAGCTTGTAAAAGTGCCAGTGCTTGAGTAATAAGAAGTACTTTATGGCGGTCGATTCTATCAGCCAGAACGCCGGCGAACGGGGCTATTACGAACATAGGAATTTGTCCGGAAAATCCAACTATTCCAAGCATTAATGCCGAGTTTGTTAAAGAATATACAAGCCAAAGCATCGCAACTTGCTGAATCCAAGTTCCGACTAATGAAAGACTTTGACCGCCAACGAATAATCTAAAGTTTTTATACTTCAGCGCCCGAAACATTAATTTTAATTTATTCTTCAATCCTGAGGGCGAATTTTGATTTTTCATCTTTAACAATATTTCTATTAATAAATCAGTTCCATAATTATCTGCCCGGTAAAGATATTCCTTTTATTTTTCTGTATAAAGAAACTGCATACGAGTCGGTCATTCCGGAAACAAAATCTGTAATCTTTAATAATCTTGTATAAAGATCTTCATCTGCTTTTCCATCCGGCCTTAAAAACTGTTTCGGTAGAAGCTTTATAATTGTTTTTGTTTTCCATGAAGGTTTGCCGGATGCAAACTCATTAACAGCCGTAATAAAAGTATGGAGCAGTCCGCCAAGAACTTCATATCCTGCGGCTTCTCTTTCCACCACACTTTTATAAGAATAAATTTCATCTTTAGATATTTTTTTTATTTCTTCTAAAGAATGACCAAAAGGAATTATTGAAATTAGATCTTTGTAGAATTTTCCATCCATAATTTCTTTTTCATTATCTAAAAAAACATCGGCAAGTTTATTTACAATTTCATTAATTGCTTTAGCGCGAAGATATCCAATTTTATCGTTGTTATCTCTTCCGTTGTAAGAATTTAATTTATCGCGATCGACCAATGGGTAAAGTAATGCTTCGGTTTCCGCAAATGAAATTAAACCCAAACGAAAACCATCCTCTAAATCCATTATACGGTAACAAATATCATCTGCTGCCTCAACTAAAAATGCCAAAGGATGCCTGCTCCACCACAATAAATTTTTATCTTTTCTTTTTATCAGCCCTGTTTCTTTTGCTACCTCAATAAATAAATCTTTTTCCGATTGAAAAAATCCGAACTTGCTATAGAGTTTTTTCTTAATGGAAGGAATGTTTGTATCATCGGGTGTATAAGATTCTTTTGGATATTTTGTAAAAGCAGCCAAAGTTGCGCAAGTTAACCGTAAACCTCCTCTAATATTGGGATTCTGAAGTTTAGTAATAATTCTAAATCCTTGGGCATTTCCTTCAAATTTTATAAAATCATTCCACTTTTTCAGATCATTAATTTCATCACAACAAAGTGCGCCTTCTCCTTTTTAAAATATTCGGCTATGGCATCTTCGCCGGAATGCCCGAAAGGCGGATTGCCAATATCATGCGCAAGACAAGCAGCCGCGACTATTTCGCCAAAATGGAATTGCGTAAATTCATTTTGTAATTCTTTATGGCGCGCTGATTATTCTGCTGCCTACTAAGTTTCCCAATGATCTTCCTACACAAGAAACTTCTAAACTGTGTGTTAATCTTGTATGAACAAAATCACTTTCAGGCAAAGGGAAAACTTGAGTTTTATCCTGCAGCCTTCTAAACGCTGAACTAAAAACTATGCGATCAAAATCTCTTTGAAAGCGGCTTCTGCCGTCCTCTGGATTTATATGTAAATTCTTATCTTCGTTTAACCAAGTATTGGATAATAATTTTTTCCACTCCAACTTAACTTTCCTTCAATCATTATTTTTACGATTTAAATTTAACAAAGATAAAACCAAAAGACTTACAATATTGTAATTTCTGTAACCATAGATTATTTTTATCCTATGATTTCGGCAAAAGAAAAAATATTAGAACAATCGATTCAATTTCTTAAATCCATTGGCCCCAAACGTGCGGAAACATTTAAGAAAATCGGGATTAATACAATCAGAGATATCCTTTTTTATTTTCCTTCCAAACATCTTGATAGAACAACAATTATTACCGCGCAAAAAGCTTATGGTTATATTTTAAATGGATACGAAGGTGAATTAACAATAATCGGGAAGGTTGAAGATAAGGAAACGATAAGATTCGGCAGAAAAGAAATTTTTAAAGTTCAAATGCGGAATTCATCCGGCTTTTTTGAATGTGTCTGGTTTCAAGGAATTAAATATTTTACGAATCTCTTTAACAAAGGAGAAATTTTTGCCGTCTCCGGGAAACCTACTATTTCAAAATATGGAAAACTTCAATTTACTCATCCGGATTTTGATAAAATAACCGAAGAGGAATCTCATAGTTTTATTAATACAGGAAAAATTATTCCTTTTTATAGAATTCCAAAAGAACTTAAAGCAAAACATATCGGTGATTTCAGCTTAAGAAAAATTATTTCCGGTGCGGCAGAAAATTATGCCGATTATCTTGAAGAAACTTTAAGTGCTGAAATTATAGCGAAAAATAATTTAATGGGAATAGCCGAAGCAGTTAAAAATTATCATTTTCCGCAGGATAAAGAAAAATTTAATGAGGCCATTTTAAGATTCAAATTTGAAGAAATCTTCTTCTTAGAAGTTTTGGTGGCACTTAAAAAACATAATTTTAAAATTAATTTAAAAGGACATTCTCTGCCGGTTAAATCTCATTTAATTCATGATTTTTTAGATTCTCTTCCCTTTCAGCTAACAAAAGCACAACTAAAAGTATTAAGCGAGATAAAAAAAGATATGTCTGATGCCGCGCCCATGAACCGGCTGCTTCAAGGAGATGTTGGAAGCGGCAAAACAATTGTGGCTCTAATTGCTATGCTTATTGCTGTTGATAACGGTTTTCAAGCAGCGCTTATGGCTCCCACAGAAATATTAGCTGACCAGCACGCGAAGAATATTTCCAGAATGATGCATAAACTTTCCGAAAAACATAAAGACAAAAATGTTAAAGTAAGTTTGTTAATCGGCGGACAAAAAAAATCAGAAAAAGATAAAAATTTACAGGATATAGAATTAAACGAAGCCGATATAATTATAGGAACTCACGCTTTATTTGAAGAGAAAGTAAAATTTAAAAATTTAGGTTTAATAATTGTAGATGAGCAGCATCGATTCGGAGTTGCACAAAGAGCTACTTTACAAAGCAAAGGAATAACTCCGGATGTGATTGTAATGAGCGCAACCCCTATTCCAAGAACCTTATCAATGACTGTATACGGTGATTTAGATGTTTCCGTTATTAATGAAATGCCTAAAAACAGGAAGAAAATAAAAACAGTTTTAAGAGGTGAGAATAAACTTCCGGAAATTTATAAATTTATAATCGACAAACAGAAAGAAGGGATTCAATCTTTTATTGTTTACCCTTTGGTTGAAGAATCTGAAAAACTGGAACTTAAAGCCGCGCAGACACATTACAATGAACTAAAAGAAACTTATTTAAAGGATTTGAATGTGGGATTGATTCATGGAAGAATGTCTTGGCAGGAAAAAGAAGAAGTAATGGTTTTATTTCTCGCAAAAAAATTTGATGTATTAATTGCTACAACTGTTATAGAAGTCGGAATTGATATTCCGGACGCGAATATAATTTTAATAAATGATGCTCATCGTTTTGGATTATCGCAGCTTCATCAATTAAGAGGAAGAGTCGGAAGAAGCGATAAACAAGCCTACTGTATTCTTATAACAAAAGATGAGTTTGCCGCGTATACAAAGCGAAATGAAATATCACTTGAATATTTATCATCTTCGCAGATAGAAAAATATAAATCGTCAATTCGTATGCAGTCGATGGTTAAATATTCAGATGGATTTAAACTTGCCGAAGTTGATTTGAAACTTAGAGGGCCGGGAGATATTTTCGGAACTAAACAAAGCGGGTTTCCCGAACTAAAGCATATTGATATAACAAAAGATGTAAATATAGTTATGCAAGCTAAACAAGAGGCTTTCAGGCTTATTGAGGAGGATCCGCGTTTAGAAAAAAATGAGAATAAAATTATTAGAATTAATTTAATTAATCATTACTCGGAAAATTTAAAATACGCTAAAATAGCTTAAGCATTATTTCAATCCATCCATTTTTATCTTCAACATCATTTTTATAAAAATATTTCTTCAATAATTAAAAATATTTTTTATTAAGTAGCTGTTATGCTATTGCTTAATTGTAATATTTAATTATAATTTTCATTCGTAAAAAAAATTTGTTTTGTTGTTATAATTTTTATAATGATGTAGATCAAAAAAAAGTAATTTCTTAAGTATATTTAATGAAATTATTGATAAAGCATTTATAAAATTATTGACTTAAAATTTTTAATAGTTATATTTGCTAAAAAAATTTATAAAGGAGAAATTATTTTATCTTCTTTCTTTAATGCAAGATTGAAAGTTGCATTAACTTTCAATGTAAAACCTGAAAGTGAAACTTTCCCCGAAAAACTATCCCCTATTCAAAATGAAGCGCAAGTACAGCCGGAAACCGCCGTTGATACTTATGCCGAGTGGGATACTTGGGATACAATTAATGCTGTTAAAGAAGCTATAGAATGTTTTCATGATGTTATTTTGATTGAAGCCGACTACACGGCTTTAAAAAATTAAAAGAAGAAAAACCCGATATTGTCTTTAATATTGCCGAAGGTTTTAACGGAGTAAGCAGAGAAGCACAAATACCAAGTATACTTGATATGCTGCAAATACCTTACACGGGTTCCGATCCTTTAACTTTGGCTACTTGTCTTGATAAAGCAAGAACAAAAGAAATTTTATCATATTATAAAATTCCTAATCCTAATTTTATAATTGCAAATAGTGTAACAAAAGCATTAGAAGCAGATCTAAAATTCCCCCTTATTGTTAAACCTACTTTCGAAGGTTCAAGTAAAGGAATTTTTTCTTCTTCATTCGTAAGAAACAAAGAGGAACTTAAGAATGAAGCAGAAAGAATATTAATGAATATAATCAGCCGGCTTTGATAGAAGAATTTTTACCCGGAAGAGAATTTACCGTTGCGGTTATAGGTAATGATGATGAAGCCGAAGCGCTTCCCATAGTTGAAATTAATTATAACGATTTTCCTGAAGGTTTTATTCCGATTTATTCCTATGAAGCAAAATGGATTTTAGATACAAAAGAAAATCCGCTTGATGTTTTTTCTTGTCCCGCTCGTATTGATTCAAAACTTGAACAGCAAATTAAACAAACTGTTTTGGATACTTACCACGTTTTACGATGTAAAGATTGGAGCCGGATAGATGTAAGGCTGGATGAGAATAATGTTCCGAATATTATTGAAGTAAACCCTTTGCCCGGAATATTACCGAACCCGGAAGAAAATTCATGTTTCCCCAAAGCCGCAAGATCAGCAGGGTTAAATTACACTGAAATGATAAATAAAGTTCTTTTTGTTGCAGCTAAAAGACATAAACTTATATGAAGACATACGCAAAAATTTTAATTTGTTACAATTCACCCGTCAGTATTTTTTCCGTTTATAATGGAAAACCTTCCGAAGAAGGCGTGGTGATAAATGATCTTTCCGAAAGCGGATTTTCAAAAGAACTTAAAAAAATCCAAAAACATCTTCAGAAAAATTTTACAAATGTAAAAACTTTAGCAGTAGACCGGGATTTAGAAACTGTTATCAAAAAAATAAATGCCTTCGCTCCGCATGCCATTTTTAATTTTGTTGAATCTATTGACGGAGTAGCATCGTATGAATATTGTATGGCCGGAGTTTTTGAACTTTTAGGTTTTCCTTTTACCGGCAATATTCCTTCATGCCTTGGTAATTGTTTAAATAAAGCACGTACAAAAAATATTCTCCGCTCCTTTGGAATTAGTACTCCAAATTCAATTTCTGTAAAACCTTCCGATAAAATCGCTGAGAAAAATTTCAGTTTAGGGTTTCCTGTTATACTTAAACTTTTAAATGAAGATGCAAGTATAGGAATTTCAGAATTTTCTGTTGTTCATAATTTGAAAGCATTAAGAGAACAGTTAAAATTTTTAAGGGATATATACAAACAAGAGATTATAATAGAAGAATATATTGACGGACGTGAAATAAATGTCGCGGTTTTAGGAGACAAAGTTCTCCCGGTTTCGGAAATAAAGTTTAACGGCTTACCGGAAGATCTTCCGAAGATTGTTACATATGACGGCAAATGGATGGAAGACAGCATCTATTTTGATCATACCACTCCCGAATGTCCGGCTAAATTAAGTAAAAAAACTAAGAAAAAAATTGAAAAAATCGCTCTTCTTTCTTTCGAAGCCTTAAACTGCCGAGATTACGCGAGAGTAGATATGAGACTAGATAAAGATGAAAACCCTTATGTAATTGAAGTGAATCCGAATCCGGATATTTCACGTGATTCCGGATTTGCAAGAGCTGCCGCAGCAGCGGGTATAAATTATTCAGTTTTACTAAAAACAATCGCAGAATTTGCGTTATCAAGAAGGAAAAATGATACGAAAGTTAAAGCAAGCTGATTCGGTTCAGATAGAAAAATTTTTAAATAAAATACCACTGTTTACTGAAAAGGAAGTTAAGGTAGCAATGGAATTAGTAAACATTGCGGCTTCAAATCCCACACAAACAGATTATAATATTTACGTTTATTCTGTTAATGAAAAAGTTTTGGGATATCACTGCATCGGTAAACGCCCTTTGACAGACGCTGTTTACGATCTTTATTGGATTGTTGCCGATCCTGAATCTGAAATAAAAGGAATTGGCGCAAGTCTTATTAAACATGCGGAAGATTTTATGGCCGGAGAAAACGGAAGATGGATCTTAGCGGAAACTTCATCCAAAGAAAGCTATACAGGTACAAGAAATTTTTATTTGCGCAACAACTTCACAATCATCTCCCAGATAAATGATTTTTATAAATTGGGTGATCACCTAATAGTTTTTGGGAAGTATTTTAGTAACAAATCAGAGGATTAGTTATGGAACTGTGGCAACAAATGGTAAGAGATAGCGTTCATTCTGTAGATCAGCTTGTTGATAAATTCGGCATCGACCGAAATATGGCCGAAAGTTTGGACGAATTTTTCCAGGCACGAATAAATCCTTACTATATGAGCTTAATCCGCTATCCGCACGATCCTATTTGGCGGCAATGCGTTCCGGATAGAGCTGAGTTGCATGATCTTGATGCCGAAGAAGATCCTTTAATGGAAGACGCAATGAGCCCGGTTCCAAATATAACACATCGTTATCCTGATAGAGCTTTATTTCTTGTTACAAGCCAATGCGGTTTGTACTGCCGCTTTTGTACAAGAAAAAGAAAGGTGGGTGATTATGAAAAAATATCAATGAAAGGATTGGAAAGCGCGTTTAATTATCTTAAAGAGCATTCGGAAATTCGAGATGTAATTCTTTCCGGCGGCGATCCTTTAATGCTTACGGATGTTATGCTTGAAAAAATTCTTCAAAGGCTGCGCCAAATTCCTCATATTGAAATAATTAGACTCGGAAGCAAAATGCCTTGCGTACTTCCGCATAGAATTACTCCCCAGCTTTGTAATATGCTTAAAAAATATCATCCTATTTATTTGAATACACACTTTAATCATCCTTGGGAAATTACTCCGGAAAGTACACAGGCATGTGAAATGTTAGTAGATGCGGGCATTCCGGTTGGAAATCAAATGGTGCTGATGAAGGGAGTAAATGATGATCCCGCGGTTGTAAAAGAATTAATGCAGAAGCTGCTTAGAATTAGAGTTCGCCCGTATTATATGTATATGGCCGATGAAACAAAAGGGGCCAATCATTTTCGCACTTCTATTGAGACCGGCTTAGACATTATTGAAAATTTACGCGGACATACAAGCGGATTAGCGATTCCTCATTTTGTAATTGATGCTCCCGGCGGCGGCGGAAAAATTCCCCTTCTTCCGAATTATGTTCTTCATCATGATGAAGATAAAGTTATTCTTCGGAATTATCAGAAGAAGGTTTATGTTTATGAAAATTATAAAGATAAAAATAATCCGAAGAAAAAAGTCCTTATAATTGGCAGCAGAATTGAAAAATTATCTAAACCGGAAACAGAGGTTTCTGCGGATAAGATAAATAAAGGTAGGAAATCAAAAATAAAAGAGATTAATTTCAGCGAAATAGAACTTCCTGTTTTGGAAGATGTAGAAATTTAAATTAGTTTCTTTAAAATAAAGAAGGGATTACCTTCATTCGGCAATCCCTTTTTATATATTAAAAAGTAAATTTCATCATTGTTTAGATTCAACAATAGCGGCAATATCTTTTTCTAAAGTATCTTTTGGTGTTTCAACAATTCTGCCTAACTCTTCCCCGTTTTTATAAAAAATAATAGTCGGAACAAGTTCAATATTTAAACTGTCGGTTTCATTTTCTAAACCGTTTTTATCTCTATCAACAGTTATAATATTTACTTTATCCATCGGATAATTTATATCGTCTAAAATTCTAAACAATCTTGGAACTTCCCTTCTGCTGTCGCTGCACCATGTTCCCATAACTATTGTAATATCAACATTTTTTAAATCATTTTTAACATTTTGCATTAAAGTTGTATCTACAGAATAAAGATTATAACCGGACTTGAACCACCAGGAAAAGCTGGAATCTTTAAACGCGTCTCTATCACAATGCCCTATAAGCATTGGTTTACCGGAAACTGAATCTGTAATCATAACATTTTTATCTTGAGCTTTAATTGCGGGAAAAAAAATTAATATCAGAAAAAAACTTAACCATTTCATAACTACTCCTGATTATTAAGAGAATTTTGTCTGAGATCTATTCCCCATAAAAGTTTTTTGCGTAGAGTTTCAAAATAACTTGAATACGAAGTATGAATTAATTTAAAAGGCCTTTTACTTTTTGTTATTTCTAATTCAAGAGGCGGAGGAAAAGCAAAAACTCTCTGGCCGTCGCAATTAACATGAACTTCCTTGTGAAGCGAATCCGCACGAACTATAATTTTTTCGTTGCCTGGAAGAACTAACGGACGAATTGTTAAACTATGCGGAGAGATTGGGGATAATGTAATTACATCGGTTTTGGGACTAACAATCGGACCGCCGGCGGAAATTGAATAGCCGGTTGAACCGGTGGGAGTTGCTATTATAATTCCGTCGGCTACAAAAGTTGTAACATATTCATCATCTACAGAAATAGAAATTTCAATCATTTTAGGCCAGCCGCCTTTATCTATTACAATATCATTAACCGCGTAAAATGTTTCTACTTTTCTGCCGATACAATCTCCCGTTACAACCATCCGTTCTTCAATCGAATATTTTTCATTTTTTATATCGGAAATAAAACTATCCATTTCATTTATATTTGCTTCGGCCAAAAAACCGAGTTTACCAAAATTTACGCCTAAGTACAGGTTTATCATAAAATTGAGCGTGATAAGCAGTAGCAAGCATTGTTCCGTCGCCGCCGATTGAAATAATAATATCGCTTCTTTTGCACAACCTATTTGTTTCATACAAAATTAATCTTCTTTATTCTTTTATCGTAATCTTTACATTTTTTTAACTCATCGCTTATTAAATAATTCAAACTCATTTTCTTGCAGCTTTTCAACTAGTAAGGCAACAACGTTAAAAACGTTTTCTTTAGAAGTGTTGGCAATAATTCCTATGGTCATCAAATTTCCCGTTTGGTTTATATAAAACTTAAGTATTCCAGGAATAACTATTTAGCTGATATATCACTTTTTTTTTGCAACTTATATTTTATTTATTTTTTTCTTTTACATAAGAAAGTTTCAATTCACTTATAACTTCATTAAGAAATTTATCTTCGTATGACGATAAATTTCCTTCGGTTTTGTCTTTTATCATTTCAAGAGTATCGATAGATAATTTTGCCAGATCTCAAATTAATTTCGAGTGTATTAGTTACCGGATTTTCACTTTTCCCCAAAGACATAAGCGCAATCTGCTGGTGCTGCATTACAAGCTGCATAAAAAGGAGTTCATTTGGTTGTTTCTGTTCCATGCTTAATACTCTCTTTTAGTTCCCAAAGTTTACTGTATTTTGTAAAAACATAGGCCGATGAAAAAACCGCAAGAATAAATCCCTGCAGTCCGTCTAAGAATCCTCTTTTGATAAAATACATTTTAATAAAGATAAAAATAGGACGAATAAGTATGTCGCTAACAGAAAATTTTTTACCTTTTTTTAATAGTTCATCGGCAGCTAAGGTTGTATAATTGTTAAACTTAAAAAAGTAGTGGGAAATAGACGGATCGGTATAATGCTCAAGATCGGCATTTAATTTTCCCGTTTCACCTTCTATATGAAGATTTTCATGAACATCTTTATTATTAAAATATGCTTTTTGTTGGTTAAAAAGACGAGTTACTCTGCCGGGATACCAGCCGCTGTGTTTTATCCATTTTCCCAGGAAATAGGCTTTTCTGGGAATTGAATAAGCCGGAAATGAAGGTTTACTTTCCTTAAATTTCAACAGCTCATTTTTTAATTCTGCAGTTAAGGCTTCATCCGCGTCTATCCAAATTATCCAATCATATGAAACTAACGAAACCGCAAGCTGTTTAGTTTTTGCGTAACCCTGCCATTCTACTGTTCTATATTTTACATTTCCATAGGATTTAATAATTTCTAAAGTGTTATCTGTTGTTGTATTATCAACTAAAACAAAAATTTCATCAACGCAGTTTAATTGGCTTTCAATACAGCGGGCAATATTTGATTCTTCGTTTTTCGCTATTATTATGGATGAAAGTTTTATCACGTTTTTCTTCAAAAAATACAGTTTTGCTTATCGGTTTTTAATTTACTTTGCAAAATAACGATTTTTAATTAAAGATTGTTCTAATATCTTTATATATATATTCAGGCTAAATTTTTCTATATTTGCTTAAATTTTATAAAGTTTTTATTGGATTTTTCTCTGTTGAAATCAATTTTACGCACGATTTTAAAAATTACTTTTATTCCTAAAAAGGAATCTGTTTTTATAAGTCGGCAAAATACGCTCATTAAAAAGGGCTCCGTTTTATAGTGAGCAGAATTAATAAACTTTATAAATTCATCCGCTCAAAATTTAAATCTGAATCCGTACAGGAAATGGGGTGGGTTTTTTTCGGCCAGGCATCTAATGTTATTCTAGGATTTATTGTTGTAAAACTTTTAAGCGGAATGGGAAAAGAAGAATATGGTACTTATGCCCTTATAATTACTATTGCCGCTTTTTTAGGATTGTTTTACGGTCCAATGCAACAGGGATTCTTACGTTTTTATTATCACTTCCAAATAAAAAAGTTAACGCATACATTTGTAAGATATATTTATAAACTTGTTTTCGGAGCAAGTTTTTTATTTTTAATTACTGCCGTTGCCGGTTATGCCGTCGTCCCATTTATAAATATTTCACTTACCGCGGCTTTTATTTTGGCGGCAGGATTTTTTGTGGTGGTTTTTAAATTAGATGAATTCTTTAATTCTGTTCTTAATCTAATAAGAAAACGAAAAGAAAATTCTATTTTGCAGGCTTCGGAAAGAACTTTAGTAATTATTTCATTTTTTATTCTGAGAAGTTTTAAATCATTACAGTTATTCCCGGTATTAATTGTTCTGGCCTCATTCGCTCTAATTTTTGCGGTTATTAAAATTTTACTTTTTCAAAAATACATTCCTTCAGAAGAAGATAATATTACGGATTCAACCGAAGTAAAAAAAGATATTAAATCTCAGCTTTTTGCTTATACACTTCCGTTTCTTATTTGGGGGTTATTCGGATGGCTTCAGTTAAATAGTGAAAAATGGATAATTAACGGTATTTTATCAGCAGCGGAAGTGGGAGTTTACGCAATAATGATGGCTCTGGTAAACGCGCTGGTTTTAGTTCCAAATAATATTATTTCTGAATTCGCAACTCCAATCATCTTCAAACAATTTTCTGATCTAAAAAATAAAGATGAAGTTCACTCCGGTTTCAGCTATATAAAAATAAATATTCTTATAGTACTTGTTATTACAATTTTTTCTACCGTGCTTACCTTTTTTGCGGGTAAACAATTAATTTCTATAATAAGTAATGAAAGTTACACAACTTATTGGTTTATTCTTCCTCTTTTATGTTTGGGTACGGGAATGTTTTTAATTGGGCAAGCTTTAACTTATTTGGGCCTTTCGCTTAACTTGCCAAAAAAATATTTATTGCCGAAGATAAGCATTGGATGTCTTTCGGTTCTGTTTAATTTATATTTTATAAATAAATTAGGACTTACCGGTGTTGCTTATTCGGTTCTTTTAGTAGGTTTTATTTATGTTATTTATATTTTGTTTGTGAATAAGAAAATTTTAAATGATTTTAACTTTTAATTTTGGTTTGGGGGATTCTATATGAAAATTGCAGTTGTCTGCATGAAGTATGATTATGGTATTAAAAAGCGCGGATTTTCATTCGAATATTATAATATTTTTATGCCGCTGCTAGATGTTTTCGGTGATAAAAATGTTTCTCATTTCGATTTTTTTTCGATCTTTAAACAATCGGGGAAAAGTGAAATGAATAAACGTTTAAATGAATTTGTAAAATCCGAAAAACCCGACATTACTCTTTTCTGCTTATTTGAGGAAGAATTTGATGAAGTAGCCGTAAGTAAATTACGTGAACAAACTAAAACTGTTGTTTATTTTTTCGATGATCCATGGCGGCAGAATTTTGTTAGGCATTGGATAAAATATTTCGACTTCTTCTCGACTCCGGATTTTTACATGTATACAAAATACGAATTGGAAGGTATACGAAATGTTTTTTACTCTCCTTTCGGTTTTAATGCAAATGTTTATAAAAAATTAGAATTAGAAAAAAAATATGATGTTTCTTTCGTCGGGAATTATAGCGCGTTTAGAGAATGGGTTTTTAATCAATTAGCAAAAGACGGAATAAAAGTGAAGGTTTTCGGAAGAGGCTGGCACTCCGGTAGTAAATGGCTTCAGCATGAACAGATGGTTGAGGTTTTTAATCAATCAAAAATAAATTTGAATTTATCCAATTCAGTCTATAATGATGTAAATTTTGTTTTGTGGGCGGCAAAATCACCGAAGGCTTTAAAACAAGTTATGCTGCTTAAAAAGCATAAAGAACAAGTAAAAGGCCGGCATTACGAAATAAACGGCTGCGGCGGTTTTCAATTAAGTTATTTTGTTCCGGGCTTAAATCTTGCGTATGAAATTGATAAGGAAATTGCTGTGTTTGAAGATGTAAGAAATCTTTCGGATGAAATAAAATTTTTCTTAAAAGCAGATATGTTTAGAGAAACTATAGCTTTAAATGGCTATAATCGTTCAATTAAAGACCACACAGCACAACATTATATGAAGCAATTAGTAGAAAATGTTTTTAATAATTAATAGCTAAAAAATGCAGGGATCAAAACTAAATTATTATTTAAATCTTTTTGGATTCTTCCCGAAGAAATTCATTAATTCTTTAAGGGGAATTTCTCCCTATAGAAGTAATTATTCAATTATAAAGGAACAAATAAAAGTTAATAACGAATTTCATATATCCGAACTTTATCCTTGTCTTGACGATAGATTTGACACCGCGGGATCAATTCCACAGCATTATTTTTACCAGGATTTAATCGTAGCTAATAAAATTTTTAAAGCTAATCCCCAAAAACATGTAGATATCGGTTCCAGAATAGATGGATTTGTTGCTCATGTTGCAAGTTTTAGAGAAATTGAGGTTTTTGATATTAGAAAACTCGATTATAAAATTCCCAATGTAAAATTTGTGCAGGCAGATTTAACCGCGGAAGATTTTTCAATTCAAAATTATTGCGATTCAATTTCCTGCCTTCACGCCATTGAGCATTTCGGTTTAGGAAGATATGGAGACATTCCCGACATTAACGGGCATCTTAAAGGATTGGCTAATATTTCTAAAATTCTTAATTCCGGCGGAACTTTTTATTTTTCAACTCCGATAGGGAAACAGAGGATTGAGTTTGATGCTCATCGCGTTTTTTCTTTAAAATACTTAATCGATTATTTCCGGGAAGATTATGAAATAAAATCTTTCTCGTACATAAATGACAAGGAAGAATTAAAAACTGATATAAAATTAAATCCCGCTGAAATTGAAAATAGCCTAAACTGCCGGTACGGCTGCGGAATTTTTGAACTGGTAAAAAAATAAGATGGATAGTTCACCGCTCGTTTCTGTTGTAATTCCCGTTTATAACGTTGAAAAATTTGTTGAAGAAACAATTTATTCTGTACTAAAACAGACATATAAGAATTTTGAAATAATTGTTGTTGATGATTCTTCCACCGATGATACCTTAAAAATAGTACAAAAACTTTCTAAAAAATTTCATAAGATTAATTACTACAAAATTGAACACGCCGGCCGCCCTTCTGTGCCGAGAAATTTCGGAATAAGTAAAGCGCAAGGTTCATTAATCGCGTTTTTAGACGGCGATGATGTTTGGGTAAACAATAAACTTGAAATACAAGTAAATTATTTATTGAATAATCCGCAGCTTGTTTTTGTTTATTCCATGAGTGTTACTTTCGGAACTTCTATTTTTTCTCCGCATTACGAGGTTCTTCCGCTAATTTCTAAAGCCGCGCGGACGAAAAATGATCTTCTTCAAAAAGGAAACTCAATTACTTGTTCTTCTGTACTTGTTAAAAAAAATGCCTTACAAGCTGTTAATGGTTTTGATGAAGATCCTAAATTAAAAGTTGAAGATTATGATTTATGGGTACGTTTGAGTGAAATAGGCCCTTTTCTTTTTATTCCTCTGCTTCATGTTTATTATCGTGTTCATCAGTCGCAGTTTTCAGCTGATTGGGAAATAAAACAAGAACGGGTAAATTATCTGGCAAAAAAAAGAAATTGGAATCTTCCGCCGTATAGGTACTACCGCAACCGAGGAAAATTTTTTCTCTTTGCTAGGAATTCGGTTCATTTTTTAACTTTTTTGTGGATAAAATTTATCGGCTGGTACAGGAAAAAATAAAAACAATGAGTAAAATTAGAAAACCAAGAATATTACTTATTTCTGCGCGCGCTGATTTTGGTGGCGGACCGGAACATATGTACCGCTTAATGCAGATATTAAAAGAGGAAATAGATTTTTTCGTAGTCTGCCCGGAAGATTATCCTTATTGGAATCGTTTCCGGAATTTATTGGGGAGCGAAAAACTTTATAAAATTCCGCATAGAAAATTTAAGGTCGGTGCGGTATCAAATCTCAAAATATTTTTAGATGATAATAAAATAGATTTAATTCATTCTCACGGAAAAGGAGCAGGAATTTACGGCAGAACTTTAAATTTTCTTACCGGTGTTCCTTGTATTCATACTTTTCATGGGCTTCATACCGGCGAGTATAAAAATTTTCAGAAAGAAGGATACCTACTACTTGAAAAAATGATGTCGAAGTTTACTAAAGCGTTTATCACTGTTTCTAAAAGTGAATTCGATTTAATAAGTAAATTAAATATTACCCGGATTGATAAAATAAATATTATAAATAACGGCGTTGTTATTCCGGCGGCAAAAGTTGATGAAGATATTTTTAACCGTGCTATTCTAAAAATAATTACCTTCAGCCGTTTCGATTTTTCCAAAAATACATTTTTAATACTTGATATTCTTCAAGAACTGAGGAAACGGAATAAGATTGATAAGTTTGAAATTGTAATTCTAGGAAGCGGTGAAGATGAGAAAATATTTATACAGAAATTAGCTGAATTAAAATTATCATCTTATGTAAAACTTTTAGGTTCCGTCGAAAATCCCGCGGAACATTTAGTAGATGCGTTTTGTTATATTTCAACTTCACGCTGGGAAGGTTTACCGCTGGGTATTTTAGAAGCAATGGCTCATGGAATTCCCGCTGTTGCAACCAATGTAACCGGGAATAAAGATTTAGTTGAAGATAATAAAAACGGTTTTCTGTATGAAATAGAAAAACCCGAAGAAGCAGCCGATAAAATCATTAAACTTTCTGAAGATAAAGAACTTTGGAAATCTTTTTCGGAAGCGGCATCTTTAAAAATTAAAAATAATTTTAGTGTAGAAAAAATGGCGGAACAGACGAAACAGCTTTATATGAAGAACATAAATAATATAAAATATGAGTAATCTTAAAGTTGCCATTGTACATGATTGGTTTGCGGGTTATGCCGGCTCGGAAAGATGTGTTGAATCTTTTATAAATATTTGGCCTAACGCGGATGTTTTTACTTTATTCAATTTTTTAAATGAAGAAGAACAAAAAATTATTTTAAAAGGGAAACAGCCTAAAACATCATTTGTACAAAATTTACCTTTTGCCAAATCAAATCACAGGCGTTATCTTCCCTTTTTTCCTTACGCTATTGAACAATTCGATCTTTCCGGTTACGATTTAATTGTTTCAAGTTCGCATGCGGTGGCTAAAGGTATCCTTACTAATACTTCTCAGCTTCATATTTGCTATTGCCACACTCCCATTAGGTATGCTTGGGATTTAACCCACCAGTATCTGCGTGAATCAAATTTAACTAAAGGATTAAAAGGTTTTATAGCAAAATCAATACTTCATTATATCAGAATTTGGGATGCTTCGTCGTCTCACCGTGTAGATCAGTTTATTGCGAATTCAAATTATATTGCCAGAAGAATAAAAAAAGTGTATCAAAGAGATTCCGCCGTAATTTATCCTCCGGTAGATGTTCAAAAGTTTGAATTGAAAATAGAAAAGAGCGATTATTTTTTAACTGCCTCCAGATTAGTCCCGTACAAAAGAATTGATTTAATTGCCGAAGCCTTTTCCCAAATGCCTGATAAAAAGTTAATTATTATAGGCGAAGGGCCGGACGAGGAAAAGATAAAAGCCAAAGCGAAAAGAAATGTTGAATTTATCGGTTATCAGCCTTATGATAAACTGAAAGAATATATGCAAAACGCGAAAGCATTTGTTTTTGCAGCCGAAGAAGATTTTGGAATAATGGTTGTTGAGGCCCTCTCATGCGGCACTCCCGTAATAGCCTTAAATAGAGGTGGCACCGCCGAAACAGTTATGAATAATGAATCGGGCGTTTTATACGAGGAACAAAGTGTTGAAGGAATTATTGAAGCTGTTGAAAGGTTTGAAAGACAAAAACATAAATTTGATGCCGCCGCGATTAGCAATTACGCGAAAAAGTACAGCCGGGATAATTTTGAATCTAAAATTACCAATTTTGTTACTGAAATGAGTAAAGAGTTCTTTTCACATAAGATTATCGATAAAGTATAAATGATAGTAAATCAAAAATCAGTTTATTACTTAAGATTATTTTTAGATCTGCTGCTGCTTAATTTTACATTTTTTGCCGCCGCCGCCCTTGCCCAGCCGTTCCATATTCTGTTTGAACGAAATTATATGTTCATATTGTTAGTGGTTCTAAACTTCATCTGGTATTTCGGATCTAACGTAACAAATTTTTATGAAGATTTTAATGTCCGGTATTTTTCATATCAAATTATAAACATAATTAAAAATATCGCTGTTCAAGCGCTGGCAGCGGTACTGTTTATCTTCATAACAAAAGAAGATCTTTTTACTCGTAACTTTATTCTTTTCTATTCTGCTCTTCTTTTAATTGTAGTTAGTCTCAGAACCCAAATTCTAAAATATTTTTTAATAAAAATTAGAGGAAGTGAAAAAAATATAAGAAACGCTGTTATTATTGGTGCGGGTGAATTAGGAAAAAGCTTCAACGAATCTATTATCAATCAGAGAGACTTTGGATATAATTTTTTAGGCTTTATCGATAATAGTAATTCGAATGATCCAGAAATTATAGGCACAATAGCGCAGCTTGATGAATTAATCCCCCAAAAGAAAATTGAAGAAGTGATAATCGCGCTTCCTATTTATGCTTCCGATTTGCTTGATGATATTATTAAAGTCTGCAACCGGAATGCTGTTAGAGTTCATATTATTCCCGATTATTTTAAATTTCTATCTAAGAAATATCGTTTTTCTATGCTGGGCTCGTTTCCGATTATTTCAGTAAGAGATGAACCTTTGGCGGAAGCTCATTGGCGTTTTTTTAAACGAACCTTTGATATCATCTTTTCAATTTTTGCTTTTACTTTTATTCTTTCATGGCTTTTCCCGTTGATATTTGTTCTTAATAAAATTACGTCTCCCGGGCCTGTATTTTTTAAGCAGGATAGAATCGGAGTTAATAATGAAATTTTTAAATGCTACAAATTCAGAACAATGCATGCGAGAAAAGAACGTGAAGATGAATATCAGCCAACGACAAAAGGCGATCCCAGGGTTACTCAAATAGGGAAACTACTAAGGAAATCAAATTTAGATGAACTACCTCAATTCATAAATATTTTAAAAGGCGAAATGTCGGTAGTTGGTCCGCGCCCCCATCCGATTGCTTTTAATAATATTTATACAAAAATGGTTGAAGAAATAAAATTAAGAGGATGGGTAAAACCGGGATTAACAGGTTGGGCGCAAGTTCACGGTTTCAGAGGAGATGTGCCCGATTATGAAGAAAACACAAAACGAACAAGAAAAAGAATTGAATATGATATTTGGTATATCGAAAACTGGTCAATTTGGCTGGATATTCAAATTATCTTGTTAACTATTTGGCAGATGATAAAAGGAGATACAAAAGGTGTATAAATTTTTTAGCTCCACTTTATTGTTTTCTCTCTAATAATATTGACATTCATTGTATGCGGCTATAATTTGTCGGCACTTAAGTTTCACAATTTTTATGAGTTACAACCATGGCTGATTTTAAACATTCCCAAAATTTTTTTTTAATTATAATTTTATTAACTGTATTTGTATTTAACAGCTGTAAAGACAATACAGAAATTGTTAGTTCTAATAACGGGACTAACGGTAATAATTCTAATACGCAAAGTTCCCAAAAGTCTATTTTAAGCGGACAAGTTATAAGCAGTTTAAATGGAATTCCCGTTGATTCCGCATTTGTTAATATTCTCGGCACATCAATAGATACTGTGGTTGTAACAAATTCTCAAGGAAAATTTTCAGCAGGAATTTAATCTTATCGGAAATACAAATCTTGCCTTATATACTTCTAAAACAAAATTCTATACAGATACGGCTACCGTTTTTGTTCCACTCGGCAAAGATGTTTCTGTGGATGTTATTTTACTTACTCCCGTAAATGCGGGGACTGTTCCTTCGGGCGACCCGGTAAGTATTTATTTAGCCTCACAGAGTGTTCCCTCAATCGGTGTAAAGGAAAGCGGATCGATAGAAACCGCTAAATTAATTTTTGAAGTTCAAGATTCAGCAGGCGTGCCCGTAGATTTAGATCATTCGGTTAATGTAAATTTTAGATTAGGAGCTTCGCCTGGCGGCGGCGCATTATTAAGTCCGGCTATCGTTACTACTAATAATTTCGGCCAAGCTGAGGTTAATTTAACCAGCGGAACAAAAGCCGGAGTTGTGCAGATAATCGCGACAATTAATCTCGGAAGTAAAAAAATTATTTCTAAACCTGTTAGTATTTCTATTCATGGGGGACTTCCGGATGAGGCTCATTTCAGCATTGCGCCGCAGTTATTAAATTTTCCCGGTTATGATATTTCGGGACTTCAAGATGGAATGACAGCTTATGTTGGCGATAAATACGCTAATCCTGTAAAAGAAAAAACTTCCATTTATTTTACTAGCACAGGCGGAATTATTGAAGGTTCGGCTTTAACAAATGAGATCGGAATCGGCAGTGTAAATTTAATTTCTGCGGATCCGCGTCCGTCAGATCCGCTTTTAGGAAAAGGCTTTGCAAAAGTAACCGCCACAACTTCAGATGAGAATTATAACCAAATTAGCAGCAGCGTTTATGTTCTATTTTCCGGTACTCCGCAAGTTTCGGTTACTCCAACTTCCTTTAGTATTCCGAACGGCGGGGCTCAACAATTTAATTATGTTGTAAGTGATCAAAATGGAAATCCTCTTTCTTCCGGCACAAATATTTCCGTTTCTGTTCAAGGCGAAAATGTTGGCGCACAAGGTGATTTATCGGTTCAATTACCAGATACTCAAAGTAGAGGCTGGACTCAATTTTCTTTCACCGTTTATGATACGGCCGACACTCTTGATGTTATTAAACCGGTTTCAATTAAAATATCCTCCGACGGTCCAAACGGAGGATCTAATTTGGTTATTTCCGGAACAGGAAGATAAGAATGGTGCTGAAACTTTTTCATAATTTCTTCATCATATTAGAAATTTGTAAAGAGAGATTATGAAGTTGTTAAGTTCTAAATATTTAAAGAAAGTGTTGCCGGTTGTTATTGGCGCTGTTTTAGGATATTCTTATTATTATTTTATCGGGTGTACAACCGGCACTTGTCCAATTCAAAGTAATCCTTATTTTAGTACATTATACGGCGCTTTATTCGGATTAATTTTTGCACTGCCCGGAAAGAAAAAAGTTAACGCTGAAAAGTAATTATTGCGGTTTATTAATAAAGATATTTATATTTTAAACAAGCTAAATTCAATTTAATGAGTTGAACATTTTTTTTACAATTTAATATTTTCGGGGAATTTATATGGCTTCAGAATTAATTGCGCACGTTGAAATACCGTCCACTAATCTTGACCGCTCAACCGAATTCTATACAAAATTATTCGGATGGGAATTTAAACCTTTCGGCAACGGCTATCTTCTTTTCAATACTCATAAAGGATTTACTATTGGGTTAAGAAAAGCAGATAGAATCGATAAGGGTGAAACTACTATTTTTCATGTTAGAGTTAAAGATGTAGTTGAACAAGCTAATAAGGTGAAAGAATTAGGCGGTGATACTTTAAGAGGGAAAACTATAATACCGGCTATGGGAGCTTATGCTTTAATCTCCGATCCCGACGGAAATACTATAGGGCTTTACCAAGGCAACTAGTTTTTATTTTTGTTAAATCTTTTAGATGAAATAAATCCCGGCTTAATGTCGGGATTTTTTCAATTTTTATTTATTTGGTAGCTTAATCTTCGTCTTCATCTCTATCAACTACTTTTACAAAAGCACTTCTTACCGGTGAAGGCATTACCGAATTTTTACCTTTAATAGATTTCCATACAATCTCATTAAATTCAATATCAGGAATTGCGTCTTCTTTTGTTAAATTCATTTCTTCCGATCTTTCAGAGCCATATGCCTGCGCGGTATTTCTTTGATCTATATCTATTAACGGCGGAATAACGCTAAAAGGAGTATAATCAGCTTCATTTATAATAGAAAATAAAATTGGAGTGGCGGATAAATCATACTGCGTCATCGGCGGAAGTCCGAGAATTAATTCTATGGTTTTCAATACACTCGATGTTGAATACATTGTATGGTCTATATTATTTCTTTTAATAAAGGGGCTTATTATTGTTAAAGTAGAACGATGCGCGTCTACATGATCGGGGCCGTTTTGCGCGTCGTCTTCAACGATAAATATTATGCTTTCTTTCCAGTATTTGCTGTGAGAAATTTGATGGACAATTAAACCAAGCGCGTAATCATTCTGCGCAACGTAAGCCTGCGGAGTTAAATTTCCTTTTCTTGTTCCGGCTGTATGATCGTTTGGAAGTCGTAATAAATTAAACACGGGAAGTGAATCTCCTTTTTCATATTTTTCAAATTCATTTTTCCAAACTTTATATCTATCCAAATCGCTGATTGATAGATTAAATCCGGGATATTCATGATTCGTAAATTTATTTAAATCCTCATCTCTCGCTTCATATTTGCCCGGCTCATCTTTTACAGAACCGGTAAATTCTCCATAATTTCTAAGAGTTAAATTCTTCTTCATTATATTGTTCCAAATATACCCGGAAGAAGGAGCCGCAATTGGAACGCCTCCTTCAAAATCGTAACTGCCGCCGTTACCGCCGTATAAGACAGGCCATTCTTTTTCCACATAATCGGTAGCGTACGCCGCGGTCGACCAATTGTGCCCATCCGCGCTTACTTCCGCATCGACATAAAAATTATCGTATAAAGTAAAATTCTCAACTAAATTGTGCTGGTTCGGAGTAATACTTTTTCCGAAAATACAAAGTGATGAATCTCCGTTTCCTTTCACTATATCGCCGTAAACTTGATCGTAAGTCCTATTTTCTTTTATGATATAAAAAACATGGTTTATTTTTGAACTTCTTTTTCCGTCATGTTCTTCCGGTATAACATTCTGAATTCCTTTCCAGATTTTTTCTTTACTTATGTAAGGTGTGTTGTTGTACGCGAGTTTTGTATAATCTTCCAGGTCTGCCTTTTGCGGAAAATTTATTTTTGAAACAGTTCCTTTAAATAGATGAGCTATATAACCACTAAAATCTCTTTCCCCTCCTTTTTCCAAAGGATTTGGACCATTCGGATTTGCTTTAGAAGATAATCCTTTAGCTTCCGCGACAATTATTTGGTTTTTATTTTCAAGATATCTTACTGAAGTAGGATACCAACCGGTGGGAATAAAACCGAGATTTTTTGATTTGTTTTTATCACTTACATCAAAAAGAGCAAGATAATTATTATCAGCGTTCGCGGTAATTAGAATTGTTTCATCTTTGGATAAACAAATTGCGTCCGGAGTGCTGCCGTACGGTGCATCAACGGAAATAGATGAAATTACTTTTTCCGTTTCTTTCTTTGTTTCTAAATCGACAATTGAAGTTGAATTGTTATTTGCGTTGGCGACAAAAAGCCGCTGCCCGTCTTTTGTTAGCGCCATTTCGCAAGGATGGTCGCCGACTTTTATTCTATTTTTAATATTAAAATTAGTTAAATCTACTTCGGCTATTTCCGCGTTTTCCCAGACGGAAATGTAAGCGTACGTTTGAGCGTCGTTTATTTTTACATCAAAACATTTTCCTCCCAAAGGAACAGTCTTAATAACTTTTTTAGTATTTAAATCACAAACATAAAGCGAGTTGCTTTCTTTGGAAACCGCGAGTATATAATTTTTCTTAGCGTAATACGCCAGGCCTGTTATTGATATTTTATCTTTTGGATATTTTTTACCGAGAATAATTGAGTCTTTTTTTGAGAGTTTTCCATCATTAAAATTATAAATTAAAATATCGTTGTTGTTTGCGCCGGAAACAAAAAGCTCTGTCTCATCGGAATTAAGAGCCAAACCGCGCCATGTTTGATCAACTACAACTCTTTGAATTTCTTTCATTTTTTCAAGATCAACAATCGAAATTGAATTTTCGCCGGAACCGCTGTTTGCTGTAATCGCGTATTTTTCATTTTCGGTTATGAGCATATTTAAAGGTAGTTCGCCAATCTGAACATGTTCGCCCGCCGGTGTAAGCTTCCATCCGTTTGAAAGCAATGTATAGTTATCATACTTGCCGGGTAAAGTTGTTGTAGTTTTCTCCGCGCCGCCGCATCCCCAAATGAATATGAATAAAATATACGCTATTAAAACTGGAGATTTAATTCTATACATTTTAACTCCGAAAGGTTTATGATATTTTTCAAAATTTTACAGTTGAAGTAAATTATTTTTGGATTAAAATTTTTTCTGCCATAGACTTTAAAGAAGTCATTACTGAATTGATTGAAATTCCATTTTCTATATCACAGTTTTCCTGGTCGGCAGAACAATTTTTTTTACAATATTCTTCGGACACTTCTAAATTTACAGCATTCCCGCATAATACTCCCCAGCGCTTAACGCAGCTCATAGGGCGGTGGCAGTGAAGTATAATAGAATTCTTATTTAATCCACCGGCCAAATGCGCCGGCCCCGTTGATGAAGAAATTAAAACATCGGAAGCATAAATTACTTTTATAAATTTTCTTAAATCATCAATATCTTCGGCTATATTTATTATTCTTTTATCATCCAGCGCAGTAGTTTTTTGTTTGAATTCTTCACTCATTTCTATCGCTGTTAAAATAATTTTTAAGTTATTATTTTTATATTCTTCTAATATTCTCTTTATCAAATTAAAATATTTATCTTCACTCCAATTCGGGGCGGAGTTTAATGAGCCGGTATGAATAATAACTTTAAAATCATCATGATAAATATTTCTTTCTTCAAGAAAATTTACAGCTCCATTCTTTTCATCTTCAGTTAGGAAAATTTCCGGAGTAAGATTATTTGTTTTTACTCCTATTTTTCTTCCTAAATCCATACAATAATCAGCCTCATGACGGAGAGGAATATAATTATTCCGGGAAACGCTTTTCATCCCGGTAATTACTTCATAAAGTTTGTGCCCGACTCCAACGCGGTTTTTTATTCCGGCCAAAAACATTTGATAAGCCGCCCGTTCGGTGGGCATTAAAAGAAGTCCATGAGTAAATTTATATTTTCTTAATTGCTTTACTACTTTCCAAAAATTTTCTTTTTTTAAATCATCAGTGATAATTTCGTTTAAATTCGGATTATTCAAAAGAATGTTTTTAGTATTGGGACGCACCAGCGCGGTGATAAAAGCATCGGGGAAAGTTTTCCTCAATTCTCTTATTAATGGAGTCGCGACAACAACATCGCCGACTCTATCCGTCCTTACAACCAATATTCTCTTCATTCAACCAAATCCAAATAGTAATTCGTAATTAGTAACTCGTAATTATTTTCGCTTGCAGTATTTTTTTATTTTTTCAAAAGCATCAATGTAGCCTAGTTCGCCGGCTTTTTTATAATCTTTGCAAGCGCTTTTTTTCTTTTTTAACATTAGGTTTGTATCGCCCCGCTTATAGTAGGCTTCACCGCCATTAGGATTTAATTTTATTATCATTTCATAATCTTTTAGGGCTTGCTTATATTTTTCAACGGCCATATAAGTATCGCCGCGCATTGAATAAAGATTTTCATTTGTTGAATCATAATTTATAGCGGCTGTAAAATCATCAATCGCACCATCGTAATCGCCAAGAATTCCTTTATCAATTCCGCGGTTTATGTAGGCGTTTACATCTGTTGAGTCTAATTCCAGCGCGGAAGTAAAATCATCAATCGCGCCTAAATGATCGTCTATTCGTCCTTTCAGGTTTCCGCGGTTTACAAATGCCCGTTCATCATCAGCGTTTAATTCAATCGCTTTGGAATAATCTTTAATCGCGTCGCCGGTACTGTCTATCATGCTGTTGGCGTATGCTCGGTTAAAAAATATTTTGCTGTTCTGCGGATTTATTTGCTCCGCTTCAGTATAATCTTTAACCGCGTCTTCATATTCCCCAATAATTAATTCATCATCAGCTTTAAGCAAATAAATTTCTTTTAAGGAAGGATTTATCACTAACGCTTTTGTATAATCTTCAATCGCTTCTTCATATTTACCTAGTTTCGAATTTGCTTTTCCGAGCATTAAATATATTTGCGCGTTTTCCGGGTCTTGCTTTAAGGCCTTATTATAAGCCTCAATCGCGCCGAGATAGTATCCTTCATCAAATTTCTGATTTCCATCTAACAATAAATCATTTTCAGGCGCGCAGCTTTGAAGAAGAACGAAGAAGAAAAAAATTGATGATATGACGACTGTTGGAAGTTTCATTAAAACTTAAACTTTTTCTTTAACTTTGACCAAAGTCCGCTCCCAAGCATGTTGCTTGCGTTGGCAACAATGGTTTTAATTAAAACAAGAATATCTTTTTCCCCGGCCCAATTTCTTGAAATTATTTTCGGGTCTAATTCATTAAGAAGGTCATTTAGAACTAAAGCCGTAACCGCAATATCATCAAGAAACCCAATGGGACCGAAAAATCCTTCCGGGATTAAATCAATCGGAGAAATAAAATAAGCGATTGCCGCGCCTAATTTTATCTTTTTCTGCGAGGGGACTTCATCATCAAGCATAAGCTTTGTAAGAAGATGAAATAAATCCGGCGCAAGCAGAATATATTCGCGCCATTCATGGTTTACGCCCGTATTGGTTTGCAGCCAATTATTTATTTTTACTCTCAGTTTTCTATAAAAATCGTTTTCCCGGTTATTCATACAATTATCTTAATTTTATAAAGTTTGAATGTTAATATAAATTACTTTGCCTTTCTCTTCTACTATAAATTTCTTACCGTAAAACGCGGAACGGCCGCGGAGAAGTTTTACAAACTTATAAATATTTTTGTGAATATTTTTTCTCTATTTCATATAAAATATTAAAAGATATTTTTCTTTAACTTTGGACACATTTTTTAATACTAATAAGTTGCGATTTCTTTTAAGAATCTAAATGGAAGATCTAATCATAAAACCAATTGGAATTGTTCATTCAGAACTTAACCATCGTTATGAAACGCCGCGACAAGGTGTTTTGGCCGGCGATAAAATCTCTACTATTATTTTAAATAAGAATAATAATTTTGAGCAGGCTGTAAAATACATGGAAGGATTTGAAAGAATCTGGGTCATCTATCAATTTCATTTAAATAAAAATTGGAAGCCGCTTGTAAATCCGCCGAGACACACGAGAAATAAAGTGGGAGTTTTCGCGACTCGTTCTCCCCATAGGCCGAACCAAATTGGAATGAGCTGCGTAAAATTAGAAAAAGTTGAAGGATTAAAAATTTTTATTTCCGAATCGGATATTCTCAATGGCTCGCCTGTGTTAGATATAAAACCTTATTTACCTTATTCAGATTCATTTCCGAACGCAGCTACAGGCTGGGTGAAAAATGAAATGCAGAATATTTTTGAAGTTTCGTTCAATCATAAAGCAAAAGAACAAACCGCCTGGCTTAAAGAAATAGCGAATATAAATTTAGTAAGTTTCGCAAGGCTTCAGCTTGAATTTAATCCCACAGATTCAACAAGAAAAAGAATAACTAGCTCATCCGAGAAAAATAATTATACTTTAGCTTACAGAACATGGAGAATAAATTATTCAGTTAATGAAGATGAAAAGAAAGTTAGTATAAAAGATATTGCTTCCGGCTATACCGAAGCCGAATTAAACAATCTAATTGAAGATAAATATTCAGATAAACAACTTCATCTTAAGTTTATAAAGTATTTTAATCAGTAGTAATTATTTACCCAAGCCAGGTTCCAAACTTCCCGTTTCTGTAGTCATTATACGCTTCAATAATTTCTTCCTGCGAATTCATTACAAAAGGGCCCTGCGCAAATACCGGCTCGTCAAATGGTTTTGCGTGCCCGAAAAGTAAAATACTTTTTTCTTCAGCTTCTATTCGCAGCTCTTCGGAATCATTCTCAAAATCCACTAACTGCCGCTTTGACGCTTCTTTTTGATTTACAATAAATTTTCCACGAATTACATAGAAGAAAATATTTTCTTCAAGCGGAATATTTAAATTCAGTTTTCCATCTTCTTCAAAATAAATTAGTCTTAAACTTACTCCGGTTCGGGAATCAAACGCGCCTTTTGTATTTTCCCAATTTCCCGAAACTACATCAACTTTAACTTTGCCGTCATTCATCGAAACAGTCGGTATTTCATAAGCCTGCATTCCTTCATAAAAAGGCTCCGTCATTTTAAGTTTAGCGGGAAGATTAACCCAAAGCTGAAGAATTTCCATATCGCCGCCCTTCTCCTTAAACTCATCAGAAGAAGTTTCGGCGTGAATTAAACCCCGCCCTGCCGTCATCCATTGAACTCCGCCGGCATTAATAACACTTTTATGCCCGCCGGAATCTTTATGCATAATATCCCCTTCAATAATAAAGGTTACAGTCTCCATTCCCCTGTGCGGATGCGGCCCGAAAGGAAGTCCGTTATTCCCCGGTTTATATTTTTGCGGCCCGTGATGATTTAGGAAAATAAACGGGTCAATTTGTTCAATTTCCCTTGAAGGAAGCGGAGAATAAGTAATTAAATCATCAATCGGCGCATAGTGGGCTTCTATAATATTTTTAATTGATCTCATACTTCTCTCCTTGTTATTATTTCTTTTAAAATTGAAATTAATAAAAGCTGAACAAAATACTCATGATTAAAATTATATTAATTTTTGTTTATCTACTTTTATTTCTATATCCGAAATATCAGTCAAAAGTTTATTTCTTTTATCAATAAAACTATATTTAGCGGGAAAATAATTTTATTAAACAAAATAAATATTCAAAATGAATAGAACGATCCGCATGAGAGAATACCTGCCTTTCAAAAGTGAAAAGGTTTGGTTTGCTTTAACCGATTCCGAACTGCTTGGCGAATGGTTTATGAGAAATAATTTTAAGCCTGTTAACGGGTATGAATTTAATTTTGAAATGGCTCCGCAAAAAGGATGGGACGGCATTACCCATTGCAAGATTACTAAAATAGAAGAGATGCGTTTATTAACATATTCTTACAAAGGAAGCGCGAGCGGTGAAAAAACTTTGGCGTGCGCGGGCATTCATTCTGAAGCCGCCGATAAAGTGGCAAAAGGTATTTTTACTAGATTAGATACGGTTCTTTCCTTTAAACTTGAACCTACTTGCGGCGGGACTATCTTAACTTTAGAACATTCCGGCTTTAAAGGTTTAAAACTTTTAATTATAAGTTTTGTTTTTCAAATGGGTTGGAAAAAGCAGATTAAGAAACTTAACCTGCTTTTAGAAAAAATGTCCGGAGAAAATTTTAATGAATCATAAATTTAATCTCTCGCTTTTTATTCCGTAGTAATTTTATCTTTATTTTCCTCTAACCATTCATCAAAATTTTTAAGTTCGGGATTAATTGCTTTTGATCTATCGAGGTCCCGTACTTCGAGATGGTCCTTTTGAAAATCTCTGTGGAATTGAAACATATTTCCGAGATCTTCCGCTCCCGGGAAACCAAATCCGCGGTAAACTTCGGGCGGCACAGAATTATAATTAACTTCCTTTCCGAGCGTTTTGGAAAACTTCTCAGCCATTTCATTTCCGGTTAAATGATCACCCGCAATTCCAACCTTTTGATTTTTGTATTTATCTCCGCTCTTAAAAATGCCGTAAGCGCATTTGCCGATATCATCCGCGGAAATTCCTGCAAGCTTTTTATCTCCGAGAGGAAAAGTAATTGCAAGTTTACCGCCTTCCCCTCTTTTGGGGCCCATACCAAAATGAATAAAATTATCCCAGTAAAAAGAGGCAATCATATATGTTGTAGGAACGCCGCTCTCCTTAAAAAATTTATCCGATTCTCCTTTGCCGTCAAAATGCGGAACTTTATATTTTTCCATCAAAGTGGGCATTCTGTCATCGTCCAAAGGAACCCAATTTCTCGTATCTTCAAGAGTCGACCAGACAACGTGTGAAACCCCGGATTCTTTGGCGGCGTTTGCTAGATTCTTAGCCTGCTGTTTTTCTTTTTCGGGAGAATAATGTTCCCAATAATTTGTAACGCAGTACGCGCCGTAAGCGCCTTCAAATGCTTTCTTCAGACTTTCTTCGTCGTCAAGATCCGCTTGAACAACTTCCACACCTTTTTGCGAAAGCGCCTTTGCTTTATCGGAATTAACATTTCGAGTAACAGCCCGGGGAATAAATTCCCGGTTTGGGTCATCTAAAATGGCATTAACTAAACCTCCCCCTTGCGCACCGGTCGCCCCAATAATCGCGATAACTTTTTTATCCGGCATAATTATCCTTTCTAAATTCTTATAGATTTCCGATCTATAGAATTTATTATTAATAAATCAATTAGTTTCCCTGGAAATAGAAATATATAATAAAATTTAGTTATAAATTTTTATAATATTATTTTAAAAATTTTATATCACATTAAATAAGGGGGAAAATATGTATTCCATTTTTCCCAATCCCAGAGGAATTGAATATCATTAAGAAAAACAAATCAAATTCCACAATCTCGTAGGGGTTGAACAATAATTATTCATTATTTAACTGCAAAGCCCCCGGACTCCCTAATTAAAGGGGAAAATCCGGGGATACTTTACAAACTATACCGGTTCGGGGGCGGGCTCTACCGGCGCGGAATCTTCACTCGATGAGGAAGCCGCCGGTTGGGGAAGAAGATACAACTGCTGCCTGGCGTAATCTGCCGCGAAAATAATTTTACCCACTTCACAAATCTTTGCCATCTTATCCCATTTCAAAGAAATTATTGGAAATTTGGCACATTAATCTTTTATTATACAGTCTTTTTTAATTATGTTGTAGAATTGCGAGTAAAAAATTGTTTCAAATTAAAAAGAGTTGGCGTTTTATATGATTATGCTGCTTGGAACAATCTGATATTAAGCAAAAAACAATTTACTGATGAAGATATTGTAACTGAAGCAAGAGAAAACTGGCATAAATTAAAATTGCAAATTCCAAGAGAAAAATTCATCAATGCCATTAAATGGATGAAAAAAAATAAGTTACTGATACCTAAAGGAAATGGTAAAATTGTAGTAGCAAAATGAACGAACAACAGCTTATAGAATTGCTTAATGAATTAGTTAAGCAGCCACGCGAAAGCGAGTGGGTGGAGTTTAAATTAAATTTCCATTCAGCCGTAGAAATTGGAGAACGTATTTCAGCTTTATCAAACGGAGCTTGTATTCATAATCAACCATTTGGTTATCTAGTTTTTGGAGTTGAAGATGATTCTCAAATAATCCAGGGAACTACTTTTAAAGCTAAATCAGCTAAAAAAGGGAATGAAGACTTAGAGCATTGGCTGCTTACCCGCTTAAATCCGAGGATTGATTTTTCGGTATATGAGTTTGATTATGATGCTGCACGGTATATTTCCATTTACATAATTCCCGCCGCAAAAAACCAGCCTGTGGAATTTCTGCATCAGGCTTATATCCGGGTAAATACTATTACTCGAAAATTAAATGAGTTCCCACAAAAGCAAGCAAAAATTTGGAAAAAGGATACTGTTCCTTATGAAAAAGAAATCGCAAAAGACAATCTTAATGCATCAGAAATTATCAAATACTTGAGTACCGAAACCTACTTTGATTTATTAAAATTACCATACCCCTCAAATCAGCAAGGCGTAGTTGATAAGTTTATGGATGAAGGATTGGTAATAAAAAATAAAGGATATGCTATTACTAAATTGGGTGCTTTATTATTTGCCAAACAATTGAAAGATTTTGAAAATATTGAAAGAAAATCGGTTAGGGTTATAGTTTACAAAGGCAAGAATAAAGTAGAAACAGAGAGAGAACAAATCGGGACAAAAGGCTATGCTTTAGGCTTTGAAGGTTTGCTGGACTGGATTAACAGCCAATTACCTGCCAATGAAGAAATTGGAAAAGCACTAAGGAAAGAAACTAGAATGTATCCTGAAATTGCCATTAGGGAATTAGTTGCCAATGCCCTCATTCATTCAGGATTTAACCGAAAAAGGTTTTCCGATGGTGGAAATTTTTACAGACAGAATAGAAATATCTAATCCGGGAACTCCATTAGTAAGTCCTGACAGATTTATTGATGCATATTTATCTAGAAACGAAAAATTAGCAGACCTGATGAGAAGAATGGGTTTTTGTGAAGAGAAAGGGAGTGGTTTAGATAAAGTGATTTTCTACAATGAATTGTATCAATTACCGCCTATTAATGTGGTTGTAGCAGAAAATAGAACTCGAGTTACAATGTATTGCTATAAAACATTAAATAATTTGGATAAGAAGGAAAAAATTAGAGCATGTTATCAGCACGCCTGCTTAAAGTATGTATCGAATGAAAAGATGACAAATCAAAGTTTGAGAGAACGATTTAAAATTGAAGACCAAAATGCAGCAATTGCATCTCGTATAATTCGAGATGCCCTTGAAGATAAAGTAATTAAAGAAGATGACCCTGAAAGTAAATCAAGAAAATACGCTAGTTATATACCATTTTGGGCTTAAAATCTTATTTGATGGTTATTTGATAACAAAGGCAAAAAAGCCACAAAATAGCTGATTATCACCCCCTTTTTATTTGATTGTTATTTGATAAATGAGAAATCATGAATGGAGCAGAAACAAGAGCGGAATTAATAGACCCTAAGCTAAGAGCTTGTGGTTGGGGTGTTGTGGAAGGTTCTAAAGTCCTTCGGGAATATCATTGTCATCGACCGGAAGATCGCCGTCATCGACTGGAAGATCATCGTCATCGACCGGAAGATCACGTCATCGACCGGAAGATCGCCGTCATCGATGTAAAAGCATTTCCCGATGTTAAATATTTTCAATTCAGCCTGATTATATATTATTAACACTATAACATGCTTATTTGCGATTATTTAACTGTTTTGTAACTATTATAGAATTGTTACCCACCTATTTATTTGAAGTAACTTAAGATGAGCTAAAGTATTTTCCGCCCTATTTTACTTAGGCCCCCTTTAACCCTCTGTTAATTTTGAACATAAGGGAATATTTTCTATTTTAGCAAGAGTTTTTTGGGGGTGGGAGTAGGAATTTTTTGTAAGGTTATTTTAGAGATTGATAGGAAGAATGGAACTACTAATTGCATTTTCATTTACATCTACATCATCTAATCCCTTTTAGATTAAAAGAATAAAGCTGCCTTAATAAAAACATCAACAAATAAAATTCCAAATCAATTTTGATGGATTATTTAGAATCTATCATTTTCTGAAAGTCGCCGTCATCAATAAAAAAGTATCCGACAGTAATTTCCTCTAATGAAATATTTATGAATTATTTTACCGTGGACACTTTTTCCCATTATGGTTGATTCTTTATAACTATTAAAGATTTGTTTCTCGCACAGTTTGATAGAGGTAGTTAATAAAATTCTTTGAAAAATTCTGTATCTACTTCATAAACTATTTTGGGAATTACACCTAATTTTAGTTTTTCAAACATTTCAACTAACTTTTCACCATCAACAAGTTCTATTGGTGGAGCCCCATCTCTTCTTGCTTCTTTTTTTGCTTCACTTGTAAATGATCCCGTTGTAATTATTATCCCTTTATCAGCTCTTCCTTGCATTGCTCCCCTGAAATCTCGAACTTGCGATGCCGACACAGCTCCTTTATACCTTTTGCTCTGAAATAATACATTAAAACTTACAAAAGGATTAATTTCTAAAATGCCGTAACCATCTATTCCACCATCACTACTTTTCCCAGTTACTTTTACTTCTTGAAATCCAGATTCACGTAAAAGTCTTTGACAAATTTTTTCAAACCCTTCGGGAGAGATTGAGAGCAGAATGTCTAATAAATCTGTCTCAGAAAATAATTCAGATTGGGCTTCTATTTCCTCCTTTGGTAGCTTCATCTCGGATTTTTTCTTTTGTTTACTCAATCGATAAATTTTACGTTGTTCTCGAATAATTTCCATTGCCTTTTCTTCAGAAAAATCATCTACTTGTCCCTTTTTTGTAAGGGTCCAAACTCCCCTTTCTGATGAAGAAATATAACCTCCCTTTACCAAATATAGTCTAGCCCATTGAGCTTGATTTCGAACTTTAGATTCACCATTCTTAATAGATATTTGTTGTTCTTTTTCGGATATTCCAAGTTTTTCAATTGCTAAATTAATTACCTCTGATGGTGTTCCAGAACCACCAAGTTCTTTTAACGAATCAACAATTGGAACAAAAAATTTTAAGAATTGAGGTCTGATTTCTTGTGCCATTATTCACCTTTATCTTTTTGTCTTTTAAAAAATGTTTAATATGTATTAAGCAAAGTTTTTCCATGAAATAACTTATAAAAAGAGTTACTTCAATTTTAGCCTATAACCTAATTATAATTTAAAAAGAAAAGCTCTAAAGATGATTCAATCTATCCCATTTTAATTATGCTGTTCAAGTCGGGGAATAAATTATTATATAAAATTCACAGAAGCAAAAGAAAATTATATTTTAAAATAAAAAAGCCCTCACTTTCGTGAGAGCTTTTTTCTTAGTAGCGGGGGCAGGACTTGAACCTACAACCTTCGGGTTATGAGCCCGACGAGCTACCAATTGCTCCACCCCGCGGTGTATTTATTTTTGAGACTCCAAATATAAGGAAATGACATACCTATGTCAAATTTGACGCAAGTTTAATAACCCGCGTCATTTTATATTTGAAATACAAAGAAAATGCTTGCCGATATTATCCGTCAATATTATTAAAGCTTGTTATTACACCGTCTAAAACTTGTGAACGAGCGTGTATTTCATTTAGCTTTTGGATTATCTTTAAAATACCTTTTCTTCTTTCATCAACCGTTTCTACAACAAAACTTCTTACTTCAGGAAAGTTGCATTCCCCAAGCACTTCTTCATAATATCTAACAATAGCCGCTTCTTTTCTAAGCGCTTCGTTAAGCATTGCGCAAGTGTTTTTGCAGGCGTGTACGCATTTAACTTCTTTGTCTTTCATAATTTGCCTCATACTAAAAATAAATTTTCTTCTAAACTGTTACATTTTCTGTTTCGGATACAAGGCGGCTGCCTATTGCTAATGCCTGCTCGTTTAACGGAATTAAGTGATGATGTCGTTCAGGCAGTACTTTTTCCAGTGCCTTAACTATATTTTCTACTTTTACAATTGGTTTTTTTGCCAAAAAAGCTCCGACTAAAATCATATTGGCAACTTGTTTTTTGTTCAGCTTTTGTGCTTCAATATTAGCGGGTATTCCTATTATTTCAATATCTTCTCTAGTCGGAGGAGTAATAATGCTTGAAACTTCATACATTAATAGTCCGCCGGGTTTAACTTTATTTTCAAATTTTTCCAGTGACGGCTGGTTAAGAATTATTGCCGAATCGAACCGTGAAATTATAGGGGAACTGATTCTTTCGGGGGAAACGATAATAGTACAATTGGCCGTTCCGCCGCGCATTTCCGGTCCGTAGGAAGGCATCCAGCTTATCTCTTTATTTTCAATCATTGCCGCGTAAGCTATTATCTGCCCCATGCTTAATATTCCCTGTCCGCCAAATCCGGCAAATATTATTTCGTGAGCTTGCTGCATTTTAAATTCCTTTATTTGATTTTATAAATCTTCCGGGTTTTTTAATCTTTCGGTACTTTAAGATCTCCCAGCGGATAATACGGGAACATATTTTCCTCAAGCCATTTATTGCTTTCCACGGGGGTCATTTTCCAGCCGGAAGGACAGTTAGATACAACTTCTATAAATGATGTACCTTTTTTCAATTTCTGGTTTTCAAATCCTTTACGAATCGCTTTTTTTAATTTTCTTACAGCAATTGCAGAATGAACTGATTGGCGTGTAACATAATAAGCGCCGGGTAACTGCACTAATAATTCGGTAATTTTTAAAGGATGACCAACTAAATCAGAATTTCTTCCGTAAGGCGAAGTTGAGGTAATTTGTCCCAATAAAGTTGTAGGAGCCATTTGCCCTCCGGTCATTCCGTAAATAGCGTTATTTATGAAAATCATAAGTATGTTTTCACCTCTATTTACAGTGTGTAGAGTTTCCGCGGTTCCTATTGCGGCTAAATCTCCGTCCCCCTGATAAGAAAATACATATTTATCAGGCAGAACCCGTTTAACGCCGGTGGCAACCGCGCTGGCTCTTCCGTGCGCGGCTTCCTGCATATCAATATTCATATAATGGTAAGCGAAAACAGAACATCCTACAGGCGCTACACCTATAGTTTGATCTTCAATTTCCATTTCTTCCACTACTTCCATAATTACTCTATGCACAACACTGTGCCCGCATCCGGGACAATAATGGAAAGGAGTATCGGTTAAAGTTGAAGGTTTTTTATAAACAACTTCCATTTCTTCAATTACAGTATTTTCCATTATAATACTCCCTCCTTTTCAATTACATTTTGCTGTTCATAAACAGCTTCAATTTGGGCTAGTACTTCTTCGGGATCCGGAATCATTCCCCCCATTCTTCCGAAGAAGTGAACAGGACATTTACCGTTTACGGAAAGTTTTACGTCTTCCACCATTTGTCCGGCATTCATTTCAACTACAAGCATAAATTCAACATTTTCAGAAGCTTTGGAGATGATTTCTTTCGGGAAAGGGTAAAGAGTAATTGGTCTAATTAGTCCCGCTTTTATTCCTTTTTCTCTGGCAAGGTCAACAGCTTTTTGGCAGATTCTTGCGGAGAGGCCGAACGCAACTAAAACTAATTCGGCATCTTCTGTTTGAATAGTTTCATACCGGACTTCATTTTCTTCCATTAATTTATATTTAGCTTGAAGTCCTTTATTTATTTCTTCCATTTTTTCCGGTTCAATAAAAAGAGAAGTTATAATATTACGTTCTCTATCTTTAGGTTTTCCGGTGGTTGCCCATGGTGCATCGGTATAAGGAAGTGAACCTTCGGGAGGGAGCGCTACTTTTTCCATCATTTGTCCCAGCGCGCCGTCGGCTAAAATCATTGCGGGAGTTCTATATTTCTCAGCGAGTCTTATTGAATCAAATACAAAATCAGCCATTTCCTGAACAGACGCGGGAGCGAGTACAATTAAATGATAATCGCCGTGTCCGCCTCCTTTAGTTGCTTGAAAATAATCACCTTGAGAAGGCTGAATAGTACCTAATCCCGGGCCTCCCCTATTTACATTTACCAAAAGGCAAGGAAGTTCGGCAGAAGCGATATAAGAAATACCTTCTTGCATAAGACTAACGCCCGGGGAAGATGATGAGGTCATTACCCTTGCACCCGCACCGGCCCCTCCGTATATCATATTTATTGCTGCCAACTCACTTTCGGCTTGCAGAACAACGCCGCCGCGCTTTGGCATCTCCCGTGTAAAATATTCCAGAATCTCGGACTGCGGGGTGATAGGGTATCCGAAATAAGCGTGTATTCCGGCTCTGATAGCCGCTTCAGCAAGGGCTTCATTCCCTTTCATTAAGCGGATATCATTTTTATTAAGTTCTTGTTCCATAATAAAAAACCTTTGATTTTCGAGAAATGATTATGTTTTGTGACCGATTTTTTAGCCTGCTTTTTTTAAGGCTTTTTTGGGTTCGCGGTATACTGTAATTGCTACATCCGGGCAAACCAGAGCACAATTAACACAACCGGTACAAGAGTCGTTGATTAGCTCTGCATATCTATAGCCCTTTTTATTTATTTGGGCAGATAACGCGAGGCTTTCTTGAGGGCAGGCTTCAATGCAAAGTTCACAGCCTTTGCAAATTTCCTGCTCTATTATTACGGTTCCTCTAATCATTTTGTTATTTCAAAATTTGTTATTGATAATTTTCCTTTGTTTGATGAAACCAAGTTATATGCCAAACTAATAATTATGCTATTTTATGTTAATTTTAATGATAGGTTATCATTATTAAGAAGTGTTTATGTTAGATTCTTCCTATTTCTAAGAAGAGGGAATGAATTTTAAAGAATTTTTTAGGAAAAATTATTCTTTTTTGCTTAAACAAATACTTAAAAATTCGAGGTTTTTTTAGTAACTATTTTTACTAAAAAATGCTCTTTGAGGTGTTATTTCAACTTTCATCTTAATTTTAGGGGTTAAAATATTAAGATAATTTTGGTTAGGAATGATATTTTTTTGCGGCTAATTTTTCTTTTTTGGTTCAATTTTTTTCCGCGTCATTCGGTAAAATTGGAATATAATATTCAACCGCGTCGGTATCGTCGTTGGTTAAAGCCGATGCTTTTATTTTAGCAGTTCCCGCAATTTTATTTACATGAACAATCCAATCTATTTGAACTTCGCTATTGCTGTTTATTTCGATGTTATATTTCTGCCCGTTTTTGTTAAAATTCTTTATTCCGCGGGAATTTATTTTGGAATCAATAACTTCCAAGCCTTCCGCTTCAAATGAAATTAACGCGGATTTTTGTTCCGGAAGATAGTTATAAAGTATTGTAGAAATGAAGGCTTTATCATTAACTTTAAAAAATTGGGGAGTATTCATCCTCAGCCATAATTTTTTTTGTGTAGATAAAAGAATTGATTTTTCGCCGACTTCAGAATTAAGATTTATTGCTTTTACATTTGCCCTCCATTTTGCAATTTGATTCGGAAGCGTAAAATTTATCTCCGCCGTACCGTCAGTATCTGTAATTATTGAAGGATTCCAACAACCCGAATTTACCGAACCTTTTAACTGCCGTGAATTCAATTTTATTTCGTTACTCTCTGGGTTAATTTTTTTCGGAGTTTTTTTAATAATTTTTATTTCATTTTCAAAAAATGAATTATCTTTAATTTTGATATCATAATTTCCGTTTTCTGAAATGATTAGATTTTCAACAGCCGTATAACCGCCGATTTTTTGTTTAGCAAAAACCATATAATCAGCTTTTGGCAGTTCATTCAGCCAATAATTTCCAACTGAATCTGTTTCGGCTTTAAAAATATTCTCTCTGCCGCAAAAAATAATATTTTCGTTTGCTAAGCCTTTTTTTGTTTTTTCGCCGAATATTTTTCCGCTGATATTTATATTGTTGTTGTTATTTTTAATTAGAGGAATATCATTAAAAAGATGATTATCCAAATAAACAGCCGGACGACTTCTACCGTGAAAACTATTTATATTGCGGCTAGTACCAGTATAAATCTCTGAATATTCGGGAGTATAGAAATATTTTTCAATTCTTTCATCTTTATCTTTATTCTGAGCAATAAGGCTGTCTTCCTTTAAACTAAAAGTTAATTCTGTATTCGGTACAGGTTTCCCTCTTGAATCCGTAACCTTAATTTTAATGTTTCCTTTATCCCCTGGTTTGAATTCCATTTTGTTTGAAAGCATGGATATGTTTAAGAATTTGGTTTTATCAAGCACTCCTATTTTTTTTGATGTAGAATAGATTTTGTTTTCATTTGTAAACATTACCGAAATATTAAACAGCGGACAAAATTTATCCGTCAGTTTTTCTTTTATTTCTAAAGAATTTCCCTTCACCGAATATTTTTCATATTTAATTAAAGTGTCAGATTCAAAAGAGACGAGAACCTCAGTATTTTTAACCGGGAGGAAAATAAACACTCGCAGGGAATCTCCTTTCAGATAAGATTCTTTGTCGTTAACTATTTGCAGATTATCAGTTTTGGCGGTTTTATAATTATCTAAATCACCTATATAAAAATTACCTTGAGTTGTTATTCTATTATCTTGTAAATCATAAGCAGTAACAGTATAAGTAAAATATCCTCTTGCGGAATATTTGGGAATAAACATTACGTTACATTCACCGTCATTTCCGGTTTTTCCTCTTAGCACATCTTCGGTCGGAATTGCGGAGCGTACTGATTTGTTATCAGGATAAATTATGTTTACTGTAAATTTGGTTTCCACGGGATTGTTTGAAAAATCGCTCGCGTTTATTTTTAACGGAATCGGTTTTCCGCCGTCAGCGAAATATTTATAAGGCGTAGTAGATAAAGTAAAATTTCCCCTGCTCACATTCACTATTTTCACCGGTGATATTTTTCTATTTAAACTATCACTTATTTCCGCCTCTATTATATATTGATAATCGGTATTGATATCTTCATCAATTTTATATTCGAAATCGAAATTTCCCTTTTTATCCAAATTTCCCGTTTGCTGAGAAACCAAATTTTTAATTTTGTAACCAAAATAATCATCATCATTAAAATTGTTGTAGAACCAATTGAAATCAGACCAGTACCACCAAGGCCTCCAGAAATATTGTTTATAAATATTTACCAGAACTTCTCCTTTAGAAACCGGAATGCCGTAAGAATATTCCGCGTTTATCTTCCCGGTTATAGTTTCGCCGCGCGAGTATTTCGTTTTCTCGGTTATAATTGATGATGAGAATGCCGGCAGTTTATATTCCTCAACTTTGAAATTTCCGGAATAAATACTATAATTTTTTATGATGATTTTATAATTTCCTTCTTTAATATCGGCTGGTAAAATCAGACTATCGGCTGCACTTCCGTATTTATTTGTTTTAATTTCTTTTGTATAAATTATTTCATTTTGCGGCGAAGTTATAATTACATCTAAACTTTGGTTTGATGAATTTTCGCTAATTACATTTGTATTGCGGTGTAAGAAAACTTTGTAGAAAACTTTTTCTCCCGGTTTATACTCCGGTTTGTTTGTATAGATATAACATCTATCATTCTTATCGGAGGTAATATGGTTTAAATTTCCTGCCGCAAAAACTATTTCATTTCCAACTTTTGCTGAAAGAGTGAAATTATCCTTTTGATTTAAACTTGAAATATTAAAAGAGGCTAACCCATTTTCATCCGCTGTTTTTTCTATTTTTTTATTTCCGATTGAAAGAATATAATTTGTTTTTTCTACAAAACTTCCTGTCTTTGAATTTGCCGCAAAAGCTATTAATTGATTTCCGCTTAATTTATAAATAAGAAAATAATTGCTAATAATAATAGGACAATAAGCAACTTGATCATCTTTTGACGCTTGGAGAATATAGTAACCAGGTTCGTCTATTCTACCAACATCTACATTTCCTATTTTATTTGAATTAGGCGTTACAACTACCGCCGACCATTTATAAACCGGTTCGATATATTTCTTAACGCTATCAACCGGGAGAATATCTACATAATTAAAACCTGCATTTTCCGAAGAAAAAAATTTTAGCGGATCGGTTATTCTGATAAGTTGAAAATTGTAAACATGCTTTCCGTACAAGCCGGAAGCCAAATTTAGTGTAACAATACTTTGAGGAGAGTAAATGCTGTAGTTTGTAAGATAAAATGAAAAGCTGCTTTCATCGGTTTTTATTAAAGCTCCTGTAAAAAGCGGGAATAGTATAAATGATAAAAGCCAAAATTTAATTGCCGAAAAAAAATTGAATAACTGCACCATTATTCCTCCGATATTAATTTTAAACCATTCTCGGCTTAATAATTATTTTATGGCTTGCAGACAAATTATAATAATTCCGGTTTGATTATATGTTTTTGAGCAATTAAGTTTTATAATAAACTTTTTAGGAACATTATGAAACAAACCATAACACTCTTCATTTCAATTATCTTTGTTTTATCTTCAATAATATTGATAACAAACGCGCAAACCGGGAATAAATCATTTACAATGAAAGATCAGCTAAATTTAAATGTCGCAAGAACTCCGGTTATTTCACCCGACGGCTCTAAAGTTTTATTCACGATAAGATCCGCGGATTTAAATCTTAGTAAATGGATAACTCAAATTTACATGCTGAATACAGGAAGCGGAAAATATTTTCAGTTTACAACGAATGGTGAAAGTTGTATAGATCCTAATTTTTCACCCGATCAAAAATGGATTACTTTCATTTCAGGAAGAGAATATTTTAACAGAGAAACAAATTCTTTAGAATCAAATGCGTTACAACTCTGGAGTGCGCCTTCCGACGGCGGGGAAGCAATCAACTGGACTTTTCTCCCTACTGATATTGAAGAATACGCATGGTCTAATGATTCTAAAAAAATCGCAATTCTTTCCGAAGAATATAATGAGGAAAAAGCAGAACAGAAAGAAAAAAATAAAAAACATAAAATGGATGAGGAAGTTTTTCCCAAAACAAAACCGAATAAAGTGCTTCATATTTTTGATGTAAATTCTAAAAAAATCGTAAGTACTTATACTCTTGATGCGGGTGCCTTAAATATAAAATTTAATTCTGCCGGTGATGAAGTTGTTTATCAAACGAACAAAACCGGCGAATACGATGACGAACAGAAATATGATGTATATTCAATAAACTTGGAAGGGAAAACTACACAGCTAACTTCCGCGAAAGGCCCTGAAACTTCTCCCGCGTTTTCACCGGATGATTCGCATATTGCATACATTTCACAAACTGTGCCCGATATTGAATTTGCCGAAACCGATTTAAACATTATGAATCCGGGAGGAAATTCAATTAAAAATTTAACCAAAGATTTTAATTATTCAGTTGCGGAATTTATTTGGCAGGATAAGAACACTATCCTTTTTACGGTAAAAGAAAGAACGGATCAGCAATTGTATTTAGTTGATGTTTCTTCAGGTTACATCAAAAAACTAAGCAGCGGCAATATGGTTATTTCCGGATTGTCTTTATCAAAGGACGGCAAATTATGTTATACAGCTGATTCAGGGAATACGCTTCCGGAAATTTTTGTTGACGGAAATAAAGTTTCAGATTTTACTAAGCAGCTTGATCAATATAATTTAGGTACGCAAGAGGTAATAACCTATAAAAGCTCGGACGGTAAATATGATATTGACGGAATATTATTTAAACCCGCCGGTTTTGATTCGAATAAAAAATATCCTTTTATCCTTACAGTACATGGCGGCCCTTACGGCGCGTTCCATAATACCTTTCTTCAATATTACGGAATAAAGGTTTTTAATGACAATGGCTATTTAGTTTTTGCGCCTAATCCAAGAGGCGGAAGCAATTATTCCGATGAATTTTCTCAATCTGCCCGTTATGATTTGGGAGGAAATGATTATAATGATATTATGACCGGAGTCGATAAAATAATTTCAATGGGAATTGTAGATACAAGCAGAATGGGAGTAACAGGCGGAAGCTACGGCGGTTATTTAACTAATTGGATTATTTCCCAGACGAATAGATTTAACGCGGCTGTTTCTATGTATGGCATCTTCAGCTTCTTTACCGATTGGAGTAATTCCTGGCAGCCGAGTTTCGAAAAAATGTACTTCGGTTATTATTACTGGGAAAAACCTATAAACATGCAAAATCTTTACGTCAATCGTTCGCCTGCTTTTTATGTTCAAAATATTTCTACTCCCACTTTAATTCTTCAAGGCGCTAAAGATGTTTATACAGATATTTCAAATTCTCGGGAAATGTACCAGGCATTGCACGCCAGAAAAATTCCCGTTGAATTTGTTGTTTATCCGAGAGCGGGACATGGAATTAGAAATGAACCGAATCAATATTTAAATTTAGTACATCGCGCGCTATCATGGTTTGAAAAATACATCCCGGTAAAATAAACTTCTTTTCCTCAGACTCCTAAGGCAAAAATGGAGTCTGAGGAATAATCACATTTCACATTTCCAATGCACATTATCAATCTACAATTAAATCTTCTTGTCTAAGTTTTGAAACATTAATATTAAGAGAGGAAGCATATTTCGACCAAAATACGATTTTATTCGATTATTTGGCAATATATTAAGCCGCCCTTAATAGTGAGAAGATTGATTGATAAAACTAAAGGGCAAAATTAACTTTGTAGTGTAAAAGTTATGTTAAACAAAAAGACGAGGTGTACATTTGAAGTCCTTCACTAAAGTAGTAATTATTTTAGTTATGATATCAGTGGCAGGCTTTACAATAGTTACAAAAGAAGAAACTAATATTAGAACTCCGGAATATTCATCAGTTACGAATCCGGATTTATCGGAAAATAATTCTGTAAATACTTCGCTAATTAACTATATAGATAAAGGTGAAATGACCGCATCATGGTATGGTCCTCGTTTCCACGGAAAACTTACGGCAAACGGAGAATATTTTGATCAAGGCGCGTTCACCGCAGCACATAAAAAACTAAAATTCGGAACTTTATTAAAAATAACTAATCTCCGGAACAGTAAATCTGTAATAGTAAGGATAAACGATAGAGGTCCTTACATCAAAGGAAGACAATTAGATCTTTCAAAAGCCGCAGCCACACAACTTGGAATGCTGCATCGCGGAGTAATTAAAGTTGACGTTGAACAAATTAGCTTAAAAGGAGTCAACTTTCCGGTTATAACTTTAAATTAGTTTAAGCCAAAATATTTACAGGAAGCCCGGTAATTTTATGCCGGGCTTTTTTTTGTTCGTACATTAAGAAATACTTAAATTGCACTTATACTTTGTTTGAAGAATAAAATTAAACCAAAATGGATTAAGGCCGCTTTTTCGGGTGTCTAAGTAGATTATACTAATTGCGAAAAAACAAATCGCTGCCGGCTTCCGAAGCATGCACTATTTTATTTATTAAACTTGCAAAACTTTATTTTAAAGAAGATGAAGTTAAACTTCGATTGAAAGAATTGAGGGAAAAATAAAAACAAATTGCAGAAAATTTACCAAATTATCCGGTTATATAAGGATAAAATAAAACTTAGAAATATATGAAAAAATTAAATCTCGGCTGTGGAAAAGATATTAAAGAAGGATATATAAATCTTGATATTGTGGATTACGGCGGAAATATGATTCATGATATAAATAAATTTCCCTATCCTTTTGAAGAAAATACTTTTGATGAAATATACGCATCGCATGTGTTAGAACATCTTGATAATTTTCATAATACTATAACCGAACTTTATCGCATACTAAAGCCGAATGGATTATTAATAGTTTACGTTCCTTTTTTTCTAAATACTAAATATTTCGGCGAGCCGGATCATAAAATTCCTTTTTCAATAAGATCATTTGATAATTATGAATATATAGAAAACCGGAAATTGAAATTTTATGAAAAATGGAAATTAAATCATCGCACTAATTATGAAGGGAAAGCACAGTTTGAGGTTTTGGAAAAGAGATTTATAACCTCACACTTCCCTATTCTAAAATGGATGGATTTTATTGTAAACATAGAACCGGTAATGTATGAAAGATTTTTCGCGGGAATATTTTCACCGGAAGAAGTTTATTTTAAACTGCGCGCAATTAAATAATTATTTAGCGGTTTTTATTCCATTCCAAATTAGCAGAAGCCAGCCGATCAGAAAAGAAAGTCCTCCGAAAGGAGTTATTATTGCGAACGCGGTAACTGCCGTAACAGCATATAAATAAAGTGAAAAGGAAAACAGAATAATTCCAACCGCGAAAAATGCTGCTGAGGAAAAAAAGTTTTTCCCGCTTAAAGCAATTGTAAGTAATACAACAGAATGAACCAATTGATAAGAAACTCCGGTTTTATAAATTTCCAGCATTTCTGGAGATAGTTGTGCTTTTAATCCATGCGCCCCGAAAGCGCCTAAAGCAACACCTAAAAAACCAAATATTCCACTGATTATTATCCAAAATTTTGAATTTTTCATTTTTACCTTTAATCATTTTTTATTCTATTGATTTGCATTGAACACTACAATTAAAAATTACTAATTTATACAATTAATTTATATTTATAATTTAAATAAAATAGCTTTTTTGTAAATACGCTATCTACTAGGAATTTTATGAGAGATCAGTTTGAATTAATGTCTAATTATCAGCCTTCGGGCGACCAGCCGGAAGCAATTAAACAGTTAGTGGACGGAATAAACAAAGGTGAGAAATTTCAAACGCTATTAGGTGTAACCGGAAGCGGAAAAACATTTACTATTTCAAATGTTATTAAGCAGATAAATAAACCGACCCTTGTGATATCTCATAACAAAACTTTAGCGGCTCAATTATATTCGGAATTTAAAAGCTTCTTCCCTTCAGACGCGGTAGAATTTTTTATTAGTTATTACGATTATTATCAACCTGAAGCTTACGTAGTTTCAAGCGATCTTTATATTGAAAAAGATTTTTCTATTAATGAAGAAATAGATAGGCTCCGTCTAAAAGCGACAACTTCTTTGATAGAAGGAAGAAAAGATGTAATGGTAATTGCCAGCGTTAGCTGTATATACGGAATTGGCGCGCCGCAGGAATACGCTAATCAAATTATCTTCTTTCACAAAGGTGAAACAATAAATCGTAAAAAACTTTTAAGAGAATTAATTGATATTCATTATGTAAGAAATGACGCCGAATTTACACGAGGAACATTTAGAGCTCGCGGCGATGTTATTGAAATTATTCCCGCTTATCAATATGAAGAAGCGGTAAGAGTAGAATTTTGGGGAGACGACATAGAGAAAATTTCTATAATAGATTCTGTAACCGGGGATGTAATTGAAGAAGTAGATTCGGCGGCAATTTATCCCGCCAAATATTTTGTTTCTAACCGGGAGCAAGTGCAAAAAGCAATTTTTAATATAGAGGAAGAACTAAGAGAGAGGTTAGAATTTTTTCGCTCGGAAGAAAAGTATTTAGAAGCGCAGCGATTGGAACAACGAACTCGTTTTGATATTGAAATGATGAAAGAAATAGGTTACTGTTCCGGGATTGAAAATTATTCCAGACATATGGACGGCAGGACACCCGGCTCGAGACCTTTTAATTTATTTGATTATTTTCCCAAAGATTTTCTTTTAATAATAGATGAATCTCATGTTACTATACCTCAATTAAGAGCAATGTACAACGGTGACCGCGCAAGAAAACAAACTTTAGTTGAACACGGATTTCGGCTTCCTTCAGCGCTTGATAACCGGCCGATGAAATTTGAGGAGTTTGAAAGTCTTCTTAACCAAGTAATTTTTGTAAGCGCTACTCCGGGTGATTATGAGCTTGAAAAAAGCGGCGGAGTTGTAGTTGAACAAATTATTCGTCCCACAGGACTTCTTGATCCTGAAATTGAGGTTAGGCCGATAAAAGGACAAATTGATGATTTAATCGGTGAAATTAGAAAGAGAATTATTAAAAATGAAAGAATATTGGTTACAACTTTAACAAAAAAAATGGCTGAAGATCTTTCGGATTATTTAGATAAAATCGGCATAAACGTGCGTTATATTCATAGTGATATTGTTGCTTTGGAAAGAGTTGAAATACTTCGTGACCTCCGGCTGGGAGATTTTGACGTGCTCGTCGGCGTAAATCTTTTAAGAGAAGGACTTGATCTTCCCGAAGTATCGCTGGTTGCTATTATTGACGCTGATAAAGAGGGATTTTTAAGAAGTGAAAGATCCTTAATGCAGACAGCGGGACGAACAGCCCGTAATGTAAACGGGAAAGTAATTATGTACGCCGATAGAATTACAGAATCAATGCGGAAAACCATTGATGAAACGAACCGCCGAAGAGAAATTCAGCAGCAGTATAATGAAGAGCATAATATTTCTCCCAAAACTATTTATAAAAGTATGGAAGAAATTATGAATTCTACTTCAATTGCCGATATAAGGAAAAAAGAAGAAAAAGATACTTTTTCATTTGCCAAAGTTGCCGAACCGGTACTTAAATATATGGATAATGATCAGAAGCAGGATTTAATTGAACAGCTTACACAGCAAATGCATCAAGCCGCTAAGGATTTAGAATTTGAAAGAGCCGCTTCTTTACGAGATGAAGTAAATAGATTGAAGAAGATGATAAAATAAAAAAGGCTGTATAAAACAGCCGTCTATAAAATAAATTTATTGTTTTACCAAAGTCGCGTTTTGAATATATAAAGTATCGGTTGAAAGATAAAAATTATAAACATAAGTAACGGCACCGGTATAATCAGAGCCTGTTTTAAAACCGGCAAAGGTAAATCCATTTGCGTTTGCTACAAGAGTTGAATCCGTATAAGTTCCGGAAATATTCCCGGTTGAACTAGTTGCCTGACGAAAACTATTCTTATGGAAGAAAGATTCTAACGAAGCTTTTCCGGCTAATATATTATTTGAACCGTCAATATCTAAATTAACAATTAAACTGTCGCTGCTGTAATAGCTTAACTTCCAGGTTCCGCTTATGTTATTGTTGTTTTGATTATTTGTCTCAACCGGATTATCGGATTTACTGCATCCAATAAAGAAAAACAGTAGCAACGAAGAAAACAGCATAAATTTTTTCATTATTTCTCCTACTTTTTTGGAATAATATTTTGATTATTCCCCAATTTCATTCTAAAGGCCGTTAAAAATTTTAATCAACGGATTTATTTCCGTCCTTAACTTTTCTTCCTTATAAATTACTTGCTCAAGATATAAACCTGACGGCGGCGCGGTATATTTTGCCGGAACGTTGGATTTATTATTTAAATAAAATAGAATATCATCTTTGTTTTGCTTCCCTCTTCCAACCTCTACTAATACTCCAACAATACGCCGAACCATTTTCCAAAGAAAATGAGAACCGATTATTTTAATTATAATTAAATCTTCATCTTCTTTTAGTTTAACTTCCTCAATTAAAACTTTTGTAGATTTTTCTTCCTTATCATCGTCCGAGAAAGAATCAAAATCATGCATTCCTTCAAATAATTGCGCGGCACCGGCCATTGCCGTTACATCCAGCTTATCTTTAATCCACCATACATAATTTTTACCAAAGGCAGTTCTTCTTTTAGATATTTGATAAATATAACTACGTGCAACCGCATCATGCCGCGCGTGAAATTTTGGATTAGCCTTTTCCACTTTCAGAATATTAATATCGTGAGGAAGCTTATCATTCAACTTCATTCTGATAATCTCGGGAGCCAGCATTGTTTTAACTTCAAGATGAGCGACTTGTCTGAGTGCATGAACTCCGCTGTCTGTCCTGCCGGATCCTTGAATATCAAATTTTGCACCCGGAAAAACTTCACCGGCGGCTTTTAATAAAGTTCCCTGTACGGTTTTCGCATTATTTTGTTTTTGCCAGCCGCTATATCGCGTACCTTCATATTCAAGTGAAAGTTTAAAACGTGCCATTTAATTTTCTTTTTTAAGGACGGAGTTTGATTTCTTCTTCGGCGTAATCATCGGGAGTTTCGCACACACGGACTTTAATTCGCGCGATATTTTCCGGGAGTTCTGAATTTTTTATTTCATTCAGAAAGAAGCGGGTAATATTTTCAACGGTTGATTGGAAATCCACAATAATTTTTTTTGAATTTAACTTTTCTAAAAATTCAAGCACAGGTTCATCTTCATTATAAACCATAAAAGCATGATCAAGCTTTTCTATTAAGGGTTCAATTATTTTTTTAAGATCATAATAATCCATTACCATTCCGCTTTGCTGAACTTCACCTTCAAATTCAACAAACATTTTATAAGAATGACCGTGAATATTTTTACATTTGCCAAAATGTTCGGGAAGCCGATGTCCCATTTCCCAATTAAATTCTTTTGCGATTTTCATTAAAATTAAACTCCCTTAGCTGCAGGATTCCAAATAAACTTATGCATTTGAAGCTGGAATCTTACATTTAATTTATCTTCTAAAATCCAATCGACTAGAGTAACCGGCTCTATTTTACCGAATACTGCGGAAAATAAAATTTCGCATTTACCGGATAAATTATATTCTGAAATGATTTTTTTTGTCCATACATAATCTTCGCGTGATCCGATAACAAATTTTACTTCATCTTTAGATTTTAAATATTGAATATTATCGTAAAGATTTTTTTTCAACATTCCGCTTGAAGGGCATTTCAGATCCATTATAATTTTTACCCTGTAATCAACATCTTTTATTGTCAAACTTCCGCCGGTTTCAAGCAAAACTTCAAATCCATCTTCGCAAAGCCGATGCATCAAATCTAAACATTCATTCTGAAAAAGAGGTTCGCCGCCTGTTACTTCCACTAATTTGCAGTCATATTTTTTTACTTCTGCAATAATTTCTTCTATTTTATAATCTTTTCCTTCATAAAAAGCATATTCGGTATCGCAGTAAGAACAGCGAAGATTACAATAAGTTAAACGGATAAAAACGCAGGGAAGTCCCGCCTTTGTGCTTTCACCCTGAATGGAAAAATAAATTTCATTTACCTTGAGCATTGCCTTACTCATAACCTGCTAATTTTTGCTTAAATTAAGAGATGAAAAATACAAAAGTAAAATTTGACATCAAATTCAATAATCTCTATATTTGAGGTCAATTTATTATTATCTATTAAAAAGGTTAATGAAACATGGCTAATCATAAATCAGCGAAGAAAAGAATTAGAACTAGCGAAAGAAAACGCATGGTTAATAAAACTGCTGACTCAAGAATTAAAACAACTTATAAAAAAGCATTAGCGGCAACCGATAAAACAGAAGCAGAAAAATTATACAAAGAAGCCGTAGCGATATTGGACAGAAAAGCTACAAAAGGAAAACTTCATAAAAATAACGCGGCGAGAAAAAAATCTGCTTTAACAAAACATTTACAAAGTTTAGAAAATAATACCGAAGCTGCGGAATAAGATTTGTTTTAGATTTTAATCTTTTAATAGAAGAAAGGCTCACCGTTATTGGCGAGCCTTTTTTATTTCCTCAAATATCTTCTATTGCGTCAATACCTTCCGGCATTGGTAAATAAAATTTTATCGGCTGAATTGAACCGTCACGTTTTATTAATCTATCAACTCGTTTTCTAATTATCACACTATGTTCAATATATACATCATCTTCTATAATTGAACCAAAAATATAACTTGTTCCCTTTATTAAAACATTTTTGCCTAATCTGAGCGGGTATTCAGTACTTCCCGTCATATTTACACTTGATTCAATTCTGGAACCTTCCCCGATAACAATATTGCCCTTTATTATATCACCCCAAAGAATTTCAACATTATTACCGATTTTAAATGTTTGGTTTTCGAAGCAAGAAAGATGTACATTTTGCCAGACTATAACGTTTCTTCCGAATTGCACATTTCCTTCAACAAAAACATTTTTCTTTAGTTCTATATTATAATTTAGCTTTACACCTTCCCCAATATAAACACCTTTTCCGATTGTTATATCCAGAGGAATATTTTTTTGATCCATCTCAAGAATTTCTTCCACCACACTTTCATGAATAAAGAAGTCTTCGGGATCATTTATTTCAATAACATCCTTTAATTTTTCATAAATTTGTTTACGGGCAACAGCTTCCATTTCTTTAAGAACGGATTTATTATTGAAACCCATAACTACATATTGTTCTAAAGGACTTACGGCCATTACGGAGTATCCTTTTCCGTTGAACAAAGAAATTAAATCAGTTATATAAATTTCATTCTGGGCATTGTTACTTGATATTGAATTTACGAGCTCAACCAATTTCTGATATTTAAAAGCATAAACACCGGAATTAAATTCGTTATTTTCTATTAATTCTTGTTTTGAATAAGAATAAATTTTCCCGTTAAATTCAACTTTATATTGATGATCTTCGGGGAGAGCAAGAATATCTTTATGCTCCATAATTTGAATAACTTTTCCTTGATCATTTCCGGAAGAGTTTCCGGCTTCATCTTTTTCTTTTACTCGAATAATTCTACCGTAAGAATTTTCATTTGGATTTCCTTCAAATATTCCGGTTAAAACCATCATATCCGAATTAGTTTTTATAAATTCCTCTCTAAAACGAATCATTGTTTCACGGTCAATTAATCCCATATCACCGGGAAGAACATAAATATTACCATTAAACATTTTTTCATCAATTCGTTCAAGCGCCACTTGCACGGCATGTCCAGTTCCATTTTGATTTTCCTGGTAAGCAAACGAAGTAGAAGATCTTTTGCCGATAACTTCCATTACATCTTTAGCTTTAATTCCTACTACAACAATCAGATTGATATTATCAATGCCTTTTCTGCACGCGTTATAAACACGCTCAACAGTAGGAACTTCCCAAATTTTATGCAGCATTTTAGAGCGTTGGCTTTTAATGCGTTTTCCGTGGCCGGCCGCTAAAATTATTGCGGCTTCATTTACAGAATAATCAAATCCCGAAGAGAGTTGATCGACAAGTCCGTTTATTAAAGATTTTTCTTCTTTTACTTCCATGCTTTCACTCCGATTTTTCTATTCAATTAATTTTATGAAAATACAAATAATTACATCTTATAGAAGTGTAAAAAATTCTATAAACTATTTTAATTTTTCTTGCGGCCGGGAAAGATAAAAGAAAGCAATATTTAATCCGAGAGTAAACCAAACCAAAGTAATAATTTCATGATCGCCGAAGTTAAACTCGGTAAGGCCGGAAACAATAAAAGCGCAATACGCTCCGATAACCCCCAGCGCATAAGATGAAACGAAAGGAATGCCTTTTGTTTCTTTATAAATTTTTAGATCTATAATTAAAATTTTAAACATTAAATATACAACTGCTAAAAATCCAAACAAACCTAATGTTGCAAGAATATGGAAAAAATTATTATGCAGATGGCCTTGGATTTCTTTATCATAATAACGCTTATATTTGGAATAAATTACGCGTAAATCAATATCACCGACGCCAAACACCGGGTGATCGAGCCAAATACTTATTCCTGCCCGCCACAAAGCCAAACGAACCGCATTTGATGGATTATAAGGATCGAAAATGCTTAAAAGACGGCTTGTTTTAGTATAAGCAGCAAATATTTTCTGATTATGATAAGTAATGGCGGAAGGCCCGAAACCAAGATTATATTTTGAAACAATTTCAATTTTATCCGCAACCGGATATTTAAATTCAACTAAATTTCCGCTTGTATTCGCGGCGAAAAGCCTTCCGTTGTTAAAATCCCATCGGTACAATTTGGAAATATTTTTAACTTCATCTAAAAAATGAATTCCGGAAGAATCCGTACTAAGCAATTTTAAGCCGGCCGCATCTGAAATAAAAATTTTATTGTGAAGGGAATAAACAAAATCGATTTTTGAAGAATCTTTGAACTCAAAACTTTTATTGGTGGGAAGATAATTTTGAAGATTTATTACTTTTACAACATCCGGTTGTTTATATAAAACCATTCTTGAACTATCGACATAAACATTAACAAAACCATTTATACCGCTGAATTTAACGGTATCTTTTAGATTTTCCGGATTCTTAAAAATCGTAATTCCGCTGTCGGAATCCAAAAGATAGAGGAAATTATTTGCCGCCGCGTAAGACATTGTAAATCCGGTTGAAATAAATTCATCCGCAATTTTAAAATTTGTACCGGATTTTTTCAGCAGAACAAATCTTGTATCTATAAGCTGCGCAACATAATAATCATCTTTCCATTTTTTTATTGAAACAGTTGCCGAAGGAAGTTCAATATTATTAATAAAGGATGAATCTTTATAAACAGCGATTCCATTTTGATAATCGCTTATGTATTGAAAATCGTTATTCACCATTACCGCGGAAGCAAGTCCGTCGGTGGTAATTGAATATTCCCTATTTAAATGATTTCCCGCAAGCGAAAATACTTCAACTTTACTTATATTTTTTTGAGTAAAAAGAAGAATAATTCCGACGGTAAAAAGCGGGATTATATATTTCCATTCTTTCTTAATTAAAAGGATTATAAAAATACCGAACGCCGCACCAATCCAGCCGGTTCTTTTATATGTAGATATTAAAGCTAAGGCAGAAATCCCGAAACCGAATAAATAAAAGAGTTTCAGTTTCCAATTTGTTTTTTCATTTATTAAAAAGGCGAAGAAAAATAAAACTGTAAAACTTGTTATTTCACTGGCCGTAATGGGATATTGGAAAAGTGATGGGCCGGATTCTTTTATACTGTACAGATTAAAAATATAAAATCTGTAAGCAAAGAATAAATAAATAAAAAGCGTAATTAAGGACGCGCCGATATAAATTTTAAAAAATAATTTTGTTCTTTTTAAATCAACCGAAGCCGAAATTGTTGTATAAACCAGCGGAATTAAAAGCGTGCGCTTAAGTACATTTGTAAACGCAAGAGAATGATTTTGAGAGAAAACCGCGGAAAGAATTTCGGCAAGAACAAACCAAACAAAAGCGAATTCTAACCCGGTTCTTTTAAATTGATTTTCTTTAGCTATAAAATATTTTGTAAGAATTAAAATTAAAGCGCCGTAGTAACCAAGCTGATTTACAAAAATTGAATTTGCTAAACTCAGCAAAAACAAAATCATAAAAAAGAGAATAAGAGCGTCTATTATTTTTAATTTAGAAGAAGAATTCACCATTGTTAATCCCGAAATTGCATTTCATACAGCTTTTTATAAAGCCCTTTTTCTTCTTCTATTAATTCGTTCATGCTTGCCTATTTGAATAATATTTCCTCTATCCAGAACTAAAATTCTTGTCGCGTTTCTAATTGTACTTAAACGATGAGCGATTACAAAAGTTGTTCTGTTAACCATCAACCTTTCTATAGCTTCTTGTACCAGCAATTCCGATTCATTATCAAGCGCTGAAGTTGCTTCATCAAAAATCATTATATCAGGATTTTTTACAAGTGCCCTCGCAATAGAAATACGCTGCCTTTGTCCGCCGGAAATTTTTAACCCTCGTTCACCGATAACAGTATCATAACCTTCAGGCAAGTTCTTCAATAAATTTATGCGCATTAGCGGTTTTTGCGGCTTCAACAATTTTATCAAAAGGATAATCGCCTAATCCGTAAGCAATATTATTTTTAATCGATTCATTAAAAAGAAAAGTTTCTTGCGTTACAATTCCCATTAAATCTGCGAAGATTTTCAATTTTAATATTTTTAATATCCATTCCGTCTAGTAAAATTTTCCCGGAAGTCGGATCATAAAATCGGGGAATTAAATCCACTAAGAGTAGATTTTCCCCCGCCGCTAGGTCCTACCAAAGCAATTACTTCTCCTCTTTTCACTTCAAAATTTAATTTGTTTCAGAACCGGTTCAATTGAATCTTCATAATAAGAAAGAAACATTTTCAAATTTTATAGAATCTTTAAACTTTTCTATTACTACAGGATTTTCTGACATTTTTAATATTCGGTTTTGTATCAAGATTTCAAAAATTCTATCGCCGGCCGCACTTGATTCTTGAATCCTGTTATTTACACTGCTCAATTCTTTTATCGGAGGCATAAGCTGGAATATTGCGAATAAAAATCCAAGAAATTCACTAGCCTTTAAAGTTGCTGCTGAAGAACGAGAACACCGCCGTAATAAATAATTACTACTCCGACAATAACACTTAAAAATTCCGTAATCGGAGAAGAAGCGTTTCTAATTCTCACAATTTTCAACATCATTCTAAAGAAACTGAAAGTTTCAGCAGCGAATTTTTTATTTTCATATTTTTCCATTCCAAAAGCTTTAACAATTTTTACTCCGGAAATTGTTTCTTGAAGAATACTGGTTATATCGGCCATTTTTGCTTGAATAATTGAACTATGTTTTCTCAGTTTTAATCCTATCCAGGCAATAATCAGCATTGAAAATGGGAGAATTACAAAAGCCAAAACAGTTAACTGCCAGCTTATACTTATTGCAATTCCGAGGAAAACAATAATTGTTAAAGGCTCGCGAATTAAATTAAGAAACGCGGCTGATATGCTTGCTTGAATAATATTAACATCATTTGTAATTCTGGAAATTAAATTTCCAACGCGTTCTTTTTTGAAGTAACTCATCGGAAGTTTATGGAGATGATGATAAGCTTTATCTCTCAAATCTTTCATTGTTCCCTGCTCGGCGTAAGCAAGATAATAAGCTTGAAGATATCCGAAAATATTTTTTGAAAGAAACGCGATTAAAACTAACAAGACAAATTTTGAAAAGAGCGTCCAGCTTATCTCCGCTGAAAACAAAATTATTAAAAGCTGTAGTAATATTATGTTCGAGCGTCTTTCACCCAATCGGGTAAAACCGTAGAAGCCCGCTCAACAGCGGAAGGCTGCTGCCGGACTGTTTGTGTTGTTCATTCCTGGAATAAAGTATCGAGTAACGGAATGGTTAAATAAACCGATAATCCATTTAAAATCGCAAAAAGAATAGTACAAACAATAGAAAGGAGCAAATGTTTCCAGTAAGGTTTTACATATTTTAAAATTCTTAAATAAGTTTTCACTATGCGCTATAATCCGGAATTTCTGGTATATTTTCTAAGCCGCAGCCGCCGTTTATTTTAATTTCGTCAACAATTTCATTCTTAATAAAATTATAAATTTTTATTGAAGAATTTTCAGCAAAACCGTCATCAAAAACCACAAATTGATTTTTTACAAAAAAGTTTTTTAAGCCGCCGCCGTTAAACTGTTTTACTACTTTTTTATCTTTGAGTGAATAAATAATAATTTTTGAGGTTTCGGGATTTTTATTGTAAATAGTTTCATTTCCGGGAGAAACATCTATTGTAGAAATTATTGCATAATCTTCAGTCCATGCAACTTGTTTTATTTTTTGTGAAGTTTCTGTAACAATCATTTTTTCGGTTGAGTTTTTTTTGTTAACTATTTCGATCTTGCTTTCATCTTTATTAACAAGGAAATTTCCGCCGGGTGAAGCCAAATTTACAGGTTTATCCGGTATTTGAGGATAACCGTCTTTTGCAATATCATAAACTTTATTTTCATCCAATTGTTTTTTACCGAATACACTGTAAACAGTAGAATGCTGATTAACATTTTTAGCAATTTTTTTATCAAATGAATTTAAAACAACTTTAAAAGTATTATAGTTTTCCCATCTGGTATAAACCTGAAGCCCGGTGCCGATACTGCTAAGAAAAGAAACTTTTGGCGGATCCATATTTATTCTGTAAAGTTTTACATTTTTTACAAAAGGAAAAACACCGCTTTTACCCGCACTTTTAGCCGTTAAAAAGAAAGCCGCTTCCATATTATCGGGATAAGAAAGTTCTATTACTTTTTCAATTCTATCCGACCAAAGAGGAGCGGGCTTTGTATTTTTGCCTCTGTATTCATAAAGCCCCGGTTTATTTCCGACCATTCCGACAAAAACAAAATTTGTAAGTTTATTATCGGTTTTAACTGCCTTTTCTTTTTCAATTTTCCCGGCTTTTACTTCATCATTTTTTTTTACGTTGTTGCAGCCGGTATATAATAATAGAAGAGTTATAATCAAAATTTTAATTTTAACCATTATTTATTCCCGAAATTTTCAAAAATATGTTTAGTATCAAGTTAATGAAATCCATAAAAAAACCCCATAAAGGACTGTAAATAAAAAGCAGTAATAAAATTGAACCGTACAATCCCAGGTTTAAAAGCTTATGAGTAAGTTTATTCGGGAATAGATCAAAAAGAATATGAGAGCCGTCGAGCGGCGGAATGGGAATTAGATTAAACGCGCAAAGGAAAATATTAAAGAATACACCATACCAAAAAATATTAATAATATGATTATCTACATTAGTCATTAAATTTAACGAAATATAAAATCCCGCGAAGAAAATAAGAGCCAAAATAAAATTTGATAGCGGCCCGGCAAAGGAAACAATTGCGTCATCTTTAAAATGATTTTTAAAATTAGTTCTATTTACCGGAACCGGTTTTGCCCAGCCTATTAAAGCAAATCCTGAAGCGAAAGAAGCAAGCGGCATAATATAAGTTCCTATTAAATCAGCATGTTTCAAAGGATTTAAAGTTAACCTTCCTTGTTTTTTTGCCGTATCGTCTCCAAGACGCGATGCGGCAAAAGCATGCGCGAATTCATGTATTGCAATTGAAATAAAAAACATCGGGAGAAAGGTTAAAAAAGAAATTAGTTTATCGCTTACTTGTAATCCGCTCAAAATTTTCCTCTGGGATGAAAGTCTCTATGAACTTGTTTAATAAATTCTCTATCAATATGCGTGTAAATTTGTGTTGTAGAAATATCTGCGTGGCCTAACATTTCCTGAACCGCGCGAAGATCCGCTCCGCCTTCTAATAAATGCGTAGCAAAGGAATGCCGAAAAGTATGCGGATGCACATCTTTTTGTATTTCAGCTTCCTTTACATACCGGTCAACAATTTTCCAAACTCCCATTCTGGAAAGTTTAGTTCCTCTGTTATTTAGGAAAAGATAATTCTCACTTTTCATTTTCTTTTCGAGCAGCGGCCGGCTTTTTATTAAATATTCCTTTATCCATTTTATAGCGCTGCTGCCTATCGGTACAAAACGTTCTTTTGATCCTTTGCCGAAAACTCTTATAACTTCTTCCGAAAAAAATAGATTTGAAATTTTTATATTGATTAATTCAGAGACTCTTACTCCGCAGGCATAAAAAAGTTCTAAAACCGCTTTATCTCTAAGTCCTAATTTTTCTTCCGGATTGGGTTTATCCAAAATTTGCTCAACTTCAAAAACAGTTAAAACTTCCGGAAGATTTTTAGCAAGCTTTGGCGGCGGTACTTTATCAATCGGATTTTCGTTTATATAATTATTAAAAAGCAGATAAGATAAAAATCCTTTAACGGAAGAATAATATCGTGCCGCAGAATTGCTCGATAATCCTAACTCATTCAATTCTTTAAAGAAAAATGAAATATGCTTATAACTAATTCCGGAAGGATCAGTAACACCGCAGTTTTCAATAAACTGTAGGAAAACCGATAAATCATTTTTATACGAAATAACTGTGTTCTCGGAAAGGTTCTTTTCCAGTTTAAGAACAGCCAAATATTCTTTTAAGAAAATGTTCATTTCTGTTCTTTTTCTTCATCTATGCCTTTTTCTTCATTTACAGAATCTTTCTTATCAACTTCTCGTATCTCATCAACTTCTTTCTTCTCTACTTTTGAATCATCTATACCCTTTTCCATTTCATCTTGTTTCGGATATCTAATTCTCCTATGATGCGACCGAATAATATACTTATAAACGCTTCTTTTATTCTGTTTATATCATTCAAAGTTATAGGCGAATCATTAAGTTGGCCTTCTTCCACTCGTGATTTTATAATTTTATCAATTACATTTTCAACTTTTACAGGATCCGGTTCTTCAATTGCTCGCACAGCCGATTCACAACCGTCTGCCATCATTACTATTGCAGTTTCTTTTGAATTTGGTTTCGGGCCGGGATATTTATAATCTTCTATATTTACTTTTTCTTCTCCGTAAAGCTTTTTAGCTTTTTCATAAAAATAAGACATTGTCATTGTTCCGTGATGCATCGGAATAAAATCAATAATTTCTTGTGGGAGATTATTATCTTCAGCTAATTGCTTACCTTCCCTTACATGTTTAAGTATTAAACCTACACTTTCTTCCGGAGTAAGATTTTCGTGAATATTCTGGTTATTCAATTGGTTTTCAACAAAATTTTGTGGAGTTATGGTTTTACCGATATCATGATAATAAGCCCCGACTCTCGCGAGCAAAGGATTAGCGCCTATATTTTCGGCGGCAGTTTCTGCAAGTGTTCCCATCGTCATTGAATGATTAAATGTTCCGGGTGCTTTTCGTGCCAATTCTTTAAGAAGCGGGCGATCAAAATTTGAAAGCTCAAGTAAAGTTAAATCCGTTGTTATATTGAAAAATCTTTCAAAGAATATTAATAATCCATAAGTAAGAACCGGGCTTATTAAAGCGTTGGTTCCAGCAAAAGCGCCTTCAATTAAAAGAGATTCCGCCGACGCAAACCTTTCTAAACCAAAGGCAAATATTGCGACTGAATAACCAATAGAATAAAAAGAAATGAGCGAAAAATCTGAGAACGATTTTTTATATCGCGCACAGTATAAACAGATAAAGCGCCGGCAAAAAGATTCATAGCAGTAAAAGTATAATCATTGCCTCGTAAAGCTCCGGTTATTAAAACCATAATTACGGTGCAGTAAAATCCTACACGAGAATCAAAAATAATTGTAAGCAGCATAGAAGCCGCGGGAATAAAAATTAAATATTGAATGGGCGCGTTAACCGCAATTTGGTTTATTAGAAATGTAATAAAGAAAGGAAAACAAAATTTATACATAGAAGAAGAAGTTTTTGATTATCATAAGAAAATTTTCTTCCGAAACAAGAAACAGATAAATTGAAAGAAGAGAAATTAAAAAGGAAATATGAAGAAACTTCCCGATTAGCTGTATAAAAAATCCTTCTTCGCCTCTTTTTTCTCCTTTTGCTTCTTTATACGATTCAATTTTTAAGTTTAATTTCTTTTGTAATTCTATCATGCTTCGCAATAATTCTTTCATTTTCAGTTACAATTCCGGTATATTTGGAAACATTATTTTGAGCTTGTTCAATCTCTTCTTCGGTAAGTTTAGGATCTAAAATTACATTCGGTATAATAAAATGCTCGGCATATTCTATAAGCGCTGTCTGAACTTCTTCGCCGAAATCTTCTTGAACAATAGAATTTTTTACCGCTTCCCGTGCGGATTTAAGATCATATATATTTGAACGTTTTTCAATTTTATCAATATTTCCTGTTCTTACGGCAATGCTGTCGCTGTAATTTTGATCTACATTGATATCCAAAATTCCCTTTTTATAAACATTATTTATAATTCCTTCAACTTTGGATAATAAAATTTTTAGATTATAACCTTTCTTTACTAAAAGATTTCTTTCTTTCCGGCGTAAATTTTTAAAGGTTTCAAAAGATTGCTGGCTTAGAAAAGTAGGATTTAAATTCTGCAAAGAATCATTGGTTAAGACACTGTCTATTATTTTAAATAAAAATTCATCATAATGTTTTAATGAATCATTCATTTGTGCAGGAATTTTATCATTCTTTACAAAAATGGGATACACACTTTTAGCCGCCGATTTTAATTCGGCTTTGTAAACATCAGGATCTTTTTTTACGGGAAAACTAAACGGAGCAATTAAATCATCATGAGTCCAAATAGAACCTTCCGAAACTTCAGATTCAATTGATTCTCCCTTAGGAAACATCCAAGTAATTAGGGAAACTGTAATAATTCCTAACAGAAGTTTTACGCGTAAGCTGCTTCTAAATTTTGAAGGATTTCTATCGGCCATTAAAGAAACCTTTAGTTGTTATAAATAAAAAATGCCGCGAATTGATTCCATGTAAAATAATAAGATAAGGTATTTATTACTATCTTAATAATGTATTAATGCGGCAAAAACAAATTTGTAATGGTTAACATAAAAATTATTTAATCACAGTCTTCCAGCCTAACTCTGCCAAATTTTTATAAATAATAATTATTGAAATAATTGCGGTACCAAGAAATATTAATGCTGAAGTATAATCGCCGAAAATTAATTTACCGGTTCCGAATAGAATAGAATAAACAAGTACAACTCCGAAAAACCAGTTTACAAACATTCTGAAAAATCCGGTATCACTTTTAACCTCCGGCAATTTATCTGAAATCGGCTTCCATAATTTGCCTCCCGGATGAATACGTTTATAAAAGGAAATTAAAACAGCTTCATCCGTGGGACGAGTTAAAAATGTAACAACCAGCCAAACCACTGTTGTTATGCCAACCAGATAATATAAAGAAATCGGGAATTCAATTGAGAAATAACGCATAAACGGAAGCACAACAAAAGGTGTAACCATTGCGGAAATTTCAGACCACGCGTTTATTCGCCACCAGAACCACCTTAAGATTAAAACCAATCCAACACCGGCACCCGCTTCTAAAATAAAAGCCCACGCGCCGGAAATACGACTGATAAATAATGTAACAACAATTGAAATAAGCATTAAAATTATTGTAATTAAACGGGAAGCCTTTACATAATGTTTTTCTTCTTTACCCGATTTTAAAAACCGACGGTAAAAATCATTTATTAAGTATGATGAACCCCAATTTAGCTGAGTTGCAATAGTACTCATATAAGCCGCAAAAAATGCCGCGACAAGCAGACCTTTTAATCCTGTTGGAAGAAAATCATTCATCGCGTAAATATAGCCCATGCCCTTTGCGTCGGCGGCTAAATTTGGATAAATAATTAATGAACTAATTCCCACTAAAACCCAAGGCCATGGACGAATAGCGTAATGCATTATTTGAAAAAATAAAGTAGCAAATAAAGAATGCTTTTCATCTTTCGCTGACATCATTCTTTGCGCTACATAACCGCCCCCGCCGGGTTCCGCACCGGGATACCAAGAAGCCCACCATTGAATTCCTACATAAGCAAAAAACGCTACAATTGTTAAAGCGAACGCGCCTCCCATAGAAGAAGCATCAGAAATATGCGGGAAAAAATCAAAAACAAAAGCAGGAAGTTTCTGCTGCATTCCCGCAATTCCTCCTACTTGTGAAGAATTTACAACTAAGACAGATAGAATTATTGTTCCCGTCATTGCCATAATAAACTGAAATGCATCGGTAACTACAACTCCCCATAAACCGGAAATTGCGGAATACATTGCAACCAAAATCATACAACCAAAAACATAAAGGTAAACTTCGGATTCCGGTATTCCGAACATTCCGGTTAAAATGGAAGCCATTGCTTTATTCACCCAGCCCATTATAATAATATTCATAAAAAGGCCCAGGTAAACCGCACGAAAGCCTCTGAGGAATCTTGCAGGTTTTCCGGAATATCTAATCTCAGCAAATTCCACCTCAGTCATTATTCCTGCTCTTCTCCAAAGTTTGGCAAAGAAGAAAACAGTTAAAAGTCCACCGAAAGCAAAATTCCACCAAACCCAATTTCCGGCAATTCCGTTTTTTGCGACCAGTTCGGTTACTGCTAAAGGAGTGTCGGCGGCAAAAGTAGTGGCAACCATAGATATTCCAGCCAAATACCATGGTAAATTTCTTCCGGAAAGGAAAAATTCATCGGTGCTTTTACCGGCTCTTTTGGAATAATATAAAGCTATTCCTATTGAAAAAAGGAAGTAAACAATGATGATAAGGTAATCTAAAAGTTCCACGGCAACCTCAAGTTTAAGTTGTTGGTTTTTGAAACAAGAAGTGATTTATAAGATATGTGCCGAATAAGCTGATTTGAATGCCTTTTTAGAAATTATAAATCTATAATCCCCCCCAAATTAACTGACAAAAATATCAATAAGCTTTCCAGTAAGCAAGAAGAAAAAATTATTCATTGTTTAAACCGGCTAACAGCAAATCATCAAAAGTAAATACAATTTCTTTTTGAATTTCCTTCTCACTTTGACCAAAAAGTTTTACCGATATAACAAGTATTAAAATGATAAAAAAAAATCATTTCTTAAACTTTTTTCTCTCTGTCTGACAGCATATTTAAAAGTCCGCCTACTAATAAAGTTGCAATAACTCCTACCAGAGTAAACCAAGTCCATGCTACTAACTTTAACGAAATTACCGTAATCATAATAAAAATTCCCGCGACAAATCCGGCTAAAGCGTCTTCCTGTCGTGCTTTTTTTACAACTACGCCAAGCAAAAAAGTACCGAGCAATCCGCCGTAAGTAAATGAGGCAATACTTAATGCTAATTCAACAACCGCTCTAGAAGAACTCATAAAAAACATGGCAGCGCCGATTAATAAAATAGCCCACATAATTGTAAACAATCTGGAAATCAATAATTGTTTTTTATCATCATTAGCTTTACCGAAAAACGGCATATATAAATCAAGCATAGTTGATGAAGAAAGTGAACTAATTGAACCGGCTAAAGTTGACATTGCGGCGGCAAATAATCCCGCGATAATAATTCCGGTTAAACCGGGAGGCAGAACTTTAATTATAAACATCGGAAAAATTTCATCCGATTTTACGTTTATTGTTCCGTAATATGCATAAAGCATAACGCCGACTATAAGAAAAATAGCAAACTGAATTATTACTATAATACCGCTTCCTATTATTGCTTTTTGGCTGGATTTAAGATCCTTTGTTGTTAATAGTCTTTGTACAATTAATTGATCTGTTCCGTGAGAGGCCATAGAAAGGAAAGCTCCGCCAAGAATTCCGCCTATTAAAGTATAGGGCTGGCTAAAAAATCCGCTTATTCCATTTTCAAATCCCCAATGAAAAACGCTGAATTTATCAACCGAAGCGGCTGCCGAAACAACAGAATCCCAACCGTTCGGGAGAATGTTTAGAAGGAAAATTCCCGCAATAATAGCTCCGCCTAAATAAATAAACATTTGAATAACATCTACCCAAATAACACCTTTTACACCGCCGGTATAAGTATAGATTAAAGAAATAATAGCTATTATAACTATTGCGGAAGGATAACTAATATCCAGCATAAGTTTTAGAGGAATAGCCGTTGCAAAAAGTCTTACACCGTCCGCCGCGGTTCTTGTAAAAAGGAAAACGATGGAAGCGAAAGATCTTGTTTTACCGCCGAACCTATTTTCTAAAAAAGCGTAAGCTGTTTTAATATCTCCCTTTTTATAGGCCGGAAGAAAAACAAACGCGACAATAATTCTTCCTATCAGATATCCGAAAGTTACTTGTAGAAAATTAAGATTAGTAAGATACGCAAGGCCCGGAATTGAAATAAAAGTAAGTGTACTTGTTTCTGCTGCAACAATAGAAAAACAAACCGCCCACCAAGGGACAACTTTGGAGCCTAAAAAATAATCTTTTACTGATTTTTGTTTCCCCCCGGATATGATTCCGAAAACAGCAATGCCAATTAGATATGCAATAATTATAATAAAATCTAAAGTATTTCCGTGCAAGAGGTCTCCTTATTCTTTTTTTAGTTCTTCAAACGCTTCATCTACAGTATTGCAGACAGGAAGGACGCGGTCCAGTTGTGTAATTTTTATTAACGAATAAACTTTATCGGAAGGAGCGGCTAATCTCATACTTCCGCCGCTTGAGTGCAGAATTCGATTGGCAACTAATATTGCGCTTAATCCTGAACTATCGCATGTTTCAACTTCGCTTAAATCAACTATTAATTTATTTATTCCCTCAACTTTAAGCAGTAAAGTAAACTCACCTTTTACAAGGCCCGAAATATTAGTGTCTAATCTTTTTTCATTTAATTTAAAAATAGTTATTTCGCCGATTCTTTTAGTTTCAAAATCCATAAAATATCCTTAAAACATTTGTAGGCAATTTAATAAATTTTTATATGAAATTTCCGCACTCTCATTTTTATTTGCAATCTGTAGGTTATAATATTTATCGGAATTATATTTTTTAAATCCGATAATAAGTGACGCGGAAGTAAGATTTGAAAGATAACTGCTGAAGAGGTTTTCTTTTATATTTAGATCTATTACGGCATTAAAATTAGAAGCTAAAAGTTTTTCTACTAATTTTTTGGTAGGGAGATTTATTTTATTTAAGTCTTCAATTCCGAATTCAATTACATGCTGCCGGTACTTCGCGGGAATTAAACTTACGCGGTAATCATGGGTAACTATTGTAATATTTTTTTTATGATCCTCTAAAAACTGAAGCACTTCAATACAATGATGAAATTCAGATTCATCCTCCGGCATTAATACTAAAAAATTAAACGATTTTTTAAATGAACCGGAAAAAGAATGTTTTTCTTTTTTAACTTCTTTTAAATTTTTGGAGATAATAAATTTGGCTAATTTATCTTTTATTTTATTTATCATTCTTATTTATTTGCATCATTCAGCATTTTGATGAATTCTTCTTCCGTTAAAATTTTTACACCGAGACTTTCTGCTTTGGATAGTTTTGAACCGGCATTTTCACCGGCAATCACAAAATCAGTTTTTTTGCTTACACTCGAGGTTACTTTTCCTCCCAAATATAATATTTTATCGCCGGCTTCTTCGCGGGAATAGTTATTTAAAGTACCCGTTAATACAAAAGTTTTTCCTGTAAAACCGGTTTCTTTCCTCAATTTCTTTTCCGCCTCAAAATTTAAACCATGCTCTTTTAAACGATTTATAACTTTTAAATTAGTTTCGTTCGATAAAAATTTTTTAACGCTGCCGCTTATGCTGGGACCTATTTCTCTTACCGAAGAAATCGCGTCTTCATCCGCATTTATTAACTCATCAATAGAAGTAAAATTATCCGCTAGTTTTTTTGCCGCACCGGAACCTACATAACGAATTCCCAAAGCAAAAAGTAATTTTGAAAACGGTTGTTTTTTACTTTCTTCTATTGATTTAAGAAGATTATCAACACTCTTTTCACCAAGTCTTTCAATTTTGATTAGAGTGGTTCGTTTATCTTTTAAATCATAAATTTCATCATAAGTACGAAGAAGATTTTCATCTACAAAAAGATTTATTAATGCTTCCCCCAATCCTTCAATATCCATTGCACCGCGCGCCGCAAAATGAGCCAGCCTCCCCTTTATTTGCGCGGAACATTCGGTGTTTTCGCAGTAATACGCAACCTCTCCTTCCGGCTTAAATAAAGGAGTTCCGCAAGCGGGACATTTTTCCGGCGGTTTAACCGGCTGACTTTTAGCGTCGCGTTCTTTTAAAACTACTGAAACAACTTTTGGAATTACATCTCCCCCTTTCTCAATTATTACCTTATCTCCTTCACGAATATCTTTCCGTTGAATCTCATCAAAATTATGAAGTGTAGCGCGGCTTATTGTTGAACCGGAAAGTAAAACCGGGTCTAATTCCGCAACCGGCGTAACAGTGCCTATTCTTCCTACCTGCCACGTTATTTTATGTAATCTGGTAAATGCTTGTTTGGCTTTAAATTTAAAAGCTACCGCCCAGCGGGGAGATTTCGCGATTGCTCCTAAAATTTTCTGCTGCCGCATTGAATTAACTTTTATTACCGCACCGTCTATTTCAAATTCTAAATTATCCCGTTCTTGTTCAAGTTTTCGGCATATTTCAACAACTTCATTAATATTTTTACATAGCTTAAATTTTTTATTTATTCTAAAACCCAGCTTATTAAGTATTTCCAAATTTTCATACTGTGATTCAAAATCTTCATTTAAACTAATTAGAGTATAAACAAAAACATTTAGCGGCCTTTTGGATACTAATTTCGGATCTTGCAGTTTTAACGTACCGGCGGCTGAGTTTCGAGGATTTGCGAATAACTTTTCTCCTTTTTCTTCTCGTTCTTTATTCAGTTTTAAGAATTCATTTATATTCATGAATATCTCGCCCCGAACTTCAAAATCATCTAATAAATAAGGGAAATTTTTATGTTTTTTTAATTTAAGCGGAACAGCTTTTATAGTTTTTACATTATTTGTTACATCTTCACCTACAAATCCATCGCCTCTTGTGGCCGCGGTTTTAAGAAATCCGTTCACATAATTTAAACTGACCGAAGCTCCGTCTATTTTCATTTCTACAACATACTCTACATTTTCACCGGCCGGCAGCGAATCTTTAACTCGCCTGTCAAAATCAAATAACTCTTCTTCGTTATAAGTATTTGCTAAACTCAGCATCGGGACTTTATGAGTAACGGGTTTAAATTCTTTTGTTAAATCTTTACCTACGCGCTGCGTAGGGGAATCGGGTGTAATAAGATCAGGATTTTCTAATTCCAGTTCTTCCAATTCCTTCATCAGCAAATCATATTGTTCATCGCTTATAACAGGTTCGGCAAGAACATAATAATTAAAATCATGCTCTCTAATCTTATCTCTTAACTCTTCAATTTTCAGTGCTGCTTTATTCGCCATAAAAGAATTAATGTAGTGATGGAGTTTGAGTTAAATATTTTATCCCGCTGCTGTCAATTTGAAGGTTTACGACTTCCTTTTTTTTACCGGTATATTTTAAATTATGATTGTTCAGTAAAAAATTAACCCCTGCGCCGTTTCCTACAACTAATTTAAAATTTTTAGCGGCTCTTATTTCTTTTTGTGATTTTGGAAAAAGTATAAATTCTTCCTGCTGCCTGTCATCAAGGAAAAGTTTTATCCAAGTAGTATCTCGCGCTAATATTCTTAATGAAAGACTATCACCTCCCGGAGTTGAATATGCGGTTGTTGTATTCCCTCTTATTATTTCCGGTTTTTCTTCTTCATACCTTTGGCTGTTTTGCTGAATTACTTCATCAATAGGTTTTTCCGGTACAATAATTTCAGTTTTATTATTAAAGAACAAAAGCCAAATAAGTACCGCAATAGCTAAAATTCCAAGTATGGTTGCTATAAGCATTATATTCTTTTTTCTCAGATAAGGAGATTTTCTTTGGGAATTATTATAAAACGGAGTACTATCAAAGTGCTTTGGAGGCGGAGCAGTTACATTGGGAATTTGCTCTTCCGGAATCTCCGGTTTGGCAGGTTCATTTTTCCCTTCATTTTCTTTAGGTAAAGCGGGGGCTACTCTGTTATAATCCACTCCTTTTTTGGCGGCTTCAAATTTCTTTATTGTTTCTTCTGCATCAAGATCGACAAATTTCGCATATTCTTTTATAAATGCTTTTACATACAAATCAGGAAGAAATGAAAAATTTCCATCTTCAATAGCTTGCAGAAACTTTAAATCTATTCGCGATTTAACAGCCATTTGCTGCAGAGAAATTCCGCTTTCGATTCTTTTTTGTTTAAGTTCTTCGGCAAATTTATCTAACATATTATCACAACTTTTTTAATGAATATTTACGGCTTCAAATTAATCAACTCGTATTATTTTGGCTGCGAATGCACCATCCATTGAGTGTCGATGCGGTAATGTTTGAATACAACCGTTTTCGTCAACCAATTCTTTCGGAAAAATTTCGGAAGCGTCTTTTAATTTAAAATTCGAATGATTGATTAAAAATTTCTTCACAATTTCAAAATTTTCCTCAGGTTCTATTGAGCAAGTGCTGTAAACTACCACACCTCCCTTTTTTACTAAACTTGCGGCTTTACAAAGCAGCCGGTACTGCAGATCATTCATTCTACGAATATCTAAAAGATCTTTCTTCCATTTAATATCCGGCTTTTTAGATAAGGTTCCGGAACCGGAGCAAGGAACATCCGCCAGCACTCTATCAAAATCTCCGTCATTAAATTCTAACGCATCCGCATCAACCGATTGAATTGATTTAATTCCTAATCTATCAATATTGCGGTTAAAAATCTTTAATCTGCTTTCATATTTATCAACAGCAACTAATGTGCCTTCGTCATGCATTAAACCAGCAATATAAGCCGATTTACCACCGGGAGCAGCACAAAGATCGAGAACTTTCATATTCGGCGCGGCATTCAAAAGTCTACACGCTAAACCCGCACTTTCATCTTGAATATTAAAATATCCTTCGGCAAAATATTCCCAGGCAGTAATATTTGTAAGATTTTGAAGTTTGAAAAATTCGGGAAGATATTTACCGGGAGTATACTTAAGATTTACTTTATTAAGTAGGTTTTTAAATTCTTCAGGAGTAACCTTTAAGAGGTTTACTTTTAAAGTCAAAAAAGGTTTTTCATTATTCGCGGCTAAAAGTTTCTCTGTTTCTTCACGCCCGAATCTCTGTAGATATCGTTTAATCATCCATGAAGGATGAGAATAAAAAGCGGCTAAATAACCGGGTAAATCTTCATTGGGATCAGGATAACGAATAGAATTTTTGCTGCGTATTATATTTCTTAAAATAGCGTTAGTAAGATCCGCGGGTTTTTGGCCCTGCAGTTTTTTCACAAATTCAACAGCTTCATTTACAGCGGCATGATCCGGAATTCTATCCAGAAATAAAATCTGATAGAGCGCTACACGCAATCCATTTTTTAAATTAGGAATGGCTTTAGAAAATTGTCCTTTATAGAAACCATTCAAAACCCAGTCGAGCCGTCCCATCCATCTTATTACTCCATGTACAATTTCGTATAAAAGAGCTTTATCCTTCCCATCTAAATCCGAATTTCTCATTTCATTATCTAAAAGCTTTTCAAGGTAAGCATCGGTTCTTTCAACACGATTTAAAATTTTAACGGCTAAGCCTCTTACACCCTGATATAAATTTTCTATTTTATGTTCTTCAAAATTTGCCATAATTAATAAGGATAACCTCTTTTCCTTCTTTCCTTTTTAGTAAGATCGAAAATTTTTCTGAATAATTTTTCTTCAACTTCATACATCTGCTTATTTCTTCTTAACAAAACTCTTTTTGCGGTTTCTATACTTCTCTCTAAATCATATGTTGTAACAGCGTCACTGCCGCCCCATGAAAACGAAGGGATATATTTGGGAGGAAATCCCGCACCGAATAAGTTACACGAAAATCCGACAATTGTGCCCGTATTAAACATTGTATTTATCGCGGTTTTAGAATGATCGCCCATTATAACGCCGAGAAATTGGGTTCCGCTGTTAATAGCTTCTCCGTTTACATAAACTTTTACATGACCGTAATTATTTTTAAGATCGCTGCAGTTTGTATCGGCACCAATATTTACCCAGCTTCCTAAATACGCGTGGCCTAAAAATCCTGAATGCTGTTTATTTGTATATGGAAGAATAATGGAATCTTCAATTTCTCCACCGACTTTACAAACTGTTCCTACACTTACATTTTCGTAAATTCTTGCACAGCTTTTTACTTGAGTTTTTTCACCGATATAAACAGGGCCTTCAATAACAGCGTTTGAGCCGATATGAGCAAGTTTATCTATATAAACCGGACCTTTTGAACCGTCTATAACCGCACCGGGATTTATTACAGCGCCTTCATCAATAAAAACATTATCTTTTTCAACAACATGAGCTCCGGGATGTATATTTCCTCTTAAATTCTCTCCATTTTTTGAACGTAATTCTTTTGTTAAAAAATTATAATCCTGCAGAAGTTCAGAGCCGTTATTATTTACAAGATCCCAAATATATTCAATAAATTTTACATCAATTTTTTCAACCGGCAGGCCGTCAAAAGTTGAATCGCTGAATAAATCATGCATATTGTTTTTAATTTCTTCCAACTTTTTTCCGCTTACACGCGCCGCTATAATAGTATCGCCGTTTAAATAAAGTTTATTTGTCTTATCCTCTATCGGTACAATTTTGGGAAAATCTTCTGAAGCCAAAATACGACCGTTGATGAATAAACAATCATCATCCTCAATTTTATTTATATCAACACCCGGATTATGCATTCGTACAACTGATTCCAAATACGGACGGCAATGCAGGGAATATTTAATTCCCGGATAACTACGGACAATTTTTTTTCTTAAAGAATTAATACCGCAGATTAATTGGTAGGTCGGCCTTGAAAATATTAGCGGTTCAAGGCGGTCAAAATAGATTCCCTCAAAGATGCAAAGCTGCATTTGTTTATTCCATTTTAATTTTTGGTTTTATAATTTAATATTTTTTATGGTAAGAATCTTATGAGAAAAAAAACTTTCCGATGGGAGTTGCAAGAATTTTATGGCAATTAATGCTTAAAAAGCAAATCTTAAAATTTTAATGATAAAGTTTTAATTAGAAACATCGTTTTTAATATCATTTAATAAGTTGGCCGCTCAATCTTAATAAATTTATTTCAGCAACTTTCGCAGAATATTCAGCCGACACAAATCTGCTTTTTGCATCAAACATTTTGCGCTGTGTTTCTCTAAACTCAACGGGAGTAATATCCCCTAAATGCAGTTTTTCTAGCGCGATGGAAACATTTTCTTCGGCCACTTTAAGATTTTCTTTTTCTAAAGTAATTAATTCAATGCTGTTTTTATAATTTTGGTACACATTTAAAATTTCGGCGTTTATTTTATTTTCAATTTGCTTAAAAGTTAATTTGCTGTTTTCAATATCTATTTGCGCGTTTTGAATTTGATTTTGTGTATTAAGCCCGTCAAAAATATTTAAAGATGCCGTTACGCCGTATGTTAAACCGGTATTTTGATTTGATTTAATAAATCCCGCTTCAGATTCTGATTTTAAATAATTATAACCGGCGGATAAGCTTATTTTAGGAAACCACTCCCCGTTGGCTAAACGAAGATTTGTTCCCGCTATATTTTGATTAATCTTTGCTAATTGTAGTTCACTGTTTTTATTTATAGCAATACTTTTAATATCCTCAAACTGAATATCTTTATTTACGATAATAGTATCCATAACTGTAAAATCTGTATTAACATCTCTTCCCATTAAATTATTGAGGGTAATTTTTGCATCAGCAAGTGTTTGTTCTTCATTTAGAAGTGATGATTTATCTTCATTTAAATCTACCTGCGCCTGCAGCAATTCAAATTTAGATCCTGAACCGACATCTAATTTTGATTTGGCAATATCAACTCTTTCTTGTGAAATGGCTAAATTTTTATTTATAACGGTAAGAACTTGTTTTTGCCGTACAATTCCGTAGTATGTTGAAAAAATATCTGATAAATTTTGTTCAACGGTAAGTTTAAAATTTAGTTCGCCTGATTTTCTTATTTGTTTAAGCCTATCCAGGGCGGCAAACATTTTTAATCCGTCAAAAATAGTCCAGTTCAATTCAACTCCGGCAGAAATGTTATTAGATTTTGCACCGTTCCTGTCAATCGTTCTTCCGTCAAAATATTCCTGGTTGGTATTATTTATACTTTTTGAATAAGCCGCCGAAGCGTCTAAAGAAGGAAGCATTCCGGCATTTCCGGCGGAAACATTATTATCCGCAATTTCTTGATTATTTCTGGCTATGCTTATTGCAAAATTATTTTTCAACGCAATTTTAACTACATCTTCGGGCGTAAGTAAATTTTGCGCAAAGGAAAAATTGAAAAATACTGAAACAATAATTCCGCTAAGTATAAATGATTTCATTACTCGATTCATAAGTGAAATTTTTTCGAAATAAGGTTTTAGGTAAAAATTATTTACTTACAGCCATTTCTTTTTCATCTAAATACTCATCTTCGGTAACGTTTGAAACCGAAGCTTCTTTACGCGATAGATAAGTATAAATGGCCGGAATAACATATAATGTTAAAAAGCTTGAAAAAATAAGTCCGCCGATTACAGCAATTCCCATTGAAACTCTACTTTCTGAGCCGGCACCTAAAGCCAACGCAATCGGCAGAATACCAAGAACAGTAGAAAGCGATGTCATTAAAATTGGACGAAGCCGGGCAACCGCGGCACCTTTAATTGCTTCTGCTCGACTTAAACCTGTCGCTTTTCTTTGATTAGCGAATTCGACAATTAAAATACCGTTTTTTGTTACAAGCCCAATAAGCATTATAATTCCTATTTCACTAAAAATATTTAGTGTTTGATTAAAATACCAAAGAGAAATTAAAGCACCGGCAATGGCAAGCGGAACCGTTAAAAGAATAATGAACGGATCTCTAAAACTTTCAAATTGTGCCGCAAGAACTAAATAAATTAAACCGATTGCCAATAAAAAAGCGAAGATTAAACTTGAAGAACTTTCGGCATAATCTTTAGAAGCTCCGTCAAGCGCTGTGGCAAAACTTTCGTCTAAAACTTTATCCGAAATTTTATCCATTTCTTTTATACCGTCACCTATAGTTTTTCCGGGAGCCAAACCAGCCGAAACAGTTGCGGAAACATATCTGTTAAAACGGTATAACTGCGGCGGTGTGCTTTGTTCGGAAATAGTAATAACATTATCTAGTTGTATTAATTCATCGCGATTATTCTTAACATAAAGTGAAGTTAAATCAATCGGCGCATCACGATTTTCTCTATCAACTTGGCCTATCACCTGGTACTGTTTTCCATTTTTAATAAAATATCCGAATCTCTGTCCGCTGAACGCAGCTTGAATAGTCTGCGCGATATCAATAGTTGAAACACCGAGAGCGCGCGCACGCTGTCTGTCTATTGCTATTTTAATTTCCGGTTTATTAAATTTTAAATTAACATCAACAATAGAAAACATCGGATCTTTTCTTGCTTCTTCAACAAATTTGGGCAGTGCCGCCTCCAATTTTTGAAAATTCGGCGCTTGTATAACATATTGAACCGGAAGACCGCTTCGTCTCCCTCCGATTGTCTGCTGCTGCATTACAAAAGTTCTGGCACCGGATAACTGATTTAGATCGCCGGAAAAATCATCCGCTATTTGCTGCTGAGTTCTTATCCTTTGATCCGGATCTTTTAAAATCAAGAATACAAATCCCGAATTAACAGAACTTGAAGCTCCGAAACCCGGTGATGTAACCGAAATAATCGCGTCTTCTTCCGGGATAGAATCTTTAACCATCTGAATAACTTGATCCATAAAATGATCCATATATTCAAAGGAAGCGCCTTCTTGAGCCGTTGCCGCGATTCTTAAACTGCTTCTGTCTTCTAATGGAGCAAGTTCTGTAGGAGTAATCTCAAATAAACCCCAAATTGATATTAAACACGCAAACATTATTAGAATAGCCAACCAGCGTCTGTTCATAAAAGCATTTAAGGTATTTCTATAGCTCCTGTTCATTTTCACAAAGAAAGGTTCAGTTTTATTATAGAACCAGTTATGTTTTTCTCTTCTTTTTAAAATTTTTGAGCTAAGCATGGGAGTAAGAGTTAAGGCCACAAACGCGGAAATTATAACTGATCCGGCAATTACAATTCCGAATTCTCTAAATAATCTTCCGGTTATTCCTTGTAAGAAAATAACAGGAAGAAAGACAGCGGCAAGGGCTACAGTAGTAGAAATTACAGCAAAGAAAATTTCCGCCGAACCTTTCATACCCGCTTCTTGAGGCGACATTTTATCTTCTATTTTTGCATAGATATTTTCAAGAACTACAATAGCATCATCCACTACCATACCTATCGCCAAAACAATTCCAAGTAAGGTAAGAACGTTTATTGAGAAATCTGCAACATACATAATGAAGAATGCGCCGATGAGAGAAATTGGAATTGCAATAACAGGAATTACAGTAGTTCGCCAATCTCTTAAAAACAAAAAGATAATAAGAACAACAAGTCCGAAAGCAACAAAAATTGTTTGTTCTACTTCTTTAATGGAATCTTTAATATAATCTGTAACATCAAAACCTATCCCTGTTTTAATATCCGCGGGAAGATTTTTTTTCATCTGATCGAGACGTTTATAAAATTCATTAGTAATGGCTATATTGTTGGCTCCCGGCTGAGCTATTAATACAACTCCGACCATAGGAGTTCCGTCTCTTTTTAGTATAGATCTTTCATTTTCCGGACCGAGTTCCGCGTAACCAACATCTTTTAATCTTACTGTGTTTCCTTTTTCTTCTTTAATAATCAGGTTATTAAATTCTTCAACCGAATGAAGCCTTCCCACGGTTCTTATAGATAATTCTGTATTATTACCTTCAATTCTTCCAGAAGGCAATTCAACATTTTCCTTATTAAGAGCGGTTTTAATATCAAAAGGAGTTAGTTGATAAGCCGCTAATTTTGCGGGATCCAGCCAAAGCCGCATCGAGTATTTTTTTTCACCCCAGATTTGTACAGAACTTACTCCCGGTATTGTCTGAAATCTTTCTTTGAAAACATTATTTGCTAAATCGGAAAGCTCAAGTAAATTACGAGTATCGCTTTGAACATTTAGAAATACAATGGGAGTAGCATCCGCATCTGCTTTTGCTACAATAGGATTTTCAACATCCGGCGGAAGATTAGAGATTGCGCGGGAAACTCTATCGCGAACATCATTTGCCGCTGCTTCAAGATCAACATCAATGTCAAATTCAACTGTAATAGTACTTCTGCCGTCGCGGCTTACAGAAGTTAATGAACGGATGCCAGCGATACCGTTAATGGATTCTTCCAACGGTTCAGTTATTTGAGATTCAATAACATCAGCATTTGCGCCTATATAGGAAGTGCTAACAGTAATAATAGGCGGATCAACAGCCGGATATTCTCTTACTCCCAAATAAGTGTAACCCAAAATTCCAAAAACAATAATAACGATTGACATTACTATCGCTAAAACGGGGCGTCGTATACTTAATGATGAAAGGCTCATAAAATTCTTCTTTAATTATATCCTGAAATAGTTACCGGAGTACCCGGCCTAACTTGTAAAATACCCGAAGTGATAAGTGTGTCATTTTCGGTTAAACCATTGGTTACCTGAACTTTGGTATCTGTTCTTACACCGGTTTCAACTGATTTTGGAACTACCACATTATTTTTTAACAGATAAACTTTTTGTCCTTTTAGTTCCGGAATAATAGCCTGCGAAGGGACCATAATAGCATTATCGATTTGCTTCAAAACAAGTTCAACATCAGCAAAAGCTCCCGGATGAATTTTACCGTTCTTATTTGGGCATACAGCTCTTAATTGCAAAGTTCTTGTAACGGGATTAATTTTAGGCTCAATCGCATATACTTTTCCGATATAATTTTCACTTACTCCTTCAACTTTAAAATTTACCTGGTCACCGGTGTTAACGCTTCCCGCGTATTTTTCGGGAATAGAAAAATCAACTTTAACGGGATTTACATTTTGAAGTGTTGCAATAACTACCGAAGGAGTAATATAGCTTCCTTCGCTCACATTTTTAAGTCCAACTATTCCGCTGAACGGTGCACTGATTTCAGTTTTTGTAATCTGAGCTTGAATTAATTCAACATCAGCTTTATGAGTATTAAGTTCATTTAAAGTCGCGTCATATTCGGCTTGACTTATAGCTTCTTTATTAAGCAAAGTTTTCTGCCGGTACTCTTTATCTTCTAATAGTTTTAAATCGTATTTTGCCTTTTTTTGTTGTGCTTGAAGTTCAGCATCATTTATTTTAACCAGCAAATCTCCTTCTTTTACATAACTTCCTTCCTTAAAAAGAATTTTAGTAATTTTTCCGGAAACCTCGCTCTTTAATTCTACTTCTTCATTTGCCATAACAGTACCGCTTGTTAAAACTTTATTATCAAGTTTCTGGGCTTTAACAACATGTACATTTACTGAAAGTATTTTTTTATTTGCGGCCGCGTTAGCGGAATTATCACCTTTGGAAGTTGATAATTTAGGCAGTGCAATTAAAAATATAATTAATAAACCGACGAAAGAATAGACAGCAATTTTAACTTTTTTGTTCATAGAAATTATTTGGATATGTAAATATTAAAAATGTAGATAAGAATTTTCTGTATTACTATAACTATATTGAAAAGAAGTTCTACGTTACGAAATTTAAATTTTTAAAAAAAGGGGAAGCTTTATACTATAAAAAAAGCCAGTTAAGACTGGCCTAAAAAATCAATAAAAACAGAAAGAAAATTTATTATTTTTTTGCTTTTGCATATTTTCTATTGAATTTCTCTACTCTACCGGCGGTATCTATAAGTTTCTGTTTTCCGGTAAAGAAAGGATGAGAACCGCTGGAAATTTCTAACTTCACCAGGGGATAAGTATTTCCGTCTTCCCAAACTATCGTGTCTTCAGTTTTAATTGTTGAACGGGTTAAAACCGCAAAATCGCATGAAGCATCCTGAAATACAACCGGTCTATATTGAGGGTGAATTCCTTTTTTCATTCTATTAACCTGTCTAAATTTATAATTTTCTAAAAAAGTAACTTTTAATATAAGTAAGTTATTATTTAATTCCAATGAATTTGAAGTTACAGGCTACACAAGTATTTATTTTCCGTAATGCCGCATCAGTTTAGCTTTAAGTTCATTCAATTTTGTACGTTCCAGCCTGTTTAGATTTATCTGCCTAAAATTTAAACCGCTTTTACTTATTGTATATCGGCTAACAGGAACCGCGCCGGTATTTCCTTCACTTAATGAATATTCATTTCCCGGATCTTCAACATATCCGGATTCGGGGACGGTATTTTTTTGAACTTTTGTATTGCTAATATCTTTATTTAATGAAATCATATCTTGCCTTACACGCGGTTCAGATAATAAAGGATTTCCTACATCATCGGTATTAATATTTACAACAAAAAGTAAAATTATTGCAAGTAAAGCCAACGCCGCGGAAGGAATTAATTTTGAAGGAGTAAATATTTTTAATCTATTTTGCTTTTTCTCCTCTAAATCTCCCGAACGAATCTTACGCATTAAATTAGCCTCAAAATATGCCGGAGCTTTAACTTTTTGAAGCTGCTTCAGTGTGTTAATAGTTTGCTTATATTTCAATTCTTCTTCATTGGAAACCATCTCATTAACCTTTATTCATTATATATATCTTTTAACATTTTTTGAAGTTGTGCCCTTCCGCGATTTATCCGGGATTTTACAGTTCCCACATTTAAGCCGGTTATTTCAGCAATTTCTTCGTAAGATAATTCTTGAATATCTCTTAAAATTACGACTTCTCTATAAACATGGGAAACTTTCTGCAACGCGTTTTGAATTATTTCATCTTTAATTCCGCTGTCGGTTATATCATCCGGCCGATAACTTTCATCCGGAATTTCATAAGTTTCATGTTCTTCGCCGTAATTATTAATCGAGAAAAACTTTCTTCTCCTTCTTCTTTGATATTCTGTTCTTGCCAAATTGCCGGCAATTGTATAAATCCATGTAGAAAATTTAGCAATAGAATTATAGGAGTCTTTGTACCTGTAAACTTTAATCATAGCCTCTTGCACTACATCAACGCAAGCCTCATAATCTCCTAAAAATCTAAATACATAATTTACTAATGGATTTTTATATCTCTGAACCAAAATTTCAAATGCTTTTTCAGTATTATTCTTTTGAAATTCGAGAATAAGTTCTTCATCCGTAAGTTCGTTGAGATTCTTGTTAGTCAACTTTCGATTATACTTTTTTTATTTTGAAATGTTTCCAGAATTAGACAATAAATTAACTAAAAAAGTTTGAAAACAGAAAGAGTTCAAACAAGTACAATAACAAGCGGTAATATGTCTAGTTTATTACACAATTATGCCGAAAGAATTTCCGCTATTAATATAGTAACTAATGTTTTCTTATCGGTCCCGGTTGTTTTGATTGTTAAATCCGCTTTTAAAAGTGCTTTTACGGCTCGGTAAATATCGTGATCGTTATAAATTTTTCTTGCCTTTACATGATCTTTATAATAAAAAGGATGCGTTCCCACAATTCGTGCGGCAGCTTGATCCGGAATATTTTTTTCTTTCAGTTCAGTTATCCTCGAGAGCCCTGTAAAATAACGCGTAAGCATATGAACGATAAAAGTAGGTTCGGCACCTTTTTCTAATAAACTTAAAGCGATTTTTAATGAATTTGCTTTATCTTTTACCGCAAGGCTATTCTGTAAATCGAAAATTGAGAATTCTTTTAAAGATGTTGAGAGTGATTGAACCGAATCTAATGTGATTTCTTTTTCTTCCCCGAGAAAAGTAAAAATTTTTTCGAGCTGCGCTTCAAGCAGATTTCTGTTTTCGCCGGAAATATCAATTAATATTTGAGCGTTTTCAGCACTTATTGATTTCCCGTTCGTTTTTACATATTCAATTATCCAATTTACAAGAGTATTGCCTTTTAATTCTTTTGCTTCAAAAAGTAAATTATTTGCTGAAAGTGAACGATAAGGTTCAGTATCTATATTAGAAATTGCTCCATGATGAATAAACACAATTATGGTAAAATCGGGCGGAGATTTAACGTACGAAACTAATTCTTTCTTATCTTTTATTTTTTCAAATTCTTTTACTGTTATAAATTTTTTACCCGTTCCGAAAGGAAAAGATGAAGCAAAATTTAAAATTTCGGCGGCACTTCTATCTTCACCGTAAAATGTTTCTTTATCAAAATCAGATTCTACAAAAGGCTGAACTGCTTTTTCAAGACTTTCCAGCGCGTTATCTATACTAAAAGAATCTTCGCCGAAGAAAAAATATACCGGAAGTAAATTTCCGCTGTTAATTTTTTTAACGGCCTCATTTATTGAAATTGTTGCTATTTTACTTTTTGCCATTTTTATTTTTTATTTTTTCATATTTAACTGCTTTACTCAGGAAGAATGAAAATCCTCCCCAAACAATCCCTAAGATAATTATCAATGTTGCGATAGTTATAAATTTCATTTTATTTATCCAGTGTTTGGCGTACCATTATTTTATTTATAGAAACAAAAACCGCGATTACAATTGCCCATTGGAATAAACAAGTGCCGGCATTTTCAGTATGAAAAGGATTCCACCATTCCGGGTCCCATGAAGCTGAGGATATTAACCACCAGCTAATTAAAACTACAACTTGTACGGGGACTAAAATACCAATTACAAAATTATACCATTTCCCAATTTTAATGTCGCTCCCAAAACCATTTATTACTTCGGTTCTAAACTTATCAACTCCAAAACGTATAATAGAAAAAGAAATAAACGCGCCGCTTAAAATCAATCCTACTCCCCAAACCCAATCTTGATTTGTGAAAAAGCTTAAATTTAACGCGGAAGGAATTCCAAGTAAAAATCCGGCAGCGGCAACAAATATTATTGCCTTTCTTCTTTTAATACCAAAATCAATTAGAGTTCGAGTTGAGAGTTCAACCATTGAAATGAGCGAAGTAACGGCGGCAAAAAATAAAGCAATAAAAAATATTGAAGCAAAGAAGATGTTTAGCCAATAATGGGAAGAAATTTTTGAGAATAAAAGCGGAAGATATATAAATGTTAAACCTGTATTTGCGGGTCCGGATTGTGAAACTTGAGTCATGGCATCAACTGAACTTAATGCAAAAACAGTGGAGAAAATTGTAATTCCGGCAATAAGAGAAACAGAATTATTCCCAAAACCGATTAAAGCCGCATTTAGAGAAATATCTTCTTTATTTTTCATATAAATTGCGTAAGTCATTATAAGTCCCCACCCGGCGCCGGTATCCCAGGCATTTTGAGTTAATGCATTAAGCCAGACTTTATAATCTAGAATAATATCTAAATTTGGAGTAAAAAAATATTTTATTCCCTCAATTGCATTTGGAAGTGTGACAGCCCTGAAGAAAAGAATTACTAGTATAACAATAAGTGAAGGAACCATAACTTTGGTTACTTTTTCAATTCCTTTTGTAACGCCTCTGTAAACTATAAACGCAACAAGCATCATTGAGATAAAATGATAAATTAGAGGCTGAAGGCCGGTGGAAAAATTTTCCCAATAAGCTAAATGATCGGAAGTATTAAAAAGATTACCGGTAAAAGCGGAAATAAAATATTTTAAGCACCAGCCGGTAACAACCGAATAATAGAACATTATCGCGGTTGAAACTAAAACAATAAAAGCACCCATCCACGCGAAATTTTTTCCGGCGGTTTTTGCAATTGCCCCCACAGGCCCGAAACGAGTAGATTTTCCTATGGCGAATTCGGCAATAATTAATGGAACTGACCAAACTAAAAGAAAAATAACCCAAGGAATTAAGAAAAGAACCGCCGCCGTTTTGAGCTACAATTCTGGAGAACCTCCAAATATTACCTGTACCTACGGCAATTCCGATTGTGGCAATAATAAGAGTCCAGCGAGAAGAGAAAAATTCCTGCTGTTTCATCTGCCTCTGTTGATTGTTAGAAAAAGAAAACCGGAATAATTACAGAAAGTGATTATTCCGGGATATAATAGAGAAATATGGGAAATTTATTTTACACGTTTTTCAATGGTTACATTTTCTATTACAACATCGGAAACAGGTTTATCGGCCGGGCCTGTTTCTACTTTACCGATTTTATTTACAACATCCATACCGCCGATAACTTTTCCGAAAATAGTATGATGATTGTTTAGCCAAGGAGTTGCCGCGAGTGTAATAAAAAATTGACTTCCGTTTGTATTTGGCCCTGCATTAGCCATAGCTAAAATTCCGGGCTCGTCAAATTTTAAAGAAGGAGAAAATTCATCTTCAAATTTTCCGCCCCAAACGCTTTTTCCGCCTCTGCCCGTTCCGGTAGGATCACCGCCTTGTATCATAAATCCATCAATAACTCTATGAAATATTACACTATCGTAATATCCTTTTTCGGAAAGACCTTCAAAATTTTCTACAGTTTTAGGAGCTTGTTTTTCAAAAAGTTCAATTTCAATAGTTCCCATATTTGTCTTCATAACAGCAACTTTGGTAGTATCGTTAATTCCCGTTGTATCTGTCATAATTTCTTTTCCTTTTTTATTTTTTAATGATATTTTTTCGGCTGAACCGTTACGAATATTTGAACAACCGGATAAGAATAATAGAAAACAGAACGATAAAAATATGTTGTACATAAACACTATTAAGGCTGAATTAAATTATATGCAATTAAAATATAAATAAGAATTCCAAGAGCTATCCTATACCAAATAAAAACAAAAGTTGTATTTTTTCGCAAAAACCTTAAAAGAAAGTCAATTGAAAAATAGCCGCTTATAAAAGCCACAATTGTAGCAACTATTAAATTTAAAGCCATTGATGAATCTATAAAATGAAGAGATTCATAAAGCTCTAAAAGTCCGCTTGCCAGTACAGCCGGAATGCTGAGGAGAAAAGAAAAACGGGCAGCGCTTTCTCTGGTCAATCCCATAAAAAGTCCGCCAGTAATTGTAGTACCGGAACGCGATGAGCCGGGAATAAGAGCGAAAGCCTGCGAAATTCCGATAACAATAGAATCTAAAATTGTAATATTTTTCAATTCCCTTTTATGTTTTGCAACCAATTCGGCAATTGCCAAAATTACTGCAAGACCAATTAAACTTCCCGCTATTACATTTAAATTTTTAGTCAGCGATCCTTCTATTTGATGTTTGAAAGCGAGTCCGATAATAACTACCGGAATTGTTCCGATTATAATCAGCCAGCCTAATCTTGAATTTAAACTTTGCCGTTTAAAAGATTTTCTTTCCGATAGATTATCTCTTAAAAATTCTGTGATAATATTTAATATATCTTTGCCAAAGTAAACAAGAACGGCCACTAAAGTTCCTAATTGCACAACAGCTATAAATGCAGTCCAATACTCCGGATGTTCGGGAGAAATTACATTCATTAATTTCCCTGCCACAGTTAAATGGCCTGTACTGCTAATCGGCAAAAATTCTGTTATTCCTTGAATAAGGCCTAAAATAATAGCCTCAATAATGCTCAATTTTCCTCCTTAGAAGATGTATGATATTCCCAGTCTGACACCTACAGAAAATGAATTTAAGTTTACATTTTCTTTAGTAACAGGATTTACTAAATAATCGTTTCCGTTTTTAGGTTTTCCATTTAAATCATAGCGGATATCACCGCCGATATTTGCATAGAAATCTCCGCCGAGCGAAGTATTTCCGTCCAACCTTAATAAAACTCCAAATCCTGTTGCGTTATAAGTTGTAGCAACTGTAGTGGGCGGAAGAGTTTCATCGGCGCCGGTAAATCTTAATCCTAAACCGCCGCCAAATTTAAAGTTATATCCCGAACCTTTTAAAACATAATAAGCAGTGGCAGTAGGCATAATAATATCATAAGCAAATTCATATTTGCCGAACCCAAAACTATAATTAAAAGAATTTAGAAGGTAAGCTATTTCTAATCCTATTTCATATTTATCATTAAGAAAATAATCCGCTTCACCGGAAAATATCACGGAAGAATTAAAAGTAGCAACTTGATCAGTGGGCGGAGCAAAATTTGATTGATTAAGATAATCATTTAAAGAAGGCGTGCTGGCAAAATTAATTCCCATCCCGGCTCTTAAATCAACCTGAGAAAAGGCTGAAGCAGAAATACAAACCACAAAAAAAACGGTTGTTAAAAATTTCATAATTCTTCCATTTCTGTTTCTACAATTTTTATAAGATTATCATGATAGCGATTAAGTAAAAAGAAGGATAAGAGTCCGCCGATAATAAAAATAAATATAGAAATTACATGAGTTAAAAGTGCGTAAGCTAAACTTACTGCTTCGGTAAGGCCGAATAATAAAACCATTGTTGTTTTTGTAATTGCCTCAAAGGAACCGATTCCGCCTGGGGTTGGAATTACAATTCCTATTGCGCTTATGCTCATTAAAACCCAAGCCATTGTAAATGTAGGTGCTTTTATTCCTACGGTAAAAAATCCGATATAAGCGCTAAAGGCATAAGCGAGCATTAGAAGAATACTAAGCAGAATTGTTAAGAAATAATTTTTTGCGCCCTTTAAACTTGCGAAACCTTCTATCAGCATATCAAAAATATGCGCGATTTTATGAGCCGCTTTTTTAGAAAATTTACCGATAAAATTTAAAATTATAGTATAGAATTTATTTTTGAATTTTATCATCATATACAGGAAAATAACAATGAGCGACATAAGAGCGGAGGATAAGTAAAGTGTGGTTTTTAACCAAGGGAACTGAACGTATAAACTTTCACTCCATAAAAAAACAGAAACCAAAAGCGCGAGTGCCAAAAAAATTAAATCAATAATTCTTTCAAGAATAACAGTACCGAACATAGATGAACGGGAAAGTTTCTCCCATTTGCCCAATAGAACCGCACGAGAAATTTCACCCAAACGAGGAACCGCGCAATTTACACCATAACCAACCATCATTGCGCCGAATAAATTATGAATAGACGCGTCCGGTTTAACCGAATTTAGAATAACTTTCCATCTTAAGGCGCGCAGATAATGCGAAAATATCATTGTGATAATTAAAATTACTATCCAAAAAAGAGAAGCTCCGGAAATAAATTCCCCTACTTTGGGAACATCAACTCCGGAAAAAGCTATGTAAATAAAAACAGCGCTTAATCCTAAAGAGAAAACATATTTGATAATATTGCGGGTCCAATGAGGATTTTTAATTTTATCTGAGATCAATAATTTTGCTTCCTTCCGGTGCGGTAAAATTAAATTTTGAGTTTGAAAGGCCGGTATTAAGTTTATAACCGGAAAGCTGTATTTCTACAGGAGCATCATTCTGGTTTAGGATGAAAATTTTTTCTACTAAATTTTTATTATTCACCCACAGCTTTACAGATTTAAAATTTAATTCTTGATTGTTAGGTGTAAGTTTTAATGTACGTTCGCCGTTTTCCGTATCTTCTTTAACTTTAGATTTTTCCGGGTAATCAAACAAAATTTTATTTAAGGAAAACACAGAAGGGTCTGTCTCATCATAATCGCTTATTATAACTTTATTCTGTTTCTTATTATAATTCCAAGAAGTGCTTCCGTTTATAACAATTATGGAATTGTTCAATTCTACACGAATGTTATTTTCTTTTTTATAATACAGGATACCGGAAATTTTTGATTGATTGTTTGAAACTTGTTTAAAATTTACTTTAAAATCATCAACAGAGTTAAATTTATCTTGTAATGATTTTAACAAATTAGAATTATTATCTTGAGCAAAATTTATTACGCTTAATAATAATATTATAACTGCGGGTAAAAATATCTTTTTCATTTTTCTACGTTCTTTTTGGAAATTGTAATTCTGTTCATATACATTAAAGCATCTATTATTGTTTCAAATTTAACAATAAAATAAGAATAGAAAAAATTAACAAATCATTATATTAATTCAGTTTTGTTTCTTCAAAATCATGAATTTTCCCTAAATCAATAGCCGTAATTTCATTTTTCGGTTCAACAAAAATATTTTTGAATTTTGCACCCCAAACAATTTCATCAAACTTATATGAAGTTCTTGAATGCACGGTTTGAGAAAATTTATCATCGTAAGCTTTTAATAAAACTATAAATTCCGCGTTAGAATCTATAAGGACATTATAATTAATATTCTGCAGAGGACTTTCTTCCGTAATCGGGTGAACAACCGTCCAGCTTAGCGGGAAGAAATTTACCTTTTGTCTTTCCAGTTTTAAATCATGAAAATTTCTTTTTACTACACCGTCAGTTTCTTCATTCAGTGAAAGTATTACTTGTATTTCCACTTCAATTAATTGGTTTTTCCTTGCATTTGCTAACCGGAACATAAAAGCGTTAAAATTTTTATATGGTGCAATAACAGCTTTTCTGCTGTAAATTATTTTTGCGTTAGGGTTAGAAAAGCGGCCGTAAACTAAACCGGTTGCAAGCGCAAATCCCATTAAGCCCGTTAAAGATTCAATTGAAGCTATAATATTAGACCACGTTCCGCCGGGAGAAATTCCGCCATAACCAACTGTTGTAAAGGTCTGTGTGCTGAAGAAAAATGCTTCTAAAAATTTGCCAAAAATTGTAGAGCTTGCTAAACCGCGCAGATTTTCAAATCCGGTAAACATATAAAGTAAGGCAAAAAAAATATTTATTGCCGCAAAAGAAAGGATTACTAAAAAGTTGAATTTTAACCATGATATATTTAACAGAGAATGATAAAGACTTAAAGAAGAAAAAAAAGGCAAGCCCCTTCTTTCAACATTAAAACTGCCGTCTCTGTTCAGCATTCTCTTCCGCTGGCTTGAGGCCTTAGAGCCGATACCAAGATCGGAAAATTCATCTTCAGGCTTTAGAGGAATATTTTTTCTTCTAAGCATAATAAAACCTTAGCAAAATATTTTCACATAAATTGAATGAATTTTTATAATGCCCGGAGAAGAGTTTCTAACTGTTCTTCACTTTCAATTAAGACTATTCTCGCTTTGCTTCCGTCATTCGGGCCTACAATTCCCGCTTCTTCAAGCTGGTCTACAATTCTGGCTGCTCTTGAATAACCGAGCTTTAAGCGACGCTGCAGTAATGATACCGAACCTTGCTGATGACGCACAATTACACGCGCTGCATCTTGAAACATTGGATCTAAGTCGGAAAGAAAATTTCCTGCGGTTTCTTTCTTCTTATCGTATAAAGAAGGAAGAAAATATGGTTTTGAAAACGCGGGTTGCGAATAAATATAATTTGTGATTTTTTCAACTTCATCGGTAGAAATAAACGCGTTTTGAATACGAATAGGTTTTGGCGAACCGGTTGGCAGAAAAAGCATATCTCCTTTTCCTAAAAGCTGTTCCGCGCCGTTCATATCAAGAATAGTTCGAGAATCTATTTTTGTTGCAACCTGATATGCAACTCTTGCACTGAAATTAGCTTTAATTACGCCGGTTATAACATTTACGGAGGGACGCTGTGTAGCAACCACCAAATGGATTCCTACTGCTCTGGCAAGCTGCGCTAAACGTGCTATCGGCTCTTCTACTTCTTTTCCGGCCGTAATCATTAAATCCGCAAGCTCATCAATAATTACAACAAGATACGGCAGGAAATGATGTTTCATATCGTCGGTATCTTTTGGGGCTTTTTTCGGATCAGCAATTTTTTGATTGTAATCTAATATATTTCTAACGCCGGCTTTTGCCAATTTATCGTAGCGTTTCTCCATTTCATATTCAACCGATTTTAAAAGAAGAACAGCGTTTTGAGGAATTGTAATTATTTCTTCGTCTAAATCAGGAGAAACCGCTAAATAATGCCTTCTCAATTTTTTATAAAATGAAAGTTCAATCTTCTTCGGGTCAATCATTATCAGCTTAACTTCTTCCGGTTTTTTAGTATAAAGAAGGCTGCTTATTATCATATTTATACCTACGCTTTTACCGGAACCGGTTGAACCGGCAATAAGCATGTGCGGCATTTTAGTTAAATCGGTTATGTAAATATCGCCGTTAATTGTCTTTCCCATAGCCAAAGGAAGCGCGGCTTTTGATTCTCTTATTTTACCTAAAACTGATCGAGCATTAACAAGTTCCGCTTCGGCATTAGGTATTTCAACTCCTATTGCGCTTTTACCGGGAATTGGAGCAATAATTCTAATCCCCCGTGCCGCAAGTGCCAAGGCAATATCATGTTCAAGCCCAACAATTTTACTTATTTTAACACCGGGTGCGGGAACAATTTCATAAAGAGTAACAACAGGGCCCGGAGTAACGGAGATGTTTTCAATTTGAATATCAAAAAGTTTTAATTTTTCTGTTAAAAGTTCCGCGTTGCGTGTTAATTCTTCTTCGGCAACTTTAAAATTTACCGGCGGAATTGGTTCTAGAATATCTAGATTAACCATTTTATATTTTATTTTTTCGTCCCACTGATCAGGCAGATGTAATTCTTTATCTCTGTCAATATCCTTATCGGGAGATTCACCGGTTTTATCTAAATCTACTTTTTTATTTTCTTCTGAAACTACGGCATTTTCTTCTTCCGCATAAATTTTTGATACAGGCTCTGGTGATTCATTTTTTCGTATAATTTTGATTTCGGTCTGCTCTTCTTCTGCATTCATTATTTCTTCGGCTGATAGTTCCTCAACTCCGGCTAAAGCTTTTTTCTGCTTTAATTCTTTTTTGGCCGACTTCTTTTGGGACTTTTTACCTTCCCTTAAACTTTTAATCTTAGCTAAATTATTTTCGGTTTGCGCAGGTTCTTCCTTACTATTTTCCAATTCTGTTTTAATTGAATCTAATGAAGAAGAAAAAGCTTGCCTAACAAAGGAAAAAATCCTTTCAATTTTTATATCGAAGGCAAGAATAAGCAAACCGATAAGTGAGCCGCCGAGAAGTATAATACTGCCTATTCCGCCGAGAAGCCTGCTGAAAACTTCGCCAAGATATGAGCCTACAGCGCCCGGAAGTTCGTAAACAGTATCGAAAACTTGGTAATGATAATTTAAAACGCCGAAAAATGTGGCGAAAAGAATTCCGCCTAAAATCAAAAAATTAGAAGTGTAAATTAAAGTGCGGAAATTGATTTTCTGTATAAAAGAATATCCCCAAATAAAGAATATTGCGGGAAATATGGCGGAAAAAATTCCTAATGTTGAATTAATAAAGAAATCTGAAACATAAGCTCCGAAAATTCCAAGCCAGTTGCGTGTGCTTTCCGCTTTATGTACAAATTCCGGGTTTGAACTAAATGCCCTAAAAAGATCGGAGAAACGATAATTTAAATTTGCTTGGTCGAAACGGGAATATGTAATAATACTTAGTAAACTGAAAACCGCAAAAAGGATGAGAAATAGGCCGAGTATTTTTTTCTTCTTTTCAATAGATAATACGAAATAACTTTCACCTGCCGAAGGTCTGTTTACTTTTGTCTTTGCTTTTTTTTTAACTGCCATTCTTTACTTATTTTTATTCTCTATTTCCTTAATATCAGCTATCTTATTTTTGTGGAAGCAGCTTAAGCACATTTCCGGTATAAAAAGGAATTGCTTCCGAAGAATTTAGTTTACCGCAAAAATTTATATCATCTTCAAAACCATTTTCTATTAAGAGCTGGCCATGTTCAGTTTCAGAAAGCATCTTCCGGAGGTCATCTCCGTATAAACTATCTAACGCTAAACTTGCTTTTGAAGAATCTGAAAGGACAACATTATTATTTAATTTTTTGAATTTCCGCAATAAGTCTACCGGCGCAAATTGTATCTTCCATAGAAAAAGCGTTTGATCTTCCCGAACATAATATTTCAATATCATTCCCGATATGCAAAAGTTGATTTGCAACCGCGGATAAATTATGAAAAGAAGCAACAAAAAGATGTTCGGAAAATTTAGCTTTAACGATTGCTCTAGAACCATTGGTCGTGTATATAATAATTGATTTTCCCGAGACGATATCCGGAGTATATTCTAAAGGAGAATTCCCGAGAGCGAAACCTTCTATTTTTTTTGTATTTCTTTCACCGCCGATTAAAGTTTGGCCGCCGAACATTCCACCGGAAATTTTAACCGCAAATTCAACGCTTGCAACCGGAATTACTTCTTTTGCTCCATTTTGCAAAGCTGTTACAATTGTAGATGATGCTCTTAATACATCTATAACAACAGTAGTTTTTCCCGTAAAATATAATTCTTCTGTTGTTACAGGAGATAATAAAACATTTATCTTCATAATATTTTTATTAAACTATTCAATTTATTTCTGAACAAAAGGTAATTTTACTATTGCTGCCGGAATTTCTTTACCTCTTATAAAAAAATTAATTTCTGCGTTCTGTTGTACAAAGTTAGTATTAACATAACCAAGCGCAATGGGTTTATCCAGTATCGGGCTAACAGTTCCGCTGGTAATTGCTCCAACTTTTTCACCGTTAACAGTTAAATCATATCCATGGCGCGGAAAAGCTTTTTCATCTGAAACTAAAGGAACAAGTTTTCTTTTTAAGCCTTCTTCTTTAATTTTTAATAGAATATCTCTTCCTATAAATTCTTCTTTTTTTAATTTCGTAATCCAGCCCAGTCCCGCTTCAAGAGGATTTGTATTTTGATCGATATCATTTCCATATAAACAAAATCCCATTTCAAGACGCAGAGTATCGCGTGCGCCTAAACCAACAGGCTGAATATTAAATTCTTTTCCGGCTTCAAATATATTATTCCAAATTTTTTCGGCTTCTTCTTCCGTGCCTTTAAAATAAATTTCATAGCCTAATTCACCGGTGTAGCCGGTTCTGGAAATAATCATTTCTTTTTCTGCTATTTTTGCATTAAAAAAGTGATAATATTCCAAGTCTAATTCTTTATCGCAAATTTTCTGCAGCACTTCTTTAGATTTAGGCCCTTGAATTGCCAGAAGAGAATACTCATCACTTTTATTTTCAATTGTAACGCCGAACTCATTATTCTCGTTCATCCAGTTAAAATCTTTTTCAATGTTGGATGCGTTTACAACAAGCATAAATTTATTTGCGGATATTTTGTAAACAAGTAAATCGTCAACAATTCCGCCATTATCATAACACATTGCTGAATATTGAACTCTGCCGGGGAATAAATTTGCCGCGTCATTTACAGTTATATGCTGAATGAATTTTAAAGCGTCATCTCCGGAAATGAATATTTCACCCATATGCGAAACATCAAAAACTCCGATAGAATTTCTCACTGCTTTATGCTCGGCAATAATGGATGAATATTGAACCGGCATTTCATAGCCGGCAAATTCAACTAATTTTGCGCCCAAATTTTTATGAACTTGGTGGAATTTTGTTTTTTTCATATTGCTTCTTTTGGAATCAATTATTTAAAATATTACGACTGGGTTTTTTGCCAGTCTTTTAAGAATTTATCTAAGCCAATATTAGTTAATGGATGGTTGAATAGTTTATTAATTACATCAAAAGGCATTGTACAAACATCGGCGCCAATTAAAGCTGCGTCTATTAAGTGCAGCGGATGGCGAATACTTGCGACAAGCACTTCCGTGGGGAAATCATAATTTCGGTACATTTGAACTATTTGAGAAATTAATTCCATTCCGTTTGTACTAATATCATCTAATCTTCCTACAAAAGGGCTTATATAAGTTGCGCCTGCTTTTGCGGCAAGTAGTGCTTGTGCGGGTGAAAAACATAAAGTTACATTAGTTTTTATGTCTTCGTCACTTAATGTTTTTACTGCCTTTAAACCTTCTTTTATAAGCGGAACTTTAACAACAATATTTTTATGAATTTTTACTAAATCCCGCGCCTCATTTAATATTCCTTCATAATCGGTAGAAATAACTTCTGCGGAAACGGGTCCGTCAACTAGTTCCAAAATTTGATCCAATAAACTTCTAAAATCTTTTCCCTCTTTTGCAACAAGCGAAGGATTAGTTGTAACTCCGTCTAAAATACCTAAAGCAGCGGCTTCTTTTATTTCATTAAGATTGGCTGTATCAATAAAAAATTTCATTCAGGTAACTCCGTATTTTTAAAAAAACTATAATAATTTAGATTTCATAAGATAAGATTATTGAAAATCCTCTGTTAATTCTTTTTGAGTTTTTTTAGAAAAGAATTTCACCTGCCCCACTGCCATATTTTGATCTTCAATAACTTTTAGGCGTACCAAATATTTAAACTGCAGTTTAGCCAACGCTTTAATTTTACTTTCCTTCAGTTTAACCGCAACAGTAGGATGGCATTTTATAATTAAGGATCTTTCTTTGGATTGTCTTCGGAATTTTCGGAGCCATTCTTCAATATCGTAAACAATATGCGAATGTTTGGTAAGTAAACCGGTACCGAGGCAATAAGGGCAAACTTCCTTCATTGCCTGCATAATATTTTGGCGGATTCTTTGCCTGGTAATTTGAATTAATCCAAAATCAGACATCGGCAATATTGATACCTTTGCTCTATCCTTTCTAAATTCTTTTCGCAGTTCATCGTAAACTTTTTTACGATTTTTTTCATCTTCTAAATCAATAAAATCAATTACTATAATTCCGCCAATATCTCGCAGTCTTAATTGACGCGAAATTTCTCTGGCAGATTCAAGATCGGTTTTAAGAGAATTTAATTCCTGTTCTTTACTCTTTGCGTAACGGCCGCTGTTAACATCTATAACAACCATCGCCTCGGTATGTTCAATTATTAAATAACCGCCGCTGGGAAGCGGAACTTTTCTTCCCATTAATGTCTTTATTTGTTCTTCAATTTTAAATGCGTCAAAAATAGAATGACTGGATCGGAATTGCTCAATTTTGTCCGCTAAATTCGGTTGAACAACATGAACATAGCTTTTTATTTGTTTGTAAAGTTTTCTTGAATCTATAAAAACCTTGGAAATATCGGGAGTAAAAAGATCCCTTATAACACTGGATGTAGTATTCAAATCCTGATGAATTAGCGCCGGAGGTTTTTCTGTTTTTACCGTAGTTTCAATTTCGTTCCAGGTATTCAGTAAATTATTTAAATCATCACGTAGTGCTTCTTCAGGTTGATTTTTTGCAACGGTACGAATTATAAGTCCGTAATTTTTAGGAAGAATACCTCTTGCGAGATTTCTTAAACGTCTTCTCTCTTTATAATCATAAATTTTTTTTGAAACACCGATTTTATTATCAAAAGGAAGAAGTACACAAAAACGGCCCGGCAAAGAGACGGAAGAACTTACTCGAACTCCCTTATTATTAACGGGCTCTTTCGTAATCTGAACAATAATGTCTTGGCCCTTATGTAATTTAAGAATAGCCGTATCATTATTGTCTTTTGAATTTTTATTCTGCTGCTGGTTTTTTTGGTGCTGATGATTTGGTGATTCATCTTCTTCATCGTCAACATCGGAATCATCTCCGATTATATCTTGAAGCTGTTTTGTAGTTTCTCCTATATCGGAAAAATGCAGAAAGGCGTCATGCTTCATACCAATATCAATAAAGGCAGCTTTAATACCCGGCAAAACCCGGGCTACTCTTCCTAAATAGATGTCCCCAACCATCCGCCTATTTTCGGGGTAATCAACAAAAAAGTCGACTAAATTCCCGTCTTCCGTAATAGCAACACGTGTTTGTGTAGTGGAAGAATTTATAATTATCTCTTTTGTCATAAAGAACAAACTCGGTTAATGAAATTATATATTTCATAATAAAAATTTTGTGAAAAAACGGGCAAAACCATTGATACACTAATTCCCTGGCGGTAAAAATATCTTCATTACTTTCAATTTTTACGCCTAAAATCGATAATATTATTTCAAATATGTAATTATTAGTTATCATGGTTAAACTTGTATGTTTAAATTTTTTTTATCCTTACTAACCCAAAGGGTCAGCAAGTTCATCTTGTAAAAGATGCAAAATACTAAATGATAAGGATCAATTTAAAATTAACCCTTCAAAATTAAAAAAAGCTGAATACAGGGTATTCAGCATTCTAACAATTAATTATTTTCGGCTTCGGCATTAGAAGATTGTGAGCCGTTTTCTTTCAATAATTCTTTTCTGCTTAAAGAATATTTACCGTTTTCTATCTTTAATAATTTTACGGTAACTTTATCACCTTCTTTAAAGTAATCCGTTACTTTATTTACTCGTTTATTATCAATTTGCGAAATATGAAGAAGGCCTTCTTTACCAGGAAGAATTTCAACAAATGCGCCAAAATCCATTATTTTTGTAATTACTCCGTCATATATTTCCCCAACTTCAGGAGTTGCCGTAAGTTTTTTAATATATTCCTTACATTTTTGCGCATTCTCTTTATTAGGCGAAGCAATATTTACTGTTCCGTCGTCTTCAATATTTATATCAACACTGAAAAGTCTCTGCATGCCTTGAACAGTTTTTCCGCCCGGTCCAATAATTAAACCTATTTGATCGGTTTCAACTTTCATGGTAATTAAACGAGGTGCATATGAAGAAAGCTGTTCCCTCGGTTCTGAAATTGCTTCATTCATAATACCGAGAATATGCATTCTTCCTTCTTTAGCTTGATTCAAAGCGGTTTCCATAATTTCAAAAGAAATGCCCTGAATTTTGATATCCATTTGGAAGGCTGTAATACCATCTTTTGTTCCAGCCACTTTAAAATCCATATCACCAAGATGATCTTCATTTCCCAGAATATCCGAAAGAACTGAAAATTTATCTTCTTCTTTTACAAGTCCCATCGCAATACCGGCAACGGCCTTTTTAATGGGAATTCCGGCATCCATCAGCGCTAAAGAACCCGCGCAAACAGTAGCCATTGAAGACGAACCGTTTGATTCTAAAATATCGGAAATAACACGAACTGTATAAGGGAAGGTATCTTCGGAAGGCATCATAATTTTCAATGCTCTTTCGGCTAAATTTCCGTGTCCGATTTCTCTTCTGCCTACTCCGCCGATTCTTCCAACTTCACCAACACTAAAAGGAGGGAAATTATAATGAAGCATAAATTTTTTAGTGTATTCTTCGGCTAAACCATCAATAATTTGTTCATCACTTTTAGTACCGAGTGTAACGGAGGTTAAACTTTGTGTTTCACCTCTGGTAAACAGAGATGATCCATGAGTTCTTGGTAACAGCTGAAGTTCAACAGAAATCGGACGAATTTGTTTTGTATTTCTGCCGTCTAAACGTGTTACCCTCTTCAAGAATTCTTTTTCTCATCAAATCTTTTTCAAGATCGTGAAGAATTTCACCTATAGCTTTTTCTTGTTCAGGATATTTTTCGGCAAGAGCTTCTTTTACCGATGTACCAAGTTCTTTATTCTTGCTGCTTCTTTCCTCTTTTGCCAATACGGAATAAACAATTTCCTTATATTTTTCTTCGGCTAAATTATAAACAGCTTTTTTAAGATCTTGATTAACTTCTTTAACCGGTACTTCCTTTTTGGCTTTTCCTACTTCAGCGGCTAATTCCTCCTGAAGCGTAATTAATTTGGTGATTTCACCTTGAGCAAATTTTAAAGCATCTAAAAGATCTATTTCAGAAACTTCATTCGCTTCACCTTCAACCATCATAATAGAATCTTTGGTTCCGGCTACAATAAGTTCAATATCACTTTCTTTAATTTCCTGGTGAGTAGGGTTAACAATAAATTCGCCGTTTATTCGTCCAACTCTAACTTCACTAATGGGACCTTCAAAAGGAATATCGGAAATAGAGAGAGCTGCAGAAGCACCTACAGCAGCCAATACATCCGCATCATTTTCTCCGTCGAAGGAGAGAATAAACGCAATAACTTGAGTTTCATTTTTAAAATTCTTCAGGGAATAACGGTCTGATTGGTCTATCTATAAGACGGGCACTTAAAATTTCTTTTTCCGAAGGACGGCCTTCTCTTTTAATATAACCGCCCGGAAATTTACCGGCAGCCGAAGTTTTTTCTCTATATTCAACCTGCAGTGGGAAAAAGTCTTGATCTTCTTTTGCTTCTTCTGCCGCAACGGCGGAAACCAATACCATTGTGTCTCCGTATCTTACCATAACCGCGCCATTTGCTTGTTTAGCGTATCTTCCGGTTTCTATACTGAGAATTTTTTGCCGCCGATTTCAACTTCTTTTGTTACTAACATAATTTTCCTTTAAAACTTCTTTATTTTCTGATATTCAATTCTTTAATAATCGTTCTGTATCTTTCAATATCGTTCTTCATTAAGTAGTTTAATAATTTTCTTCTTTTACCAACCATCGACATTAAACCTCTTCTTGAGTGATGATCTTTTTTGTGTGTATTGAAATGTTCAGTAAGTTCATTTATTCTGCCTGTTAAAATGGCAATTTGAACTTCCGCTTTACCTGAATCTTTTTCTGTTGCGCCAAATTTTTTGACTAATTCAAGTTTTTCTTCTTTGGTCATTTTTCTCTATCCTTACTGTTTGTTGTACAATATAATCCCAGACTTAACCGGAATTAATTAATTTAATTTCTTACTTCTTGTTCAAAATATCAAACGCGGCTTTTTTGTCTTTTTCCATTTGAGCAATAAGAGCCTCAGCCGTGTCAAATTTTTCTTCGCCGCGAATATGCTCAATTATATTTACCGAAACTTTTTTTCCGTAGATATCTTTATTAAAGTTGAAAATATATACTTCCGACGTTATTTCTCCGGCTTCATAAAAGGTTGGGCGTTTGCCGATACTCATAACTCCTTTTAGTTTTTCGCCTTCAAGCAAAAATTCAACAGCGTAAATTCCTAATTTCGGAAGCAACTTTTCGTCATCGGAAATTTTGATATTTGCAGTGGGAAAACCTAAAGCACGGCCTCTTTTATCTCCTGAAACAACAATTCCGTTAAACGAATACGGCCTGCCGAGAAATTGATTTGCTCTTTTAATATCTCCTTCGTTTAAAGTTGCTCTAATCTTGGTACTGCTTACTGTCTCATCATCTATTTTAATTGCGGCGACGGTAGAAACGTCAAAATTATATTCTTTGCCCATTTCCATTAAAGTTTCTTTATTTCCGCTTCTGCCTTTGCCGAAATGATGGTCGTAGCCGATTATAATTTCTCTTAAGCCAATACCTTCAACTATATAATTTAGAAAGAACTCATCGGAATTTAATTGGGAAAACTTTTTGGTAAAGTTTATAACCAGAAGGTTTTGTACCCCCAATTGTTCCAATATTTTTATTTTTTCGTCTAAAGTAGTTAATAACTTTAGTTTAAAATCTTTTGAAACCACATTACGAGGATGAGGATTAAAAGTAACAAGAAAACTTCTTCCGTCGTATTGTGCAGCCTTTTGATTTACATTATCAATTATTCGTTTATGTCCTAAATGAAGTCCGTCGAAAGTCCCCAAGGTTAAAATCGTATTTTTATTTATCGGGACTTCCGATACATCATTAAATATATGCATAATTTACTATAAATAATCCAATAAGCTTGTAAATATAACTTTTTTCAGGTTGAAAAGAAATTATCTATTTGGAACCGTAAAATTATGAACCACTTACAAATCAGCTATATTTTCTTCTGTTTGTTTCATTTTTTCCGCAAAATCCTCAACAGTAAAAGCGTCATTAACATTATAAGGACCAATTTTTATTCTTCTTAATGAAGACAATAAACCGCCGCAGCCTAATTTTTCCCCAAGATCATTTGCAATTACTCTGATATAAGTTCCTTTGGAACAGACAATTTCAAATGAAATTTTTGGGAGCGAAACATTAGTTATTTCAAATTTCGATACGTTTACTTCTCTCGGCTGCCGCTCAATTGTTTTGCCTTTGCGGGCAAGTTTGTAAAGAGATTTTCCCTTATGTTTAATAGCCGAATACATTGGCGGAATTTGTAAAATATTCCCTAAAAATTGGTTGCGAACGGATTTAATTAACTCTTCTGTAATTCCTTCAAGTAATTTTTCTTCCGTAATTTCGGTTTCCAAATCCATTGAAGGAGAAGTTTTACCCAAGGTAATTTCGCCGGTATAAGTTTTTTCCAAATTTTGATATTTGAAAATTTCTTTAGTTTTTTTTCCTGTGCAAACAATTAATAATCCGGTAGCCATTGGGATCCAAAGTACCGGCATGGCCCACTTTTTTTACGTTTATTGCTTTGCGAATTGAATGAATAACTTTAAAAGAAGACCAGTTGTAGGGTTTGTCGGCAAGAATAACTTGTCCGGCTTGGAAATCGAATTCGGAAAGATTAGCTATTTCCCTTGTTATCATTTTCATGAATTTTCTTTATTAATCCTTCAATTTTCTCAACATAATCCAGCGTATCATCAATAAAAAATTTAAGCTCGGGAACATATCTAATTCTAATTCTCGAAGCTAGCTCCGAACGGATAAATTTAGATTTATTAATAACCTTTTCTAGAACTTCTTTCCGCTTTTCTTTATCCATTACCGAAAGGTAAATTTTAGCAATTTTTAAATCGGGAGAAACTTTTACATTTGTAACAGTAAGAAATCCGAATGCCGGATCTTGCAGCTGGCGAAGAAAAATTAAGCTTATTTCTTCTTTAATTAAATTTTCAACTCGTTCCGCTCTGTGTCCCATAATCTCAAATCCTAATCAAAATACTATTAAAGAAAAATCCCGAAATTTTATTTTTGTTAAAATTCCGGGAATTGCTTTAATTAAGAAAGTTTCTTTTTAGTTTCTATAATCTTATATGATTCTAAAATATCGCCGACTTTAATATCGTTATAATTGTGAACATTTAATCCGCATTCATAACCGGCGTCAACTTCTCTAACATCGTCTTTAAATCTTTTTAGTGAAGCAATTTCACCTTCATGAACAACTATTCCTTCACGAATAAGACGAACTTTACTGTTTCTGGTTATTTTTCCTTCTTGAACATAACAACCGGCAACCGTACCGAATTTAGGCACTTTAAAAGTATCTCTAATTTCTAAAGTCGCGGTTATTTCTTCGCTTAATACAGGGGATAACAACCCTTCTAATGCAGATTTAACCTCGTTTATTGCGTCATATATTACATTATAAAGTCTAATATCTACATTTTGAGTTTCTGCAAGTTTTCTTGCATTAACATTAGGCCTTACATGGAAACCAACTATAATAGCATCCGATGCATCCGCTAACAGAACATCACTTTCGGAAATTCCGCCGACTCCTTTATGGATAACTCTAACGATTACTTCCTCGTTAGAAAGTTTCATAAGTGAATCGGAAAGCGCTTCTACAGAACCATCCACATCACCTTTAACTATAAGCGGAAGTTCTTTAACACCGCCTATGCTGATTTGCTGAGCAATTTCATCAAGAGTAATATGATGAACCTGCTTTTGATCTTGTTCCCTTTTCAACTGCTGCCGTTTAGAAGCGATTTCTCTTGCGTCTCTTTCATTTTCCACAACAACAAAAGCATCTCCGGCCTGAGGCGCGCCTTCAAATCCAAGAACAAGAACAGGTGTAGAAGGAGGAGCAACAGAAACTTTATTGCCCCTTTCGTCAAACATAGCTCTTACTTTTCCGCCATATACTCCCGCAACAAATGGATCGCCGATACTTAAAGTTCCTTTTTGAACTAAAACAGTTGCTGTAATTCCTCTTCCTTTATCTAATTCGGATTCAACTACGGCTCCGCGTGCTTGTCTATCGGGATTAGCTTTAAGATCTAATAATTCGGCTTCTAATAAAATTCTTTCGAGAAGATTATCTACATTTAATCCGGATTTAGCGGAAATTTCAACACATTGATATTTTCCGCCCCAGTCTTCAACCAGAATGTTTCTTTCGGCCAACTGCTGTTTTATTTTTTCTGTATTAGCACCAGGTTTATCAATTTTATTTATCGCGATAACAATAGGAACGTTGGCGGCCTGAGCATGATTTATAGCTTCAACAGTCTGTGGCATAACCGCATCATCGGCAGCAACAACAAGCACAACAATATCTGTTAACTGAGCTCCGCGCGCTCTCATTGCGGTAAAAGCTTCGTGTCCCGGAGTATCAAGGAATGTTATATCTTTTCCTTCTCCAACATTAACTCGGTAAGCACCTATATGCTGGGTTATTCCTCCGGCTTCACCGGCAACTACATTTGCTCTTCTTATATAATCAAGAAGCGAAGTTTTACCGTGATCAACATGTCCCATTATTGTAACTACAGGCGAACGAGATTGTAAAGTTTCTTCCGGATCAGGAACATCCTCTAAAACTTCTGAGGTATATTCTTTTTGGAATTCAACTTCAAAACCAAATTCATCGGCTACTAATGTTATTGTCTCAACATCTAATCTTTGATTTATTGAAACCATTAAGCCAAGGCCGATACATTTAGAAATAACTTCACCGACCGGAACTTCCATTAAATTGGCTAATTCATTAACAGCTATAAATTCAGTAACATTAATTTTGGATTGTTCTTTTGTTCTCTGTTCCTGTCTTCTTTCTTCCTCTTCTTCTCTTTCTTTACGTTTTTTCTTTCTTGCGCTGGCACGACCGGCGGCTACAGAATCATCCATACTAAGAAGCGTTTTTTTGATTGCTTCTTTTACGTCTTTTTGATCAATTTCAAATCTTTTAGCTTTTTTCTTTTTCTTAACGGGAGCTTCTTCGGTTTCACCCGGTTTTTTCTTCGCTTTTGGTTTTTTTCTTTTCTTAGGAGGTTCTGTTTTACCTTTTTTAGCATCTACTCCCGGCTTCTCTTCAGCTTTTTGAGGGCCGGCTTTTTCTTTTTTAGGTTCTTTTCTCTTATCTTCATCAAGATCAATTTTACCTACTACTCTTAAACCTTTTTTCTTATTGGCTTCAATATCTTTTGGAGAGATAAATTCAGCTTTTTGTTCAGGTTCTTCTTCAACTTTTTCCTTATCTTCAGATTCTGCTTCGGCTCTAATTTCCGGTTGTTTTTCCTCGGTTTCTTTAGCTTCGCCTTCTTTTTCACTTGTAGTCGGTTCAACTTCTTCTATTTCAGAAGTCGGTTGTTCTTTTTCAATTTCTTCAACGGTTTCGGCTTCAGCTTCTTTAGCCTCAACTTCTTCCTGTTGTTCAACCGGAACTTCAGCTACTTCTTCCTCGCGAGCTGCTTCAACTTCTTCAGCCGGCGGAGTTTCTTCTTCCACTTTAACAGTTTTTTCCTCTTCGGATTTTTCTACTCGCTTCTTATTGAAATCCGCAATTTTTTTATAATGTTTTTCTGCTTTCTCAATATCTTTTCTATAATGATCGTTTATATCAGAAATCATTTCTTCCGAAAGAATTGACATGTGTGATTTAACATCATGCCCTTTCTTCTGCAGGAATTCAACAAGGTTATCTACAGATAAATTATATTCAGATGCTAGCTTATAAACTCTTAATTTTTTAGTTTTAGTTTCAGCCATTTTTTCCTTACCTGTTATTAAATCTAGTCTTCTTCTTCGAACTGAGACTTAATTATTTCAATAATTTCATTTATTTTTTCTTCGCTAAGGCTTTCTATTTCTTTTAGTTTCTCGGGTCCGGCCGTTAGCACTTCAATAGCGGTATCATATCTATGATTAATTAATAATTCATAAATATCAACTCCCAGTTCTTCTTTCAAATCAATAAGTTCAATATCTTCGTCATATTCTTCAAATGGTTTTTCTTCGCGTAAAATTTCAATTTCGTATCCGGTTAATTTTATTGCAAGACGAATATTAACTCCATTTCGCCCGACAATTAAAGAAACTTGATCACTGTCGGCGGTTACAACGGCTTTATTGGAAACAGAATCAACTTCTATTTTTTTCAATTTAGCCGGCGCTAACGCTTTCTGAATGAATGTAACCGGATCTTCCGAATAATTTATAACATCTATATTTTCATTGTTTAGCTCTCTAACAATCGCGTGAATACGAACACCTTTCATACCGACACATGCACCAACGGCATCAATTCTTTGATCTTGAGATTCAACAGCTACTTTCGCTCGTTCACCGGGTTCGCGGGCAATAGCTTTTATTTCTATTATTCCATCATATATTTCGGGAATTTCAATTTCGAATAATCTACGTAAAAACATATTATCCGATCTTGAAATAATAATTAAAGGCCCGCTGTTTCCTTTTTTTACTTCCTTAACAATTGCTCGTATAGTTTCTCCTTTTTTGTAACGTTCAAATGGAATTTGTTCGTTACGGGGGAGCAGAAGTTCATTTTTGTTATGATTGACAAGAATATCATTCTTTCTAATCTGGTAAATATCACCGACAACAATTTCACCAAGAAGTTCTTTATATTCATTATAAACAACATCTTTTTCAATCTCGCGAATCTTCTGGTTTAATCCTTGGCGGGCTAAAGTAATTAAACGACGTCCAAAAGTTACAAGTTCCAATTTTTCCACAAAATCTTCACCAACTTCAAGTTCTTCTTCGTTTCCTCTTTTATTTACTTCATCTATACTTATTTGAGTATTCGGATCTTCAACTACATCAACAATTTCTCGTTCGAGGAATATTTCTATATCGCCTCTGTCCATATTAACAACAACATCATATTTAGCTTCATCGCCGTATTTTTTTCTTACAAGCAAACCGAAAATATCTTCGATAATGCCTGCCAGAACATCTTTGTCTATTCCTTTTTCCCTCACCATTTGGGCAAAGGATTCCACAATGTCAAAATTCATTGCTTTATTCCTCCATTAAGAAAAACTAATTATTACCTTGGCTTTAGTTATATTATTAAAATTTATCCGGTAAATATTCTTATTATTCTCCTCGAACAACAGATACTCATCTTCAACGGCAGTAAGTTTTGCCGTTATTTTTTTCTTCTGGTCTCCTTCTTTGTAAGCAACCTCAAACTTCCGGTTGATGTTTTTGGGAAATTGTTTAAGGAATTTAAGCGGCCGATCAATCCCCGGCGATGAAACATCGAGACGATATGAAGAAGTAATTAAGGATTGCTCTTCAATCTTAGAATTTATTTCTCTGCTAACAGCGGCACAATCATCAGCGGAAACATTAGTTTCACCATCAATAAATATTTCTATTACCCTTTTATTCGGGGTTCCTCTAACAATTAGATCGACTACAAAAAAACCTAGTTTTTCGGCAGTTTCAGCGGCTATTTGGGAGATATTTTTTTCTATTAAATTCATACAAATAAAAATCGCCCTAAAAAGGGCGAAAAAGTTTAACAAATCTACTATTTATTTTTTCAATAAGCAAGGAATCTCTAATTCCATAGCCGGTTTATTCTTTATCAAGTTTTACTGAAGGTTAATAGATGTATACGATAAAGATTCTCCAACTAACGCAGCTTCATTGTTATTGGTTAAAACATAATTATAAGAATATGCGTATACCGTAACAGGGCCGGCCGATAATCCGCTTAAATCACTTGAGGAAAATGTAACGCTGTTTCCGGTTAATTTTTTCATTGTCGACTTACCTTGGCTGTCGGTAACCATTACTGCCGAATTGTCTCCGCCGGACTGGCTGCTCCAGCTTACTGTTAATCCGTTTGATTTAGAAATAGTTGCTCCGGCTGTAGGTGATGTCAATCCTAAATCTCCGGGAACTGTTACTGTTGCTGTGGACAGTGTATAATTACTAACGTTGAATGAAACTTGAGTATCGCCGCTTCCTAAAGCAATTCCTGTAGGGAATGCCGTTGAAGGAATAAAAGTATAAATGAATGAGTTATCCGTACTATCCTGTTCTTTTATAAGAGTATAATTTTTCCCATCGGCGCTTACAGTAATATTGCCTTTATCTTCACCATTAATACTTCCTACTCCAATTCCGGCGCTGTAGCTCATACCTGTTTCTGTTGTTGAAACTCTAATTACACCCAAAAACGCCGCCGGACTAACACCGCCGAAATCTGTTGGAAAAGGATACGGGGAATCTACCTGTGTATTACCTCCGCCGTTGTTGTTGTTATTGTTATCTACGGGATTATCATTTTTGCTACATCCGACAATTAATAATGCGGAAATAATAAGAAAACCGGCCAATAATGATTTTAAGTTACTCATGACGCACTCCTCTAAAATATTTAAAATTTTCTTTTAACCATGATTAGATATGAAGAGTCTCAATAAGTGCATAAAATACCTAATTCTTTGTTATTCTCATCACCCCTTTCATTCAAAAAAATTATAAAAGAATTGATAAATTTATTTTTTTACTTGTTATTAAATGAAGGTGTTGAATCCTCTTCCTTAAATTTTGTTTTCTTCTTCGGCTGAGTTCTAAATAATTTAGCTATTATAAAGCCTAAAATTACACCGACTAAACCGGTTAATGAAATTAGTACAATAGTTGACATTTGAACTGACCAGAAAAAAACATTTATAGGAATAACTTTGGTATTCTGAGAAACGAAAACAGTAAAGAGAACTATTAATACCATTATTGTAACAATTTTAATTTTCATAATGTCCTCTTTTTAGCTAAAAATTATTAAGTAGATCTAATTGTAAAGTCGGTATTTTTTATATGCAAATCTCTTTGCGGGAAAGGTATTTCTATTCCGTTTTTTCTAAACTTTTCGAATATAGCGTAATATAATTGGCTTTTTAAAACATCGGGTTTATTAATTAATTCCTTTGACCAAACGCGTAAATTAAAATTAATTGAACTGTCTCCGTAATTCTCAAATAATACATCAGGTTTTGGATTCGGTAAAATTAATTCATTTTCATCCACCACTTCCAGTAATAATTTTTTAATTATTTGCGGATCTTCATTGTAGGATACACCAACGGGTATATTAAATCTTACTATTCTATCTGTATAACTCCAATTAATTACCTTTGATGAAATAAAATCAGAGTTGGGAACAATTATAGCGATATTATCATTAGTGATTATCGTTGTTGAACGCATTGATATACTTACTACATCTCCGTATACTTCGCCAACTTCAATTCTATCTCCTACTTTAATAGGACGTTCAAAAAGGATAATAATTCCGCTTACAAAATTATTCGTAATATTTTGAAGCCCGAAACCAATACCGACACCGAGCGCGCCGGCTAAAATGGTAATGGCGCTTAAATCAATTCCTACTGTTTGAAGTACAATTATTAATCCTATTATTAATATTAAATAACGAAAAATTGTACCGAAAGCTATTCGTACTCCAAGATCAATTTTACTTTTTGAAAGTAGTTTATAAACTACCCATTTTCTAATTTTAGCAGTAGAATAAAAAAGCAGAAACGTTAAAAACGCAAAATATATAACAGACCAAAGAGTTATATCGATATGCCCTATTTTAATTGGAATATCTAAAAAATCTCTTATCTGTCTAAAAATATTTGTTATTGTATTCAATACATCACTACTTAAAATGGAAAGAAAACCGGTATTAGGAAAGTTGCCAATATCCAAAAAATTATATCTAACGGAGTCCCAACTTTCACAAAATCTAAAAATCTATAATTTCCGGGGCCCAAAATCATAATATTTGTTTGATAACCTACAGGTGTCATAATGCTTAATGAAGCCGCATAAGTAACTGCCATTAAAAAAGGACGAGGATTTACCCCAATTGAATTGGCCGTTAATATTGCTATAGGAACAAGTAACGCTGCAGTTGCATTATTGGACATAAAATTAGTTAAAATGAGTGTTAAAAGAAAGAAGGAAGAAAGTAAAGCTGTATTTCCTAATCCGCCGATTGTATAAATTAAGAAAGAAGAAATAAGCATAGCGGCGCCGGTTTTTTCAAGAGCAATACCTAAAGTTAAAACTCCGGCCAATAAAAATATTACCTTCCAATCAATAGCTTTATATGCCTCTTCTAAAGTTATGCAGCCAGTAACAACCAAAAGAACACTTCCTATTATTGCACTTGCGGCTATCGGAAGAATATTTAAAGCCGCCGCAACTACTACTCCTGCTAAAATTGCTACGGCAGGAATTATTTTACTTTTTCTGCTTTCGGATAAAGTTACTTCGGATACAATAACAAAAGCAGAATTCTGCTTTAACTGATTTAGCCAATCTTTTTTTACTTCAATTAATAGAACATCTCCCGGCAATAGAGGTGTATGCCCTATTCTTTCGTTCATTACTTTTCCTCTATGTCTTATTGCCAGCACTGTTGCGCCGAAGGTTTCACGGAAATTCACTTGCTTTATAGTTCTTCCCCTTAACCTTGAATTTGGAGTAACAACAGCCTCAACCATTCTAGTTTCGGAAAAGCTTAGATCTTTCTTTCCGTATTTTTTATCTGATTTTAATTTAATTCCTTCTCTTACCTGCAGTTGTTTTAATTTTTCTATGTTACATCTTACTTTTAAAATATCTCCTGAACGGAGAACAGTTTCCGTTGATGGGAAAAAATGATAATTCTCTCCCCGCTGAATTTCTAAAATTTCAATATCTAAATCTTTAATAAGCGCTGAGTTTTTAATTTTTTTATTTGCCGATATGGCGTTAGGCTGAATTATTATTTCAGTGATATAATCCGAAAGGTCAAAATATTCAGTTAAATCTCCGGCTCCCCTTCTTTCGGGTAAAATTCTTACCCCTATAAAGAACATATAAAGTATTCCGAAAATAAGGATGATTATTCCCAAAGGTGTCATCTCAAACATTCCGAAAGGCTTTTGCCCGTGCTGATAGGCTATTGAACTGACAAGAATATTTGTGGAGGTTCCTACCAGAGTGCAAACACCACCGAATAATGCTCCGAAAGAAAGCGGCATTAAAAATTTAGAGGGACTAATTTTTGTTTTCCTTGCCACATTAATTACAACGGGCATAAAAAGAGCTACAACAGCGGTATCATTAATAAAAGCCGAAAGGCCGCCGGCAATAATCATTAAGAATAAAACTCCAATCCACAAGTTTTTACCGGTGGCATTTCCTAAAAAATCTCCAACAAAATTTAGCGCGCCTGTTCTGAATAAGCCGGAACTTAAAATAAACATAGCTCCTACTGTAACGGTTGCGCTGTTGCTGAAACCTGCAATTCCTTCTTCCGGAGTTATAATGCCGGTTATTAATAATACTGCCATTACTATTAATGCGGATAAATCAACAGGAATTTTTTCTATCGTAAAAAGTATTATGGCCCCAATTACTACAACAAATACAACAGCTATTTCATACGTCATACTTTCATTTCTTTTAGACGATAATTAAATATTTAATTTTTTATTTTACGTGATTTATAGTATAAAAATAAAAGTTCTCTGAAGGTTTAATTCGAAAAAATTCAATAAGCTTTTTTAAATTATATTTATATATTACAGCACCATTAATAAGGAGAAATATTTATGTGGAAAGATTTTAAAGAATTTGCAGTTCGTGGGAATGTTGTTGATATGGCTGTCGGTATTATAATCGGTGCTGCTTTCGGAACCATTGCCAGATCATTGGTGGATGATATTATCATGCCGCCAATCGGTTTACTTTTAGGTAATGTTAATTTTACAGGACTATTCGCTATACTAAAAGTCGGCCCCAATGCTGCTCCTCCTTATGCAACTTTGGCCGAAGCAAAAGCAGCAGGTGCGGTTACAATAAATTACGGTTTATTTATAACCAATGTTATTACTTTTTTAATTGTTGCTTTTTCGGTTTTTATATTGGTAAAATCTCTAAACAAACTTAAAAGAAAAGAAGAAGCTATTCCTCCGGCTGCGCCTACTTCCAAACTTTGCCCATTTTGTCAGACGCAGATTTCAATTAAAGCGGTTAAATGCCCGGCATGTACTTCTCCTTTAGAAGCAAAAGTATAATTCATTAAAAATATATAAGGATATTATGAAGAAATTTATTTTAATTTTTTTTATTTGTTTATTTGTTCACACTTCTATAGTTGCGCAAATTAACAAAGATGAAGTGTTTCAAACTTCACCGATAATTTCCTTACTAAACGGTGTAATGAACGGAGATTTTACCATAAACCGGCTAAAAGAGCATGGGAGTTTCGGTTTAGGTACATTTAACGGTATTGACGGTGAAATGGTAATGTTAAACGGAAATATATATAAAGTACCTGCCGATGGGAATGTTATAATAGCTTCCGCTGAAGAAAAAACTCCCTTTGCCGCAGTTACTTTTTTCGATACTGATAGAACAATTCATTTAAGTGGAAATCTAAGTCAGAATGATTTATATAATTTTATCGATAAAAGATTACCTTCCCCAAATCGTATTTATGCGATTAAAATTGAAGGAAGATTTAAATTAATCAAAGCCAGAAGTGAAATGAAACAGGAAAAACCGTACAGCGATTTGGCCGATGTACTTAAAGATCAAGCTATTTTTGATTTAACCGATGTAGAAGGAACTTTAGTCGGATTTAAATTTCCATCATTTTTAACAGGAGTGAATACAGCCGGATACCATTTCCATTTTATTTCAAAAGATAAGAAAAAAGGCGGGCATGTTTTATTATTAACTCCCGAAGATGTTGAAATTGAAATTGATTTTAAAAATGGATTAGAAGTTGAATTTCCGCAGGGTGATGAATTTAATAACGCACAGCTAAAATAATTACCGTTTTAAATCTTTTACTTCTTCCGGGGAAAGCTCTCTTACTTCCCCGGAATTTAATTTTCCTAATTTTAATTTTTTTAACCTGACTCTGATTAATCGTAATGTGGGGCAGCCAACCGCTGCTGTCATTTTTCTAACTTGCCGGTGTTTTCCTTCGACAATTGAAATACTCAACCAACTTACCGGAATATTTTTTCTTTCGCGAATAGGAGGAATTCTTGCCGGAAATTTCGGATCTTCAATTTCTTTTACTTTTGCCGGAAGTGTTTTTCTTCCTTGTATTATAACTCCTTCTTCAATTTTTTTAATTGCTTCAGCATCCGGAATTCCTTCCACCTGAACATAATATTCTTTTTCATGCCGATTTTTTGGATTCAAAATAAAATCGGTTAGAACTTTATCATCCGTTATTAACAATAATCCCTCACTATCCATATCCAGTCGTCCGACGGGATAAACATTTTTCGGAAAATTAAATACATCGGCCAACGTTTTTCTTTTTTGTTTATCGGTAAATTGAGAAAGTACGTTATAAGGTTTATGAATTATATAATATTTAAATTGCTTCTGCATAATAGCTTGTCTTAATATTTTCCTATTTTTCTGTAACAATTATTTCAGATAATAAATATCTTATTAATTTAAGGCAACTTAATTTGATAAGGCATTTTTCATATATTCAAATGAACATAAAACCAGACAATACGTCTGAATTATTGTTTCGGGGAAAAAATCCCGGCTATCTATAATAATTTAGAAATTTATCAAAAGTAAATTTAATACCTTTATAATATTGATTAAACCTTCTTTTTACTTTTTTATTTATAGTAACTTTGGTTATTTTGTTAACGATAAATCAAAAAATTTAAGCGTTTTTTGATTCCGGCTCTGTTTGAGTTACTATTTCCTCCAAATTCAAACAATAAAGGAGATACGGATATGAATTACCGAGATCAAAAAAAATATTTGGAAGCTTTAAAAAAGTACGAAAAGAAATTTGAAAGAAGAGAAGCGGAAGAGTATAAAATGTTTTCCAAAATGCATAAAGATGAGGAAGAATTTGATACAGTTTCATTAAGGAGATTAAAAGATCTTTATGATAAATATTATGAACCGGTAGATAAGGGTAAATATGATTCATTCTTTAAAAAGAGTGGTGATGATAAAGAATAAAAATAAAATTATAGAGGGCAATTTCTATTTTAAACTGCTTCTGCATAAATCCTTTCTTTTCTACAATAAAATTGATGCATAAGCTTACCGCATGCAAAAATATAATAAATTCAGCTATTTAAATTTTAATAAAATCATTGTAAGTAATTTTTGAGATTCTATTCACTTTTGAGGTAATGATGAACTATAAGTTAACAAACAGAATTTTTGCAGCCGTAGTATTTCTTATTTCGGCGGTTCAATTCTTCTTAACGGCGCAGCCGTCTGTTTCTTTTTGGGATTGCGGAGAGTTTACTGCCGCCGCTTATTATTTACAAGTGCCCCACCCTCCAGGATCACCTTTGTTTACTCTGCTCGGTAGAATTTTTGCGATGATTCCGTTCGCTTCAAATATTGCTTTCCGGGTAAATACAATTTCGGTTTTGGCAAGCGCGGGTTCTGTTTTGTTCCTTTATTTAATCGCTGTTAAGTTAATTGAGAATTATAAAAACAGACAAAAACCTATTTCAAAATTAGATGCGATATCAACTTATCTTGCGGCCGCTATCGGCGCCTTATCTTTTTCTTTCAGCGATACGTTCTGGTTTAACGGCGTTGAAGCGGAAGTTTATGCAACAAGTACTTTCCTTTTTTCGGTTATTACCTTCTTCATGGTTCTGTGGCACTTTAAAGCCGATAATAAAGACAACGAAAAATATATTTTGATGATTGCTTATCTCATCGGTCTCTCCACCGGAGTTCACTTAATGAGTGTACTTGCAATGGTTTCTGTTGTAATGATGATAATTTTTACTAAATATGTTGAAGATGAAAAGGCATTGAAAACTTCGGGGTTAATTTTTTTAGGACATGCGGCAGTAATTTTAATTGTTGCGTTTATTCTTTGGGCTTATCAAACCGGCAAAACACCGCCTTCGCCTGAACAGTACCGCGATTTCGATTCTAAATTTAAACTTGCTATGGGGGGAATTAGCGTTCTAATAATGGGAGTTTTCTGGAAGAAAATTTTCAATAAAAATTCCATCTATATTCCTTTCATCATCGGAGGAATTGCCCTTTTCTTAACTTATCCCGGGGTTGTAAAAATTCTTCCCGGAATTTTAACTTCTGTAGCCGCTGATAATGTTTTTACCGCGCTTATTTTATTGGTTATTCTTTTAGGTATTCTTGGTTTTGCTGTTAAGTACGCTGTTGATAATAAAAAGCCGACGCTGCATTTAGCGGCCATGTCATTTATTTTTATTATTCTTGGTTTTACTACTTATACTATGATTATAATACGCGCTAATCAAAACCCTCCGATGAATGAAAATGAACCAAATGATTTCCATGAATTAGTTTCTTATCTGAATAGAGAACAATACGGTGATTTCCCGATATTTAAAAGAAGATTTGCTACCGAACCTCATCAAATGGGAGTTTATTCAAATTATTCCAGCGATTTAGATTTCTTCTGGACTTATCAGATGAATCACATGATGACTAGATACTGGTTATGGAATTATGCCGGCCGCTCAAGTTGGGAACAAGATGCTCCTGCAGATATTGCTCCTTTTAACGGTGTCGGCGATTTCTTCGGCAAGTTTTTTGGGCTTCGTTTTGAAGGAGCGGCACACGATTCGCTTTTTGCGGTTCCGTTTCTGCTTGGTCTAATCGGCATTTATTTCCAATTCAAAAAAGATTGGAAAATGGCCGCAATATTTATGGTACTGTTTATTTTTATGGGATATTTAACCGCTTTTTATCAAAACCAGCAGCAGCCGCAGCCGCGTGAAAGGGATTACTTTTATGTCGGTGCGTTTTTTGTCTTTTCCATTTGGATCGCATTTGGAATTAGAGGATTAATAGATCTGGTTCAGGAAAAAATTGCCGGCGTTTCAGCACGAAAAGCAGTTACTGTGGCAATTTTAGTATTAGGCGTTGTTCTTGTTCCTATAACAATGTTAAAAGCAAATTATTTTACTCACGATAGATCTAAAAACTGGGTTCCTTGGGATTATTCTTACAACCTGCTGCAAAGCTGCGCTACTAATGCTATTTTATTTACCAACGGCGATAATGATACTTTTCCTCTTTGGTATCTGCAGGATGTTGAAGGTGTAAGAAGAGATGTTAAAATTGTTAATCTAAGTTTGTTGAACACTGACTGGTACATTAAACAATTAAAAAATAACGATCCTTATAATGTAGGAACGGTTGCAATAAGAATGACAAATCAGCAGATTGAACAGCTGCAGCCTATACAATGGGAGCCGCAGGATGTAGTTATTTCAACCGATCCTTCTAAAACAGGCTTGCCTTCCGATGTTTATCAATCATATAATCTCGAAGATTCGAGCGTAATTAAATCCGGCCAATTAAAATTTAGAATGAACAATACTTTAACATACGGAAACATAAAGGCTATAAGAGTTCAGGATATAATGGTTAAAGAAATTGTAGAAGCAAATAATTGGAAACGTCCTATCTATTTTGCGGTTACTTGTTCGGAAGACAGCAAAATAGGACTTTCAAATTATTTAAGAATGGAAGGGATGACTCTTCGTTTAGTTCCCGAAAAACGTACACCGGGAATTGAATTTGTGAACGCGCCCGTACTTCGTAAAGAACTTTATAACGAAAACCCAAGTTTTAGTAAGGATTATGAACCGGGTTATAAATTTAGAGGGTTAAATAATCCCGATATTTTCTTTGATGAAAACCATATTAGAATGGTTCAAAATTATCGTAATGCTTTCTTACGGCTTTCAATTTATTACGTAAATATAAAGCAAAATGAGAAGGCGATTGCAACCTTAAATTTGATGGATGAAAAAATACCGAGAAAAGTTATTCCGATGGAAAACGGATTATTATTTGAAATCGGGAATATTTATTATAATGCCGGCGCAATGAATATTTATAAAAAAATAGCCGCGGAAGTTGAACAATCAGCGTTGCAGGATCTTGAAAATAATCCGAACAATGTTCAATCATATTATAATCCGTATAGGATACTCCTAGATACTTACGAAAATTTAAAAGATTATGAAAAGTTGGTCGGAATTTGGGAAAAAATTCAGGAAATGTATCCCAATGATCCGAATGTAAAAGCGAATATTGAGAAATATAAGAATTTAGCCAAAAAGGATAATCTTTCGGTTGAAAAAGATTCCGCTAAACTAATGAAAAAAGATACTTCTAAGTAAAAAATTAAATTCAAAAAATATTTAATTATCAAAATAAGCGGTTAACAGCCGCTTATTTTTTTATATTAAGTTAATAATTCATAAAAAGTTTTACAGATGAAAATTCTAATTTTAGCTCTATCGGGAATCGGCGACGCGCTTATGTTTACTCCCGCAATTACACTTTTACGTAAAGCCTTGCCAAATGCTCAGATTGATGCGGTGGTAATGTTCAAGGGCGTGAAAGATATGTATGAAAGAAATGATGAATTAAATAATATTTATCATTTCGATTTTATAAAAGAAGGTTCGCCTAAATCTCTTCTTTTTGTGTTAAGCCTAAGAGGAAAATATGATGCTTCAGTTAATGTTTATCCTTCTAATAGGAAAGAATATAATATTATCAATTTTTTAATAGGAGCAAAAAAAAGAGCCGGAGTAAAATATTTGCGTCAAAATTCTCAAAATTTAGGTGGACTCAATAATGTGAGAATTACAGAAAATGATTCACTTCATAATGTTCAGGAGAATATTCTTCTTTGTGAAAAATTATTAAATACCAAATTTAATGAAGAGCCGCCGCTCAGTTTTCCATTAACAACAGAAGACGAAAGTTTTGCCAAAGATTATGCAAAACAGAATAATATTATGGAAGATGATTTGATTATCGGCTTTCATCCGGGCTCGGCAACTTTAAAAAATCATAAAAATAGAAGATGGGAACCGGAAAAATTTGCCGAATTAGGGAAAAGATTAATAGAAAATAAAAAAGCTAAAATTCTAATTTTCGGCGGACCGGAAGAAAAGCTGTTAAAAGAACGAATTGAAAATGAAATTGATTCAGAAAAAGTAATTTCCGTAAATACAAGTAATTTAGCTCAGAGCGCGGCCATTATGAAAAGATGCGATGTTTTTGTTTCTAATGATTCAAGTTTAATGCATGTAGCCTCGGCTATGCAGCTAAAAGTTGTTGCAATCATCGGGCCTACAAATCCTAATTATATTCATCCATGGAAAGCGGAACATAAAATAGTAACATTAAATTTAGATTGCGCGCCGTGCTTTTTTTATTCCCCTAAACCGCTTATTTGTTATAGAAAAGATCTCCTTTTCAAATGCATAAAAGAACTTGATGTAGAAATGGTTGAACAAGCAGTTATTGGTTTTCTTTAAAATCGTTATTTAACTTTTGGTGAAGATATTCAGCAATTTCTTCAACTTTATCAAAATTTTTAACAAGGCCGGTAACTCTTTTTTCCTTTTGAAGCTGTTCATCAATAATTTTTGCTATTTCTTTCCACATTGTAGAATGGCTAATTATAGGCTTTACCCGCAGCATTTTTTTGTTCATAAATTCCCAAATTACCGCAAGTTCTAATAAAGTTCCTGTTCCGCCTTGAAGTACAACATAAGCATCTGCTATTTCAACAAGTTTGGCAATCCTTTCAAAAAGAGTTTGGCATTTTATTTCTTTTGTTAAAAATTCACTGGGTTTCGCTCCCCAAAGATCGACTGTAATACCCATAACTTCCGCGCCGTTTTCAGCCGCTCCTTTTGATACCGCATCCATAATTCCTTGAAATCCGCCTGTGCAGACGTTAAAACCTTTTTTAGCAAGAAAGCAGCCCAAATTATAAGCTGCTTCAAATTCTTCGTCCCCTTCTCTTGGAAGCGAACTTCCGAAAACTGTTATTGTTTTTTTCAAAATAAAAACCTGATCATTATTTAATTATTTATAACAGATAATTAATATTTAAATTAAATTGATTAAAATTCGCAAGCCTTTGTAAAACTTTGATTTATGTTTTGGAATTATAAGTAAAAGCAAATAAACCCACGGCTATAAATATTTTATTCATAAAAATTTTTATTCCATTTATGGACCTTCAAAACCTCCAAAAGCTGTTCCGGCAACGGGCCTTTATTTACATTTTCAATATTTGCCAAAAGATGTTTTTTCTTTCTCATTCCGGGAATCACTGAAGTTACCGCATCAAAACTGATTATATAACGTAACGCGGCTTCGGCCATTGTATCAACTTCATCCTGAACATCTTTCCAAATTGCGTCTACTCTTAATTTTACATCAAGTTTTCTGTTTCCTTTAAAATAATTATTCCGGAAATCTCCTACGGGAAAATCGGTGTTTGGGCCTATATTCCCCGTTAGCGCTCCTTCATCGTACGGCACTCGGGCAAGTATTCCAATATTATGTTTTTTGCAGAACGGAAAAAGTTTAACAATCGGCTGCTGATCAAAAATATTAAATATTACTTGATAGCAATCAATTAGCCCTGTTTCTCCCGCTTTTATCCCATTTTCGGGCTGATGGTCGTTTATGGAAATTCCGAAATATCTCACCTTCCCGTCTTTTTTTAATTTTTCTACGGCTTCCTTCCATTCATCTTGTTCTGTCCATTTATCGTTCCAAACGTGAAACTGCTGAAGGTCGATATAATCCCGTTTTAAGTTTTTTAAACTTTGCTCAGTACATTTAATTATGTAATCTTTAGGGAAAGATTCATCTAAAGTAGAATTATCTGAAGCCGGCCATTCTCTTTTCTTAGAAGGAATTTTTGACGAAATAAATAAAGTTTTACCGGATTCTTTTTCCGCTTCGCCTACTAATTTTTCGCTGTGTCCTTCTCCGTATGCCAAAGCTGTATCAAATAGATTTATACCTTTTTCTATTGCCGTATGTAAGGATTTCTTCGATTCTTCATCTTCGGCTCCAACCCATTCGGATTTTCCAATTCCCCAACAGCCGTAACCCAGACGTGAAACTTCAACATCCGCTCCGGCAAACTTTTTCATTATCATTTTTTCACCCTTTTATTTTATTCTCATTTTTTTTGAAATTTATTTCTATTTCTCTACAAATAAAAGAAGAACTTGAAAAGAATTTAGTAAAGTAATTTTTAACACATAAAATAGTAATTCTAATACCTTTGAAGAAATTTTTTTACGGCCAACAACCTTTTTTCAATTTCTTTAGTCTAATTTTTCAGATACTTAAACAAAAGGAGTGATGATGAAAAGTTTACTAAATATTCTTTTACCTTTAATGATGTTATTAGGATTTTCCGGCGCTTCATGGGAGCCGAAGATGATGCCTTTTACTGTATCAAGTATATCAGGATGTGCAACTTCTCAAATAATAAACAGTAATTCTCTTCAACCTGATAATAAAGAATTTGATGCAAAACCCGGACAGAAACTTTCTATATCACTTATTTCCGGAGGAGCAATTGAAATTTCGGGCTGGGATAAAGATAAATTTTCTGCCGAAGTTGAGTATGATGAATCAAGAGAAGGAAAATATACAGTAAATTTTTCTAAAGACGGCAATAACATATTTGTTACAACCGATAAAACAGATGAAAATTCCGCGAACAAGATTAATAAAGTTACCATAAAAGTACCCGTGAAATTTGATTTATCCGTCTCAACCAACGGAGGACCGATTACAATAAATAATATTGAGGGAAAAATTACCGGGAAAACTTTGGGCGGCCCTTTAAAGCTTACTAATTTAAAAGGTTATTTAGATTTAAATACTCTTGGCGGTCCCATTTCTTTAACTGATTCAGATGTTGACGGTTCTGTTCATACTAACGGCGGACCGGTAAAAGTTGTAAATGTAAAAGGTAGCGTAAAAGCTAATTCTAACGGAGGAAATGTTATTTATGAGAATTTGCAAAGAAGAAACCAATCGTCTTCAAATGAAGAAGTTGAAATTCATACTTTAGGCGGAAATATAAAAATAGATGAAGCACCGAATGGCGCAAAAGCTAAAACAATGGGAGGAAATATTAATATTAAAAACGCCAAAATTTTTGCAAGCGCGGTTACAATGGGAGGAAATATCAATATTGATTCCAACGAAGGCTGGGTTGAAGCTAAAACTATGAGCGGTAAAATTTTAGTTAATCTAAATAATAAAACAGACGGCGACAGGCATGTTGAATTAAGGAGTCTTCAAGGAGATGTAACTCTAACCGTTCCCAAAAATTTCTCAATGAATGTTGATGCTGAAATTGCTTATACAAATAATAGCAGTCAAAATTTTAAAATACAAAATGATTTTGGTTTAGATATAAATGATTCAGAAGAATGGGATTCTAAAAAAGGAACGCCCAGAAAATATATTTATGGAAAAGGTGTTGTAGCCGGCGGCGAAAATACAGTAAAGATTTCAACAATTAATGGAAATATTTTTATTAAAACCAACTAATTCTTTAACCGGGGGATCTTTATAATCCCCTTTTTTATTTCGAATCTTAAGTTTAAAAAGCTCCGGCTCATTTTTGTTTTCTTCCCAAAATAACCTTATTAATTATATAGTGATCACTCCTATTTCCGCACTTTTTGGCTAAAAATTAATTTCTTTTCTCAATGCATTTTGCTAAGTTCTTTAACATTTTATATTATTTCTTTTATTCTTCAAAGGAGCTGCAATGGCGGGAAAAGTATTTGATATAGCAATAATCGGGGGAGGAATTATAGGAACCGCAACAGCACTTTCTCTTCAAAAAAAAGGAAATTTTTCTATTATTATTTTAGAAGCCGAAGAAAAACTTGCCGCACATCAAACCGGCAACAACAGCGGAGTAATTCATTCGGGTTTATATTATAAACCGGGTTCACTTAAGGCAGAAAATTGTATTCGCGGAAGAAAATTAATGTACCGCTTCTGTGAAGAAAATAATATTAAGTACGATAGATGCGGAAAATTAGTTGTTGCTGTATGTAATGATGAAGTTCCGGCTTTAAATGAACTTGAAAAAAGAGGACGAGAAAACGGATTAAAAAATATTAAAAGACTCTCTAAGGAAGAGCTAAAAGAATATGAACCTCATGTAGCGGGAATTGAAGGGATTTATGTTCCGCAAACCGGTATTGTTGATTATAAAGAGGTTACCGCGGCTTACGCAAGATTAATAAAGAAAAACGGTGGCGAAATAAGAACAAGCAATCGTTTTATGAAATTGGAAAAAGCTGATGGAGAACTAATTATTAATACAACCGGCGGAGATGTTAAAGCTAAATTTCTAATTAATTGCGGCGGACTTCAGTCGGATAGAATAGCAATAAAATGCGGAGTAGATCCAAAATTGCAAATAATTCCTTTTAGAGGCGAATATTATAAAGTTACAAAAGAAAAAGAATATTTAGTTAATAATTTAATTTATCCTGTCCCCGATCCTAAATTTCCTTTTCTCGGCGTCCATTTTACAAGAATGATTTCCGGCGGAATTGAAGCAGGCCCCAATGCTGTTTTAGCATTTAAAAGAGAAGGTTATAATAAAACTGATTTTTCTTTTAGCGATTTATCTCAAATGTTTGTTTATCCCGGGTTTTGGCATATGGCGCGAAAACATTATAAAATGGGATTTAATGAATTTCGCCGATCATTCAACAAGAATTTATTTGTAAAAGCTTTACAAAATTTAATTCCGGAAGTTGATTATAATGATGTTTATCCCGAAGGTGCCGGAATAAGGGCACAAGCTTTGGAACCCGACGGCAAACTAGTCGATGATTTTAGAATTGTGGAAGCACCGAAAATGATTCATGTGTTAAATGCGCCTTCACCGGCCGCCACTGCCTCTTTAAGTATAGGCAATACTATCTCAGAAATGATTATTAAAAGGTTAAATTAATTTTAATATTTTAATAATATCCCTCTAGTCTATCCCTCTAATCTATCCTTCTAATGATATGGGACAATCATCCCATTTTTTAACTTGAATAGCGATTCGCTTCTGTTAATATAAATTTCCCGTTTATTTAAAGAGGATACGATGGCTATATTTAAAGACAGAACCGATGCAGGGAAAAAACTTATTCTTAAACTGGAAAAATATAAAGACCACAAAGATGTTATTGTACTGGGGCTGCCGCGAGGAGGGGTCCCGGTTGCGTTTGAAGTTGCTAAATATCTTAAAGTACCGCAAGATATTTTTATCGTTAGAAAACTCGGAGTTCCCGGTCAGGAAGAACTTGCCTTCGGTGCCATTTCTTCCGACGGAGTAAGAGTTTTAAACAAAGAGATTATAAATCTTATGAAAATTCCTAAAGAAGTAGTTGAAAAGGTAACCGAAATTGAAAAACAGGAATTACTTAGACGGGAGCAATTATATAAGGGGGATAAACCACCGATTACAATAGCAGGTAAAATTGTTATTCTTGTTGATGACGGATTAGCTACCGGCGCAAGTATGCGTGCTGCCATAACCGCGCTTAAAATTTTAAATCCGAAAAAAATTGTTTTGGCGGTCCCGACCGCTTCATCGGATACCTGTGAAGATTTTGAAAATGAGGTGGATGAGGTAATATGCGCATCAACTCCCGAACCTTTTAGGGGAGTCGGTTTTTGGTATGAGGATTTTTCTCAAATAAAAGATGAACAGGTTAAAAAAATTTTAAGTTATAAAACTGAATAAAAAAATAATTTTTAGGAATGTGTTATTATGAATTATTCACAAAAAGATTTAGAAATATTAAAAGAGAGTATTCTCCCGATAAATATTAATGATGATTATAATATTCTCCTACAGAAAGCTAAAGACGCTAAAATAGTTTTAATAGGAGAGGCATCTCACGGTTCACAAGATTTTTATTCAACTCGCGCCGAACTGACTAAAAGATTAATAAAGGAGAAAGATTTTAATGCTGTTGCGGTAGAAGCTGATTGGCCGGATGCGTATAAAATTAATCGTTATGTACAAAAAAATGGTGAAGGCATTACGGCTTTAGAAGCATTAGATGATTTTAAAAGATTTCCAACCTGGATGTGGCGTAATACTATTGTATTAGAATTTATTTCTTGGCTTAACAATTACAACTCTATTCTAAACGAAAATAACAGAGTTGGTTTTTACGGCCTCGATTTATACAGCTTACACGGTTCAATAAACGCCGTTATAAATTATCTAGAAAAAGTTGATCCTGAAGCTGCTAAAAGAGCCCGATATCGTTATTCTTGTTTTGATCATTACGGAGAAGATCCGCAAAGTTACGGTTATGCGGCAAATTTTAATATAACCGAAAGCTGCGAAACAGAAGTAGTAGATCAGCTGTCGGAATTATATAATCAATCATTCAACTATATAAAGAAAGATGGCTTTGTTGCCGAGGATGAATTTTTCTTTGCGGAACAGAATGCTAAAATTGCTAAAAATGCGGAAGAATATTATCGTTCTATGTTTAAAGGTCATGTAGTAACATGGAATCTTCGTGATGAACATATGATGCAGACCTTAGAATCTCTTGATAAACATATTTCTCATAAAATAGGAGCGGCAAAAATTGTAGTTTGGGAACATAATTCTCATTTGGGAGATGCACGCGCAACAGAAATGTCTCAGCGGGGAGAATTAAATGTTGGGCAGCTGGTGAAAGAAAAATATGGCAAAAAATCATTTTCAATAGGATTTACCACAAACACCGGAACTGTAACGGCGGCGAGTAATTGGGGAGAAATTGCCGAAAGGAAAAAAATTCGACCCGGTTTAAACAATAGTTATGAAGAATTATTTCATCAAACCAAAATTCCCAAATTTATTATTCTTTCCGAAGAGACGAAAAATGATCCGGAACTGAAAAGGATTTTAAAATCCAAACTTGAGCGTGCTATCGGTGTAATTTATCTTCCCCGGAGCGAAAGAATTAGTCATTATTTCTTTGCGGATATAGCCGAACAATTTGATGCGGTAATTCATATTGATAATACTACCGCCGTGGAACCAATAGATAAAAATTCAACTTGGGAAAAAGGAGAATTGCCTGAGACGTTTCCGTCAGGTGTGTGACATATAAGACTATAAAAGTAGTCAAAATAACTTATCATATCAAAAGACAAGATGATAATATTTATATATTTTTATGATAATAGAGAGAATCCATGGCAAAGATAATTCAAAATTCCACAGATGAAAAATCTGTTACAATTCCCTTAGAAAACATTAAACTTGAAGCAGATTTAACAATACCCGCAAACTCCGTCGGAATAGTAATATTTGCTCATGGCAGCGGAAGCAGCCGCAAAAGTCCCCGTAATAAATTTGTGGCAAATAAACTAAATACCGCAAACCTCGCCACACTCTTAATTGATCTTTTAACTTCAGAAGAAGAGAAACTCGATTTTCAGACTAGAGAATTGCGTTTCAATATCGATTTATTAACGGAAAGAATATCTAAAATTACCGACTGGATTATTGCCAACGATTTAACGAAGGAATTGCCTGTCGGTTATTTTGGAGCAAGTACCGGAGCCGCAGCGGCTTTAAAAGCAGCGGCAAAAAGAGAACGAGTGATAAAAGCTGTTGTTTCCCGCGGCGGAAGGCCTGATCTTGCGGAGGAAGTATTGGAGCAAGTTCATGCCCCTGCTTTATTAATAGTCGGCAGTGAAGATCTTGCAGTTATAGGAATGAATGAATTGGCGCTTAAAAAGCTTAGGTGTGAAAAGAAATTGGAAATAGTAAAAGGGGCGACTCATCTATTTGAAGAACCCGGCACTCTGGATGCCGCCGCAGATTTGGCAAAGGATTGGTTTATACAGCATTTAACTCCATAATAATTAAAGGCTTCATAATATATGAAAAACACTTTAATTAATTTATGTCGGTATAAATTTCTTTTTCTATTATCATTGTTTTTTTTGTTACCGGATATTGCAGACGCGCAATACTTCGGAAGAAACAAAGTTCATTATGATAACTTTTCCTTTAAAATAATGAAAACACCGCATTTCCGTATTTATTATTATCCAATTGAAAAAGAAGCTGTAACCGGAGCAGCTTATATGCTTGAAAGATGGGATGATAGATTATCAAAAGTTTTCGGTAATATTTTAGGAAATGAACAGCCGATTATTCTTTATGCAAATCATGCGGATTTTCAACAGACAAATGTAATTAGCGGATTAATTCCGCAAGGCACCGGCGGTGTAACTGAAGGTTTAAAAAATAGAGTTATTATTCCTTTCACAGGAATTAATAAAGATAATGATCATGTACTCGGCCATGAACTTGTACACACGTTCCAATATACAATGCTGAAAAGCCGCAAAGGAGGAATTTCAGCGGGCATGAAAATGCCGCTTTGGTTAATAGAGGGAATGGCTGAATATTTATCCATCGGAAGAGTTGATCCGCTTACAACTATGTGGCTGAGAGATGCAGTTTTAAATGATGATGTTCCGTCTATTGATGATATTTCAACTAGTTCTAAATATTTTCCCTACAGATATGGTGAGGCTATTTGGGCTTATATAGCAGGTAACTACGGGGATAAATCAGTACGTATGCTGCTCGATTCCACACAAGCGCTCGGTTTTGAGGATGGATTTAAATCCTTGTTCGGTTATGGAGTCGATTCTCTTTCTAAAGCGTGGGAGGCGGATGTAAAATCCGCTTATAAAAAACAAATTGTAGGGAAGACAAAACCTGATAGTTTGGGAAAAACTGTTATTGCGGATGAAGATATAATGAATCTTTCGCCGGTTATTAGTCCAGACGGAAAGTATATTGCATTTCTTTCCAGCCGAGATCTTTTCAGCTTGGATTTATATTTGGCTGACGCTGCCACGGGAAAGATTATTAAAAAACTTGTCAGCTCAGAAACCGATCGCCATTTTGACGCGCTTCGTTTTATAAACTCCTCTGGCACATGGTCCCCGGACGGAAAACAATTTGCTTTTGTTGTAATTGAAGAAGGTAATAACGCGATTGATATTGTTGATGTTTCTTCCGGTAATATTCAGAAAGAAATTCAAATAGGCGATGCTGATGAAATTTCTTTTTTATCATGGTCGCCCAACGGCACCTCAATAACATTTTCGGGAAGCAAAGGCGGCATCAGTAATATATATTTATATCACATAGACACGGAAAAATCCGAACGACTTACAAATGACATGTATTCTGAAGTCCAACCCGTATGGTCTCCGGATGGCAAAACAATAGCGTTTATAACTGATAGAGGCGAAAGAACAAATTTAGATGAATATAGATTCGGTTCAATAAACATAGGTTTAATGAATGTTAATACAAAAAGAATTACTTCGCTTTCAATGAATGAAGGAACCAAACATCTAAATCCCCAATTCTCTCCCGATGGTAAGAATTTATATTTTATTTCTGATCCGGATGGTTTTAATAACATTTATAAATATTCTTTTGAAGCCGATAGCTTTTCCCAAATTACAAACGCGGCAACAGGTATAAGCGGTTTAACTGATATGTCCCCTGCGATATCTATCGCTGGTTCAAGTAATATTATGACTTATTCTGTTTTCAATAAAGCAACCTATGAAATCCATACTCAAAATCTAAATACAACAGAGGGGAAATTTACCGAATTGAGTGATTCAGCCGCTAAATATAATGCGGCCATGCCGCCGCAAAAAAAATTCGGAAAAGGAATAGTAAGTAATTATTTAGATAATCCAAAAGCAGGTTTGCCGGAGGATTTAAAAATGGACATAACAGATTATCATCCTTCTTTAAAAATGGTTTATATCGGGCAAGCAGTTGTCGGAGTGGCCGTTAATCAATACGGTTCCGGAATAGGAGGCGGTATAAGTATGTTGTTCAGTGACATGCTATCTAACCATATATTATCTGTTGTTGTTCAAGCTAATGGTGATTTTAAGGATATTGGCGGTGAGGCACAATATGTAAACAGAGAAACCAGATTTAATTACGGCGCCGCAATAGGACATATTCCTTACCAAACTGTTTCAGTAAGTTCATATATTGATACAGCATCAGTGGGCGGATCTCCTACTTATGTACAAAATTTACAACTACTTCGTCAGCGAGTTTTTGTAGATCAGGTTTCGTTATTGGGCGCTTATCCTTTTTCAACAAACAGACGTGCCGAAATTTCTTTAGGTTATACCCGGATTAGCTACGATCTTGAAAGAGAAACTTATGTTTCAACTTTAAATGGTTTTCTTCTTTCGAATAATACCAAAAGTCTTCCCTCTCCTTCAGCTCTTAATTTGTTTCAATTAGGAGCCGCTTATGTCGGAGATTATTCTTACTTCGGTTTTACTTCCCCAATTAAGGGAAGCAGGTTTCGTTTTGAAGTTGAGCCGACTGTTGGATCGCTACAGTTTTTAACAGCTTTGGCTGATTATCGAAAATACTTTTTCTTAAACCCTATTACTATCGCTTTGCGGGGACTTCATTACGGTCGATATTTCGGTGATGCCGATAATAACAGATTATCTCCTTTATATGTTGGATACGATACTTGGGTACGAGGCTACTCAATTAATTCATTTGATTTAACCGAATGTTCACAAACCAATGATCCATACGGTTGTCCTGAAATTGATAGATTAATTGGATCCAGAATTGGAATAATAAATGCCGAAATAAGGCTTCCTCTTTTTGGAACGGAACAATTCGGGTTAATAAATTTTCCCTATTTACCAACAGAAATAGTCGGTTTTCTAGACGGCGGCATTGCTTGGAGCAAATCTAATCCGCCCATTTTTAAATTATCTAAAAATTCCAATCAGCGAATTCCCGTTTTTTCGGCAGGACTTGCCGCCAGAGTAAATTTATTCGGGTATTTAGTAGGTCAAGTATATTACGCATACCCATTTCAGCGCCCCGGGAAAGGGTTTGTATTCGGATTTGTTATTTCGCCGGGATGGTAATTTTTAAAAATCTGAAAGGAAAATTATTTTGCCTGAATTGCCTGATGTTGAAACTTTTAAAAGATATATGAATGAAACGGCACTGCATCATAAAATTGATAAAGTGAATATTTCCGCGCCCAAACTGGTAAAAAATGTTAGCGCAGCAACCATTAAAAGAAGATTAAAAGGACAAAAGTTTGACGCCATTAAAAGGCATGGTAAATATTTATTTGCCCATTTAAATAATGATTACTGGATTATTTTTCATTTCGGGATGACCGGCTACCTAAAATATTTCAAGGATCAAAATGAACAGCCGCCTCATGTTAGAATGCAGGTAAATTTTTCAAATAATTATCATCTCGCTTACGATTGTAGAAGGAAGTTCGGAGAAATTGACGGTGTTACTAACCCTGATGATTTTATTAAAGAAAAAGAATTAGGACCTGATCCGATTGAGGATGAAATTGATTTTAAAACTTTTAAAGAACTTTTTAATAATAGAACGGGGGCTGTTAAATCAGCATTAATGAATCAGCAAATTTTGGCGGGAATAGGAAATATTTATTCCGATGAAATACTCTTTCAAGCAAAAATATTTCCGGGAAAATCTCTTAATAAAATTGACGATAAGGAATTAAAAAAAATCTATCGCATGATGAATAAAGTACTGGAAAAGGCTATTAAAGTAAAAGCTGATCCGGAGAAAATGCCGAATTTTTATTTAATTCACCACCGGAATCCGGGAGATGATTGTCCGAAATGCGACGGAAAAATTAAAAAGAAAACAATCGGCGGAAGATCATCATATTACTGCAATAAGCATCAAAAATAAATAACATATAAAAACTTCTTGCCGCCTCGCAAAAATTGTTGTGACGTTCAATATTAGATTTCTTAATTGATTTTGTTACTGTGGTTTTAGATTTTATGAAAGACGGCGGGATAAAGATTCTAAAAAATTAGAAAAGAAACTGCAGGTTAATTAATGGTAAAACTTAATTTCGGAAAATATTCATTTGAATTAACGCATGCCGACAAAGTTTACTTTCCCGATAAAGGCTATACCAAAGGAGAGCTGGTTGAATATTATAAAAATATTGCCGATACAATGATTCCGCATATTAAAAATCGTGCTGTTTCTATGCTGAGATTTCCAAACGGAATAAACGGGAAAAGTTTTTTTCAGAAAGATGCGCCCGATTATTTTCCAAATTGGATAGAACTTAAACTTATAGAAAGAAAAACCGGGGGAAGTATTTGTCATGTTGTTTGTAATAATGCGGCAACGCTGGCATACCTTGCTGGTCAAGGTTGCATAACCCCGCATGTTTGGCTTAGTAAAATTTACAAAATAGATTATCCCGATAGATTAATTTTTGATTTGGACCCGCCGGACAATGATTTTTCTGTAGTAAAATTTGCCGCAAAAGAAATAAAAAAATTTTTAAATGATGAACTAAATCTACCGGCTTATTTAATGACTACAGGTTCCAGAGGATTACATGTAGTTACTCCCATTAACAGAAATAACAATTTTGATTTTGTAAGAAAACTTGCGCAAGATACCGCTAAAATTTTAGCGGAACGTAATCCTAAAAAATTAACTACTGAAGTAAGAAAAAATAAAAGAAACGGAAGATTATTTTTAGACACGGCAAGAAACGCTTATGCCCAGACAGCAGTTCCTCCCTATTCGGTTAGACCAAAACAAGGCGCGCCTATTGCGGTACCTATTGAATGGGACGAAATAAGTAGGGGAATTAAATCTCAATCGTTTAACATCAAAAATATATTTAAAAGAATTGATACAGCCGGCGACCCATGGAAAGATATAAATAGACATTCACATTCATTAAAAAATCCGCGCGAAGTTCTTGATAAATTATTAAACTCAGAGTTCTCTAAATCCAAATAAACACGGAGGATTTATGCTTAGAAGCAGCAAAAAATTAGAAGGATATAAAATTCATGCTAAAGATGGGAACATCGGTAAAGTGTATGATTTTTATTTTGACGACCGAACTTGGGCAGTTAGATATTTAGTTGCGGATACAGGCGGATGGCTGGAACAAAGGCAAGTTTTAATTTCTCCGCAATCTTTAGGAAGTCCTGCCTGGGAAAGTGAAGAATTTCCTATAAATCTGTCAAAAGAACAAATTGAAAATAGTCCCGATATTTCTAATGATGAACCTATTTCACTTCATAAAGAACATGAATTAACAACCTATTACGGCTGGCCGGACTATTGGCTGGGAGGCGGTTATTATGTTCCTTCGCTTGGTGTTGTTCCTCCTGTTGCTTTTAATACCGCGGAACGGGAAGTAAAAGAACAGGAAAAAAGTGAAACCGAAGAAGGAAATCATAATTTAAGGAGTGTTAGAGAAATAACCGGGTATAATATTAAGGCGGCCGATGGAAGTATAGGGCATGTTGAAGATTTTATAGTTGATGATGCAGGCTGGATTATACGGTATCTTGTTGTGGACACGCGAAATATTTTACCTGGGGGTAAAAAAGTTATAATCCAGTTAGACTGGATAAAAAGAATGGATTGGTCAGAATCACGAGTTTATCTCCACTTGACTAAAGATCAAATAACGAACAGTCCGGAGTTCGATCCGTCAAAACCATTAAGTAAAGAATATGAACAACAACTGCATGATTATTATGATAAACCTACGTATTGGAAAGAAAACAAATAGCTATTAATTAAGGAGATGGCGTTATGGAAAGACGGAAAGAATTCATCAACGAAATTCACAAAAAAATAGATGAAATAAACGAAGAGCTGATAAATATTGAGGCAAAAATCAAAAAAGTCGGTAAAGATGCCAAAAATAATTACAGTTATGAAATATCCGAACTGAAAAAACAAAAAGAATTAGCTGAGGAAACTGTAACAAAATTAAGCAACGTAAGCGAAGCTGCAGCAGAAGATATATTTCAAGGAGCTGAAAAAGCATTTAATGATTTGAAAAATGCCTTTGTAAACGCCACATCCCGATTCACATAAAATGAAAAATTGGAGTTTTTGAATGGTTAAATCCGGAAAGTATGTAAAATTTTTTGATGAGCTAAAAAATAAAGATGTCTCAATTGTAGGAGGGAAAAATGCTTCTCTTGGTGAGATGATCAGCAAATTAAAAAAAGATAAAATTTTAGTACCGGAAGGTTTTGCAACTACCGCGGAAGCATATAAAGAATTTTTAAAGGAAAATAATTTAGAAGAAAAAATAAAAGCGAAACTGGAAACTCTTAAAGGGAACAACAGCAATTTAGCTTCAATAGGGAAATCAATTAGAGATTTATTTATTAAAAGCAAATTTCCCGGAGAAGTTGTTCAAGCCATAAATTCCGCGTACCGGAAACTCAGCGATATTTATGAAACTGAAAATGTTGATGTAGCTGTTAGAAGCAGCGCTACAGCGGAGGATTTACCCGATGCAAGTTTTGCGGGACAGCAGGAAACCTTCTTAAACGTGCGCGGCGAAAAGGAGTTATTAAAATCATGCCGGAAATGTTATGCTTCATTATTCACCGACCGCGCAATAAGCTACCGGAAAGAAAAAGGATTTGAACATATAAAAGTTGCGTTATCTGTAGGAGTACAGAAAATGATTCGATCCGATAAAAGCAGTTCCGGTGTAATGTTTACAATAGATACGGAAAGCGGTTTCCCCGATGTTGTGGTAATTGACGCAATTTGGGGACTCGGTGAAAATATTGTACAAGGCGCGGTTAATCCGGATGAATATAAAATTTTTAAACCTTTGCTTAAAAAAAATACTGCTCCGATCATAAAAAAAGAATTGGGCAGTAAAGAGAAAAAAATGATTTATGGAAAATCAGCCACCACTAAAAATATTTCCACTACGCAAAAAGAACGAAATAATTTCGTTCTTTCTGATGAAGAAATATTAAAACTTGGTAAATGGGCGGCAACAATTGAAAAGCATTACAGAAAGCCGATGGATATTGAATGGGCAAAGGATGGTGATTCCGATAAATTATATATTGTACAAGCTCGGCCGGAAACAGTACAGTCTCAAAAAGCCAACCAATCTATGAAGACTTATACTTTAAAGGAAAAAGGTGAAGAACTTTTAACCGGGATTAGTGTCGGAGCAGCAATATCATCCGGGAAAGCTTTAATAATAAAATCGAGTGATGACATTGATAAATTTGAAGACGGCGCGATTTTAGTCACTGAAATGACAGATCCGGATTGGGTTCCGGTAATGAAACGCTCGGCGGGAATTATTACTGATTACGGCGGCCGCACTTCTCACGCGGCAATTGTCAGTCGGGAACTTGGAATTCCCGCTGTTGTTGGTTCCGGTGAAGCTACTTCTATTTTAAAAAACGGAATGGACCTTACAATTTCATGCGCCGAAGGAGATATTGGTTATGTATTTAAAGGGAAACTGGAATTTAATGAACAAAATGTAGATCTCAAGAAAATACCCGAAACCAAAACCCGCGTTCAAATGAACATTGCAAGTCCCGGCGCTGCTTTTCGTTGGTGGAGATTACCTGCCGAGGGAATTGGACTTGCCAGAATGGAATTTATTATAAACAACATCATTAAAATCCACCCGATGGCGCTAATTAATTTTAATACTCTAAAAGATAAAGAAGCAAAGAAACAAATCTCTCAAATTATAAAAGGGTACAATGATAAACCGCAATATTTTGTAGATAAACTTGCGCTGGGAATTTCAACCATTGCGGCGTCTCAATTTCCGGATCCCGTTGTTGTACGAATGAGTGATTTTAAAACCAACGAATATGCCGAACTTATAGGCGGAAAAGAATTTGAGCCGGATGAAGAAAACCCGATGCTTGGTTTTAGGGGCGCGTCAAGATATTACAGCGAAAAATATAAAGAAGGCTTTGCTCTTGAATGCAGAGCTATAAAAAAGGCGCGGGAAGAAATCGGATTGGAAAATATTGTAGTAATGATTCCCTTCTGCAGAACATTAAAGGAAGCAGATAAAGTATTAGAAATTATGGCGGGAAATGGATTAATGCGCGGTAGAAAAGGATTAAAAATTTATGTTATGGCCGAGCTTCCTTCAAATATTATTCTGGCTAAACAATTCGCCCAAAGATTTGATGCGTTTTCAATCGGGAGTAATGATTTAACTCAACTGGTATTGGGCGTAGATAGAGATTCCGCGGAACTAAAAGATTTGTTTGACGAAAGAGATAACGCGGTTAAGGGAATGATTGAAATGCTGATAAAAACCGCGCATGAAAATAATCGTTTAGTAAGTATTTGCGGCCAAGCTCCCAGCGATTATCCTGAAATAGTTGATTTTTTAGTAAATGCGGGAATAGATTCAATTTCACTTAACCCCGATAGTGTAATTGAGATGAAAAAACGTGTCGCCCGTAAAGAGGCTAAAATAAAATAAAAGCTGCGGACCCTAAATATTTTATAATAATATAGAATGTATTGATAAATATGGACAACGATAAAAAAATAAATACACCTAAACAATTTAACAAAATGGGCAGAACGCCTACCTGGATGTATATTCTTTCATTCATCTTCTTAATTTTTTTTCTATCTTATTCATTCCGAATGTGCGGCGGTGTTCAGAATGCTGATATTTCTTATTCAGAATTCAAACAAGAAGTAATGGATCAAAATATATCTCAAGTAACTTTTCAAGGTTCCCAGATAACCGGGAAATTCAGAAATCTTTATAAACAAACGAGCAATTCCGGTGAAGATACCGTATCTTATAAATATTTTGCAACTACAAAACCTCCGCTGGAAGATCCGGAGCTAATGAAAATTCTTGAAGACAATAATGTTACTACTTATGCAAAGGCCGTCGATGATTCAAACTGGCTGACTTACCTTTTGGTAATGCTGATTCCTTGGGTATTAATTATCGGCTACTTTTATTATGCAAGAAAGAAAATGCAAGGAAATATGGGCAATATGATGGGCGGCGGCGGAGTTTTCGGGGTCGGAAAATCTAAAGCAAAAAGATTTCAGAAAAGTAAAACTCACACAACTTTTGATGATGTTGCCGGTTTAGAAAATCCTAAAAAAGATTTAAGAGAAATAATAGATTACTTAAAAGATCCCGGAAAATTTACTGCTCTCGGGGCCGATATTCCAAAAGGAGTTTTATTAATGGGCCCTCCCGGAACAGGCAAAACACTTTTAGCAAAGGCAACAGCAGGTGAAGCTAATGTAGCTTTTTTCAGCATAAGCGGCTCAGAGTTTATTGAAATGTTCGTTGGAGTAGGAGCGTCAAGAGTTCGGGATATGTTTGATACCGCAAAGAAAAATTCCCCCTCGGTAATTTTTATTGATGAGATAGATTCTGTAGGAAGAGCTCGAGGTGCCGGTGTAGGAGGCGGACATGATGAACGCGAGCAGACGCTAAATCAAATTTTATCTGAAATGGACGGTTTCGAAAAAAACGAATCTGTAATTGTTCTTGCCGCCACCAATCGCCCCGATGTTTTAGATCCCGCATTAACTCGCCCGGGAAGATTTGATAGAAGAATTACTTTAGAACTTCCCACAAAAATGGCGCGAAAAAAAATTCTTGAAATTCACACTCGTTTGGTTCCTCTTTCGGATGAAGTAAATTTAGAAAATATGGCGGCAAGAACAGTATCTTTTTCAGGCGCTGATCTTAAAAATTTAGTTAATGAAGCGGCTTTACTTGCTGGAAGAAAACAGAAAAAAATTGTGGAACCCGATGATTTTGAACAGGCACGCGATAAGATTTTATTAGGAGCCGAACGAGAAGACGTTTTAAGCGACGAAGAGAAAAAAGTTACCGCTTACCATGAAGCCGGACACGCACTTGTTGCTAAACTTCTTCCCGATACCGATCCACTTCAAAAAGTTACTATTATTCCCAGAGGACGTTCTTTAGGCGCAACAGAACAAGTTCCGGAAATAGAAAGACATAATCTTAAAAGGAATTATCTTTTAGATAGAATTGCCGTTGCCTTGGGAGGAAGAGCGGCGGAGAAATTAATATTTGAAGATTATACAAACGGAGCGGCAAGCGATTTAAAGCAAGTTACGCGAATTGCTAAACATATGGTTTGTCAATGGGGAATGAGTGAAAGGCTTGGCCCCGTAACATATAAACTTGGGGAGGAACATATATTTTTAGGAAGAGAATTGGCACAGCAGAAAGATTTTAGCGAAGATACCGCAAAAATAATAGACGAGGAAATTCAGAAAATTATAAAGGAAATGGAGGGTAAAGCTTTCAAGCTATTAAAAGAAAACAAAATAAAATTAGATGCTTTGGCGGAGGCACTTCTTGAAAATGAAGTTCTTGAGAATAAACAAATTGATTGGATTCTCGATAAGATTTCTAATAAAGCAAGTTAGGTTTTAGTCCCTAAAATAGATATTACACTAATGATGTATATCATAAAAAATTAATTCAATTGCCTTATTATAAAAGCACAAAATTGCGGATGCTTTATGGGGTAAAAACAACAATCAAAAACAAAATATGTGAGAAATATATGCAAGTACCACTAGAAATATCTTACAGAAATATTAGAAAAAATGATGATATTGATGATTTAATTAGAGAAAAAGTAAAAAAATTAGAAAGAGTATGCGATCATATAACAAGCTGCCGGGCCGCAATAGAAAAACCTATTGAAGCACCCAATACAGGAAATCCTTTCCGTGTAAGATTAGATATAAGAGTTCCTCCGGGACATTCTGTAATTGTAAGAAGAGAGCCCGGCGAAGGTGTAATTCCTAATAATTTATCGGCTGTAATAAGAGACGCGTTTGAAGCCGCAAAAAAACAGTTGGAAAGACTTTCCGCCAGACAGCGTGCGGATGTAAAAACTCACCCGCAGCAGGAAGTAACGGCAATTGTTTCACAAGTTTTCCCTGATGAAGGATACGGATTTTTGCAAACTATTAACGGCAGGGAAATTTATTTTCATAAAAACAGTATCTTACACAATAAGTTTGATGAACTTAAACCAGGAACGGGAGTTAGATTTTTTGAAGAAGAAGGTGAAAAAGGAATGCAGGCAAGTTCTGTTCTTGTTATAGAAAATCCCAAATTATAAAATAAAGTTATTATATAATTGTTAAGCTTTTATGTTTAATTTATTTGAAAAGGTGCGAAATGAGGATAGAAGATATTCCTCAAGAGAAATGGATAGAATGTATAGATGAATTAAATAAACAAAACGGCCGACTTTTTTTTTCAATAGAAGTAGCAAAAGAACATTTTGAGAAGAAAATTATAGCCGAAAATCTTCTTTTGAAGGAGTTAACAATTAATGTTGAACAAGGCGGTTTTAATAATAACAGTATAATAGTCGGTGAAAAACTTGATGAAGTAGTAAATCATTTTATACCGAATATTAATAAAATTGCCGTTGAGAAAAGCGATAACGGAACATTAACAGCACTTCATTTTAGTTCAGAAAAAAAATCTGATACCACCATCCATTTCAGAAAATAATACCTCATTTATTTTAACGGATGCACCTTAAAAAAGTGCATCCGGTTAAATTATTTTTACACAACTAGATTGTATATTTACAATTTGAATAAAATTTGTAACTCCTTATATTTTAATATATTGATACAAGATACACTACTTTGATACTGTCTTAATTAATTTATATATCTAATCTTGGAATGAGAAAAAAAGGAAGGATTTACGATGAAAACTTTGGAAGATATGTCAATTGATGAACTAGCAATAAATACGATTCGCACACTTTCAATGGACGCGGTTCAGAAAGCTGAATCGGGTCATCCCGGAACACCGATGGCTTTAGCTCCTCCGGCTTATGTTCTATGGACAAAATTTTTACGATTCAATCCTAAAAATCCCAAATGGTTTAATCGTGATAGATTTATACTTTCCAACGGACATGCTTCCATGCTTCTTTATTCTCTTCTTTATCTTACTGGTTATGATGTTTCTCTTGATGATTTAAAACATTTTAGACAATGGGACAGTAAAACGCCCGGACATCCAGAATATGGTTTAACGCCCGGTGTTGAAACCACAACCGGTCCGTTAGGGCAAGGAATTATGAATGCTGTCGGAATGGCAATTGCGGAAAGACATTTAGCCGCGCTTTTTAATAAAGAGGGTTATGATATAATTAATCATAACACCTTTGCGTTCTGCAGTGATGGTGATTTAATGGAAGGCGCCTCTAATGAAGCCGCGTCTTTAGCCGGACATCTTGGCCTCGGAAAGCTGATTTATTTGTACGATGAAAATCATATTAGTATTGAAGGTGAAACAGAAATAACATACTCCGACGACGTATCAACAAGATTTAAAGGTTATAATTGGCACGTACAGGATTTAGGCGATAACGCAAATGATCTAGGAAAACTTACCACAGCTTATAAAAATGCGATAAATGAAACAGATAAACCTTCAATAATTATTCTTCGTTCCCATATCGGATTCGGCGCACCGAAAATGCAAGATACTCCCGAAGCACATGGTTCGCCTCTGGGTGATGAAGAAGTTGCGGCTACAAAAGAATTTTACGGCTGGCCGAAGGAAGAAAAATTTTTAGTGCCCGATGATGCTTTAAAGCATATGCGGCAAGCTGTGGATAAAGGAAAAGAATATGAAGATGAATGGAATAAGCAATATGAGGATTATAAAAATAAATTTCCCGAGCTCGCTGAAAAATTCGAAAAGGCTTTAAAGGGAGAGCTGCCCGGTGATTGGGATAAAGATTTTCCGAAATTCAAACCTGATGACGGGCCTATGGCAACAAGAAAAGTTTCAAGTAAGGTTTTAGAAAGTTTTATTGACAAAGTTCCCTGGTTAGTAGGAGGAAGCGCCGATCTTTCTCCTTCAACAAAAACTTTAATGGAACCGGAGAATTATATTGAGAAAGACAACTACCAAAATAGAAATATTGCGTGGGGAGTGAGAGAACATAATATGTGTGCCGCAAGTTCAGGAATAGTGCTTCACGGCGGCGTACGCGCTTTCGCATCTACATTTTTTATCTTTACTGATTATGCGCGCCCGGCAATTCGTTTAGCGGCTATTATGGAACTCCCCGTAATTTATGTTTTAACACATGATTCTATCGGTTTGGGAGAGGACGGCCCAACTCATCAGCCGATTGAACATTTAGCATCTTTTAGAGCTATGCCGCACATGTATATAATTCGTCCCGCAGACGCAAATGAAGCTGCATTTGCGTGGAAGGCCGCGATGGAAAGAAAAAACGGACCTACAATGTTGATTATGTCCCGGCAAAAACTTCCCATTTTTAATCGTGATGAAACAGCCGGCGCGGAAGGAGTTCTTAAAGGAGCTTACATTCTTTCTAAAGAAAAAGGGGATAGCCCGGATGTTATTCTTATTTCAACCGGTTCGGAAGTTCATTTAATTTTAGAAGTAAAGAAAGAATTAGAAAAAGAAAATATAAACGCTCGTGCCGTTAGTATGCCCAGCTGGGAATTTTTTCGTGATCAAACTGATGAGTATAAAGAAGAAGTTTTACCTTCTTCTGTAAAGGCGCGTTTAGCTGTTGAAGCGGCGTCTCCTTTCGGCTGGTGCGAATGGGTTGGGAATGAAGGCGCGGTTATCGGAATAACTAAATTTGGATCAAGCGCCCCCGCAAAAGATAATTTTAAACATTACGGTTTTACTATTGAAAAAATAAAAGATAAAGCAAAAGAACTTATTAAGAAGAATAAATAAGTTGTTCTCATAAAAATATTAATAATTAAAAGTTCTGAACAACAGAAAGAAAATTAGAGGAGTTATAAATAATGAGTACTCTCATTGATCTCTTAAACTACGGTCAAAGCTATTGGCTCGATAATTTAACACGGCAAAAAATTAAAGGTGGAGAATTAAAGAAGCGTGTACAAAATGAAGGATTGCGCGGAATAACTTCTAATCCGGCCATTTTTAATAAAGCAATTTCTAATAGTGATGATTATGACGCACAAATAAAAAAATTAGTTAAAGAAAATAAATCTGTTCATGAAATTTATGAAGAATTAACTGTTAAAGATGTACAGGATGCATGTGGTATTCTTCGCCCCGTTTACGATGATTCTGACGGAGTTGATGGTTTTGTAAGTCTTGAAGTATCGCCATACCTCGCACATAACCCGGAAGGTTCTTTAGAAGAAGCGAGAAGATTATTTTCAAAAGTTGATCGTCCCAATTGCTTTATAAAAATTCCCGGCACTACTTTAGGCGTTCCTGTTATAGAACAGCTTCTTTATGAGGGGATAAATATAAATATAACTCTTCTCTTTTCAATTAAAAATTATGAGGATGTGGCGCATGCATACATAAGAGCTCTTAAAAAACGAAACGATGAGGGAAAAGATATTTCTAAACTCCGCTCTGTAGCCAGCTTTTTCTTAAGCAGAATTGATGTTTTGACAGATCAAATATTGGGACACATGATTGTGCCGGAACAAAATTCGGGAGATAAACCGAGACCAGAAAATTTACTCGGTAAAACGGCAATAGCAAACGCAAAGTTAGCTTATCAAAGCTACAAAAAAATATTCAGCGGAGAAGAATGGGAAAATCTTATAAAAAAAGGAGCCAAAGTACAGCGGCCGCTTTGGGCGAGTACAAGTACAAAAGATCCTCTGTATAGAGATACAAGATATGTTGAAACATTAATTGGGCCCGATACTGTAAATACTCTTCCCGACAAAACTATTAAAGCATTTGCCGATCATGGAATTCTTGAAGAAAATACCGTGGGAAAGAATCTTGATTGGGCTAAACAAGTATTTGAAGATCTAGAAAGACTGGATATAAATATTAATTTTATTACCGATCAGCTAATTAACGAAGGCGTACAAAAATTCATCGATCCATACGATAATTTGATGAAAACCATCAGTGAAAAGAGAGAAAAATTTTTAGCAGAAAGCGCGGGTTCTCAAGAAATTAAATTCGGAGAAAATGAATCAGACGTAAAGGATGTTTTTGAATCACTTGATGAGAAACAGTTCACTCGTCGTCTTTTTGCAAAAGATCCTTATTTGTGGAAGGACGATCCGAATCAAGTTGAAGAAATTAGAATTAGAATGGGATGGTTAGACAGCGCGGAAGATTTTCTTAAAGAATCGGATGACATTCTTAATTTTGTTAAAGAAATTAAAAAAGCAAAATATAACAAAATAGTTTTATTGGGAATGGGCGGCAGCAGTCTCTGTCCTGAAGTAGCAAGCGAAACTTTTAAATCTAAACAAGGTTTCCCGGAATTAATTGTTTTAGACAATACTTCACCGGAAGCTGTTTTAGACGTTGAGAAAAAAATTGATTATAACAAAACGTTATTTATTGTTGCCAGTAAATCCGGAACAACAACGGAAACATTAAGCTTCTACCGTTACTTTTATGAAAAAATGAAAGAAACTGCCGGTGATAACGCCGGAGAACATTTCGCCGCTATTACGGATCCGGGCACTTCACTTGTTGATGTAGCAGAAAAAACTAAATTTAGAAAAACATTTAAAAATCCCGAAACCTTCGGCGGAAGATATTCCGCTCTATCTTTTTTTGGTTTAGTTCCTATGGCTTTAATAGGAATAGATATTAAAAAACTACTTAATAACGCGCGCCAAATGCAAATAAGCTGCGGTTCATTTATTCCGACGGAAAGTAATCCCGGTGTTTCTCTGGGAGCAGTACTCGGAATGAACGCGAGGGACGGACGTGATAAAGCGACTTTTATTTTATCAAGTTCTATAGATGCTTTTGGAATTTGGGTTGAGCAATTAATTGCGGAAAGTACAGGGAAAGAAGGGAAAGGTATAATTCCGATTGAAAGTGAGCAATTAGGCAAACCGGAAGTTTACGGAAATGACAGAGTTTTCATTTATATGCATGCAGGAGAAGATCCGCGAAGAGACGCAAAAAAACTTGAAGCTTTAGAAAATGCCGGTCATCCCGTTGTAAAAATTAATTTAAAAGATAAACTTGCTTTAGGCGCGGAATTTCTTCGATGGGAAATTGCTACCGCCACCGCGGGAAAGGTAATCGGAGTTAATCCTTTTGATCAGCCGAATGTGGCGGAAAGTAAAAAGAATTCAAAAGATTTTCTTAAAGAATGGGAAGAGAATAATTCTTTTACCGAAGGAGATTCAATTGTAAAAGGAAACGGAATTTCTATTTATGCGAATGAATCTGCCGATTGGCTTTTTGAGGGGAAGAGAAATTTAGATTCATTTTTAAATTCCTATTTAAAACTTGCGCAGCCTTCGGATTATTTCTCACTTCTTGCATATTTTTTAAAAACTCCTCAGAGAAATAAACTGCTTCAAACAATTCGTCATTCTTTGCGGGACAGTTATAAAGCCGCAACAACTTTAGGCTACGGACCAAGATATTTGCACTCAACCGGACAGCTTCACAAAGGCGGGCCAAATTCCGGTATTTTTATACTTTTTACTGCGGACGCAAAGCAGGACGCGCAAATTCCCGATAAAGATTATGGATTCGCTACTCTGCAGAAGGCTCAAGCTTTAGGTGATTTCGGTTCGTTAAATAACCATAAACGTAGAGTAATTAGAATTCATCTTGGTGATAATATTGAACAAGGATTAAAAACAATTGCGGAAAAGATAAAATAATAATTTGATGATTTTCATCTTTTAACTAAAAGGAAAAATAAAAATGAAACTTGGTTTAATCGGGCTCGGAAGAATGGGAGCCAATATGGCCAAAAGATTAATGGATAACGGTCATGAAATTGTTGGTTTTGATTTAAACGCTGATAACGTGAAGAGATTGCAAGAACAAGGCGCGCAAGGTACCGGTTCTATTGAAGAATTGATATCGAAATTAGAACATCCTAAAAATGTTTGGGTTATGGTGCCCCATGGAAAACCTACTGAAGATACTATTGACGAATTGATAAATTTATTGGAGAAAAACGACTTAATTGTTGACGGCGGAAATTCAAACTATAAGCACTCAAAAGCTAATGCCGCCAAATGCGAAGAAAAAGGTATTCACTTTCTTGATGCCGGTGTAAGCGGCGGTATTTGGGGATTGGAAGTAGGCTACAATATGATGATTGGCGGCCCGGATGATGCTTTTAAAAGAATGGATCCGATATTTAAAGCACTTGCGCCGGAAAATGGTTACGCCCATGTGGGGAAAAGCGGATCCGGGCATTTTGTAAAAATGATTCACAACGCGCTTGAGTATGTGATGCTTCAAGGAATCGGCGAAGCATTTGAATGTATGGAAAAATCGGAATTTGACATTAATCTTGAACAAGTTTCATCATTATGGCAAAATGGCGCAGTGGTTAGATGCTGGCTGCTGGAACTTCTTTCCGACGCCTTTAAAGACGAAGGAAACGCGCTAAAAAATATCGGTGCTTATGTTGATGATTCCGGAACCGGCAGATGGACTACAGATTTTGCGGTAGAAAATTCTATCCCCGTGCCGACTATAACACTTTCACTTTATGAAAGATTCGCTTCACGCATAGATGAAAGATTTTCAGCGAAAGTTATTGCCGCATTAAGAAACCAATTCGGAGGACACGCAATTAAAGAGGAGAAATAATGAATTCAGAATCGTTGGAAGTTGAACATAGCGGGATGACGAAATCTCGTCCCCCCGAGCCTTGTATTGTTGTTATATTCGGCGCCTCGGGAGATTTGACACATAAAGAACTTGTGCCCTCATTGTATGCCTTAGGTTGTAAAAATCTACTTCCGCAGCCTTCCGCCATTATTGGCTTCGCCCGTCAAAAATATACTGATGAGAGTTTTCGCGAAGATATGAAAAACGCAGTTAATGATAGTCCCGAATGCGGGAAAAACAATTGGGATGATTTTGCCAAAAACCTATATTATGTAGTCGGTGATTTTACTGACGATGCCGACACTTCATATAAAGCGCTTCTAAAAAAAATTAGAGATATACAAAGCGAATATGATATTCCGGATAATGTTTTATTTCATTTAGCGACACCGCCTAGTTTTTACGGCACAATTATTCAGAAATTATCAAAGGCATCCTTATCAAAAAGCAGGACCGGCTGGAGACGAGTAATAATTGAAAAACCGTTTGGCTGGGATGAAGAATCGGCGCGAGAATTAGATAAAGAGATTCACGAAGTTTTTGCGGAAGATCAAATTTATCGTGTCGATCATTTTTTAGGGAAAGAATCCGTGCAGAATATGTTAGTTTTCCGTTTCGCAAATCCGGGCTTCGAACCTATTTGGAATCGGAATTATATTGATAATATTCAAATTACGGTTTCTGAAGATATCGGAATTAACACGCGCGGAAGTTTCTATGAGAAAACCGGAATTCTTCGCGATATGGTTCAAAACCATTTACTACAGCTTTTATGTATGGCCGCAATTGAACCGCCGGTAAATTTTGATGCGTATTCCCTTAGAACGGAAACAATAAAAGTACTCGATTCTTTCTGCGAAATTGATCCTGATAAAGATGTTATACTTGGACAATATGATGCCGGAGAAGTAAAAGGGGAAAAAGTATCATCATATAGAAAAGAAGATGATGTTGATCCCGATTCAACTACTCCAACTTATGCGGCATTTAAAATTACTCTTGATAATTGGCGCTGGGCAGGTGTTCCCTTTTATCTTCGCACAGGCAAAAGGATGAACAGGAAGCTTTCTGAAGTTACTATAAAATTTAAGCCGACTCCACATTTAATGTTTCCTGTTAATAAAGGAAAAGAGAAAGAACATAATATATTAACTTTCAGACTTCAGCCGGATGAAGGAATAATATATCGTTTTACGGCAAAACAACCCGGAGCGGAACTGAAGTTACGTCCGGTAAATTTAAATTTTAGATACGATACTGCATTCGGTATAAATGAAATTCCAAGCGCGTATCAGTGGCTCCTTTACGATGCGATGAAGGGCGATCAGACTTTATTTCCAAGAGCGGAATGGATTTATAAAGCATGGCAGATTGTTGATCCCATAATTAAAAGATGGAATTCGAGGCCGTGGATGAAATTTCCTAATTATAAAGCCGGTACTTGGGGGCCGGATGAATCTCTAAATCTTTTGGCAAAAGACGGAAGAAAATGGCAAGTGCTTTAACATGGAGGAATGGAAATTATTTTATATGAGATGATAGGATTTAATGATTATAAGAGGAGAAATAAATGCCGGAGAAAAAAGTTGAGGTATATGACGCAATAATTATCGGTTCCGGACAAGCGGGAAATCCTTTAGCCGAGCGGCTTGCATCCGAAGGTTGGAAAACAGCATTGATAGAACGAAATGAAGTAGGCGGAAGCTGTATTAATTACGGCTGCACTCCCTCTAAAACTTTGGAAGCAAGCGCGCGAGAAGCTTATTTAGTAAATAAATCAAAAGAATTTGGTTTACAAAGTTCTGTTGCTAAAGTAAAAATGACCCAAATTTATCAGAGGAAGAAAAATACGGTTGAACAATTCCGTAAGGGGACTTTAAAAGGATTAAAAGATTCAAAAGTAAAACTTATAAAAGGCGAAGCGAGTTTCGCCGATAAAAAAACAATAGAAGTACGAACCGGCAAAAATAGACGTCGGTTAAAAGCAGAAAAAATTTTCATCGACACCGGAACATCACCCTTAATCCCGCCGATTGAAGGGCTTGAAAAAGTCCCTTATTTAGATTCAACTTCAATAATGGAACTAAAACAAATACCGAAGCATTTATTAATCATCGGCGGCGGCTATATAGGTTTAGAGTTCGGGCAAATGTTCAAACGTTTTGGCAGTGAAATTACAATTATAGAAAAGACAAATCATCTATTACCGAGGGAAGATGAAGACGTAGCCGAAGAAATTCAAAATATATTTAAGCAGGACGGTATAAAGTTTCTTCTTAATTCCGAAGTTCATAAAATCTCTAAGCACGGTAGAAATATCTCTTTAAAGGTTAAATCCGGCAAATCAAATAAAATTATCGAAGGTTCACATTTATTAGTTGCGGTAGGAATAAAACCGAATACAGAAGCTCTTAATTTAGACGCCGCAGGAATTAAACGTGACGAAAAAGGATTTATAAACGTAAACGCTAAACTTGAAACTAATATAAGAGGGATTTATGCATTGGGAGATGTTAAAGGCGGTCCCGCTTTCACACATATTTCTTATGATGATTTTAGAATTGTAAGAGATAATCTCCTTGAAAAGAAAAATGTAACAATAAGAAAGAGAATCGCACCTTATGCCGTTTTTATCGATCCGCAATTAGGCCGCGCCGGCCTTAGTGAAAGCGATGCGCGGAAGCAGAATTCCAATATTGCCGTCGCAAAAATGGCATTCAATCATGTTTCAAGGGGAATTGAAGTAAACGAAACCCGAGGATTTTTAAAAGCTGTAGTAGATAAAAAAACAGAAAAAATTTTAGGCTGCTCTGTACTAGGTTATCAAGGTTCAGAAATTTCGGCGATGATTCAAATTGCAATGATGGGCAAATTAAAATACACCGATTTAAAAAACGCAATTTTTGTTCATCCTACTTTATCGGAAGCTTTAAACAACTTGTTCGGCCAAATTAAATAACAACAAAGGGTAAAGTTATGGCGGTATGTGAAGTTTGCGGAAATGATTCCGCTCATTCGTTTGAAATAAGAATCGGAGGAGAAAATCACACATTCGATTCATTTGAATGCGCTATACACGCGGTTGCGCCGGTTTGCAGTCACTGTAAATGTAAAGTTATAGGGCATGGAATAGAGAAAGGCGGACATATTTATTGTTGTCAGCATTGTGCCGATTCTTTTGAAGGAATTGGAGCAAAAGGTTTAGCATAAAAAAGAATTATAAAAATAGGAGATGAATGTATGAGCTTGAAAGGTAAAAAAATAGCAATATTTGTAGAGAATATGTATGAAGATTTAGAGTTCTGGTATCCTAAATTGAGAATGACAGAGGAAGAAGCGGAGGTTTGTGTTATTGCGCCCAAAGTTGATACTTATACAGGAAAACATGGACTTCCCGCAAAATCTGATCTCTCAATTGTCGGAGTAAAGCATGATGATTTTAATGCTTTAATCATTCCCGGCGGATATTCGCCGGACCATATGAGAAGGCATAAAGAGATGGTGGATTTTGTAAAACAAATGCATAACGCAGGAAAACCGATTGCCGCTATTTGTCATGCCGGCTGGATGCTTGCTTCCGCGGATATTTTAAAGGGGAAAAGAGTAACAAGTTTCTTTTCTCTTAAAGATGATTTAATTCATGCAGGCGCAGAATGGATTGATCAGGAAGTTGTACTCGACGGAAACCTAATTACTTCGCGTAATCCGCATGACTTGCCTGCGTTTTGTAAAAAGATAATTGAAGTATTAAACAAGTAGAACAGCTAAAATTAAATTTTTTATTAAAAAATATGTCTTGATTACGATGAATATTAAAGGAAACGATAAGGAGAACCAAAATGAAAAACAGAAAGAATTTTTTGGTCTATACAATTTTTGCCGTTGTTCTAATTTCGGCAATCAGCTTTTACAGTTGCAAAAAGGATAACGGTAATGATGCAGGGGTAATTATGACGGGAACTCCCGCAGAAAATGAAGTTTGGATTGAAGATATGGGATTTAATCCAACTACAAGAACGGTACCTTTGAATACTGAAATAGTATGGAGAAATGTTGACAATAAAGATCATACAGTAACAAGTGGATCACCCGGGAATCCAACAGGTTTATTTGATGAAAATGTAATACCGCAAGGAAGATTTGCGTTTACATTCGATAGTTCCGGAACTTACCAATATTATGACAGGAAAGATACTTCAGATTTACAAGGGACAATAGTCGTTCAATAAAGAAAAATTATTTTGAGGCTGTCAATATAAATAAAACGACCTCCTTAATTTAATTATAAACGATTAATGGCAGCCTCAAAAAATATATAAAAAGAAGGAGAAGTTATGTTTAAAATTATTGTGTACCCTATTTTTCTTGCTCTATTCTTATTTGCCGGGTGTCAGCAGCAGAATGAATCTACCGGAGGAAATTTAATGCCCGATACCGCAAATACTGCAGCGGAGCAGCAGCCGGGAATAAATAAAGCCATTGCGGTAGTTCACGGAACAAAGGGAAATAATGTTTCAGGAACAGTAACATTCACAAAAGCAGGCAATGCAATAAATGTTTCGGCAGATATTAAAGGGTTAAAACCCGGCAAACATGGATTTCATATACATGAGTACGGTGATTGTTCAGCAGAAGACGCTACTTCCGCGGGCGGACATTTTAATCCCGAAAATGTAGATCACGGCGCACCTTCTGATTCCGTTCATCATGTTGGTGATTTAGGCAATATTGAGGCCGGAAATGACGGGAACGCAAATTTTGAAATGACTGACAGTTTATTGAGTTTTTCCGGTTCTCATTCAATAATAGGCAGGGCAATAATTATTCATGGCGGAGAGGACGATCTTAAATCTCAGCCTTCAGGAAATGCCGGCCCCCGCGTAGCTTGCGGCGTAATCGGTATCGCAAAATAATCATCAGCTTTTTTACAGGCTTTTTGAAGCAAAAAATCATTCTTTAAAAAGCCTCAGTTCTTTCTTCACAAAATCAACAGTACTTCTAATGATTAAAAAATTTTCAACATGTTTTTTCTTTTTAATTATTTTATTCTCATCGCTGCAATGCGGTAAACAAGAAAAAGAATTTACTGTGTGGATAGGAGGTTCACCTGAAGAAGTTGATTTTTGGGCAAATCAAATAAAAGAATTTGAGCATACTGTTGAGTATAAAGTAAACCTCGTACGGCAGCCTTCTTATACCGATCAGCGAAGACAAAGCCTTGTAATTTCACTCGAAGCGGAACAGCCGAATCCTGATGTTTTTTTAATGGATGTGGTTTGGATGAATAATTTTATTCGTTCGGGCTGGTTAATCTCGCTCGATTCATTAATCAAAAAAGATAATTTTGATACTTCAATTTTCTTTCCGTCTGTTTTTAATTCTGTTGATAAATTAGATAACAAAGTTTATGCTTTCCCTGTTTTTATTGATGTTGCCCTTCTTTATTATCGGCAAGATCTACTGCATAAGTTCGGTTATTCATCCGCCCCTAAATTGTGGAGTGACCTAAAAGAAAAAGCGGAAATTATACAAACGGCACAAAGAAAAACAAATCCCGGTTTCAACGGATTTCTTTGGCAGGGCGCTCAGTATGAGGGATTAGTCTGTACCTTTTTAGAATTTATAGCCTCAAACGGCGGAAATATTCTGAGGAACGGAAGAATAGATGTTTACAGTAAAAAGAATCTTCAAGCGTTAACTTTCATGCAAAATCTAATTCAAAAGTATAAAATCTCACCGCCGAATACTTATACCGAAATGAAAGAAGAAGAAGTAAGACGCGCTTTCCAAAACGGCAATGCCTTATTTGAGAGAAATTGGTCTTATGCTTGGGCACTTCATCAAAGTGAAAATTCACCGGTTAAAGGAAAAATTGGAATGGCGCCTCTTCCCCATTTTAGAGGCTCCGAAAGTACATCCGCTTTGGGTGGCTGGCACATTGGGATTTCTAAATACAGCGACACAAAAGAAAAAGCCTGGCAATTCATAAAATTTATCACATCTTATAATGCGCAGAAGAAAATGGTTTTAGATATTGGATGGAATCCTGTAAGAAAAGATATTTATGAAGATGAAGAACTTTTGAAACAAATACCACGATTAAAAATTCTTTATCAAGTTTTTCAAAATACATCCGCACGACCTAATGTACCGTATTATCCTCAAGCTTCAGAAATTATACAAAGATATATAAATAATTGTTTGGCGGGGAAAATATCCCCCCAAAAGGCGTTGGAAAAAATTCAGCAGAACGAGAATGAATTAATGGAGTTGTATAGTGAAAAGTGATTCCAATTTTACTTCGGAAGAAATAAAGACAGCTTATATATTTAATCTACCATTAATTTTAATCGCGCTTGCTTTTATTTTTCTGCCTGTAGCAGGAACAATTATAACAAGCTTTTTTAGGGATGTTACTTTTCTTCCTTCTAAATTTATTTTTTTTGAGAATTATTCCCGCCTGTTCAGTGATGCTCATTTTTGGCAGTCAATACAATTTACACTTTTATTTGTGTTAGCTTCCGTTTGCATAGAATTATTTTTAGGAATTATTTTTGCGCTTCTGTTAAATGAAACCTTTCCCGGCCGAGGGTTTTTCAGAGTAATTATTTTAATTCCGTGGGCAATTCCTATCGCAATTTCCGCGCGCGTATGGCAGCTTATTTATAATTATGATTTTGGTTTATTTAACTATGCCGCTATAAATCTAGGTTTAACCGGTTCACCTATTAGCTGGCTCGGAACTACAACCGGTGCTTTCTTTTCTATTGTTATTAGCGATGTATGGAAGACAACTCCCTTTATGACGATAATTATTTTAGCGGGACTTTCAACTATTCCCCGTGATATTTATAAACAAGCAATGATTGACGGAACGAATATTTTTCAGCGATTTTTTAAAATTACACTTCCGCTGCTCAGTCCGGTTTTAATTGTGGCTCTTCTTTTTAGAACTATTGATGCCATAAGAATTTTTGATCTTGTTTATGTTTTAACAGGCGGCGGGCCGGGTGGAAGTACTTCTTCAATTTCACTTTACGCTTATAATTATTTAGTCAGCGGCGACTATGGTTATGGTTCCGCCGCTTCGGTTATAGTTTTTTTGTTAGCCGCGGGATTAGCGCTTCTCTATATCAAGTTCGGCAGATTCAGTGAGGTGGTTAAATGAAAGAAGAAAAATTAATCATCTTAATGAAATTTTTCGCCGCTTGCTTTCTGTTCATTTTTTGCCTCTTCCCTTTTTTTTGGATGATAATTATTTCTTTTAGCAAACAACCGGATTTTTTAGCTTTAAAAAGTTCTTTCGAGCTTACGATTTCAAACTATATTCAAATTCTAAAAAATAATTCAACACATCTCTTAGATTATTTACGCAACAGTATAATTATCTCTCTTACCGCTGCGTTTTTTTCTACTCTGTTTGCCGCGCTTTCGGCTTACGCAATTACACGAATGAAATTTCCCGGCAGAATTGTTATTCCCTTAGTGTTATTAGGCTTTTCTATGTTTCCTCAAATCAGTTTAATCGGTTATTTGTTTAAATTAATGACGCGGCTTGGATGGATAAATACTTACTTCGCGTTAATATTTCCGTATATAACTTTAGGACTTCCTCTTGCGCTTTGGATTATGCTAAGTTATTTCTCACAACTTTCTACAGAACTTGATAAGGCCGCCTTAGTCGACGGCGCTTCCAGAATTCAAATCTTATTAAAAATTCTTTTTCCTATTGCACTGCCCGGAGCTTTCTCTACTTTTATGCTGATTTTTATTTATTCATTTAATGAATTTCTTTTCGCGTTAATGTTAACTATTGATTACAATGCCAGAACTATTCCCGTCGGAATCGCTTTATTCGAAGGGCTTCACGGACAAATTCCATGGGGATTTATTATGGCCTCGGCTGTAATTGCCACTGTCCCTATCATAGTTCTTATTGCATTATTCCAAAGATATATTATACAAGGTTTAACGGAGGGAGCGGTTAAAGGATGACCAAAATCAGCATAAAAAATATAAAGAAAAATTTCTTCACTGTAAGAAGAGGAAAGGTTGAGGCGCTGAAAGGAATTAATATTGAAATTGAATCCGGAAAATTTTTTGTTCTGCTTGGCCCAAGCGGCTGCGGTAAATCTACTTTATTAAATATTATTGCCGGAATAGAAAAACCAAGTGAAGGCGAAATAAAATTCGGTGACAAGAAAATTGTTTCAGTTTCCGATAAAATATTTCTATCCCCTAAAGAAAGAGATATCAGTATGGTATTCCAAAGCTATGCGCTTTATCCTCATATGACGGTATTTAACAACATCGCGTTTCCGTTAAAAATAGCAAAATTAGAAAAAGATGAAATTAAAATTAAAGTTGAACAAGCGGCAGATATACTTCAAATTAAAAAATTACTTGATGCGAAACCGGCAGAACTAAGCGGAGGGCAGCGCCAGCGTGTTGCTTTAGGCAGGGCAATTGTAAGAAAACCAAGTTTACTTTTACTTGATGAACCTTTGTCAAATCTTGATGCTTTACTAAGAATTAGCATGAGAAGCGAATTGAAACAGATTCAGCGTGATCTGCAATTAACTACAATTTATGTTACTCACGATCAAACAGAAGCGATGTCACTCGCAGATTCAATCGCGGTTTTAAAGGATGGTGAAGTTATCCAAATAGGAAATCCGGATGTTATTTATAATGATCCTCAAAATATTTTTGTCGCTAAATTCTTAGGTTCTCCGCCGATAAATTTTTTTTCACCGGCAATATTAGAACAATCTAATAATATCGAAATAAATAGACTTTCCGGTAAGCAAGATTTAATAATAGGATTAAGGCCCGAGCATATAAATTTAGTAAATACAGATGAGGGACTTTTAACCGCGAAGGTAAAGCTGATTAGCTCTCTCGGCAGTGAATCAATTTTCTATCTAAATATAAGCGGCAAAGAAATTTTAGCCAAAGTTAACGGCGAGCATAATTTTAATGAAGGTGATACAGTAGGAATTAATTTCCTAAAAAAGCACTTATTTTTATTTAATAAAGAAAGCGGCAAACGAGTGAAAAATTGATTATGAAATTATGAGCAAAACAAAAATTCATATCGGAACCTCCGGCTGGAATTACAAACACTGGAAAGGGAATTTTTATCCCGAAGAACTTCCCCAGAAAAAATGGCTGGAGTTTTATAATAATAAACTTTCCACCGTTGAAATAAATAATTCGTTCTATAAACTACCTTCAAAAGAAACTTTTAAAAAATGGGCAGAAGGTGTTCCTAATGATTTTATCTTTTCTGTAAAAGCAAGCCGCTATATCACTCATATGAAAAAATTAAAAGACCCGGAAGAAAGCAACAAAAAATTATTTGACAACATGAAAGGTTTGGGGAAAAAACTAGGACCCATTTTATTCCAGTTACCACCGCACTGGGGCTTTAATAAAGAAAGGTTTGAAGAATTTCTTAAATCATTATCCAAGAAATATAAATACACGTTCGAATTCAGAGAACAAAGCTGGTGGAATAATGAGACTCTGGATTTGTTAAAAAAATATAACGCGGCTTTCTGCATTTTTGAACTCGGCGATTTAATATCTCCAAAAGAAGTTACTGCTGATTTTATTTATATAAGGCTTCACGGCCCGGGAAATAAATATCGAGGAAGCTACAATGAAAATACGCTCTCCTATTGGAAAGGTAGGTTTACTGGATGGAGTGAAAATGTAAAGGAAATATATTGTTACTTTGATAATGACGACAGCGGTTTTGCAGTTCAAAATGCTATTACTTTAAATGAGAAAATAAATTAAAGTACTTGAAATTTTACAAACAGGAAAAGTAATGGATAAAATAAATCTTCCGATCTCAGAAAAAGAAATTTCCCGAATCGGACTTGGAACTTGGGCTATAGGAGGCTGGATGTGGGGTGGCACCGATGAAATGGAATCTATTAAAACTATTCATTCTGCTATAGACAGAGGAATAAATTTTATTGATACCGCTCCCGTTTATGGTTACGGTAGATCGGAAGAAATTATTGGCAAAGCATTAGAAGAATCCGGCCAAAGAAGTAAAATAGTAGTTGCCACAAAAGTAGGAATTGAATGGGATGACGACGGAAAAGTTTTTAGGAATTCTTCAAAGGAAAGAATTTTAAAAGAAATAGATGATTCACTGATTCGTCTGCAAACGGATTATATTGATTTATATCAGATTCATTGGCCCGATCCTCTAGTACCGATTGAGGAAACGGCTGAAATAATGAAGAAGCTTTTTGATGAAGGGAAAATAAAAGCAATCGGAGTAAGTAATTTTTCTACTGCTCAAATGGAAGAGTTTCAAAAAGCAGCGCCTCTTCATGCTTGCCAGCCGCCTTACAATTTATTTGAAAGAGAAATTGAAAGTGATGTAATACCCTATTGTAAGGAGAGGAATATTACTCTTATAACTTATAGTGCTCTTTGTAGGGGGCTTTTAACCGGGAAACTGAAACCTGATTCCAAATTCAAGGGAGATGATTTAAGAAATGATGATCCTAAATTTAACGCGCCGTATTATAAGGATTATCTAATGGCAGTTGAGAAACTTAATGACTTTGCTCTGGAAAATTTTGATAAAAAAATAATTCATCTCGCGGTAAGATGGATACTTGATAAAGGCATAAATATTGCTCTTTGGGGAGCTCGTCATCCAAAACAATTAAGTGCGATAGATGAAATGTGGGACTGGAGGATTGATGAAAGTTCAATGAAAGAGATCGATAAAATTATAAACGATACTATAAGTGAAAAAATCGGTCCTGAATTTATGGCACCGCCTGAAAGGAAGCTGCATTAACATAATTTTTTCCAGGTACTTCTTTACTTTTTAATAATTTGGAGAATGTATGAATTTTGCAATTTATATGATAGGCGCGGTTTTAGTAGCCGCGGGCTTTGGTTACGCCGCATACGCAATAGGATTGAGCGGCACGTGGATAATAATTATTGCTCTTGTTATTCTTGGATTCGGAATAATGGGAGCAGTAAAAAAAACTCAAAAAAAAGAGTAATAATCGGCTTGATTTGAAAAAAGTTATAGGAAGGAGATTCTAAAATGGCAAAGGTTGCAATAAATGGTTTAGGAAGAATTGGACGCGCCGCATTAAAAATAATTTTAGACAGTACGGATTTAGAACTGGTTGCGGTTAATGATCTTATTCCACCCGATAATATAGCATATCTTATTAATTACGATACAGTTTACGGACGTTATGAGAAACCTGCTTCGGCTAGTGAAGGAAATATTAAAAGAGGTTTAAAAGAATATAAAGTTTTGAACGAAAAAGATCCGGTGAACTTGCCATGGAAAGAATTAGGAGTAGATATTGTATTTGAATGCACGGGAATTTTTACAAAAAAAGACGACCTAATGAAGCATATAAAAGCCGGCGCAAAACATGTTATATTGTCAGCACCGGCAAAAAGTGAAGAAGTTCTTACTGTTGTTCATGGTGTAAATACGCCCGACGAAACTCCGGAAGTTTTATCATGCGCAAGCTGTACAACAAATTGTATTACCCCGGTAGTTGAAATAATGGGGAGACGCATCGGGATAAAAAAGGCTATAATGACAACCATACATGCTTATACTGCTTCGCAAGCAATTGTAGATACAGCAAATAAAAAGAAAAGAAGAGGAAGAGCAGGCGCAGCTAATTTAGTTCCTACTTCAACCGGCGCGGCTGTTGCAACTACAAAAGCATTGCCGCAATACAAAGGGAAATTTGACGGCGTTGCGGTTCGCGGACCGGTCCCGGTCGGTTCAATTGCGGATATAGTTTTTGTTACAGAAAAATCAACTTCCGTTGATGAGATAAATAAAATATTCGAAGAGGAAGTACAATCCGACCGATATAAAGGAATAGTTGCGGTAACAAAAGATGAAATAGTTTCTTCTGATATAATAAAAAATCCTCATGCCTCTATAGTTGATTTAACTATGACGCAAGTTGTTGACGGTGACCTAGTTAAAGTAATGAGCTGGTATGATAATGAATGGGGTTATGCTAATCAAATGGTTCGGGAAGGAGTAAGAATTGCTGCAAATTCATAAACTAAAAAAGAGGTAGAAAAACTTTTGAATTTATAAAAGAGGATATTATGAAAGAAGTTAGAATTGGAAATGTTAATGATATAAAAAACGGAGAAATGAAATCTGTTAAAATTGGGGATGAAGAAGAAATTCTTTTAACAAAAATTGAAGGTAATTTCTATGCGACCGGAGCTCATTGCACACATTACGGCGCACCTTTAGCCGATGGAATTTTAAATGGAGATACAATTGTCTGTCCATGGCATCATGCATGTTTTAATGCTAAAAACGGGAATTTTCTTGAACCCCCTGCATTTGATTCTCTTCCAAAATTTGAAATTCGGATTGAAGGCGAAGAAATAATCGCACTTCTTCCGGACGAACTTCCTTCAAGCAGAACACCGGAAATGGCAAATAATGACGGAAGCGATAGCCGTGTTTTTGCAATTGTCGGCGCCGGAGCATCTGCTTATATGGCTGCACAGGCAATGAGAGAAGGCAGGTTTTAAAGGAAAAATAAAAATGATAACAAGAGAAAACCGCCGCCCGTATGATCGTCCTAATTTAAGCAAGAATTATTTACAAGGCGATGCCGAGGAAGAATGGATGCCGCTTCGTTCCGAAGATTTTTATAAAAAACACGATATAGAAATTCTATTAAATAAAAATGTACAAAGTGTTGATATAGCAAAGAAAAAAATTGAGTTGGATAACGATGAGACTATTTCATTCGATAAATTATTAATCGCTACAGGCGGAGTTCCCCGCAAATTAGATGTTCCGGGCAGCAACTTAAATAATATATTTTATCTGCGTTCTTTTGATGACGCGGATAAAATAATTGCGGCCGCTGAAAAATCAAAAAAAGCAGTAATTGTAGGTTCCAGCTTTATTGGAATGGAAACCGCCTCTAGTTTAAGAAAAAGGAATCTAGAAATCACTGTTGTCTCTCCCGAAAAACTTCCGTTCGAAAAAAAATTAGGGACAGATATTGGTAAACTTCTTAAAAATCTGCATGAAGAAAATGGGGTTAAATTTGAACTTAATACAAAAGTAAAAATGTTTGAAGGCGACGACAGGGTTGAAACCGTAACATTTGAAAATGGAAATAAAATAGAAACAGATATAGTTTTAATAGGTATTGGCGTAACTCCTGAAACATCTTTTATTAAGGATGTTGAATCCTCTGAAACCGGTGCTCTTTTAACCGATAAAAATTTTAAAGTAAAAGATGATATATACGCATGCGGCGATATTGCAAAATTCCCATACTGGCGGGCAAACAATAATAACATTAGAATTGAACATTGGAGAACCGCGGAACAAGAAGGAAGAACAGCGGGTTTTAATATGGCAGGTAAAAAAATGGAATATCACAGTATCCCATTTTTCTGGACTGTACAAGCGGGTTTAAAACTCAGGTATGTTGGCCACGCTGAGGATTGGGAGGAGTTAATAGTATGGGGCGAAGTAGCTTCTAAAAAGTTTATTGTCTTTTATATTAAAGATAATGCTGTTATTGCCGCAGCCGGAAACAATTATGATAAAGAAATGGCCGCGATTCAGCAATTAATGCGGCTAGAAAAAATGCCTGATGTCGGTGATATACTAAATAAATCGGTTAATCTGGTAGAATTAGTTCAAACATAAAATATTTTATTAAGATTTGTAACACATATTTGCTAAGCTTATTATAGCTGTCACAAGCATTTAAGCCTAAAATTCTTATTTATCATTCATCATGTTTTTATAACATTAAGGAGATAGATATGAATAAGAAGATGATTTTTGTGATTGCTGTTTTGTTTATTTTTGCTGCTTTCACAAAGGCACAGACTACTAAAACATATGTTGGTCCTCAACTAGGATTTCAAAAAGCCGCCAGTGCGGATAATGGTAAATTTTTGTTCGGCGGTGCGTTAAGAGCAAAACTTTCTCCCTCTCTTGGAGTAGAGGCATCAATAAATTATAGACAAGAAGAATATGCAAATGGTTCATTAACCGTAAAAAGCTGGCCTGTTATGGTAACAGGATTAATTTATCCTATCAAAACAGTATACGGCGCTATAGGTGTAGGCTGGTATAATACAAAATTTGATTATTCCTCAAGTTTAAATAGTAACGGTGTTGATGATCAAACAAAACAAAAATTCGGCTGGCATTTCGGTGCAGGTGTAGAACTTCCTTTGGGTGAAGAATCCAATACAAGGCTTACGGCTGATTTTCGTTATGTTTTCTTAAATTATAATTTTGAAGAAGTGCCGGGAGCGAATAATTACAATGCTGATTTCTTTATGATAACCGTAGGTCTTTTATTCGGTATTTAATATTCATAATAACCTTTAATAATAGCGAAATGAGAAAATATTTTTTCTTATTTCGCTTTTTTTATTTTTATGCAGCAAAAAAAATATGACGCAGTAATAATTGGTTCCGGACCAAATGGTTTTGCCGCAGGTATAAAACTGGCTCAGAATAATCTTTCCGTTTTAATTATAGAAGCAAAAGGAACAATAGGCGGCGGAATGAGATCATCTGAATTAACACTTCCGGACTTTACACATGATGTTTGTTCCGCAGTTCATCCCTTGGGTTTTGCCTCTCCTTTTTTTAAAAAACTACCGTTAGAAGAATTCGGTTTAAAATGGATTTTTTCTCCCGCTTCATTGGCGCATCCTTTAAAAGATGATGCTGTTATGCTTTACAAAAACATAAACGAAACAAGCGAACAATTTGGTGAAGATGTTGCTTCTTATAAAAAAATATTTTCCCCTATACTTAAAAATTGGGATGATATAGAAAAAAATCTGCTTGGCCCGCCAGCGTTTCCACGGCATCCTATTAAATTAGCCGCGTTTGGAGTGAAAGCAATTAAATCATCATCAAAATTTATTAGAAAATATTTTCGTGAGGAAAAGGCAAAAAGTCTTTTCTCCGGTTTGGCCGCACATTCAATGCTTCCGTTAAATAAATCTATTTCTGCTTCATTCGGTTTGGTTCTTGGAACACTTGCTCATAAAAGCGGCTGGCCGATTCCTTCTGGCGGTTCTCAAAATTTAGCCGACGCATTACTAAAATATTTTCTTTCTCTCGGCGGGGAAGTTAGGAAAAATTTTGTTATTAATAATTTTGAAGAAATTCCGGAAGCTAAAACTATCCTTTTTGATATCACGCCAAAACAAATATTAAAAATCTGCGGAGATAAATTTCATCCGTCATACAAAAAACAATTGCAAAATTATCGATACGGAGCCGCAGTATTTAAAATGGATTGGGCTTTAAATGAACCCATTCCTTTTAAAAATAAAAAATGCAAAGAAGCGGCAACGGTTCATATCGGGGGAAGTTTTAAGGAAATTGAAACTTATGAAAATGGAATAGCACAAGGCATAATAGGAGATAAACCGTTTGTAATTTTAGTTCAGCCGACACTGTTCGATAAAACTCGTGCTCCGAAAAATAAACATACGGCGTGGGCTTATTGCCATCTTCCTAATGGTTCTAACATTAATATGATTGATCAAATCGAAAATCAAATTGAAAGATTTGCACCCGGATTTCAGGACTGCATAATCGGCAGGCATTCATTTTCTCCGCTTGAACTCCAAAAATATAATCCTAATTATATCGGTGGGGATATAAACGGTGGAATGCAGGACATTTTTCAATTATACACACGACCGGCAATTAAAATTTCACCGTATTCAACTTCTGTTAACAATATTTTTATCTGCTCTTCTTCCACTCCGCCCGGGGGTGGGGTCCATGGAATGTGCGGTTTTTACGCGGCCGAAGAAGTAATTAAAAAAATTTTCAAATAAAGAATCCTTTTTTTACCTTCAGTTAAATTAAATACTTTTCTTTTAACAATTTATTGTTAATAATCTTTTTCTTAGGTTTATAATGTTCTTTACCTTCACAATTAGAAAGGTGATTCTGCCTTATGTACATTGCAATTATTTTAGTTTTAACCGCAATTACTTTCTATTTTATCCTAACCGGAATAAAAAACAAAAATGGTAAAAAAACTACCACCGGGGTAATCATCGGTGTTCTTACATATTTATTTTTCTGGTCAATAGATGTATGGGGGGAAATTCTTTGGTTTGAGGCGGTCGGATATTCAAAAAGATATTGGTTTGAGTTAAGTTCAAATTACGGATTCGGAATTGCAGGAGCTTTATTTTCAATACTTATTCTTTATCTGCTTACTCTTTTCTTACCAAAAGATAAAAAATTTGTTAAAATATTTTCTATATCTTTCGCCGCTATTATTGGCTGGGTTTGGGGTTTTAATAATTGGGATGTTATTTGGAAATTTTGGTACCAGGTTCCGGCAAATATAAAAGATCCTATTTTAGGCAAGGATGCGGGATTTTATTTATTTACTCTTCCTTTTTTAGATAAAATTTACTCGCTATTATTTTCATTATCACTACTTGCTCTTATTGCGGCGGCATTTTCATCTTTTTTTGTTATAACCGAAAAAGGGCTGGTATTAAATATTTATCGAAGCGACAGAAAATCAGAACGGAAATTTTATTACCAACTATTTATTAATGCTTCAATTTTTGTTCTCGTTTTAGGTTTTTCCAAAATTGTAAGCCGGTATCATCTAATGTACTCCGAATGGGGCGCTGTTATGGGACCGGGTTGGACTGACGTTAACATCAGGTTTCCCGCTTATTCTATTATCATTGTTCTTACTTTTTTAATGGCAATATTAATTTTCGCTTCAATGTACGCGAAAAAAAGATATTCGCCGCCGGTTATATTGGCTTCCTCCGGGGCTGTGCTTTTAATTTTTTGGTTTATTGCTTTAACACTTGTTCCCGCGGTATTTCAGTGGATAAGAGTTACTCCAAACGAAATAAGTTATGAACGGCCGTATATTGAAAATAACATTAAGTTTACTCGTTACGGTTTCGGTTTAAATAATATTGAAGAAAAAGAATTCCCGGTTTCAGAGAAACTTACTCAGCAGAATATTGATCAAAACCAGGATTTGTTTTCAAACATTAGGCTTTGGGATTGGCGGGCATTAGACGCTGTTTATAAACAGTTTCAGGAAATCCGGCTTTATTATGAATTTAAAGATGTTGATATCGACAGGTACAAGTTTAACAATACTTACCGTCAGGTTATGATTTCGGCTCGCGAAATGCAGTCATCAAATCTTCCGGCTCAAAGCCAGACATTTATCAATGAACGTTTTAAATATACTCACGGTTACGGAATTACTCTTACAACAGTAAGTGATTTTACCGCGCAAGGACTTCCTCATCTTTTAATAAAAGATATTCCTCCTGTAAGTGAGTATCCTGAGCTTGAAGTAAAACAGCCGCAAATATATTACGGCGAATTAACTGATTCTTATGTTGTGGTTAATACTGCCGAAAAAGAATTTGATTATCCCAGCGGAGAAGATAATGTTTATATTGATTATCCCGGCAAAGGAGGCGTTCAGCTTTCTAATATTTGGCGAAAATTTTTATTCGGATGGAAGTTTGACGGTACAAAGTTTTTCTTCTCAAGCTATCCTACATCAAAAAGCAGAATTATGTTTCACAGGCAAATTGAAGATAGAGTAAAACGAGTTGCCCCTTTTCTTCATTTTGATGATGATCCATACATAGTATTATCTAAAGGAAAACTTTATTGGATTATTGATGCTTATACTTCCAGCAGTTATTTCCCTTACAGTGAGGCTTTTAATTCCAGGGAAAGAATTCAGTATAATGAAGGAAATAGTACAAATACTTTAACTAATATTGTTGATCCGTATTTAGACGGAAAAAATTATGTGCGTAATTCTGTTAAAGCGGTTGTTGATGCCTTCGACGGTTCGATTAGCTTTTACATTTTTCAGCCGGATGATCCGATAATTCAAGTTTGGGATAAAATTTTTCCCGGCTTGTTTAAAAGAAAGAAGAAATGCCGGAAGATCTTTACCAGCATATTCGTTATCCTATAGATTTTCTTCTTGCTCAAGGTTTGGTTTACGCAAAATATCACATGAGCGATCCTACCGTATTTTATAACCAAGAAGATTTATGGATTAGAGCAACGGAAAAATATTATAATTCTGTTCAGCCGGTTCAGCCTTATTATATTATGTGGAAAATGCCGGGATCAAAGGAACCGCAGTTTAATTTAATTCTTCCTTTTACACCTAAAAACAGACAGGTTTTGATAGGTTGGGTAACAGGAATGTGCGACCCAGAAAATTACGGAAGATTTTTAGCATACAAGTTCCCGAAGGATAAACGAATTCTAGGTCCGCAGCAAGTTGAAACAAAAATTGATCAAGATAGTTTTCTTTCAGGGCAGTTAACACTCTGGGATCAGCGCGGATCAAACGTTATACGGGGAAATGTACTTGCAATTCCCATCGATAATACATTGCTTTATGTTGAACCTATTTATCTGCAGGCCGAAACCGCCGCATATCCGGAACTTCGTTTAGTTGCCGTAATGCATAATGACGATTTAAGTTATGCTCCTTCTTTTGCAGAAGCATTAAAAGGTTTATTTAAACAAACTCAATCCGAACTTCCGATTGCTCAGCGAAATGAACAACCTTTGGGAAATGTGAACGATTTAATACAAAAATCTAATGACGCGTTTGAAAATTATCTGAAAAATTTAGGAGATAAAAATTTTAATGAAGCTTCTAAAGCTTTGCAGACATTGCAGGAATCTTTAAATCAACTTTCAGAGAAGACAAAGGGGAAAAAATAAATTTGATTGGATATTAACTTTATAATCTATAATAACTTATATCCTGTGATTTATTCCGTAGAATCTTATTATAATTTTGGTAAGTTACTGTTTAGAAATCATACTTGGAAATTATAGAATTTATGGGAAAATCGCAGGATATGAATGGCTATAGACGAAAAAGAAAAAAGGGAAATAAATAATCCTTGGACTTTTACTGCGGATGATATTTTAAATGAACTGAATGTGTCTTCACAGGAAGGACTTTCCACACAAGAAGCAAAAAAGCGGCTCAATTTTTATGGTGAAAACAAATTAAAAGGAACTGAAAAAAAAAGTGTTTGGGTAATTTTATTCAATCAGTTCAAAAGTTTAATAGTTCTTTTATTAATTGTGGCCGCTGTTTTATCCTTTACTTTCGATAAACAGCTCGAAGGATTAGCAATTATTGCTGTCATTCTTTTAAATGCTGCTTTAGGATTTTTTACTGAGTTAAAAGCAGTAAAATCAATGGAAGCATTACGAGAATTAAGTAATGTAAAAGTAAAAGTTAGAAGAGACGGGAAAGTTATTGAACTTGACGCTCAAAATATTGTCCCGGGTGATATTATCATTTTAGAAAGCGGCGATATAATTACTGCCGATTTGAGAATTTTAGAATCTTCAAAACTTCAAGCCGATGAATCCCCTCTTACAGGCGAATCTGTACCTGTTACTAAACAAAAAGAAAAACTTTCGGAAAAAACAGAGCTTGCCGAGAGAAATAATATGCTTTATAAAGGAACTTCGCTTACTCGCGGTTCGGGGAAAGCTGTAGTTATTACCACGGGTATGAAAACAGAATTGGGAAATATTTCAACCTTGGTGGAAGAGGCCGAAGAAGAAACGACTCCGATCGAAAAGAAATTGGATAAACTCGGTAACAAATTAATTTGGGTTACTATAGGAATTACCGCGGTAGTTGCTTTAATAGGAATAATTCGCGGTAAAGATATTTTTTTGATGGTGGAATCCGCAATTGCTTTAGCTGTAGCCGCAATTCCGGAGGGTCTTCCCATTGTTGCTACAATTGCCTTAGCGCGAGGAATGATGAGAATGGCTCGTAGAAATGCTCTTATAAACAAATTAGCTTCTGTTGAAACTTTGGGCGCGACAAATATAATCTGCACCGATAAAACCGGAACATTAACCGAAAACAAAATGACTCTTCGTGAAATCCGAACTTTAAATAAAAAAATTGAAGTAACAGGAGAAGGGTATCAGACTGAGGGAAAATTTAAAGTCAGACGGAAAAGATTTTAATATTGATTCCGATAAAACCATAAAAGAAATTATAGAAAACGGGGTTTTATGTAATAATGCCGAATTTTCTGAAAACAAAGAAGACAATTTTGTAGGTGATCCCCTTGAATTAGCGTTACTTGTTGCGGGTGCAAAAGCTAATATTTATAAAAGTAAACTGCTTAATGAAATGCCGGAAGAAAAAGAAGAAGCCTTTGATACCGATACAAAAATGATGGCAACTTTTAATAAAGAAAACGGTAATTATAGAATTGCGATAAAAGGCGCTCCCGAAGCAGTAATAAATGCTTCCTCAAAATATTTTGCAGACGGTGATTCCAAAAAATTAGAGGAAGAAAAGAGAAAAGAAATTATTGGAATAAATGAACTAATGGCTAAAGAAGGTTTAAGAGTTTTAGGTTTTGCCTCTCGTTCCGCTGATTCTTTAGAAGTAAATCCTTATGAAAATATTACATTTCTAGGATTAGTAGGCTTGCTCGATCCGCCAAGAATAGAAGTAAAAGATTCAATACAACTTTGCAGAAACGCGGGCATAAAAGTTATTATGGTTACGGGTGATCAAGCAGCTACCGCTGCAAACATTGCGAAAAGTGTGGGTTTAACCGATCAGAAAGATGAAGATATTTATTACGGGAATAAATTAGAAGATAACAATGAATTAACCGATGAAGAAAGACAAAAGATAGAAAATTCTCTGGTATTTGCGCGTGTAACTCCCAAACAAAAACTTACACTTATTTCTATCCATCAGAAAGCTGGAAAAGTTGTAGCTATGACAGGCGACGGTGTAAACGACGCTCCGGCTCTTAAGAAAGCGGATATTGGCATCGCGATGGGAAAAAGAGGAACACAAGTAGCCAAAGAAGCCGCTGATATGATTTTAAAAGATGATGCTTTTTCATCAATTGTTGCGGCTGTGGAGCAAGGAAGGATAATATTTAAGAACATCAGAAAGTTCGTCCTTTACCTTCTTTCCTGTAATATAAGTGAAATTCTTTCTGTTGCAGGAGCTTCATTAATTAATTCACCGCTTCCCGTTCTGCCGATGCAAATTTTATTTTTAAATCTTGTAACTGATATTTTCCCCGCTCTGGCATTGGGTGTAGGTGAAGGTGATGAAAATATTATGAAGCAAAAACCTCGTTCGTATAACGAACCAATTCTTACTCGGAACAATTGGTTTTTTATAGGCGGATACGGAATTATTATTTCACTTTCGGTTATAGGAGCTTTTGAAACTGCAAGTAATATTTTTGATATCGAACAGAAAAGAGCTGTAACAATTTCATTTCTTACACTTGCCTTATCGCAGCTTTGGCATGTTTTTAATATGAGGAGTGGAGAAGAAAAAATCTTTAATAATGAAATTACGCAAAATAAATTTATTTGGGGAGCCCTTTTATTATGTATCGTTTTAGTTTTGGGGGCGGTTTATATTCCTTCACTGGCAAGAATAATTAAAGTTTCACCTCCGGATCTTACAGGCTGGGGAATTGTAATTGTATTCAGCTTAATTCCTCTAATACTCGGGCAGGTATTTAAAATTTTAAATGTCGATACAAACTAAGTTATGACTTCATGTAAACATTGATCGAAAGGAGAATAAAAGTATGGATAAAATAAATGTAGATGAACTAAAATCTTTGGTAAGAGAAAGAAGAGATGTTTGTGTCTCTATTTATATGCCTACGCACCGTGCCGGAGATAAAGTGCAGCAGGATCCAATTCGTTTTAAAAACCATATTAGAAATGTACAAAAAACGTTAAGCGAAAACGGAATGAGGGATACGGAGATAACTCCACTTCTTCAGCCGGCGTGGAATCTTTTAACTGACAATGATTTCTGGTATCATCAAAGTGATGGATTAGCCGTTTTTATTGCTCCGGGTGAGTTTTACACCTATAGGCTTCCCGGAAATTTTGATGATTTCGACCTGGTCGCTCATCAATTCCATATTAAACCGCTTCTGCCTTTGCTAAGCGGAGACGGAAAGTTTTTTATTCTTGCTTTAGATCAGAAACATTTAAGACTTTTCCAGGCATCTAAATTTAGTTTAAGTGAGATTGAGTTGGTGGATACGCCTACAAGTTTTGAAGTTGCTATGCGCTTTGATGATCCGGAAAGAACAGTGCAGTTTCATACCGGAACAAGTCAGGGCAAAGGCGGTGCGGGAAAAGATAGAGCGGCTATTTTTCACGGTCACGGCGTGGGAATGGATGACGCGAAACAGAAAAAGAAAATTTTAGAATATTTTCATATGGTTAATAAAGGTGTTACAAATGCCCTTCAGAATGAATATGCCCCGCTTTTACTTGTTGGTGTTGAATATTTGAACCCTCTTTATAAGGAAGCAAATTCTTATCCTCATCTTTATGAGAAATTTGTTGATTTAAATCCGGAAGAAATTAAACCATTTGAACTTCATAAAAGGGCGTGGGAAATTATACAGCCGTATTTTGAAAAAGAACAACAAGATGCTTTTAACAAGTATAATGAATATTCACAGAGCCAGCGTGCTTCACATGATTTAAAGGAAATTGTAAAAGCTTCCTTTAATCAAAAAGTTGATTCCTTATTTGTTAATCTAGATGTTAATAAATGGGGAACTTATGACCCTGATAAAAATGTTGTAAAAATTAATAACACAAATGAAAATGGAAATTTGGATCTTCTAGATTTTGCGGCCGCTCAAACACTGCTAAATAAAGGGAAAGTCTTTGTTCTTCAATCTGATGAAATGCCGGATGAAAATCCCATTTCCGCTGTTTTTAGATATTAATTTCGTTTGAATCTTCCCCGGAATAATTTATATCACCAAAGTTATCCGGGGAATTTCTTTATTTAAAAGGATTATATGATTTTATGATTATGTTTACGATTAAGAAAAATAAAGGAGCTACGGTTTTTGACAGACAGAATAAAGAATTATTTCGGCGTAAACAAATCCGTTATGGCCCTTTCAGTGGCACGGATGGCCGACGCAATAGGAAACAGCTTGTTGTTCATTTTAATACCTCTTTATGTTGCTAAACTCCCAAAGGAATATTTTCATCTTCCTGTTCCGGTTTTAGTTGGAATTTTAATTTCGTTATATGGATTTGTTGCTGCGCTCTTTCAGCCGGTTATGGGAGCATTAACCGACCATCTAGGCAGAAGAAAAATTTTAATACAAATTGGTTTGGCACTAATCGGAGGTTCCACCTTAGCCTTTATTTTTGCTCAACATTTTATTGATCTTCTGGTACTTAGAACTCTTCAAGGAATCGCGGTTGCGGTAACTATTCCGGCCTCTTTGGCGCTGATGGCGGCAATTACAAAAAAAGAAACTCGCGGCGGAGCTATGGGTGTTTATAGTACTTTCAGAATGATAGGTTTTGCGATAGGCCCTTTACTAGGCGGATTTCTTCAAGTGCATTTTGGTTTTAACTCAGCCTTTTATACGGGTTCAGGATTTATACTTCTTGCCATAATGCTTGTTCATTTTTGGGTAAAAGATGTAAAAGTTGAATTTGATGAAGTTAAAAATCCTAAAAAGAAATTTCAAATATTTGATAAATCTTTATTCAACCCGGGCATATTCAGTGCAGCTACAGCCACTTTTATGATGGCAAGTGCATTTTCGATTGTAACAACTTTAGAGAATGAATTTAATTCCCGCCTTAATATGACGGCAGTTGGTTTCAGTGTTGCTTTTAGTACGTTAATGATAAGCCGTTTGATATTTCAAATTCCGCTGGGAAAGTATTCTGATAATATCGGGCGTAAACCTTTAATTTTAGCCGGACTTGTACTAATGGCTCCGGCTACTATTCTTCTGGGTGAAGTTACTTCACTAACTCAGCTTGTTATAGTACGATTTGCGCAAGGTGTTGCTTCGGCGGCAATTGCTGCTCCGGCATTTGCTGTAGCTGCCGATCTTTCCAGCAGCGGCGGTGAAGGAAGACAAATGAGCATTATTACTATGGGATTCGGTTTGGGTATTGCTACAGGTCCTTTACTGGCAGGTGTACTAGCTGTTATTTTCTTTGAACTTCCTTTTATTACCGGTGGAGCGTTAACAATTTTCGGTGCATTCATTGTTTATAAGTTTATGCCCGAAACCGTTACCGGAAACAGAGTGCTATTTAAAAAATAATTTTGAGGATTGATTATGACATCTGCTAAAATTACAACATTGTTTTTGGATATCGGCGGAGTTTTATTAACAAACGGATGGGACCGCACTTCGAGGAATAAAGCTGTTCAACAATTTAAATTAGATGCCGATGAATTAAATGAAAGGCACCACTTAACCTTTGATACTTATGAGCAAGGGAAACTAAGCTTAAAACAATATCTTGATAGAGTTGTTTTCTATGAACCGCGACATTTTACATTAAATGAATTTAAAGATTTTATGTTTAGTCAGTCAAAACCTTATCCCGAAATTATAAATTATATTCATGATTTAAAAACTAAACATAAATTGCGTGTAACCGCGGTAAGTAACGAAGGGCGGGAACTTACCGATTATAGAATTAAAACATTTAAACTTTATGAAATATTTGACGCATTTGTTGCTTCCAGTTTTGTGCATTTTAGAAAGCCGGATGAAGATATTTATAAAATTGCCCTTGATATTTCACAAGTAAATCCTGAAGAAGTTGTTTATCTGGACGATAGAAAAATGTTTATTGAAGTTGCAAATTCACTAAAAATTAATGGAGTTCACCATAATGATTTTGAATCAACAAAAGACAAACTTGCCGGCTTTGGCTTAACTCTTTAGTTTTATTTTTGCATCACCTCCGAGCAAATATTAATTCATTATATTTTACGCTCTTAGAGGTAAATAATGAACCAAAAAATCTATTTATTATTTGATGCTTTTGTTTTAGGAATTCTTGGTGCCTTTGCGGCCAGATTATTCACCCTCACTCTAAATATTTCTCAAGGTTTTTTTCTAAAAACTCTTACGGGCTTTTCTCCTCCCGGACTCCCAAGTGAAGGGGGAAACTTATTTACTTCTATCGGGAATTTAAATTGGCTGCTCATAATTTTAGTTACAACATTCGGAGGATTATTAAGCGGTATTTTAATTCATCATTTTGTGCCGGAAGCTGAAGGTTTAGGAACAAACAGAGCAATAGAAGCTTTCCATCGCAAAGGCGGAAATGTTCGGTTTCGGGTTACGCCCTTAAAAGCGATCGCTTCGGCAATAACTATCGGCACAGGCGGCGCCGCAGGCAGAGAAGGAACAACAATGTTATTGGGTGCCGGAATCGGTTCTGCTTATGCAACTTTTACCAAACGTACTCGAAAAGCAAAAAGAATTCTTCTCTTAATGGGAACCGCCGCCGGATTATCCGCCATATTTCGTTCACCGATAGGCGCCGCAATTTTTGCTATTGAAGTACCGTTTAGAGATACCGAATTTGAAACAGATGCTTTGTTATATACTCTTCTTGCAGCTATTGTAGCTTATGTGGTTAACGCTTTAATGGTCGGCTGGCAACCGCTTTTCGAATCTCTTACAAAACTTCAAATTCCTCATTTTACTGATTACGGGTGGTATGCTTTATTAGGAGTTGGCTGCGGAATATTAGGTTTAATCCTGCCGAATCTTTTTTACGAATCTAGAAAACTTTTTAAGAAGATCCCCATCCCTTTCTATTTAACCCCCGCAGTCGGCGGATTAGCGCTCGGTTGCTTAGCAATTTTTCTTCCGCAAGTTTTAGGAGGAGGTTACGGCTGGATTCAAAACGCGATGAACGGCAATTTAGCGGTTAGTTTAATGCTTTTTCTAATCATTGGAAAAATGTTTGCTTTTGTTTTTACAATTGCTTCGGGTGGCTCCGGAGGAGTTTTTGCGCCGGCACTTTTTATCGGAGCAATGCTGGGTGGATCCTTTGCAAAAATTTTTAATCAGCCTGAAGCTCCTTTTGTAGTAGTGGGAATGGCCGGTGTAATCGGAAGTTCGGCACGTGTTCCTATTGCTGTAATTTTTATGGTTGCTGAAATGACGGAAGGATATCATCTGCTAATTCCTTCTGCTTTATCCGTTATTATAGCTTATTTTATTCAAGTACAATTTTCATCAAAACTAAAACACGCAACTTTATATGAATCTCAAACAAAAAATAAAAGTGATTCTCCCGCTTATAGAATTGATAATATACGGTCGGCTTTAGATATTCTGGCAGAAAGGAAGCCTTTTGATACTTCCCAAATAGAAGACATTGATTTAATGAGTTTACTGGAATCCGGAATCCCTTTGGAACTTCCCGAAGGAAAACAATTAATGCTTGCTTCGTTAAAAGCAAGCAGCAAATGTATCGGAACAAAATTGAATGAGAATTGCTTGTTGAATAATGAAGCGGATTGGGAGGTTATTTCAGTAGTAAGAGATGATCATCTTTTTATTCCATTTAAAGGTATGATGCTTAAACAGAATGACGAACTTCTAATTTTAACTTATTCCGATCAAATAGAGAAAATTGAAGAACATATAAAACCAATTTCCATAAAAAATCCGGATGAAATATGAAGATAGAAAAATACGCTCCGGGAGGGCCGGGCATTTCGGCAAGATGGACTTCAAGTTCTAAAAGCGGCGTGGGGACTGCATTAAGTAATTTAAGTTCCGTATGGTTTACAATTTCTCACGGAATAATGAATGAAATATATTTCCCCAGAATTGATTTGGCGTGTACCAGAGATTTTGGAATGATAGTTACCGACGGTAATAATTTTTTCTCTGAAGAAAAAAGACATTCTTTACACAAATTAGAATTTTTTGAATACGGAATTCCCGCGTATAAAATTATTAATACTTGTATCGAAAATAATTATAGAATAGAAAAAGAAATAATAACAGATCCTTTTAGAAATTCAGTTTTACAAAAAACTAATTTTACATCATTAAAACGAAAAAATGAATTCCATCTTTATGCACTTTTAGCACCTCATTTAGGGAATCACGGCGCGGGAAACACAGCTTGGGTAGGAGATTATAAGGGATTCCCCATGATATTTGCTTATAGAGACGGTGTGGCTTTGGCTTTTGCGTGTAATATTTTTTGGAAAAATAGCTCAGTCGGTTTTGTAGGAAGTTCCGATGGATGGCAGGATTTAAATAAAAATAAAGAATTAAGTATCTGTTATCAAAATGCCGAGAATGGAAATGTTGCACTTACCGGTGAAGTTGATATCCAAAAGAATAATGAATTTATAATTGCCATAGGATTCGGCAGAAATTCTTTTGAAGCCGGCCAATGCGCGCTTTCCAGCATATATGATGATTTTAATTATTTGAAGAAAGCTTATATAAATGAATGGGAAAAATGGCAACAGCAAATAAGTAATATTAACAAATCAGAAAATTCATCAAATAAAATCTTTAAAATTAGTACTGCTGTTCTTCGCGTACATGAATCTAAAAGCATACCCGGAGGAATTATTGCAAGCCTCTCAATACCTTGGGGATTTTCAAAAGGAGATAATGATTTAGGAGGTTATCATCTTGTATGGCCTAGAGATTTAGTTGAATCGGCAAGCGGATTACTTGCCGCGAATGCTCTTGAGGATGCCCGTCGTATTATAAATTATTTAAAAGTAACTCAAGAAGCCGACGGACATTGGGCGCAAAATATGTGGCTGGACGGCGAACCCTATTGGTCTGGAATTCAAATGGATGAAACTGCTTTCCCCATCTTATTAATTGATTTAGCAAGAAGATGTAATGCGATTAATAATGAAGATATAAAGCGGTTATGGCCGATGGTAAAAAAGGCCGCGGTTTATCTTCTTAAAAATGGCCCAATTACTCCGCTTGATAGATGGGAAGAAGATTCCGGATACTCCCCTTTTACGCTTGCGGTGGAAATAGCGGCTTTATTAACGGCCGCAGAAATAGCCGGAAGAAATAATGAACATGAATTGCAAAAATATTTTCAGGAAACAGCCGATACTTGGAATGAAAATATTGAACGATGGATTTATGTAAAAGATACCGATTGGGCAGCCGAAGTTGGTGTTGATGGATATTATATCAGAATTTCACCTTCGCAAATTTCAAAAGCGGCCTCGCCGCAAAAAGAATTTATTCCGATTAAAAATCGACCACCGGGTAAAGATTTACAAAAAGCCATTCATTTGATTAGTCCTGATGTGCTTGCGTTAGTACGGCTGGGGTTGCGGAACGCGGATGATCCCCAAATATTAAATACGTTAAAAGTAATTGATGCGAAATTAAAAAAAGAGACACCTAAAGGTCCGGCATGGTGCCGTTATAACGGTGATGGATACGGCGAATATGAAGATGGCGCTCCTTTTGACGGAAACGGAGTCGGCCGCCCGTGGCCTTTATTAACCGGTGAAAGAGCCCATTATGAAATAGCCGCCGGAAATATTAGTGAAGCCGAGAAATTATTAAAAACAATGGAAGCATTTTCAAATAACGGCGGAATGATTCCCGAGCAAATATGGGATGAAAATGATATTCCCGAAAAAGAATTATTTAAGGGAGAGCCTTCCGGTTCGGCTATGCCTTTAGTTTGGGCTCATGCCGAATATGTTAAACTTAGAAGATCTTTAAATGACAAAAAAGTATTCGATACTCCCCCGCAGACAGTAGAACGATATTTGAAAAATAAATCCGAAGCGAAATATGAATCATGGCGCTTTAATAATAAAATTTCAAAAATTTCTTCCCAAAAAAATTTACGCATAGAAACTTTAGCTCCGTGTTTAATTTACTGGACAAAGGATCATTGGAAAACTAAAATTAAATCGGAGACAAAAGATTTAGGTATTGGAATTTTCTTCACCGATTTAGGTAAATTTTCAGCAGGAAGAAAAATTACATTTACTTTTTATTGGCTTGAAAGTGACTTATGGGAAAATGAAAACTTTACTATCGAGGTTAAAAATCCAAATAAATAATAATAATTAAAGGGTGAACTATGAATTTAGAAAATTTAGATGAAAAACTTAAAGAGACTGTAAAAAAGACCTTTTCATCTTTAGAAGAAAGAGGGATAAAACCATTTTATTGTCATACGAAAGAAGAAGCATTAAAAAAAATATTTGAAATAATTCCTAAAGGTTCTGCTGTGGCAAACGGAAGTTCAACTACTCTGAAGCAAATTGGATTTGAAGAAAAACTTTTAGACGGTAAATCGAATTACAAATATTTAAATCAACAATGGAAAGCGGAGTCCGATAAAGATAAACGATATGCTTTACGTGCCCGGCTTTCCATTGAAGCTGATTTTTATTTAGGCAGTGTTCAAGCAGTCTGCCGTACAGGAGAAGTAATAGGAACCGATGCAACAGGAAGCAGACAGGCATTTTATATTTTTGGTCCGAAACATATTATATGGGTTGTAGGATTAAATAAACTTGTACCAACTCTAAATGAAGGAATTAAAAGAATTCGAGAAACCGCGCTTCCCTTAGAAGATAAAAGGATGAAAGATATCGGAGCGGAAGGAAGTTATATAGGGAAAATAGTTATTTATGAAAAAGAAAAACCAGGGCGCATTACATTAATTCTTATTGATGATACTTTAGGTTTCTGATGTGATACCGCAAACCAACTTCCGTAATTTAATTGAACGTGAGAAAGCAGTTTGATATTTTGTTAATAAAATTGATAAAGATAAAATAAGGTAAGGTGAATATATGAAGGCTATGATAATTACTAATTTCGGTGATTCAAATGTTTTTGAAGAACGTGATGTGGAAAAACCCGAACCGGGAGACCATGAATTATTAGTAAAAGTTCATGCAACATCGGTAAATCCCGTAGATTACAAAATAAGAAAAAACGGCAGCTGGGCAGGAATAGAGCCACCCGCTGTTATAGGCGCGGATGTTGCCGGTGTTGTAGAAAGAGTTGGATCTGCTGTTACAGATTTTGAACCCGGTTGTGAAGTTTTTTATTCGCCGGAAGTTTTCGGCGGCCACGGAAGTTATGCTGAATACCATGTGGTTGACGAATCAATTATAGATTTTAAACCAAAAAATATAAGTTTTGAAGAAGCCGCTGCTCTTCCGCTTGCTGGCTGCACAGCTTGGGATTCGTTAATAAATACAGCTCAACTTTTATTAGGGGAAACAATACTAATTCATGCAGGTTCCGGCGGAGTCGGGTCATTAGCAATTCAAATAGCAAAGGCTGCCGGAGCAAAAGTTTTTACTACTTGCGGTAAATATAACTTTGATCTCGTGAAATCATTGGGTGCAGATGTCGCGATTGATTATCATGAGGAAGATTTTGTAGATGTTATAAATAAGGAGACAGACGGAAAGGGTGTTGATCTTGTTTATGATACAGTCGGCGGTGAAACAATTTCAAAAAGTTTAGAAATAACCCGGCCCTATGGAAGAATAGTAAGTATTGTGAACACTACCGGGAATTTGCAAGCAGCATATCATAAAAATATAACCGTTTTCTTTTATTTTTTGGAAAGATCAAATCAAAAAATGAATGCGTTAAAGGAGCTTGTGGATAGAAATCAATTAAAAGCGGTTGTAGATTCCATTTTACCTCTGACTAAAGTAGCTGAAGCTCATGATAAACTTGAAAAAGGTCATGGTGTTAAAGGAAAAATTGTGCTTAAAGTTAATTGATTATAAAAATTATTTAGTATTCTTAATGAAATATTTTTAACTTACCCTAAATTTAAGCCCCCGATATACTTAATTAACATTTTCAATTATTAATTAAGAAAGGCCGTAATAATGAAAACAGTTAGAGAAATATTAAACCGAAAAGGGAATGAGATTTTTTCTGTTTCACCTGAATCATCCATTTATGACGCGATTAAATTAATGGCCGATAAAGAAGTGGGGGCATTGCTTGTTTTGGAAGAAGGAAAATTAGTTGGTGTAATTTCAGAAAGAGATTATGCACGTAAGGTTGCTCTTGAGGGAAAATCTTCAAAAGATTCTTCGGTTAAGGAAATTATGTCGCCGCACGTAATATATGTTCATCCGGAAAGAAATCCGGAAGAATGTATGGCATTAATGGTGGCTAAAAAAGTAAGACATCTTCCTGTTGTGGAAAATAAAAATTTAATAGGTGTTGTTTCTATAGGAGATGTTGTAAAAGGATTAATAGATGAAAGAGAATTTGTTATCGATCAGCTTGTGCATTATATAACCGACACCCCAGCAATAAAAACAGAACACGCCAAGACTGATTATAATCTTAGCGAAGCCCCGCCGTCGTTAAAATAAATTATTTTAAATATTTTACTAAAAATTCGTTAAGCTTTAAAACGAATGAAGGAGCAACACCTAGAAAAATAATTCCCGCTAAATTGAATAAATATGAAAGGCGGGACCATACTCCCTCCTCATTAGGAAAATCATGTAGTGGATTATCAAAATAAATTTCCGCGATAACTTTTACATAATAATAAAGCGCCAAAGCCATATTAGCGGCCGCAAAAATGGCTAACCAAATCATTCCCCCATTAATTGCGGATTTAATTAGAAAAACTTTTCCGGCAAAACCGGCTAAAGGTGGAATACCGGCCAATGAAAGAAATGATAAAGTTAATGTAATTGCCGCAAAAGGTGAAATTTTTGCCAAGCCTTTATAGACAAGCCGGTGATCTGTGCCGAAGTTTTTTTCTATTTGAACTATTACGGAAAAAGCTCCCAGATTCATAAAAATATATGCCGCCAAATAATAACCGATTGAAGCTAACGCACCGACGGAATTTTCCGAAACCGCTACGGCAATTAAAACATAGCCGACTTGTGCGATACTGGAATAAGCCAGCAATCTTTTTAATCTTTTTTGCCTCAGCGCCGCAAGGTTTCCCCACGTCATTGTAATCGCCGCAATTACCGCAATTAAAATATGCCAGTGTGCAATGTTGTTTTGAAGCGCGATTAATAAAAATCTCATTAAACCGGCAAATCCCGCGACCTTAGGAACAACTGATAAAAAAGCCGCAGCGGGAGGATTGGTTCCTTCATAAACATCGGGAGCCCAAAAATGAAAAGGAACCATCGTTATTTCAAATCCGTAACCGATTATTATTAATCCCAATGAAACGGCAATCCAAACGCCTTCTTTCTGCCCTAAAAAATTTTCTATAATTAAAAGGTCCAAGCTTCCGGTAAGGCCGTAAATAAAGGTTAATCCATAAGCCATAATTGCAAGAGCAACGGCGGCAAAGATAAAGTATTTTAAAGTTGCTTCGTTGGATTTTTTATTACTTCGAACCATTCCGACAAGCAAATATGAAGAAATGCTTAACATCTGAAGGAATAAAACTATTAATCCTAAATCTTGACTGGAAGCGAGACAAATAGAACCGAGGACTGAAAAAAGTAAGGCAACCGGAAAATGCGGTGAATGTTTGCTTCCGGCAAAATAATTATAAAATATCAATAAAGATAAAACCGCGCTAACTTCAATAAGAATTTTAAAAACAGTAGAAAGACCGTCTATCGCGTAAGTACCGGAAAAGATCGTAAACGGCGGCCAAGATAACATTCTAAAAGAGAAAAAGATTGTAAAACAGAGTCCTATTAATGAAGCATAAAACGGGATATTTAAAAACTTCTTTTTAGCAAAGCCAGCAACAGGAATGAGAATCATACATAAACCGGCGATAATTAATTCCGGGATAATAGCCCAAAGCTGCATGTTAAATTCCAATGTTTGCTAATAAATTTGCGGCACTTCCGATTATTGTGGAAAGCAATCCGGGAAAAATTCCTAAGAAAATGGAAACCGCCGTTAATGCCGCCACAACAAATAAATCTCTGCTTCCGGGCTCATGCATTGGAGGCATATTTTCCGGTTCTTTTCCCCAAACAATATTAATAATAATTCTCAAATATAAACCGGTAGTAATTATAATTCCTATTACTACAAGAATGGCTGCCCAAAATTTTATTCCAACAGTTGCGGCTATAACTTGGAACTCGGCAATGAATCCGGAAAAACCCGGAAGCCCGAAAGATCCGAAAGCCAGCAGAATTAATATAGTAGAATAAACCGGAACTTTTTGTAAAAGTCCGCCGAACTTATTCATACTTCTTTCTCCTGAATAGTGCTCGAGGATTCCAACCATAAAAAACATTCCGCCGGTTAAAATTCCATGACTAATAATCTGATAAACCGCGCCGTTAAAGGCCAAAGCCCGTGTAGCAGTAATATCAGTCATTGCAAATACAGCAACGGCAAGCATAACATACGCCATATGATTTATAGAAGTATAAGCGATTAATCTTTTCAAATCATTTTGAGCAAGAGCCGCGAGAGCCGCATAAATCATGCTTATAACTGCCAAAAGAATTAAAATTAATCCATATTCTTTTATAACATCGGGAAGTACTGGAAGCATCACCCGAAGTAAACCGTAAGCGCCCATTTTTAATTGAACTCCGGCAAGCATAACACTTCCTTCTGTTGGAGCTTCAACATGAGCGTCGGGAAGCCAGTTATGTAAAGGGAATGTGGGAAGTTTTACTCCGAACCCGATTAACATTCCCAGCATAATAAATCCCCCCGCTTGAATAGAACCGGCGAAAGGCTGAGCCTTAATTATTTCAGGCAAAGAAAAGCTATGCGGATCGACCGAAAGATATAAAGCAAGAAATGAAAGAAGCATTGCGAGACTTCCGGCGCGTGTATAAAGAAAAAATTTCATCGCGGCGTATCGCCTGTTATCGTGTCCCCACAAGCCAATTATAAAATACATCGGGACTAAACCGATTTCGAAAAATAAATAGAAGAGAAGTAAATCTTGTGAAGAGAATAATCCCAGTAAACCGGTTTCCATTAATAAAAATAAAAACGAATGTTCCTTTGCCCTGTCTTTTTGACGAAAGACGTAAATCATTACCATCAGCATTAAGAAAGTTGTTAGAAGAATAATAGGAAGTGAAAGTCCATCGATGCCTATATCATATTTCGCGTTTATTCCGGGAATCCAATTTAAAGTTGTACGAAATTGTAAAGACGAATTATCTACATCAAAACCGATTAATAAAAATATTGATCCTGCAAAGGCCAATACCGCGCCCAACAGTCCAATAGATCTAATAATTTGCCATTTTGATTTCGGAATCAGCAGAATAAATAGCGCCAGAAAAAATGGAATATAAATAGTAAAATTCAGCATAAATTAATTTTTTTTGTTGTTAAAAGATTTTTATAAACCCGGATAATATTCCGGTAAATAATACCCAAAGAAAAAGGATCATTGTGTAGAGATAAATTTTTCCAGACTGCTAGATTCTTTAGTTTCCCTCCCAAAGCACCAATAATTTTTGCGAAAGAATCTAAACCTTTCGATATTCCCTTATCATCAGCTTCGGCGGATATTTTAGCGGAAGATAAAGTTAAATTAGAAATTTCCCCCGCGCATTTATCAAAAATAACTTCTGATTTTTTTGTAACTCCGGATAATGCGAAAGCAGCTTTGCTTAAAGAATCAGCCGCAGAATCAAAAACATTTTCTATTTTAACTATAACTTTAGAAAGTGACAAAACAGTTTGAGCCGGAAGTTCTACAATTTTATCTATAGCAACAGACGGATATGAAAAAACTTTAGTAAAAGCCGGCACTACGCCTCTATTCTTCACTCGGGAATAACCAAACAAAACTCCGGCAACACCGGCGCAAATTTCCGCTGAACGCCACGCCCATGAAATTTCTCCCGCAGAAGAAAACGTTAATATTTTTTCTAAAGATATTTTTATAATAATTCCAATCACAATTGCTGCCGATGCTAAAATTAAAGTCGGATAAAGCATGCTTTTTTTGGTTTCGATTTTACCTTCATCTGAACCATCTATTAAAAGAGCTGCCCCGGCGCGGCTTATATAAACCGCGGCAAGAAAAATCAGTACAATCATTAAAGCGGCAAGAAAAAAATTATTTTTAATCGCGGCTGATAAAATTTCTTCTTCGCTCCAAAAACCACCGAAAGGAGGAATTCCCGCTAAAGCCAAACCCGCGGCAATAAACGCGAACGAGGAATAAGGAATCTTTTTAAAAATCCTCTTATTTTTGTTATATCTCTTTTTTCTGCGGCATGACTAATTATTCCGGCGATTAGAAAAAGTGAAGATTTAAAAACGGCATGCACAGATAAATGAAATGAAGCCGCGAAGGCTGCGCCTAATCCTAGCGCCAACATCATTTCGCCTAATTGTGAAATTGTTGACCACGCCAAAATTCTTTTCAAATCATTTTGTGAAGAAGCGACTAAGGCAGCAATAAATGCCGTTAATCCGCCAATCCATAAAAGTATAATAAATGAATTTTGTTCTATCTGATAAAGAGGAAATAATCTTAAAATTAAATAAACTCCGGCCGCAACCATTGTAGCCGAATGAATTAGAGCTGACACCGGCGTCGGCCCTTCCATCGCGTCGGGAAGCCAAGAAGTAAAAGGAATTTGCGCGCTTTTCCCGAACGCGCCGATTAAAAAGAGAACCGAGATTAATGATAATCCAAATGAGGGAATATTCCCCGCGGAAACCGAAGTGAGAAAAGTTTTTATGTCTGTTGTCTGCTGCCAATTTAAAATTAAAAGCCACGCAAGCATCAATCCCAAATCCGCGAAACGAGTAACAAGGAAAGCTTTTCGCGCGGCTTTCAATGCTTTCTTTTCTTCATAATGAAATCCAATTAATAAAAAAGAAGCTATTCCAACGCCTTCCCAGGCGGCAAACAACAGAAGGAAAGAATTTGATAAAACCAGCAGCAGCATCGCACCAGTGAAGAAAGAGAAGTAAGTAAAAAATCTAACTTTTTCTTTTTGAATATAACCCGTTGAATAAATTGTTACCAAAGTTGAAACTGCGGCAACAATAATCGCAATAAAGTTTGATAGTCCGTCGAGTTGTAAACCAAGAGTTATTTTATAAGATGAGATTTTAAGCCACGTAAAAAAAATATCTAAAGATTGTGAAGAAAGGATTATCAACATAATTAAGGAAAGCGCCGCCGCGGAAACAGAAATAAATCCGGCTGTTTTGCCTTTTTCTTTTGGCAAAAAAGAAAGTAAGACCGCTGCAAATAAAGGCAAAACCGGGATTAGGATTAATAAAATTTTCATCCCTTCAGTTCCTTATATTTATCGACCTGAACTGTTTTTCTGTTTCGGTAAAGAAGCATCATAATTGCTAATCCCACCGCCATTTCAACCGCGCCGATAGTTACAATTAAAATTGTAAAAATTTGTGCCGAATAATTTTCCGGATTTATATATCGCCAAAAAGCGATTAAATTTAATCCGATGGCATTGAGCAAAAGTTCAACTCCCATTAACACCATAACCGCTGAACGCTGCGCAAGCACGGCGTAAACTCCTGTTGAAAAAAGTACTGCGCCAATTATTAAATATGCTTTTAAAGAAATAATCATTCTTGTTTCTCGAATTCTTCAACATTAAACGGATGTAAAGGTTTTACGATATCATCATCAATCATTTCAGGATTTTCAGCAATTGCTGTAGGCCTATCTCTTCCAACTAAATCTGGAAATTTATCAGGCCGCGCAAGAAATACCGCGCCGAAAATTCCTAATAAAATCAACATTCCGGCTCCTTCAAAAGCCATCATATATTTTCCCATTAATAAAAGTCCGATTCTCCACGCAGAATTCTGGTCGGGGATTTTTTCAACTTCCTTAAATTCAGGAAAAAGCAAAATAAGCGAAACGAAAAGTGCGCCTGTTAAAATTCCAATTACAGCAGCATAAGGTTTTATCGGCGTCATCATAGACATTCCGCTCATATCCATTCCACCATGCCGCATTGTTTTGTTTTTATGTTTCGGCGTTAATCCAAGACTAAAAAATTTTTCTATGAAAGGCATTTTCATATTTGCCATCATTGCTCCGCCCGGATCGTTTGAAAACAAAACCATGAAAAGAATCATCACAAGCATTCCGCCGATGTACATCATAATTTGAAGAAGTCCCAAGAGATCTGCGAGAAGAAGTATAAATAATCCGGCAACACCAATAAAAGAAGCCATTAAAAAAATTCCGCTTCTGAACATGCTCATAGTTGTCGTCATTCCAACGGCGCCGGCAACGGAAATAAAAGCAAAAACTGCAAAGGCAAATATTTGAGCTGTTTCGGATAAAATCATGATCCTTTAACTCCCAATAAAATTAAACCACCGACGATCAAAACATTTAACAGTCCAACAGGAATTAAAATCTTCCAAGAAAATTCCAGCATTTTAGCAACCGGAATAGGTTTAAATTTTTGTCCGATAAAAATAATCAGCCACATTATAAAGAATGTTTTTAAAGACATCCAAATGAATCCCGGCAAAAACGGTCCTTTATAACCACCGAGAAATAAAACAGCGCCCATTGCCGAGACGATGAACAAAATTCCCGAAAGAGCATAGCGCCAGAATAAAACTTTCAATCCTCCGAAACCGGAAAGAATTCCATTTTGAATAACGCTTGAAAAAGGTTCCAGAAAAGGCTGCCTATAAACCTGCATTGCTGCGGTAACTATATATAGCGCGAAACCAAGCGGCTGAGAAACAATGTACCACAGCGCGCTTTGTTCTTCTATAATTCTAACAGTAGAAAGTGAACGCGACATCATGATCGGGCCAATAATAGCAAGTCCGAGCGGCACTACGTAAGAAATAAGTTGGGCGACAATTCTATAACTTGCTTCAATTCCATTTATAGTATTCATTCCCCAGCCGCCAATTGCAATACCAAGTACAACAAAATCGACGACAACGATAAAATAGAATAAAGCGATTCCGAGATCGGCGCCGATAAAATTTTTATCAAAAGGAATAACAACTGCGCCTAGTAAAACTCCCATTGCACCGATAAACGGGGAGGATTTATAAAGCCACTGATCCGTATGATTTATTTGTAATTCTAAATTTGCTTTAACCTTTGCTGCCGGGCCTTTTTCAGAAGAAATTTTCAATAAACTTTTTTCAAAAAACATTGTTATTAAAGTCCCGGCGGATAAAATTCCGATTGTAGTTAATGCGCCATATACTATTCCCATCTTAACGCTCCCATTCCCCAAGCGTAAGCAATACCGGCTGAAAGTATTCCTATAAAAACAAACATATCGAAAAAAGCTTTAACTCCGATTAAAACAAACACAACAGCCCATGGATACATAAATATCATTTCCATATCAAACGAAAGAAAAATTAATGAATAAGTAATAAAGCCAAACCGGTAGGGTTTCCAGACATTTACATTCTGGAGCTTTTCAAATTTTGGATGAAAAAATGCGGCGGCAAGAAGTGTAAAACCTCCAAGGGCTAATAATACTAAACCAATTACAGCATATTTTTGAAGAATCATTTCAACTCGGAAAATGAATAGTTAATAGAAAAATATACTTGGTAAAAAAAAGAATAGGTATCGAAGTGATCACAAGAAACAAAAGATCACTTATGAATTAAAAGATGGAAGCTAATCTATTCCGCCGTGGAATATTCTATTTGTTACGCTTATATTTCCCGGTTAATTTTCCCTCGGCTATTACATGCCCTTTTATCTTTTGCATAATCTTATCTCTTTCCAAACCGGCTTCATTATGTAATGCTATATCAATTCCATAAATATCAAAGATATAATTATGAGTACCGGAGGGAGGGCAAGGCCCATTGTAGCCGACTCTTCCGAAGCTGTTTGTTCCAAGCAAAACTTCATCGGGTATATTTTTAGTAGTAGTAATTTCTTCCATAAACTCATGCACATTTGCCGGAATATTATAAGCAACCCAATGAACATAATCGCCGTTTGGAGCGTCAGGATCATGAAGAATTAGAACAAAAGTTTTAATCCCTTCCTTTTTAGACGACCATTTTATTTCGGGAGAAACATTCGCCCCGTCGCAGGTAAATTTAGAAGGAATCATTCCTCCTTCTTTAAAAGCATTGCTTTGAATTTTAATATCCATCGTTTTATTCCCATCTTTATTTTGAGGTAAAATTGTTACCACGCCAATAATAATTAACCAAAGTAAAAGTGATAAATTTTTCATAACATTTTATAAAGTTAAATCGGTAATAATTCACATTAAGTGATTTACAGCTTATACAATACCCATAGTCATATAATGAATGAGATTTATCATTCCCGTGGGATAAACTCCAAGCCAAATAAGAAGAATTGCGACAACAGCCAAAGCAACTCCCCCGCTAATTGAAAAAGCCGGGCTAAGCCTTTCTTTAGTTTCGGAAGATTTCTTGCTGAACATTGCCGCAACAATTTTCAAATAATAATAAAGACCTATGGCGCTGTTAATAACAAGGATGATTGATAAAAACCAAAGTGAAGCTCCTATGCCGGCAGAAACCGCGTAAAATTTTCCAATAAAACCTGCTGTTAAAGGAATGCCCGCAAGAGATAAAAGCACAGCAGTAAAGATTGTCGCCGTTATAGGTTTTTCCCAGTATAAACCTTTATAGTCGTCAACTTCGTCAGGCTCTCTTTCTTTTGTGGATAAAAATGAAATAATTCCGAAAGCGCCTATTGTGGTTATAAAATAAGCAACGAGGTAAAATGAAGAAGCCTGCACAGCCAGTTTTCCTCCGGCGAGAAATGCGACCAATAAATAACCAAGATGAGCGATTGAAGAGTATGCCAAAATTCGTTTTACATTGTGCTGAAGCAGCGCGAGAATATTTCCCGCAAACATAGATGCAACCGCGATAACACTGAAAATTATAAACAGAATATGGTACTGATATAAATTTACTTCGATGAAAAATCGTAACAAAAGAGCAAACATTCCGCCTTTTGAAACGGTTGCGATAAAAGCTGTAACAGGAGAAGAAGCGCCTTCGTAAACATCGGGAGTCCACATATGAAACGGAACAACAGCAAGTTTAAATCCAACTCCTACAGTCATCAAGGCAACTCCTGTAATCATAAAAATTGAACCTGGAGAAAATTTTGTAAATAATTCGCTGAAAAGCATCGTTCCGGTTTCGGCATAAATCAACGCCATGCCGAATAATAAAAATGCTGATGAAGCGGCGGCAAGAATTAAATATTTAACTCCCGCTTCCAAAGATTTTAAATTTTCTTTTTGATAAGCAATTAAGACGTAAAGCGGAACGCTCAAAACTTCAAGTCCGAGAAAAAATGAAATAAAATTATTGGCCGCGCAAAGAACGGAAGAACCTAAAACAGCAATTAATAGGAGCACATAAAATTCTTCTTTTTTTGCCGGATGCGTTTCTAAATAATTATATGAAAGCAGCGCGATTAAAAATCCCGCCGCAAAAAATAATCCCATAAAAAATTTAGAAAATCCATCAATTACGACTAAGGATGAGATTAACTCAGAACTCGAGGGAACATAAAAAAGAGAAATTAAACCAGCGGCAAATCCAAGAAGCGCAAGAATAAATGCAGCCGCATGAATCCTTTTTACAGCCGTAACAAGCATAACTAGAACAGATGTTCCGGCAATAATAATAAACGGAATTAATTTTGTAATTTCAGCCGAAGTCAATTTAAATCTCCATTTACACTTTTTCTTTCAACAAATTTTATATTTTCTTTTTGATACTGTTTTTCTTGAGAGACTTGATTTGAAGATGATTTTAAAATTCCGGATAGGACATTATCAACCGTTTTAATTACTGTCTGCGGATAAATTCCAAGCCATACAATCGCAATAATCATTGAACCGGAAATAATCATTTCTTTGAAATTCATATCGGGCAAAGTCCACGATTTTTTTTCTTCTCCGTAAAATACTTTCTGCATAATTCTAAGCGAATAAATAGTTGCCGCCACCAAACCAATCGTAGCAAAAATGGTTATCCATACGCTTGCTTGATATGAACCGGAAAGAATAAGAAATTCCGCTACAAAGTTTCCGAGTCCCGGCAATCCGAGAGAAGCCATCGCGAAAATTAATCCCACCGCGCCCATTCTTGGAATTTTCTGCCAAAGTCCGCCCATTACATTTATATCACGTGTATGGATTCTTTCCTGCAGCGCCCCGACAAGAATAAACAAAGCGCCTGTGCTTATTCCGTGCGCCAGCATCTGCATTACAACTCCTTGCAGCGCTAATTGATTAAAGGCGAATAATCCTAAAAGCACAAACCCCATATGGCTGACGCTTGTATAAGCGACTAATCTTTTAAGATCAACTTGGGCGAAAGCTAATTTTGCGCCATATAAAATACCGATTACGCCTATAATCATTGCGGCGGGCGCGAAACTTTTTGCGGCTTCGGGGAAAAGCGGAAGAACAAATCGAAGAATTCCGTATGCGCCGGTTTTCAATAATAATCCCGCTAAAATTACACTGCCGGCTGTCGGCGCTTCTGTGTGCGCGTCGGGAAGCCAATTATGAATAGGAACCGCGGGAAGTTTAACAGCAAACGCAATTAAGAATCCGAACATCAGCCATTTTGCGGTCGATGAAGAGAGATTGGTTCCAAGCAAAGAAAAATAATCGAATGTATAATTTCCGGTAGTTTGACCGTGAATAAAATAGAGGCCAAGAATTGCGACAAACATTAATAATCCGCTTGCCTGTGTAAATATGAAAAATTTATAAGAAGCGTAAATTCTGTTTTCGTGTCCCCAAATTCCGATTAAGAAATACATTGGAATCAGCATCACTTCCCAAAAGAAGTAGAACAAGAAAAGATCCATCGCGAGAAATACGCCGCTTATTCCGGCTAATATCCAAAGTAAATTAAAATGAAAAAAACCTACCTTCTCTTCAATTTCTTTCCAGGAAATTAAAACCGATAAAATTCCAAGAAACATGGTTAACGCTAATAATACAAGGCTCAATCCGTCAACAGCAAGATGAAAACTTATACCGAGCGCGGGAATCCAGTTCCACTTTAACTGTAAAAGCCAATTGGAACCGGCGGATGCAATGTTTATTTCAGGAGAATTAGAAATCCAGAAGGCGATGATAATTATAAAATCAATTATAAGTGTTAATAAAGAAATCCAACGACAAATTAAATGATTCCATTTTGCCGCAATCCAGGCGAGAAATCCGCCCGCCATTAAAATCGCTATAATCCAGAAAAGCATCATAAGAAAATCACCAATGATAAAGTTATAATTGCACCGATTCCAATTCCCATCGCGTACCAGCGGATTTTACCGTTTTGAGTTGTGCTTAAAACTTGATTGAAAACTCCCGCGGCCCACGCAATTCCCGTATAGAAATAGTCAATAAAATCTCTTCTGTCAATTTCAGCCAGCCAAACTACCGGCACTACAAAAAGTTTATCGTAAACCCAATCAAATCCCCAGCCTTTAAACCAATAATTTAGCAGTACCGATTTCTCAAGATTTTTTTCTTTATAAACTTTCTTTTTATACAAAAGGAATGAGATATAAACTCCAAGCAGAGCAGTTACTGCCGCAATAATTTGGAATAAAATTTCCGTCCCTTCACCCGCAGCACTAATTGATTCGGGCAAAGCTGAACTAACAAAATTAGAAAATAACGGAAGGTTTCCGAGAGTTTCCGGTATCTCTACAAATCCTCCGATTATAGAAAGTATTCCCAAAATAATTAAAGGAATTTTTATTAAGCTGCCCGGCTTATGTTCAACCTTAATTTTGGCTTCTCCGAAAAAAGTAATAAAAACCATTCTGAAAGTATAAATCGCGGTAATAAAAGCACCAAGTAAACCCGCTGCCCATAACCAGGGACTCCCGTTTTCGCCCGACCAGGCGTACCACAAAATCATATCTTTGCTGTAAAACCCCGCTGTAATTAAAGGAAGTGCAGCAAGAGAAGCCGAGCCGGCAAGGAAAGTCCAATAAGTTACCGGAAGAAGTTTTCTCAACCCTCCCATTTTGAACATATTATGTTCATGGTGCATTGCCATAATAACAGCGCCCGCGGCTAAGAATAATAAAGCTTTGAAAAAGGCGTGAATCATAAAATGAAAAATCGCTGCAGACCAGGCCCCGACGCCAAGCGCCAAGAACATATAACCAATTTGACTTATAGTTGAATAAGCTAAAACTCTTTTAATATCGTATTGGGTTAAAGCGCTGAATCCGGCAACAAGAAGAGTAAGTGCTCCTATCACAGCAACAGTAGTTTGAGCGGAAGGCGCGAGGATGAAAAGAATATTTGTACGCGCGATTAAATAAACTCCAGCAGTAACCATTGTAGCGGCATGAATTAACGCGCTAACAGGAGAAGGGCCGGCCATCGCATCGGGAAGCCAAGTTTGAAGTGGGAGCTGCGCCGATTTTCCGAGAGCGCCCCCTAATAATAAAAATGCGGCAGCTTCTGCCGTTCCGCTTCCTATTTGCCATAGTTGCGGGGCGTCGTGAAGTACAGCTTGAATATTTAAAGTATTAAAATTCTTTACAAGTAAAAATAATCCCAACGCCATAGCAGTATCGCCGACACGTGTTACTATAAAAGCTTTTCTGGCGGCGTAACCGTTTGCGGGATCTTTATACCAAAAGCCGATTAATAAATAACTGCACAATCCAACTCCCTCCCAGCCCAAATACAGGAGGAGGAGATTATCGGCTAATACCAAGGTTAACATTGAGCCGACAAATAAATTCATATAAGCGAAGAATCGGGAATAACCGTCATCATCACGCATAAATTCAGCGGAATAAAGATGAATTAAAAATCCCACAAAAGTGATTACAAAAATAAATACTACAGAAAGCGCATCGAGATGAAAAGCGATACTTGGATTAAAACCTGCAACATTCATCCAAGTCCATAAAACTTGATTAAAAGAATTTCCGGAAGGCGGAGACGATAAAAAATTAATCCCGATTAATAAAGTAATTATTGCGGATATGCCCACAGAACCTACTCCCACCAAAGCGGCAATATTTTTAGGAAGTTTCTTTCCCAAAATAGAAAGAAACAGGAAACCTAAAAATGGAATAGCCGGAACAAACCATAATAGAGAATACATTTTAACCTTTCATTTTATCTAATTCATCCGAGTCAAGTGTTTTAAACTTGTGAAATATTTGCAGTATTAAAGCAAGGCCAACTGATACTTCTGCGGCAGCCATAGCAAGAATAAAAATGAACATCACTTGCCCCTCCGGCTGCGCCCATTTAGAAGCCGCTACAACAAAAGCCAATCCGGCGGCGTTTAACATAATTTCGATTGACATTAGCATGAAAATAATATTGCGCCGAATCAGCAGTCCGGCAAATCCAAGGAAGAATAAAACTCCGGCTAATAAAAGTCCTAATTGAACAGGAACATTCATTTATTTTCTCCATTTAAAAAGCGATGAGCCGGTTTCCTTTCCCTATTTCCAATATGAAAAGCACCGATAATTCCGGCCATTAAAAGCATTGCCGCAAGCTCAACCCCAAGCAGGTAAGTACCGAATAAAGAAATCCCGATTTGCTTTGGATTTACCGCAAAAGTTGTATGTGAAAATTCATGTGCGTTAATTAATAAAATTACAAACTCAACAAAAAGGATTAATGATAATACGGCTGGCCCGATCCAAGCTGTTTTTCCAAGCCATTGGCTCTCCTGCTCGGCTTGTTTTCCGCCAAGATTCAGCATCATAATTACAAAAATAAAAAGCACCATAATTGCCCCGGCATAAATAATTACTTCAAGCGCGGCAATAAACGGAGCGCCGAGAGTGTAAAATACAACAGCAATTGAAAGGAGCGATACAACAAGATAAAGCAACGCGTGGACAGCATTTGTTCTTGTAATTACTAATATTGTTGAAACTACTGCTATTACTGCCGATATGTAAAATATTATGTTCATATAAACTTTAACTTATGGTATTAAACTTTTAATGTTAACCGGTTTCTTTTGATTTTCACCTTCTCCTTTTTGCTTTCCGCTTACCGCCACTCCGGCTACTCTGTAAAAATTATAACCGTGATATTTCCCTTGTCCCGCAATTAAAAGGTCTTCTTTTTCGTAAACTAAATTTTGTCTGCTGTACTCGCTCATTTCAAAATCGGGAGTAAGCTGGATAGCATAAGTTGGACATGCTTCTTCGCAGAATCCGCAGAAAATACAGCGGGAAAAATTTATTCTGAAAAAATCGGGATAACGGCGGCCGGTTTCATCTTCTGTTGCCTGAAGAGAAATGCAATCAACAGGACAAGCGACCGCGCATAAATAACAAGCTACGCATCTTTCCATTCCATCCGGGTCGCGTGATAAAATAATTCTTCCCCGCCACCTTGCAGGCAGTTTTGGTTTTTCATCCGGATATTGAATTGTTTCTCTTTTTCTGAACATGTGCAGAAAAGCTATCAACATAGATTTCAGTGAGCTAAACATTAAATCCTCTCAAATTTTTCATCAAAACAAAAGCTTCTTTAAGAAGCTAAAACAATAGCGCCGGTAACAAGTAAATTCAGCAAAGCAAGCGGAAGTAGAAACTTCCAGCCGTATGTCATCAATTGATCATATCGGGGACGCGGCAGTGAAGCGCGAAGCAGAATAAAAACACAAATAAAGACAAAAGTTTTTATGAAGAACCAAATAATTCCCGGCAAAAAAGCAGGACCAAGCCAGCCGCCGAAAAATAAAGTTGTAATCATAGCTGAGATCAGAGTTATCCCAACATATTCACCAACGAAAAACATACCGAATTTCATTCCACTGTACTCCGAATGAAAGCCGGCGATAAGTTCACTTTCCGCTTCGGGAATATCAAAAGGCAGGCGATGAGTTTCAGCGATTCCGGCAATTATAAAAATTACAAATCCGATAAACTGCGGAATAACATTCCACATTCCAGCTTGGGCTAAAACAATTTCTTTCATATTAAAAGACCCGGTAAGCATAACTACGCCCATTAGAGACAGTCCCATAAAAACTTCGTAAGTAATCATTTGGGCCGAACCGCGCATTGCTCCGAGAAGAGAATATTTATTATTTGATGACCAGCCGCCGAGGACAATACTGTAAGCGCCGAGCGAAGACATCGCGAGAAAAAATAAAAGCCCTATATTTATATCTGTAACAATAATTCCCGAAGTAAATGGAATAACGGCAAAACTCATTAATACAGTTATCATAACAATAGCGGGAGCAATAATGAAAACCGGCTTATCCACAAACGGCGGTATCCAATCTTCTTTAAAAAATATTTTAATCATATCGGCAAGAACCTGCATTAAACCGAAAGGGCCGACTCTATTTGGGCCGTAGCGGTCTTGCCATAAACCAAGCAGTCTCCGTTCAAGCCAAATTAATCCGGCGGCGATGGATGTCATCACCAATAGAACTCCGACAGCAATTAAAATATATTTTAAAACTTCACTCATTTCTTATTTTTGAATTTTAATAAAAGCCGGCAAAATTAAATAAGGCATACCAAATAATCCCACAGGTAATCCTACAATACCGTCGGCTAAATCATTTTTTAATTTTATTTTTAAAACCAGATGCTCTTCTCCTATTTCAATTTTTATTTCTTCACCGGGTTTTAAATTTAATTTAGATAATTCATTTTCATTCATCGCTAAATATGGTTCAGGCGCTTCTTTCAGCAACCGCCGGCGCCATATTGCTTAGTTCATCGGAACCGAAAATATGATGAATAGGCAGGGCAAACCATTCTCCTTCTTTAGGGTTAAATTTTGGCGGAACTTCCTCAAAATATTTTTTTGAAGTTGATTTAGGCTCATCAAATAATCGCCTTCCGGGATCACCGCCGTGTAATGGGCCGCCGACTTCAATTTGATATTTGTTTATCGATTGAACTGAATTCCAGCCGGGCGACCAGAAGAAAGGAATTATAGAAGACGGCGGCTGGCCTTGATATCCTTCCATTGTAAAAGTTAAAGCTGAATCTTCATCCACGGGCGGCATCGGCTCACTAACATCAGTATGCGCGTGCATAGCGGTTCTGCCGCTGTACCTGTGAGGCTCACGTGGAATTTTTTGTCCGGCTTCTCTAAATCCGGGAGGAGGAGTAATATTTTGCATTCGTTCAAACTGAGGAAGTTTTTTTACTAAAGATTTAATTACATTCTCTAAATTTATTTCGGTTCTTTTTGGTTTTAGTTCATTTGAAATATTATTTATAAAACGCCAGCTTTCAATTATTTCGCTTTTATCCTCACCAAACAAGGCACTAGGAACATAAACTTGATAAAATCTTTGCGCCCTGCATTCATTATTAATAAACGTTCCATCAGATTCGGCAAAAGTACCAACAGCGCCAACAACAGATGCCTTTTTCGTGGTTGCATTTTCAAATGAATCAAGAGCAACAACATTTTTACATTTTTGCAGAAATTGATCTACTGCTTTTTTTTCTTTTCTTCTGTAAAGATCATTTTCAAGAATAATAATATTCTCTGCCTCGCCTTTATTTATAATATCGAAAGCATCGTCTAAATTTTTTAAACTCATCATTGCGAGTCCAAAACTATTTGCTTCCGGCACCACAAAACTTAAACTGCAATTATTATTTATCGAATGAAGCGCGGCGGCAACATTCGCGGAAGCTTTAATTACATCTTCACTATTACATTGAGTGCCGGAAATAATAACCGGAGATTCAGCGTTTTTTAATTCTTCAACAATTTTATTTATGATTTGATTTTCATCTTCGTTTAACTCACCGTCATCTAAAAATTTTGTTTTTCCGGTTAAAGCGTGTGCAATACCGAATCCTAATCGAGCAATATTAGCCGGTGCGGCAGTGTAAGTATCCATTGCTATTTCTTTTAACTTTGTTGAATACATAGAAGCAATAAACAGGGGTCCGTGGGATTCTTGAGTTGCTTCCCGAACCGCCGCATCCTGCCATAACGGAACATTTAACTTTTCAGCATGCTTCATTGGTTTTTGTTTTACCGACTGTTGAATAGCAAGCGCGTACATTGGCGCGGTATTTAAAATATCTTCGCCAAGAATTAATACCGCATCAGATTTTCTAATTTCATTCATCGAAGGAATATGAGCCGGAGAATCTTTCATAATAGAATGAATTAGCGTTAGCTGTTTGAAATCATTTGAAGAAATACCGGCATAGAAATTTTCTTTTCCGACTAGTTCCATTAAAGAATAATTTGATTCCAAAGAAGCTCTAGGAGAGCCAATACCAAGGGATTTCCCGCTTTTAATTATATCCGCAATATCTTTTGAAACTGATGTATTATCTATTTGTTTAAACGTTTCTGATTTTGAATTTCTTTTCAGTGAGTGATAAATTCGTCTTTCCGAGTTTACAAATTCATAACCGAATCTTCCGCGGTCGCACAAAAAGTAATCATTTACTTGATGATTAAACCTTGATAAAATTCTTCTTAAGGTGCCGTATCTTTCTGCCGCAATTGTATTGCATCCAAGGCTGCAGTGGGTGCATATTGAGGGAGAATTCGTCAAATCCCATTTTCTTGTATAATGTTTGCGCAGTGTTTTATCCGTAAAAACTCCGGTGGGACAAACTTCAACAAGGTTTCCGCTGAATTCATTTTCTAAAACTCCTTCTTCACTTCTTCCGAAATAAACATGATTATGCGCCGCAAAAACATCAAAATCTCTTCCGCCCGCATAATCGCGGTAAAACCTAACGCAGCGGTAACATTGAATGCAGCGGTTCATTTCATGATAGATAAAGGGCCCGAGATACTGATTTTCGTAAGTTCGTTTTTTGAAACTATAACGGCGGTAATCATGTCCTGTCATTACAGTCATATCCTGCAAATGACATTCACCGCCTTCATCGCAAACGGGACAATCGTGCGGATGATTTGTCATCAGCCATTCAATTACTCCTGCTCTAAATTCTTCCGCTTCATTTTCTATTAAACCAATTCTCAAATTATCTTTAACCGGCTCCATACAAGCCATTACTATTTTGCCATTTTCATCATTTTCATCTTTATATTTTTTTACGGCACATTGTCGGCAGGCTCCAACAGAACCCATTGCCGGATGCCAGCAGAAATAAGGAAGATTTAATCCCAAACTAAACAAGCGTCGAAGAAGATTTTGCCCTTCTTCCACTTCATAAGTTTTTCCGTCAATAATAATTTTTGGCAACTTTATCTCCATGGACATTTTTTTTCATCAATATGCCGCTGATAATCATCTTTAAAATATTTTAATGCACTTTGCAAAGGTTCCATTGCGCCGGGTGCTAAAGCGCAAAATGTATTTCCCGGTCCTAAATATTTAGTATGAAAAGAAAGAAGATTTATATCTTCATCTCTACCTTTGCCTTCTTCTAATGCGAATAAAATTTTCTCAACCCACGGAAGCCCTTCACGGCAGGGAGTGCACCATCCGCAGGATTCTTGCGCAAAAAATTGTTGGAGATTATGGACGAATCCAACCGGACAAGTTTTATCATCAAGAATAATCAAAGTACCTGTACCTAAACGGCTTCCGGCTTTTGTTACATTGCCAAAATCCATTTCCACATCAAGATGATCTTCAATTAAAAAATCAGTTGAAGCGCCGCCCGGCAAAGCGCCTTTGAATTTAAAACCTTCTTTCATTCCTCCGGCATATTCTTCAATTATTTCTCGCATTGTTGTTCCAAGCGGAAGTTCCCATGCGCCGGGATTATTAACTCTTCCGCTTACGCCGTAAATTTTAGTTCCGCCTTCATCTGTTTTGCTTAAGCCTTTAAACCATTCCGCGCCGTTATTTATTATGTGAGGAACGCAGGAGAGAGTTTCAACATTATTAACAATTGTAGGTTTCCCGAATAAACCGCTTATTTGAGGAAAAGGCGGTTTAGCACGCGGTGTGGCGCGTTTTCCTTCAAGCGCATTTAGCAAACCGGTTTCTTCACCGCACATATACCGGCCGACACTGGTATGGAGATTTAATTCAAGATTGAAGCCGCTGTTTAGAATATTTTTTCCGAGATAATTTTTTTCATAAGCTTCATTAATTGCTTTTAGAATAACATCGGCGGCAGTTTTATAAGCCCATCTTAAAAAGATATATGCATGATCTGCTTGTATAGCATAAGAGCTTAAAATCATTCCTTCAATTAATTGATGCGGATCTCCTTCCAGCAGAAGTCTATCTTTAAAAGTTCCCGGCTCCATTTCGTCGGCATTTGCAACTAAAAATTTAGGAGTAGGCGCATCTGCTCCCATCGGAACGAAACTCCATTTCATTCCCGTTCCGAATCCCGCTCCGCCGCGCCCTTTTAAATTTGAATCTTTAACAATTTTCTGAACATCCTCAGGCGACTTTTGAAATGCCTTTTTCAATGACTGATAACCGCCTGCTTTTTCATATTCATCAATATTCATAGGCGGTTTGTCTGTTCTAATATTTTTTGTTAAAGGTTTTTCCACAATATTTTTTATTTATATTTTTCTAAAATTTCATCAATTTTTTCAACGGATAAATCTCTATGCAAATCATCGTCAATCATTAAAGCCGGCGCGTGATCGCAAGTTCCCAGACATACAATAGGAAGCAAAGTAAATCTTTCATCTTTTGTAGTTTCACCGTATTCAATTTTTAATTTTGATTTTAGATGATTTATAATATCCTCATATCCCATAATCCAGCAGCTGATGCTGTCGCAGACAAGAATAACATGCCTCCCGACCGGCTGACGAAAAACCAGATTGTAAAAAGTCGCTACATTATCTAATTCATCGGGAGTCATATCAAGAAAATCGGCAATATCTTTTAAACTTTCATCGGAAATCCATCTTCTTCTTTTCTGAACAATTTTTAAAGCTTCAATACAAGCTGCCCTTTTTTGAGGAAACTGCTTCAGCTCATGTTCTATTTCTTTTTTCTCTTCATCAGAAAGCATTTGTTAATCCAATTTTTATCTATCAATATCCGCAAGCACAAAATCTACACTTCCTAAGATTGAAAGCAGATCGGCAACAGTGTATCCACGGCTTATTAAAGGAACCATCTGCATGTGCGGAAAAGAAGGAGTCCTAATTCTAGTTCTGTAAGAAGAAGTATTTCCATCACTTACAAGATAATACCCGTAACTGCCTTTGGAACCTTCAATAGCAAAGAAAGCTTCATTCGCGGGAATAACAGGGCCCCAGCTTACATTTAGAAAATGCGTAATAAGAGTTTCTATATCGTGCATGGTTTTTTCCTTTTTCGGAGGCGTGGCTAAAGGATGATCAGATTTAAACGGGCCGCCGGGCATTATTTTTACGCACTGTTCAATAATTCTTAAACTCTGCCTCATTTCTTCAACACGTACAATTGCTCGGTCGTAACAGTCGCCGTTATTCCCAATCGGAATTTCAAAATCAAATTGATCATAACTTGAATAAGGATGTTTTTTTCGAAAATCCCATTCTAAACCTGTTGCCCTTAATCCGGGCCCGGTAATTCCCCAATCAATTGCTTCTTCCGTTGTGTATAAACCAATTCCGACTGTTCTTGCTTTGAATATTCTATTCTGCATAACAAGCTTATCATATTCATTCAATCTTTTCGGAAAATATTTTATGAAGAAATTTACCAGTTCTTCCCAGCCTTCAGGAAGGTCTTGCGCAACGCCGCCGATACGAAACCAGTTTGGATGCATTCTATCGCCACAAACAGCTTCAATAATATCAAAAACTTTTTCTCTATCGGTGAACATGTAGAAAACCGGTGATAACTGGCCGAGGTCTTGTGCGAAAGTCCCATACCAAACAAGATGACTTGCGACCCGGAACAATTCGCAGAGCATAACTCTTATTACTTGGCCTCGAGGCGGAACAGTGATTCCGGCTAATTTTTCTACGGAAAGTAGGTAGGCTAAATTATTTAATACTCCGCTTAAGTAATCAACTCTATCGGTGTAAGGAATGTATGTATGCCACGATTGCCGCTCCCCCATTTTTTCAGCCCCTCGATGATGAAAGCCTATATCAGGCACAACATGCAAAATTTCTTCACCGCTTAACTGAAGTATTAAACGCAGAACGCCGTGAGTTCCGGGATGCTGCGGACCGAGATTTAAAAACATAAATTCGTTATCATCGCTTTCTTTTTGAAGTCCCCACTTTTCCGGTTCAAAATGAAGCGCGTCCATTTCCATTACTTCTTTATCTACCGGAAGTTGATAAGGACCCATTTCTGTAGCACGCGCGGGATGTTCTTTTCTTAAAGGATGGCCTTTCCATGTAAGCGGCATTAAAAGCCTGGTTAAATGCGGGTGGCCGGGAAAATCAATTCCGAACATATCGAAGACTTCCCTTTCGTACCAATCCGCGGATTTCCAAACTTTTGTTACGGAAGGAATTGAAGGGCATTCTCCTTTAAGTCCCGATTTTATTCTGATAAAACTATTTCGGTCAAAGGAATAAAGCTGGTAAACAACTGTAAAATCATCTTGTGGGAAAATATTTTTATTCGCGCGGGAGCGTTCATCAACAGCGGTAAGATCATAAAGCATTTCGTACGGATTATCAATTTCATTTTTTAGAAAAGCAAGAACATCGGCAACAGCGGCAGGCGAAAACCAAACAGTTGGAAATTCATCCATTGTAGTTTGTTCAGTTAAAAATAATTCACCAAACTTATTTCTCAACTTTATTACAACATCAGAAATATCATGCATACAATAACCTTATCTGCGGAAATTATTAATCTTTAAATTTGGCTTGGCGGTTTTAAGAAAGTAGTTTTCATCCTTTCATCTCTTTTTAATCTTTTCATCGAAACCTTTTCCATTTTCGTTACGCCTTGGGGGCCGACTATCCAGCTAAGCGGTCGTTTTTCTTTACCAACAGCATCGCGTAGAAGTAAAAGTCCTTCCATAAAAGCATCGGGACGAGGCGGACAGCCGGGAACATACATATCAACGGGCATAAATTTATCAACTCCTTGCACCACGGAATAAATATCATACATACCGCCGGAATTAGCGCAAGAGCCCATAGAAATTATCCACCGCGGCTCCATCATCTGCTGATAAAGTCGTTTTATAATCGGGGCCATTTTAATGAATACTGTTCCTGCAATCACCATTAGGTCCGCTTCTCTGGGAGTTCCCCTAATTACTTCGGCACCGAATCTTGCTATATCATATTTGCTTGTTAAACTTGTAGCCATTTCAACATAACAGCAGGAAAGCCCGAAATTAAAAGGCCACATTGAATTTTTTCTTCCCCAGGCAATTAAATCTTGAAGCCGTGTAAGCACTACAGTTTTTTGAACAGTTTGCTCGAAGGAACTATTCCCTTCTACAAAATTAACAGGGTTTGAAGTTTTAGTTAACCACCATTTCATATAGAATTTATTTTCTTTCTTGCTTTATAAGCCTTTAAAATTTTCTTTCCGTTTGGAACAAAATCAAGCGCGCCGATTCTCCATTCATAAAATAGAACCGCAAAAAGAATAAAGATGAAAATTGAGGCTCCTATATAACCCGTCCAGCCCAATTCTTTTAATCCCACGGCCCAGGCAAAAATAAAAGCTGCTTCCAAGTCGAAGATTACAAAGAACATCGCGACTATATAATATTGAATCGGAAATCGAAGGCGAGCACTTTCGGTAGGGGCTATACCGGCTTCATAAACATCGCCTGTTGCTCTTTCATTATGCTTTTGTCCTAAGAAATAACTTATTCCCAACATACTTGAAACTAATAAAATGGCAAGTATAGCATATAAAAGTAACGGCCAAATAATGGTTGGATTTTCAACGTTCAACAGTGTTGCCTCCTCCCAGCAAAAATTACTTTTTTTCTAAACTCTTTGAAATAATTTATTTCCTAAAAATTATCATATTGTATTAAGTGGTAAAAATATAAATGAGTTATAGAAGAAATGAGGTGAGGGATATTACAAAGACTTGAGAAACGAAGAATTCATTTGTTCATTTTGATAAATTTTGCTTTTCCATCATATATATAGCTTATTATATACCAAAAAATTTGTTTTGATTTTATCTTTATATTATTGTGGGTTACGTATTAGGTAAACTTTACTATTAAAATATTTTGTAAGAAATCTTTAGTTAAGAAAAGAAGGGAAAAGTTATTTTGAGTGAAAATATGTTAATAGGCCTTACTGCCATTATTGTAATCGGAATGGTTGCTCAATGGATTTCGTGGCGCTTTAGGCTTCCTTCTATTCTTATTTTATTAATATTTGGATTTCTAATAGGGCCGGTTACAAATTTTTTTAATCCTGATGAATATTTCGGAAAGCTTCTTTTTCCTTTTGTTTCAATTTCCGTTGCCGTTATTCTTTTTGAAGGTGGATTAAACTTACGCTTTACCGAATTAAAGTCGGTTAAAAATGTTGTAAGGAATTTATTAATTATAGGAATTCCCATTACCTGGATTTTAACCGCAATTACGGGAATTTACTTTCTTCATTTAACATTTGGATTTGCGGTTTTATTCGGAGCAATTTTTGTTGTAACCGGGCCTACAGTAATTCTTCCGCTGCTCCGGCACATACGTCCGAACGCGCAGATAAACAGCATCTTAAAATGGGAAGGAATAATAAATGATCCCATCGGCGCGCTTTTAGCCATTTTGGTTTTTGAAGTTCTTCTTTCCGGCGGATTTCAAGAGGCTACTTTACAAGTTGTAACCGGCTTGTTAAAAACGGTTTTATTAAGCTGTTCGGTTGGGTTAGCCGGTGCTTATGTAATGATGCTTTTAATAAAGCATAGAATGATTCCGGATTTTCTTCAAAATACAATTACACTTTCTATGGTAGTCCTGGTTTTTGCCGGTTCAAATTTAATTCAGTCTGAAAGCGGATTATTCGCGGTTACGGTTATGGGAATTTTTCTCGCAAATCAGAAGAAAATTTCTGTCCGACATATTATTGAATTTAAGGAAAATTTACGAATCCTATTAATTTCTATTTTATTTATTGTGCTTGCCGCCCGGTTACGAGTTTCCGATATAAATATGCTCGGTGTAGGAAGTTTCCTTTTTGTAGCCGCGTTTTTTTTGATACGCCCGGTTTCCGTTTTTATTTCTACTTTCGGTTCCTCGCTTGCGTGGAAAGAAAAATTATATATTTCGTTAATGGCACCGCGTGGAATTGTAGCCGCGGCTGTTTCTTCCCTCTTCACATTAGAACTGTTAAAAGTCGGTTATAAAGATGCCGAAATTTTTGTCCCGATTACTTTTCTTGTTATAGTTTCTACAATTACTATTTATGGTTTGGGCGCAATGCCTTTGGCAAAATGGCTTAGAGTAGCAAACCCAAATCCACAAGGATGCCTAATTTTAGGCGCGCATCCTTTTGCAAGAGAAATTGGAGTTGCATTAAAAAATAACGGCTTCAAAATTTTAATGGTGGATACCAATTGGATAAATATTTCAGCGGCAAAAAATTTAGGTTTAGAAACTTACCACGGAAGCATAATTTCAGAACATATTTTAAATGATATTGATTTAAACGGAATCGGCAGATTATTGGCAATAACACCTAATGAAGAGGTTAACTCCTTAGCGATTTTGTATTTCTCCAAACTGTTGGGCAGTTCTGAAGTTTATCAATTGGCTAATGAGAAAGATGAAAGCAGGGAAGAAAAAAGAGTTTCAAAAGAATTAAGAGGACAAATTTTATTCGGATCCGGATTTACATATTCTAAACTTTTAAATTATTTTAATGAAGGTTTTACAGTTAAATCAACTAATATAACTGAAAAATTTAATTTCGAAGCTTTTGTACAGCAAAAAAAAGATGATGTAATTCCGCTTTTTGTAATAGATGAAGATAAAAACTTAGGTATTTATACAAGTTCTCAAAAGCCGAATCCTCAGCCGGGAGAGCTGCTTGTGAGTCTTATAAAAGTTACCGAAGAAGAAAAGAAGCAAAAAGAGCAAAGGAAACTTGAATCGAAAAAACAACAAATTGAAAATAATGATTAAGTTTTTTCCATTAGGCGGTGCCGGAGAAATTGGGGCAAGTTGTTTTTATTTTAATATAGAAGGCAGCGGCCTAATTTTAGATTCAGGAATGCATCCGCAAAAAAGTGGTTTGGATTCTCTGCCTAATTTTAATTTATTAGAAAATCTTCCCGTTGATTATGTTTTAATTTCTCACGCTCACCAAGATCATATAAGTTCGCTTCCGTTTCTCGTTCAAAAATTTCCTCATATAAAAGTTATAACTACACCCCAAACTCGGGCGCTAGCGGAGTTAGTTTTACATAATTCTGTTTCAATTTTAAAACAGCAGTTAAAAGATGATCAAAATTTTAAATTTTATACTCATGATGAAGTTGATCTTTTAATTAAAATGATTGACTATAGACAATATGAAGAACTCTTTGATATAAGCGGTTACGCTCACTATACAGAAAATTTAATAACAGCAAAGTTTTTTGATGCCGGACATATTTTAGGTTCTGCTTCTATTTTGATTGAATACTGCGGGAAAAAAATTTTATATACCGGCGATATAAATTTGGCAAATCAAGCTATTCTAAAAGGAGCATTTTTGCCGGAAGAAAATGTTGATACAATAATTTTAGAAACAACTTACGGTGCGACAAACTCTTCATTACTGCCTGAATGGGAAAAGGAAGAATTACGTTTAGCAAAATCTATAAATAAAGTTTTTAATAACGGAGGTTCAATTTTAATTCCCGTTTTTTCTCTTGGTAAAACTCAAGAAATGCTAACTGTTTTATGGAAATTGATGACCAAAGGGAAACTAGTTTTATGCGATATTTACACCGGCGGAATCGCCAATAAAATTAGCAGAATTTATGATTACAACAGGTATGTAACAAATAGAATAAATCCAGATTTTGAACTAAAAGAAATCCCGCAAAAAGATTTATATAAAGTTGATAATTTTAATGAATTCTTTAAAAATCCCTGCATAGTTTTAGCTTCAAGCGGAATGATGCTTGAAGGAACGGCTTCATATAAACTTGCAAAAAGATGGATAAATCAGAAAGATTCCGCGATTTTTACAGTTGGTTATATGGAAGAAAATACTCCCGGCTATAGAATTGCAAACGCTTTACAGAATAGTAAAATTCACTTTTCTGAATTCGGCAAACCGGTGGAAGTAAAATGCGCGATAGAAAATTTTAGGTTTTCGGCGCATTCAAAAAGAGAGGAACTTCTGAATATTGTAAAAAAATTAAAGCCGAAAAAAGTAATTCTTGTTCACGGCGATCCGGAATCTATTGATTGGATGGGAAGTTCAATTTTAAGAGAATTCAAAAATATAAAACTTTACGGCGCCGAAAACGGGAAGGAAATAGAAATTTAATCCCGCAATTCCACATAAGTTTTATATTCCGGTTTTGCCGGGGATTCAATCATAAAAATCCGGCTTTCTTCTTTTACCAAAATCCTTATTTCTTTTCTTGAACAGATTTTTGCAAAATCATCTTTATTCATTTCCTTTGCTTCCAATTTTATCTTTCCTTCCAAAAGATAAATTGAATATATATTTTCCGGTTTTAGCTTTAAAATATGCTCGGAAGCAGGGAAATGGAATTCTTTTATATTTATTCCGGGAGTATCTAATTTGGCGGGGGAATTATCTCCGGCAAAAATTTTAACAGCAACATTATTTTCATTTATAACCGGGAACAAATCGCAACGGTAATCATCATAAGAAGGATTTTTATTTAAAGATGTCTGCAGACCGGGATCGAACCAAATTTGAAAAATCTCGGAATTAGGTTTAAATTTTTCGGCGTGCGTTATTCCCCTTCCGGATCTTATAACTTGTGCCGAACCTTCGTTCAGTGGTTTCCATGTTTTGTTTTCTGAATCATAATGCTCTATCTCTCCCCTTAAAACGAACGACATAATTTCAAAACCTTGATGCGGATGTTCTTCCAATAAACTTCCTTCCTCGCTCCAGGCATGCGCCCAATAAAAAATATTAGAATATGGTTTTTGCGAGCCCGGGTGTTCAGAAAGTACAATCGGCCTATGTTCTTTAATTTTCCCCAAATTAAAAGAACCTTTTTCATGCTTTTCTTTCGGTAAAATTGTAATTGACATAAATTTCACCTTTTTCTTATTAAGATATGAAAACTATGGTAGAAAAGAAGTACGAGAAATTGCTCTCATAAAAATTTTTGAGCCGGATAGTTCTTGTATTTTATATTATTGCTTCTGAAAATATTTAATCTTAAATTTTGATGCGTTCATTTTCATTCCCCAATTTTCCATTCATTTAGGAATTTCGGGGGGACTTTTCTCTTAATTCAATTTTTTGCTGTTTCTTCTTAAATGGGAGTAACTATGAATAGAACAGCCATAAAATTTGGAATATTTGGGGGTTCGGCCTTAATCTTTTTTTCAATGATTCCCCTTATTTTTTCAGATAAAATAGCAAGTTTGGAAAACAACTTTTCTTTCAACTATTTTTTTATAATTTTGTCTTTATCATCTATTTATGCGGGTATACGATTTTTTAGAGATAAAAAACAGAATGGTTTTATCAGTACCGAACTTTGCATGGGGATCGGTATTTATATTACTATTTTAAGCGCGGTTATTTTTAGTATGTATTCTTATTTCCTGTTTTCTTTATTTGAACCTTCAATTTTAACAGCCGGTCTTAATCAGACTATTACAAATATTAAAATCAGTAAAGAATCGGTTAAAGAAATCTCGGCCGATCTTGAAAATTTAAAAAGTATGAGCAGGTTTTACATCAATCCCTTCTATAAAAGTTTACTAATTTTTATTACCATTTTCGGATTTGGTTTTGTTATTTCTTTGTTTTCTACATTGGCATTAAAAAATAAACCTAAAACAATGTCTTCGGCCGTATAGGTTTTGAACTGTCTCACAAAGCATAACTAAAAGTTCCTTTTTTAAATAATAAAAATTACTTTGTGCAGTTATAAATAAACTGCGCGCAATAAATGAAATTTTTAAGTCTCTGTATATTATTAATATTATTTTTTGTTTGGCCGGCTAAATCCCAATCAACCAATATTATTGGGAAATGGGAATCTGCCTTAAGAGATTCAAACGGAACAAAGGTTATAATTCAATTTAGAGAAAACGGAAGTTTATCTTTTAGTAATGATATTCATCTAAATATGAAGTATAAAATTTTAGATGATAAATTAATTCTTGAATATCAAAATCCTTCCAACAAAATTACCGCCGATACAAGTTTGATAAGAATTGCCAAAAATAATCTATCGATCTCAAAAGAAAATAGTCCCCAAACCGCGATTAACTTAAGAGGATTTTCAAATAATTCCGGAGGTATTTTAGGCAGCTGGAGCATGAGATCTAACAACGGGGAGACAATAAATTATATTTTTAAAGAAGACGGAACCGCGGCTGTAATTATCTTAATACCCGCTATTGAAGGAAAATTTTCAGTTTCCGGTAATGATCTTTTATTGTCGTTTAATAACAAAATAAAAAATACGGCAAAGTTCAATATTAATAACGGCTCTTTATATCTCTCATCAAATATTTTCGGCGGCAGAATAAAATTGAACAAGATTAACTGATAAATATAATTGAATAATTTTCCTTTTTATTAATTTTTCTTTAGTTATTTTTAAATAAAAAAATAATAGGGAAGAATATGAGAAAAGTGGTTATTAATTTTGCAGTTTTTTTATTTATTGCCGTTCCCGTCATTTTTGCCGCACAAAATGATTCAACAGCATCGGAATTGCAAGGAATATGGCAGGGCAAACTTTCCGCAAACGGAATGAATTTAAGAATAGTTTTTAACATTAATAAAAACGAAAACGGCAGTTATTCCGCTACAATGGATAGTCCCGATCAAGGCGTTAAAGGTATACTTGTAAACAAAGTTTCATTCAAGGAAGATTCACTTCGGCTTGAAGTAAACGCAATTAATGGATTTTATACGGCAGTTTATAAGCCTGACAGCGTAATACTTGAAGGAATTTGGAATCAAAACGGAATGAGTTTTCCGCTCAATTTAAAGAAGACAAATAAAGTTGAAGAACCCAAAAGGCCGCAAGAGCCCAAAAAACCTTATCCTTACAAGGAAGAAGAGGTCTCTTATAAAAATGAAGAAGCCGGAATTACTATTACCGGAACTTTTACAACTCCAAAATCCGGGGGAAAATTTCCTGCTGTTTTATTAATTACAGGTTCGGGGCAACAAAACCGGAACGAAGAATTAATGGGGCACAAACCTTTCTTAGTACTTTCCGATTATCTAACTAAACAAGGAATTGCGGTTCTGCGTGTTGACGATAGAGGTACTGGAGGAACTACAGGCGATTTCTCCGAATCAACAACAGAAGATTTTGTTACTGATGTTTTAGCCGGAGTTAAATATTTAAAATCAAGAAAAGATGTAAATCAAGATGAAATTGGATTGGTTGGGCACAGCGAGGGAGGAATGATTGCCCCGATGGCTGCCGTAAAATCGGACGATGTAGATTTTATTGTCTTAATGGCCGGCCCTGGAGTTCCTTCCGATAAGCTTATGCTAATGCAGGATTCTTTAATTTCCAAATCCTATGGAGTAAGCGATGCCGCAACTAAAGATGCGCTAGAATTAAATCAACAAATTTATGATGTATTAAAATCTAATCTTGACACAAAAGCAGTCGGAGATTCTATACGAAATATTATTATTGCAAAAAGAAATTCACTTCCTGAAGCCGAAAAAAATTCACCCGCATATTCCGATCAATCGATTGAACGGGCGCAGAAGGCTCTTCTAAATCCTTGGTTTAGATATTTTATCGCTTTTAATCCGCAAAAATATTTAAAACAAGTAAAAGTCCCGGTACTCGCGATAAATGGAAGCAATGATCTTCAAGTTCCGGCAGAACAAAATCTTTCCGCCATAGAAAAAGCATTAAAAGAAGGCGGAAATAATGATTATAAAATTGTAAATATTCCAAAACTAAATCATTTATTTCAAACTTCGGAAACCGGTTCTCCGAGCGAATATGGGAAAATAGAAGAAACTATTTCTCCCAAAGCTTTAGAAATTGTGGGCGATTGGATTTTAAAAACCACCGGAGAAAACCAATAGGATTTATGAAGGTTGATCAGCTTCGCAAGGAATTAAAGCAAAAGGAAGATAAAGAAAAAGCTGTAATTCTTCAGCGTTTTTTTAAAACGGGAGAAGGAGAATACGGAGAAGGAGATAAATTTCTCGGAATTACAGTTCCGGCAATTCGTACATTGGCCAGAAAATATATTGCCGAAAATTCATTAAACAAAAACCCTAAGCGACTTAATTTAGATAATACAAAATTTCTTCTTAATTCTGAATTTCATGAAGAAAGGCTTCTCGCGCTTCTTATTTTAGTCCTAATATTTCCCAAAGCGGCCGAGGAAGAAAAAGAATCTATTTTTAATTTTTATGTCTCAAATACGGATAAAATAAATAACTGGGATTTAGTTGACCTTTCCGCGCCAAATATTGTGGGGAATTATCTCTTTAAAAAAGATCGATCTCTACTCTTCGAATTTGCTGCTTCAGAAAATTTATGGAAGAAAAGAATTTCAATTCTTTCGACTTTCTTTTTCATCAAACAGAATGATTTTTCCGATTCTCTCAAAATTTCAGAAATTTTACTAAACGATAAACATGATCTGATTCATAAAGGAGTTGGCTGGATGTTAAGGGAAATTGGGAAAAGAGATTTGGAAATTGAAGAAGATTTTCTTAAAAAGCATTACAAAAAAATGCCGCGTACAATGCTTCGGTATTCCATTGAAAAATTTGAGGAAACAAAAAGAAAAGCTTATTTAAAAGGTGAAATATAGCATTTATATTTTTACCCAAACTCATTCCTTACTTTCAGCTTCTTTCTGTTTTGTAGAATTATATTTTATATTTTGTTTGTAATTATAATTCATCTTACTTTAATTTGTCCCTCAAAAAAAGCTTTAAAAATGGAAAAAATGACTTATAAAGTTAATGCCGAAGTAAAAATCGGGCATATACATTTAACCGTTGCCGATCTTCACCGCAGTTTAAAATTTTATCGTGATTTGCTCGGTTTTGAAATTACCGCGACTTACGGAGATTCCGCCGTATTTTTATCCGCCGGCGGATATCATCATCATATCGGATTAAATACATGGAACGGAAACGAAGCAACACAAGCGCCTCCCGGGCATACGGGGCTTTATCATTTCGCGATTCTTTATCCAACCAGGAAAGAACTTGCCGCGATTTTAAAAAGATTATATGAAAAGAATTTTCCTATTCAAGGAGCTTCCGACCACGGCGTTTCGGAATCAATTTATTTAACTGATCCCGACGGAAACGGCGTTGAACTTTATTGGGACCGTCCTCTTGAAGATTGGCCGATTGACGATGAAGGGCATTTGAATTTAACAACAACTCATTTAGATGTTCTCGGGCTTCTCTCAGAACTCGATTAGCGCCGCGCGCAATTAACAATGAATAATGAACATTTAACAATTGGATTGATGAAAAAATTTTTTGTGCTGTTTTTATTTTTCAGCGGAATTATTTTCGCTCAAAATGTTGTTTCCATTCCTACAAATTTTTATAAAAGATTTGAGGGAAACATCGCAGGGAAATATAAAATAACAATGCAGCTTTTCAAAGAAGACACACTTGTTAAAGGTTCATACTTTTACAATAACATTGGGCAGCCGATTGAGTTCTGGTGGTTGAAAAGTAAAATTGACGACGCGGGAAATATTTATTTAGAAGAAACTACCGAAAATTTCGATACAAATTATCAAATGATTCCTTCCGGGATTTTTAAAGGGAAATTCGTCGGCGAAAATAAAATTGAAGGAGAATGGTTTCAGAATAATTCCAATAAAAAACTTCCTTTTAGTTTAACCGAAAGTTATCCCGAAGGAAGCGCGAAATTTGATATAATTTATAAAACTAAATCTTATAAAGACGCTTCAATAAAAATCGCTTTCCCTTTGATGAAGGATTTTCCCGATTCTTCCGTTCAAAACAATATTAATGATTTTATTAATTCGGTTTATCAATTTTCATTCGGCGATACTACAAGAAAATATAGTTCTATTGAAGAAGTAATGGACGCGTTTATTCAGAGTTATAAAGATGAAGTAGAAAATAATAAAGATTTGCCGGAAGATTATCATCCGCAGTATTTCAGCGATTTTAATTTAGAAGTTTTATTAAACCAAAATTATATTCTTTCTTTTAAAAGTACCGAAACCTGGTTTGAAGGCGGCGCGCATCCTTTAACTAATTTTAATTACCTCAGTTTTAATCTTCATACCGGAAAAGAAATTAATCTTGATGATATTTTTAAACCAGGTTATAAAAAAAAGTTTAATGAAATCGGCGAAGAAATTTTTAGAAAGCATTTTGATTTAGAGAAAAATAAATCATTAAATGATCAAGGCTTTTGGTTTGATAACGACTTCAAATTGAACGAGAATTTTTCATTTCAAAAAGGCGGCATAGAATTTTTATTTAATCCTTACGAAGTAGCTGCATACGCTTACGGCGCGATTAAGATTTTTATAAAATATTCCGATGTTAAAGATTATATAAAAGATGCGAGTATTTTGAACGAACTTCTAAAATAATTTTTCCTCATTAAGATTATTTCTATTCCGCTTCTTTAACTTCCTCGATTTCATTATTGAAAAGCCTCATTACTTTCTTATTAAATTTGATTAGAAATTCCAGAATCTTTTCCGGCGTTTCAAAATTATTCGGGACAACAAGTTTCATCACTTCCTTCTGCTGATTGAACTTAATCGTATCTTTATATTCATCCATAATAAATCTCATCAACTCAACAAACTGGAATTTATAATATTCTTCTTTCTCGCCTCTCGGGAGAATCAGAAAAATATTTTTTCTTTGAATAATTACACGTTCAAACAAAGCGTGAGCGGCGTAAAATTTTAACCGCGCCGAAGCGATTAACCGCTTTACTAAAACCGGAAGCGTGCCGAAACGGTCGAGCATTTCTTCTTCCAAATCTATCAATTCATTTTCAGTTTTAATTGAATAAAGCGCTGTGTAAAAATTAAGGCGGTCCATTTGTTCGGGCATATAATTTTGCGGAATCCCGATTTCAAAAAATGTATCGATTGTAGGATCGGTTTTTTCCTTCTGCTTAGGAAGTTCTTTAAATACCTCTTTAAATTCTTGATATTTTAGCTCTTCAACAGCTTCGTTTATCATTTTAACGTAAAGATCGAAACCGACATCATTTATAAATCCGGTTTGTTCTGTTCCAAGTAAATTTCCGGCGCCGCGAATTTCTAAATCGCGCATGGAAATATTAAATCCGGCCCCGACATCTGTAAACTCCTCAATTGCCTGCAGCCTGCGCAGAGCTTTTTTATTTATTCCGCTTAATGAAGGAACAATAAAATAAGCAAAAGCCTGCCGGTTTGATCTTCCGACTCTTCCGCGTAATTGATGAAGTTCCGCTAAACCGAAACGATCGGCGCGGTTTACAATTATTGTATTCACATTCGGAATATCAATTCCCGATTCAATAATTTTTGTAGAAAGAAGAACATCAAAATTTTTATTTAAGAATCCGTGAATTACATTTTCCAGCTGCGATGGTTTCATTTGTCCGTGCGCAATCGCTATCCGAATATCGGGAACATAACGCTGAATATAAGCCGCTAGTTTTTCAATAGACTGAACACGATCGTGAACAAGATAAACTTGTCCGTTCCGCCTTAGCTCATTCATAATCCATTCTTTAATTTTCATAATATCAAAAGTAGAAACATGAGTATAAACCGGCTGGCGGTTCGGCGGCGGAGTCGCGATTATAGAAAGATCACGCGCGCCGAGTAAAGACAAATTTAAAGTTCTCGGAATCGGCGTGGCGGTTAAAGTAAGAGTATCCACATTTAATTTTATTGAACGCAATTTTTCTTTTGCCATTACTCCGAAACGATGTTCTTCATCTATAATTAAAATTCCGAGATCGCTGAATTTAACATCTTTGGAAATTAATCTGTGAGTCCCGACCACTACATCAACCTGCCCGGCGGCCAACTGCTGTAGAATTTCGGTCTGTTGTTTTTTAGTTTGAAACCTTGAAAGTGCAGCAACTTTTACAGGAAATTGAGAAAGTCTGTCTTTAAAAGTATTAAAATGCTGTTCTGCAAGAATTGTAGTTGGAACTAATACCGCGGCTTGTTTTCCATCCTGCACGGCTTTAAATGCGGCGCGTACCGCAATTTCTGTTTTACCAAAACCGACATCGCCGCAGACTAATCTATCCATTGGATTTGCGGCTTCCATATCTTCTTTTACTTCTTCGGTTACTTTTTCCTGGTCGGGAGTATCTTCATAAAAAAATGACGCCTCAAGTTCTTTCTGCCAAACAGAATCCTGGCTGAAGCGGAAACCTTTTGTAGCTTTTCTTTTAGCGTAAAGCTGAATCAGTTCCCGCGCCGCTTCTTTAATTTTTTTCTTAGTTTTTTGTTTTGTATTCACCCATTCGGAAGTGCCGAGAGTTGAAAGCGACGGTTTTAAATTTTCGTTCGAAGAATATTTTTTTACCAGCGCGAGATAATTAAGATTTACATAAACAACTCCTCCTTCGCTAAAAAGAATCTTCATCGATTCCTGTTCAACTTCCCCGATTTTAATATTCGCTAAACCTACATACTTCCCTATTCCGTAATCTTCGTGAACTACATAATCCCCTTTTTTTATCGAAGCGAAATTTTTCGATTTTGTCCGTTTATACTTTTTGCTTGTGGGAAGTTTTGTTCTGTAAGGCTTATTAAAAATCTGGTAATCGGTAAGAAGAAATATTTTTTCCTCTTTATGAATAAAGCCTTTTTTGATGGCAAGAGTTTCAACACGGACTTTTGCTTCATCGATAAGCCGCGCAAGTTCTTCATTAAACTGGCTTAATAAATCTCTTAAACGATTAGACTGAAGTTCATTTTCGGAGGCGATTAGAATGCTGAAATCTTTTTCGGAGTATTCTTTCAAAGTATTAAACAGCATTTCATAATTAGAATTAATAGAAGGAGCTTCAACAAAACCAAGCTCGATTCTATTTGAAGATGAAAATTCTTCTTCGATTATCCAGCGTGTGTTTTCTTCTATTGTAAAATCAAATTTTTGTGTAGAAGAAATTTCTTCTTCCGGCTGTTTAGTTTCTTCTTCTACTTCCGGAAAATCTTCTTCCCGGCTATTTTCTGAAATCTCTTCAAATATTTCCTCTCTTTCTTCCAGCCTTTCCGCTGTTTCCCCGGATTCGGTTTTTTCTTTAAAAGGATTTATGGTTTCGCGTTTGAAATTTTCCAGTTCATAAGTGGAAGCGAAGAAAACAGGATTTTCTAAATAAGCGAAAATATTTTGAAAATTATTTTCCTCAGATTCGCCGGTGTTAAGAGATGCGGCAAGAGTAATATTTTCAATTTTTTCAATCGAGCGCTGGCTGTCGGGATCAAAATACCTTATCGATTCCAGGAAGTCGCCGTCAAATTCCAGCCGCACCGGATTCTTTTCACTGTACGACCAAAAATCAATTATTGAACCGCGCTGTGAATAATATCCCGGAGCTTCAACAAATTTATCTTTTGTATAATTAAGAAGATTTAAATATTCTATTAAATCGCTGTAAGTTAAATCGCCGCCTATTTGAATTTGTGTTAAAGCCTGGCTCACTTTTTCTTTTGGCGGGAACTTACAGTTCAATAAATCATAAGTAGAAACAAGAATAAATTTTTTACGAGTAGAAATCTCTGTTAATTTTTCTTGTATTTCTTCCGGTTTGAATTCAGTTAGCGCGAGAGAAAATTTCGCGGCGCCAAGTACATCAAGCTCAACAAAAAATTCGTGTACATTTTGCATGTCCGGCAGAAGAACTACAATTTGATTTTCTTTGCCGATTAAGTTCGAAATAAAAATTGCTTTTGAAGATCCGAAAAAAGGAGATGTTTTAATTACGGCCTGACCGGTTCCGGAAATTTTTCTACTTAAAATTTTTAGCGATTCGATATGTTTTATTTTATCAAGAAATACGTGGACGGAATTATTTTTCATTTTCAATTCTAAATATTTGAGTTCTATAAAATCTAAACAGAAAAGCAACAATATTTTTCTTTAAATTTTACTCTTGAATAACATTTGCCGCCTAAATATGTTTCCGCAAAGAAAATATTCTCTGTTTGTGAAAACATTAAAATTAAGCAAAGGATTTTATTAAATGAAACGTTTTTATCTCATAATTTTACTGATTCTGCTGTTTATTACATCCGGACGCCCGCAAAAGATTGTTGTTGGTTATATAAACGGATATTATTCCACTTATCCTATAAGCGCGATTGATTTTGGAAGTTTAACTCATATTGCCCACGCTTTTATTTATCCCACTGAAAACGGAAGTTTGAAAATAGATTCATGGTTTTTATATCCCCAATTAATTCAAGCCGCCCATCAGCATGGCGTAAAAGTAATTGTAGCTTTAGGCGGTTTCGGCGGAGGTGACGCATTTAGTCCAATGTGCGCCGATTCTACGGCTCGTGCTAAATTTGTTAATAATCTTGTGAATTTTATAAAAACTTATAATTATGACGGAGCCGATTTAGATTGGGAATATCCCGGCTCGGCAGACAGAAATAATTATACCGCTCTTGTTACTGAATTAAGAGAAGCTTTCGATAAAAATAATATTGAGATTTTAACAGCCGCGGTACCAATACAAGATTGGGCTAACGGTTATGATATTCCAAAGCTGAAGGATAAATTCAACTGGATTGGAATTATGAGTTATGATGTTTACGGTCCTTGGGAAAATACTTCCGGCCATAATTCTCCTTTATACCCAAATTCGCGCCAAACTACATGCACCGAACGAGGAGTTCAATATTACCTTGGAAGAGGAATGCCGGCAGAAAAAATTTGCATCGGGATGGCTTTCGGCGGATATAATTTAAATACATCAGGCTTGTATCAAACAAATTCCGGCGGAAGTTCAATTTCTTATTTGGATGCAAACGCAAAAATTTCTCAAGGCTGGGAGTACCATTGGGATGATGCGGCAAAAGCTCCGTATTTACAAAACCCAACTCATACACAATTAATTACTTATGATGATACAACTTCATTAAAATTAAAATGCGAATATATTCAGATGAAAAAGTTAAAAGGAACAATAATCTGGAAAATTGGCAGAGATTATTCCGGCGGCAAAACTCCGCTTTTAAATTTGATGGGAAAATACCTTTTGCATCCGCCAACTTTAAAACCATTAATTCCAATACCGGATTTTCCCGCAAATAATGAAAAATTAGATACAACAGTAGTTAATTTTAAATGGAAATCCACCGATTCAACATTCGGTTACGGAATTCAGCTTTCTAAGGATTCAAACTTCACACAGCTTATTTTGAGCAAAAGCAAATTATCTTTTCCTGAATTCATGATGAATAATTTAATTTATAATACAAGATATTATTGGCGAGTTAACTCAAGTAATACCGTGGGATATAGTGATTGGTCGGAAGCCCAAACTTTCACAACAAAATCGCTTTTTACATTTGTAGAAGAGGGGAAACTAAATCCGGGAAAGTACGAAATTACAAATTATCCCAACCCTTTCAATCCTAATACTACAATTAAATATTCACTTCCGGAAGCGGCAAAAGTTAAAATAGATGTTTTTAATATTCTGGGGATTAAAGTACAAACTCTTGTAGATGAAACGAAATCAGCCGGCAAATATACTGTAGATTTTAGGGCCGGGAATTTGGTAAGCGGAGTTTATTTATGCAGAATTCAAACGCGGAATTTTACAAAAATAACTAAAATGATCTTGATGAAGTAAAAATATTTTTGACTCAGATTATCTAAAATATGTATGAAAAACCAATAGAATTCGGGCTTATATTTATTGAAAAATCTGTATATTTATTCACATTGGTATTAGAAACAATATCTCCGACAAAATAACCGATTGCACCGCCAGCAACAACATCAGAAAGCCAATGCGCGTTATGATAAATCCTCGCCGCCGCTACTAATCCCGAACCGGTGTAACATAAAATTTTTAACGCAAGATTATCGGTATTATTCGCGAGAACAGTAGAAAAGGCAAAGGCAACAGTCGCGTGTCCCGAAGGAAAAGAAGTGAAAGCAGCGTGAGTATTAAAAGGCTGCAGATGCAGTTTATCGTCGCCTGTATAAGGGCGGCTTCTTCCTACTATAGCTTTTAAAACGGAAGTAATTAATCCCGCGTAGCCGACAGCTTCAATAGTTTGAAGACCGATTTTTCTAACTTCTTTATTATGAAATAATAAACCGTAGCCATAGATTCCGCCAACACCGATTAATGTATAACCGCTGCCGTAAACTTTATCAATCGAAAAAAGCGCCGAGTTAAAATCGGATTGATTTTTTTGTGCGAAATTTTTTACATTATAATCCACCGCGTAAGCAGCAGAAATTGCGGCTAAACTTCCGGCAAACTTTATTGGTGTTCCATCATCAAAACTGGTGAAGCTGCAGGCAATTCTTCCGCCGGTATTAAGCGCGTGAAAGAAATCGTTTCTTAAATCATTTTCTATTTGCGCATTTAAATTTGAATAAAATGAAAAAGTAAACAACAGCAGAATAAACGAAATATTTTTCACTTAATAAATCCGGTTTTTATTAATTAAAAAAGCTGTCCCGAAATCTAATAATTTCAAGACAGCTTAAATTTAAGAAGAAATCTACTATTTATAAATTTTCTTCAATAGCTTTGCGAACAAAACCTTCGGCTTTCTCTAATCTTTCTTTTGCTTCATTTAAATCAACCTTGGCAAGAATCATAACTAAAGCTGTTTTAACATGGCCACCGGCTTCATTTAAATATTTTTCAGCTTCTTCGTAAGAAATTCCTGTTATAGTCATAACAATTCGTTTAGATCTTTCAACTAATTTTTTATTAGTCATCTGAAGATCAATCATCATATTTTCATAAACTTTTCCCATTCGGATCATCGCGGTTGTAGTAAGCATATTAAGGACTAACTTTTGTGCTGTGCCGCTTTTCATACGAGTAGATCCCATCACTACTTCCGGGCCGACATAAGGGCACATTGCAACATCAACTTCTTTTATGTTAAAATTTTCTCTCGGATTACAAGTAACAAAAAGAGTAGAAGCGCCAAGTTCTTTAGCTTTTTTAACGGCTCCTACAACATAAGGAGTTCTTCGACTCGCGGCAATTCCGCAGACAACATCTTTCTGAGTTACATTAGCGGCAAGAACATCATTTGCCCCATTTTCTTCATAATCTTCAGCGCCTTCCTGAGCGCGAAACATTGCTTCCTTTCCGCCGGCAATAAATCCGTCTATCATTCCGAAAGGAGTTCCGAAAGTGGGAGGACATTCTGAAGCATCAACAACTCCAAGTCTTCCACTTGTACCGGCTCCAAAATAGAGAAGTCGTCCGCCGTTTTTCAATGATTTAACTATAATTTCAACCGCTTGGGTTATATAAGGAATTTCCTTTTCAACAGCCAACGGAACAGTTTTATCTTCGTTATTTATTATTTCTAAAATTTCAGCAGTAGAACGAGCGTCAATATCCATAGAATTAGGATTACGCTGTTCTGTTGTAAGTTTACTAATTTCATCAAATAAAGTTTTTTTATCAGTAGAAGTGGTCATTTATGAAGCTCCAATAAAATAAGTTTTTTTCCTTTTTGATTTCTCACGTTGGAAGGTTTATAATATAACTCAAAGACGGTAGATTTTTTAATGTAAGCCTTATATTTCATTTCAGCCTTTTTAAATTCTTCATCTAAATTTCCACCTTTTACTGCCGCGAGAACAGCTTTTTCCTTCATTAGAGGAAGAGCGTATCTAAAAAGAATAATTAAAGGAACGGTAGCTCGGCTGAGAATTAAATCGAATGAATCGGAATAATTAGAAATAAATTCAGGACTCTCAACACGGTCGTTAATTCGCCAGAACATTTCCGAGTTTTAGTTTATCTATAAACTCTTTTACCGCATCTATTTTTTTTCCGGTGGAATCAACCAAAATACCTTTCAGCTCCGGCCGCATTATTGCCAAAGGAATTCCGGGAAAACCGCCTCCGGTTCCTATATCAATAAAATTTGTACATTTTTCAGGAAATATATTTTGAAATATACGAGGAAAGGAAAACATGATTTTCAACAATAGACTCAACATCTTTTCTAGAAACTAGATTAATACTTTCATTTTTTTCAGCAACCAGATCGGCAAAATAAGCAAGCCTTTCAAGTTTCATTAAATCGGGATTTAAATTATTTTCCCAGTAGAAAGATTGAAGCTGTTTCAAATAGAGGTCTTGAACATCAACCATAGAAAAATATCTCCAAATTAGTTTTTCAAATATACCAATAAAATAGAAATATCTGAAGGTGTTACCCCCGAGATTCTACTTGCTTGTCCTATAGAACGAGGTTTTACTTTATTTAATTTTTCTCTCCCTTCTGCACTTAAAGCTTTTAATGTTAAATAATTTAAATTTAAAGGAATATTAGCGGATTCATATTTTTCCAAACGCTCAACCGTTTCGCTTTGGCGTTTTATATATCCTTCATATTTTAATTCAATTTCCACTTGTTCCAAAGCTTCTTCATTGTTTAGAAGTTCATTAACAGTTGGAAATTGTACTTTATCAACGAAACTTAAAATATCTTTTAAAGAAAGTTCCGGCCGTTTACATAATTTAGATATTGTTTCGGTGGAGTCAATTCCCGTAGTTCCTTTTGATTCTAAAAATGGATTTATATCTCTTGCATGTAGCTTTAACCGGCCAAGAGTTCAATTCCTTTAGAAACTCTATTTATTTTTTTATTTATTTCTTCATTAATTTCCTTTTTAACTAATCCATAGTCAAAACCGAAATTCATTAATCTTCTGTCCGCGTTATCTTGTCTAAGAAGCAGCCGGTGTTCGGCTCTTGAGGTAAACATTCTATAAGGTTCATCAGTCGATTTATTCACCAGATCATCAATTAAAACTCCGATATAAGCTTCACTTCGTTTAAGAACAAATTCTGGTTTTCCCAATATTTTGGCTGCGGCGTTAATTCCGGCAACTAAACCTTGCGCCGCGGCTTCTTCATACCCTGAAGTTCCGTTTATTTGTCCGGCAAAATACAATCCCTTAATAAGTTTAGTTTCCAATGTTAAATCAACTTGGTGAGGAGGAAAAAAATCATATTCTACAGCGTACCCGGGACGAACCATTTCGGCATCTTCAAGTCCTTTTATTTTATGTATAGCTTCAATTTGAACTTCAGCCGGAAGAGAAGTTGAAAAACCATTAAGATAAATTAAATCATTTTCCAATCCTTCAGGTTCCAAAAAAAGTTGATGCTGCTTCTTATCGGCAAAGCGTACAATTTTATCTTCAATTGAAGGACAATATCTAGGCCCCATTCCTTTTATCAAACCAGTAAACATTGGGGACTGATCAAATCCTTTTTCTAAAGTTTGATGGACAGATTCATCAGTATAAGTAATATGACAGGGAACTTGCGGAAGAAACGGAAATAAATTTAAATCTGTCTGATGGGAAAACGGCTGAGGATTCTCATCTCCCGGTTGAACCTCGAGAACATCCCAATTAATAGAATTTTTATCCAAACGCGGAGGTGTTCCGGTTTTTAATCTTGCTGATTCAAAACCAAGAGCTAATAATGATTCAGTTACTCCTGTTGAAGGTTTTTCACCGAATCTTCCTCCTTTAGTCGCGTTTAAACCTGTATGCATTAATCCATTAAGAAAAGTGCCAGAAGATAAAATTACCGCCGAACATGAAATGAAATTTCCCTTAGAAGTATTAACTCCAATTATTTTATTCCCTTCTGCAACAACACCCGAAACAGCATCTTCTACAATAAAGAGATTAGGAGTTTCATTTACAATTCGATAAGCTTCCTCAGAATATAATTTTCTGTCAGATTGACATCGAGGAGACCAAACAGCAGGGCCTTTAGATCTGTTTAACATTCTAAATTGTATTCCGGTATGGTCAGCAATTCGTCCCATCATTCCCCCAAGTGCGTCAATTTCTCTCACTAAATGTCCTTTTGCAGTTCCACCGATTGCCGGATTACAAGACATTCTACCAATCGCAAAACGATCCATAGTAATTAAACCCACAGAACAACCCATATTAGCTCCGGCGCAAGCCGCTTCAATTCCTGCATGCCCTCCCCCTACTACAACGATATCAAATTTTTGCATATTCCTTTCCTAATGTTTCACATGAAACATTTTCATAATTTTTATTTATCTTCTTTTAAAGTTCCACGTGAAACTAAATGATAAAAAGATCCCTTAGACATTCAATGGTTCCACGTGAAACTATTATTTACCAATACAGAATTTCATAAAGATGTTGTTTAAAATATCATCAGATGTTACTTCCCCTATTATTTCACCTAAACTATTTTCCGCGTTTCTTAAATCAACGGAAATAAATTCACCGCTCATTTTCTGGCTGATAGATTCTTTAGCCGTTAGAAGACTTTCCTTAGCCTTTTTTAAACAATGGAAATGGCGAAGATTGGAAACGACAGCGGTTTTTTCTGTATAATTTGATGAACCAAGAGAAACCTCTTTAAGTTTCACAAAAAGTTTTTCCATGCCTTCACCGGTAACCGCACTTATAAATACGTCGGCATTACTAAATTCTTTTCTATCAAGATCAATTTTATTTATAACTGTCAAAATCTTTTCACGTGAAGTAATATTGGTAATTTCTTCAAAAAGATCTGTTGATATTCCCTGCTCAACATCATTTAAAAATAGGACTACATCAGAATTTTTTACGGCTTCACGACTTCTATACACTCCCTCTTTTTCAATTTCATCTTCTGATATTCTAATACCGGCTGTATCGTAAAGTCGAAATAAAATTCCGTCAATTGAAACATCTTCTCTAATTACATCTCTGGTTGTTCCGGGAATGTGACTTACAATTGCTCGTGATTCTTTTAAAATATAATTTAAGAGAGAGGATTTACCTACATTTGGTTTTCCCACAAGAGCAACATTCACTCCGTCACGAATAACTTTTCCGAATGAATAAGTGGATAATAGCTGATTAATTTCCACTAATATAAGATCAATTCTTCTGAGTAATTCTTCATGATTAATAAATTCAATATCCTCTTCGGCAAAATCCAACTCTAATTCAACAAAGGAAGAAGCATTAATTAACATTGATCTAAGCTCATGAACCTTTTTACTCAGTAATCCGTCAAGCTGATTTCTGGCGCCTCTCAATGAGGCTTCCGTACTTGAATTTATAACATCAACAACAGCTTCGGCTTGTGCTAAATCTATTTTATTATTTAAAAATGCTCTTTTGGTAAATTCACCCGGCTCGGCTAATCTTACTTTTTTTTCTACAAGAAGTTCAATAATTTTTTTTGTTATAAAAGGATTTCCATGTGTACTAATTTCCGCACTATCTTCTCCCGTATAAGAGTTAGGTGATTTAAATACAGAAACCAAAACATCATCAACTAAATTATTTTCTTCATCAATAATTTTCCCATAGTGAATAGTATGGGAGACAGAATCGGATATTTTTTTCTTCCCTTGAAAAATCTCATCAATTGAAGTAAAAGAATTTTCTCCGCTTACTCGAATTACGGAAATGGCTCCTGTGCCGGGCGGAGTTGCAAGAGCAACTATAGTATCTTCATTCATTTAAAAATTTGAAAAGTTATAAACCTATAAAAATAATCAAATATCAAAGGATTAACAATCCATCATTTTGTAACTACTAATAATTTTACCCATCAAAGCTTTCAATCACAATAGGTTCAAATTGGCAGAGCTTTTTTTGTCTATATGACGCTATTTTCTGACATTATGGCAAAGGCAAAATAACTTATATGAGATGGTAACTTCTTATAATATAATAACTTAAAACGTACCAAACTTGATGGCATAATACTTGTTATATAATTAAAAAATATTGAAATTTTACTCTTATCTGTTTAAGAGAATAAAGGATTAAAATGGATTTTAAAGATTATTACAAAATATTAGGTGTGGAAAAAGGTGCGACGCAGGACGAGATAAAAAAAGCCTATAGGAAATTAGCGTTAAAATATCATCCGGATAGAAATCCCGATGATAAAGCGGCAGAAGAAAAATTTAAAGAAATAACCGAAGCAAATGAGGTTTTAAGTGATCCCGAAAAACGAAAAAAATACGATACCTTAGGTTCTAATTGGAAACAATATCAGCACGCAAATACTGGTTCCGCCGATGATTTTTTCAGGCAGCATGGTTTTGGCGGTCAACAGCAGCAAAATGCCGGCTACCAGTTTACAGGAGATTTAGGTGATTTATTTGGAAACGTTGGTGGATTTTCAGATTTCTTCGAAAGCTTTTTCGGAGGCGGAAGATCGGCACGAAGTTCAAGAGGTTTTACAGGTTCCCGAAGAGGAAAGGATTATGAATCAGTTTTAAGAATTTCTCTGGAAGATGCTTTTCACGGAACTGAGAAACAAATTTCCATTGACGGAAGGAAGTTGAGAATAAAATTAACTCCCGGTGTAAAAGACGGGAAAAAACTTCGTCTTAAAAACCAAGGAGGCGAAGCAGTTGCCGGAGGTGAACGCGGAGATTTATATTTGAATATTCAAGTTGCGAAAGATCCTTTTTTCGACAGGCAGGGAAACGATCTTTATTTTGATTTGGATGTTGATCTCTATACTGCTGTTTTGGGAGGAAAGAAAAAATTAAAAACTCTTGAAGGAAAAACTGTAAATGTTACAATTCCCAAAGGAACTGAAAGTGAAACTATTTTAAGAATAAAAGGAATGGGGATGCCTTTAGAAAATTCATCTTCAAAAGGAGATTTAATGGTAAAAGTAAAAGTCAATATTCCTAAAAATCTCTCAAGTGAAGAGAAAAAGTTATTTGAGAAATTAGCAGAATTAAGAAAATAAAAAATACATTTTTTAACTAAAAAAAATCGGAGACTAAAATATGAGTGATTCTCAAGCAGCAAAGAAATATGAATTTAAAGCCGAAGTAAAACAACTATTAGATATTCTGGTTCATTCGCTTTACACAAGCCGCGAAATATTTTTACGCGAACTAATTTCCAATTCATCTGACGCATTAGATAAAATAAGATTTCAATCTACAAAAGGAGCAGAAATTGCCGATCAGGATTTACCGTTAGAAATAAAAGTGGATTTTGATGAAAAGAAAAAAACAATTACTGTTTCCGATACCGGAATTGGAATGTCTAAAGAGGATTTAATTACAAATATAGGAACAATCGCAAAATCCGGTTCCGCGGAATTTCTGAAGCAATTAAGAGAAAGTAAAGCCGATGCAAATAATATTATAGGAAAATTCGGTGTGGGTTTTTATTCCGTATTTATGGTTGCCGATAAAGTAGTAATAAAATCAAAATCATATTTAAAAGATGAGCCGGCGGTTGAATGGATTTCGGACGGTTTGGGGGAATATGAAATAACGGAATTAAATGAAGAGAAAAAACGCGGTACAACAATTGAAATTCATCTTAAAGATGAAGCTAAAGAATTTGCCGAAAAATATAGATTAGAAAACGCGATTAAAAAACATTCTAATTTTATTCAATTCCCTATCTATTTAGAGAACGAAAAAATAAATACAGTTTCAGCAATTTGGCGCGAACCAAAAAGCAGTGTAAAAAAAGAACAGTATGTTGAATTTTATAAATTCTTGACTTACGATCAGGAAGAACCGATGGATATTATTCATAATTCCGTTGATGCTCCAATCCAATTCAGCAGTTTGGTTTTTATTCCTAAAAAGAATTATGATTTCTTCGGATTTAACAGAGAAGATTATGGATTGGATTTGTACGTGCGCCGCGTTCTTATTCAACATAAAAATAAAGATTTGCTTCCCGAGTATTTAAGTTTTGTAAAAGGCGTTGTGGATTCTGAAGATCTTCCGCTGAATATTTCTCGTGAGACTCTACAAGAAAATATAGTTTTTACAAAAATAGCAAATACAGTTACTAGCCAGATTCTTTCTTATTTGATAAAGAAAGCAAAAGATAATCCCGAAGAATACGCGAAGTTTTGGAAAGAGCACGGAAGAATTTTCAAATTAGGTTATTCTGATTTTACAAATCTAGAAAAATACACTCAGCTTTTAAGATTTAATTCTTCATCAAATACAAACGCGGAGGAATTGACTTCTTTGGAAGAATATGTATCTAGATTTAAAGATAAACAAAAAGAAATTTATTACGCTTTCGGAAGCAGTCGTGAAGCAATTGAAACCGATCCTCATCTGGAAATATTTAAGAAAAAAGGATTGGAAGTTCTTTTCTTATATGATCCTTTGGATGAGTTTGTGGTAAGTTCAATTAGAAAATATAAAGACTACGATTTTAAATCAGTAGATACTGTTGATTTAGATAAAATTAATAAACTGGAAAACATAGAAGAAAAAGAAGAAAAAACAGAAGAATTAAGTAAAGATGATGAAAAGCAATTCGACAGTCTGCTCGCAAAAATTAAAACTATTTTAGGCGAAAGAGTTGTTGATGTAAAAGAATCAAAAAGATTATCCGGAAGCCCCGCCATACTTGTAAATCCGGATGACGCTTTGTCATCTTCTATGCAGAAAATGATGCGTATGGCAAATCAGGATAATTCGCTTCAGAAGAAAATATTTGAAGTGAATAAAAATCATAAGCTAGTAAGAAATTTAATAAAAGTATTTAAAGTAAACGCCGACGATGATTATATAAAAAATGTTACCGAAGAATTATTTGAATCCGCTCTTCTGCTTGAAGGAAGTTTGACCGACCCGCACAAACTTGTAAATAGGATTAACAAAATGCTTGAGCAATCAAGCGAATGGTATACGGAATTAAAGAAAATGTAAGTCCACTTATTCAAGAAGGCTGCCATTTTCGGCAGTCTTTTTTTTGAAAAGATGGCAATGAAAGGAAAAGAAAACTATGGCATTTAATTTTAGCAAACTTACGGTAAAGGCTCAAGAGATTGTACAAACAGCACTAGAAATCGCGCAGAATTATAACAACCAAATAGTAGAACCGGAACATTTACTTGCGGCATTAATACAAGAAAAAGGAAACATTGCCGATACAATTCTTCAGAAAACCGGCGGCAACATTAATAGGCTAAAACTTAAAGCAAATGATATTTTAGAAAATTTGCCGAAGGTAAGCGGAGCCGGAGTTGGAAATCAGCAAATGTCTAATAATACAGCAAAATTATTCGATACGGCAGCGGAAGAAGCTAAAAATTTAAAAGATGAATATGTTTCTACCGAACATCTGCTTTTAGCGCTTGCTTCAAATGAAGGAAGAGCGGGACAGCTTTTACGCGATAATGGAATTTCTCACGATACGATTTTAACGGCCTTGAAAGATGTTCGCGGTTCGCAGAGAGTAACTTCCCAGAATCCTGAAGATACATACCAAGCATTGAAGAAATATGGAAAAGATTTAAATGAATTGGCAAGGGCCGGCAAACTTGATCCGGTTATTGGCAGAGATGAAGAAATAAGAAGAGTTCTCCAGGTTCTTTCAAGAAGGACCAAAAATAATCCCGTTTTAATCGGTGAACCGGGAGTTGGAAAAACAGCAATTGCTGAAGGAATTGCTCATAGAATTATTGCCGGCGATGTACCGGAAAATTTGAAATCAAAAAAAATTGTCGCTTTAGATATGGGCGCTCTTGTTGCGGGAACTCAATTCCGGGGACAATTTGAAGAAAGAATGAAAGCAGTTCTAAAAGAAGTTGAAGGTTCCGCCGGCGAAATAATTTTATTTATTGATGAACTTCATACTTTAGTCGGCGCGGGCGCTGTTTCCGGTTCGATGGACGCGGCAAATATTTTAAAGCCTGCTTTAGCACGAGGAGAACTTCACGCAATCGGCGCCACAACATTAAATGAATATAAAAAACATATTGAAAAAGACGCCGCGCTCGAACGAAGATTTCAACCGGTTTTAGTAAGCGAGCCAAGCGAAGAAGATACAATTTCTATTCTGCGCGGATTGCGTGAACGATACGAAGTTCATCACGGAGTTAGAATTACAGACAGCGCAATTGTGGCCGCCGCACAGCTTTCAAACAGATATATAACGGACAGGTTTCTGCCGGATAAAGCAATTGATTTAGTTGATGAAGCTGCTTCTAAATTAAGAATAGAAATAGATTCAATGCCCGAAGAGCTTGACGCGGTTGAAAGAAAAATAAAACAGCTTGAAATAGAACGTGAAGCTTTGAAAAGAGAAAAAGACGAAGCGTCCGCCAAAAGACTTGAAGAGTTAAAAAAGGAATTAAGCGAACTTGAAGAAGAGCGGAATCAATTTAAAATGCATTGGAAACTGGAGAAGGATAAAATTCAGAAAATCCGTAAAATGAAAAGCGAAATGGATAACACGAAAACTCTCGCAGATAAATATGAACGCGAGGGCGATTTGGGAAAAGTTGCGGAATTACGTTACGGAAGAATGACAGAACTTGAGAAAAATCTTAAAGAAGAAACAAATGAGTTAACCGAAATCCAGAAAAATAAAAAAATGCTGAAGGAAGAAGTTGATGCCGAAGATATTGCGGAAGTTGTTGCAAAATGGACCGGAATTCCGGTAAGCAAAATGCTGGAAAGCGAAAGAAGCAAATTAATCCGTTTAGAAGATGAGCTTCACAAAAGAGTTATAGGACAGGACGAAGCTGTTTACGCGGTTGCAAATGCAATAAGAAGATCACGCACAGGGCTGCAAGATATAAACCGTCCCGTTGGTTCTTTTATCTTTCTCGGAACAACAGGAGTCGGTAAAACTGAGCTTGCCCGTTCATTGGCTGAATTTCTTTTTGATGATGAACACGCAATGATTAGAATTGATATGTCCGAATATATGGAAAAATTTTCCGTTTCAAGATTAATCGGCGCGCCTCCGGGATATGTAGGTTACGAAGAAGGCGGGCAATTAACCGAAGCTGTTAGACGTCGTCCTTATTCTGTTGTACTTTTGGATGAAATAGAAAAAGCTCATCCCGATGTTTTTAATATTCTTCTGCAGGTTTTGGATGACGGAAGATTAACTGACAATCAAGGACGGACGGTTAATTTTAAAAATACAATTATTATTATGACTTCAAACCTTGGTTCTCATTTAATCCAGGAAAAACTTGAGCAAGTAGAAGATGATAATCTCGATAACGCTATGGGCGAGTTGAGAATGGAATTAACAGATTTGCTTAGAAAAACTATTCGCCCGGAATTCTTAAATAGAATTGATGAAGTTGTTCTTTTCAAACCTTTAAGAAGAGAAGAAATAAGGCAAATTGTTGAAATCCAAATTAATAATGTAAAGAAAATGCTTGCACAAAAAGATATTGTACTGGATGTTAATAATGAAGCAAAAGATTGGCTTGCCAAACTTGGCTACGATGTAACTTTTGGCGCTAGGCCGCTGAAGAGAACAATTCAGAAATATTTAATAAATCCGCTTTCACAAGAGCTGCTTATCGGAAACTTTAATGACGGAGATAATATTTTAGTTTCTCTGGGGCAACAGGGAAAACTTCAGTTTAATAAAGCGGAAATATCCGAACACGCATAATCTTAAAGGCTGCCTCAAAAGGGGCAGCTTTTTTTTTATAAAATCACCGCCCAAACTTCTGTCATTTTTATTTGGATAAAAGTTTTTATCTTACTTAAATGATTTACTTCTAAAAAATATTCCTCTTTTCATAATCTTAACAACTAAGAAAAATTATGCGAAATGAATTATTAGAAAAAGGCAGGGAAGCTATTTCTAAAGGAGAATGGGAACAATCGAAAGAAATTTTAGAAGAAGCTTTGCGGAAGGAACAATCGCCGGAAGTATATGAAGAATTAGCATGGGCAAACTGGTGGCTTAATGATGCGCCGGCTGTTTTTGAAACCAGGTCGAAAGCATATAATTTATTTTTAGAAAAAAACGATAAATTCGGCGCGGCCCGAAACGCATGCTGGTCGGGGCTTGATTATATTGAATTTAAGGGAGAATTTGCAATTGCAAGCGGATGGTTTAAAAGGGCGGAAAATTTACTTGCCGGAACTTCCGAAAAATGGGAACATATTTTTATAAAAATATTAAAAGCCCGCTGGGCATTCCAAGTAGAAAAAAATCCTAATCTTGCTTATAAACTTATTGATGAAAGTTTAGCCTTAAGCAGAAAAATAAAAAATGTTGAAGGAGAAATGCTTGCAGAAGCATTGAAAGGTTTTATTTTAGTTCTGGAAGGAAAAATTTCCGAAGGAATGCCTTTGTTGGATGATGCAACATTGCTTGCTTTAACATCTGAACACGGAGATATTAAAATTACCACGATAACTTGCTGCTATTTAATAGACGCTTGTGAACGAATTAGAGATTTTGAACGCGCCGCACAATGGTGTAAGCATGTAAAGGAAATTTGTAAAAAATGGCGTTATAAAGCGATGTTTGCAAATTGCAAAATGAAATACGCAGGTATCTTAATTTGGGAAGGTAAATGGGAAGAAGCGGAAGAGGAATTACTATCCGCCTCAACAGAATTAAAAGAGTTCCGCCCAATTCAAGTTGAAGCTTGTACGGTTAGATTGGCAGATTTAAAAAGAAGACAAGGGAAATGGAAGGAAGCTGAAAATATATTAATAAATGTCGGACGTCATCCGCTAAAAGCATTATTTTTAGCTTCTCTATATTTTGACAAAAGCGATTATGAAAAAGCTTTGGATAACGCGGAAAAATATTTTAGGCACTTTACTCCAAAAGAAAAAGCGGAAAGAACAACTGTTATAGAACTACTGACTAGGATTAATATAAAACTCGGCAAAATGAAAGAAGCAGAAAATTTAATAAATGAATTAAAAGAAATCGCGGAAGCAATAAACACTCTTCCGATACAAGCGGCAGTCTTTAGCGCTGAAGGTTTTTATTTGCTGGCTCAAAAAAATTATACTAAAGCTAAACAAAATTTTGAAGATGCTGTTGATATCTACGAAAAAATAAAATTACCGTTTGAAACTGCAAGAAATAGAATGTCTTTGGCAGAAACTTTAATCCAATTGGAATCATTCGCTCAAGCCGAAATTGAATTAAATGCCGCTATGCAAATTTCAAAAAATTTAGGCTCCGAAAGTGATTTCGAAAAGGCTAAAAATCTTTTGAAGAATTTATACAAAAATAAAGCCGATGAAAAAAGAGACAATACTTATGAGTTCACCGGAAGAGAACTTGAAGTTTTAAGGCTTTTAGCAGAAGGTAAAAACAACGAAGATATTGCCGAAAAATTATTCCTAAGCGTACGTACGGTTGAAAAACATATAACCAATATTTATGGTAAAATGGGAATTTCCGGTAAATCCGCACGAGCTTACGCGGCTTCATTCGCAATTAAAAACCATTTAATATTATCATAGAGCATTTCTTCACTTTTTACGTGTTCAATAATTAAAAATACGTAGTACCTCTGATTTTTATCTATCGCCTCTTCTTTATCTTAACATAAGTTAAATGATAAATAAAGAGGTAAAGATATGAATAATTTAAAAGATGTTAATAAGCATAAAGTAATTATAATCGGAGCCGGACAAGCAGGTTTATCTGCGGGATATTATTTACGGAAATTAAATATTCCATTTGTTATACTTGATGCATCAAAGCGCACCGGTGATTCGTGGCGAAATAGATGGAACTCTCTGCGACTTTTTACTCCCGCGAAATTCGATGGAATTGCCGGCCTTCCCTTTCCAGCCGATCCGAATTATTTTCCTACAAAAGATGAAATGGGCGATTATCTGGAGCATTACGCCTCTCATTTTAATTTGCCGGTTAAAAATAATGTAAAAGTAGAGGGGCTTTCGAGAGAAGGAAATAAATATTGTGTAAAAGCCGGTAATCAGCATTATGAAGCCGAACATGTTATTCTGGCAATGTCCAATTATCAAATTCCGAGAATTCCGAAATTTGCAAAAGATTTAAATCAAAATATTGTCCAGATTCATTCATACAATTACCGGCATCCCGGCCAATTTAAAGAAGGAGATGTTTTGGTTGTAGGAGCCGGAAATTCCGGTTCTGAAATAGCTCTTGAAGCGGCAAAAAATAATCATAGAGTTTGGCTCTCGGGTAGAGATACAGGGCATATTCCATTTAATATTCATGGTACTGCCGCAAAGTTAATTTTAATACGACTTTTAATTAGGTTCATATTCTATCGCGTATTAACAACAAACACACCAATCGGTAGAAAAGTTAGGCCAAAAGTAACAGCTAAAGGCGGGCCTTTAATTAGAATTAAACCAAAACAATTCGTAAAAGCGGGAATTACAAGAATCTCAAAAATTAAAGGAATTACCGAAGGCTTTCCTCTGCTTGAAAACGGTGAAATCTTAAAAATAGAAAATGTAGTTTGGTGTACCGGTTTTTATCCGGCTTTTTCCTGGATTGATATCCCTGTATTTAAAGGAAATGAACCAATGCAGGAAAGAGGTGTTGTGATGAAAGAACCCGGACTTTATTTTCTTGGGCTGCATTTTTTGTATTCGTTATCTTCAGCAATGGTTCATGGAGTTTCAAGGGACGCTGAATATATTGTAAAAATAATTCACAAAAGAATAATAAGTGAAACAAAAATATTTGAAGAAGAAAAAAAGGTGGTTCCCGCTTAAGGGAATCACAAATAAAGCCTTTTCACCCAAAGCCTAATACCTGCCATTTTAATTTTAAAAGAAATTGTTTAATTTTGAGCATATGCTCATAATCGTCTTTTTGAATTAAGAGAAACAACATTTTATGCCTAGGCCTAAAAAAAGAAGAAAAGTCTGCTGCAATCCTTCCTCATATTATTTTAAACCAAGAGGAATTCCGATGCTTGAACTTGAAGAAGTGCTTCTAGAGCAGGATGAATTGGAGGCACTTCGTTTAGCGGATTTTAACGCTTCTTCACATGAAGAAGGAGCAAAAGAAATGAAAATTTCAAGAGCTACTTTCGGAAGAATTTTAGAAAACGCAAGAAATAAAGTAGCTGACGCAATTCTTAATGCTAAAGCGATAAGAATAAATGAACAAGAATTAATCAATAAAAATCCAAAGGGGAATTAAGATGACAGAAAATAATATTTTTTCAGGAAAAATTGCTGTTGCAACAAATGATCAAATAAGAGTTACAGGGCACATAGGCAGATGTAAAGCATTTATTATCTGCCAAATAGATGATGGCAAAATTATAAAAAAAGAGGTGATGGAAAATATTTTTACAGCTCATGTAGGAAATCAGCATTTACAAGGCAGTAATGATAATCAGCATGATAATCATCAGCATAATCATTCCAATTTAATTGACGCTCTTAAAGACTGCAAATATTTAATTTCCAAAGGGGGCGGCTGGAGAGTTGTAGAGGATCTAAAACAAAATGGAATTGCTACTATATTTTCCGATGTTGAATTTATAGATGAGGCAATAGCATTATTTATTAAAGATGAATTGAAAAACGACTCCGATCTTTTTTGTAGGCATAATTAACTGAAGTTGAATTTAAAGCTTAAATAATTTTACTCTCATTTTTAGAACGGGGAAGTATGAAAATCTCATCGGAATGCATTCCTTGTATTTTAAAACAATCTCTTTATACGGCAAAAATTTCTCAAATAGAGGATGAAACTATTCATCTAAAAATTCTTGAAAAGATTTTTAATGAAATATTATTAAAGAAAGATATTTATACAGCTCCGGAATTTTCCGGTATAATTCAACAAACAGTCCGGCATTTTAGCAAACTTAAAGATCCGTTTGAAAAGATAAAAAAGCAGAATTTAGAAAAAGCTTTAAAATTTATCCCTTATTTAGAAATGTATATTGACGGTTCAAATTATAAACTTCAGGACGCGATGAGGGCGGCAATTCTTGGAAATATAATTGATCTAGGCGCAAATCCGGATTTCAACTTAAATGATGAAATAAATAAATTAAGTTCCGATAATATTTTACTTAATGATTTTAATTCTTTTAGAGAAGATCTCCTTAAAGCAGAATATATTCTATATATAGGAGATAATTTGGAAGAAGCGCTTTTCGATAAACTTCTTATAAAGCTGATGCTGCCTAAAAAAGTTATTTTTGCGACACGAGAAATTCCGGTTCTGAATGATATAACTGTTGAATCAGCAAAAGCAATAGGGATGAATAATATTGCCGAAGTAATTTCAAGCGGAAGCCGAATTCCCGGCACTGACTTAAAATCAGCAAATAAATATTTTCTTAAACTATTTAATTCTGCTCCTTTGGTTATATCTAAAGGGCAGGGCAATTTTGAAACTTTGATGAATGAAAAAAGGAAAATATACTTTATGTTTAAAGTTAAATGCGGTGCCATAAGTAAACGTACCGGATATCCGATTGGGAAAAGTATTTTATTACAATCACCGAAGGGAAATTAGAAATGAATTTAATTGGAATAAATTCATCAATAAATCTGAAAATAAAACCTTATGATATAGATGTTGCCGGACATGTGAATAACGCCGTGTATATATATTGGCTGGAAGATTTAAGATGCGGTTTATTCAATAAATTTCTGCCTTTTGAAGAATTATTGCGTAAAGACATATATTTAGTTGTAGCCTCAACATCAATAATATACAAAATGCCGCTTACCTTTTTTGATAAACCTGTAGGAAAAATAAGAATTGAAAACTATAATCGCGGAATCTGGATTTTATCGGCGATTATTGAATGCGATAATAAAACAGCGGTAAAGGCAACACAAAAATGCGTTATGATAAATATTAAATCAAAAAAAATGATCAAACCAGAAGTGCTTAAAGAATTGCAAATTTCAGAATGATATTTTTAGAAGAAATAAAACGGCCGCCATAAAATAGACAGCCGTTTCTATTTGAATTTATCTTAAAAGTACAAGCTTTTTTGTAATAATTTTATCTGATGTTTTTAAGCTATAAAAATAAATTCCGCTCGATAAACCTTTGGCATTAAAATTAATTTTATAAGAACCCGCTTTTTTATAACCGGAATATAAAACTATAACTTTCTTCCCAAGAATATCATAAACATTTAACTCAACATTTTGATCTTTTGGAATAGAATATCCTATCGTAGTTGAAGGATTAAAAGGATTAGGATAATTCTGTTCTAATACAAATTTTTTCGGAATTAAATTACTAACTTCGACTATTTTAGAATATTCAAACGATCCGTCAAAATTAATTTGCTTCAGCCGGTAAAAATAATTCCCGTTAGTTATTGATTTATCAACAAATTTATAATTGCTTTTTTCAGCGGTTGTTCCCTTCCCTTCTACAAATCCTATTTGAGAAAAGTTCTTTTTATCAACACTTCTTTCAACCTTAAAACCGGAATTGTTTGTTTCGGTTGCTGTAGCCCAATTTAATCTAACCTTCCCCTTTTCGTTAATAGCAGAAAATGAAGTTAATTCAACAGGAACGGTGGAATTATTAATTACCGCTAAATAAGCATCGTCAGCGCCAACGGAATTTTTCTGAATGCCGCCGAAATTCATATCTTGTTCAAAATATCCTCCGACTAAAATTTTATCTTCACCAATGGCATGAATTTTATAAACTCTATCATACCCCATCCCGCCGGCAGACTTTATCCATTGCGGAACTCCGTCTTTTGAAAACTTGCACACAAACACATCGTAAGCATCTTGCCCCACTAAAATTTGATTTCCAAATTTTATAGTATCTTCAAAAGTCCCCGCAAAATAAATGTTTCCTTGGTTGTCTATGTCCATTGATTGAGGATAATTTGTACCGGTACATTTTATTTGATAAGCCCAATCAAAATTTAAGCCATCATATTTAGAAACAATAATATCGCCCCTGGTTGCGGTGGTATCATAAAAAGTTTTATTTCCTACAGTAAGAGAATCCCAAGTTTGGGCGGTAAGAATCATATGGTTCGAATCTTCAAATTTCACTCCGGCGCCGAAGGGCATTTCTATAACCTTCCCCCATTTCCCGTCGGTACCTAACTCAACTAAATAATTTCCTTGAGTAGTTAAAGTATCTTCTCCTAAAATTAATTTGTCGGTATCGCTCCAATTAACAGTTTCATATAAAAAATCGCCTGATTGCTTAATAATTCCGCCGTAAGCGATCCCGTTAACTTTTACTCCTTGGTTTGCCCATTCCCAATTTCCATCGGAAGTAATTTTTGCGGCATAAAGGTTAGTATGTCCCGTATTAAATAAAACATTCATCCCGAAATGCGCACCCATAATATAATAACCGCCGAGATAACCATTCCCTTGGGAATCTAATTCGAAACCATCGTAATAAACAGTACTCCCCGGCTCATATCCCTTTTCCGCCCATTGCCAAACCCCTGCGCTGCTGAGTTTTGCAACAAAAACAGAAGGGTCATTTCCGGTTAAAGATATACTTCCAAACTTTAGATCATCCGAAAAAGTTCCGGCTACAAAAACATTTCCATAATCATCAACTCTTATGTTTTTGGGGCCTATTCCGTTATAATTATCAGTATGCGCCGCCCACTGAACTTTATAATCAGAATTTAATTTCGCGACATACATATCAAAATAGTTGGCGCTGGAATATATAGTTGTTGTGTCAATTTTTATAGAATCTTGATATGCACCTACTATATAAATATTGCCTGAATTATCCAGAGTAAAGTCGTTTAAGAAATCCATCTTTGGTCCGGAATATTTTATTACTTTTGTCCAATCCGGGTTCTGCGCATATATAAAACCGCTGAGGAAAAGCATTAATATTATAGATGAAAACCAGAAACTTCGTGTAAATGAAAATTTCATTTTACCTCCTTATATAAATGAAACCGGCGGAACGAAATACTTTCGTTCCGCCATAATTTTTTTTGTTATTTTTTTGACTATGTAGGTTGTTTTGTGCTCAGACAGCTAATTTTAAAGACTACAAAATTTTTTATTTAATGACAAACCTTATAGCAACTTTTTATTCTTTTTTAAGATGATACTTTGCATAATTATTTCTCTTGAATCTTTTCTGAATACTTCACATCATATAAATGAAATTTAAAAGGAGAATTGTCATGAAAAAAAATTTGGGGAATACTGACCGGGTTATTCGCTTTTTGGTAGCTGTATTTTTAGGAATCGCAATATTTTCAGAAATGATTACAGGGGTTTGGGCAATTATTTTAGGAATTGTAGGAATTGTTTTGCTGGCAACAAGCTTAATAGGTTTTTGTCCTCTTTACGCGCCATTTAAAGTTCACACAACCAAAAAAGCAGCATAGATTAATTTTTGAGAAAAACAAAGTCATTCCAGTATAAAAGCGGGAATGACTTTTTGATTTTAAACCGTCGCCGATCAAACATTTGATATATTTCTTTTTTTATTTAATTTTGCATCATTATGTTTTTGAATAAATTATATATATCAGATAAAGTAAAAATCCATCACCATCATCATTATATTCATGATGAAAGTGCCGGATTATATTAATAAGTATAGACAATGAAATTACACCCCGGCAAAAGTCGGGGTTTTTAGTTTTAAAGGAAATTCAAAATAATGAACGGAAATTTAAAGTTAGCGTTACAGAAAAAAGGGAGATTAACAGAAAAATCGCTTGAGCTTTTGCGCTTATGCGGATTGGATATTGAGAATTACTCGGAACGTTTAGTAGTTTCCGCAAGAAACTTCCCTCTCGATATTTTATTCCTCAGAGATGACGATATTCCGGAATATGTTCAAGACGGCGTTGCTGATATTGGAATTGTTGGAGAAAATGTAGTTTACGAAAAACAAACAAAAACTTTTACGCATGAAAAATTAGGATTCGGAAGATGCAGCCTTCTATTGGCTTACCCGGAAAATAAACCGATATCCAAACTTGAAGAAATAAACAATAAAACCATCGCGACTTCATATCCCAAAATCCTAAAAGATTTTCTTGATGAAAATAATTTAAACGCGAAACTTATTGAATTGAGCGGCTCTGTGGAAATCGCACCGTCCTTGGGTGTTGCCGATTTAATCTGCGATATTGTTTCTACCGGAAATACTTTAATGATGAACAAACTGAAGAAATCTTTTAAAGTGTTTGATTCCGAAGCGGTTTTAATCTCCGCTGAAAAAGAGTTGAAGGATCAGCAATTGAATAATATTTTAAATGATCTTTTGAATAGAATACGTTCCGTAAAAACCGCGCGTTCATCAAAATATTTGATGATGAATATTCCGAAAAATTCTTTAGAAAAGATTGTTGAGATAATTCCTTCATTAAAAAGTCCTACTGTATTACATTTAGCGGATGAAAATTTATTGGCTGTGCACGCGGTAATTCCTTCAGATAAATTTTGGAATATTGTTGATGATCTAAAATCGGAAGGCGCTTCGGGAATTTTATTATTACCAATAGAAAACATGATACAATGAAAAAATATTTTTATGAAGATTTAACTGATGATGAGCGCGCGGAGCTGCTAAAACGTCCCGCGATTGATTTGGAAAAAGTTTTCGAAATAGTGAAGCCAATTTTAAAAGATGTAAAAGAAAACGGACTCGCGGCTGTAAAAAAATATTCCGAAAAGTTTGATGGATATACCGGGACAGAAATTTTAGTTACAGAAGAAGAAATAAATACAGCGGAAGAAAATCTTCCCAATGAAGTAAAAGACGCGATTAAAAACGCATATAATAATATAGAAAAATTTCACAAAGCGGAATTCCCGGAAAAATTTACTGTAGAAACAATGCCCGGAGTTAACTGCAGCCGCGAGTTTAGGGCAATCGAAAAAGTTGGGCTTTATATTCCCGGCGGAAGCTCGGTTCTTCCCTCAACAGTTTTAATGCTCGGTATTCCAGCGAAAATTGCGGGCTGCAAAAGAATTGTGCTCTGTTCTCCTTCTAAAAATAATAGATTAAATTATCCTCTTTTATACGCGGCAAAGCTTTGCGGAATAAATGAGATATACAAAACCGGCGGTGCTCAGGCAATTGCATTAATGGCTTACGGAACCGAATCTATAAATAAAGTTGACAAAATTTTCGGGCCGGGAAATCAATTTGTAACCGCGGCTAAACTTCTTGTAAGCATTCAGCATGAAGGTTGTTCCATTGATATGCCCGCCGGGCCAAGTGAAGTTTTAGTAATCGCGGATAAAAATGCTGATGCTTCTTTTGCCGCGGCCGATCTTCTTTCGCAAGCTGAACATGGCGCCGATTCGCAAGTTATTCTTGCAACTAATTCAGAAGCCTTGGCTGATAAAATAGTAAGATGAAGTTGAGCTTCAATTAAAAGAAATATCCGCGAAAAGAAATTGCGGAAAAAGCACTCGAAAATTCTTTTACCTTAATTACTTCTTCAATTGATGAAGCAATTAATTTCAGCAATAATTACGCGCCGGAACATTTAATTTTAAATGTTGAAAATCCTGAAACTTATATTGATAAGATTCAAAACGCCGGTTCGGTTTTTCTCGGACAATTTTCTCCCGAAAGCGCCGGCGATTATGCTTCAGGGACTAATCATTCGCTGCCGACTTACGGCTACGCTAAAACATTCGGCGGAGTTACTGTTGAAATGTTTATGAAATCTATAACGTTTCAGAAGTTAAGCAGAGATGGATTAATTAATCTTGCCAAAACTGTGGAAACTCTTGCTGAAGTTGAAGGCCTGCACGCGCACAAAAATGCTGTTTCAATTAGATTAAAATAATTTTGATAATCATTCTAGAATAAAAAATGGAAATAGAAAAATTAGTCAGAGAAAATATACTAAATTTAAAACCGTATACTTCCGCAAGGGATATGTACGACAAAGGAATTCTTCTTGACGCAAACGAAAATAGCTGGGGTTCTACTTTTACGGAATTCAACGGACTTCACCTCAACCGTTATCCCGATCCGCATCAAAGAGATTTGAAGAAACTTGTAAACGAGCTTTATTCAATTGAATATGAAAATCTTTTTTTCGGTGTTGGTTCGGATGAAATAATAGATCTTTTAATAAGAATCTTCTGCGATCCGGCAAAGGATAATATTATAATTCCACAGCCGACTTACGGTATGTATAAAGTTTCCGCCGATATAAATAATGTTGAAACTAAGGAAGTCATGCTTAATGATAAATTTCAAATTGATTTTGATGAAATAAAAAAAACCTGCACAGAAAACACAAAAATTATTTTTCTCTGTTCGCCAAATAATCCGACCGGAAATCTATTAAGTAAAAATGATATTATAAGATTAGCGGAAGAATATAATTCAATAATAGCGGTAGATGAGGCCTATATAGATTTTGCGGAAGAGGGTTCCGTTGTTAACGAGATAAAAAATTATAATAATATTGTTGTGTTAAGAACTTTTTCAAAAGCTTGGGGACTTGCGGGAATTCGTCTCGGTTATTGCGCGGCCTCACCGCAAATAATTCACCATCTATTTAAAGTAAAAGCGCCGTATAATATAAATTCGTTAACTCGTTTCGCTCTTGAATCGGCTGTAAAAAATATTCATTTGAAAAAAGAATATATTGCTGGAATTTTATATGAACGGGAACGAATTAAAAATCAATTAGAAAGTTTAATGGGAATTATAAAGGTTTATCCTTCCGAAGCAAACTTTCTCTTATTTAAATGTTTGCGCGCTAAAGATGTTCAAAAAAAATTAGCTTCCGAAGGAATTATTATCAGAGACAGAAGTTCTCAGCCCAAACTCGAGGATTGTCTTCGCCTTTCTATAGGTAGCGAAGAAGAGAATGATATTTTTTGGGATGCAATCAGAAAAATAGTTTAAGAATATGAAAATGAATAAAGTAATAATCGATAAGTCTTTCTTTAATTTAAATTCGCCTTTATCCAAAGGATTAATCAGCGGCTTAAATAAATTATCTCAAAAAAATTTTGAGTTTGAAGTACCCTCATTTTCAAAATCAGAAAATGAAATTTTAACTAAAATACTTGATCTTGAAGGAATTGAAATAAACAAGAAAAGTAAAAATTCGTTCAATAAAACTTTTAGTCTAACAACAAAGGAAGGCTTAGGAGAAAATGTAATTTCTGCTTCTAAAAACAGTAGAAATAAAAACTTTAAAGATGCCGTAAATGAAATACTTACAAAACTCCGCGCGGTTAGCTACGGCAGAAAAACAAAAGAAACTGATATTTCTATTTCACTTTCGCTCGATGGTAACGGCGAAACGGAGATAAAAACCGGAGTTGGATTTTTTGATCACATGCTTGAGCAAATTGCAAAACACGCCAATATAAATTTAAACATTAATGTAAACGGCGATCTTCATGTGGATGAACACCATACCGTTGAAGATGTGGGAATCGCGTTAGGAAGCGCGTTATCAGAAGCTCTCGGCGATAAAAAAGGAATTAAACGCTACGGCTTTTTTCTGCCAATGGATGAAACTATTGCCCGCTGCGCTGTTGATTTAAGCGGACGGACTTATTTAAATTTTAAGTGTAAGTTTAGCCGTGAGAAAGTCGGTGATTTCCCCACAGAATTAACAGAAGAATTTTTCCGCGGCTTATCTTCGGGATTGAAAGCTAACATTTTTTTAAGGGCAAAGGGAAAAAACGACCATCATAAAATTGAAGCAATGTTTAAAGCCTTTGCAAAATCTTTTAATGATGCTTGCAGATTTGAAGATAGAAACGAAGGAAAACTTCCATCTACAAAAGGGATTTTATGATTGCGCTTATTGATTACGGTGCCGGGAATGTGGCTTCTGTTGCAAACGCTTTAACAGAAGTAAACGAGAAATTTAAAATTACAAACAGTGAAACTGAAATTTGCCGTTCCGACAAAGTTATATTTCCCGGTGTCGGTGAGGCTTCGTTTGCGATTCGCCAGCTTCATATTTTAAATTTATTTACTGTTCTACGAATTGTAAAAAAGCCTATGCTTGGTATTTGCCTGGGAATGCAATTAATGGCGGATCATTCTGATGAAGGGAATGTTTCCTGTTTAGGACTTTTCCCGGGAACCGCGAAAAAATTTGACGAGGGCAAAACTAAAGTTCCTCACATGGGATGGAATGATATTTTAATAAATAAAAAGAGTAAACTTTTTAAAGATATTAAAAACCGAGAACGTTTCTATTTTGCGAATTCATTTTATTTACCCGAAAACAATTTTACAACCGCTTCTTCAACTCACGATGTGAAATTTACCGCGGCTTTAGAAAAAAATAATTTTTACGGAGTTCAGTTTCACCCTGAGAAATCGGGTGACGCCGGACTTCAAATACTTAAAAACTTTATTGAATTATGATTGTTATTCCCGCTATTGATATATACGAAAATAAAATTGTCCGTTTAACAAAAGGCAGTTTTGATAATATTACTTATTATAAAAATTCTCCTATACAGCAGGCAAAATTATATGAATCATTAGGATTTAAATTTATTCATATTGTTGATCTTTTAGGATCTAAGACCGGAAAATTTACCGCGCTTGAATCGGTTAGAAAAATAAAAGAAGAAACAAATCTGCTAATAGAATTCGGCGGAGGTATAAGAGATATTAAAACTGTTTCCGAGCTCTTTAATTCAGGTGTTGATTTTGCGATCATAGGATCGCTTGCCGTAAAAAACAAGCAGGAGTTTGAAAAAATTCTCTCGGAAAATCCTCCCGATAAAATAATTGCGGCCGTTGATGTAAAAGACGAAATGGTTTATGTAAGCGGCTGGACGGAGGAAACATCGGTTAGTTTAAATGAGCATATAAAATACTGCAGCCTTCACGGAATCGATAAATTCCTCTGTACAGATATTTCAAAAGACGGAATGCTTTCGGGGCCGAATAAAGAAATGTATAAAAAAATAATTAATGAATTTCCGCGAATAAAACTTTATGCTTCAGGCGGAGTTAAAGATATGGATGATATTTACTCGCTGAATAAAATAGATCCTTACGCGGTTGTTGTAGGGAAATCTATTTATGAAGATAAAGTTGATTTAGAGGAGTTATCAAAATTTGCTTTGTAAAAGAATAATTCCCTGTCTTGATGTAAAAGACGGACGCGTTGTAAAAGGGACAAATTTTATAAATCTTGTTGACGCCGGTTCACCGGTTGAACTTGCTGAAAGATATTCAAAAGAAGGCGCGGACGAGCTGGTATTTTTAGATATTACCGCTTCCGCCGAAAAAAGAAAAACTCTTCTTCCTTTAGTTGAAGATGTTGCGAAAGCGATTAGAATTCCTTTTACGGTTGGCGGCGGAATTTCTGAAATAAAAGATATAGAATTGCTTCTTAAAGCCGGAGCAGATAAAGTTTCGCTTAATTCTTCGATTGTAAAAAATCCAAATTTAATTTCTGAAGCCGCGCATCAATTCGGAAGCCAGGCTATTGTAGCCGCAATTGATGTTAAAAATAATGGTAGTATTTATAAAGTTTATATAAAGGGCGGAAGAGAAGAAACTGAACTTCAAGGATTAGATTGGTGTAAACGTGCCGCCGATTTGGGTGCCGGAGAAATTCTTCTTACTTCTATGGACAAAGACGGAACAAAAGAAGGTTATGATTTACTATTCCTTTCGCGGCTTACAAAAAGTGTCAGCGTTCCGGTTATTGCTTCCGGGGGAGCGGGGAAAAAAGAAGATTTTCTAAACGCATTTAAAGAAGCAGATGTAGAGGCTTGTCTTGCCGCCAGCCTTTTCCATTTTAATCAGCTTGCTATAAAAGATTTAAAAGATTATTTACACTCAAACGGAATTACGGTTAGAAACTAAACAAGGATTTTAAATTGAACGATTTAGATATTGCAAAAATAGATTTTGATAAACTTAATGGATTAATTCCCGCTATTGTTGTTGATGATAATAACAACCAGGTATTAATGCTCGGCTTTATGAATGAAGAAGCTTTAAAAAAAACTTTAGAGACAAAATTTGTAACTTTTTTCAGCAGAACTAGAAATGAGCTTTGGACTAAGGGTGAAACTTCAGGTAATTATTTAAATCTAGTTAATATTAAAAGCGATTGCGATTTTGATTCACTTTTAGTATACGCAAATCCCACTGGAAATACTTGCCATACCGGGAGCTATTCTTGCTTTGATATAGAAAATAAAAATTCAATAGATTTTTTAAATCATCTTTTAAACTTATAAAAACTCGTAAACAAGAATTGCCTGAAGATTCTTATACCACAAAATTATTTCTGCAGGGAGAAAACAGAATTATCCAAAAGGTCGGTGAAGAAGCTATTGAAACTGTTATCGCGGCTAAAAATAGAGATAAGAATGAAATAATAAACGAAACCTCAGATTTAATTTTTCATCTTTTTGTTATGCTTGCCGAGCAAGGAATTGAATTTTCGGAGATCGTAAATAATCTTGAAGGAAGACATAGGAAATAATCGCTCTCCCTTCATCCAATTAGTAATAATTTTTTTAGAAATATTTTTAGTTTTATCACATTTATTAATTTCAAATACATTTTGATTTATTTATTTCTTATTCTCTTAAATGAAAGAAAAAAATATGTACGCTAAATTTGAGACCGAAATCAAAATTCGTCCGGATGATATAGATTTGAATAATCATGTGCATAACACTAAATTTTTAGATTATGTTCTTGCCGCAAGATATGAGCAGATGAAGCATAATTACAAAATGTCGATGGATGAATTTCATCGTTTAAATTTTAATTGGGTTGTAAGCACCACACATATTGAGTATAAACGAGCACTAAAATTAGATGATGAAATTTTTGTCCGTACACAAATCGGTTCAATGGGCGGAGCGCAGTCGAAAGTAAATTTTTGGATTATAAAAAAAGAGAATAATAAAACCGCCGCTGAAGGATATATAGTATACACTATGATTTCAATAAAAAGCGGCCGCCCGGCACGAATTCCCGATGAAATAATGGAAAAATATTCTGTTTAAAATATTTTAAATTTTTATTCCCGATCCTAAAACTCAAAAGGAAATTTTATTATGCAAGGTTTCTTAGATCAAACTTATTTTGGAAATTCCGTTCAGCTTTATTTAACTGCAGCCGGAACATTTATTATAAGTTTAACAATAATTTTAATATTTAAAAAAATAATTTTAAGCCGTCTTAATAAATGGGCAGAACGCACCGATACTAAACTGGATGATTTTTTAATTCGCGGAATTGAAAAAACAATTCTTCCTTTACTCTACATCGGCGCGCTTTATATAGGCATAAATGTTCTTAAACTGTCTCCCCGGGCTGTGAGCGTAATTCATATAATTTGGATTATTTTAATTACATTTTTTGCTTTACGAGCCTTCACTTCCGCGCTTAAATTTATGCTCAATGCTTATTTAGCACGTAAAGGACAAGCATCAAGAGAAAAAGAATTACGCGGAATAATTACTATTCTCAGCATTTTAATTTGGACATTAGGATTTATCTTTCTCTTAAGCAATCTTGGTTATGATATTTCTGCGGTTATTGCCGGCCTCGGAATAGGCGGTATTGCTATTGCTCTTGCGGCGCAAACTATTTTGGGAGATTTATTCGCTTATTTCGTAATCTTTTTCGACCGCCCTTTTGAAATTGGGGATTTTATAATTGTCGGAGATAAATTAGGCGCCGTGGAATATATCGGGATTAAAACTACACGCCTCAGAAGCCTGGGCGGTGAGCAGCTTGTTTTCTCAAATAAAGATCTTACAAACAGCAGGATACACAATTATAAAAAAATGGAACGGAGAAGAGTTTTATTTAAACTTGGTGTAATTTATCAAACTCCTCTGGAAAAAGTAAAAGAAATTCCGCCGTTAGTTAGAAAAGCCATTGAAGATCAGAAAGATACCACATTCGATCGCGCGCATTTTGCTTCTTACGGAGATTTCAGCCTTAACTTTGAATTTGTTTATTATGTGCATGGAGCCGATTATAATAAATATATGGATACACAGCAGGCAATAAATTTTAGAATTTATGAAGAATTTGAAAATCGCGGAATTGAATTTGCTTATCCGACTCAAACTCTTTTCTTAAATAAGGAGAACGGAAACGGGAATATTGAAGCTTCCTCCGAAGTAGTAAGGGAATAAGCTTTATATGAATATTTTTTAATATTCCCCATCGATCTAAATAAAGAGATATTTTTTTAGTTGCTAATTTTTTTTTCGGGGAGACGTAATGAGAAAATCATCTTTAACTTTATTGTTTATCTCTGCTTCCGTTATTTTATTTTCTTGCGGAGTATCTAAAGATCCTTTGCCGAATGAATTTTACGGATTAAAGAGAACAAATAAACTAAGCGGTACCGGAGCAAGGGATTTTGTGGATCAGCTTCATATGAGAAGTGTTGCCGCCGAAAAAAATGAAATTGGTTTTTATGACGGGGAAAGAGGGAACGCGGTAATTTATGTTTCTTATTATAAAGATCCGGAAACCGCAACGGATGAAATAAATAAAATGACAACAAAAATTTCTCCCGGGAACAGCATGTTCAGCGGTGGTGAAATAAAAAGTATAATCGGTAATCCCGTTTACGAATACTTTGGAATGGGTCAAAATCACTACCTGTTTCAAAAATACAAAAAAGTAGTTTGGGTTTCCGCAGATACAAGTTTTGCTGATGGTTTTATTAAAGAGTATCTAAAATATATTTCTAAGGAATAAACCGCAAAACGCTTACTACTCACTTAATCCTCCAAAGTACAATTTGCCTCTAGTTTAATAAAACGGCAAATTATTGAATCCACAGTATTTTCAAAATCGTACAATTGAACGTCTCACATCTGTAACATTATTAACATTAAGAAATTTAATTCATAATCATTTTAATTTTATACATTTCCTTCCTTTAATGAGAATATTCTGTTATTATTCTTAATAATTTACCTTGTTATACATTAAACTATGCTGTAATTTTATTATTCATAATTTAGTTCATTTACATAATTTAGGAAAAACTATGAGAAAAACTTTTCTTACCACTCTCCTTTTATCTCTCATTTTAATCATTCCTTCTTTCGGCCAAAATTCAGCTTTAACAAAAGATTTTGAATTAGCCGCAGCTAAATATCAAATACCAGTAGATATATTAAAAGCTGTTTCTTATGCCGAAACAAGGTTTTATAATGTTTCTCACGATGATATTTCTTGTACCGGAGCTCCTCAGGTATACGGAATAATGGGATTAAGAAATGATGATTGGTTCGGTCATTCATTATTGGAAGGAGCCGCATTAATTGGTAAAGACCCTCAAGCTGTTGCCACAGATATAAAATCTAATATTTTCGCGGCCGCCGCGCTTTTAAAAAAGTACGCGGATGAATCAAATATAGATCAAAACAATCTAAATTCATGGAAAAGCGTTATTGAAAAATATTCAGGCATTCCTCAATCGGATATAAAACCGTTTTATTCTTTCGATGTTTTTAAAGTTCTTTCCGAAGGAACTGAAACAAACGGAGTGGAAATTCAAAAACACCGGGAAATGAATATGGCTGTTTTTGGAGATGATGTTAATCCGAAAAATAAATTAAAAAATATTGAAAATAACGGCGCTGTAAGTTCACCTAATTCTACTGCTTCTGAAGATTATGATAAAGCAGTTTGGGATCCAAGTCCAAATTATACAGCAAACGCCGTTACCCCGGAATTTTTAGTTGTGCATGATACAGAAGGCGGTTTTGCGGGCTCGCTTTCCTGGCTTAAAAATCCACAAGCTCAAGCAAGTTCTCATTATATAATTAGAAGTTCCGACGGATATATTGTGCAATTGGTTAGAGAAAAAGATAGAGCCTGGCATGCTCGCTGCTGGAATGCATTCAGTATGGGTGTTGAGCATGAAGGATATGTTGCGAATCCCGCTTATTTTACAGACGCAATGTATAAATCATCCGCGGCTTTATATAAACATTTTGTTGAAAAATACGGAATACCTGTTAATAGGAATAGAATTATCGGTCATTTTGAATGGCAGCATCCGGCTTGGGTAAGCTGGGTTAAACAAAATTATCCCGCAATGGATCCGACTTGTAATTCACATACAGATCCCGGCCAATATTGGGATTGGAATTATTACTTCACATTAATTGAAGCCGATTCTACAGCACCGGAAGTTATAGCTTATTCTCCTGCTGACCCGGCAGATAGTGTTTGGGCAAACGAAAAAGTTGTTATTAATTTTAATAAACCGATGAATAATGCATCAACAGAAGCCGCGTTTTCAATTTCTCCTTCTGTAGACGGAAATTTTACATGGGAAGATCATGATAAAACTTTAATTTTTACTCCTACATCATTATATAATTTAGCCCAGGTTTATACCGTTACAATAGCTGATAGCGCAATAAGTCTTTTTAACGCAAAATTAGATTCCACTTATTCGTTTAGCTTTGTTACGCGTTCTTTCAGTGAACTAAATGTTGAAAATTCTTATCCGGAAATTAATGGTAAAAATATAAGTACAAGTTTAAAAGTTATAACAACTTTTAATACACCTTTATTATCAAGTACTTTAGCGGGTAATATTCTTTTCCAGGATTCTACAGGCGCCTCTGTTTCCATAAAAAACGCGACCTATTTTGATGAAGACGGGAAAGGGGTTGTAACATTTTTGCCTTTGGTAAATTTACAGCCGAATGCTGTTTATAAACTTACCTTCAAAAAAGGGTTGAAAAATATTGTTGGAACCGAGCTTGGAACTGATTATATAATCAATTTTACAACAATGGAAGATAATTTTGTAAAAGGAACGGTTGTAGATAGTTTTGAATCTATAGGCAATTGGCATGATCCGGAATTTAGCGGAAGCACAATAGGAACTGATCCGGCCGCAACTACTTTTGATATTTCCGGTGAACAAAAAATAGACGGAACAAGTTCGGGAAAAATTTCCTATACATTTACCGGCACCGGCGGCGTTTGCAGAGTTTACAATGGAAGCAAACCAAGCGTAGGTGATAATGACAGCAGCAGAGTTGGGCTATGGGTAAATGGCGATTTAAGCAACAATTATCTCGAGTTTTGGTTTTATTACAATTCAAACCAGAATGTTTCCGTTAGAGTAGATACTTTAAATTGGACCGGGTGGAAGTTTGTTGATATCCCTTTAAGCGCTGTTAACGGCACAGGAGAAAAATTATTCCATAGTGTTGTTATTAAACAAAATGATAGCGGCAAAACAAGCGGAACAATTTATATAGACGGTGAACAAGTTTATAATCCTACTCTTTCAGGTGTTGAAGGAAATAACTTTGTATCTGTTCCGGGCCAATATAAACTGGAACAAAATTATCCGAATCCTTTTAATCCAAGTACAATTATACAGTATCAGATTCCGGAGAATAATTTTGTTACTCTGAAAGTTTATGACGTTTTAGGCCGTGAAGTTGCGACGCTTGTAAACGAACAAAAAAATGCTGGAACATACAGGGTTGAATTTAATGCCGGTCAATTAAATCTAACAAGCGGAGTTTATTTCTATACAATTAAGTCCGGTAATTTTACCGAAACGAAAAAACTTATGTTAATGAAATAAATTAATTTGAGTTATTATTCTTTTTAAGAGGAGCTAATTATTTGGCTCCTCTTTTTTTTGTTATTTTTCGCAAAAAAATTAGTGAGCATTCTCAGCAAGAAATTTTTCTTACTTATTTATATTTATTTTAACTATAAGTAAAATCATTAGAGAAGAAAAATTTTGCTATTTAAAAATGTGATAAATAATTCGTTGAAAAATATCCTTGTTTCTTATCCAATAAAAATAGATGAAAAACTTTCTGCTTTTATTTTAAAAAATAAAATTACCAGCATTCGAAGATTCAAAAATTTATTTTTATCAGAAGCAAATAAAAAAGAAGGCAAAACCTTTATATGGATAAATAATCCCCAATACAGTTTTGATATTTCAGCTTTGGAAGATTATAATAAACTTTTTCTGCAGAGCGTTCCGATATTTATAAGCGGTTGCAATGAAAGGCTCGCGCATTTTTTTCAACGAAAAAATTTTGAAATTTTGAAAGTGGGACAGGAAGCGGTTCTTCATTTTAATAAAAATCATTTCGGTAAAAAGTCAATAAAAGAGCTGATTAGAGCAGGTAAAAAAAATAATTTAATTGAAGAATTAATATTTTCCGAAGATAATTATTATAAACTTGAGGAATTCAAAAAACATTGCGCCCACGGTGATGAACCACAGCTAAAACATTTTTTTAATGATGTGTTTCGGCCGAATAACCGGCTGATGATTTTAAAAAACAAATCGGGTTTTTGGCTGGGAGGAATTTTATTCTCTTGTGTTGACGATAAAAAAGTGAGAACCGATCTTCTGCTTAGAAGAAAAAATGCGCCGCGAGGAGTTATGGAAGCATTAATTAAAGGAATTTTCGACAAACTTAAAAATGAAAATTACAAGACATGGAGTTTAGGGGAAGTTCCTTACGTTGTTTATGGTTCTAAAATTTTTTCAAAAGAATTTTTAATAAATTTCGCGGGAAGAAAACTTAGATTCGCCTATAATTATTTGGGCTTATATAATTTTAAAAATAAATTTAACCCCGAATGGGGAACAACTTATATTTGCTGCAAACCAAAGTTAAGTTTAGGGACTATCGTTAAGGTTTCATGGATGAGTAATTTGGTAAAACTGATAATTAAAAAAGCTTTCCGAAAATTTTTCCGCCTAGCGTAATTAATGTTTTTATCTCACTATAAATCGCATTTCTTGGTATATAATGAAAAACTTAAAAATAACAATAATAGGCGGCGGTGCGGCAGGATTTTTTGCGGCTATAAATTACGCCGAAAAAAATAAAAATGATGAAGTGGTAATTTTAGAAAAAACCAACAAAGTTTTATCCAAAGTTAAAATTTCCGGCGGCGGAAGATGCAATGTAACAAATTCTTGTTTTGAACCTGCGGAACTTATAAAATTTTATCCGCGTGGATCAAAAGCTCTACTCGGTCCGTTTACTTTTTTTCATCCGAAAGATACAGTTCAATGGTTTGAAAAAAGAGGTGTGAAATTAAAAAGAGAAGCTGATAATAGAATATTTCCCATTTCGGATGATTCGCAGACTATTGTGGATTGCTTGATTGATTCAGCTAATAATGCAGGAATTATTATTAAGCTGAATTCCGGAGTTAAAGAAATTATTTCTTTAAAAGAAGAAGATGAGAAGAACTGGGAAATTAAATTAAAGGACGGGGAAAAAATATATTCCGATAAGATAATTATCGCTTCCGGCAGCAGCTCTCATATTTGGGAGATTTTAAAACAATTGGGGCATAAAATTCAACCTCCGGTTCCTTCGCTTTTTACTTTTAATATAAATGATCCGCGGTTAAAAAATCTTGCAGGCGTTTCTTTTAATCAAGTAAATATTTCTGTTGAAAACAAAAAATTAAAAGCTGATGGAGCGTTATTAATAACTCATTGGGGGTTAAGCGGCCCCGCGGTGTTAAAGCTTTCTGCTTGGGGTGCTAGAACTTTTAACGAACTGAATTATAAATTTAATATAATTGTAAATTTTGTTCCAGAATTAAATGAAGAAGCTGTGCTAAAAGAATTAAATTTATATAAAGGAAAACACCCGAAAAAGTCTGCTTCTTCAAGCGCGCTTTTTAATCTTCCTTTAAGATTTTGGGAACAAATAATTGAACATCTAAATTTGCGGAATTTAAAATGGAATGATTTATCAAAAAAAGAAATTCACAATCTTGCGATGGAATTAATTTACGCAAGATATTCTGTAAACGGTAAAAGTACTTTTAAAGAAGAGTTTGTTACTTGCGGCGGAGTATCACTAAAAGAAGTAAATTTCAAAACTATGGAAAGTAAAATTCATAAAAATCTTTTCTTCTCGGGAGAAGTTTTAGATATTGATGCTATTACCGGTGGATTTAATTTTCAAGCCGCGTGGACGACAGCCTGGATTGCGGCTAATTCAATTTTGAATAATTAAATATTTTTATTTCTTCCCAACTTGCTCTAACACCATATTTTTTAATGTGTCAATCCACATTGGGTGATCATTTAAACTTTCTACAAGTTGTATTTTTTCACCGCCGTTTTCTTCAAATATTTTTTGATATTCATAACATATTTCAACAGTGGTTTCAAGACAATCGGCAACAAACGCCGGACTGAATACCAGAAGTTTTTTAGCGCCCTTTTTAGCTTGTTCAATTACTATTTTATCGGAAAAAGGCTCAAGCCATTTCTTATCTAATCTTGATTGAAAACAAACAGTATATTTTTCCTTCGGAATATTCAATCTTTCTGCCAAAAGTCGCGTAGTAGCGTAACACACGGCTTTATAGCAAAATTTATTTTCATCCGTTATTTCGTTTTCACAATTATGATCTTTACATGGTTTTCCGTCAATATAAACCTTATCCACCTGTCTCACCGGCAATCCGTGATAGCTGAATAATACATGATCATACTCATTAATTTTATATTTTTTTGCGCGCTCAATTATTGTATTTAAATAACCTTTGTTGTCATAAAATTGACTTATTACCTTCAGCTCAGGAATTACCCACCAACCGCTTATAATTTTTATAGCTTTATCAACCGCAGAGCCGCCGCTGGCGGAAGCATATTGCGGAAACATAGGAATAATTACTATTCTTTCATACTGTCGCTTTCTCATTTTCTCCAGTACATCATCAAGACTTGGGTTTTGATATCGCATTGCTAATTCAACCTCAAAATCATCACCTAATTCTTGCTGTAGTTTATTTTTAACATTTTCGCTGTAAATTAAAAGCGGCGAGCCTTCTTTCGTCCATAACCTTTGATAAATTTTTGCTGATTTTGGCGCACGAAATGGGACTATTATTACATTTACTAAAAATTTTCTAAGAAGCCAGGGAATATCAATTACTCGGGGATCATTTAAAAATTCCGATAAATACTTCCTGACATCGGCAACGGAGGGACTATCCGGTGTGCCCAGTTGAACTAATAAAACGCCGGTACTTGGTTTCATAACTCAAATATATTTTTAATTAAAACGTAAATATAATATTTGCGGTTGTTTTTTATAAGGAATAAAAATATTTTATTTCAGAATAATGATTTTTTGCGGAAATAATTCTAATCTTTATTCGATTTCTTTACTTTTTTCTTCTTGCTTTGCTTCCTGTTCTTCCGATTCAACATCAAATTTTAATCTATTTACAAGTTTACCAATTGTTAATCCCTGTACAATTATAGAAAATAGGACAATAATATAAGTTACGGAAAGAATAAAATTCTTATGCATATCATTCTGTAAAGAAAGCGCAAGCGCAACGGAAATTCCTCCTCTTAATCCTCCCCAAGTCAAAATTAAAATACTGTGCCTTGTAAATGTCCTCTTTATTTTAAATACAGAGGCGGGAATGCCAACTGAAATAAAGCGGGAAAACAACACCACAAGAATCATCAGCAGCCCTAGGATCAGGTAAGGTGAAATCTCTACAACAAGTACTTCAAAACCAATTAAAATAAAAAGAAGGGAATTTAAGATTTCGTCTATCATTTCCCAGAATTTATCTATATAAGTCTGAGTCGTATCCGACATTGCATATTGGCGGCCGGCGTTTCCTGTTATTATTCCCGCGACAACCATAGCCAAAGGGCCGGATGTTGATAAAATTTCCGCCAATGAATATCCACCGGCAACAATAGCAATCGTTATCATTACTTCAACTTTATAATTGTCTATAGATTTTAGCAGAAAATATCCCGTATAGCCCAAGGCAAAGCCAAGCAGAATACCGCCGCCCGCTTCTCTTAAAAAAAGTAAACCTATATCAACCGCGTTTAAATTTTCAATTCCAATTTTGGCTATTTGGTAAATAGTTAAAAATATAACAACAGCAACACCGTCATTAAAAAGAGATTCCCCGGTTATTTTTATTTCCAGACTTTTAGGAATGCCGGCTTCTTTTAATATTCCCACAACGGCTATCGGATCGGTAGGAGAAATTAAGGCTCCGAAAAGCAAACAATAAATATATTCAATTGGTTTTCCTACTAATTGCATTAAATAAAAAACTATAGTGCCCACAAGAAAAGTAGAAGTTAAAACTCCAATTGTTGCAAAAATAATTACAGGATATTTTTCTTTGAGAAGATGTTCTACGTTTATATTTATCGCGCTTGCAAAAAGGAGAAAACTTAGCATCACTTTCAAAAGTATCTGCGAAAAATCAACGCCCTGCACAGCTTGAGTTGCGGTTTCTTTAAAAGAAGGATTTATATATCCGATCCCAACAACAAACATTGAAGTTACCAAAGCAAGGATCATCATTCCTATAGTATACGGCAGGTGAAAATAGCGGTGATTTATATATCCGTATGCGGCAGATATAATTATTAAAACAGTAAAAACATGATAAAAATCCATTTCGGCAGAATTTTCTTTAATTGATTTTACGGAAATTTAATTTATCAAAAAGCATCTGAAATAATAATTATCTGTATCACCTTAAAAAATCAGAGGTTATAAATTCTTCCTTAGAATGGGGTAATAAAAAAGAAATTTGATTCAAAACACTTTTTAATGTTGTAACATTAAATGTTATAACATATATTTTGGTGTAAGAAAAAATAAATTTATAGGAGGTTATAAAATGAAATCAGCAGAAGTAGAGAGTTTAAATAATTGGACAATAGATCAGCATCATTCAAAAGTTAGATTTTCGGTAAGACACATGGTTATTTCAGAGGTTGACGGCCAGTTTAAAGATTTTGATTTCAAACTTAAAAACGCTAATGAAGATTTTACAGTTGGCGAGGTAGAAATAAAAATTAAAACAAGCAGTGTTGATACCGGCAATTCCGATAGAGACAATCATCTAAAATCCGCCGATTTTTTTGATTCTGAAAAATATCAAGAAATGACATTTACGAGCAGTTCAATGGAAAAAGTGAATGATGAAAAATATAAGCTGAAGGGTGATTTAACTATTAAAGATACGACAAAACCTATTGAACTTGATGTTACTTACGGAGGAACTATAAATGATCCATGGGGAAACGAAAGGGCAGGGTTTAAGGTTCAAGGAACTATAAATCGTTTTGACTACGGATTAAGATGGAATAATCTTATGGAAACCGGCGGAGCGGTAGTTGGGAAAAATATTAATATTACCTGTGATATTGAAATAATTAAACAAACAGAAGAATAATTGCTGTTAAGGTTGTCCATGATAAACCGGGCAACCTATTCTTAAAAAACAGAGGCACATCATGATTAATAAATTATTAAAACAAAGATACAGTACACGTTCATTTTCAAACAAAAAAATTGAAGATGAAAAAATAAAAGTACTATTTGAAGCGGCACGCTGGTCTCCCTCATCAATGAACGAACAACCGTGGCGCTTTATAATAGCCGAACATAAAAATAAAGAAGCTCATAATAAAATAGTTAATGTGTTGAATGAAGGAAATAAAATTTGGGCAATCGAAGCGCCGCTTCTAATTTTAAGCTTAACAAAATTAAGTCACGAAAGAAATGGAAGATTAAATCGTTATGCTTTTTATGATGTTGGGCAGTCTGTGGCGCATTTAACTTTTCAAGCTACGGAACTTGGATTATTTGTAAGACAAATGGGCGGGTTTAATCATGAAAAAGCGAAAGCTTTATTTAACATTCCCGAACAATTTGAAACTGTTAGTGTTATTGCGGTTGGATATCGAAATGAAGATATTGAGGAAATAATTTCTCCAAGAACAAGATTAAATATAGATGAAATTGTCTTTGAGGATAATTTCGGGAATAAAAGTAATTTATTTGAAAATGCATTAGAAGATTCATTAAAAGAGAAATAAAATGAAAACAATAATTCACACAGCAGATTCTAGAGGAACTGCTGAATTCGGCTGGCTGCATAGTAAGCACAGCTTTAGTTTCGGTAATTATTATAATTCGGGAAAAATGGGTTTTGGTTTACTTAGAGTACTAAATGATGATTTTGTGGAACCGGGAGAAGGTTTTGGAAAGCATCCCCATAATAATATGGAAATTATTTCAATTATATTGGAAGGCGAATTAGCTCATAAAGACAGTATGGGAAACGGTTCGGTTATTAAAGCGGGAGATATTCAAGTTATGTCGGCGGGAACCGGAATAATGCATTCTGAATTTAATAATTCTAAAGAAGCGCCGGTAAAATTTCTGCAGATTTGGATAATCCCAAAGGAAAGAGGAATTGAACCAAGATACGATCAAAAATATTTTTCAGAAGAAGAAAAGCAAAATAAATTGCTGAAGGTTGTTTCCGGAAATAAAGACGAGGGTTTATATATACATCAAGATGCCGCAATTTATTCCGGAAATTTTGAAAAAGAGAATATTCAAATATTTGAAATTGCCCAAAACCACGGTATATATTTGTTTGTATTAGAGGGAAGCATTAATTTTGATAATCAAACCATTAACAAAAGAGACGCTTTGGGTGTTTACGATACGGAAAGAATAAGATTTTCAACTTCTCCTAAAACAAAATTTATTTTGATTGATGTTCCGATGAACTAAAGGATTATATAAATATGAAAATAGAAAAGGAAATAGCACAAGATTATTTTAAAAGTGAACATGAAAAAGCTGTAGTTAATTTAATATTTACTTACAATTGGTTTATTAATTTTCAGACTAACAGACTTAAAGGTTATGGATTAACCGTACAACAATTTAACATATTAAGAATTCTGCGCGGACAGCATCCGAATCCGGCAACTATAAAATTAATAAAAAGAGAGAATGCTGGATAAAATGTCGGATGCTTCTAGGCTTGTAGAGAAATTGAGAATTAAAGGTTTAGCCGATAGAAATATTTGCCCCAATGACCGCCGAAATGTTGATGTATATATTACGGATAAAGGATTGGAAACTCTTGCGGAAATTGATAAAAAACAGAACGAGATGAAGATTAAAATGTCCAATTTACAGGAAGAAGAACTAAAACAATTAAATTTATTATTAGATAAATTAAGAGGATGAATCGGAATTTTTTATTAATAGAATAACTAGTACAAACATTAAAGCTGCAATAAAAGCCGCGGAAACGTAAACACCGGAAAGTCCCCAAACCGTAAATAATAACCCCATTAAAAGCGGACCAATAGTTTGCCCCAATCTTAAAACAGTCCCGTTTATTGACATATAAACAGCGCGATATTCTTTCGGCGCGTATCCCGATAATAAATTTTGTATTCCCGGAATATTCATCCCCTGCCCGATTCCAAATAAAATTAAAGGGAAAATTAAAAGCCATTCGACCTTTATAAAAGGAATTAACATTGTTGCTGCCGCGTAAAATAAAAATGCCGCTAATATTAAATGCTTTTCGGAATAGTTTTTACTCAATCTTCCAAGTTGTGAGGATGTAACAGCAGTGCTAATTGACATTACAGACATCAAGCCGCCTATAAGAATAGGGGGCGAATCAAAAGTACGATCGAGAAGAATTGGGAAATAGGTTAAAAAAGCTCCATATAAAATAATAAAAGTAAAAACACTGGCTAAAAATAATCCTACAACTTCGCTTCTCTTCATTCCCTTTACTGCGGCGGATAAATATTCTTTTAGTTTCTGTTGTTGTTCTGGTTCGGGAATATTTAATTTAAATAAAATAATTAAACCGATAGGAATTGCGGCAAGAGGAAGAAAAAAAGGATAATTCCATCCGATGGTTGCAAGTAGTCCTCCGATAGCAGGATAAGCAGCGGTCCCTATACTTAAGACACTTGCGTTATATCCCATTGCCGCGGCTCGCTTTTTTCCGCTAAAAAAATCTCCTACTAACGTAACATTCAGCGAACCTAAAGACGCGGCTCCCACACCCTGGAGGAAACGCATAATTAAAAGAGCGTTAAAATTTGTAGTTAAAGCGCAAGCACCTCCGGCAATTCCGAAAAGGAAAAGGGACGGGACCAGTATTTTTTTTCTCCCCAAACGATCGGCCAAAACACCAAGAACGGGTGTTAGTAAAACTCCCGGCAAAGTAAATAGTGTAATCAGAAGCCCGACTTGTTCTTCAGTTATATTTAATGATTTTTCAATTTTCGGAAAGGCAGGAGAAATACTTGAAACCCCCAGCACAGCCATAAGTGTTACGCCGAAAATTATATGTAAGTTTCTGTTGTTAAATAATTTTTCGGATGAATTTTGTTCCAATGTTTATTTCCAAAATTCAATTATTTTATAATCGGGAAAGAGCTTTTATTTTTAAAATAAGGTTCGGATCCGGGCAAATAGAAATATATTTCTCCTTTTCTGAAGGAGCGGCAACACCCGGGAAATCACCTTCTAAATTCTGCATATCTGTAATTATCTGGAAGTGTAAATGAGGTGGCCAATTCCCATTTTCTTCATAGTTTCCAAGACGCGCAAATTCAACTCCTCTTGAAATTCGTTTCCCTTTTTTTAATCCATCAAGAGAATCTAAACTTAAATGGCCGTATAAAGTATAAAAGGTTAGTCCGTTAAGATTATGTTCTAAAATAATCGTTCCGCCGTAATTGCCGAAGGAATTATTGTTTTTGAAGCTGTGGACTACAGAATTAAGCGGCGCTAAGAGCGGTGTATTTGCTTCGGCCCAAACATCAACACCTAAATGAATAGTCCTGGGTTCAATGCCGTCAAAAACTTTACTCCTTCTATAAATGGAACGATTTTCTAAATAACCTCCGGCCCCCACCAAAGAATTTGATTCAAGAATTTTATTGAAAATATAATTCGTAAAATCTTTTGTATCATTAACATTTATATTTTTTAATTCCTCATTTAAACCGGAAAGATCAAAAATAAAAACATCATCTTCGTGTATCTCAAAAGGAAAAAGATTGTGAATATTTTCTTTTTCCGTAAGTAATACTTCTTTTATTTTTTCTAATTTTGATTGCACTAATACCTTATTCTCCTTAATCATAATTTAAAATTGGGCTTAACCACCGTTCTATTTCAATAAGGCTCATTCCCTTCCGCTTATGATAATCTTCAACTTGATCTTTACCAATTTTACCTACATTAAAATATTTAGCTTTCGGATGAGCAAAATATAATCCGCTAACGGATGCGGCCGGATACATGGCATAAGATTCGGTAAGTTTTATAGAAGTATTTTCTTCGGCATCAAGAAGATTAAAAATAATCGGTTTTTCCGTATGATCAGGTTGTGCTGGATAGCCAGGAGCGGGACGAATTCCTTGATATTCTTCCTTTACTAATCCTTCCTTTGATAATTTTTCTTCGGAAGCATATCCCCAATATTCTTTTCTTACTATTTCATGAAGATGTTCGGCAAAAGCTTCCGCTAATCGATCCGCGACAGCTTTGGTTAAAATACTTTTATAATCATCATGCTCATCTTCATATTTTTTTATTACCGCTTCTATTCCTATTCCGGTTGTAACCGCAAACGCGCCAATATAATCAGTTTTATTTAATTCTTTCGGGGCTATATAATCAGCCAAAGCAAGGTTAGGAACATCCTTTGATTTTTGTGTTTGCGATCGAAGTGTATGCAAAATCGCTAAAACTCCATCCCTGTCTTCATTGGAATAAACTTCAATATCGTCACCTTCGGCATTAGCGGCAAATAAACCCAAAACTCCGTTTGCCGTTAATAATTTTTCTTCAATTAATTTATCTAATAGTTTATTGGCATCGTCAAAAAGTTTTTTTGCTTCGCTTCCATAAACATCACTTTCAAAAATTGCCGGATATTTGCCTTTTAACTCCCAAGTTAAAAAGAAAGGAGTCCAGTCTATATATTCACGAATTTTTTCTAAAGGATAATCTTTTAATACAGTAACACCTAGTTTTTTCGGTTTTGTAATATGAAGATTTTCCCAATCGGTATTAAATTTATTTTTTCGTGCTTCTTCAATAGAAAGATAATTTTTTGCTTCTCTGCGCCTGCTATGATCTTCTCTTAATTTTTGATATTCTTTTTTTATGTTAGTTCTAAATAATTCTTGTACGTTTTTATCGGGATTAATCAAATTACTTACAACGGGAACACTTCGGGAAGCATCCAAAACATGTACAACAGTTCCGCTATAGTTTGGAGCAATTTTTACCGCTGTATGTACTCTTGAAGTTGTTGCGCCCCCTATAAGTAATGGAAGTTTAATCTTTTTTCTCTCCATTTCTTTTGCAATATGGGCCATTTCGTCAAGTGAAGGAGTTATTAAACCACTTATGCCGATAATGTCTACATCCTCATCAATAGCGGTTTGCAATATTTTTTCCGAATTAACCATCACTCCCAGATCAATAACTTTATAATTATTACAACCCAATACAACCCCAACAATGTTTTTGCCGATATCATGCACATCCCCTTTTACTGTTGCCATTAATACTTTTCCCGCTTCACGAGTTTCCGTTAAATTTTGTTTTTCCGCTTCAATAAAAGGGGTTAAATACGCGACGGACTTTTTCATAACTCGAGCGCTCTTTACTACTTGCGGCAGAAACATTTTTCCGGAACCGAAAAGATCGCCTACAATATTCATCCCATCCATTAAAGGGCCTTCAATAACTTCTATAGGCCTAGCAAATAATTTTCTTGCTTCTTCGGTATCTTCATCAATATAATCAACTATACCTTTTACTAACGCGTGTTTTAATCTTTCTTGAACAGGAGTATTTCTCCATTCATCTTTTTTAACTTCGGCTTTTCCCTTTTGTTTAACTGTTTCCGCGAAATCAACTAATCTTTCGGTTGCGTCCGGGCGACGGTTAAGAAGAACATCCTCAACCAGTTGAAGAAGATCTTTCGGAATTTCTTCATAAATTTCTAGTTGGCCTGCGTTAACAATTCCCATATCAAGCCCGGCCTTAATCGCATGAAATAAAAACGCCGAATGCATTGCTTCGCGCACAAGGTTATTTCCTCTGAAGGAGAAAGAAATATTACTTACTCCCCCGCTTACTTTAGCAAGAGGCAGATTTTGTTTAATCCATCGTGTGGTTTCAATAAAATCGACGGCATAATTGTTATGTTCTTCTATACCGGTTGCAACAGTTAAAATATTCGGATCAAAAATTATATCCTGCGGCGGAATGCCTACTTTATCGGTTAAAATTTGATACGCGCGTCTACAGATATCAATCTTTCTTTGGAAATTATCGCCCTGTCCTTGTTCATCAAATGCCATAACAATAACCGCGGCTCCGTACTGAAGAATTTTTTTAGCATGCTCAATAAAAACTTCTTCACCTTCTTTTAGACTAATTGAATTAACAATACTTTTCCCCTGCAGGCATTTTAATCCGGCTTCAATTACGCTCCATTTTGATGAATCAATCATTATGGGAAGTTTTGCGATATCAGGTTCCGAAGATAAAAGATTTAAAAATTTAGTCATTGCCTGCTCTGAATCAAGAAGGCCTTCATCCATATTCACATCAAGAATTTGAGCTCCGCCTTCTACTTGATTTCTTGCAACAGCAAGAGCGCTTTCATAATCACCGGAAAGAATTAATTTTTCAAATCTTTTAGATCCCGTAATGTTTGTTCTTTCTCCAATATTTACAAAATTTGTTTCCGGGCGAACAATAACTGATTCCAATCCGCTTAATCTTAAAAATTTTTCTGTTTGTGGAATTTTTCTCGGTTTAAATTCTTTTACCATTTCGGCAATTGCGTTTATATGATCGGGAGTTGTACCGCAGCAGCCGCCGACTATATTAAAGAAATTATTTTGCGCAAAATCTTTTAATACGAAAGCCATTGAAGAGGCTGTCTCGTCATATTCTCCCATTTCATTAGGTAAGCCGGCATTTGGATAAATACTTACGAAACAAGAAGCGATTTTAGAAAGTTCCTCAATAAAAGGTCGCATTTGTTTTGCGCCGAGAGCGCAGTTTAACCCTACACTTAATAAATTTTTTGTGTGGGAAATTGAAATCCAGAATGCTTCGGTAGTTTGTCCGGAAAGAGTTCTCCCGCTTTGGTCTACAATCGTCCCGGAAATCATTACCGGTATTTCTACATTATTGGTTTCGCAATATTCTTCAACTGCGTAAATTGCGGCTTTACAATTCAAAGTATCAAATACAGTTTCTATTAAAAGAAGATCAATCCCTCCGTCTACTAAACCTTTAATTTGATTTAAATACGCCGCCACCAGCTGATCGAAAGTAATTGCACGGTAACCGGGATCATTTACATCAGGAGAAAGAGAAGCCGTTCTATTTGTAGGCCCTAATGAACCGGCAACAAATCGAGGTTTATTTGGCTCGGCTTCAGTAAATTCATCGGCAGCTTCTCTTGCAAGTTTAGCCGCGGAAAAATTTAACTGATAAACTATTTCTTCTAATTTATAATCGGCTTGTGAAATTGCCGTACCGCTAAAAGTATTTGTTTCTATTATATCGGCGCCGGATTTTAAATATTCCTTATGAATGGTTTTTATTATTTCCGGCTGTGTAATAGAAAGCAAATCATTATTTCCCTTTAAATCGAGAGGATGATTTTTAAATTGTTCCCCTCTAAAATCTTCTTCGGTAAGTTGATAACGCTGAATCATGGTTCCCATCGCGCCGTCTAAAACTAATATTCTATCTTTTAATATTTCACTTATCGTTTTAAATTTAGATTCCATATTCTCTTTTATATCAATTGTTAAATTATATTTAGCTGAGTTTGTCTTGTAATTTTGTATGAATTGACAAATATAATTAAATTACTTTCTATTAAAAAGTTACATAATAAACCTAAGAGACTAGAATATGATAGTAGTAACAGGCGGTGCCGGTTTTATAGGAAGCGCTATTATTTGGCGGTTAAATTCTCTCGGCAAAAATAATATTATTATTGTAGATGAACTTGGTAATGAAGAAAAATGGAAAAATTTAGTCGGATTAAATTTCAGCGATTTTATTCATAAAGATGATTTTATTCAGCAAATTAATACTAAGATTTCTGTAAATATTAAAGCCATAATCCATATGGGGGCTAATTCTTCAACTACCGAAAAAGATGCCGACCATCTTTTAAGAAATAATTATGAGTACACAAAGGCGCTCGCAAATTATTCTTTTCAAAATAAAATAAGATTTATTTACGCTTCTTCAGCGGCTACTTACGGAGACGGTAAGCTAGGTTTTAAAGATGATAATTCTCTTCCACAGCAGCTTCGGCCTTTGAACATGTACGGTTATTCAAAAAATCTTTTTGATATTTGGGCAAATAAACAAGGTGTTTTAGACAATATTGCCGGAATAAAATTTTTTAATGTTTACGGCCCGAACGAATACCACAAAAATGATATGAGAAGCGTTGTAAACAAAGCTTTTGAACAGATTAGAGATACAGGAAAAGTAAATCTTTTTAAATCCAGAAATCCTTTATATAAAGACGGTGAACAAATGAGAGATTTTGTTTATGTAAAAGATGCCGTTGATATGACGCTGTTCTTTTTGGAAAACCCTAACATTAATGGTTTATTTAATGTAGGCAGCGGTAAGGCAAGGACATGGAACGATTTGGTGAATGCCATTTTTTCGGCTTTAAATAAACCTATTAATATAGATTATGTCGATCTTCCGGATCATCTGGCGGAAAAATATCAGTATTTTACTGAAGCAGATTTATCGAAAATAAAAAAAGCCGGCTATACCGGACCTCAATTTTCGTTAGAGGATGGTGTTGCCGACTATGTAAAAAATTATTTATTAAAAGATAAATATCTTGGCTATTAAATGAGAGGCTCCTTAATAAGGAGCTTCATCTTCAAATAAATCATCATCTTCGTCTTCATCGTCAAAGTCAAAATCTTCTTCATAAAAATCTTCTTCATCCGGCTCATCTTCAACCACTTCGTCTTCTTCAAAATCATCGTCTTCACTTTCTTCATCGTCATCATCAAAATCATATGAAAAAGAATCATCGTCGTCGTCGTCTTCTTCTTCAGCACTAAAATCATCATCATCTTTTGAACTTTTACGCGGGCTAAGACAAATATTTACTTGTTGTTCTTCTTCCAATGAGAGTATATCATCTTCTTTTAACAATTCGTCTGTCGTTTGTAAAGCTTCTTCCGAAACCTTAATTATTACTGTCATTATTATAAGTCTCCTATTAATATAAAAGGTATTTGAGATAATTCTTTGTGAATTATATGGGGAATAATTTTATAAAAATTATAATGCCTAATATTTCTAAAAATTTTTAAAGAGCAAAATGTTTTTTAATTTTATAGTAAAGATAAATTTGAGATTCTGCCTTTGTTACCGCAAAAGTTAAATTAGAAGAATAAAACTGTCAACATAAAAATGGAATTACTTTTATGAAATTAGCCACGTTGTGCTATGTGATAGATAAAGAAAAGAACCAAACTCTTATGCTGCATCGCATAAAGAAGAAGAATGATATTCATGAAGGAAAATGGAACGGTTTGGGAGGAAAATTTGAGCTGAGCGAAACTCCTGAAGAATGCGCAATTAGAGAAGTAAAAGAAGAGTCGGGACTTACAATTATTGATCCTAAAATACATGGATTTATCTCCTTCCCGCTTTTTGACGGGGTTGATGATTGGTATGTTTTTGTTTTAACCTCGGAAGAATTTTCAGGAGAATTAATTGATTCGGCCGAAGGAAAACTTAAATGGATAGATAACGATAAAGTAACTTCTCTAAATCTTTGGGAAGGTGATAAAATATTTCTGCAATGGCTTTATCAAGAAAAATTTTTCAGCGCTAAATTTGAATATAAAAAAGGAAAACTTGTCGGTCACTCCGTTAAATTCTATTAAATTAACGTGTTTTTATATACATTAAATTAGAACAACTTTTTTATTTTTCATGTAAAACTTACGGAGATCGGTAGAATGAAAATACGTTATTTGCTTACTTTTAGCGCGGTTGTTTATCTCTTGTTCGGATTAGCTTCTTTATTTCTTCCACAAGAAGTATTCTCTCTCTACGGAATGTTATTAGATCAGGTAAGCGTATTCTTTGCTCAAATTTCCGGTGCCGCCTTTGTTAGTTTTGCTTTATTAAACTGGAATTTCAGAATTCTTATTGATCCGGTAAAAATTAAACCCATAATAGCGGCTAACTTTACCTTTAATTTCGTCACGTTTATAGCTATTCTAAAAATAACTACTGCCGGCGTTATGAATTGGCTCGGCTGGTTTTCTTTCAGCCTCCATTTAATATTAACATTTGCATTTGCGTATTTTATCTTGTTAAATAAAAGTGAATAGTAAAATAATAAATTATATTTTATTCAATACGTAAAATTAATTTTCCGGTGTTTTTGTTTGCTTCCATAAATTTATGCGCTTCCGCCGCATCTTTCCAGTTAAAAATTTTATCAACAACAGGTTTTAATTTTCCCGATTCAAATTTATCCAAAGCAAAACGGCTAAATTTTTGTGTCAAGTTTATTTGATATTTCAAATCTCTAGCACGTAATGTTGAACCTTTTACAGTCAACCATTTAGTTAATATTTTTCGTAAATCCGCTTCATCCGCTTTTGTTCCGCCAAGTGTGGCTAAAATGATCAATCTACCTTCTTTTTTAAACAAGTAAGATTTTTACCAAAATAAGGACCGGCTATAAAATCAAGAATTAAATCAACTCCTTCTCCGTCTGTAAAAGCTAATACTTCCTCGTCAAAAGCAACTGTTTTATAATCAATAGTTTTTTCGGCTCCCAGACTCTTACAAATATCATGTTTTTCCTTTGAGGAAGTAATAATTACTTTGGCCTTTAATTCATGTGAAATTTGAATTGCCGCTGTTCCTACACCGCTGCCTCCGGCATGAATTAATACAGATTCACCTTCTTTAAGTTCACCGAGTAAAATTAAGGCTTGGAACGCGGTAAGAAAAACTTCGGGAATTGCCGCTGCTTCGGTAAAATTTAAATTCGTTGGAATAGCCATTGCCATATCTTCATTTATTACGGCAAATTCTGCATAACCGCCGCCGGGAATTAAGCCGAAAACTCTTTCTCCTTTTTCCCATTTACCGGATTTTGATTCAGAAACTACACCAGCTATTTCCAATCCTAAAATTTTGCTTGCGCCTTTCGGAGGAGGATATTTTCCCTGCCGCTGGAGAATATCCGCACGATTAAGAGCGGTTGCTTTAACTTCTACTAAAATCTCATTTTCTTTTGGTGTTGGTTTATTAACACGACCAATTTTTAAATTTTCTGCCGGGCCCGGTTCATCAAAAACTACTGCGTTCATTTTTGTATTATTCATTATACTTCTTTTAATTATTAATTAAATTATATTTTCTGCAAAAACAATGAACGATAAAACATTTGCCGATAAGGCCATAAACTTTTATTTAAATTTAAATAGACCGGAAGATTTACCTCCCAAAATAAGTGCAATGAATCCTTATGAAAAAGACGAAGTTAGAATAATTATTACTAAATTTTTTAAGAAATTTTTCAATGACAAAAAAGAACGAACTTTTATTGTGGGAATTAATCCAGGCCGATTCGGCGGCGGTATAACCGGAATTTCTTTTACTGATCCGTCCGCTCTTCAGAATGAATGCGGAATTGAAAATTATATGCCTAAAAAAATGGAATTATCCAGCAGATTTATTTATAATTCAATTAATCTTTTTAACGGCGTAAAAAATTTTTATAACAATTTCTTTATTACAGCATTATATCCGCTTGCTCTTATTAAAAACGGAAAAAACTACAATTATTATGATGAAAAAAAGTTATTTCTAAATTTAAAGCCGATGATAATTCAATCGATGAAAAAACAAATTCTTTTCGGCGCGAATAAAAAATGCGCTATCTGCTTGGGAAGAAAAAATTATAAATATTTTTCGGAAATAAACGAAGAGGAAAATTTATTTAAAAGAATTTTAGTTTTAGATCATCCCAGGTATATAATGCAATATAAAAGCAAACAAATAAATGATTATCTTCATAATTATAATGAAACTTTTAAAATAGCTTTAAATGGATTGTAAAAATTTTTCCACGGCTTGATTGAAAAATACGGGATTTTCAATAGGACTCATATGCCCTGCTTTCGGAATAACAACATGTGTCGCGTTCGGTATTTTCTTCGCGAAACTTTCCATTAAAAAAGGAGGAGTTAAACTGTCTTTGTCTCCACCTAAAACTAAAACCGGAACTTTAATTTTAGGAAGATAAGCAGAAACATCTGTTCTTGTTGCCATCCCAAGTAAGCAGCCTTTTATTCCAACAGGATTTTGCATTTCCGAATTTTTTACAATTTCTTCATATTCTTTGCCCATTCGTTTAATTGAACTTTCAGCGAAAGTATTTTTAATAAAAGGTTTAATAAAACCGCTTAAGCCTTCGGTATCAATTTTTTTAATTCCCGCGGCTCTTTTTAATTTGCCTTCATCAGTATCGGCATCAGGTTTGGTATCACAAAAAATTAATGCGCCTATTTTGTTTCCAAATTTTTCGGCTGCTCTAAATAAAATATATCCGCCCATGGAAAGTCCGCAAATTACTGGCTTCTCTAACTCTAATTCATCAATTAAATTTTCAAGATCATCAACAAAATGTTCCATTGTAAATTGGCCGTTTTCTGTTTTTGAATTTCCTATTCCTCTTATATCATAAGCAACACAATAATATGCCGAACTAAAAAAGCTGATTTGCTTGTTCCACATTGTGTGATCGTAAGGAAAACCATGAATAAAAATGATGGTTTTGTGTTTAGAGTCACCCAAAGAATAATACGCAATTTTGTTATTTAAGTAATTCATTCTTATACTTTTAACTACTAATAATAAAAGGAACTTATAATGATTAAATTTAAACAATTTTTATTTCTGTTGGTGTTATTTCCTGCAATTGTTTTTGCTCAAGATAATAAAGCAGAAAAAGATTCAATTAATTTATACGAATGGACACCGGCTGCTGTTGTGGGTATAAACCTGAGTCAGCTGGCTTTAAGCAATTGGAGCCAGGGCGGGGATAATGCTTTAACTTGGACTTTCGTCGGGACCGGAGGATTAAGATATTACACAACGGCGTGGCGTTTCAGAAACAACTTAAAAATTACATACGGACGAACAAAACTCGGCGGTTCTGATTTTAGAACCAATGATAACGAATTTTATTTGGAAAGTGTTATTTCAAAAACAATTGATTGGCCGCTTGATCCTTATTTCAGCAACACTATTAGAACCACTGTGGCAAAAGGTTATAATTATGATGTCGATCCTCCGGTAGAAACGGCAAACTTTTTTGACCCCGGTTATGTTACGCAAAGTTTAGGAATGATGTATGAACACAGCAAAACATTTAATACACGTTTGGGTGTCGCGATTCAAGAAGTTTTTACAAATAAGCATACACAGTATTCAGATGACACAACTACCGCCGAAATTGAAAAATTTAAATTTGAAACCGGTGTGGAATCTGTAACTAACGCCGAGTTTACACTAGCTAAAAATTTATTGGCAAAAAGTACTTTACGCTTATTCAGCAGATTCGAAAGTATGGATGTCTGGGACGTAAGATGGGATAATACTATTGCCGCAAAAATAAACGATTTTTTAAATGTAAATCTTAGCGTGCTGCTTATTTATGAAAAACAACAGAGCTTAAAAACACAGGTAAAAGAATCGCTGCAGTTAGGTTTTGTTTATACGCTTCTATAAAAATATTTTCAAAAAAAAGCGGAAGATGAATAATTTTCCGCTTTAACTTTATAATTATTTATTTCCCCAAATTTTAAAGAAATAAAATTTACAATTGTTTCTATCTTTTTTAATGATGTTTTATTTTTGCAAGAATACTTTTATAAAATCTTTCTGAGAAAATGAAACGCATATTATTTGTAACAATTATTTCAATTATTTTTATTTCAACAAACCTTTTCCCCAAAAATAATCCTAAAGAAAAAGAAGATTCACTATTAATAAATCTTTGGGTTCCAACTGCCGCCGCCGGAGCAAATGTAAGCCAGCTTTCTTTAACCAACTGGTCGCAAGGCGGTGATAATAGTATAACTTGGACTTTAATCGGTAATTTGGGATTAAAATATTTAACGGATAATTGGCATTTTAGAAATCATTTAAAGGCCGCTTACGGTAGGACAAAAATAGGCGGAGAAAATTTTAGAACTAACGAAAATGAACTGTATTTTGAAAGTGTTCTTTCCCGTAAAGTTGGCTGGGCGGTTGATCCTTTTCTTAGCAATACGGTAAGAACTTCCATTACCAAAGGTTTTAATTATAAAAAAAAGCCGCCTGTGGAAACCGTTGATTTTTTTGATCCGGGGTATATTTCACAAAGTATTGGATTTACTTATGATAAATTAATTGGATTTAAGACTCGTTTGGGCTTTGCTGTGCAAGAAACCTTCACCAATGAACATAGAGAATATACAGATGATACTTCAACTACATATATGGATGCATTTAAATTTGAGACAGGATTAGAATCGGTAAGCAACGCGGAATTAAAAATAGATGACAACATTCTGCTAAAGTCTAACTTGCGGCTTTTTACCAGGTACGAAAGTCTTGATGTTTGGGATGTAAGATGGGATAACGCATTAATTGCAAAGGTTAGTGATTATATAAATGTTAATCTTTCTGTTCTGATGATTTACGAAAAAAAACAATCTCTTAAAACTCAGCTAAAACAAGCTCTTCAGCTTGGTTTAACTTATACTATTATTTAGCCGTGTCAGTTTATTAATCTTTAGAATGATTTTACTTACAATAATACTTCACTCAACTGTTTATATTTGCTGATGAATATTATTGAATCAGAAAAATATTAAGATAATAATGAAAATTGCGTTCGTTTCCTCAGAAGCTTTTCCTTATGCAAAAACAGGCGGACTAGCCGATGTTGCGGGAGCTCTTCCAAAAGAATTGGCAAAACTCGGCTGTGAAGTTAAATTATTCATTCCTAAATATTATATAATTGAAGATGATAAATTTAACATAAAACTTAACCGGCAAATCGGGAAAATTAATGTTAGAGTAAACGGGCACATAAGATCTGTTTACATTCACCAATCAAAACATGCAGAGTCTAATGTTGAAGTAAATTATATAGACTGCCCGCATTATTTTCATAGAGATAGTTTATATACAGACGGCTGTGATGAAGATGAAAGATTTATCCTTTTTAATAAAGCCGTTATAGAAACTCTCCAGAGAATGCAGTGGAAACCGGACATCATTCATTGCAACGATTGGCAAACCGGGTTGCTTCCCATTTACTTAAAGGATAATTTCAGCTGGGACAAAATGTTTGATGAAACAGGAACGGTTTTTACAATTCATAATATCGGCTATCAAGGAAGGTTTAACAAAAAAACTGCAGACCACGCGGAAATAAATCCCGCTTATTTTTTTCCGGCAGGACCAACTGAATATTTCGGAGATATTTCCTTTTTAAAAACCGGGATTAATTTTTCCGATATTATAAATACTGTAAGTAAAACCTATGCAAAAGAAATTTTAACTCCGCAATATGGTGAAGGTTTAGAAAACGTTCTTAAGCAGCGTAAAGATGATTTATACGGAATATTAAACGGAATTGATTACTCAAATTGGAATCCATCAACCGATAGTTTTTTACCACATCATTTTACCTCAAAAGATCTTTCCGGAAAATTAGAAAACAAAAAATATCTTTTGGAACAATTAAAAATTCCATTTAAAAGAAGATATTCCATTAATTGCCATGGTGTCTAGAATGGCAATTCAAAAGGGTTTTGATATAATTGCGGAATCAAAAGAAGAACTGATGAAACTTAAGGCACAATGGGTAATATTAGGAAACGGGGAAGAAAAATATGAAAATTTATTTAGAGAACTTGCTAAAAAATATCCGGAAAAAGTATCTGTTTATATCGGATTTAATAATGAACTTTCGCATTTAATTGAAGCCGCCGCGGATATTTTTCTTATGCCTTCTTTTTATGAACCGTGCGGGCTGAATCAAATTTACAGCTTAAAATACGGCACTGTGCCGATAGTAAGAAATACGGGAGGTCTTGCTGATACAGTTGTAAATTTTTCCGGCGCTAATGAAGAAGAGGCAACAGGTTTCTGTTTTGATACTTATTCAAGTAACGAATTAATAAAAACTATTAAACGCGCCATAAAATTTTTCGATACCAAAAACCTTTGGAAGAAAATTCAGCAAAACGGCATGAATAAAAATTTTTCGTGGGAAAATTCCGCAAGACAATATTTAGATTTATATAAATTAGCCGCGGAAAAAAGGCAAGATTAAATATTTTTAAATATTGTAAAATTCTTTTGCCCAACTTAAAGTTTTTTGTATTCCTTGTTCGTAAGATGTTTTGGGAACAGTACCAATTTCTACTTCAAATTTTGATCCGTCTAAAATTAATTTAATCTGTTTTAAATACATCATTTCTTTAAATTCTCTTGCGATTGAGTTAAATAATCCGCCAAAACTAATAAACCAGCCGGAGTTTATTCCTTTTACTTTAGAATTTTTGCCGCCTTGTTTAGAAACTTCTTCTAAAATTTTTCTGGCGGTAGTCTCTGAATATCCCGGAATATTAAAAGTATCATTATTTTTTCTGCACTTTTCAGCTGCGGATACCATTGCTTCACCTGCGTCTTCAATAAAAATAGTTTCATAAGGAACATCTAAATCTCCGAACCAAATTATTTGTTTTCCCTTTAACGCATTAATAAATAATTTTTCCGTAAATGTATTTATAACATACGGACCGTAGAAATCCGGAAAACGCACAATTGTATATGAAAGGCCCCGGCTTTTTGCAGCTTCCTCAAGCATCAATTCCATATCAACTCGAATTTTTCCTTTTCTACTGTTCGGCTGAAAAGGATGTTTTTCATTAACGGGATTATACCTTGGAAGTCCGTAAACATAAACATTTCCGGGAAAGATAAGTTTAACATTTTTCTTTATGCAAATATCTATCACAATCCGCAGTAGCGGGCGCACTTCGGAATTCCATTTAGGATACGGTACATTTATACAATAATACAATGTTTTAGCCGATCCTAAAACCGCCTTCAGTTTCGAACTATCATAAACATCGCCTTGAATTAATTCAACTCCTTTTAAATCATTTATATATTTTTTAGCTTTTTCAACACTTCTAACATAAACGGTAATTTTTTCTCCCCTTTTAACTAATGCTTTTGCGGCTGCTCTTCCTATACCCCCTGTAAAACCTAAAATTATATTTCTATCTTTCAAATTGACCTTTATGTTTAAAATTAAAAAGGGACGAGTTTAATATAAAACTCATCCCTTAAATACAACAGCCTAAAATTTTGTTATTCGTCTGCTTCGGGTATCTCTACTTCGTCTTCGGGAACAATTTTAGCAATATCCGCTATTGAATCTCCTTCTTTAAGACGAATTACTCTAACGCCTTGAGTATTTCTACCCATTACTCTAATGTGTTTAACGCTTTGTCTTATTACCATTCCCTGGGAAGAGATAATAACTAATTCATCACCTTCAACTACTTCCATCATAGCAATCATCTTACCATTTTTTTCGCTGGTTTTAACAGTAATAACACCTTTACCGCCGCGTCTTGTAATTCTATAATCATTTATATCAGAGCGTTTTCCGAAACCGCCAGCCGTAACAACAAGAATGGTATCATTTCTTTTTATTACAAGAAGTCCAACAACCACATCATCTTTACCGAGATTTATACCTCGAACTCCGGTTGCGGTTCTTCCCATATCTCTAACATCTTTTTCCTGGAAACGAATTGCAAAACCATTTCTGGTTCCAAGTACAATATCATTAGTTCCGTCAGTTAATTTTACTGAAATAAGTCTATCGCCTTCAACTAAATTTATGGCGTTTATTCCGCCTTTTCTAACATTGCCGTACGCAGAAAGAACAGTCTTTTTAATAGTTCCTTTTTGAGTAGCCATAATTAAAAACTGATCTTCTTTAAATTCTTTAACGGTTACAAAAGCAGTAATTTCTTCGTTTTTATCTTTTTCCAATAAATTAATTATTGACCTTCCGCGAGCAGCACGGCCGCTTTCCGGTATTTCATGTACTTTTAACCAATAACATTTTCCTTTGTCGGTAAAGAATAAAATATATTGATGAGTAGAAGCTATGAACATATGCTCGATAAAATCATCGTCTTTAGTTCCTGCGCCGGTAACGCCTTTTCCGCCTCTGCCTTGTTTTCTGTACCCGCTAACAGGAAAACGTTTGATGAAACCTTTATGAGAAATGGTAACAACAACATCTTCTTCAGCAATTATATCTTCCAAAGAAAATTCTTCAAAGCTATAAATTATTTCTGTTCTTCTTTCATCGCCGTATCTATCTTTAATTGCAAGAAGTTCATCTTTAATTATAAGATATCTTTTTTCTTCGCTTTCAAGAATTCCTTTTAATTTTTCAATTAATTTAATTACTTCTCTATACTCATCTTCAATTTTCTTTCTTTCAAGGCCGGTTAATCTCTGCAAACGCATGTCTAAAATTGCTTTTGCTTGAATTTCGCTCAACTTGAATTTTCTCATCAAGTTATTTTTTGCGGTTTCAACGTCCCTGGATTTTTTAATAGTTTCTATAACCTCATCAATATTATCTAATGCGATTATATAACCTTCTAAAATGTGAGCTCGTCTTTCAGCGGCGTCAAGTTCATATTTGGTTCTTCTAATAAGAACATCCATTCTATGAGCGATAAAATGCTGCATTACTTCTTTTAGTGTAAGTACTTTAGGCGCTCCGTTTACCAAAGCAAGCATAATTACACCAAAGGTAGTCTGCATTTGTGTATGCTTAAACAGCTGGTTTAAAACCACCGCCGGCTGAGAATCTCTTTTAAGTTCTATTACAACACGCATACCATCGCGGTCAGATTCATCTCTTATGTTAGAAATGTCTTGAATTTTTCCGGCTCTTACTAAATCGGCTATTTTTTCAATAAGGTTGGCTTTATTTACCTGATACGGAAGTTCGGTAACAATAATATTTTCACGATTATTTTTGAGAACTTCTATATTGGCCTTGGCTCTTACAATAACTCTTCCGCGCCCCGTTAAATAAGCGTCTCTAACGCCTTCATAACCATAAATTATACCGCCGGTAGGAAAATCTGGAGCGGTAATAAATTTCATTAATTTTTCAGATGATAAATCAGGGTTTTTAATTAAAGCAATTAAACCGTCAACAACTTCTGTTAAATTATGAGGTGGAATATTTGTAGCCATACCAACCGCAATTCCGCTTGAGCCGTTTATAAGCAAGTTAGGTAGGTAAGAAGGCATAACTGTCGGTTCTTGCAGGGAATCATCAAAGTTAGGTGCGAAATCAACTGTGTTTTTATCAAGATCCCGAAGCATTTCTTCGGAAATTCTAGCTAAACGTGCTTCGGTATAACGCATTGCCGCAGGAGAGTCACCGTCAACAGAGCCAAAATTTCCTTGTCCGTCTACTAAAGGATAACGAAGGGAAAAACTCTGAACCATTCTCACCATTGTATCGTAAACCGCGGTATCTCCATGCGGATGGTATTTACCGAGAACCTCACCCACAATTCTCGCTGATTTTTTATATGCTTTATTATAATGAACACCTAATTCGCTCATTCCATATAAGACTCTGCGGTGAACAGGTTTTAATCCATCCCGTACATCCGGTAAAGCTCTAGAAACTATAACCGACATAGAATAATCTATGTACGAAGATTTCATTTCTTCTTCGAGTGAAACCGGGACTATTTTTTCAAAAATTGTTGCCATTATTTTTCAGGTTTTGTTTGTAAAAATCAAGTTAAATTAAATGCTTAATTAAACGTCTAAGTTTCTAACATATTTAGCATTTTTTTCAATAAATTCGCGGCGCGGCTCAACATTATCTCCCATAAGAGTTTCAAAAATTTTATCCGCCGCGGCAGCGCTTTCCAAAGTTATTTGAAGAATCGTTCTTGTTTCGGGATTCATTGTTGTATCCCAAAGCTGTTCGGGATTCATTTCGCCCAAACCTTTATACCGGGAAATAGTTACGCCTTTTATTGAACCTTCTTCAAGCTGTTCTTCTATTAATTCATCATCGTTAATTTCTTTTCCGTTTATTTTTAAACGTTTCAGAATATCTTTTCTTTCATTATCATCAAAAGCATAAAATTCTTCTTTGCCCTTTTTTATTTTATAAAGCGGCGGTTGAGCAATATAAACCTTACCCGCGTTTATAAGATCTTTCATGTGTCTGTATAAAAAGGTTAAAAGTAAAGTACGAATATGGCTTCCATCAACATCGGCGTCAGTCATTAAAATAATTTTACCGTATCTTGCTTTCGCTTCATTAAAATCTGGCCCTAATCCCGCGCCAATCGCAGAAATAATTGCTTTAATTTCATTGTTTTCTAAAATTTTGGTGAGTTTCGCTTTTTCAACATTTAGTATTTTTCCTTTTAGCGGAAGAATCGCTTGAAATCTTCTGTCTCTTCCTTGTTTCGCAGATCCGCCGGCTGAATCTCCCTCGACTATGTAAATCTCGCAGTGTTCAGGGTCTGTAATAGAACAGTCAGCAAGTTTTCCAGGAAGATTCATAGTATCCAGTGCGTTTTTTCTTCTGGCAAGGTCACGAGCCTTTCTGGCAGCCTCTCTTGCTTCTGCGGCACGTAAACATTTTTCAATAATTTTTTTTCCGACAGAAGGATTCTCTTCTAAGAATTCAGAAAGTTTTTCACCGACCAATGTTTCAACAGCCGATTTAGTTTCACTGTTTCCTAATTTAGTTTTTGTTTGACCCTCAAATTGTGGCTCGGCTACTTTTACAGAAATTACTGCTGTTAAACCTTCTCTAAAATCATCGCCTGTTAAATTTATTTTACCTTCTTTTATAAGACTATTTTTTGAAGCGTAATTGTTTAAAGTTCTGGTAAGAGCGGTTTTAAAACCTACTAAGTGGGTTCCGCCTTCGTGCGTATTTATATTATTGACGTATGAAAAAATATTTTCCGAATAAGTATTATTGTATTGAAAAGCTATTTCAACCGGAGTGTTGTCTTTTTCTCCTTCAACATAAACGGTTTTATGTAGCGTTTCTCTTGTTTCATCAAGATATTTCACAAATTCGATTAAACCGCCTTTAAATTGAAATACTTCTTCTTCGCCGCCATTGCGTTCATCTTTAATTGAGATTGTAATATTTTTATTAAGATATGCCAGTTCTCGCATTCTTTCCGCAAGAGTATCAAATTTAAAAGTAGTTACTTTAAAAATATCGCCGTCCGGTTTGAAGGTAGTTTTGGTTCCGCTATCATTCTTTTTTACTTTACCAATTTCTTTTACATCGCCTTTAGGAAATCCTCTTTCATATTCTTGGCTATATACCTTTCCGTCTCTCTTAACTTCTACTTTAAGCCATTCAGAAAGTGCGTTAACAACGGAAACACCGACACCATGAAGTCCACCGGAAACCTTATAAGTATCTTTATCAAACTTACCGCCGGCATGCAACACCGTCATAACAATTTCAAGAGCCGATTTATTTTCTTCCGGATGAAGATCAACCGGAATACCTCGGCCGTTGTCTTCAACAGTAATACTTTCGTTCTGATTTATGGTAATTTGAATATAATCGGCATATCCGGCAAGTGCTTCGTCAATACTATTATCAACCACTTCATTTACTAAATGATGAAGACCTCTGGGGCCAACATCGCCAATATACATTGCAGGGCGTTTTCTAACAGCTTCTAAACCTTTTAATACGTTTATATTTTTTGCGCTGTACTCATTAGTATTTTTTACATTCGACATACTTGTTTTCCGGTACTTGTTTTTAAAACTTTTTTAGTTTTTGTTAAGTTGTAAACCTAACCCATTTAATACGTTCTTCTTTAAAATGTTTATTTATTTCATCTATTATAATTTTTTCTTTAAATTTTAATTCGCTTCTCCAAACGGAATTTTCCACTCGCAAAAAAAGAGTTTTTTTTTCAACTTTAACAGCTGTTGCTATTTTTTGCAAATCAGGAAAAACCGTGCTAAATTCAAAAATTACATCGGATTCTTTTATTACTTTTCTTACGTTTCCCAAACCGGGAGAATTACGAATAATATCACCAAAACTTTGAAAATCATCAGGCATAATTAATTTCTCCGGCATTTAATTTTATTAATCTATCGTTATCGTTTTTCTTTAAGAAAGAAAAGTCCGCGAAATCAGTTAATGTTATAAATGCTTGCCCTACTTCTCTTAAATATTCACTTATTTTGAATGCACGGTTTGCATCAAGTTCACCGAAAACATCATCTAACAGAAAAATAGGTGTTCTTCCGGTAATTTCTTTCAGATAGAAAAATTCTGCAAACCGTAAAACTACCTGAAAAGTTTTATGCTGCCCCTGAGATCCGAATTTTCTAAGATTTATTTGATTTACCTCAAAAACAAAATCATCACGATGAGGACCGATTAAATTTGTAGCTCTTCTTAATTCTTCTTCTTTTCGCGAAGTTAAAAGTCTTTCAAAATGCTTTTGAATATCCGCTTTATCATACTCTTCTAAATAAGAATAATTAATTTTCGGAATTTCATTTACCCCCATTATTACATCATACGATTTTTTTATATAAACATTAAATTCTTCAACAAAAGCTAAACGGTGTTTAATTAACTCTGTTCCGCTGTAAATTAATTTGGATGACCAAGCTTCAAGTTCGTCAAATAAAACTCGGCTGCGTCTTTCTTTTATTAGGTTAAGTAACTTTGACCGCTGGCGAAGGGTTTTATTATAATCCAATAAAATCTTAAGGTATGTTTCACTTGATTGTGAAATAACAGAATCTACAAATTTTCTTCTGTCGCCCGGTGAACCTTGCGTAATTGAATGATCCGCTGGAGTTAATATAACAACCGGAAATTTTCCGATTATTTCCGCTGACCTTGAAACCTGTTTCCCGTTCTGAAAATAATATTTTTTGTTTTCTATATTGGAGTAATAAACCCGAATATTATCTTCCGTAAAATCTTTAAATGAACCTTTAATCTCAAATTCGTTTTCGTAAAACCTTAATACTTCACTATCTGATTTTGATTGATGACTTTTTGTTGTACATAGATAGTAAATAGATTCTAATATAGATGTTTTTCCCTGACCGTTTCCTCCGACTATATAATTTATGCCTTTCGAAAAATCTAATTCCGTTTCCCGATGACTTCTGAAATTGTTTAAGTAAAGAGAAGAAAGAATCATTTTAATTATTTAAACGAACAGGCATCAAAAGCATCATAATATCTTCTTTTTCATCCGGCACAGAAGGCTCTATTATACATGCTTTGGTTGGAGAATGTAATTTAAAAATTATTTCTTCATTAGGTACATGCGTTAACATATCGTTTACATAAGCTGTATTAAAACCTATATCCATCGGATCGCCCTTATATTCACATGAAATATTTTCTTTTGCATTAGAACCATGGTCAATATCTTCCGCAGATATTTCTAATGAATCCTCACCGATAGAAAATTTAACTTGTTTTGAACTTGAAGTAGAAAACAACATCATTCTTTTTATGGTAGAAAGAAGATCATCTGTTTTTACTTTTAAAGAAAATTCATTTTCCAAAGGAATAACACTACTGTATGCAGGATATTTTTCACCGATAAGCCTGCTGATAAATTCAAGGTCGCCTAACTGAAACGAAGCGTTGGTTTTGCTTAAATATATTTCAACTTCTGAATCGGTCAATAATTTTGATAATACAGAAATAGCTCTTTCGGGAACAATGTACTGCTCTTCAATTCCGGGGTTTATTTCCTTGTTAATAAATTTAACTAACCTATGTCCGTCTGTTGTTACAAATTTTAATCCATCTTCCGAAAATTCTAATAAGGTTCCTGTCATTGCCGGACGCATATCTTCTTTACTCATCGCGAAGGATGTTTGGTCAATTGCTTTTTTAAGTTCTTCACCGTTTATTTTTACCTCATTATCTTGCGCAACAGTTGGAATTTCCGGAAAATCTTCAGGAGAAGAATAACTTATATTATAAATTCCGTTGTTGGTTGTAAGTTTTAATTTTGAATTAGACTCAGTTTCGAAATGTATTTGTGTATCTTTTAATGATCTGATAATATCGAAAAGAAGCCTGGCGGGAATTACCATTTTAATATTTTCATTAGCTGAAATGTTAATAGAAGATCTGAGAGCGATTTCCAAATCGGTTGCGCAAACAGTCATCTCCCCGTCCTTTATATCAAACAGAAAGTTCTCTAAAATAGCCATCGGGCTGCGCGCAGGTACCGCGGGAATAATTTTAGCTAATAATTTTTCTAAAACTTTACTGTTGACGTTAAATTCCATCTATTTTATCTCCTTTTAAAGCATTCTAAATTAACAAAACTAAGCATAATACTCAATGATAATAATAAGTATTATTGGCAATTAATGAATAGTTTTAAGGTAAAAGCGGGTTTTGATCGGCGTTTTCATCATCACTGTTTGATAGTGTCGCGTATAATGTATATTGCCCACTGATTAGGGTACTTGAATAGATTACTAAAACTTTTGTTCCGGCTTTTATATCAATACTTCCGGTAACATCCCCGGTTGATGAGGAGGAGGTTGCACCGGCGGGAATTTCGAAAGTGGTTGAATAAGAATATGTTCCTTTTGGAATTTCTTTTACCGTTACCGTTTGCCCTGCCGGGATGGTAATTTCTTCTCCTCTAAAATTAACGAATATATCACCATCGGCTTTATTTTTAAAATTAATATTGTTGTCAATAGAAGATGAGCAGCCGTTGAAGATTACTATGATAGAAGCGAAAATAAGTAAAAAAAGAAAAAATTGTTTCATAAAAATCTCGTTAAAATTTGATTCTTTACTAATGTTGGTTTGAAAACTTAGTTTAAAAGATTTTAAGAATCAACATTCAAAATATAATGGATCAGTCGATTATTTTTTTTGTTAACACACTATTAATTAATATAAGTATTTATTTAAAAATATTAATTAATTTAATAAGCATGTTAATATGTGGATAACCGCTTTATTCTACGTTTACGCTCCGTATACTAAATTTTAAATGAAGTTAAGTTGTTAGTAACTTGTCTGCTTTTTACCGCTTGTTAACACTGTGTGCATTAGTAAGGTTTTACTAACATATTATACATGGTTTACCAACACGTTATCCACATAAAAAATAATTTATTTAAAAATAAAAAAGCTCCCGAAAAAGGAGCTTTAAATGAACAAAAAAAAACTTTTAACTTTACGATGCGCTTAATTCAATTTGAGTTCTAAGATTATCTACCATTTCCTTTGTTGAATGGTCGGTTTGTTTAGCACGTTCAATTGAAGTACAAGCATGTATAACAGTTGAATGATCCCTTCCGCCAAAATGTAATCCGATAGTTTTTAAGGATGATTTAGTTAATTCCTTAGATAAATACATTGCAAGTTGTCTTGCCATTACAACTTCTTTTTTCCTGGTTTTGTCTCTTATTTTATTTTCATCAACTCCCAAATAGCTGCAGACAGTTTTTGTAATATTTTCAATTGTAATATTTATCTTTCTATCGGTGGCTATTTCTCTTACTGTTTTTCTTGCTAGTTCTAAATTTATTTGTTTTGAACTTAATGAAGCATTCGCTAATAATTTTATAAGACATCCTTCCAGTTCACGAATGTTGGAAGTGATATTGCCGGCTATATATTCTAAAATATCTCCGCCGATAGACATTCCGTAATCTTCTGATTTTCTTTTTAATATCGCTATTCTGGTTTCTAATTCCGGCGGCTGAATATCCGCAGATAGTCCCCATTGGAACCGGGAAATAAGACGTTCATCCAAACCTTTTAAGTCCTTCGGTGGTTTATCGGAAGAAAGAATAATTTGCTTTCTTGATTGATGAAGAGTATTAAAAATATTGAAAAACAGATCCTGAGTTTTTTCTTTTCCAACAAGAAACTGAATATCGTCGATTATTAGAACATCCATATTCCTGTAAAAAACAGAAAACTCATTTACTTTATTTGATTGAACCGCCTCAACAAATTCTACAGTAAATATATCCGAAGAAAGATAAATAACTTTTTTCTCAGGAAACTGATCTAAAATTTTATTCCCGATAGCTTGAATTAAGTGAGTTTTTCCTAAACCTACACCGCCGTATACAAAAAACGGATTAAAAGAAGTTCCCCCAGGATTGTCGCTTATAGCGCCTGCCGCAGCCCTGGCAAGTTGATTTCCTTCTCCCTTTATAAAATTTTCAAATGTATAGCGCCGATTTAAAAAAGATTCAAAATCCTGTTTCTGTTTTAGTGGTTCCGCGGCTTTAATAGGAGTATCGGCTTTAGGCTGCTGCCGCAGTTCATGTACCTCAGAAGAATCTTTTTCGTCAGCAATAACATAAGCTAACTTTGATTCAGCACCAAGTACTTCATGAACTGTTTTGTTTATTAAAGTATTATAATGTTCATCTATCCATTCCCAAAAAAATTGACTGGGTAACTGGACTATTAAAGTAGAATCATCCATTTTTAGAGGTTTTATAGGAAGAAACCACGTGTTGTATGTCATATGAGTGACATTCTCTTTAATAAGTTTGAGGCATTCCTTCCAAACTAATGATGGATCATAATTAAGAGGGTTTTGCACTAGTTCTGCGTTTGACATAAATACTTATCCACAATCGAAAAATTTAGTTTTTGTTTCAAAAATTAAGTTTTTAAGAAGAAAAATTATAACAACTGTAAGTTATCCACACTTTACCAACATTAAGTGAATGGCTGTAAGTGATTATTTGGTAACTAGTTAGGTGTCCCGATTTGTATTATCCACACATTTTAAGTGGAGAAGTTGAAATGTTTTTCCACATGTTTAGTGTGAAACGTTTTCACGTTAAAAAGTTATCCACAACATATTCACACTTATCTGGGCTGTCTAACCGTGTGAAAAAATAGGAAGTAATAACTATCTGTGCAAATTAATTCTTTAAAAATGATAAAATTTTTTTATTACTTAGTTAAATTTTTTTACCTTAAATGTGACCTGTTATATCTTGTATATTTTGCCGCATAGTGTTATTTTAGTAATCTTTTGACAAAAGGAGTTATACAAAGATGAAAAGAACGTTTCAGCCAAGTGTAAGAAAAAGAAAAAATAAACACGGTTTTAGAGAAAGAATGAAATCTAAAAACGGTAGAAAAGTATTGGCTAGAAGAAGAGCTAAGGGAAGAAAAAAATTAACCGTTAGCGACGAAAGATAAAATTTTTGAAAAAGTTCGGTCTTTCTGCTTTTGAAAGAATTAAAAGTAGAAAAGATTTTGAAAATTTATTTACTTCCGGAAAAGTTGTTTATTCGTTTGATAAAAAATTTAAAGCAAGATTTATTGTAGAATATAATTCTTCTTACCCGGGAGTAAAAATTGCGGCTGCAGTACATAAGAAATCAGGAATCGCTGTTTGGAGAAACAGGGTTAAAAGATTAATAAAAGAATCTTATAGACTCAATAAAGGTTTAATAAAAGAAATTTGTCTGGAAAAGAAAATTTTACTTTTAATTGTGTTTTCTCCTAACCAGCTGAACGAAAGGAAAAATAAAAAAATTGCTTACAGCGATATTTTTCCGGGTATTTTAGATGTTATTACTAAAGTAAAAAGCAGCTTATAATGTGGAGAATATTTGTATTTTTAATTAGAGGTTACCAAAAATTTATATCTCCGCTTTTTCCGCCGTCTTGCCGATTTTACCCAACGTGTTCAGAATATTCAGTGCAGGCCTTTAAAAAATATGGCGTAATTAAAGGCGGCGCTAAATCTGTTTGGCGAATTTTAAGATGTAATCCTTTTAATAAGGGAGGCTACGACCCTCTAGAATAATGGAATTAATAAATGGATAGAAATACCACCCTTGCGTTTATATTAATCGGGGGAATTTTAGTACTTTGGCTTTATTTAAATTCACCTTCTCCGGTTAAAGAACAACCGGGTAATAAAAATGATACCGCCTTAACTGTAACTAAAGATTCTATTAAGAATCAAAATAAGGTTGCTGAAAAGGAAACGCGGCCTGTTCGTCAACAGCCGGAAGAAGTTTCCGACAGCGCTTCGTTCGGTAAATATTTTTCTAAATCTGAAAAAAAATCGCAAGTAATTACAATAGAAAATGATCTTGTTAGACTTGAGGTTTCTACTAAAGGCGGAGACATTGTTAAATATTACTTAAAGAAGTATAACAATTGGTATTCCGCACACGAAGATGAGAATAAAGATTTTTATAAAACTCATGTTCAATTAATAGATTATGAAAAAGGGGGCGGCCCGGATCTTTCTTTTGTTTCATCCGACGGCAAAGCAATAAATACAAAGAATTTTATTTTTTCTACGGATGCCAAAAAAGGTTCTTACACCGTTTCCGGAGAGGATTCTTTAGTCTTAAATTTTAAATTGAATTCCGCTCTAAATGGATACATAAATAAAAGGTTTGTCTTTTACGGAAATAAATATGATGTAAAAACAAAAGTCGAACTTTCTGGGATGAATAATGTTATTAGCAATAATGCTTATGATTTAGTTTGGGGAAGTGGAATTCGTTTTGTGGAACAGAACTCTGTTGACGAAGCAAATTATTCCGACGCAAGTTTATATTATGGAGATGAACATGTAGTTGTGGATGCTTCCGATGAAGAAAAAATTGAAAAAGATTATAATGGACGCGTAGATTGGATTGCCGTAAGAAATAAATATTTTGCCGCGATTATGGTCCCTTTAGATCCGGCTCATATAGAAGGAGCTTTTGTAGAAGGATCCAGAAAGGTTTTTCCGAATAAAGGAATAAAAGAAAATTATAGTGTCAGATTAATTCTTCCTTTTAATAACACCTCTTTAGAATCTCATTCTTTTAATCTTTACATGGGCCCGGTTGATTATGATATATTAAAAACGTACGGACATAAATTAGAGGCTCTCGTTGATTTCGGAAGTTTCTTTGGACTTAAGTTTTTAGTACGTCCTATTGCGGAATATATACTCCTTCCGCTTTTTAATTTTCTGCATACCTTTATTCCTAATTACGGTTTTGTAATTATTATATTTTCATTAATTATAAAACTTGTTTTATACCCCTTAACGAAACAAAGCTATCAATCAATGAAGAAGATGCAGCTTCTTCAGCCAAAAATAGCGGAGTTGAAGGAGAAGCTGAAAGACGATCCTACTAAATTGAATAAAGAAACTATGAAGCTTTATTCAACCTACGGCGTAAATCCTGCCGGCGGTTGTTTACCTTTGGTTCTGCAGATGCCGATTTTCGTAGCTCTTTGGGGATTATTTAAATCAGCCATAGAATTACGACAGCAGCCTTTTATGTTATGGATGAAGGATCTTTCTACTCCGGATGTTATTTATACTCTTCCCTTCAAATTTCCAATTTTTGGGATAGAACAAATAAGCGGTTTAGCATTGTTAATGGGTGTTACTACTTTTGTTCAGCAGAAAATGAGTGTTAAAGATCCTAAGCAGCAGGGTTTAGTTTATATTATGCCTGTTATGCTTACTCTTATGTTCATGAGTTTTCCGTCAGGCTTAAACTTGTATTATTTTATGTTTAACGTTTTCTCAATTGCTCAGCAATATTATATAAATCATAAACACGACGGAATGGAACTGCAGCCTGTAAAAAACCCGAAGAAAAAACCGGGATTTATGCAGAGAATGATGGAAGCCGCAGAACAAAACCAGAAAGGCCAGAGTAAGAAGCGAAAATAATAAAGCTTTTTAATTGCCGTTTATTGCAAATTAATTTATACATGTTAAAAATTAAATTTCTTAGTATATTTTGATTTGAAATAAACGGCATTTTCATTTTAAACATTTAATGATTAAACGACTACAAATAACTCTATTTTTTATTTCCATCCTATTTTCTGCTGCCGTCGCACAAACCAGCCATACATTATCGGTTGAATACAGAACAAAAAAACTTCCTTACGGGTTAGAAGAAAAAATTCCTGTTACGCGCCCTATTATTGCTTTGGCTTTAAGCGGAGGCGGCGCAAGAGGATTGGCCCAAATAGGAGTCTTACGAGCCTTAAAAGAAGCTGGTATTCCGATCGATGTAATTGTAGGTACTAGTATGGGAAGCATTGTCGGAGGTTTATATTCCGCCGGATATAATTTAGATCAACTAGACTCTATTGCTAAAAATACAGACTGGAACGCGCTTCTCGCTTCCGATAGAGAAACAAATAGGCGGGATTTATTTGTAGATCAAAAAATTACCGAAGATAAAGCAATTTTTACTCTTCGGTTAAAGGGATTAAAGCCAATTCTTCCTACTTCATTCAACAATGGGCAAAAACTTTCTACTTATCTAAATTTACTCGCGCTGCAGGCTCCTATTCATGTGGAAAAAACTTTTGATGAATTGAAAGTAAAATTCAGAGCTGTTTGCACCGATTTAATTACCGGGAATACTGTAGTTATTAATAAAGGATCATTAAGTCAGGCGATGCGAGCAAGTTCCAGTGTTTCTTTTTTTTTATCGCCTGTAAAAATTGATTCTTTGGTTTTAGTAGACGGTGGATTAGTTGCGAATATTCCTGTTAAAATTGCCTCATCAATAGGTAGTAATTATATAATCGCGGTAAATACAACAAGTTCTCTTCACCCAGAAGACGAACTGACGGTGCCGTGGGTTGTTGCCGATCAGATAATAAGCATTCCCATGCGATTGTTGAATGAAGCTCAATTAAATAACGCTAATATCATTATCCATCCCAATTTAGCGGAACGGGAAGCAGCGGATTTTTCTAATATTGATTCTCTTATTCAAATAGGTTATGAATCGACGCTTCCATTTATAAACAAAATTAAATCCTCAATTGATTCAAGTATTAATAATAATTTAAAGGAGAAAGAATTTTACGTTCATAACGTAATGATCGATGATAATGTTTCTCGGCTTGAAAAGCCTTTCATAAAAAAATATTCTCAAAAGGATTCTGTTTCCAGTTATACAATTTTGAGGGATATTTATTCCTTGTATAAAAAAGGAACTTATAAATCTATAAAAGTAGAAATAAAAGACTTCGGAAATTATTCTAATCTTAAATTTGTTACCGAACAGAATCCAAAAATAAAATATATTAAAACAAAAGGAATCTCACTTCTTAGTAAAAATACAGTGGATTCACTTCTGCTGCCGCTTATTAATACACCTTATAACGGGGATAATATTTTATCAACTTTAATTAAAATAATTGATATTTATAGAAATCTCGGTTATTCTCTGGCGGAAGTAGAGGATGTAAAATTTAATGAAGAAACCGGCGAACTTTTTTTATCCTTTGATGAAGGTATAATTTCTGAAATTGTAATTGAGGGAAATTATTATACAAGCAGAAGTATTATTACAAGAGAATTTCCTTTACATGCCGGAGATTATTTTCTTTATAAGAACGTTGAGAAAGGCTTAATAGATTTAAGAAGCACAAATTTATTTGATGATGTTGTACTTACAGTTAAAAATAGGGGAAACAAAAATATACTTTATTTAAAAGTTCTTGAAAGGGTTTCCAGTCTTCTCCGGTTCGGGTTTAGTGTTGATAATGAAAATAAAGCCCAAATAAGTTTTGATTTACGTGATGAAAATCTTTTCGGCAGCGGAACGGAAATGGGACTTTTATTATTCGGCGGGGCCAGAAATAGAGCTTATATTTTAGAACATAAATCAAACAGAGTTTTTAATACCTATCTAACATATAAATTAAATGCGTATTATCAGTTTAATGATGTTTATTCTTATAACGATAATATTAGTACAGATGATATGCATTTTATTCGAAATACTAGCGGAGAGTACAGGCAAATTTATTACGGCGCTTCTTTAGCAATCGGAACTCAAGTTGAACGGTTCGGGAATGTAATTATTAAAGGTAAATATGAATACAACCAGCTGAAAAATAAGGCCGATGCTCCTATAACGCCCGATAAATTTAAAGTTGTTAGTTTAAAAGCTAGTTCAACTATTGATACGCAGGATAAATATCCATATCCGGAAAAGGGAATTTATTTTACGGCTTCTTACGAAACAGCTCAGAAAACTTTAGGCAGCGATGTAGGTTTTATAAAATTAGGATTTAATTATAAAAACTATTTTACGCTGGATAAACGTCATACTTTCTCTCCCCGTTTAATGATGGGCATAGGCGATAAAACTTTACCGCTTACGCAGCAGTATTCGCTCGGGGGTCAAAATTCATTTTTCGGAATGCGCGATGATGAATTTAGAGGACGACAAATATTTTTAGCTTCTTTTGAATATAGGTATAAACTGCCGGTTAATATTTTCTTTGATACTTATTTTAAATTAAGATATGATCTCGGTTCTACTTGGAATCTGCAGGAGCAGCTGCGATTTAAAGATTTAAGACACGGAATCGGGGCGACTTTATCATTTAATACTCCTATTGGGCCGGCTGAATTTTCTGTGGGCAGAAGTTTTTTATTTGTCAAAAATCTTCCTGGAAATCCTGTGAGTTTGGGCGAAGTAATGTTTTATTTTTCTATAGGATATTATTATTAATTTTCTTCATGCTCTTGCTTTTGATGCTTTTCACCAAGTTTTTGATACTTCTTTTCATCGTCGTCGTTTCCTAAATTCTTATACAAACTAGACAGCGCAAAATAAATTTTACTTTTAATTTTTACTGTCTTCATACCCGATAAAACCGTTTCCCTTACGTCTTCTAATTTAGGCAAGTTAAGTTCCTTATTATACATGCGGATAATAGACACATACGGTTCAAAGGTTTCTGGATTTATTTCGGCTGCTTTTTTATAATATTTTAAAGCGCGGTAATGATGTTTTGCGTATGAAGAAATAGATTCATAAATCTGTGCGGTGCATTTAAAAACATTATAACACAGAGAAGGAAATTCTTTGCAGATTTTTTCTGAATACATTGCTATTTCATCCGCCGATAAAGCCTTATTTCTTAAAAGAATTTTGTAAAGCTGTTCGTCATTTACTTTATTTTCTATAGCTATTCTGAAGGTATCAAAAAGCTCATCGGATGAATTTGAGGTTCTAAAAACTTTTTCAATTTCTTTTAATATTTCGTCAGTCATTTTTATATAAACCTTTTTTAGAAATTCTTTCCTTTATAAAAATTTTAAAATATTTACTTTAGAAAACTGAGGCAAATCTTTCTCAAATTTTACGGTTATATTTTTGTCCCATTCTTTATTTTCAGAAATTTCATACTTATGCACATTTGTTACCGCAAATCTAAAATCAGCCAAATTATTTAAATCATCAAAAACAGCAAAGCAAATAAAAATGGGAACGTTAAGTTTTTTATGCCATAAATTATAAGAATCTACTGCTCTTTTATTTACCAGCCAAACCGGTTTATGTTTCCCTTTCCAATCCAATAATGCTTTTTTATTTTTATATTCAATAAAAAGATCGGGTTTATCTTCTCCTTTTTCCCATACTTTTTCATACCTTTTATCCATACCGAAGTCGATAAATTTTATTCCCCACTGAATTAATAAATTTTTCCCCGCAACTTCCGCAAAATCGTGAAGTTTATAATTCTTTCTAAATTCACCGGTGGATTTATGCGGATCAAAATTAAGATTTTTCATCTGAAACAGTTTTTGTCTATTTTATTTATAAATTTTGGTTAAGGATTATTTCATTAAAATCATTTTTTTAGTCAATGAAAAATTATCCGCGGTTATTTTATAAAAATATATTCCCGATGCAAGCCGGCTCCCGTTAAAATTTACTTCATATTTTCCGGCGTTTTCAAACTCATTTTTTATTGTTGAAATTTCGTTTCCTAAAACATCAAATATTTTTAAGGTTACATAACTGTTATGGGGAATTGTATAATTTATTACAGTATTAGGATTAAACGGATTCGGATAATTTTGTGAAACAGAAAATGATAAAGGATCCCCCGCGTGATTTTCTTCAACGTCAGAAACAATTCCTCCGTATTTAATTCTGGCAGTTTCAATTGCGGTTTTCAATTCATCTTTATTTAAAGCCGCGGCCACGGCAAAAGCTACATCTATTGAATAATCAACCGGAATAGTATATGGGCCGGAAGAAGTTACATTTGAAATGTCGCCCGCGCCCGCTTTTGGTTTACCTATTCCGCCGGAAAGAGCTTGCCATTTATCGGCGGCACTGAATCCGTCTGAATCAAAAATTGAAAAACCGCCGTCGCCGCCGGTATTTAAAATTGCCCAAAAACCATATTTATCCGAAGACAATAAAGCTATACCGATATAAGTATCGGGCGCTCCGCCTTCATGATAAACATAACCGAAATTACCGGAAGAATCATAAGCTGTTATATCATCAAGACCGCTTGCCTCAATCATATCCCAGTCAAAGAATAGTCCGGAATATAAATTATTAATTTCTACACCCGAATTATTGGTTATATGATATTTTAAAATAATATAATTATCATCATCAACATTTGAAAAAGAATAAGAGTGAAGATTTACTGTAACTCCTATTTTAGTTATTCCGGCATTGTCATCATTAAAAGCAGCGGTCCCTTCTTGATCTGCGATTACACCGGGGATTTTTAAGGTAAAAGGCTGTGTAACTTTAAAATCTTTATCTTGTGCATCTACATTACGAGCTGCATCCGAAATTTTACTCGGCGATGTCCCAACCATAAACGCTCCTTCAAAAAGAAGATTTGGTCCGTCTAAAAAATGAAAACCATTTCCCTGCAGATTGTTCGGGTAATCGTTAAACCCTAAATTTCCTTTACTGGTTAATGTTAATAATATTTTATTTGTAGATTGATCCGCATAGGTTTGATTTCCGGTTGTGCTTATCCATTGAAAATCATTATAAGTTCCATCATTGTAATTTATACTGAAACTAAGTTTAACATTTTCAGGTAAACGACTTCCCAATTTAAAACTAAACTTATTTGAAGTGTTGTCGAATGAGTCTAATGTAGCGACAGCGCCGGCATTATAGTATGAATTTACAACAGTAGCGTAACTTGTTTTACTTTCCAATGATATATTAAGATTGTTTGTTGCGCCAAGATAATTTCTGAATTTTGCTTGCACGGTTATAGTTTCTCCAGATTGTAAAATCCCGTCACCGTTTCCGCCCGGCGCGGCATCCGAAAAAACTACATCTATTGCGCGCACTGAAATTGAATTTGTGTTAGATAATGCTTTATACGCGTTTATTCTTCCCCGGCCCATTTGTTTTTCGTAATCCGGATTTTTTGAATCAATATCATCGCAGTTTACTCTGATTTGCTCACCTACTTGCAACGGTGTATAAGAAGGAAAATGCGAAGTAACCAAAGCGGCTAATCCGGCTGTTAAAGGAGAAGCCATTGATGTGCCGCTTAAATAATAATAAGTATCGTTTTTCCAAGTTGAATAAATATTACTTCCCGGTGCGGCAACATCTACAAATTCACCATAATTTGAAAAATAAGATTTTATATCGGTTTCATCCGTGGAAGCAACAGCTAAAACTCCTCTATAACCCGCGGGATAAAAAGAATCATTTGAATTATCATTTCCGGCAGCGGATACTACCAAAACTCCTTTTGAAACCGCGTAATCTATAACTTCCTGACCGAGTGAAGAATAACCGTCCCCTCCCCAGCTGCAATTTATCACTTTTGCGCCGTTATCAATAGCATAAACAATCCCTTCATAACCATAAACTATGTAAGGAGAACCGGTTTGAGAATCACGATAATTATCCACAGTAACTTTAACGGGCATAAGTTTAGTTTTATATCCGATTGAAGCTACACCAATTCCGTTATTTGTAGAAGCGGAAGCAATTCCGGCAACATGCGTTCCATGGTCAGGGCGGTCTTCGGTGGGATTATTGTCAGGAGTTCCATTTAGTCCACCGAAATCCCAGCCTCTAATATCATCCACATATCCGTTTTGATCATCATCTATTCCGTTACCCGGAATTTCTTTTTTATTTGCCCAAATATTTGCGGCTAAATCAGGATGATCCCAATCAATGCCGGTATCAACTATCCCGATAACAATTGAAGAATCGCCCTTAGATAAATCCCAAGCGGAAGTAGCATCAATTTTTACAAGGCTATACTGATTACTTAGCGAAGGATCATTTGGAGTAAAAGTGGTATTATAAATAAACTTCGGCTCTGCCCATTCAACCTCATCGGAATTTTTTATTTTTTTTACAATTTCATACGGATCAATATTATTCTCATATTTAATTACAATAATTCGGCTTAAACTATTAGCGGTTGTTCTTAAATCTTTAAAAATATGTTTTGATGAAGTTATGTTTATGCCTTCCAATTTTTGGATGATCGCTTCCGGCAGTTTTACGGCTTTGTTTGATTGAGAAACAGGAGAATGCTTCAGTTTAACCACAACAGTATTTGCCAAATAAGTAGTTTTTCCTTTAGTAAGTATTTGGTTTGTACCGCCGCTGCTAAAACCATATATAAGAACCGGAATAACCATAAGTATGATATGATAAAAAACCTTTTTCATTAGAATTACCTTCCTCAAAATTCAAATTCAATTGGTCAATATTGGCAAATCCCAAAATAATTACAATATAAAAAACATTTTATATGGTTTCTTCTTATGTAAAATGATTGTTGTATCACCAGAATTTATGAGTGGTTTTATTTAGTTATAATGTATCGGTTAAAATAAAAAAAGCCTGCTCAGAAGGATTTTTTTCCTTTAGAACAGACTTTTATTATTGAGAGAGAAATTATTTGAATTTTACTGTTTATTCATTTTATCTTTATCCATTCCCATATCATTGTCTTTGTCCATCATTTTCCATGGGTTCATATTTGTATTCCACATATCGGCTTTTATTTTCCATGAACCGTCGGATTGTTTTTCGTAAACAGTTAAATATTTTCCTTCATCATCCATATCATTCATGCTTCCGTCTTCCTTTTTGTTCTGCACTGACATCTTGTAAGTTCCGATATCAAAAACATATTTATCATCACCAAAAACTTCTTTTGAAGTAAGATTAAATGAATTTATTTTGCTTGGTTCCATATTGTTATCGGCGCTCCTCATCGCCTCTTTACCTTTTATCATAGGCGCGTAACTCGGTAAAGAAATCGCGTCATCGGCATAAAAGGAGAGCATTTTTTCTTCATCGTTATTTACCATGGCTTTTGAAAATTCATCATTCCACTGCTGAATTTTATTTTTCATATCAGACATATTGTCCTGGGCAAATATATTTCCCGATGCAACAGATATTAGCATTATTAAGAGCAACTTTACAGACAAGGATTTCATAGAACCTCCTAATGATTAGTGATAAATATATTTATTAACTAACGGAACCTGTAATGTTATTTTTTAATCGGGATTAGAATTATTTCTGAAAAGATTGTTCTTGAAATTATGTAAACCTCTTACACAATACAGCTTTTAGGAATGTCTACTTACTAAAATACTTGTTATATATTGATAATCAATATCTATTTTTTGGGGACTAATTTAATCACAATTTAACATTAAAAATATTGAATGATTATTTTGGTTGACGTACTTTGTTATCATCTTTACGAAAAAAAGAATAAGGCAGATTAACAATGACAAAAACAGAAATATTAATGAACAAAAAGAAAAATATAGCTTTAATAGCACATGATAACCGAAAGACAGATTTATTAAATTGGGCAAAATTTAATAAGTCCATTTTAGCCGAACATAAATTATACGGCACCGGAACCACAGGAAGTATTATCGCGACAGAATTAAATCTTCCCGTACAAAGATTTAAAAGCGGGCCTTTGGGAGGCGACCAGCAAGTTGGCGCAAAAATAGCAGAAGGTGAAATTGATTTTTTAATTTTCTTTTGGGATCCGCTTGAACCTCTTCCGCATGATCCTGACATTAAAGCTCTTTTAAGAATCGCGGTGGTTTATAATATTCCCGTAGCTTGTAATAAAGCGTCGGCAGATTATTTAATATCGTCGTCGTTAATGTCAAAGGAATATAAAAGAGAATTGATAGACTATCAGGAAAGAATTGTAAAGGTGGAAAAGGGAAACGTAATAGTTTAAAGGATAAAAAATAATATAAGAATTATTGCTACAACGCCGGCAGTAAGTTTTTTTGCTGCCGGTTTATTTTTTACTTTAAAATCGTTCCAATATCTTGCGGCTATTATCATTAAAAATATTAATAAAATTGTTATAGAAATAGCTTCTAAAGCATCTAAACTTTTTCCCGCCAAACTTTCAAAACTATTACCGCCCCAAAAATATCGATAGATAATTTGAAGATGAAGCCAATAAACAAGTAATGATTCTTTTCCTACTAAGGTTATATATTTACTTTTGCTTTTTTCCCAATCGGAATAAAACCAGCAGAGAGATAGAAGAATACCGGTTAAGCCTAATCTTTCAATAAAAAAGAAGGGATTTGGATTTATGAGATTTATCGATCCGTGGAAAATATCCGACTGAAAAAATATTGCTAAAAAAGTTAAAATAATTCCGAAGAAAAAAAACAAAATGATGAACTTCTTTTCCGAATTATTTTTATAGGCATTAAGAAAATAATAAGACGTGACGGCGCCGGCTAATAAAAATCCCAGCCAAGGAAATAACGGAAAGAAAGAACCATGCATAGGATTAAGATAATTTGCAAGAGGTAAAATTAAAAATTCTGAAAAATCAATTTTCCAAATAAAAGGGGAAGCAGCGGCCACAGCAGCGGTCAATCCTGTAAGAAACCAAATAAATAGTTTATTATTCTTAAATAGAATCCTTAATAAAAGGATTATAAATAATCCGGCGGCAATACATTGTAGAATATCAACGTTATAAAAGCTTAAAAGTACCTCCTTTGAACTCCATGTAAATGTTTTATGAAAAGATAAATAAGGCAGATGGAGAGAATAGCCAACGAGCAGAACTAAAACAACACGTGATAATTTCTTCCAAAAATAACTTTTAAATTTTCGCAGTTCTTCAACTTTATTTTGAGTAGAAAGAACAAAAGCAAAACCGGAAACAAAAAGAAAAGCCGGCGCCACTAGTCCATTAATAAAATTTAATAAATGAAACCAAGAAGTTTTTTGAAGTGAAGGCAGAAGAAAAGCATTAAAAACATGCACTTCTATCATTACCAGGAGTGCCAATCCTCTTAAAATATCTATAAAGAGAAATCTTTGTTTTTCTTTCAATGCTTCTTTTAAAATTAATGAACGCTACAAATTTAGCTGTAAAAAATAAATCTTCGTAAGAAATAAAAATATTAAATTCTAATTTAGTTGAAGATAAAAGAAAAGCAGAATAAGATATTATTTATGATCAAAATTTATCAATGTTTTTCTGGAAAGATCCGCGACAGCTAGTTTATAATCTATTAGAGCGCTAAGGCTGTTTGTTTTTGCGTCTGTTAATCTTAGCTGCATTTGTGAAAGGTCAAAGCTTGTTATTGTGCCGGATTCAAATCTGGAAAGACTTATATCATAACTTTTTTGTGCCAGCTCTACACTTTTACTTAAAACTTCTACTCTGGCTTTAGCGGAGATAATTTTATTAACGACGGCAGATATTTCTTTTACTATTTCCTGCTTTTGATTAGTAAAGGATAATCGGGATAAATTTAAATCAGCTTTTGCAGCCTCTACTTCACGAGTATTTTTCCCCCAGTCAATAATTGGAACTGAGAGAGTAAATATTAAACTTCTATCTTCCGCAAACGCGTGAAAAATATCCCGAAGCTGATTATCATTTTTATTTATACCATAATTTGCGGTAATAAGCGCGCTAATATTTCCTTGTGAATCGATTTCATCCATATTTAAATTCCTAAGTTCAATATCAGTTTCGGCGTTTTTCAATTCGGTTCTGTTTTTTAACGCCGCCGCAATCGCTTCATCTTGATTGACTATTATCGGCCTGTATTCAAGCTCTGCAATAACATCAATATTTTCCGATTGATCTAACCCTATTAATAATTTAAAATTATCTTTTGATTCTTCATAAGTTCTTTCCGCATTTAATAAATCATTTTTACTTGAAGCCAAATCCAACTCAAGCTGAAGAGCTTCAACTTCCGCAACTAATCCGGCCTTAAATTTATTCATCGCGGTATTGTATGAATTTTCAGTCTGTTTTACTTTTTCGGTAGTAATTTCAACATTCTTTTTTGCCTGAAACAATTGATAAAATCCGGCGGTAACTTGATATTTTATTTCGTTTTCGGCTCTTGTATAATTCCTTTGAGATTTTTGAAGATTTAGTTCGGCACGTGTTAAATTTGCCTTTTGAGAATTAAAACTAAACAGCGGCTGGCGCAGGCGAAAACTTACGTTTGTGTAATAATCAATCGGAATATCATTTAACGCGCTGAATTGATCTCTTCTCCATAAAGATCCGACTAAAGAAAAAGTTCCGTTGGTAAAAATAATCGGCTGAGTAAAATACAGCCTGCTTTCAAAGGTTGTATAACCAACTTCAAAAAATTGCTCGCTTCCGGTAGAAGGATTAAATTGACTGGAAAGAGTTCTGGAATATCGCGGGAGATCAAATTCTAAATTTACCGAAGTACGCAAACCAAGTTTTATTGCTTCTAAGTTTTTCTGCGAACTTTCCAAAGAATATTCCGCTGATTTAACCCCAAAACTTTTTTGCGCGGCAATAGATAAAGCTTCGTCAAGAGTTAAAACTTTTTGTGCAAGTCCTAAACCATTTAATAAAATTACAATTAAAACGAAGTACTTTATTAATTTCATGAGAAAAACCTATTTCGAAATTTTATTCATATCTTAGTGATTCAATTGGATTTTTATCGGCTGCTTTTTTTGCGGGATAAATACCGAAAACCAAACCGGTTGCAACGGAAACAACAAAAGCCAGTACAACAGAAAAAGGAGAAATTATCGTTTTCCATTCCGCATAAGTAGAAATTAAGGAAGTTAGAATAAATCCGAGAATAATTCCGAAAACTCCCCCGAGAATGCTGATGGTAACTGCTTCAAAAATAAATTGGCTTAAAACATCCAATTTAGTTGCGCCCACAGCTCTTCTAACGCCTATTTCGCGAGTTCTTTCCATAATATTTGCTAGCATAATATTCATAATACCAATACCGCCCACAAGTAAAGATATTCCGGCAATCGCTCCCATAACTATATTAAATATTCTTTGTGTTTTTTGTTTCTGCTGAAGAAGCTGCTCGGGCAAAACAATATTATAATCTTTTATTCCGAAATGTCTTCGATCTAAAATTTTTGAAGTAAGATACCCGGCTTCCCTTAAATAGTCGGAATTTTTTACTTTAACTGTTAATTGATCAATAGCTCTTCTATCAACAATAACATCTGATTGGCCTATTTGAACACCATTTATAATTGTTCTGCCGGTAGGATTTTTCTTTTCCCCGATTTTATTAATCATTGTTGAAAGCGGAATGTAAATATCTTCATTAAAATCCCTTAACCCGAAACCCTGAATTCCGACAGCCGAAACATTTTTAGGCGCGGCAACACCAATTATATCAAACCAAAGATCACCTATTTTAATTTTTTTAGATAAGGGATCTTCAAATTTAAAGAGCTTTTCTTTAATCCCGTAGCCTATTACACAAACATTTGAATAAGCGCTTGAGTGAAAATTTTTGAAAAAAGAACCGTTTATAATTTTAGTGTTAAATGTTTCCGGATACTCCGCGCTGGTGCCTATAACAGTAGTTTCCAGCGTATTTGTTTTATAAAGAACATTTAACTTTTTTTCTTTTTGCGGAGTGATATATTGAACGAGCGGATTAAGTTCTTTTATTGATTTTGCGTCGTCTAAATTTAATCCCGGAGAAAATGAGGTTTTACTGCCTTTTGTTTTGGTTGAATTCTCTAGCTTCTGAATAATGATGTTGTTCGTCCCCATTAACTCTATCTGCTGCAATGTTTCTTGTTTTGCTCCTTCTCCGATGGACATCATTGCGATTACTGCCGCCACTCCAAAAACTATTCCGAGCATTGTTAACGCTGAACGCAGTTTGTTAGAACGAAGCCCTATTAAACCTATCTTAAAAGATTCCATTTTTCTCATTACTGTACCGAGGCAGGTGTACTTGCTGAATTTCCTTTATTTTCCGGTGTTTGCAGTTCATCAAGTTTTATATTCGGATCTCTTAAAGCAACTTCATCACCCGAATTTAAACCTTTTGTAACAACAATATAATTCTCGCTTTTTTCGCCAACATCAATTACCTGCTCATCGAAACCTGAGCCATTTTTTAAATAAACTATTTTCTGCCCTTCTTTTTCAAACACGGATTCCTGCGGTATGAACATAACGTTTGTAATTTCGTTAATTATCATTTTATTGCTGGTCGTCATTCCCGGTTTTAGTATCGCCGATTGAGATTTTATATCAACACCGATTTCAAAAACTTTTATATTGGAATTATAATCTTTTATTTTACCTAATGATGCTACCGAAGAAATTTCTCCCGTAAAAGAACTATCCTGAAAAGCATCCAGTTTTATAACAACTTTTTGTCCTTTTTTAACCCGGCTTACATCTACCTCGTTAACATTAGTAAGACTCTCCATAGAAGATAAATCGGGTAAACTTATAATAGTCATTCCCGGCCAGGGAGTATCGCCAATCGCCATTTTTCTTCCGGTGCTCCAGTTATTTTCATATACAACCAATCCTTCGGTGGGAGCCGTTAGAGTAAGCATTGAGAGATCTCGTTTTGATTTTTCCAAATCTGATTTACGCTGCTGTACTTCAATCTCTGTTTTGTTTAATTCACTTTGCTGAATAATTTTTTGCGATTCTAGGGCTTGCTTGGCTTTTGCGTAAGCTAATTGATTTTGCTGGTGTTTTAACTTTGCTTCCTGCTGTTTAATTTCGGCTTCAAATTTCATCTGTTCCAAATTTAACTTTGAAAGCTCAAAACTTAATTCCGCGCTCTTTAAATCTGATTCCATTCTTGTTTTATCAGATTTTTGATTTGCGAGAAGTTTATCTTTTTCAGATTGAGCAATCTCTAATTTAGATTCAGCATCTTTTAAATTTGTTAACGCTTCTGTCGGATCGAATTTAACAACTGTATCGCCGGCGTTTACGTATGTTCCTTCCGGAACCAGAAAAACAATTTTAAGATTTCCTCTTATCCGCGGGGACGTTATTGAAATAGAATTTTTTGCTCTTATTTCCCCGCTTTCAGTTATGGAAACTAAAAATTTGTCTTTTTTTACTTTATAAGTTGGTATGCTTGAGGCAGAAGCGGAAAATGAATTATATAAAAATATTAATATTATTATTGCAACAACAGGTATTGCTAATATTATTTTCGGCTTTTTGAATGATGAGGGAAGTTTTAATTTATCTATAATTTCAACGAATTTTTGATTCGTCTTTTTTATCCCGTCAACAAACGAATTCCGTTCCAGAACAGTTGAATTCGATTCTTCTTTCATCTCTTAGTCTTCCCCCTAAGAATTTAAATGGAAATAGTTATTTAATGATAAGAACGTCCATAATATTATGAATATTACATTTAAAAAGAAATTCAAATTGATTTTTAATTGGATAAGCGGTTATTAAAAATGTTAAATGGCAGAGTTATTATCATCGTATTTTGTTTTAAATAATAATACTCCTGTTTGAAGATCATCTTTTCCTTGTTTATCTTTTATTTTAATTCTTACAAAGTTGCCAAAATATCTTTTAATATTAAATGAAGATTATGAAAAACCTTACAATTCTTTTCTTATTATTAGTCGCGTCTATTTTCCCGCAGAATAAAGGCTCTGAAAACATTCTTGAAAAATTGCTGAATGAAAATCGGGATAAGTTTGCGCAAGTAATCGATTCAACCGAAAGGTATAGAATTCAAATTCTTTATACACAGATTGATCGAGATGAAAATAATTTTCCCCATTTTACTTCATATCCATATCATTTAAATGCCGATAAATATTTTTATCCGGCTAGTACAGTTAAACTTGCGGCTTCTGTTTTATCGCTGGAAAAGTTAAATAATTTTAATGTTGAAGGATTAGATAAATATACTTCATTAAGAATAGAAAGCGCTCGAGAAGGCCAAACTTCCGTTGAATATGATTCATCCTCCGAAAATAATCTTCCTTCAATTGCCAATTACATAAAAAAAATATTTTTAATCAGCGATAATAATTCCTTTAACAGGCTTTATGAATTTTTAGGACAGCGGTATTTTAATAAACAATTATGGAGCAAAAGATATTGCGATATAAAAATTTTACATCGTTTAACCGGAGGTTTTTCAAAAGTAGATAACCGCTTTACTAATCCTTTTACATTTTATAAAGACGATAAGGTTATATTTCATCAGCAGGAACAGTATAATCCGGATCAATATAAAATTGATGTTGATGATGTGTTGCAAGGAAAAGGATATATTGCCGATGATAGCTTAATTACTCAACCGAAAGATTTTTCCTACTCTAATTATTTTGCGCTGCAGACACAGCAGAATATTTTAAAAGCTATCATATTTCCGGAAGCGGTTCCTGTTGAAAAAAGATTTAATTTAACAGAAGATGATTACAAGTTTTTATACAAATATATGTCGATGTTTCCCAGGGAGAGCAAGTTTAAAAGTTTTAAAAACTATGAAGAATATTGGGATAGTTACGTAAAATTTTTGATGTTCGGAAATACTAAAGATACAATTCCTTCAAATATAAGAATATTTAATAAAATCGGTTTAGCGTACGGCTATTTAACCGACAACGCTTATATAATCGATTTAAAAAATAATGTTGAGTTTATGCTGAGCGCGGTAATTTATGTAAATGAAGATCAAATTTTTAATGATGATAAGTATGAATACGATAAAATTGGTTTTCCCTTTTTAGCGGAATTGGGAAACGCGGTTTATAATTATGAACTTAAGAGGATAAGAAAAATAAAACCGGATTTAGCGAAGTTTAAAATTGATTATTAAAATAAAAGTCTGTTCCCGATAAAAAGGAACAGACTTTAAATATTTTAATGCTGATGCCCGTTCTGGCCGTGTACATGGCCGTGTGAAACTTCTTCCGGAGTCGCGTCGCGAATATCCAGTAATTCAATATCAAATTCTAAAGTTTTACCTGCCAAAGGATGATTAAAATCTATTGTTACGTCTTCACCTTCAATATTTTTTACTGTAAAAGGCATTTGCTTTCCGTCAGGTGTTCCGGCAACAAAAGACATTCCTTCAGCCAGCTCTGTATCTTCGGGAAATTCAGTTTTTTTGACAGATTGAACGGCTGATTCTTGATATTCTCCATAAGCTTCTTCGGGAGAAAGTACAATATTTTTCTTTCCGCCAATTATCATGCTTTCTACATTTTCTTCAAGTTTTGGAAGAATTTGCTGATTACCGCTTAAAAAAGTGAAAGGCTGCTCATTAGAAGTTTTTTCTATTACATTTCCTTCATTGTCTTTTAATGTAAAATTTAATGATACAACTTTATTTGGTTGTAAAGGCATATTAAAATCCTTAATTATTTTTATAATGATTTATTAAAAAATCTGCTGTTTTAGGCAAAGGAAAATTCGCGAAACTTTAATAAGTATCCGCAATTCCTTTATGAGATTTAGAAGTTTTAGGTTCCCAGCTTTCTCCTTCGCAGGGAAGAAAATCTTTACTGGGATGTTTATCATATTTCAAACAAAGAACCGCAGACTTATCGAAATGATTGCAAGACGAACAAAGTGTAGATTCAATTATATCTTTATTCTTTTCTTCAAAAAGCCTGTAATGAATAATGGCCGGATGAATAATTACTCCGTAAATAGCCAATAAACTAATTGACCACCAAAATTGAAAATCGATATAACTTTGAAGAACCCAAATAATTGGTAAAGTTATCGCGATTCTTATAATAGTCCAAAAGACTATCTCACCCAATTCAACTTCCTTTGTTAAAAATTAAAAACCTTTACATGCAGAATATAAATCATAAAATACTGATCATAAAAACAAATATAAAGGAATTAATGTTTTTTTTGCCGCCATTATTCAGAATATCACAGCATAAAATTAGGAACGGTAAGAATATTGGAAATTTACTCTTAATTCTATGTTTCCATTGCTTGCTGTTATTTGAATAATGTGTTATAATTCAAATCAAAATTAATTTGTAGAAGTGAAAAGATTAGGTTTTATAAAATGAGCGAAAGATTAAGAATGGGTTTTAAAAGCAAAAAATCCGGATTACAAATCCGGACTTCTTGTGAGCGCGGGTGGTATCGAACCACCGACCCTCTGCTTAAAAGGCAGATGCTCTACCACTGAGCTACGCGCCCTTAATTTTTAAGAGCTACAAATATAAAAAATTGTTAATTTTGTTCCAAGTAGATCAAAATATTATTTACTCATTTTTTTAGTGGTTATGGCTAAAAATTCTAAAATCCTTGTTTGTGACGACGATGAAACTCTCTGTTATTTACTTAAAGAACAACTTCTGGAAGAAGGTTTTTCTGTAGATACTGTTTATGACGGCAGATTCGCGATAGAGACTATTAAAAGAAAAAATTATGATGCTCTTCTCCTGGATTTAAATATGAAAGATGTTCCCGGTGAAGAAGTGTTAAAATTCGCGACTGATTACAACGCTTCGCTGCAAGTAATTATTTTATCGGCACAATCCGAAATACGAAAAGCGATTGAATGCATTAAAATCGGCGCTTACGATTTTATTACTAAACCGTATAATTTTGATGATTTAATTTTAACTATAAATAGGGCTTTAGAACATAAAGACTTGGTAGTTAAAACCACCATTCTTTCCGAACAGGTAAATAAAAAACTTTCAAGTAGAATTGTGGGTGAAAGTACCGAATTACAAAAAGTGATAAATCTAGCGAATAAATCGGCGCAAAGCGATTCTAATATTTTAGTCGAAGGCGAAACCGGAACAGGGAAAGAGCTTTTTGCTGAATATATCCATAAGCATTCTCAGCGGAGTGAAAATCCTTTTGTTATAATTAACTGTGCTTCCCTGCCGGATCAGCTTATTGAGAGTGAGCTTTTCGGCCACGAAAAAGGCGCGTTTACGGACGCTAAATCTACAAAGCAAGGTCTTGTTGAAATTGCGCACGGCGGAACTTTATTTTTAGATGAAATAGGCGAATTAAGCCTTTCTCTTCAGCCGAAACTTTTACGGTTTTTAGAAAACGGAGAATATAGAAGAATAGGCGGAGTAACTAATTTAACTTCTAATGTAAGAGTAATTGGGGCTACAAATCGAAATCTTCTGGAAGAAGCCGATAATAAAAACTTCCGTAGAGATCTTCTTTTTAGGCTTAATGTTATAACATTAACAATTCCTCCTTTAAGAGAGAGAAAAGAAGATATTTTAATTTTGGCAAAATTTTTTCTTGAAGCAAAATCACCGGTACGTTCCCCTAAAAAACTTTCGCCTGAAGCCGAAGATGTTTTAATGCGTTATAATTATCCAGGAAATGTTAGAGAATTAGAGCATATAATTGAAAGAGCAATAATTTTTGCCGAAGAAGAATTTATAATCCCCGAAGATTTAAATCTTCCTAATATAACTTCGTTTACATCGGAAATTTATAAAAAAGAAGATGAAGAAGACGGCGAGGTTATAAGTATGGACGAATTAGAAAAACGGCATATTGCTAAGACTTTAAGAAAAAATAAATGGGATAGAACTCAAACAGCAAATCAATTGGGAATTAGCCCGAAAACTCTTTATACAAAAATTAAGAAGTATGAACTAAAAAAATAAGTTGTCTTTATGCCTGAAAATTCACTACCTAACGAACTTTTGAAGGAATTATTAAATAAAGTTGGGGGGGCATTAGCTTTAACAGATAAAAATAAAAATATTATCTGGTTTAATGAGGAATTCAAAAAAAGCTGCAAAGCAAAAAGAATTAAAGGGGAAAATTTAAGTAAATTATTTAATTCCGTTTCCGAACAACTTGCCGAAAAAATTCCCGGTTCTGTTCAACTTTCTCTTCCCGATGAAAATAAAGTTTTAAATGTTATTAAATTAAAAGGTAAACAAGAATTTGCTGTTAGTATTGCCAATCTGGCCAAAGAGCAAAATATTGAAGAAAATTATTCTGAGGCTTTTCAAAGAAATTTACTTTTTCAAAAAGAATTTCAAAATATTTTAACTCTTTTGGTAAAAGAAAATTCGTTAAATATTTTAACGGAAGAAATACTCCTTCGCTGCGTGAATATTAGCCGCAGCATGTTTGGAATTTTAGTTTTTCAAGAGGCAAGAAAACTCGATTTATATATTAATGATCCGAATAAACACCTTAAAAACGAAAGTGATTTAGAAAAAGAAATAGGGGCAAATTTTTCCTTTATAACAAAATGGTTAAGTATTAACCAAAGAAGTTTATTGGCAAAAAACGAACCAGGAAATATTGGGTATAATTTAACTCAGTCTCTCCAAAGTCAAACTTTAGTTATTTCTCCATGTTTTTTTGATAATAATCTTTTAGCGACTATTATTGTCGGGAAAAAAGAAGAAGCATATTCACCCTCAGAAGTTAATAAAATTGAACAATTTGCCGCGCTTTTATCCTTTGCTATCAGCAGTATTAGAACTAGGGAATTAAATGCCGCGTTGGAAAACCGGCTGCTTCAAGCGCAAAAATTAGAAACAATAGGAAAATTAACCAGCGGAATGGCGCATGATTTTAGCAATTTGCTTTCCAGCATTTTCGGCAGTTTAAATTTCTTAGAAAAAGAGTTCCTCCCGACGGATAACATCATCAGAATGATTGATAATATTGAAAGCTGTTCAATTCGTGCAAAGGATTTAACAAAGGGATTATTATCGTACGGAAAACCAACACCCAAACGAAAAGAATTGATAAAACCGAATGATCTGCTTTCTGAAATTTCAAAAGTAATAAATCAAACATTTCCTAAAAAAATTATCCTTTGAAAATAACATTAACGAAAACTTGCACGATATTTTAGGTAACGGAACAGAGATTTATCAGAGTACTTTTAAATTTATGTGTAAACGCTAAAGAAGCAATTGAGGGAAACGGCAAAATTACCCTTTCCGCAAAAAATTTATTAATCGATAAATCAAACATCGGAAATTATCCGCTTCTTGAAAAAGGAAATTATGTTTGCTTTACTGTAGCGGATACCGGTTCCGGCATAAGCGAAGATAATCTTCAGAAAATTTTTGATCCTTATTTTTCCACCAAGGTAAAGGAAACAGGCTCAGGTTTAGGCCTTTATGTTACTTACGGAATTATTAAAGCGCATAACGGTCATATTGATGTTACAAGTGTAAAAAATGAAGGAACTATATTCGATGTGTATATTCCCGCTTATGAACCAAACGCGGGTTCTGAAACTTCGGCCTCTGGAAAAAATAATACTTCTTGCCGATGATGAAGCTTATGCTGCGCGATCTTTTAGCGGAGCTGCTTGAATCAAACGGTTATAATGTTATTAAAGTAATATCCGGTGCCGAAGCGTTAAAAGTATTAACCGAAGAAATAAAAGTTGATATGGCAATTATTAGATTATAATATGCCGGAAATGAATGGTTTGGAATGTATTACAGAAAATGCGGGAGTTAAATATTGAGATTCCTGTAATTTTATCTACCGGCAGTCTTTCTATGGAAGAAAATCTGGATTTTACGCAAATGGGAATTATCAAGTATTTTAACTAAACCTTACGAATTTGAAACAATGCTTGACAACAATTAAAAAATTAATTTGATTGCTTTTCTTTCTGGTTATCAACGTCAATCATTTTAATGTTTTTAATATAATCTCCGAAAATCTGGCTCTTTTACATGAATGCAGCTGATTTAAAACATCATTTATTTCTTTAATCGCCATGTTAATATAGTTTAGTCTTTTCATAATCGCTTCTCTTGAAATTTCTTCTTTACTCAGTTCTCTTTTAATTGCCGCCGATGATAAACTCATTAATGTTAACGGCTGTTTTATTTTATGATTAGTAGTAACAACCGTTGCCGCAAAGGTATTTTTCTGTTCAGCGGCTACAAGTATTTTATGAGCTTCGGATAATTTTAAAGCGGAATTTACTCTCGCTAGAAGTTCAACCCGGTTAAAAGGTTTTTTTATATAATCAAAAGCGCCCGCTTCAAGTCCTTCTTTTATATCATCGGCGCCGGATTTTGCGGTTACTAAAATTATTGGAATGTACGCGGTTTCTTTATTATTTACTAAGGTTTTGCAAACTTCAATTCCGGTTATACCCGGCATCATTACATCCAGTAAAATTAAATCCGGCAATTCTGCCATCGCTTTTTCTATTCCGGCGGTTCCGTCATAAGCGGTTAATACTTCATAACCTTCATGCTCAAGCCTGTCTTGAAGCATAAAAACATTTTCGGGTAAATCATCTATAACTAATATCTTTTTCATTGTTATCGGCTAATTTAAGTTTTGTAAAAAATTTTTCTATTTTGAATGCCATTACGCCTGCATTAACCGGTTTTGAAATATAATCATCAAACCCATGTTTAAGGATGATGGCTTTATCATCCAGCATTGCTTTGGCTGTAACAGCAAACACGGGTATATTGGCCCATCGGCTATTTGCTCTTATTTTTTTCAAAGTTTGGAATCCGTCCATATCCGGCATCATAATATCTAACAAAATTATATCCGGAATTTTCGATTCTAAAACTTCTAAACATTCTTCGCCGCTTTTTGCGGAAATTGTTCTGCAGCCGCAGGCGTTTACTATTTCGCAAACAGTATAAAGAGTATCCGGATCGTCATCCACAATTAAAATATCACCGCGGTATTCATCATTACAGCTTTCTCCGGAAATTTCATCTTCATCAGTTTCTTCAGTATTTGTCTCTTCTTCCGCATCAAAAGGTTTTAAGCTTTTAGTATAAGATTCGAGCATTTTAATCCGATCTCGAACAACTTTTAACACATCCAGCGGATGTCCTTTAGATTTTACTGTTATTTGTTCAACAATATTTTGCAGCGAATCTTTTTCTTCTTCCGACAATTCTTTCGCGGTGCTCATAATTATCGGTATATGTTTAGTTTCAACATGCGCTTTCAGTTTATACGAAAGAGAAATTCCGTCTATTTTCGGCATAATTAAATCAAGTATAATTAAGTCCGGCTGTACTTCTAATATCTTGCTGAAAGCGAATTCACTATCTTTTATGTATTCTATTCTAACAGTTTCATTCTTAAACTCACGCTTAAATTTTTCAAACTCGAGTTCGTCATCATCAACAATAACAATTTTTTCTATCCTTTTGTTCGCCAAACTTTCCAATTTTGTAAAGGCGTTTAATAAAATATCCGCGGATATCGGTTTTACAAAATATTCAAAAGCTCCTAAACCATAACCAATATTTTTATCGCCGAGTATTGATATTAAAATAACGGGAATATCTTTGGTAACCGGGTCTTCTTTTAATTCTCTTAAAACATTCCAGCCGTCTTTATTTGGAAGCATTACATCCAGAGTTATAGCAAATGGCTGAATTTTTTTAGCTTCCTGAATTCCTTTAATTCCGTCTTCGGCGTAAATTACTTCGTATCCGCGCGATATTAAATATTGCCCGATTGTATAACGAACTTCTTCATCGTCATCAATTACTAAAATAGGATTCTTAATATTTTTTCTTAATGTTTCAACATTTACCTTCACCTCGCGGTATGATTCTTTTACTTCAACAAAATTTAAAGGAACTGTAAATGTAAACGTAGAACCGGAATTTATTTCACTTGCAACCGATAAAGTACCGTTAAATAAATCGGCAATTTTTTTACAGATTGCAAGACCCAAACCTGTACCGCCGTGTTTGCGGGTTGTGGTACCGTCAAGCTGCCTGAATTCTTCAAAAACTATTTTTTGATTTTCCTCGGAGATTCCTACGCCGCTGTCTTTAACTTCGAAAATTAATGCCGTATTATTTTGGCTGTTAACCGATAATTCAACTTGCCCTTTTTCCGTAAATTTTACCGCGTTGCCTAAAAGATTAATTAAAACTTGAATGATTTTTCCGCGGTCGCTGCTTATAATTATTTTTGTATTTATTAATCTATGAATTATAAAATTTATGTTTTTATTAAAAACTAAGGGACTAATTGAGGCATCCAGTTCTTGAATTAAATCTTCCAGCAAAAATTCTTCATTATGAATTTCCATTTTACCGGCTTCAATTTTTGAGAGATCTAAAATATCGTTTATTAAAGTCATTAAACGTTTGCCGCTTTTTAGTACAACTTCAATTCTTTCCCTGTTTTTGCCTTTTAAAGTACTTTCTTCAAGAATTAATTCCGTAAGTCCCAGAATAGAATTCATGGGAGTGCGAAGTTCGTGCGACATTGAAGCGAGAAACTGCGATTTCAATTGGGTTGATTCTTCTGCTTTTCGTTTTTGAATTTCTAATTCGTCGGCCTTTTCCTCTAATTTATGATGAAGGTCCACAAGAATTTCATTTTGTTTTCTTACCTGCAAATTTTGCTTTTGGTAATCTTCATTCAGCTGTTTTAATTCAGAAACTAAATTTTCTAACTGAGAGACAGCTTTTGCGTTTGTTAAGCCAATAGCAAGTTGTTCTTGTATTTTGGAAAGATATTCTTTCGCGTCTGCTGTCGGTTTATCTATTGCGCCAATTTCTAGTATTGCTATAACTTTACCGTTATAAATAACCGGAAGAATTAACAGATTTTTAATCTCCAAAACTAAAGTTCCGGTTGAAACGGAGGGGAAGTTTTCTGTAAAGGTTAATTCTAAAGTTTCTTGTTTTTTAATTACAGATTCGAAAAATGAATTTTTGTTATTAACAACTAAATCTTTTTTAATTCCGTAAGAGCTTGTAAGGGAAATTCTATTTTCGTCTACCGAATAAAGCGCGCCAATTGTAAAATTACAAGTCTTTATTATTTTTCTTAAAGCGGCTTCGGCAATTTCCCCCAACGAAGGATTCCTATTTATAAGTGTAATAAATTCGGAATATTCAGTTTTAGCTTTTTGATTTTTATCAAGTTCATCAAGCATAGTATTAAAAGCGCCTGCAAGATCTCCAAGCTCATCTTTGCTGTATAATTCAATTTTGCCTTTAAAGTCGCCGTTTTTAGTAGCTTCGGTTGCTTTATTTAAAACCGCTATTTGTTTCCTGAATTTATCGGTAAAAAGAAAAGAAAGAATTAACGATAAAACAACTCCGCATAAACCGATAATAATTAAAAACTGCTGAATACCCGAACGTAAAGCGGCTGCCTGGCCGATGTTTGTGAAGATTAAAAAAGATATATCGCTTAATTCTTGGGCATTTCCCGAAGGTTTAAAAAGAGTTGCTACTATATCGGATGAACTGCTTCCCTCGGAATAAATATCCAAATTATTCTTTTGAACTAAATTTTTATAAGCATCGGTAAGAACGAAAAAATATTTTTGATTTATTGCTCCATTCGAAAATTCCAGAGGAGTATTTTTTATAACCATCGCAATATCGGCGCCTATTTTGCGGGAAAAATCATCTAAAATGTTCCCGCTTAATATTCTTCCGAAATAATAAATATAATTATCATCTTCAGCGTTTTGTAGAATCGCATAAGGATTTTCATTTAGGAAAGATTTAACCGAAAAAAAATTATCCTTAAATACTACGTTATTCTTAAAAACTTTATCAGAAATAACACCGTTCCGGGATTTAGCAACCTTAAAGATAAAATCGATTTTCCTACCTTCTAATTCATCTTTCTTAAAAGCTGATTTGAGTTCATTTTGACTTATTAAAATGAACTCATCTTCAGAATTTTGAAGAAGCTGGCGGTAAGCGTAAACAAAATCGTTCGTTGAATTGGTAAGCTGTTTAGATTGCTGAGATGAAAGAACATTATACATTATGGAATAAAAAGCGAATGCCGAACTGCCTAATATTAACGCGACAATAGCGAAATTTATTAGTAGAATCCGATAACTTATTTTCATTTACGAGTCTCTTTGTAAAACTTTCCTAATTGTAATTAACAATTCATCAAAATCGTAGGGTTTACTAATAAAATCACTTGCCCCCAATTTAGCTGAATCGATAGCGCTTTTTACATCGGCATAAGCCGTAAGCACTATAACTTTAACTTTAATTTTATTTTGTTCAAGTTCTTGAAGAACTTCAAATCCGTCTTTTCCGGGCATTTTTAGATCTAAAAGAATTAAATCCGCGCGCTTTTTCCCGAGATAATCGAAGGCGGCAAAACCATTGTTTACAAAATCCGCCTCATAACCAACCTCTTCAAGTTCCTCCCGTAAAACTGTGCAAAGGTTTATGTCGTCGTCTACTATTAAAATTGATTCCATTGTTTTAATTATCGTTTGTTTGTGATTGATTAAACTGGTAATATTTTATTTTTTTACGGTTGTCCAATATTTCTTTTTTGATAAGATTTTCGGATTTAATTCCGGCAACTCTTTCTTTTAATGACGGAACGATTTCGGCTTTTATTAAAATCACCAGTTCTTTTTTGGTAACAGTTTTTTCGTCTGTTCCGGTTAAATATCTAATTCCGAATACCCACCACGGAAGATCTTTTAGAATCGGAATTCCGGTTCTAACAGTTTTTTCTTCGTTTGTAAATAAACCGCCTATAATTGTTTCTTCTCCGTTAAGCATAAGAACTTCTGTATTAGCGGATGTTTTAGCAATTTCTGTTGTAACTTCAGAAGGTAACGCTATGCTTCTTTCTACATGAAGGTGAAGAAGTATATAATCAAGCTGATCTTGAGAATAAACAAAAGGAGTAACTTTTATAATTGTACCGGTTGAAAAAAACTGATCAATTACATTACCGGCAAAATCTCTTTGTTTTATTGAAATATCGGAACCAACTTGCAGATCGGCTTCAATTCTATCTCTTACTGTAATATTGGGGCTCGCGATCAATTCACCGAGATTCTCGTTTTCAAAAAACTTAAACATCGCGGTTGCCTGTCCGAAAAATCCGCCGACGTCAAAATTTGACGAACCGCCGATTTGAAATTCCGGATTTGCTTGTGCGCTGTTGCCGCTGTTTTGAGTTAATACTCCCATTGATCCGCCCACATCCAAGCCTTTTTTAGAAAGCAAAAATTTCCAGTCAATTCCTCTCTGCTTCAATTCGTTTGTATTCATTTCAAAAAACACAGCGGAAATTTTTACCTCTCTGGAGTTAATATCGGCATAATTTTCCTTCGTTCTAGCCTCATCAACAGCAGCCGGTCTTTTAACAATTATAACGTCAGGCTTTTCTTCATATATAAATCCGGCTACTTTGGATATTACCAGCAGCGCTTTCTCATAAGGCATATTATCAATTTGTATACCAATAGGATCGGTTTTACTGACGGTGCTTATAATTTTTCTGCCCGTTGTATTTTCACTAACCTTACTTAGTAGTTCTATAGCCTTATCAAAAGGAATACTTGGTGAAAGTGTTACTAATTCATCGGGATTCGTATATCCTTTTAGTTTTCTTTCAAGTTCCTTCTGTGCAAAACCTACAGAAACTAACAAAAAAGTTAAAAGTATAATTAGGAATGATTTCATTTTAAATCTCTCTTTGTTTGTTCGCCGGATTTCTCTTCTTCTAAGAATAAATCTACTTTTTCTATGATTCCGCCTTTATTAAGAATGAAGCTTACTTTATTGTGCTCATAATCTATCTTGGTTAAATATCCCAAATATACTTGTTCGCCTTCCCAAAGCAGATAGGTATTCCCTCTGCTGTCAGCTACAAAAGCACCTTCGGGAATTAAAGCCAAAAGTTTTGCGCCCTGAACATCAAGTAATTCATCAACGTTAGGAGGAATTTCATTTCTGATTAAAGGATAAAATACATCGTATAATTCTCTGCTGCTTAAATTGTTTTCAACAAATTCATTGGTTGAAAATCTGTCGTTTGTTGAAAAATAAACATCTACCTGCATAATAAAGCTAACCAAAAAATGAGGCATGCCTTCTTTATCGGTAGAAAGTAAATTACCGAGAGTTAACGATTTTATCTTTTTCAGCTGTTTACTATGCTCAATGGCGTATATTAAATTATAAAGATCGTTATACTGCCCGCCGCCGGAAATTTTATATTCGTGATAGAAAAATTCTTTATCCGGCTTCTGGTCAACATATTCAATATCCATTTGTGTTAAAGGAGAATATCCGGCAGTTAATTCATTCATAAAATCATAAAATTTTATGGATGATAAATTTTCCGGAATATTGAATTTCCTTTTTGCTAAAATAGAGTCTAGTACGGCGGCTCTTTTTAGCGCGTTATTGTACTGCTGGGTTAATCTGGCAGTATTAAAATCATGCGAATTCAGCTCAGTAAGCTTTGCCTTTTTTTCTTTAATGTCGCTCCGCTGAAAAGCAAAAATATAAACTCCTCCGGCAATTAGAATAAAAACTAACAACCCGACTAAACCCAGTGTACTTTTTAGTTTTCTATTCATTCAGTTTCTTTTTGAAAACTTGATAAATTAAAAGTTAAAGTAAATTTATAAGTGTTTTTGTCTCTCAATTCTTCATAAAAAACACCTTTCAAAACAGCCGAATTAACTGTATAAGCAAGTTCGGTTAAAACCGGCTTGGAAAGCGAATAACCTTCCATAACTAATTCATTCTTAGCGTCATTTTTGGCCAAACGTGTTAACCAAATGTTCTTCTTTCCGTTAAAAAAATCTGATAAATGCTGAAGCACTCTGCTATAAACTCCTGTTCCAACGGCAGCAGAATCTAAAATAGCTTGAGTTTTATCGAAGTTTTTAATGTTTCCTTCAATTTGAGTTATTTTATCTACTATTTCCTGGTTCTGTCTTAAAAGAATAGTTTGTTTGGCTATTTCGGTATTGAGTTCACTAATTTGTTTATTGTTGCTTAATATTTGCTGAGTAATGAAAAAGGTTGCTATAAAAAGCAGCGGAAGCATTAAATAACCATGCCAAGCAAACTGAAAAACTTTTTGATCTTCTTTAACATATTTTGGAAGTAGATTAATTCCTTTATGTATTTCTTCCAGTTCATCAAAATAATCGTTGGCTACGGCAATAGGAACAGAAAAAGATGAAAAATTTTCCTTCGATTTTGAATCGAGTTCGGTAAGATCTAGGTCATCAAATTCTAATCGTGAAACATTTGCTTCCGGGAACGTACCGTAAAAAGATAGAATTAAATTTTCAGAATCATCTTCACCGCAGACAATAATATTATCCAGTGAAGATATTCCTCCATTTTCCATTTCCAGAAGAATTTTTGAGAAGTAAACATCGTAAGTGTGAAGATTAATTGTTCCGATATCAAGCGTGGTACCGATATGTTTTAGTTTTCTTCCATGAAGAAAAACTAATTTACTGTATTCTTTGCCGATATAAACAATTAAAGAATTATCGTCAGGGAAGAATTTTTTTCTTTTGGCTACATAATACGCTAATGAAATTTCGGCGCTTTTTACGGATGGAATTTTATAATAACGCTTGTTATTAAAGCGTGCCAGCGAGTTTATCATTTTTATACACGCAACTTCACCGGTTAGGAAAACCGAAAGCAGGGAACGGTCGGATAATTCTACATAGCCAAGATTTTCTTTGTCTATTGTTACATTTTTCGATTGCTGAATATCATCAATAATCTCCTGTGTAACTTTAGATGATTTATCCTGTTTTGCGCCTTCAAAAATATGATAATAAATTGCCGGTTCAGTTAGTGCCGGAATAAAAAAGCTGTTGCTTAAATTTATCTCTTTTAACTGGGCATTTATTAAACTCGGCATAGAAGCTGTATTACTTGCCGCGGTAGGAGCATCCAGCCCTTCAATTTTTAGCTCTTCACCTTCAAGGTGTAAATCGGAAATTCCTTCCTCAAGTTCCATCGCAGGCTCAAGAACATCGTATGAAGCTGTTTTAAGGACTTTAACTTTGTCTTTATCCTTAGTAACAACGGCAAATTTTGTATCATTTCCTTCGCAATATATACAGACAAGAGGTTTCACTTACACCGCCGATAAAATTTGTTGAATTCTTGTTTTGTTGTTTGAGTAAGCAATGGCATTTTCAAGAGAAATTTTCTTGCTTAAATATAATCTTTTTAAATCTTGTTCCATCGTAATCATTCCGTTTTTAGCCCCTTGATTTATCATCATATAAATTTCGCTTGTGTTGTTGTTTTTAATAGCGGCTTTAACACTAGGCGTAACTATTAATATTTCTTTTGCCAGCACGCGTTTTCCGTCTAGGCTAGGGACTAATTTTTGAGAGACAACCGAAGTTAAAACATCAGCAAGCCTATTTCTTACTCGCTCTTGTTCGTTTGGGTGAACTTCCGCTATAATTCTATCTATTGATTCTACCGCCGAAGAAGTATGAAGAGTTGAAAAAACTTTATGTCCCGTATCTGTTACTTCTAAAGCGGCAAGTATTGTATCCGGATCTCTCATTTCGCCGATTACAATTATATCAGGATCCTGACGAAGCGCTTGTGTAACTCCGTCTTTAAAATTTAATACATCTCTGCCGACTTCACGATGGCGGACTATAGCTACGTTCGAATTATGAACAAACTCAATAGGTGAGGCGATTATTACAATATGAACAGGTTCTGTTTTATTATGCGCGTCTATTATCGCGTCTAATGTAGATGATTTACCGGAACCCGTAATTCCTGTAACCAGAGATAATCCGAATTTAATATAAGAATGGCTCATCGATCTTACCGCCAAAGGATGAAACTGCAGAGAATCTAACGGCCTAATAACCTGATTTATGGCTCGCATATTCAGCGCGAGCGTATCAAGATCAAAATAACAATCGGCTCTAAACCTAACATTAATGTTTTTTCTTTCGTAAAGAAATGTATAGCTGAAATCTAAATTCCTTGTAACAGAAAGATATTTCCTTTGGTTATTATTTATAAGATTGGCAATAATTACCGCGGATTCATCAACATTGAATTGAGGAAAATCCTTAACTCGTTCTTTTTTACCGAATGTTCTTAACCAAACGTATCCGCCGTTGCCGTAGCCGCCAATTTCTATATCGGAAGAATCTCTCTCAATCATGCTTGTTAAAAGCTTATTAACTAATTTTTTTAAAGCTAATTTATAATCGGCGGAAAGATTATTAATGTTTTCTAAAATATAAGCAACTCTATCCTGCCCGGTTAAATTTTGGGGAATTGCCTGAACAAATGAATTCAGAATAGATTTGATTTCAATCTCTGCCACAAAAATCCTTTTTTCTTTTCAGTTAAAATTATTGCGATTATTCTTCCGATGTAGACGCGAGTACTTCTTCTATAGAAGTAAGTCCAAGTTTTACTTTTTCCAAACCTGAATCTCTTAAATTAAGGGACCCATTTTTCTTCGCTTGAATTCTTATTTTTTCCTCGTCTACTTCAACACCTGAACGAACAATAATTTGTCTTAATTCTTTTGTAAAATATAATGCTTCGTGAATTGCGATCCGGCCTTTGTACCCGGTGTTACCGCATTTTTCACAGCCTTTAGCTTCATAAACAGTATAATTGCGCCATTCGGCAATATTTAATTCCGCCGCTTTCATTATTGCTTCATCAAAGTTAACTACTTTTTTCTTACAATTCGGACAAAGCCTTCTTATAAGTCTTTGAGCGACAATTAAATTAATAGCGTAAGCAATAAGAAAAGGTTCAATACCCATTTTATATAAACGGGCAACCGCGCTCGGGGCATCGTTTGTATGGAGCGTGGAGAAGGTTAAATGTCCTGTATTCGCTAGTTTTATAGCCACTTCAGCTGTTTCTTTATCTCTCATCTCACCAACAAGCACAATATCCGGGTCATGTCTCAGAATTGATCTTATGGCTTGTTCAAAATTCATTTTGTAGCCAATTTTCAGCTGTCTGGCGCCTTCAATAACATATTCAACAGGATCTTCAACGGTTAAAACATTAACGGTTGGATCAATAACTTGATAAAGTGCCGCTACAAGTGTTGTACTTTTTCCGCTTCCGGTAGGCCCCGTTAAAATTACCATTCCCTGCGGCTGGTTTATAGCTTTTACAAACGAACTTTTAGAGTAACCGGTTAATCCTAATTTTTCAAGATCCTTTATTACTTTCCGGTCATCTAAAATTCTTATTACAATACTTTCGAACTTATTTTTAAGTTCAGTTCCCACCATCGGAAGAACCGAAACTCTGAATCTAATTACGTGATTATCTATTTCTCTTTGTATAAATCCGTCTTGAGCCATTTCTCGTTCAAATCTATCCATTCCTTTAGAACGATCTTTAACAACCGCTACCACAGCTTCGGGAAGAGTATTTTCCTGCACATGCCAAAGCTGCAAATTTCCGTCGATACGAAAAACTATTTCAGTCTTATTCCCGGTTTTAGGCACAAAATGAATATCACTTGCCCCTCTTCTAACACCTTCAACCAGCGAAGCTTCAACAAGATTTATTAAGGCGCTCTTATTTATTTCCGCGTCAAGTTCATCTTCATTTAAGGAACCGTCATCGGATTCTATTTGCATTTCAAGATCAGATTCTTCCAGTGCTTTAAGAAAAACATTTTCCGGCGGAAGAATTAAATGGATAAGTTTTTCGTAATCTTTTTTCTTTATATAAACTACTTCATATTTTTTGGCGTTTAAGCCAAAAGCAATTCTTGGAATATTTCTATCGGTAGGATCTATTGCCGCTATTATAAGTTTATCTTTTATTCTTTCATCATACATAAAAGGAATAACTTTATGCTCAAGCATTTGGTTTTTTAACTGATCACCCGCCCGATTAATCATGCTTTTTATATCGTCCAATTTTTTCGGGGCTATTTCTTCGGGATGAATATCCAGTTCTCTGAACGCGTATAAAACAGCGACTTCTCTAAAAATAGTATCGTGGTCATATTTAAAATCCTGCACAAGTATTTGCGCGAGATTTCTTTTTATTTTGCTTTTATCATTAGCTTTAGCCGATAACGCTTTTTCCAGCATTTCGGCGTCAATAATTCCTTTTTTAAATAGTAAATATCCGATTTTATCGGTCATTTCTAAATTAGTATCTATCATGCTATCGTTCTCTCTATTGGAGTAATGCTCGCCTGTCCCGGCATTTTAGGGTGTACAGTAGCGGTTTCAGCGGAAATAAGAGTAAGCCCTATCATTACAACCATAATTATCATCGCTATTACAAGCTGTATAAGCTCAATAAAATTTTTAAGTTTATAAACGGTTTCGCTTTCGTAGTAGTTTGCTAGCTGAAGCGCGGTATTTTTTATTGTTCCCGTTTCTTCGCCCGAATGAAGGCGGGAAAGCGCGGTTTCGGTAAAAACTCCGCTTGCCGCAAATGCGTCAGTTAAACCTGTTCCTTTTTTAATCATTAGGGGAATGGCTACAGATTTAACTTTATCTTCAAAATATTTATTTCCCGTTGCTTCGGCTGCTATTCTAATCGGTTCAATACTTTCGGCCGACCCACTGTAAAGTGTATAGAAAACCCGGCAGTAAACTTCTATTAATGTTTTATGTATAAGTGTTCCGACCATCGGGATCTTGATTATATATTTATCAAATAAAAGTCCGCCTTTTTTTGATTTTACAAAACGCCAAAATAAGAATGGGGGAAAAACTACGGCTAAAGTTACCAGCAGCGTATTATCCATTAAAAAATTACTTATTTGTAAAGTAAACGCTGTCATCGGCGGAAGCGGAATTCCAAATCTTTCAAACATTTTTGCCGTTTCCGGGAAGATATACCCGACATAAAATAAAACTGCTAAGAATAATACAAATATAGTAACAGCGGGAGTAATTAACGCGCTTCTTAAACTTTTCTTAAATTCTTGTCTTCTCTCCAAAAATTTTGCGGTCGCTTTGTAAATTTCGGACATATTACCGCTTTTTGAAGCCAATCCCAACATATAAGCCGCGAATTTTCCGAACACTGATTGGTACTTTAAGAAAGTTGCCTCGGAATCGGCACCTTTTTTTAATTCATTATTAATCTCTCTTAAAGTCTCACGCAATGTCTTATTTTCGGTATCATTTATAAGAAGTGTTAAAATTTCGCTATAGGGAAGTTTTTGGTCAAGAAGTTCGGAGCTTATTTTTACGAAAGTTACAATTTCCGACTGCGGCGGTTTCATCTGGAAATCGAGAAGTTTTTTATTTACCGATACTACCTCAAACCCTAAACGTGAAAGCGCGTCTTCAACTTCTTTTTTTGTGTAAGCTTTTTGTTCACCGGTAATCGGTTTTTCTTTTCCGCGTCTAACTTTATATAGGAAGGTAGATTTTTTTTCAATCTTTTTTACTTTGAGTTGATTTTTGTCGGCAAGCAGATAAATTTTCTTTTTCCCTTCACCGAAATTATTAGCGGATAAAGAACCGCTGATTGCCTGGCCGTTTATTTTTTCCGCTGTAAATCTAAATTCAACCATATATACCTTTACTGAATAAAAAAATAGGCTGATAAATAATTAATTTATCAGCCTCTAATAACAAAAACAACTACTATTATTCTAGGAGCTGATACTGCCTGACCGTTGAAGTAATTCCGAGTTACAGTGGCTTACATACAGTCCATTTAGCTGTATAAGCTACTATCATTGGGATGGAGTTGCAGTAAATGTAACGTAGTGTCATCAGTTAGTCACAACTTGTAGCCCAAGTTGCATCCGTAGACATTTTCAATTTTGCTGGAGATTTGGCCATGCATTTGTATCAAAAGCTTTAAATGTATTTCCGCCACCGCCCATAGATGTTGGTTTTTTATAATATTGCTGAGCTAAAGCGCCAATATTATTCCCTTGAGAAATAATTGAATCTTGAGTAGAAGTTTCAGCGTTTGCGTTGAATAAGTTTATTCCTACTACAACCGCGATACCTACTACGATAACGCCAAGAACGATTAAAAGAAGTTGTTGTTGACCCATAACTGGTGTCTCCTATTTTTGTTTGATGTATTATTGTAAAGTTACTATCATTATGAAATTTCTTCCATACTGTGTCCAAAAGCATGCCATTTTAAAAAAACCTTTTATTTCGACAAAAAACACATTTTTTTTAGCTAAATGGATGTCTGCGTAAAAATTACGTGTAAAAGTTACCGAGTCGGTAAATATTACATATTCCCGCTATTTAGAGGAAATATGTAACAAAATGATTCAAGTAAACCCTTCTAATCTCATTTTGTAAATATACTTATGGGTTTTTTAGTGGTTTTGGCGATAAATATTAGCACGATTTTTGTATTTACAGTAAAAATTAAAAAAAAGGAAAATATTGATGAACGGTACACAAATGATATTAGTAATAGGAGGATTGGTTTTATTCTCAATCCTTATTATTAATGTTAACCGTTCAATCTCCGGTTCAGAAGATCAGGAAATAAGTACAGAATTTATTTCTACGGCTACCGCGGTAGGTCAAAGTTTAATAAACGAAATCAGCGCAAAATCATTCGACGAATCTACAACAACAAATCCCACGGCAGATATCAATCTTTTAACCCATGCTGATTTATTAGGCCCGGAAAGCGGTGAAACTTTAGAAAGCTTTAATGATGTTGATGACTATAACAATTATTTTAAGATAGAGCAAACACCAAGAACCGGTAATTTTGATGTAAATGTTGATGTAAATTATGTAAACGAAGGAAATTTTAGTTCGATAATAAATACAGTTTCAAGAGTTAAAAGAGTTCGCGTAGCTGTAAAAAGTACATTTATGCCGGATACTTTATTTCTATACTATTATAAGAGCTATTAAAAATGAACCAATTATTAGATATCGCGGGATCTTATATAATCGGGGGAATTGTTTTGGTTTCTCTTGTCAGCTTAACCTTTTACTTCAACGGGAAAGCACAAGAAACCAAACTGGAAGAAGTAACTCAGAGATCTTTAATAGGTGTAGGAACAATAATTGAAAATGATTTTGAAAAAATGGGATACCGCGTTGAAGATGATGTAATCTTAAATTGTGATTCTTCATCAATAAAATTTTTAGCCGATCTTGATAATAATGGAAAAATAGATACAGTTGAATATTCCGTTATAAAACAAAACTCACAATTTTTATTAAAAAGATATGTAGCGGAATTAAATTCTAACACCAGCTGGACCTTTCCGGTGAAATCTCTTTCCATTATAGGATTAGACGCGGCCGGAACAAGTACAAATAATATAAATGATATACAAAGTGTTGAGTTAAAAATTGAAACCGCCGAAAACACTATTGATGATTCCCAATATAAAGTAGGATCTTATTGGGAAAGGCATTTTTATCCTAAAAATTTATAATAATAATGAAATGAGTTCATTATGGGCAGAATGTTAATAATTTTACTTTTGGGCGCGGGAGTTTTAGTTTCTATCGGAACAATTAATATGAACACCAGCAATACTTCTATGGTCGCGACTGCTGTTCAAGAATATGATAGAATTCAAGCTAAAAATAATGCTGCCAGCGGAGTTGAATACGCTATTAGTAAATTATCCGATGATACTCTATGGAGCGGAATAAAAAAATTAAATACCAAAAACGGAAGTTTTGCGATTACCGTACAGGATACTAAAAGTAAATATTATAACGGCGCCAATGTTGGCTTAGTTAAGGCCAGATTAATAACCGCGACCGGAGCTTCGGGAGATCAAATATATACGGCACGCGCGGTAATTCAATTACCCAATTCATCAAGTAATAATCCTTCTGTTCCGCCATTCTTAAAATATGCCCTTTTAACCGGCAATAATTTATCAATGAACGGGAATATAAATATAAGAGATGATAATAATCCACAATGGAACGCAAATATTCATACAAACGCTGATTTTCAAATGAACGGAAATAACTCAATTAAAGGATTTTTAACTTATGCGGGCAACGCGCACTCAAATCCCGGCTGGCGGTTAAATTCTTCTTTTTCACCGAATCAAAATCCCGATAATGATCCTGTAACCCAAAAAGTAGAAAAAGTGGATATACCTACATTTAATCCGGATGAATATATAACTAAAGCCACAGTTGTTTATCCCACAAATAAAAGCATTAGCGGAAATACAGTATTAGGAACCGCCGATCATCCGGAAATAATTTATGTAGGCGGAGATTTAAAGATTTCAGGAAACATCAGCGGCTACGGAGTTTTTATTGTTAAAGGAAATATAAATGTTTCGGGTAATGTTACCATTAATGCCGTAGATCCATCCGGCAGTAATTTAGGTCTGTATACCACAGGCGATTTAAACGCAAGCGGAAATGTTACTTTAAAAGCTCAAATTTTAACCGGAGGAAACGCGAATTTAAACGGAAACGTTAAAGTTTATGGAAGTATTTCTTCTAAGGGGACAGTTAATTTTAACGGGAATGTAAAACTTTATTATCGCCCCGCAAACCCGGTATTAACAGATGATTTTTGGAAAGGCGAAAAATCAAATTCCGGAAATGCCACACGTCCGAAAATATTATCATATTACAATTAAAATTCATTTCCTTCCTTAAATAATTTTAGTAAAAAGTTTATTTTACTAGAATTATTCCCATTTCTTCATTTAAGATTTTTATCACACTATAATATTTTAAGATTTATTTAATAAAATGATCATAGCTTAATATTAAAAAATTGATTATGTTAAATAACAACTAATTTTACTTACATAAAACCTTTTATTAAAAGGAGTTATTATGGATTATTTTCATAAATATAGGAATTTCGGTATGAAAAAATTAGCATTACAATATTCAAAAACTTTAGCAACTTTATTATTAATCGCTTCTTTGGGAGTTGTAGGATGCCAGCAAAATAACGAGAAACCGGCAAATGAAACAGATACTTTGCAAACAACTCCGCCTGCGACTGTTGATACAACATCAAAAATAGAAGCCGCCAAAGATTCAATCCCAGATTTAAAAGGAACCTGGACGGGAAAATTTGATCAAAGATCAACTACTTTAAAAATTACTGAACAAGACAGCACAAAATTTAAAGGTAAAATAACTATAAACTATAGAGAAGTTATAAATCAGGAGGTTAGCGGAACTATTGATCCCAAAAGTAATGAAGTTAAAATGAAAGATTTATTGCACAGCAGATATCAAGGTAAATATGATGGTAAATTATCCGAAGATAAAATGAAATTATCGGGTACATTTACTATGGATTTAGATGGTAAAAAATTTCCCTTTAGCTTAACTAAGAAATAAAAATAAATGAAAGGAAAGAAAGATATGAGAAAATATTTAATTCTATCTATCGCTTTGGTAGCGGGTCTACTTCTATCATCTTGCGATAACAATTCAACAAACCCTGAGCCGGTTAGCCAAAAAGGGAGTATTTATGTAACTTCATCTCCTTCAGGAGCGCAAATATGGGTTGACGGAACAAATTCAAATAAGGTTACGCCGGATAGTGTTACCAATATTAATGAAGGAAATCATTCCGTAACATTAAAGTTAGACGGATATAGAGATACCACTTTAACTAATGTAAATGTTGTTGCCGGTTATCAAACCGCAAAAAATGTAGTTTTATCTTCGGATATATCTATTGTTAAATACGGTCCGGTAAAACTTTGGGAAACCACAGGTACTTCTGTTGATCAGCCGAGCGGCCTTGATCTTTCAACAGGACAAGCTTACGGCGTTTCGGGTAGTAATAAAGATATGGTGGATATTTATTACTCCAGCAATGGATTTGTAGTTAAATCCGCTGATAATGTTAATAATAGAATTACATCATTTTTGGTTGGAAATGCTTCCAATTTAGATGATGCAGTAAATTCACCTCTCGCTACCAATTCTTGGGTAACTCAAATAAATGATACCGAAACAAATTACGCGTTTTTATTTGATGCCGATCTTCATTATTCTAAACTAAAAATTACTAATAGAGGCGGCGGCACACCGGGAAATCCGGCTTGGGTTGAAGTTACTTATTATTATAATAACACAGCGAATGATGTAAGATTTAAATAAAACATCAAGCGAATATTTAAAAATAAAAAAGCCGTGAAGAGTAATTTTCACGGCTTTTTTTATATTCAAACTTACAACAAAAATTATCTTACTTTTATATGTAATTCCTTCAATTGTTCTTCGCTAACTGTAGAAGGAGCTTCATCCATTAAGGAAACAGCGCTTGCTGTTTTAGGAAAAGCTATTACTTCGCGAATCGAATTTTCACCCGCAAAAATCATTGCCATTCTATCAAAACCAAAAGCAATTCCGCCGTGAGGAGGCGCGCCGAATTTAAACGCGTTCATCAAAAAGCCGAATTTATATTCCGCTTCTTCGTCAGAAATTCCTAACGCTTTAAACATTTTATGCTGAAGATCAGAATTATGAATTCTTATACTTCCGCCGGCTATTTCATTTCCGTTTAATACTAAATCATACGCGCGGGCTTTAACTCGGCCGGGATCGGAATCCATGTATTCAATATCTTCCAAACGCGGCGAGGTAAAAGGATGATGCATAGCGTAATATCTTCTTGTTTGCTCGTCCCATTCAAAAAGAGGAAAATCCGTTACCCAAAGAAGTTTCGGTTCTGTATCAGGCTTAACTAATTCTAATCTTTTCGCCATTTCAAGTCTTAAAGATCCCATAATAGAAAGCGCGCGATGTTTTTGGCCGGATAAAATAAAGATTAAATCGCCCGGTTTTGCATTTAAGGATTCAATTAAATTTTTCTTTTCATCATCCGATAAGAATTTCGCGACCGGAGCTTCTAAATCGTTATCTTTTACACGCATCCAAATTAAGCCGCCGGCACCCAATTTTTTTACATAATCGGTTAATACATCAAGCTGATTTCTTGTGTAGCTTCCGCAGCCCGGAGCCACTAAGCCGGTAATAATTCCTTTATTTTCAATTTGATCTTTAAAAACTTTAAATTCTGTTTTGGAGAAAACGTCATTTAAAGTTTTCATTTCAAGATCAAACCTCAAATCCGGTTTGTCACTTCCGTAACTTTCCATTGCTTCTTCAAAAGTTAATCTTTGAACCGGCAGCCGAAGGTCTTTTTTCCAAACTTCTTTATAGAAATTTTTCATTAAGCCTTCTACCATTTCAAACACATTTTCTTGATCAATAAAAGACATCTCAACATCAATCTGAGTAAATTCCGGCTGGCGGTCAGCTCGCAAATCTTCATCTCTAAAACATTTTACAATCTGAAAATATCTGTCAAAACCGGAAACCATCAATAACTGTTTGTATGTCTGCGGCGATTGCGGGAGCGCGTAAAATTTTGCTTTATGAAGACGGCTTGGGACAAGGTAATCTCTCGCTCCTTCGGGAGTACTTTTCATTAATACGGGAGTTTCAACTTCAACAAAATTATTTTCATCAAAATATTTTCTTGCCATTTGATACATTTTATGCCGCATTAAGATATTTTGTTGTAGCGAAGGCCTTCTGAGATCGAGATATCGGTATTTTAAACGTACATCTTCACTTGTTTCAATATCATCTTTTATAGGAAACGGAGGTGTTTTGGCTTCATTCAAAATTATAAGTTTATTTACCATAACATCCACTTCCCCGGTTGGCAAAGCAGGATTTTCAGTTTCCGGAGGCCTTTTTCTAACCGTTCCTTCAATAGAAATTACAAATTCACTTCGCAGTTCTTTTGCGTCATTATGCGCGGCTTCATTAAAACTAGGCTCAAAAACTATTTGTGTTAATCCGTAACGATCGCGTAGTTCAATAAAAATTAAACCGCCTAGATCGCGGCGTGTATCAACCCAGCCGTTTAATACAACATTTTCGCCAATGTTACTTTCTCTTAATTCACCGCATGTATGTGTTCTGGTTTTAAATTGCATTTTCCTTTTACCGATCTCCTAAAGTGAAATTTTAAGCTATAAAAATAATTAAATATATAAGGGTAAACAAATTAAATATGAATATCTAAACGTAGTAATCGGCAAGAATGACAATAATAAAAAATGTTTTGTATAAAAATTTAATTATTGTGAAAATTGTTGTCTCTCCTTTCAACTTATTCTATTTTATTTAATGCTTTATTTTGCTTTTTATTCGGTGTATTTTTGAATCTAAATAAATTGTTTATAAATATTTACAGCTCTTATACATGAATACAGTAGATTTAATTCGCAAAAAACGGGATGGGGAAAATCTTTCCGCCGAAGAAATAAAACATTTAATTACATCTTACACGAAGAAAAAAATTCCCGATTATCAATTTTCCGCTTTCCTTATGGCGGCTTTTCTTAAAGGCTTAAATAAAGATGAAACCGCCGCTTTAACCGAAGCTATGCTTTATTCCGGTAAGGTTTTAAATTTGAATAAAATTCCCGGTGTAAAAGTCGATAAACATTCAACCGGCGGCGTCGGAGATAAAACTTCCTTAATTTTGGCTCCTATTGTTGCCGCAGCGGGAGTTAAAGTCCCGATGATTTCCGGCCGCGGACTCGGGCACACCGGCGGTACTTTGGATAAACTGGAATCAATTCCCGGTTTCAGAACTGATTTAAATCTTACGGAATATAAATCAGTCTTAAAAAAATGCGGCGCGGTTTTAATCGGGCAAACTAAAGATATAGCGCCGGCCGATAAGGAAATTTATTCGCTTCGCGATGTTACCGCTACAGTAGAATCAATTCCTTTAATTACCGCGAGCATAATGAGTAAAAAACTCGCCGAAGGAATTGACGGACTTGTACTTGATGTAAAAACCGGAAGCGGCGCATTTATGAAAAAACAAAAAGACGCGGAAGCGCTTGCGGATTCTTTAATAAAAACGGCAAAAGCTTTTGATAAAAAAGTAATAGCTTTTATTACGGATATGAATCAGCCGCTCGGAAATTATATCGGAAATTGGCTGGAGGTTTATGAATCAATAAAAGTTTTGCGCGGCGAGCAGGAAGATGACCTTTACGAATTAAGCATTAAACTTTCCGGCGCGATGATTTATCTCGGCGGCAAAGCCGGTTCAATAAATGAAGGAACTAAATTAGCCAAAGAACTTGTTAAGAACGGGAAGGCGTTAGAAAAATTCCGGCAAATTGTTGAACTTCAAGGCGGAGATGTTTCCTTTATTGATAATCCGGAAAAATATCCGAAATCAAAATTTATAGAAAAAGTTGTCGCGAAAAATTCAGGTTATTTAAAAGAGATAGATAATTTCGGACTCGGAATGGCGGCGCTTGAATTGGGCGCGGGAAGAATGACAAAAGAAGATAAAATTGATCCCAAAGCCGGGATTATATTTAACTTCAAAATTGGGTGATGAAATTAAAAAAGGGGATGTTGTTGCCGAACTTCATTCTTCATCAAAAAGTAAAATTGAGAATGTAAAAGAAAAAATTAATGAGATTATCTCTCTTTCAAAAGAAGAGGGGAGAAAAGCAAAACTGATTAAAAAAATCATAGAATAAGAGGAGGAAAAATGGCCGATAGAAAAGAAATTGTCGAAAATCTAATAAAAAGTTATTGGATGGAAATAGAAACCATTATGAATTACATTTCTAACTCTGTAAACCTTGACGGAGTTAGAGCCGAAGAAATCAAAAAATCTCTGGGCGCTGATGTTGCCGAAGAAATTGGCCACGCGCAGTCTTTAGCGAAAAGAATTAAAGAAGTCGGCGGACTTGTTCCCGGTTCAAAGGATTTCTCTGCTTCCCAGGATATGCTGCAGCCAAAAGCAAAAACCACTGAAGTCGCGTCAGTAATCGAAGGCGTTATTAAAGCCGAAGAAGGCGCGATTGAGCAATATAACAAACTGATAAAATTATGCGACGGCGTTGATTATGTAACTCAAGATCTTTGCGTCAGACTACTGGGTCAGGAAGAATCACACAAAATTGAATTTGTAGGATATTTAAAAGAGTACAAAGAATAGAAGCTTTAATTTTTTTAAACTTAAAAAGGCTGCTTAGAATTTAAGCAGCCTTTTTTATTTCCTATATAATAGGGAAATCTTACTTCAACAGAATCATTTTTTTTGTTGATACAAAATTACCCGCGTTCAGCTTATAAATATAAACTCCCGATGGTAAATTATATTTACCGGAATTAAAATTAATCTTATAATTTCCCGAATTCATTTCTTTATTTACCAGAGTCGTTATTTCTTTTCCGAGAATGTTATAAACTTTTAGAGTAACAAATTCTTTTTCGGGCAAATTAAAATTAATTACTGTAGATGGATTAAACGGATTAGGATAATTTTGACTCAGCGAAAAAGTTTGCGGTGTCATTTTATCTGTTTTTTCTATTCCGGTTATAACGTCAGTCTGGGCGTCATCAAAATATAAAGAGCCGGATTTTTCGCCTTTTGGATTTTGTTTTACAATCACGCTGTTCAAGAATTTTTCTCCCGTGTTTGCTGAAATTTCACCGAGAGAAATTTCTTTCATTTTCCAGCCGGTCCAATTTAATGTATCAATAAAAACGGTAAAACTATTTTCGGATTGATCATTAAATTTATATTCCAGAATGTTGCCGCTCAAATCGCCGAAAATCCAAATACCGAATTTAGAAGAATCATTTGCCCCGACGCTTGGTTTTGCGGAATTAAACAAAACAACCGAACCGCTGTCGCCTGTAAAAGTATAATTTAAATTAGCCGAACGAATTCCGTTTAATTTTCTGCTTGAGGTTATTTTAAAACTCGTTTCATCGGTGTTTATTCCGAATGAACCTTCCGCGCTTGCCGGATCTTGCCAGCTTCCGATAAATTCAAAGTTATCAAAAATATTTCCGCCTACATATTGTTTCCCTTCTGTCCTAAAGGAAATTTCATCATTTGTATTTATAGTTAAACCGTCTAAATCGGAAATGCCTTCTTTTAAAATAATTTTATAAACAGCGTTGCTCATCAACGGCGTCTGAGGTTCAAAAATTATCATACTGTCTGAATAAGCATTTGAGTTTACGAACACGGGAACATTATTTCCTGATGAATCGACAAATAAAATATTACCGCCCAAAGAACCGGCGGAAATTGGTCCGTCAAATTTAAAATTTACTTGAACAGTTGAACTTATATTATTTTGTCCGTTTTTAGGATAATTAGTAATTAAATTTAATTTTGATTTAGTAGTAAAATCAAAAGAAAATATTTTTCCTAAACTAACGCCCCAATTTGTTTTAGCCGAAGAATCTATTTTTACAGAATATTTTACACCCGGCTGAAATTTTGAAGTCGGAATAAAAATTAATCTTCTGTTATTATTTTCCCAATTTAAAACTCCGTTAACGGCCGGTGAAACTGAAAATGCGTTTTGTGTTGAAGTTGTATTCATTCGAATATCAAAATCGATTGATATTCGGTTTTGTAAACTTATATTCTCAGCGGAAGAATCCGGAGAAACTGCCGTAATAGTAGGAACACTGTAATCCGCGGGTTCTATTAAATTCCTATCCGCGAAAGTTGAAGTATTTGCCGAAACATTTACATCAACGGAATCTTTTCCAAAACCATCCGCTTCAATATAAATTCTATATAAACCGGGATTTAAATTATCAAATAAATAGAAGCCGTTATTATTATTATCCCCGCGGAAAACTAAATTTCCCGGCTGAAGAGTAACGGTAATATTATTAATAGGAACTTTTTGATCGTTTGTTGAAGGTATATAATAATATCCTACATTTTTATTCGGATCTCTAACAACACCCGCAATAGCTCCTGTTGAATCTTTCCCGCCGTTAAATAATCTTAAAAACGCGCGCGCTATAGCGATTGCTTCGTGCCGACAGTACGCGTTGTTTTTTAGCCGCCACGATTCCGGCACATAATCATGAAAAGAACCTTCCGATAAAGAACCGGGCATATTTAATCCTCTAAAAACGCCTAAATAAGCTTGTCCTGTTCCGTAAAAATCAAAATCTCCTCTTACATATCTCGCGGTTGTTCTGTCATTTTTCTGAATTTCTTCTGAAACATAAGTACTCATTGTTTTTGCTAAAGGATAAGTCGGAGCGTTATCACCGCCTTGAAACAAAACTAATGTATAGTTAGATTGCGCGTTATAAGCGTTGCTGTGAACCGCGTGCATATAATCAACATTATTTTGATTGGCGATCGCGACGATTTGCGATAACGGTAAATCATCGGAAGAATTATTTTCGGTTCTAGTAATAACTACTTCGGCTCCGTAGCTTTCCAGCAGATCTCTTAGATTTAATCCTTTCGCTAAATTTCCTTCCGATTCCCAAAATCCCGTTGCCGGAATAAATCTGTCATTCGAATCATGCCCGCCGTGGCCGGGATTAACACAAATTTTTACTCCGCTTAAATCTTGCGCGTTTAATATTGCGGCTGCGGAGAAAAGAATAAATAATAAAAATTTCTTCATCATAAATTTCCTCAATCAATATTTAATTCTACAATAAAAATTTTTCCGTCAACGGTATTAAAGACAATTTTATCTTTTACATTCCAGGAAGGATACATTTCCTTAACATCCACTGAATGAGTAATCGCTGTCTTTTCTCCGCCGTTTGAAGGTATAACATAAACATCTGAGGATGTTACAAATTCCCCGTTATCTTTATCCTGCATAAACACAATCCATTTGCCGTCGGGCGACCATTGCGGCGCGTCTGCGAAACCGATTTCAGAAATAATATTTCCATTTAAATCAGAAACAAAAGTACCTTTGCCCGCGAGAGTAAAAAGAATTTTTGTGTTATCCGGAGAAAGCGAAGGCCAGATATAATTCCCTGTTCCCAAAGGCTGAAGAATTTTCTTCTCGCCGTTTTTGTATAATACTATATTTGAATTATCGATATAAACCGCGGCATCGGCGGAGTTTATTGTAGAAGGTTTTGAAACATTTTTTATAGCAATATTTTTTAATTTGCCGTTATCTAAATAAACAACTTTCCCCGAAGAAATTTGTTTCGGTTCATTAATATTTCTTTGGCCGGAAACGAGAATTTCGGTTTGATTGTTTTCTAAATCTTTAACTTTTATCGATGAAAATTTCCGGTTATTAATATAATTATCAGAGCGGTAAACTATGCTTTTATTATCGTCAGCAAATTGAGCCTGATAGCCGGAGCCTAAGTCATCGCTGATGTTTTTTAAGTTTTTATCCGATAAATCATAAAGCCAAAGTCCCTTGTAATTATCGGAAGTTAAAAGAATTTTATTCCCGCTGTTATTTAATTTCGGGAAAAAGAATTTACCGTTTAGCGGAACTTGCTCAACACTTTTTACCGAGACTGTTTGAGCAAAAGAAATACTGCCGATAGCCAGCAGTAACAGGAACATTTTTTTCATTTGGTTCTCCTATTTATAAAACTTTAATTTAACTGTAATAATTTTTCCTTCATTTGTATTATATGCTATTTCTTTACCATTCGAATTCCAGCAGGGATTCATTTCAATAATGTTTTCGCTGCCGGTAATATTAAATGAATTTCCCGGGTTTTCCAGTTCGGTTATGTAAATATCCGATGAAACTATTTTGTGTCCGTCATCTTTATCAATCATATAAACTAAGTATTTTTCATCCGGCGATAGTTTCGCGTTTCTAAAATCGCCGAGAAATTTTGTGGAATCTCCTTCTAATAAAATTTCGCCTTTAGAAGTTTCATAAAAAATGATTTTTTTCCCGTCCTTGCCTGAATCTAACCAGATTAAATTATTTTCCCCTGCGTAAATTTCTTCTTTGCCGTCCGCGGTTATTTTGTATAATTTATTCTCATCTATTTTATAGAGCGTATCTTTTATGGTTGAGATTTTGGAAAAATTATCATTTTTCAAATTAAAAACTCGCGGCTGCCCGTCTTCAAAAAATGTAAGTATATCCTCTTTAACCTTTATGCCGGATAAATTTTTGTTTGAATTAATAATTTGTTGTGCGGCTAAATTCTTTAATTGAACTTGTTCGATGGAATAAATGTTCCTTCTTTTTTCATTTAAAGTTTTGGATATATAAAAAACAGAATTAGTTTTGGGCAGGTAAATAAAGGAATAACCTGAATTTTCATCGCCTGTTATTTTTGTTACTTTACGGTTTGGTAATGAATAAAACCAAATTCCTTTATAGTTAGCTGTTGTAAAAAATATTTTTGTGGAATCTTCAAAATATTGCGGATAATAAAATTTACCTTCTGTATTAATTACTGCTTTTGAAACGGCTTTTATATCTATTGAATTATTTTTTTTATCAACGGAATTTTTATTATTTATCGCGGAATTTTCATTCTGCCGGCAGGAAACAAAAAGTAATAAAAGAAGGATTCCCAGGTATTTCATTGGTCGTATATTTTTTTGCATCATTAAATCAAAATTAAACATAATAATTGAAGAAATCTCTACAGATATATAATTGATGATATTTTTTTATCAATAAATTTATCCGGCAAAATAAATTTGGTGACTGAATGGTCAACTTTTATTATATTGAACAAGTTTTTAAATAAAATAAGAGAAATTAAGAGGGAATAAGTATGATATTTATAGTTACTATTTTAGCCGCGCTTGTGGCCGCCGCTATTTATATCAGCGCTAAAAAGAGATATAATAAATCAGAATCCGCTTTTGCTTTAACCGGTGTAATTATCGCTCTGTTTATTGCTGTTTTGCAATTTTGGACTATAGTTCCGGTTGGGCATGTCGGCGTTATAGATTTTTTCGGAAATGTAAGTGATGTAACTTTAAAACCGGGAGTAAATTTTGTTAATCCGCTCGCAAATGTTGTTAAATTTGACGCCCGCACTCAAGAATTGAAGGAGACAATGGATGTACCTTCAAAAGAAGGATTAAGTGTTGAATTGGAAATGAGTCTTCTATATAGTTTAAGTTTGGAAAACGCGAATAAAATTTATAAAACCGTCGGCGAAAACTATGTTGATAAAATTTTGGTCCCGCAATTTCGTTCGGTTGTACGCGGAGTTACCGCAAGTTATGACGCGCGCGCGTTATACACTGCCGAAAGAGAAACTCTTGCAAAACAAATGGAATCTGAGCTTAGCAAACTTGTTAAACCCAGAGGAATTACAATTGAAGCCGCTCCTTTAAGAAGAATAGTTCTTCCGCCCGGATTAACCGCGTCGATTGAAGAAAAATTGAAAGCTGAGCAGGAAAGTCAAAGAATGCAGTTTGTTCTTGAAAGAGAAACTCAAGAAGCGGAACGAAAAAGAATTGAAGCAAAAGGAATTGCCGATTTTCAGGATATTGTGTCAAAAGGAATAAGTGATCAATTGTTGAAATGGAAAGGAATTGAGGCAACTGAAAAACTTGCTAATTCTTCTAATTCTAAAGTTATTGTTATTGGATCCGGAAAAGAAGGTTTGCCAATTATTCTGGGCGGGCAATAAAAATATTTTATTTTAATTTTTATGACCCGGAAGTCACTTTCCCCTTGTGCGCTTTAAATTAATTAGTTAATTTTGCACTGGTTAGTCAGAAAAGGAAAAACATGAAGGCCTTTATAGATACTTTAAATATTCTACTTCCGCTCCTGTATATTGTAACTTTTATAATATATTCTTACGATTTTATGAAAGGCGTAAAAGCCTTTGCAAATTCTAAACGAGTGTTCCTTTTTATTACGCTGCTTATTCACTTCGTTTATTTGTTGGTAAGAACTATTCATTTTAATCATCCGCCCATTACCAATGTTTTTGAGATTTTCACTATTCTCGCGTTCTCAATAGGATTTTCTTATTTTATTCTGGAATTGGTTACGGATATTAGGGGAACAGGTCCTTTTATTATTATTATTTCCATTTGCTTCCAGGTTATCTCTACAATTTTTATCAGAGATTTGGGTGAAGTAAAGGAAGTTTTAAGAAGTAATTTACTCGGGGTTCATGTTTTTAGCGCGCTTCTCGGCTATTCGGCTATTACTGTTTCGGCTGTTTACGGATTTTTATATCTCATTCTTTATAAAGATATAAAGCTGAATAAATTCGGATTGATTTTCGACAGGCTTCCGAGTCTTGAGGTTTTGGAAACTTTAAGCTTTTATTCCGCCGTAATCGGATTTATCCTTTTAACTATCGCAATTGTTATCGGTATTATTTGGCTTCCGACAGCTTTCCCTCACTTTTCTTATGCCGATCCTAAATTAATTGGAACTTCTATAGTGTGGATTCTTTACGGACTCGGAATAGCTACAAAGTCTTTCGGAAGATGGCGCGGCAAAAAAGTAATTATTTTTTCTATTGTGGGATTTGTAATCGCTATTTTATCTACTATGCTTACAAATTTCTTAGCACAAAGTTTTCATTCTTTTTATTAAGAGAATATGAATTTATTAGCAGTTTCCATAAATCATAAAACCGCGCCGGTTGAATTAAGAGAAGCTCTTCATCTGAGCGAAGAGGAAGTAAAGAGTTTTGTTGATAAAGCCAAAGGTAAACTTTTTAAAGAAGGTGTTATTGTTACAACCTGCAACCGAACCGAAATTTACGGTATTCCCGTTAACAAAGGCCTTTCTCATATCGATATTCAAAATTTCTTAGCTAAACATAAAAATGTAGAAAATGTAAGCGAAGAAAATTTTCAGAATTTTTTTTCCGGCGAAGCTTTGAAACATTTATTCAGCGTTGCCGCGGGAATTGATTCTTTATTAATTGGCGATAATCAAATTTATAAACAAGTTAAAGATTCTTTTCAAACCGCGGAAGAATTGCAATTCGCCGGGTTATTAATGAAAAGAGTTTTCGATTCAACAATAAAAGTCGGTAAACGCGCGATTACCGAAACTGAAATTAGCGAAGGCGCGGTTACTGTAAGTTATGCGGCGGTTCAATTAATTGAAAAGATTTTTTCTAATCTTTCTAAAAAATCCGCGCTTGTTATTGGTGCCGGAGAAACCGGAGAAATAGCCGCAAAACATTTATCGGAAAGGGGAATCGGCCGGCTTTCCATTACAAACAGAACAATTGAAAGAGCGGAAAAGCTTGCCGAACAATTGAAAGCGCGAATTATTCCTTTCACCAATTTTAAAGAATATCTTCAAGATTACGATATAATTTTAAGCGCTACAAGTTCTCCGGAATTAATTTTAACTAGAAGCGATATTCAATCCGCGATGAAAAAAAGAAGCGGAACTATGATTTTGATGGATATCGCGATTCCCCGCGATATTGATTCTAGCGCAAAAAGTATTGAAGGCGTTTTTTATCACGATATCGATTCATTAAATATTATTGTTCAGCAGAATTTATCTAAGCGAAGAGATGAAATTCCGAAAGTAGAATCGATTATAGATGAAGAAGCCGCTTCTTTTTTAAGCTGGTATAAATCATTAGAAGCAACTCCTACAATAAAAATGCTGCGCGATCATTTTGATCAAATCCGCGCCGAGGAAGTCGGGAAAAACATAAACCGTTTTACCGCTGAAGATCAGGAAAAATTAGAAATTATTACAAAAAGAATTATAAACAGAATCCTTCATCATCCAACAGTCGAATTAAAAAAAATGAATGAACTCGGCGCAGATAACGCGGCCGATAAAATTGGAATTATAAGAGAGCTTTTCGGAATAAATACAAACGGCCAAAAGGAAGAAAATTGAAAACAAAAGTAGTAATAGGTTCCCGTGGAAGCGATCTCGCGCTTTGGCAGTCAAATTTCATAAAAAAAGAATTAGAGAAAAAACATAAAAACATCGCCGTTGAAATAAAAATTATAAAAACCAAAGGCGATAAAATTCTTGATGTAGCGCTTTCTAAAATCGGCGATAAAAGTCTTTTTACAAAAGAATTAGAAAACGAACTTCTCGCGAAAAATGTTGATCTCGCTGTTCATAGTTTAAAAGATCTTCAAACACAGCTTCCCGAGGGACTGAAATTAGCCGCCGTTACAAAACGTCATCCCGTTGAAGATGTCTTAATCGCGAGAAAAAAGAAAATTACAATTTTTGATTTGCCTGAAAACGCTAAAATAGCAACCGGATCTTTAAGAAGAAGAAGCCAGCTTTTGCACCTTCGCCCCGATCTTCAAATTTCAGAACTTCGCGGAAATGTTCCCGGTAGAATTGAAAAATTTATTAATTCAGATTGGGACGGAATTATTCTCGCACGAGCCGGAGTTGAGCGGCTTAAACTAAATAAAAATATTTCTTCCATTATTCCTAAAGATTTGATTGTTCCCGCTGTTGGACAAGGCGCGCTCGGAATTGAAATTCATGAAGACAACAATTTTGTTTTCGAACTTTTACAAGCTTTGCATGATGAAGAAACTTATCAAGCGGTTTCAGCGGAACGTTCTTTAATGCGCACTTTAGAAGGCGGCTGTCAGGTTCCCATCGGCGCGCACGCGGAAGTTAAAGCAAACGGACTTTATATGGACGCGATTGTCAGTTCTGTTGACGGAACTTTATCTTTTAGAAAAAAAGTTAGAGGAAGTAAAAAGGACGCCGAAAAAATCGGCAGACAATTAGCAAAAGATTTATTAAAAGCAGGGGCAAAAGAAATTTTAGATGACATTTACAAAAATGTGAGGTTAAAATGATCTTAAAAAATTCGCTGCTTAAAATTATTATTTCGTTTGTTCTGGTTTCTTCTTTGGGATTCCTATTTTCCGCCTGCCATTGCGGCGCCTGCGCCCAAAAGCAGGAAACCGAAGTTCCCTTGGAAATTTTGCAAAAAGCCAACAGCTATATTTCAGCGCAAACAGGCCGCGAATTTTTTGAAAAATATATTGCCCCCGATTTTGTAAAAACAAAAAAAGTCGGTTCAACTTATCAAATGGCTTATAGATTTTATATGCCGGAAAAACCTTTTGTCGATGAAACAATTTCATTCTTTGTAGACAGCACCGGGAGTGTAATGAACAACCGCGATATCACCGGTATTCCGCAGTGCTTAAATAATCCGCAGGATTGTGAATTTAAAATTGATAAAGTCCGGGCGGAAAATATCGCTAAAGACACGGGACTTGAGCCGGGAATAAAAGATTGGAAAATCGGTTTTATCTGGAGCGATAAATTAAAGCAGTATGTATGGCATGTTCTGGCAACTTTCCATGAAACAAAAGGCGGAACAAACGGCTATATGGCCGACGGAAAAGAAGTTGTAATCGATCCTAATTCCGGTTTAGTTTTAGAAAATAACGAATGGCACATCAGATAATTTTTTTTTGAGAAGTAAATTGAGTTTTGAAATAGCAAATACAAAAATTGAATCAAGAAGCGCTATAAAGAAAAACCAGAAGCGCCAAAGGATTATTGAATCGGCCGCGCTGCTGTTTTCGAAAAAAAATTATCACGAAGTAATGATGGAAGATGTGGCGAAACTTTCTTCAATCGCGAAAGGAACTGTTTATAATTATTTCTCTTCTAAAGAAGAACTTTATTTTTCCATAATGCAGATGCGGATGGAAAAATTAACTATTTCGTTAAGCGAAAAAATTAAAAGTGAATTAAGCAGTATTGAATCTCTGCGGACTTTCATCATACATCTTTACATGTTTATGATGAAATACCGAAGCTTCTTTTTGATGTATCAGAAAGAATCTTTAAACAAAGAACACAAACTGTGCGCCGATCTTCTTGTACTAGAAAATGAATTGAAGAAAATTTTAGCCGGAATTGTTGAGACCGGCAAAGTTGAAGGTTTATTTAGAAATATTGAAGAACAATTCGCGGTTGATTTAATCTTGGGAAGCATATACGGCGCCGTTCACAGAGGAATTGAAAATAATTATAACGAGGAACAAATGAGTTCCGACAGAGAAAAAATATTTGATTTTGTTTTACATGGTTTATTCTCCGGCTTCGAAAATAATAATCTTCTGCCGCTAAAAAATAAAACCATTGTTATAACCAGAACAGTTGAGCAGTCAAAAGAATCATCCGAAGTTTTCAGGCAGCTTGGCGCTAATGTTTTAATTTTCCCCACACTCGAAATTGTTCCGCCGGAAAGCTGGAGAGAATTTGATGAAGTTATAAATTCAGATGAAGAAATAAATTTTATCGTTTTTACTTCCGCCCACGCGGTTAGAATGTTTATAAAACGCTGCGAAGAATTAAACGCGGACATCAACTTAAATGAAATAAAAGTAGTTGCCGTAGGAAATAAAACCGCCGCCGTCTGCGAAAAAAATAAAATTAAAGTTGATATTATTCCTAAACGATTCAGCGGCGAAGGCGTAATTGCTGAACTTCTAAAATACGATCTTGAAAATAAAGTGATTTTTATTCCCCGTTCAGCGATCGGAAGAGAAGAACTGCCTAAAGGATTGGAAGAGCTTGGCGCGATTATAAAAACCGCTCCGGTTTATAACGTTGCTCTTCCTACGGAAGAAAGCATTAAAGGCAGTTTAGAGAGATTAAAAAATGAAAGGCCTAATATTTTTATTTTCACAAGCCCTTCAACATTTAAAAATTATTTACAGATTCTGAACATCTTAAATCCGGTTCAATATTTTAAAGAATATTTAGTTGCCGCAATCGGCCCGACAACAAAAGCCGCGATTGAAAACAGAGGTGTAAAGGTAAACATTATGCCCGATGAATATACAATTGACGGATTAGCCAAAGAAATTATTAATTATTATAAAAAAGTATAATTCCAAACTAGGAGAAAAAATTGAGCGAATTACAGAATGATTTATTTTTAAGAGCATGTAAAAAACAACCGGTAGAACGAACTCCGGTTTGGATTATGCGGCAAGCAGGAAGATATTTACCGCAGTACCGCGCGGTTAGAGAAAAAGCTGATTTTATTACGATGTGCCAAACTCCCGAACTAGCGACAGAAGTTACGCTTCAGCCGGTTGATTTAATCGGTGTTGACGCCGCGATTATCTTCTCCGATATTCTCGTGATTCCGGAAGCGATGGGAATGAAATTCGACATGGTTGAAAGTAAAGGCCCGGTTTTTCATAAACCTTTAAGAACAGAAGAAGACGCGGCCGCGCTTAAAAATATCGATCCTTATAAAGATTTAAAATATGTTTTGGATGCTGTATCATTAACAAAAAAAGAATTAAACGGAAGAGTTCCTCTTATTGGTTTTTGCGGTTCTCCCTGGACGCTTTTAACTTATATGGTTGAAGGAAAAGGCTCGAAGAATTTTTCTCACATAAAAAGTTTTATTTTTAATAATCCCAAACTCGCTCATTCTGTTCTTGATAAAATTGCCGATTCATGCGCGGCTTATCTTTCCGCTAAAATTGAAGCCGGCGCTAACGCGGTTCAGATTTTCGATACATGGGGCGGAATTCTTTCCCCAAAAGATTACCTGGAATTTTCTCTTCCTTATATTCAGAAAATAATTTCTCAAGTAAAAAGAAATGAAGAGCCTGTTATTGTTTTTTCAAAAGGCGTACATTATAAATTAGATGAACTCGCCAACTGCGGCGCCGATGTAATCGGCCTTGATTGGACAATGGATTTGGGCGAAGTCCGTGAAAAAGTGGGAAATAAAGTTGCACTGCAAGGGAACATGGATCCTACTTATCTTTACGCGAATGAAGAAAAAATTAAAGAAGAAGTTAAAAGAGTTTTAAGTTCTTACGGCGAAGGAAGCGGACATATATTTAATCTTGGGCATGGAATCCTTCCCGATATTAGTCCCGAAAAAACCAAAGCGTTTGTTCAGTTTGTAAAAGATGAAAGTAAAGTTTTTCATCAGCAAAAAGTTTAATTAAAAAGAATAAAAATTTTATTCCGAGGAAAGAATAAAATTTAGGAGAAGTAAAAATGTTTGATTTCGATTTAGCAAAGTTTAAGAAATACGATAGGCCGGGACCGCGATATACAAGTTATCCTACAGCTCCGCAGTTTAATGAAAAGTTTACCGCCGAAAATTATCTTGATGAAATAATCAAAACTAATTACGGCGAAAATCTTCCGCATCTTTCGCTTTATTATCATCTTCCTTACTGCGATACTCTCTGCTATTTCTGCGGCTGCAATATGATTATTACCAGAAACCGCGACCGTGTTAAGGAATATATTCGTTACATAAAAAAAGAAATGGATTTAATTCGCGGTTATTTATTAACCGATAGAAAAGTATCACAGCTTCATTGGGGCGGCGGAACTCCAACTCATTTAAATCCCGATGAAATTGCCGATCTCGCTTCATATATTCAGCATTCGTTTAATTTCTTAGAAGAATCTGAAAATAGCTGCGAAATTGATCCCCGCGGATTAACAAAAGAACATCTCGCCGCTTTAAGAGAAAACGGATTTAACCGCATCAGCATGGGCGTTCAGGATTTTAATGAAAAAGTTCAGAAAGCCGTAAACCGTTTTCAGCCGGAAGATATAACTAGACAAACTGTCTCCTGGGTGCGAGAACTCGGCTACAATAGTTTTAATTTAGATTTAATGTACGGGCTTCCTTTTCAAACCTTAGAATCTTTCGCTGATACTGTTGATAAAGTAATTGATATTTCTCCCAACAGAATCGCCGTATTTAATTACGCTCACGTTCCGTGGATGAAAAAACATATGGCGTTAATTCATACGGAAGATTTGCCCGCGCCGGAAGTAAAATTGAACATCTTAAAAATGACGATTGAAAAACTTACTTCCGCCGGATATGTTTTTATCGGAATGGATCATTTCGCTAAACCGGATGACGAACTTGCGATTGCGTTGCGTGAGAAAAAACTTTATAGAAATTTCCAGGGTTATTCAACAAACGCCGACGCCGATCTTTACGCGATGGGAATTACCGGTATCAGCCAGCTTCACGAAGTTTACGCGCAAAATTATAAAACCGAAAGAGAATATTATCAAGCGTTGGATAACGAAACTATACCGACAGCTAAAGGCTATAAATTAACAGAAGATGATATCTTAAGACGATACGTAATAATGCGGCTTATGTGCGATTTTGAATTGAACTTTTCAAGCGTTGAAGAAAAATTCAAAATAAAATTTAAAGATTATTTTTCTTGGGGATTGAATAATCTTAAAGAAATGGAAGCCGATAATTTAGTTGAAATTTCTGATAATAAAATTGAAGTGAAAGATATGGGGCGGCTTCTAATCAGAAATATCGCGATGAATTTTGACGGTTATATTGAACGCAAAGAAGACACGGCAAAATATTCGCGAACCGTTTAATAATTATTCCAAGAAAAAGAAATTATTATGCCTAAAAAAATTGTAATTCTTGGAGCGGGAATTTCCGGATTAACAACAGCTTATCTTTTAAATAAAAAAGGATTTGATGTTACTGTCCTGGAAAAAAGAAATGAAGTCGGCGGTTCAATGGAAAGTGTTTGCGAAAATAATTTTCTGTTCGACCGCGGCCCCAACAGCGGACTGGAAACTACTCCCGTTATAGGAGAAATTGTTAAAGAACTCGGGCTTGAAGACCAGCTTTTATACGCCAATAAAAAAGGGAATAAACGATATATTCTGCGTAACAATCAGCTTCACCCGCTGCCGATGAATCCTCCTTCATTTTTAAAAACAAAACTTTTTACTCCCGCCGGAAAATTAAGATTAGTTGCCGAACCTTTTATCGGAAGATCCAACGACGGATATTATCAAAGTATTGCCGATTTTGTAAAACGCCGTTTGGGAAGAGAATTTCTTGATTACGCTATCAATCCTTTTGTGGCGGGAGTTTATGCCGGGAACCCTGAAGAGTTAAGTGTAAAATCCGCTTTCCCAAAATTATACGAGCTTGAGGAAAAGTACGGCGGATTAATTATGGGGACAATAAAAAGTATTAAGGAAAGAAAACGACGTGCGGAAAAATCAAAACAAAGCGCGAAGATGTTTTCTTTTAAAGACGGAATGCAGACTCTTCCTGAAGCGATTGCAGATTTTTTAGGCGATAAAGTAAAAACTTCGGCGGAAGTTGCTTCAATAGAAAAATCAGAAAATGGTTTTAAAGTAAATTTTATAAACGCCGGTACAAATGAATTTATAGAAGCCGATGAAGTTATATCAACTTTGCCCGCTTATGTTGCCGCCGATCTATTTAAACATTTTGATGAAAAATTATCGGAGCATTTAACTCAAGTTTATTATCCGCCGGTTCTTGTTCAATATCTTGCATATAAAATTGAAGACATAAAACAGCCTTTGGACGGATTCGGATTTTTAATCCCGGCGAAAGAGAAAAAATCTTTTCTCGGCGCTATTTGGAGTTCGGTTTTATTTCCAAACCGCGCGCCTGAAGGAGAAGCTTCTTTTACTCTGTTTGTAGGCGGCTCCCGCAATCCGGAAGTAGCAAACACAGATAAAGAAATTGTATTCAAAAAAGTCCGTAAAGAATTTGAAGAATTAATGCGGATAACCGGTGAGCCGACATTTAATTCGTACAGGTTCTGGAATAAAGCAATTCCACAGTACAACATCGGCTACATTGAACATGAAAATTATTTCGCGGAATTCGAAAAACAAAATCCTGGATTATACTTATCCGGTAATTATCGCGGCGGAATCTCTGTCGGCGACTGCATTAAGTCAGCGAATCGCCTTGCGGATTCGCTGCAATGAATAATGAATAATTAACAATGAACAATTTCTTTTTATAATAATTATGGATTTTGTTTTTGAAAAAATTGAACCTTATGGAAATGCTGTTTTAGATAAAAGTTTTGAGTTCGCTGTTAGAATTGTAAAGTTTTATTCTTTTATTAATAATAAGAATAGAAATTTAAATCCTTTATATAAGCAGCTTTTAAAAAGCGGGACTTCAATCGGCGCGAATGTTAGTGAAGCTCAATATGCTCAATCAAAAAATGATTTTATAAATAAATTACATATTGCGCTAAAAGAAACATTTGAAACCGAATACTGGCTTAAGTTATTAAAATCATCCGAGCAAATTAATGAACAAGAATTCAAAAGCCTGCATTCAGATTGTAAAGAATTAATTAAAATTTTAATATCAATAATTAAAAGCGCAAAAATAAATAAGAATTAAAAGCCTCAATTACAATTATCAAATAATTGTTAATTATTCATTTTTAATTGTTAATTGCGACGAAGAAATAAATAACGAATTAAATAAAATCAAAAGTCACAATTTCAATGGTTCAAATAATTGTTCATTATTCATTGTTAATTGTTAATTGCGACGAAGGAGACAAATGGCTAATTATCCAACTGTAAGATTTAGAAGATTAAGATATAATCCTCTCGTGCGGGACATGGTTAGAGAAACGGAATTATCCAAGAACGATTTAATCTACCCATTATTTGTAGTCCCGGGAGAAAACGTTAAAAACCCGATAAAATCGATGCCCGGAGTTTTTCAATTTTCTATTGATAACTTAGTAAAAGAATGTAAAGAAGTGGCGGCGCTTGGAATTCCCGCTGTAATTTTGTTTGGAATTCCGGAACACAAGGATGAGAAAGGTTCCGAAGCGTACGACTCAAACGGAATTGTGCAGAAAGCAATCCGCGCGATTAAGGCGGAAATTAAAAATTTACTCGTTATAACTGATGTTTGTTTATGCGAATATACTTCTCACGGGCATTGCGGAGTTTTGAACGGCGAGGAAATATTGAACGACGAAACGGTTTCTCTGCTCGCCAAAGAAGCAATATCTCACGCGGAAGCCGGAGCCGATATGATCGCTCCATCCGATATGATGGACGGACGTGTAGCGGCGATAAGAAAATCGCTTGATTACAAAGGCTTCACAAACATTCCTATTATGAGTTACGCGGCTAAATATTCTTCAGGTTTTTACGGACCTTTCAGAGACGCGGCGGAATCCGCTCCATCTTTCGGCGACAGGCGTTCGCACCAAATGGATGAAGCAAACGCGTTAGAAGCGCTGCGCGAAGTTCAAAGCGATATTGAGGAAGGCGCCGATATTGTAATGGTTAAGCCCGCCGGAGCTTATCTCGATATTATAAGAAGAGTGAAAGATACTTTCGGAATGCCTACCGCGGCTTATCAAGTAAGCGGCGAATACGCGATGATTAAGGCCGCCGCGCAAAACGGCTGGATTGACGAAGAGCGCGTGATGATTGAATCTCTCGTGGCTATTAAACGCGCCGGCGCGGATATGTTTCTAACTTATTTTGCTAAAGATGTAGCGAAGTATCTGGATAGAACTAAAAAGTAAATTCTATTTTATCTTATTTATAGATTCATAAATGAACCTTGAAAAAGTAAGAGAACATTGCTTAAGCAAAAAAGGTGTAACGGAGAGTCTTCCTTTTAATGAAGATTCTCCGGTTTATAAAGTAATGGGCAAAATTTTTCTTATAGCCAATCTTATTCCTCCCATTAGTATAAATGTAAAATGCGATCCCGAAAAAGCGGTAGATTTAAGAGAACGGTATTATTGCGTTACTCCCGGCTACCATATGAATAAACTCCACTGGAATACCGTTTTGTTAGATAATTCGGTTAAAGACGAACTTGTATTAGAATGGATAGATAACTCTTACAATTTAATTATCCAAAAGCTGAAGAAATCTCTTAGAGAAGAGTTGGGGGAAATGTAGATATTATCATTTCCTACTCTGCATACAATTTCTCCCTTTATATCAACTCTTCCAATGAAATGTTTTTGCCTTTAAGCCCTTCTCTTCGCAAGAGAAGGGTTTGGGATGAGTTGGATTTTATATCTCCCCCAAAAACTACAATCTACACTTAAGCACACATTTCTATTTAAATGGGGTTTATCGTTTCTTTTTTGAACTCTCCCCCGGCCCCTCTCTTAAAAAGAGAGGGGGGAATAAAAGTGTTTTTGCCTTTAAGCCCTTCTCTTCGCAAGAGAAGGGTTTGGGATGAGTTGGAATTTTCTCATGTCCATTATTGCGAAGTAAATCCTCGTGCCGCGTATCATAAAATTAATGCATATTGATGCAAGAAACGAAAAATCCGAACAATTCTTTTAGTTTATCATTAAATGCTTGATAAAAATTATTAAAGATATTTAAGGAATTTTTATGAATAAGTTCTTACCTCTTATTTTTATATTAGTGAGTCTTTCATTTTCTAATTATTCGCAGACTCTTAAGCCACCCTTTTCCACCGTCCACACACTTTCAGGGGTGAAATTTTTTGACCGAGATAATGGGATTGTCTTTAATCCTAAGGAAATATGGAAAACAACCAACGGGGGTTCAAATTGGAATGATATTTCTATACCCAATGCTGCAAATATATGGAAAGTTGATAAACGGAGTAAAAATAGATTATATGCTTATGCGTTTAATAGCAGTAAAATTTATTTTACAAATAATTCAGGCCAAGATTGGTATTCACATGATCATTCTCCTTTGAAGTTTTACAATGTTGCTTTTAAAAACGATACGCTTGGATATGCGGTTGGGCCTAACTATATACTAAAAACTATAAACGGCGGCAATGCGTGGACGAAAATATATGCCGATACTTCCCATAAGTATTACAAGGTTAGACTAGCTGGAAATAGTGTTTGGGTTGTTTGTAACGATATTAAATTGAAATCTACAGATGAGGGAAATACTTGGATACCATATTCTTTTAGGGCTAGAGGAATGGAGTTTGCAAATGATTCTATTGGTTACAAATATAATATAAATGGAATGTCTAAAACGAGTGACGGCGGATCAACTTGGCATAAGCTAAACGATATGTTTTACACTCAACAGATGGATGTTGTTAATGAAACTACCATTTTTATTATAACCGCTGCCGCGGAAGACACACAAGACGATATTTATACAATATATAAATCGACTAACGGCGGAAAAACATTCACTGTTTTATATAGGTCTTCATATATTCATATTAGTAACAGTATAGATTTTACTTCCGCTTCCAACGGGTATGCAGTTGGCAAAGAAGGCTATATGCTGCATTTCATCAATGACCAGGCAATCCCGATAAATGGAGAATATTTAAATGATGTGTACGCTATCGATAAAAACAAAGCGGTTACGGTAGGTTTGAAAGGATTCGGATACAAAACGGCAGACGGTGGAAATAATTGGACAAAGTTAGATATACCAACATCCGAAGACCTAAATAAAGTTGTTTTTGCAAACCAAACAGAAGGCTTTATTACATCCAATCATGATCTTTATAAATCTTCGAATGGTGGCGATGTATGGGAAAAAATATATTCTACCGATTCTGAAATAAGAGGCATATTCTTCTATGATGCAAACCTCGGATTTCTATTAACAAAAGAAAAAATGTGGAAAACAACCGACGGCGGAAAAACATGGTATTTATCTTTTTTGAATAATAAAGGAGATAATAATTCTGTTATTTTTTTTAATAAGGATTTAGGATGGATAGGTACAAATTCATGCGTTTATCGTACCCATAATGGTGGGGAAAGATGGGATTCAGTGTCCTCGGGGGGAAAAATAATAATTAAATTTATTACTAAAAAATTCGGTTATGCAATAGAAAATAAAAGCTATTCTCCATACGGGAAAGGTCTCCCTATGGTAACTCACAACGGTGGTTCTAGCTGGAAGTTAGCTTTTAATGAGCATTACCTCCACCCTATGTATGCTGATTTTTTATTAGGATTTGAAGTTCTAGATTCCTCTAATTTCTATATGGGGTTTTCAACTTACGGGGTACCGGAACCGGATAGAATAAGTACTTTTTTTTTAAGAACAACAGATAAATTAAGAACATATGAAACACTTACTGGCTGGACATGGAGCATTGTAAAAGCAAGTTTCTCTTTCTCAGATAAAAACCATGGCTGGTTTTTAACAGGCCGCTATCTTTATAGAGTGAATGAAAACAATAACTCCTTACCGGTTGAACTATCTACTTTTACAACTTCGGTGAATAAAAATAAAATAAATCTTTTATGGTCAACTGCTACGGAAACAAATAATTCCGGTTTTGAAATAGAAAGAAAAACTGAAGGTGATGATTATAGGCCTATTGGTTTTATTAAAGGAAAGGGAACAAGCAGTGAAGAAAATTCTTACCAATTTTCAGATCACCTCCAAAGTTCCGGAAAATATTTCTATAGATTAAAGCAAGTAGATTATGACGGCTCCTATAATTATTCAAATGAAGTAGAGGTTAATTTTTCTGTAAATAGATTTATGGTTTCACAAAATTATCCGAATCCATTTAATCCCGTTACAAAAATTAAATATACTATTCCGCAATTTAATAACGCTGAAACTGAAGTTGAAGTTGAATTAAAGCTTTATGATATTCTCGGCAAAGAAATAAAAACACTTGTAAACCAAAAGGAAAAGCCCGGTGAATATCAAGTTGAATTTAATGGGAATAACTTTCCAAGCGGGGTTTATTTTTATAGAATTACTGCCGGAAAATATAACGCTGTGAAAAAAATGCTGTTGGTGAAATAATATTTGCGGAATTGTTCCGGTAGTTAAAACTAACTCTCCCCCGGCCCCTCTCTTAAAAAGAGAGGGGTGAATAAAAGTGTTTTTGCCTTTAAGCCCTTCTCTTCGCAAGAGAAGGGTTTGGGATGAGTTGGAACTACGCCGGTTCCGGTGCCGGTTCCGTTGGCGTTTGTTCTTCGTTTGATGACGATGATGCCAGCTGGGGAAGGGTATATAACTGCTGCCTGGCATAATCTGTAGAAAATACAATTTTCCCAACCTCACAAACTTTTGACATTTTATCCCATAAAGAATTTAATGCCAGAATTCTATTTTGTGTTAAAGTTGGGCGGGAATTAACAAAACTATCCTGCGCCGTATCCGCCATAATAAGGGCATCCTTATTAGTTATTACTTCATCAATCATAGTCTGCGGGCATTTTGCCGCCAAAAGCTCAGCGGAATACTTCGTAACTGTTTCGCTTAAATTCCGCATAAACTGAATCATTCCATTTTGTACATTGCGAATTTTTGAGTACTCCCTATAACCGAATTCAACATGCTTTCCGTTGTCGTTTGGAAATGCCTTTTCGATAAAATATTTAAGTTGCTGAAAAATAGTCCTGCAGTTTTCCATAGCAGTTTCAACTTCGGCGGTTAACTGTGACATTTTGCCTTTAATCTGCTCATCGTTAAGATTGCTTTCGGCTTTTTCAATAAGCTGTAGAAATTCATCAGAAAAAGGATCACCAAAATCGGCGTCAAAAGCCGCGAATGCCTCTTTATCCTCAACAAAATAAGTGTGCCGGCTTCTCGCTTCGGAAATCATGTCAGCATCCGGAATATGAAATTTTCGTGTTGTTTGAGTGGCCCTTTTCATAGGAACCTCCTTTATTATGTTGATATATTTCCCGCTGTCTCGGGTTTATAAAGCGAGGCTCTTAAATCTATTGAGATACTTCTGTGGGTAACATCTTCAATATTGAGATTAAGTGTATCTTTCGGAAAAGCCGGGTTATCCGGCGGAACTACCGGGTTATCTTTTTTACAGCCCGCTATAAAAACAACTATTATTAAACCAACTGCCGCTAAAGCGGACATAACATCAACCCTATTACGGCTGCTTTTTATCGTTCTCATAAATCCTCTGGATCTTTAAAATTATAAGAAAGGTTCTTAAGATAATCATACAATCCCATTTTAATTTATGGCCCCGCTTTCCGCGTTTAATTTGGTAATTATTAAAGTTGAATAATTAGAGTTTACCCAACACTTTATACTACTATTATATTTTCTCGGCTGTCACGCACCATCGTAACGGTGATAGAAATTCTTATTTATATATTCTCAAAAAAATTAAATCAAAAAAGAAAAGCTCTAAGTATTACCGCCAAATCAATTTTTAGTCCCTATTAATATTTTAGCTTTTGCATGATCCTGGTTTATTCCCACTACAAAAACTTTATCTTCTGTTACGAATACTCCATAATCAATCCCACCGCTGCTTGTATGTACTTCATCATAAAATTTCCAGTCTTGCCCGTTAAAATGATAAATTGCAGAAAACGCTCCTACCGCGAAAATGTTATTGGCGCCTGTTCCTCTTATTTTATATACCTCTCCTTTGCTTTTGTCTATTTCCTCGTTTGTATATTTTCTCTCATTTACTTTTCTAAATATTCCGTTGCCGGCAAAATATACTTCTCGGCTGTTTAAGGGATATGTTGTATTCATTGGTACTGGATATAATGGATAATGTATAATCTCTTCAAAGCCGTTTCCATTAAATTTTGCTATCAATATGTTTGTAACTCCTGTGCATGTAAACCAAATATTATCCGCCGAAGTGCCGTTTATATCAGTTATCCAGATGCCAAAGTCATATATCTCTTCCGCTTTCTTTCCATCCCAATGTATAATTTTCCCGTATATATTCCCCATGTACAAGTTATTGCTGCTCGTTCCCCAAACGCTTGTGTAGGGTAAGTTGTCGTTTAATACTGTATCGAGCGGTATTGATTGACTATTAACACCTTTCGCATCTATCCGTTTCCATTCATTCCCGTCATAGTGGAAAACTCCTCCTCCAACTGTCCAGATATCACTATTTGAAAAACCGTATATCGCTGCTTGCCCTCCATTTTTTTTATCCGGTTTCCACTCTGTTCCGTCCCATTTTATTATGCCGTATGGTACTCCGTTAATTGTAAAAGTCCCAACCGCCCATACATTATTATCATCGGTTCCCCAAACATCTTTTAGCTGGCTTTGCCATTCTCCAATTATATATTCTTTCCAGCTATAGTTATGGCTGGTTGGAGCTAAGGTTTTTGCAGTTATCATATTACTCGTATCTTTTTTCTCTCCGGTGCTGTCGTAGCTTATAGCATAATAGCTGTAGCTTTTATCCAGTTGAAGGTAATGCCAGTTATCATCATCTATTATGGTAGTATCTATTACGGCACCCGGAAGTTCCGTAACTACTACGGGCACATTCTCTAGTTTTCTATATAATTTTACGGTAGTAGAGTTTTTATCCGCTAATTTCATTTTTATCCTTACGGATATGCTTCTGTCGGTCACTCCTTCTACATTTAAATTTATTGTATCTTTAACTGCGGATGTAGGTGTTTCCGGCGGAACTACCGGGTTATCTTTTTTACATCCCGTTATTGTTAATAATAAACTTAACATGGCTATGGCCGTTACAAGTAAAAATATTTTACGGCTGCCTTTTATCGTTCTCATAAATCCTCTGTATTTTTAAAATTATAAGAAAGGTTCTAAAATATTCATATATTCCCATTTTAATTTATGGCCCCGCTTTCCGCGTATAATTTGGTAATTATTAAAGTTGAATAATTTGGAATTACCCAACACTATATTCTTACTATTATATTGTCTAGGCTGTCACGAACCATCGTAACGGTGATAGAAATTCTTATTTATATATTCTAAAAAAAATTAAACCAAAAAAGAAAAGCTCTAAGTATTACCACCAAATCCCATTTTAAAGAATAGCTTGTCGATTGCAAAAGCAACTTGTAAATAATAATTTCTAATGTCAATAAAATTTTAATTTCTAGGCCGTCACGAACCATTGAGGCTGTCTCAAAACTATTATTCTATTCGATTTGAGTAATTTTATAAGTGGTTTTAACTTTTTTTAAGTTCAATTTTTTTTGCAGAAAAAAAAAGTAAGGAAATGCTGCTTACAAAACTTCAAAATTTTTTCCTAAAGTTTAATTTTCTCTTTGGATTAAAAAGCGCTTATTCCTCCCGTCAGCATAAACGTAAAATGCGATCCCGAAAAAGCGGTAGATTTACGCGAACGATATGATTGCGTTACTCCCGGCTACCATATGAACAAACTCCACTGGAATACAGTTTTGTTAGATAATTCGGTTAAAGACGAACTTGTATTAGAATGGATAGATGACTCTTACAATTTAATCGTCCAAAAGCTGAAGAAATCGCTTAGGGAAGAGTTGGGAGAAATGTAAATATTATCATTTCCAACTCTGCATATAATTTCTCCCTTTATATTACCCTTCCGAACGAAATGTCTATTTCCTTAAGCCCTTCTCTTCCTAAGAGAAGGGCTTGGGATGAGTTGAATTTTATATTCCCCCAAAAACTACACTCTCCCCGCAAGTACACTTTAATTTAAACTGGGTTTATCATTTCTCTTTTCGAACTCTCCCCCGGCCCCTCTCTTAAAAAGAGAGGGGTGAATAAAAGTGTTTTTGCCTTAAGCCCTTCTCTTTGCAAGAGAAGGGTTTGGGATGAGTTGAATAGGTTTAGCATTTCTCATTCCCTTTCATATAAATAATTTTCTTTAACATTTTAAGAACCTCATCAAGATTATTTTCTATTTCAGCATTAGAAAATCGAATAACACTTAAGCCCAAAGCATTTAAAATTTTAGTTCTCTCAGCATCATATTTAAGTTGGTATTTATGAATTTCACCGTCTAATTCGATAACCAACTTTGCTTCATAACAGAAAAAATCAGCGATGAAGAATGTTTCCCTTCCGGTTAAATCATGAAAGATTGGAATCTGCCTATAAAACTTTAACCCGCAAAACTTTCTATTTCTTACTTCTTGCCAAAAGATATTTTCCGCCTTAGTCTGTCTTTTTCTTAAATCCCGACAGACCATAATGGCTACTCTTTTTAGCTGTCTTCTCTTATTAAGGCTCATTAAAGTTCCGTTGCTTATACAGTGCTAATATTAAACATCCATTGTTCTTTAAGCCCTTCTCTTTGCAAGAGAAGGGTATGGGATTAGTTGTTTTAGATTTCCAAAAAATATACTGAATCCGCCTATATATCGCCTACTTAAACCGAGGTTATCATTTCTCTTTTCGAACTCTCCCCCGGCCCCTCTCTTAAAAAAGAGAGGGGAGAATAAAAGTGTTTTTGCCTTAAGCCCTTCTCTTTGCAAGAGAAGGGTTTGGGATGAGTTGGAACTACGCCGGTTCCGGTGCCGGTTCCATTGGCGTTTGTTCTTCGTTTGATGACGATGATGCAGGCTGGGGAAGGGTATATAACTGCTGCCTGGCGTAGTCTGTATAAAATAGGATTTTACCAACCTCGCAGACTCTTGCCATTTTATCCCACAAAGAATTTAAAGCCAATATTCTATTTTGTGTTAAGGTGGGACGTGAGTTAATAAAACTATCCTGCGCCGTATCCGCCGCGATAAGAGTTTCTTTATTAGTAAGTACTTCATCAATCATAGCCTGGGGACATTTGGCCGCCAAAAGCTCAGCGGAATACTTCGTAACTGTTTCGCTCAAATTCCGCATGAACTGAATCATTCCATTTTGTACATTGCGAATTTTTGAGTACTCCCTATAACCGAATTCAACATGCTTTCCGTTGTCGTTTGGAAATGCTTTTTCGATAAAATATTTAAGTTGCTGAAAAACAGTCCTGCAGTTTTCCATAGCAGTTTCAACTTCAGCGGTTAACTGTGACATTTTGCCTTTAATCTGTTCATCGTTAAGATTGCTTTCGGCTTCTTCAATAATCTGTAGAAACTCATCAGAAAAAGGATCGGCAAAATCGGCATCAAAAGCAGCGAAGCCCGCTTTATCCTCCACAAAATAAGTGTGCCGGCTTCTCGCTTCGGAAATCATGTCAGCATCTGGAATATGAAATTTTCGTGTTGTTTGAGTGGCCCTTTTCATAGGAACCTCCTTTATTATGTTGATATATTTCCCGCTGTTTCGGGTTTATAATACTCGTTTATCTTTCAAACTCTCCCCTGGCCCCTCTCTTAAAAAAGAGAGGGGAATACATATGTGTGTTCTTAAGCCCTTCTCTTCCTAAGAGAAGGGTTTGGGATGAGTTCGCCATACAACTTGAAATTACCATAAGTTGATACCAACTTTCTCGAGATATATGAAAATGTTTTCCGGTTTGGGAGAGTTCAAATCTTATGTACTCCTTCTTTATCAATAAAGATAATTTTCTCTAATAATTTAAAGACCTCATTAAGATTCCCTTCTATTTCAGTATTAGAAAATCGAATAACACTTAAGCCCAAAACATTTAAAATTTTAGTTCTCTCAGCATCATATTTAAGTTGGTATTTATGAATTTCACCGTCTAATTCGATAACCAACTTTGCTTCATAACAGAAAAAATCAGCGATGAAGAATGTTTCCCTTCCGGTTAAATCATGAAAGATTGGAATCTGCCTATAAAACTTTAACCCGCAAAACTTTCTATTTCTTACTTCTTGCCAAAAGATATTTTCCGCCTTAGTCTGTCTTTTTCTTAAATCCCGGCAGACTACCATGGCTACTCTCTTTAGCTGTCTTTTCTTATTTAGGCTCATAAATAAAATTCCATATGATTTATCCGGAGGTAGTCGAACTCTTCCCCGGCCCCTCTCTTAAAAAGAGAGGGGTGAATGAAAATGTTTTTGCCTTTAAGCCCTTCTCTTCCCAAGAGAAGGGTTTGGGATGAGTTCCACAAACCCATTACAATACTGCCGTAAATGCTAATCGGGAAAGTTTTAATGCCCTTTGACCAAGTTTTAATTCCCTTCGGTACAGTTTTGATGCGCTTCGAATAAATTTTAATGTTCTGCGGCTTAGTTTTAATCTTCTTCGCTAAAGTTTTAATGTCCTTCAATATAGTTTTGATGCGCTTCGCTATAGTTTCAACCCTCTTCGCTATAGTTTTAGTCTCCTTCGGCGAAGTTTTAATGCTCTTCGGCATAGTTTTGATGTTCTTCGCTAAAGTTTTAATGTTCTTCGGCGGCGAACGGCATTAAAACTTTAATAAAAAGCCTCATTTTAACGCTGTAATACGCTAAAACTATTATTTAAATCTATTTTACTTTAATAATTGGAACTGAACCCTCGTATTGAATAGTAATTTTTAAGATGAGCTAAAGTTTTTTTCCGCCCTTTTTATTTTAGGCCCCCTTTAACCCTCTGTTTATTTTGAACATAAGGGAATAATTTCTTTTTAGCAAGAGTTTTTTTAAGGAAGGAAGATATTGGAAAGAAAACATGATTATTTTATTAAACTAAAAACTTCAGTTTTCTTTTGTTCGCATTCATAAAGTTTGTATTTCAACCAGAAAAATAAACTTACCTTAAATGATATTTTTGATATAATATTTTTCAATTTTAAATCAAAAATATCAATTGGATTTCTACCATGGTATTCTTTTCTTTTAACAAGAGTAACTGCAAGATTGGCAATATCTTTTAAATTGTCTAAAGCTTGGAGATCAAAAGCCAAGAATGGATCTATCGTGGAAATTTTTTTTACTACTTCATTTAGGAAAATTGTCCATTCGATATTCATATCCTCATCCCCCTTCTACAATTTTTATTTCTTCTTCCGTTAAGCCGTAGAGTTTATAAACCATGTCGTCTATTTGTTTTTCTAAAGCCGTTGTATCTGTTTTTGGGTTTTCTTTTTTATGATTAAGTACATGTTGGACAAGATTTAATATTTTTTTTTGTTCCTCATCGGATCAATATTTATAAGAAAATTTCTAAAATCCCCCAAACTAAAGGCAGGAAAATCATCTCTTTGACCACTTGTATTTAATTTTATCTGGATGTATGAAAATAATCAACTGTTTAATACCCCTAATAGAAAGAAATAATTAATTTTATCATCCAATTCATATATTGCATACAAATTATTTCTTAAAGGCAAATTGATTCATTTACGAATGTAAATTGTAATCTGAATTGCCTGCTTATAAGCTGATGCCCAATTATTTTTTCACACTTAAAGAGTTCTTTAGGTTTGTTCTTTCCTTAGTTTATCATATATTACATAATTTTTTTTCTCGTTTTAAAAATATATCTATATACTTGTCCATTAAACCATAAAATAGAATTTCCCAACTCTTCTTCAATAAGTTCTGTTTGTTTCGGTGGTAAAGTACCCCTTTGTATCTTAGCAATATATCCAAGTTTTACAGAATCTTTACGATATTTGGGTAAAATTTTAAGGATATTTTTGTCTAAAAAAATTGTGAAATTTTCATCATCCCAGTTACTTATTTTGATTTTATCAACATCAAAATGATCGTCAAATTTATCTCTTACCGCAAATTTAAAAAAGTCTACAATTTCTGAGTTGGAATCATAATTAAGAAATAAAATTAAAGTATCAACATACACTTCAAAAATATTATAAGGTAACTGTATTATTTTGTATAACAATTTCTGTTCAATCAAAGTCTTTCGTAATTCAAAAAAATTATTACCCGATAGCCATGTATTAGGAATAATAAAAGAATTAATACCTTCTTTTTTTGTTAACCTCATAGAAAGTTCCATAAAAGCTGAATAAGAATTTAGATTTCCTTTGATTAATGAGAAGAATCCTTCATAATTCTTTTTATCAAGCAACATAAAAGGCGGATTACCAATCACTACATCAAAACCAACAAAGTTTCCCTCTTCATCAAGCACTTCCGGAAATTCAAAACGCCATTCAAATGCATTATTAAATATGCCCTTGTATTCTTCTTCTTTAGTTTCTATTTCAGTTTTTAACTTTTCAATTTTAGAAACAAACAAGTTTCTCTTTTGTTCAATTCTCTCGTTATGTTCTTCGGTTAACTCATGCGTAAATAGGTCTTTTTTATTAAGCTCGTGTAATTCTTCCGCAAGTTTGCTAAGCTTATCCTTTTCTTTTCTCAGCGGGTCAACGGCCAGGCCTTTAAATGCTTTCGTAAAATTATCTATGGAGATTTTCAGTTTTCTTCTTGACTCTTTATCGCTCGCGTTTTTATACGCAGCTACATTCACTTTGTAAAGCTCAAGCGTTTTTCTATCCCTTGCCGTAAAAATATTTTGATCAATTTTGAATCTGCTTATTAAGGAATTTCCCTGCTTAATATTTATATCGATATTCGGCAGTGTTTCCAGTTCGGTATAATTACTTTCTTTTGTATAGTATGAATTTTTAAGGAGTTCTATCCAAAGCCTTAACCGGCAGATATTAACGGAGTTAGAATTTATATCAACTCCGAAAAGGCAGTTTTCTATTATTGTTTCCTTTTCATGGAAAAGGGCTTCCTGTAAATTTTGCAATTCCAATATGGGTTTACCGGAAGGATTAAGGCGGTAGTTAAAAATTTCATCGGTTTCTTCGTTAGTAATAATTAGTTCGTCATTCTCAATTTCAAATAAATAATTTTGAACCTGCCTGCCGTCCTTATAACATAAAATTCCCAAATCGGCTTTAACGGCAATAATTTCGTTAAGGCATGATACAAGAAAATGTCCTGAACCGACGGCGGGGTCGCAAATTTTCAAAGTGTTTATAACTTTATTCGCTTCTTTTCTTTCTTCCGGGGAACGGCTAATATTTCGTTTAAGCTCTGCAAAATCTTTATAAGAAGTTCTTTTTACATAATTAAACTTTTGAACAACCGCCCGCCTTATTGATTCCCGCGCCATATACATTGTTATAAAACCGGGAGTATAAAAGGAGCCCTCCTTATACCCGTTTATTTTTTCAAAAATTAATCCGAGCACTGAAGCGTTTATAATAGTTTTATGTTCTTCGATGATTTCCTGCGTACCTTCTGAAGCGAAATCATAAGCGTCAAGAAATAGAAGAAGATATTCAAGAGAAAGAAGCTCGTCCTTTACTTTAATCGCATTGCTGAATATTGTGTTTTTATAAAACGGAAGTTTGAACCTGTCTTTTAGGCTTGATATATCAATTGTTTTCTTTTCTATTTCGCTAAGTTCAAATAATGAGCTGTTTAAATACGGAAGATTGCTGAATTTAGTAATTAAGTCTTTATCTCGTTCTTTGTTTTTAACGGCTAATACTTCATGAAATAATTCAAAAAGATCATCATACTGGTTTATAATTTTCGGATTGAGAAACTTATAATCTTTTTCTGTAAAGGTTCCGTCGTTTTGGTTACTTGCATGATAGTTAACAAGCTGGGCTTCCAAAAGTTTTAGAAATAAAATCCTATTAATCCATATTATGTTTAATTCGAGGGCTACATTATATAACTGTTCTTCTTCGGAGTGGCCGTATGAGAAAGGATCATCTAAACTCTTCAGAACATCTTTTGTTTTAAGTATTCTTATAGTGTTCTCAATTAAAGAACCATAAAGAGAAATATTGATTATTATAGTAAATAAAAGGATATTGGGATAATAGTATTAGTAATGGAAGGAGTTTGTAGGGTGATTGGAGTGTTTGATGTTAGGTTATATTTGGTAGTAATTTTTTGTTTTTAATGTTGTTATTATATTTAGGGTTATAAATGGAAAGTTGTTGATGTTATATTGTTATTATGTTTATTGTGTAATGTATAAATAGGTGTTTATTTGTGTAAAGAAGGTATTTATTATTTGATGTTAAGTAAATGGGAGTAAAATTTTTATTGTGTATTTTTTGATAAAAATAAGATTGGTAAAAAGTAGTAAAGTTGTGAATTATTAGTAGATGTATTAAAAAAATTAAAAAAGTAATTAAAATGTATTGTAAAGTAATTAGTTATATTTTAAATATTTATTGTTATTTATAAAAAAATTTTAAAAATGATTTAATTGTATAAATAGTATTAAATTATTAGTAGTTATTAATAAAAATGATAATTGTATATTTGTTTATAAAAGTATTAATAAAGTTATTATTATGTGAATTTTTTGTTGTTTTATGATTATTTTATTATATATTGATTGTTGTAAATTTAAAGTTATGTTTTTTGAGTAAATTTTTATTGAGAAAGTTGAGTGAATATGTATTATATTAAATTTTTGATATTTTTAATAGTGATTGTTTTTGTGATATGTTTTTGTTTGAGATATTTTATATATTTTTTGATGAATTTTGTTATTATTTTTTTGAGTGTATAATTTATTGTTTATTATATATAAATTTGTATAATGTTTATTGAATTTATTAAATAGTTGTTAATTATAGTTGATTGTAATTATTGTTTATAAGATTTAATTATTTATGTTTTTGTTATATAATAAAATTAAAAGTTTTGAATAATTGTATATATTATTATTTTTATAATATTATGTATGTATATATATGATATGTTTTAATTTGTATGTTTGTTTATATAGAATTGTTATAATTTGTTGAATATTTTATAATATAGAGTTTTTTTAAGTAAATAATAAAATTATATTAGTTTATTTTGTAAGTAGATAGAGGTTTATCAATGAAATTTAATTAAGTTGGATATCTGTTGGTAGATATAGGAGTAACAAAAACATATTAAAGGTTACAAGTTTCTAAATGATAATATTTATTATGAATTAGTTTTAAAAACTTTGAAATATAGTAAAGATTTTAAGAAGAATTTTGGTTTTATTGAAGATGTAAGATAGTAATGTAGGGATTTTTTATTTTGGTATAATAAGGAGTATAGATATTAGGGAATAGTAATGTTAACTAAGGAGATGGTTTATTATAATTTTGTAGATGAAGTTGTTGAAAAGAGAAATAAGAATTTATAAAAAAGTTTAAAAAGTTAATAAAGAGAGATTTGTTAAAGGAATGTAGAAAGTGAAATTAAAGGATAATGAAGTATGGATAAATAAAATGAAGGTTTAAAAAATGTAGATAAATTATAATTATTATTTGTAAATTATTATTGAAAGTGCTGTCCCTTTCGGTTTCATTTTTCCTATAAATCTTTTTTTTGCTTTTATCTTTATATTCTTCAAGCCCTATAATATGAAGAAGTTCCGAATAAAATTGTTTATTAAGATTATTACTATCATTAGCGAAAGGTTCTTTAAGAATTTCGGGAGGTGAAAATTTTTTAAATAGGGGAATTAATTTCTTATCATCATTTTTCTCTAACGCGTCTTTATATTCCCTTAAATCAAAAAATACAGTTTCCATTTCGTCATCAGAATCATTAATGAAATTTTTTACAACTTCATTATAAAAGTGATCATTAAGCCCGCTAACTTTTTGATCATTGCGCCACTTTTCAAAATCTTCTTTTAGTTTAGACTTATAAAAATATTTTTCGAAATGTTCGGCTTTAAAAATGAACCATTCATAAGTGTTGGTAATAATAATAGTTTTTATTTCATCGTTCTTATTTTCTATTCTTTCTCTTAAATAATAAAGAATAGCTTCATGCATAGCTTTCCGGTTTATATTCACCTTAGAAACCATTCCGTTTTTATTTGAGGGAGCTTTAGTTTCAATGATAACTCCAACTAAACTTTCACTTGTTTTCCCGAGATGAACCGCAAGGTCTGTTTTATCTTTAGTATTAACGTTTTTATCAGAATAGAAAGTGTTTATAAAAAAATCGCGGATTAAGTTTTTATTATGTTCTTCTGATTCCTTGTCGTTTATTTTTAATAACAATGTGTGAAGTTGTTCTTTGAAGTTTTCAAAATCTATCCTTACCGGCTTTACTTTAAGGTAAGCCTTATTAATAGATTTTTTAAGCGGTATTAAATTTATGAGCATATAAAATTACTTTAATTTATTTCGGTTTGCGGAGGTTATTAAACACTTATTAGAATCGGCATTTACTCTCTGATTTTTTCAGTATGAAAATAGAAAAATAAATTATCACAGAAAAGTTTCTTTTTCGAACTCTCCCCGGCCCCTCTCTTAATAAGAGAGGGGGGAAAGTGCATTTGTTTTTGCCTTAATTCAAATTTTTTAAAATTTATATAAATTGCATAAAGAACAAAAAATGATAGAACCAGTATTTAAATCATAGGACTAAGATCAATTATTTTTATTCCTCCTTCTATAGAGGAAATGATAGATAAGAATCACTCGGTAAGAGTTGTAAATGAGGTGATAGAAAAGATAGATATTAAGCCATTGCTAAAATTATATTAGGGAGGAGGGACAAGCAGTTATAATCCGAAGATGTTGTTGAAGGTTATAGTATATGGATATTTAAAAAATATATATAGCAGCAGAAAAATAGAAGAGATGCTGAAAGAGGACATTTATATGATGTGGATAAGAGGAATGAATAGGCCGGATTATCACACAATAAATCGCTTTAGATCGGAGAGATTAAAAAAAGTATTAGAGGAAATATTGAGTCAAATAGTATTGTTGTTATTAGAAGCTGGGCAGTTGAGTTTAAAAGAAGTATATATAGATGGAACAAAGATAGAGGCAAATGCAAACAAGTATACGTTTGTATGGGGGAAGGCAGTCAAAAAAATAAAGAGAGAATAAAGCAGCAGTTAAAAGAGCTATGGGTATATAGTCAATCAGTAGCAGAAGTAGAGAATAAAGAAGATTAAGAAGAAGATTTTAAAGAGATAGGGCAGGAAAAAGTAGAAGAGACGATAAAGAAAATAGATGAGGTACTTAAAGATAAACCGGTAAGTAAGAAGGTTAAGCAGAAGCTGAATTATGCTAAAAAGAATTGGCCGAAGAATTTAAAAAAATATGAAGAGCAAGAAGAAAAATTGGGAGATAGAAACAGTTATTCGAAGACAGATGAAGAAGCTACTTTTATGCGAATGAAAGAAGATTATATGATGAATGGTCAGTTAAAAGAGGGTTATAATGTTCAGATATCGAGCAATAATCAATATATAGTAGATTACAGTATTCATCAAAAACCAACTGATACAACAACACTTCCTAAACATATAAACTCACACGAAGAAAAATATGGGGAAACACCAGCAGTAGTAATAGCTGATGCAGGCTATGGAAGTGAAGAAAATTACGAATATATGGAAAAAGAAAATATAGAAGCATTTGTTAAATACAACTACTTCGATAAAGATCGGAAAAAAACTAAAAAGGATAAGAAGCCATTTGCAGCTGAAAAATTATTTTACAACAAGAGGAATGATTGTTATTACTGCCCGATGGGACAAAAGATGAAAAAAATAGGGGAAAGAAAAAGAAGAAGTGAGAATAATTATTTAAGAACTATTTCTCTTTATCAAGCTGTAAACTGTAAAGGATGTCAGGTTAGAGGAGTTTGTCATAATCAGAAAGATAATAGTATAATAAGTGTAAGTCATAGAGGTAATTTATTAAAGAATAAAGCAGAAGAAATATTAGAATCTGAAAGAGGGGTATTGTATAGTAAAAAACGTCCGGTAGAGGTAGAGCTGATATTTGGTAATATAAAACAGAATAAAAAATTTAAGAGGTTTTATTTAAGGGGGCTTCAAAAGGTAAAAACAGAGTTAGGATTATTAGCAATAGCTTATAATTTGGCTAAATGGGTATTAGTTAAAAAAAAAAAAAAAAAATTGTAGAATGAAATTTTAAGATATAATAGTTTAATTAATAAATTATATTTTATATAATAAAAAAGTAAAAAAATTAAAATAAAAAATAAAAAAGGGCCCTTCTCTTTGCAAGAGAAGGGTTTGGGATGAGTTATTTTAGATTTTCCTCAAAGTCCATTCTAATAGTCTCTACTATTAATTTTTTAACGTCACTATCCATTAGTAACTAATCCAGTATCCCTTGATTCGTTTGATATATACAACTATAAAATGCTGTTTAAGGATAAAGAAACCATTAACTTAATCCGCAGCGGCAACACTATTGGCTGTTTCTACATAAAATCCCCCGGAATGAGAAGAGGCTTGACGTACAAATTTTTGAAATGCTTACGGCGGCAAGTTCTATAATTCGACCGGGGGTAGTGGAAAGCGGAATGATGCAAGAATTTATTAAACGCCACCACAATCCTCAGCAAAGGAATTACCTGCACCCCTTAATGAAAAAATGCCTCGAAGAAACTTACGGCGTAATGATTTATCAAGAGGATGTAATTAAAGTTGCAAACAAAGTTGCCGGACTTTCCATGGAAGAAGCGGATTTAAGATTTCTAAAGAAGTAGTTGAAGTAGTAAAATGAATATTGATTAATCCGTTACCTCTTGCAGATTGAATGATATTGTTAAATATCTTGGAGTAACCCAATACACCAGTTGCATGAATACCCTGCCTATGCAAATATTTCAAATTAGTAGATGTAGTTACAATCTCACTCATATTTTCTATTTTGTTTCTAGTTATGTTACAATTTTCACACGAGACTAATTGAATGCCATCAACATGCGGCTGCTCATCATTTAAAACTCCGCCTTTGGAAGTTATAAAATCATTGTCAATAAAAATATTGTTTGAATCAACTGTCGGAAATTACATCTTGTTCATTCAACAATAAGTTTTTGCTTTTCTAAGGCAGCTTTATCTCCAAAGTTAAACTAAAATTTTTCTTTACTTTTGCATATCTTTAAAAGTTGTTTTAATCCTTATTCTCAAATAAATCTAAGGGAGAAGATATGAAATACAGGAAGCTTGGAAAATCAGATGTTGAAGTCTCGGAAATAAGCCTCGGCTGCTGGACTATGGGCGGATTAAATTGGGTTAACGGCGTTCCGAACGGCTGGGCAAATGTTGATGAAAATGAAATTAAAGATGCCGTAAATTACGCTATCGATAAAGGCGTAAACCATTTTGATAACGCCGATGTTTACGGAAACGGCCGCGCTGAAAGAATGCTGGCCAGAGTTCTGGGCGATAGAACAAAGGAATTTGTTATCGCTACTAAAGTCGGCTGGTTTCCCGGAACCGCGGCTCACGCATACGAACCGCAGCATATTCGGCATCAATGCGAACAATCATTAAAAAATTTGAATCGTGATTACATCGACCTTTACTATTTCCATCACGGCAATTTCGGTGAAAATGATGAATATCTTGACGGCGCCGTAGAAGTAATGAATAAATTAAAGGAAGAAGGAAAAATTAGGCTTATCGGCCAATCCGCATACAGCCATGAACATTTTCAAAAGCTTGTGCCGAAAGTAAAACCTGATGTCCTGCAAAGTTTTTCCAGCGCGATTGATGACCGTTTTGTGCGGGATGGATCACCGACAAGAAAATTACTTGATGAAAACCAAATTTCTTTTGTAGCTTTCGGGCCGCTCTCGCAAGGATTATTGCTCGATAAATATGATAAAAATAATCCGCCAAAATTTGAAGAAGGGGATCATCGGAAAAACCAGGAGCGATTTACTCCGGAAAATCTTGCCAAACTTGAACCAAAACTCGCTAAACTGAAAGATAAATTCGGCGCATCGGTTGAAGATCTTGCGAGAATGGCGCTTCAGTATTTGCTTCATTATAAAGTTGTTGGAGCGGTAATTCCCGGCTTTAGAAATTTAAAACAAGTAAAATCAAATTTGGCGGGAATGGATAACTCCGTTAACCGATGAAGAGTTTGAATTCATCAAAAATAGTATTTTCCGAAATATTAATTAATCTTCCGCCCCGATTCTTTATAAGTTTCGGGGCAATTATAAAAAATAATTATGCTTCTAACTTCTACCGATTCATATCTTTTTAGTTTTTCTAATTCTCAAATTTTTAACACTGATTACAGATTTCCGGAATTATAAGAAATGGTGGCCGGCAACCGTAAAATTCAAAACCTTAAATCAAACCAAAGATATTTTGGGCTCGCGAATTTTAATTCGTCCCTACTACGGCCCCGGTTTTAAATGGGAAATTGTTGATGTAAAATTAAATGAGGAAGTTACGGTAAAATATTTCGACGGGCTATACTCCGGTATTGGTATTTGGCAAATAGAAAAAGTAAGGGACAAAACGGAACTAACTTATAAAATTGAACTGCGCGATAACAGCATTTTAATTCGTTCAATGGGAAGGTTTGTTGATTTACAAAAACTACATTCAAACATGATGAAAAATGTATTTTTTAAGCTGGAAAAATATTTAGCAAAGCAGAATAAAATTTAACGTTTAATCTTTTCTAAAATTTAATTTTCTTAGGTTTACCAGCACAACACCGAATGTTATTATAAGTCCGCTAATCAAAGTTAAAACAGTAATTTTTTCATCAAGAATTAGAAAAGCCGTAAAGACGGTAACAAAAGGTTCAAAATATAAAAACGCGCCTACTTTGGCCGATTCCATTTCCTTCAAAGAATAAGCCCACAAAACATAAGCGATTCCCGAACAAAAAATTCCGAGAAATAAAATAGAGCCCCAGCCTTCCGCTGAAAAATGTTTTATAGAATTTATGGTTGAGGAGTTAAGGTTGAAAGGAATTAGAATAACTATCATCATCGCGAAAGAAAAAAGCACTACCATTAAAGGCGGATAAGAAATAGAAATTTTCTTGTTGATTATTGAATAAACGCTCCATGTAAAAGCGCTTCCTAAAACTAAAAAATCTCCTTTGTTAGAAATTAAATTTACGTTTGAAAAGTTTCCCTTACTTATCAGAAGAAGCAGTCCGAAAAAAGCAATTATAATTCCGCTTATTTTTACATGTGTAATCTTTTCTTTGAAGAATAGAAATCCCAGGAGCGCCATAAAAACTGGCGTAACGCCGATAATCCAGCCTGTATTGGAAGCGGAAGTAAATTTCAGTCCCGTAACTTGAATCCATAGATGAAAAACCGCGACTAAGGCAAGAAGAAATATTTTGCTGTGAGTTTTAAAGTTTATCGAAAAATTTCTTTTAGTAGAAACGGCAATAATTAGAATAACCGTAAAACCGAGTATTAACCGAAGTGTAATAACCGCAAAAGGCTCAAGTTCAAAAAGAGCGATTTTAGTGAAGATGAAAGACATTCCCCAAAAAATAATCGCGAGCAGCGGTTTCCAAAAACGGGTTATTTTCATCTTTATTAATTATTCATAAAAATAGAAGATTTGATTGCTGCCCAAAATTTAGTTAAAGAAGTAATATATATAGAAAATGCGTTTTTCTATATATATCAGTAACTATATATAGAAATTTCTCATTTATTTATAAGTTATTTAGGTTTAATAATTTTTCATTTCTTCATCAACTCTAAAGAGATTTCTCAGTTTTTCTCGCGGAAGAATATTTCTCAATATTATAATTTATGGTTCTATCCGGCATAGGAAGTTTTACTATTTCAATTCCGGATTCGGTATAAAATTTTGTCGCGAGTGTATCATGAAAATCGGAGAAAACAACAACGCAAGTAATTCCCGCCGCTATCAGCGCTTTCGCGCAGGTTGTACAAGACATATTTGTTATATACGCTATCGCCCCCTTAACTGTTGCGCCGTGAATTGCCGCTTGAGTTAACGCGTTTATTTCCGCGTGATTTGTACGCGCGCAATGATTATCAACAATTAAACATCCAACCTCGTCGCAATGCGGCTGTCCCGGTAAAGAGCCGTTATAGCCAGTTGATAAAACAAATCTGTCTTTTACTAAAACGCAGCCGCAGTGCATTCTTGGACAAGTAGAACGTTCCGAAGCGAGCATTGCCAATTTTAAAAAATATTCATCCCATGAGGGACGGTTTTTATTATTCATAATTTTTTAGAGTTTATAATTGATTTTAATCCTGCCGCAATTTTACACAAACAAAAACAGCAAATCAATTAAAGAAGAAATTAAGTAAAAGTAGAATGTATCTTTTATATAAACTATTTTTGATAAAACATTTTTAGAAATTTATTCTTCTTAAGTAGAAGCGTAAAGAGAAAAAGGGAAATTTATGAATACAGAAAAAAGCAATCATTTATTTGAAGAAGCAAAAAAATATATTCCGGGAGGAGTAAATTCTCCGGTTCGCGCATTTAAATCCGTAGGCGGAAGTCCCGTTTTTATTGAACGAGGCGAAGGCTCCAAAATTTATGATGTAGACGGAAATGAATTCATAGAATATATCGGAAGCTGGGGGCCGCATCTTTTCGGGCAGAATCCAAAATTTATAAAAGACGCTCTTTTAAAAGCAATTGAAAAAGGAACAAGTTTCGGCGCGCCGACTTCTTTAGAAGTTGAAATGGCCAAATTAATTACCGAGCTGGTGCCTTCCTGCGAAATGGTAAGAATGGTAAACAGCGGAACAGAAGCTACAATGAGCGCGGTTCGCGCCGCACGCGGTTTTACCGGGAAAGAAAAAATCATAAAGTTTGAAGGCTGTTACCACGGCCACGCGGATTTTTTCTTAATTAAGGCCGGATCGGGAGCTTTAACTTTGGGAGTTCCTACAAGTCCCGGCGTAACAAAAGGAAACGCGGCCGATACTTTAATCGCGGATTATAATAATATTGATTCGGTAAAAAAATTAGTTGACGCGAATAAAAATGAAATCGCCGCGATTATAATTGAACCGATTGCCGGCAATATGGGAGTTGTTAAAGCCAAAGATGAGTTTTTAAAAGAACTCCGGGAAATTTGCAGTAATGAAAATATTGTACTCATTTTTGATGAAGTGATGACAGGTTTCAGAGTTTCATCCGGCGGCGCGCAAAAGTTATTTAATATAAAGCCTGATTTAACAACTTTCGGTAAAATAATCGGCGGCGGACTTCCTGTGGGCGGCTTCGGAGGCAAAAAAGAAATTATGGAAATTATTGCTCCCGCCGGGCCTGTTTATCAAGCGGGAACTTTAAGCGGAAATCCATTGGCTATGGCTGCGGGTTTTGCGGCATTAAGTTTCATTAACGATAATCCGGGAATTTATGATGAATTGGAAAAGAAAGCCGCTTTTCTTGAAGAAGGTTTTAGAAAGAATCTTAATGAGCTCGGGAAAAATTTCGCGATGAATAGAGTCGGCTCTATGATGACTTTATTTTTTACGGAAGAAAAAGTTGATGATTTTAATTCCGCGGTAAAATCGGATACGGAACTCTACGGCAAATATTTTACGGAAATGCTGAAACGAGGAATTTATCTGGCTCCCGCGCAATTTGAAGCCGCTTTTATTTCAACAGCTCATTCCGAAGATGATCTTCAAAAAACTATTGACGCTAATAAAGAAGCGCTGAAACAAATTTTATAGAAAATAACTCTTCTGCAGGTTATCTAATATTATTTCTGATCGAAAAATAAATTTTAGATAACCTTTTCTATCTACTTATCCTTCAACTCAAAATCCTCGAAAAACACAGAAATTAAAATTCAATAATAAAAGAATGTGTCGCAACAGTTACTTGTAAAAAAAAATCTTGACAGTTAATTATAACAAATGTAATTTCTTGTAAATCCTTTTACTTAAGACAATATTTTCCGGTTACTAAACTTTCCGCATCGTCTTTTCCTGCACATAGGATTAAAATCTGAAGCTAAAATAAAAATATAGATAAACAGAATTTCCTTTATATAATTAATTCAATCATTAATCGGGAGAATTCTATGAAAAAATCTTTCTTGTTTCTGTTTGCACTATTTCTACTATCCACATCTACTGTTTTTCCACAATTCAGAATGAAGCTAGGCCCATATACCGGGATGAATTTTAATATAGGTACCGGTTCTGATTTACCGGAAACATTAACCGGTTTTAGTTTCTTTTTTGGTTCTCAAATTGATATGAAATTTACGCCTATTGTTGGACTTATAACTCAAGTTCAGTTTTATGATAGTAGAAGCGGTTCATACTCATATACAGGTCAGTTTGATCGTAACGGAGATGGTATAGCTGATATTCAAGGCACTCTGGATAACGATTATAGCCTTGCGTATTTTATGATTCAGCCGCTACTAAAACTAAACCTTCCCGCAAGTAATTTTTATTTTGTAATAGGACCATCCATTGGCTTTAATATTGAATCAAGTATTGAACAAACTCTTACACCGCAAGCTCAGCAGGGATTTCAGCAACAACAGCCTTTAAAAGGTAAAGCTACATTAAAAAACATGAATGTAAGGTTTGAACTTACTGCCGGTGCAGGTTATGATATTTCGCTGGGATCTTTATTGGATTTAACTCCACAGTTTACATTTGGTTATGGAATAACCACTGTTCAGCAAGATTTTTCCGCCCGTATTTTAACTTTTCAATTGGGCGTCGCGGCTAAATTTAAAATTATTTAATTAGATAGGTGAGGATGATATGAAAAAATTACTTTTTTTTCTTCCTCTTTTACTCTTATTATCTAACTGCGGTGATAAAGGAGGCGACAGCAATAATGGGGGATTAATAGTTACCCCCGGCGGAGGAACAGGAGGCGGAGGCGGTACAACCGGAAATATTACTTTTGAAACAAACTTAGTTCAAGATGAACAGCAGAATGTTTATTTTGAATTTAAACCATCAAACGATGTTTCTGTAAATCAAATATCCGCGGTTTGCGCAGCTATAAATGTTAATGAAAATATTCCTGTTACTAATACAGATATTTATACAAACGCTAAACCAATGTATTTGGGACCTGTTCAAAATGTGCAAACCGGACAGCAGTGGCAGTTTACTATTAAAGGCAATATCGGAAACGCACAAGGACAAACTTTTACTTCTAGTGTAAATTATACCGTTCAATAAAATATCTCTTTATAGGGAGATAATTTATTAAAAGGCTGTTCATCTCGGGCAGCCTTTTTTTATTCCGTTTTCTAAAATTATTTGATTATCTGTAAATGTTAGAGCCGAATTTATCTTCTAAGTATTTTCTTCTAAATGAAAAGATGCTCTTTATCTTCTTTGCTACTAAAAGAGAGTTTACAATTCTTCCGATAAATCCAAATGGCAAGGCATAACTAACAATATCTTTCATCATTATTCCTCCTTTATACTCCATAAAATGATGTTGATGATACCAAAATTTATACGGCCCAAATCTCTGCTCATCAACAAAAAAAAGAGGTTCGTTTACATGTGTTATTTCGGTTACCCATTTCGAAGGAATATTTAAAAACGGACTAACTTTATATTCAATTATTTGCCCCGCATACATTTTTTCTAAGTTTTCGGAAGTAATTCTAAAATTAAGCCATGGCGGAGTTATTCTACTTAAATTTTGGGGATTTGCAAAAAACTGCCATGCGGCGGCTAAATCAATGGGCAGCTGCTGTACTGCTGTAAAAGTGTATATTTTCATTTTTACTTCTATGTTTTTTTTATCCAAACAAAATCCTTTAAATAAAAATTCCAATTAATTAAACTTTTTAGCCTTTATAGCTTTTTAAATGACTGTAGTGCTTTGTATTACTTGAATTTATAAGCAAAAATTATATTATATAAGGTTATTCACAAACGAAACGGAATATGAAAAAAATAACATCTATCGGGGAAATTTTATTTGATGTTTATCCTGAAGGAAAAACAATCGGAGGCGCGCCTTTTAATTTTATCTATCATATAACAAAATTAACAGGACAAGGAAATTTTATTAGTCGTGTAGGAGATGATAATTTCGGAAAAGAAATTTTTGAATTTTTAGATCAACATAATATTTCTGTTGATTTTATTCAGAAAGACCATAAGCATAAAACCGGAATTTCAAGACTTACACTTAATGAAGAGAAGGTTCCAGTTTGGGATATAGAATCCGATACAGCTTACGATTTTATTGAACTAAACGATAATATTGAACAAATAATTTCTAGCGAAACCGACTGCATGTATTTCGGGACTTTAGCCCAAAGAGAGCTAACAACAAGAGGATCAATTCATTCTCTCTTTAATAAAAATATTACATACTTTTGCGATTTGAATATCCGCCAAAATTTTTACACGCCCGAATTAATAAACAATTGTCTGAAAACCGCGAATGTGCTTAAACTTAATATCGATGAATTAAAATTAGTAAATGAACTAACTATGAATATTAATTTCGATATGAATAACGCGGCGCGGCATTTAATAGATGATTTTAAAATCGATCTTTTATGCGTTACCAAAGGAAGTGAAGGAGCGGTAATTTATAATAAAAACGAAGTAAATCATTTTGTTTTAAAAGTTGATGATGTTGCCGATACAGTCGGCGCGGGTGATGCTTACTCCGCAATACTTTGTCTCGGTTATCTTAAAAATTGGAAATTGACTGAAATAAATAAAATAGCCTCGCAGTTTGCGGCGGGAATTGTGAAAATAAAAGGCGCACTTCCGGAAGATGATAATTTTTATAAACCTTTTAAGGAAAAATTAAATGAAGAATAAAAATAATCATCAGGAGAAGAAATTATATATCCAGCTTTACAGTATTCACGGACTTATCCGGGGAAACAATCTTGAATTGGGAAGAGATGCCGATACCGGCGGACAAACAAAATATGTTCTTGAACTTGCCACGGCTTTGAGCGAAGATCCGCGGGTAGAAAAAGTTGAACTGATTACCAGGCAAATAAAAGATAAAAATGTTTCTTCTGATTACGCGCAGAAAGAAGAAAAAATAAATGAAAAGTTCAGCATTATCCGTATCCGCGCGGGCGGCGGAAAATATCTTCGAAAGGAAATATTGTGGAATCATCTTGAAGAGTTTGTTGATAAAAGCATAAAGTATATTAAATCTGTCGGAAGAATGCCCGATATAATTCATAGCCATTATGCCGATGCGGGTTATGTTTGCAGCGAGTTAACTAAATTTTTTGGAATTCCTTTTATTCATACCGGACACTCGCTGGGGCGGGATAAATTTAGAAAACTTTTAAATGAAGGATTATCGGAAAAAGAAATTGACAAACGCTACCACATAAAACATAGAATTGAAGTTGAAGAAAATATTATTCATTTTGCCGATCTTATTGTAACAAGCACGCATCAAGAGATAGATAAGCAATACGGCGATTATAATAATACTGAACTTGAAAAATTCCGCGTGATTCCTCCCGGAATTAATTTAGATAAATTTTATCCCTACTATCAAACTAACCAGCATCTGGAAGAAGCTGAAAAAGTAAAAACAATGATTTATGAAAAGCTCATAAACTTTTTTGTTGAAGTGGATAAACCATTAATACTTACAGTTTGCCGGCCGGATAAAAGGAAAAATATTTCAGGATTAATAACGGCTTACGGCGAAGATAAAGATCTCCAGAGAAAAGCTAACCTCGCAATTTTTGCCGGTATAAGAAAAGACATTCAAGAAATGCCGGATAACGAGCGTGAAGTGCTTACGGAAATTTTACTGCTGATGGATAAATATAATTTATACGGAAAAATGGCAATTCCAAAACGGCACGATACGCAACACGAAGTTCCGCAGCTTTATAGAATAGCCGCTGAAATGCGGGGTATTTTTGTAAACGCCGCTTTAACAGAACCATTCGGATTAACAATTATTGAAGCAGCCGCTTCCGGTATTCCCGTTGTAGCAACCGATGACGGCGGGCCGCGCGATATAATTAAAAATTGTAAAAATGGGGTTTTAGTCGATGTTTCAGAGCCGAAAAATGTTTCCGCCGCTTTATGCAGAATTTTTGATAACAAAAACTTATGGCGTGAATATTCGGAGAACGGCATAAATAATATTGAAAAATATTATACATGGAAAGCCCATACGGATACATATTTGGAAGCGGTTGAAGAAGTAATTTCTCATGAAAGAGTTAAAAGAAATACTTTCCCCGCTGTCGGAAGAAAATTGTTTAATGTAGAAAAAATGATAATTACGGATATTGATCATACTTTGCTGGGCGATAATGAAGGTCTTGAAGAATTTAAACAACTTCTTCAAACTATTGATAAAAATATCGGTTTTGCTGTTGCAACCGGCAGAACGGTTGAATCGGCGTTTAATGTTCTTAAAGAAAATAATGTCCCTTATCCGGATCTTATTATTTCTTCGGTTGGATCAGAAATTTACTACGATTATAAAGGCGAACTGATCTATTCGAAAGGCTGGGACGCTCATATTTCTAATCAATGGCACAGGAAGAAAATTTGCAATCTGCTCTCACAGTTAGATTTCCTTGAATATCAGGAAGAACAAACACAGCGAAAATTTAAAATAAGTTATTATATGCGACCGGTGCAGGAACATCTTGAAAAAGTAAAAGAGATTCTCATCAAAAATAGATTAAAAGCAAATGTTATTTTTAGTCACGGGCAATTTCTTGATATTCTTCCTTACCGCGCCTCAAAAGGGAAAGCGATAAGATATTTGTGTTATAGATGGAATGTTCCTTATGAGAATATTTTAGTGGCCGGCGATTCCGGCAATGATGAAGAAATGCTTAAAGGAGAACTGCTTGGCGTTGTTGTATCAAATTTTAGCGAAGAGTTAAACAAATTAAAAGGAAGCAAAAGAGTTTATTTTGCCGAGAGGCCCTGTGCCGGCGGTATAATGGATGGTATAAAATATTACGGATTTTTAAATGACGGAAAGGAATAGTTTTGAATAAAAAGATAAGAGAACTTATTGAAAATAATACAAAAGATTTTTTTAGATATTTAGACAGAGTTTGTAAACATGAACATAAATTATTAGTTAAGGGAAATCTACTTGAAATTCTTGAAGATTTTAAAAAAGACCACCATAAAGGTTTAGAAGAAATTGAAGAAATTTTAACAAAGGTTACCGAATCGGTGACAGTCGGCGGAAATATTTATTTTGAATTGCGCGAAAAAATAGGAGATTCAGATTTTTATTTATTTAATGTTGAAAGCCGATGTTTTGAGGAAATAAGCGCCGATCAATATTTAAAAGAAAAAGAATTTTTTATCGATCCGAATCATCCTTTCGATATGCCGACGCTTAATTTTAAAACTTTTTACGATAAATTCCCCAGCGTTAGAGAGTATAAAAGTATCGGCCGCGGAGTTGAATATCTTAATCGTTATTTATCAAGTAACATGTTTACTAATCCTGAAAAGTTTAGAAAAGCTTTATTCGATTTCCTGTTCCTTCATAAATATAACGGACAGCAACTAATCTTAAATGAAAGAATAAAAAATCCTGACCAGCTAAGCGGCAGTATAGATAAAGCGTTAAGTTTTTTAAGGAAGAAAGATGAAGATGAATCTTACCTGCTCTTTAAGCATGATTTACAAAGTTTAGGATTTGAACCGGGATTGGGAAATACGGCGGCAAGAATTATTGAAGGATTAGAAGAACTTGAGCAGCTTTTACTTTCTCCCGACCATGAAGCTTTGAAAAATTTCCTTTCAAGAATTCCCATGATATTCAATATTGTTGTTGTTTCTTCACACGGTTATTTCGGGCAGGAAGGAGTTCTTGGTTTACCCGATACGGGCGGCCAAGTTGTTTATATTCTTGATCAAGTAAAGGCGCTTGAAAAAGAAATGATACATTCTTTAGAACAAGCCGGACTTGACGCGGTTCCGAAAATAATAATTTTAACACGACTAATTCCAAATGCCGGCGGAACAAGAGCAAACCAAAGATTAGAGAAAGTACATGAAACAAATAATGTTTGGATTTTAAGAGTTCCCTTCAGAACTCATAATCAAAAAATAACGGATAATTGGATTTCCCGTTTCGAAATTTGGCCTTACCTGGAAGAATTCGCCGAAGATTCGTATAAAGAATTAATGGTTGAATTCGGACGCCGCCCAGATTTTATAATCGGAAATTACAGCGACGGAAATATGGTCGCTTATATTTTATCAAAAAAACTTGGAGTTACGCAGGCAATAATCGCGCACGCTTTGGAGAAAAGTAAATACTTGTACAGCGCTTTATACTGGAAAAATCTGGAAGAACAGTATCATTTTTCTTCGCATTTTACAGCCGATTTAATCGCGATGAATTCGGCAAATTTTATTGTTACTTCAACTTATCAGGAAATTGCGGGAACCGATGAAAGCATCGGACAATATGAATCCTATGAAAACTATACTATGCCGGGCTTATACAGAGTTAAAGGAGGAATAAATCTGTTCCATCCAAAATTTAATATTGTACCGCCCGGAGTTAATAAAGAAGTTTACTTTCCTTACACAAATAAATCGGAAAGATTACATGAAACGCGGGAAGAGCTTGAAAAATTAATATTTCGAAAACAAAGAGGATCCGGATGTTGTGGGAACGCTGAAAAATCCAAAGTTAATGCCGATATTTTCTTTGGCAAGATTAGATAAAATTAAAAATTTAACTTCTCTCGTAAAATGGTTCGGGGAAAGCAAAGAACTTCAAAAGGAGGCGAATTTAATTATTGTTGCCGGAAATGTTGATGCAAATAAATCGAATGATGAAGAGGAAAAAGAGCAGATTCGTTTAATGCACGAATTAATAAATAAATATAATATCGACGATAAAATAAAATGGATAGGAAAATTATTCCGTAAAGATCAGACAGGAGAAGTTTACAGATTAATCGCGGATCATAAAGGAATATTTGTTCAGCCGGCTTTATTTGAAGGATTCGGTTTAACGGTGCTGGAGGCAATGCGTTCCGGACTTCCGGTGTTTGCAACCTTGTACGGCGGCCCTTTAGAAATTATTCAAGATACAAAATCCGGTTTTCATATCGATCCAATAAACGGAAAAGAAGCAACCGCAAAAATATTAGATTTTATAAAGAAGTGTAAAAAAGATAATCATGCATGGAGCAAGATTTCCCACAACGCGATTAAAAGAGTTGATACCGCGTTTAACTGGGAAATTTACGCATCTAAATTATTGTCTCTCGCCAAAATCTACGGCTTCTGGAAGTTTACAACCAATATAGAAATGGAAGAAATGAATGCTTATTTGGATGTAATTTATCATCTTCTTTATAAGCCAAAAGCAATGCAGATTTTAGATAAACACAATAAACAGTAGTATAAGATTATTAAAGTGAGAATAGGAAAAGGGACAGGAAATATTCTGTCCCTTTTTTATTGAGGTAATTTTATTTTAAAAGAATCATTTTTTTTGTTGCCGTAAAACTTCCGGCTTTTAATTGATATATATAAACACCGGAAGGAAAATTTTTGCTGTTAAAATCTATGCTGTAATTGCCGGATTGTTTTTCTTCGTTAACCAAACTTGCGACTTCTTTCCCGAGAATATCAAATACTTTTAAAGTAACATACGCCGGTTTGGCAATATTGTATTTAATTTTAGTTGCCGGATTAAACGGGTTAGGATAATTCTGCGATAATTCAAAATTATCCGGTGCCGAAATTTTATCATCAACTGAAACAAGAAAATTCTGGTAATAAAAATATTGTACATATGAGGCCTTCGCTTGTAACTCGGCAACACTCTGAATATTATCTGTTCCTTTAGCCATAAAAATTGCGATTACAACTTCTTGTGTATCGCCCGGCGCCATATTGAAAGGTCCGCTATCCATTAAATATCTTCTATCTCCAGCAGAGGGCCCGGAAGGCCAGCCGCTTCCTTCGTACCAGCCCGTTTCACCTACAGGATCTCCGGGTACACTATAGCAAGTTGGAAAACCTTGAACGGGATCAAAATATGTGCTCCCGCTTCCCGTTCTACCTCTCAAATTGTTATATATTTCTTTATTGCTCCCGGATTTTCCTATTTCAACATCTTTATAAGTAGAACTGTTGCCGCCGATATAAAGGTTAAATCCTGACATCGGTAAGTTTTTATATCCTTTTATGACAGTATTGTTAAAAATAGCCTCGTCATCAACATTAGCCGGAATTATTGGAGTCTGCACAAATTTATGTCCAACTGCCGGCACAGGCGAACCATAAACATCATCAGTGTTGCTGCTGTTGTATGTATACCCTAAGTATAAGGTTGTATCGCAGCCGGTATAATCATCTCCTGCAAAACCTAAATCATCATCGGTAAAATACCCGAAGTACATATCTTTTATGTTATATTTCCCTTTATTTATCAGCTTATATTTTTTGAATACAACATCTTTCATATTTTCGTCATTGTTAAAAGCATAAACAGTTAACTGCTGTTCTATTCCCATAGGCAGAGAATAAAACAAATTAATAGTTTTGCTTGTATCTAAATCGTTGGAAACGCACCAAAGAGTTTCATCTCCTACGAATTTTGGTTTATCAACTCCTCTTGTAAAAATTCCGTCTTGGTCAACATCTACATAAGGCGCGCCTTCATCGGCCGGCCATTCATTGTAATCTTTTCCGTATTGATCTTTTTCCGGCCCGGGAGAAAGATCTTCCCAGCCTTTTTTTATTTTATAAACTCTATATTTTTCATCTGCCGGATTCGCGGCGGAACCATTTTCTAAGATCGGACCGGCCTGTAATCCATGGCGATAAGTACTTCCTCCGGCTCTTATTTCAGGGCCTACTGTTCCTCCCCAAACTAATCCATCTTCATAAATGGAAGTTTGTGTAGCGTTTATTCCTCCCGGCCAATAAAAACCATTGCCGTCTGTTCTCGGATCATGGGAACCATCTCCGTTATTTGAAATCCACATATATACTTGATTTACCGCTATATAATTATAATTGTCTGTTGATGTAGGTTTATCTTTTTTGTGATTGCCGCTATTAAAACCAAGCGCAGAAAAAGACATTAAAATGCAAAATATACAAATGGCAGGTAATGAATTTTTATTCACTTGTGCCCCCGTGTTATGTTGAAAAATTTTTTTGGTAAAATAAGAAATTTTGTATTTAGTAACTATTTTATTAGCATCATTTTTTTTGATTCCAAATAATTTCCCGCTCTTAATTGATAAATATAAAATCCCGAGACCAGTTTACTTCCGTCGAATGTAATTGTATAATTCCCGCTGTTTTGTTTTTGGTTAATTAGTCTTGTTATTTCCTTGCCTAGAATATCAAATACTATAATTTGTACAAAACTTTCTTCCGCTAAATTATATTGAATTATTGTAGAAGGATTAAACGGATTAGGATAATTCTGCGAAAGTGAGAAATTTTTAAGGAGAGAAGATTTATTATTTTCAACTGTAACAGGAATATCTTTTCCATAATAGAAATTCCTAATATTGGCGGCGCTTTTTTTAAGTTCGGTTACGCTGTTTAAATTTGAATTACCCTGAGCCATTAAAATAGCAATAACAACTTCTTGAGTATCGCCGGGTGCCATAATTAATGGCCCTGCGGTTAGAGAGTTATATCTGTCTCCCGGAGCAAATCCGCCCGGCCAGCCTTTTCCTTCGTACCAACCGGTTCCTTCTTCCGGATCTCCTGATAAGCAATATTTTGTTGTATCATTGGTATTCGGATCAATATAAGGCATTCCGTTATTTGCTAATCCGTGCATGTTATTGTAAAATACTTTTGCTCCTTCAATTCCATAAGAAGGAGAACAGTATGCTTGAGAAACTCCGCACATATACATTGAAAAAGCCGACATATTTAAATTTTTGTAACCATTGTGCCAGCTATTATAAAAAAATGCTGAGTCAGAAGGATTTCCTATAACATTGGGGCCTTGAATTAGCATGTGCCCTACAGCGGGAGGCTCGCTTCCATAAATTTCATCGCTGGTTCTGCCGTTGTAAGTGTATCCTAAATTAAGAACTGTGTCGCAGCCGGTATAATCATCAGCAGCATTGCCGAGATCATCATCGGCCCAGTAGGTTAAATACAAGCTGTCGATAATATGATTTCCTTTATTGATGAACTTATATTTTTTGAAAACTACATTCTGAAGAAAAGAAGGAGAATTTTGTCCCCAAACAGTAACTTGAAATTCTAATCCGGCTTTGGTTAAATCAAACGGCGGATAACTATCCGGGCCGACTAAATCGTTAGCAACGTAAAACAAAACTTCATCGCCTATAAAATCCGGCTGATCGGTTCCGGGAGTATAGACTCCGTCGCCGTTAAGGTCTTTCCAAGGCGCGCCTAATTCAACAGGCCAATTATTATAGTTATATTCTAAAGAATCCCGCTCATCTCCGGCAGGTAAAAATTCCCAATCCTTTTTAATTTTCCAAACCTTATATTTGGAATCATTAGGATTTGCGGCACTTCCGTTCGATAAAATCGGACCAGGCTGTAAACCTTGCCTATAATAATTTCCGTTAACAATTAAAGACTCATTTATTTTTCCGCCGTATATTAAACCATCTTGCATAATGGCATTCTTTGTAGCGTTATCACCGCCCGGCCACAAGAATCCCCAATTTTGTGTTTCGGGATTGTTAGAACCGGAGCCATTGTTGCTTATCCACATATTAATTTGATTTGCGGAAATGAAATCGCTTTTAACTTCCGTCTGAGGAAGTAAAGGAAAATTTAGCAGTAAAAAAGTAACGGCAAGAAAAAATTTTTTCCCCATTTCAGTTCTCCTTTCCTTTTAGATAGTAAATCCCGGAAAAAGTAGAACATATTTAATTCATAAAATAATGTAATATTTTTTCATAAAACTTGTAATGGAAATTTATTAAAATTTTCCACCGCTATGTTTACAATCATTAATTCACTTTAAAGAAGTATTATTTTTAAAAATATGATTCTGCAAAAAAAAGCATATTTTCGGTTTTATGAAGAATTAAATGATTTCCTAGCCGAAGAAAAAAGGAAAATTAAATTTGAATATAAATTTTTCGGCCGCGCTTCTGTTAAAGATATGATAGAAGCGCTGGGAGTGCCGCATACCGAAGTTGATTTAATTTTAGTTAATGGTAAGTCTGTTGATTTTCCTCATATTGTAAAAGATGAAGATGAAATAAGTGTTTACCCGGAATTTGAATCTTTTGACATTTCCGAAGTTCAGCATTTACGGCCGGAACCGCTGCGTAATCCTAAATTTATTGCAGATGTTCATCTCGGTACTTTAGCGAGGTATTTAAGAATGCTGGGAATAGATGTTCTTTATAAAAATGATTTTAAAGATGAGGAAATTGTAAAAATATCATTGGCCGAAAGAAGGGCAATTTTAACTAAGGATAGAGGAATTTTAAAACGAAGCGAAGTAACTCACGGTTATTTTGTCAGAAGCGAATTTCCCAAAGAACAATTAAAAGAAGTAATTGAGCGGTTTCATCTTAAAAGTGAAGTTAAAGAATTCAGCCGCTGCCTTAACTGCAATTCTTTTTTGGAAAAAGCTAACAAGGAAGAAATAACAAATAGAATTCCGCCGAAAGTGGCGCAATATCAAGATGAATTTTTTATCTGCAGAAACTGCGATAAAATTTATTGGAAAGGAAGTCATTTCGACAAAATGAAAAAATTGATTGAGGAAGTTTTAAATGAAGATTGAAAGATTATTAAAAAATTAGTTTTTTAGAAATTTATTAAATTTAACGTTAATCTATAATTGCAATATTTATAGGAAAAATAATTGTTCATACTTCGAGTATTTGTTGTATTCCTGCTTATCTTTTTGGTTGAATTTTACTTCACGAAGAAGTTTGTTAAATCATTAAAATCGGTTTTCCAAAATATATCGTCTTCTTTTTTAAAAAAGATATTAATCATCTTTTTTATTTTTATAAATATTTATCCTTTTTACCTGCTTGTAGTTTACGCCTATTCTACGCTTTCACACGCTAAAAATTTTCTTTATCCGGATAATTCTTTCATCGATTATTTTATGATTTATCCTTTCTGGATTTCTATTTTCATTTTTGTTCAATGCGGTTTATTCTTTCTAATTTTTGATGTAATTCGTTTACTTTTTCTGCCGATTTATAAAAAGTATAAATCTAAACTAAGATCATTAGAGTTAAAATTAATTTTTGCGCTTTCTGTTTTCTTCGCGGTGTATGTTCCCGCGCGTATTATTTACGATTATTACTCTGTTTCAATTCGCACGGTTGAATACGTGAAGAAAAATCTTCCGCCGCAACTTGAAGGTTTTAAAATTGTTTTTATTTCCGATGTGCAGGCCGATAGATATACGGACGCCGACCGTTTGGGAAATTATATTTCTAAAGTTAACGCGCTGAAGCCGGATTTGGTTTTAATGGGAGGCGATGTGATTACTTCAACTCCTTTCTTTATTGACGAAGCCGCAAAATATATCGGAAGTATAAAATCTAAATACGGAATTTATTCCTGCGTGGGCGACCACGATAACTGGGCTTACAGAAATAATTATGCGAGAAGTTTAAATGAAGTTGAATCCGCGCTTGATAAACATAATGTAGAAATGCTCGATGATACGCAGAAAGATATAAATATAAACGGCGCTGAAATCGGCGTAACTTTTATAACTAATACTTATGTTGAACACATTAATAACGAACAATTGGACAGCCTAACTAAATACGCCGGAAATTTCGATTTAAAGATTTTATTAACTCATCAGCCGAGGCAAAAAATTGTTACAAAAGCTGTTGATTATAATTATGATTTAATGCTCGCGGGGCATACGCATGGAGGACAAGTTACTTTTCTTTTCCCTTTCATAAATCTTACTCCAACGCTCATTGAAACAAAATATGTAAAAGGAAGTTTTAGTTTCGGCCGAACTTTATTAATTGTTACTCGTGGTTTGGGAATGAGCCTTGTCCCGATGCGATATAATTCAACACCGGAAATAACGGTAATTCGTTTATCCTCTAAATAAAAATTATCAAAGGAAAATAATGCGGAAAATAAATTTCGTGCTGATTCTGATTATTATGTTTTCATTAAATATTTATTCACAGAATTCTGATTCATCGGAAGCACTAACAAAACTAACAGTAGATAAAATAATGCGCGATCCGAAATGGATTGGTTCGCCGCCTGAAGATATTCATTGGTCTGATGACGGGGAAAGAATTTATTTTAAATGGAATCCGGACAACAACGACGGCGATAGCTTATATTATGTTTCTCGCGACGGAGGCAAGCCGGAAAAGGTAAGTTTTGCCGAAAGAATGAAAATGCCCGCCTTCGGTGGAAGTTATAATAAAGAAAGAACTAAAAAAGTCTATGAAAAAAATGGTGATCTTTTCTTTTATAATATTGAGGAAAATAAAATTTCAAGGCTTACAAATACAGTTGCCTTTGAGTATAACCCGGTTCTATCAAATGATGAAAAAAGTATTACATATTTATTTGACGGAAATCTTTTTTCCAGAGATTTAAAGGAAGGGAAAATAATTCAGCTTACTAATTTTATAAATGGCGAAAAGCCGAAAGAAAATGTTGAGCCAAAAAACAAAGAAGAAAAATATATTAAAGAACAAGAGCTAAGTTTAATTAAAGTTTTACGGGAACGGAAAGAGAAAAAAGAAAAGAAGAAAAAACAATTAGAAAATGAAAAGCCGAATCGCCCAAAAGAAATTTATATAAAAGATAAGACAGCCTATAATATACAATTGAGCCCGGATAAAAATTTTATAACTTTTTTACTTGCTGAAAATCCCAAAGGCGTTAAAAATACAATCGTTCCTAATTATGTAACAGAAAGCGGTTTTACCGAAGATATTCCGGGAAGGCCGAATGTAGGTTCTGAACAAACTTCTTATGAATTTGGAATTTACAACAGGCAAAAAGATTCTGTTTATTATTTAAAAACAGATGACATTCCAGGTATAAATAAAAAAGCGGAATTTCTAAAAGGTTATCCCGATTCAACAGTAAAAGCAGATTCATTAAAAAAAGGAAATGGAAAAGCAATTATAATAAACGGTCCCTGGTGGTCGGGCGACGGCAAATACGCGGTTTTGGAAATTCGTTCTCTCGATAATAAAGATAGATGGATTATGCTTCTAAACCCGGAAAACGGGAACGTAAGAGATTTAGACCATCAGCATGATGAAGCCTGGATTGCGGGACCGGGAATTCCATGGTGGATTGGAGAAGGAAGCATCGGCTGGATGCCCGATAATAAACGTGTCTGGTTTCAATCTGAGGAAACCGGATTTTCACACCTTTTTACAGTTGATGTGGAAACGGAAAAAAAAGAGGAATTAACAAAAGGCAGTTACGAAGTTTTTGATCCGAAAATTTCCCGTAATAAAAAATATTGGTTTTTTACTTCAAGCAAAGTTCATCCCGGCGAAAGGCAGTTTTATAAAATGCCGATAAACGGCGGAGAAGCTGTGCGATTAACTAACATGGAAGGGAATAATGAAGTTACTCTTTCTCCCGATGATGAAATGATGGCGATTAGATATTCATACATAAACAAGCCGTGGGAGCTTTTTATTAAGCAGACTGATGAAGACGCTAAACCGAAACAAATTACTCATTCATTATCGGATGAATTTAAATCTTATCCTTGGAGAGCGCCGGAAATAATAACTTTTACCGCAAGCGACGGCGCAAAAGTTTACGCGCGTTTGTTTAAACCGGACAATCCCAAGCCCAATAGTCCCGCGGTTTTATTTGTACACGGCGCCGGTTATTTGCAAAACGCTCATAAATGGTGGAGCGATTCTTACTTCCGCGAATATATGTTTAATAATCTTTTGGCTGAAAACGGTTATTATGTTTTGGCAATGGATTACCGCGGAAGCGCCGGCTACGGGCGTGATTGGAGGACAGCAATTTACAGAAACATGGGAGGGAAAGATCTTTCCGATGAAGTTGACGGCGCTAAATATTTGATTAAAAATTTTAATGTCGATTCTAAAAAAGTTGGAATTTACGGCGGCAGTTACGGCGGATTTATAACTTTGATGGCAATGTTTAAAGATGCGGATGTTTTTAAAGCCGGAGCCGCTCTTCGTTCCGTTACCGATTGGGCGCATTACAACCACGGCTATACCGCCAATATTTTAAATATTCCTTATAAAGATTCAATTGCTTACAAGAGAAGTTCGCCGATTTATTTCGCGGAAGGATTAAAAGGGCATTTATTAATTTGCCACGGAATAATAGATCAGAATGTTCATTTTCAAGATGTTGTAAGATTAACACAAAGATTAATTGAACTCGGCAAAAAGAATTGGCAGCTTGCGGTTTATCCGCTTGAAGGTCATTCATTTGTTGAGCCGAGCAGCTGGCAGGATGAATACATGCGCGTTTTTAAATTGTTCGAAGAAAATCTTAAGTGAAAAATTTGGGAATAATTTATTCTAAATAAACCGCGGTTCCATAAACAAGAATTTCTGCGGCGCTTTGCATTATATAACTTGTAGAGAACCTGCAGTCTACAATAGCATTGGCGCCCAATTCTTGCGCTTGAGCTATCATTCTATCTAAAGCCTGCTCACGAGATTCTCCCATCAGTTTTGTATATTCTTCAATTTCGCCGCCGACTATATTCTTTAAAGCGGCAACAATATCTCTTCCTATGTTTCTCGCGCGGATTGTATTTCCCCTTACTATACCGAATGTTTTTTTAATTTCTCTGCCGGCAACCGTTGAAGAAGTAACAACTATCATCTCTGTATCTCCTTGTATTTATCTTTTTTATAAACAGAAAATTTTTCTCTAATGATTGAAAAGACAAGAACTAATAATCCGAAAATCATTATCCCTATTCCAAATTTTAACAATCCCGGAGTTTGTGTATCGATAATAAAGCTTTTAACTGCTTCATAAGCAGCAAATCCAAAGAAAATAATTGCTCCTATTGTAATTGCAATCCAAGCTGCACCGCGTTCAAAACGATTATAAATATTCATCCAGTATCCATCCCAAAATTCTTTAGAAGGATTTTTAAGCTGCATTTTGTTTAAAACTTCCTTCACTTTTTTTTGCTCTTCAAATTCCCCTTTTAATATTTTGCTGCTGTTTAGCAAGGAATTGAATTCACTTTCTTCTTCGGCTGAAAGGCCGTTTTCAAAGTATTTTTCAAGCAGATAAATAAATCTTTCATTCATTACAATTTCCTATTCAATTTTTCGGCTAAACTTTTTCTTGCGTAAAATAATTTGGACATTACGGTTCCTGCCGGTATCTCTAAAATTTCCGCTATTTCCTTATAACTTAAATTTTCAAATTCTTTAAGTATTATTATTTCCCGATGATTTGTCGGTAATTCATTTAACGCTTCCTCCATTTTTTCAAGCAGTTCTTTTTTCTCAAAATTTTCCGCCGGATTTTCTTCTGAAAACTCCTCATGAATTCTTAAAAATCCAGATTCTCTTTTTTTTCTATCTCGAATAAAATTCAAACATAAATTTTTTAGGATTTTATAATACCATGAAAAAAATTTTCTTTTCTTATCATACCTATGGAAATTTTTAAACGCGCGTAAAAAAGCCTCCTGCGAAATTTCCATTGCGGCATCATGATTTCCCAGAATTCCCAGTGCCGTAAAATAGGCTCGCTTCATATTTAATTTTACCAGCTCTTCAAATTCACTTTTTTGTTCATTAGAAAGTGCCGGTGCCGCAGCAAAAAATTTTTTCATCTTATTAATGATACACTTAAAATTCGATTTTATTCACAAGAAAATAAAAATTTTATTATTATTAATCGGAAAATAAATTTATTTATAAATAACTGAAAAAAGGATTATGATTACTCCGGAAGAAATTATATCAGCCGTAAAAGAAGGAGATACCGATTCTGTTGAAGAAATACTAAACGAACAGCCAAATTTATTAGACGTACGAGCCGAAAAAGGTATTTCATTGTTGATGCTGGCAAAGTATTACAACAAAAATAAAGTTGTTGATTTACTTTTAGAAAAAAAATATAAATTCAATTTTTATGAAGCTTGTGCAATCGGTGAATATGAAACCGTTATGGATTTTGTAAACAAGAATAGGGGAATAATTAATACTCATTCCATTGATGGTTTTACACCCCTTGGTTTGGCGGTTTATTTTAGGAATATTAAAATAGCCGAATATCTAATAGCTAATGGCGCGGATGTAAATCTTGTTTCTATTAACGATTTCAAAGTTATGCCGATTCATTCAGCGGTTTCTATTAAAGATTTGAATTTAACAAAGCTGCTTTTAGATAATGACGCTGATGTTAACGCAAAACAAAGCGGCGGTTTTACTCCGCTGCATCAAGCCGCAAACAGAGGCGATTCCGATTTGCTTGAACTTTTAATTAAGCACGGTGCGGATGTAAACGCGCTGACGGATCTTCAGCAGACGCCTTTACAAATAGCCAACGACGCCGGAAATGATGAAGCTATAGATGTATTAATAAATAACGGCGGGAAAGAAAGGGTGGAATAAAAGCTTATTAAAAAAATAGCGCCTTAAACATAAAAATCTAAGGCGCTGAATTGTTATTCTAATTAATTAAGCCGCTTCTGTAAGAAGTTCTTTCTCAATAGCTTCTTTTAAAGCTTCTTTCGGTAAAGCTCCCACAGCCATTTTCGGCTGGCCTTCTTTGGGAATGAAAAGCAGCGAGGGAATACTTTTAATTCCGAAAACTCCGCCTAATTCTTGTTCTTCATCTGTGTTAACTTTATAAAAATTAACCTTTCCTTCATATTCTTTGGAAAGCTCATCTATTACAGGCCCGACCATTTTACATGGACCGCACCAGGGAGCCCAAAAATCAACTACGCACGGAAGTTCACCTTTATATTGCCATTCCTGGTTTTGCTCATAATTAAAAACTTTATCTAAAAATGTTTCTTTATTTAAATGCTCAGCCATTATATCTCCTTTACTATTTTAAAAATTAAATTAGACCGCGTTATACACACGTTCCATTTTTTCTTTCACTTCTTTTGCAACGGCGGTTAAATTTTCATTATTTATAATCTTAGTCATAATCATAGGATCAAAAAATGAAACACCCGTTTTACCATCAGATTCATAAACAATTACATTGCAGGGTAACAGCAGTCCAAGTTGTTCTTCCGCCTGCAGCGCCTTATGGGCAAGCGGAGGATTGCATGCTCCTAAAATTTTATACTTTTTAAAATCAACATCAATTTTTTTCTTTAGAGTTTCTTTTACATCTATTTCGGTTAAAACTCCGAATCCTTCTTTTTTTAGTTCTTCTGTAACCTTTTCAAGTACTTCTTCATAGGGTAAATCTATTGTTTTAGAAAATCCGTATTCCATATATTCTTCCTTTCATAATAAATAAATCAAATAAAACATCAGAAATGGTGTTAAAAATCAAGCAAATAAATTAACTTCTTTTTGCATTCCAGCCAATTAGTCCACCTTTTAAATTTGCAATATTAAATCCGTTTTTCTTTAATGTTGCCGCCGCGTTTAAGCTTCTGCTTCCGGATCTGCAGTAAACTATAATTTCTTTGTCTTTATATTTATTAAGCTCCGTAACTCTTCTGCTCAATTCGTTTACGGGAATATGTAAAGAACCTTTTATCTGCTGCCCCGAACGTTCCGTCGGTGTTCTAACATCTAAAAAAACGCTTTGTCTTGTTTTAACTTTTTCGGAAGCTTCTGCCGGCGAATAATGCTTAATTGACCGGGCTAACATAAATTTTTTTATAAATTGATAAGCAACAATTGCTACCAGTAAAACTAAAATTATCTGTGAAGTTGTCATATTTCCCTTTATTCCATAAAAAAAATTATTTTAATTAATATGATTCATTCGGAGGTAAAAAGATTCAAGAGAAATTTTATTCCTCATTTCGTAATTTTGGGTAAGAAATTAAGCATGTACAAGTTTTGAAAAATTTTACCATAAAACAAAGGGAGTAACAAAAATGCAAGAACATTTATTTGTTAGTTTTAAAGTAAAAGAGGATAAAGTTGATGAAGCTAAAAATATTATTATAGAATTTATTGAACAGATTAAATCTAATGAACCGGGCACAATTTCATATAAATGCTTCCAAGAAAAAAGTGATGAAACATCTTTTGTACATATAATGTCATTTCAAAATTCCGAAGCGGAAGAGCTGCATCGCCATACTGATTATGTAGATAAATTTATCGAAAAACTTTATCCTATTTGCCTATCGGAACCGGAATTTTCCGAGCTGAACTTAATCTGTTCGAATAAATAATTATTAAAAGAGATTTTTCAAATTATCCCCTATTTCTTTCTCGGCATCTCCCATAGTTTTGCCGATATCTTCTTTCAGATTATTAACTCCTAAAAAATTTAATAGTCCGCCTGTATCTTTGTCTTTAGCTTCACTGCTGAATTTTGAACTAATTTTTTCCATAATAAACGGAATGACAAAATCAGAAACCTTTGCCGCGATTGATTCACTTAAACCAAGTTTGGAAATTAGTCCCGCAATATATTTCGATGAAATATTTTGAATAATAGGATTAGATTTGGTTATATTACCCTGTTCCTTCAATAGATCCAACAAACCGGAAGGATTTTTTACCGCTTCGGATTGAACCTCACTCTTAACAGTATTTTTTGCGATATCCGCCGCTTTTTCCGCCTGCACTCCGGATAAACCGGTTTTTTCGTTTATTAAATTTTCAACTTGTTCTTTTATATTATCAATTAATGATCCTAACATTACAACCTCCTCAAATTTTATTATTTTAGTCATTCAGAAGCTAATTATTTGTTCTATAATTGGTTTTGTTTATAATCAATTTCAGAAAAAAGGGAGAAGCAAAGTGAACTATAAAAAATTAGGAAAAAACGGCCCGGAAATTTCAACTATAGGATTCGGAGCTTGGGCAATAGGCGGAAAAGATTGGGGAAAAACTGATGACGAAATTTCAAAAAAAGCAATACATGCCGCGTTAGATAAAGGAGTAAATTTTATTGATACCGCGGATGTTTACGGTTACGGCCATTCTGAAGATCTGATTGCACAAGTTTTAAAAGAGCGCGGAGGTAAGAAAGATGTAATAATAGCAACAAAAGCCGGAAGCGATTTTTATCAGCAGGAAGAAAAAGATGAAGAAGGGAAACATATTCCGCGAAGAAATTATAAAAAAGATTACTTAATTTTCGCCGCCGAACAAAGTCTTAACCGACTTAAAGTTGATTGTCTCGATGTACTTCAATTGCATAGCCCTTCCACCGATTTACTGGAAAATGATGAGCCTTGGGAAGCATTGGAAACTTTAAAACAGCAAGGTAAAATTAAACAAGCAGGTTTAAGTATTTTATCATTCAAAGAAACTGAGCAGGCTTTTCTATTAGATAAACATAAAGACATTCTGGATTGCATTCAGGTAAGGTATAATATTCTAGAACGGGAAGCCGAAAAAGTTTTATTTCCAAAAGCACTGGAATACGGAATTGGAGTAATTGTTAGAATTCCGCTTCTGTTTGGCCTGCTTACAGGCAAGTTTAACAGGCAAAGTAAATTTGATGAAGGTGATCATCGAAGAATGAATCTTTCCCCCGAAAAATTAGATAAACATTTAACTCAAATTGAAAAAATGGAACCATTCTATGTAAAATATCCGCAGTTTACAATGGCGCAGTTAAATTTAAGATTTTGTATTTCTCATCCCGCGTGTACAACCGCAATACCGGGTGCTAAAACACCAAAACAGGTTGATGAGAATGTTGAAGCTTCGGAACTTGATTTTATTAAATATGAAGAATTTCCCGGAATAGGATGAATTTCTCATTAAAAAAGGAAATCTTTTTTAAAATATTTTTTTTGAATTATTTTATTATTTAAAATTCATAAAGCAAATATTACCGTCAAGGAAAACTAAAAATGAATAAAGCGAAAATTGTAAAAACTATTCTGATACTATTCCTTCTCATTTCATGTGGCTTTGCTCCATTAGCGGCGCAAAATGAGGATTCAGTTTACGTGGCCGGTCATTTTGATAAGTCTGAATATCAGATATCGATGCGGGACGGAGTTAAACTTTTTACAATTGTTTATTCACCGAAAGATCATTCGCAAAAATACCCGATGTTGTTTATGAGAACTCCATACAGCATTGGGCCATACGGTAAAGACAAATTCAGAGATCAACTTGGTCCTTCTAAAATATTTACGCGTGAAAAATATATATACGTTTACCAAGATGTACGCGGCAAATTTATGTCGGGCGGAATTTATGAAGATGTTCGTCCGTTTATCCCTAATAAAAAAAATAATAAAGATATAGATGAGAGTAGCGATGTTTACGATACAATCGATTGGTTGATAAAAAACATTGAGAACAATAATGGTAAGGTGGGAATGTATGGTATCTCTTATCCCGGATTTTACGCCGCAATGGGAGCAATAAACGCACATCCGGCTTTAGCTGCCGTATCACCGCAAGCCCCTATTGCCGATTGGTTTATTGATGACGATTTTCATCATCACGGTGCATTCTGGCTTCCTCATGCTTTTAGATTTTATTCAGTTTTCGGAATTCCACGGCCGGAGCCGATAAACGAATGGCCGAAACCGGTTTTTTCTCCTTCAACTGCCGATGGTTATAAGTTTTTTCTTGAAATGGGTTCATTCGAAAATACTACTACAAAATATTATAAACATCAAATTCCTTTTTGGGATACTCTGATGGCGCACCCAAATTATGATGAATTCTGGCAGACGAGAAATACACTTCCTCATTTTAAAGATATCAAACCCGCGGTTCTTACGGTTGGCGGCTGGTTTGACGCGGAAGATCTTTTCGGTGCTTTAAATACTTATAAATCAATTGAAGCAAAAAATCCCAACGCAGAAAATATGCTGGTAATGGGCCCTTGGTTCCATGGCGGCTGGGAAAGATCTGAAGGAAATAAATTAGGTAATATTCGCTTCGGTAGTAAGACAAGTGAATTTTATCAGAATAATATTGAACTTCCTTTTTTCAACTTTTATTTAAAAGGAGAAGGAAATCTTAATCTTCCCGATGCGTATGTTTTTGAAACCGGTTCAAATGAATGGAAGAAATATTCCGAATGGCCGCCGAAAAATGTAAATGATGATGAAATATTTTTACAGCCTGACGGAAAACTTTCATTCGATAAATTAAATAATACCGGTGAATCGTTTGATGAGTATTTGAGCGATCCTTTCAAACCGGTTCCATACACGCAAACTACAACATACGGAATGATTAGAGAATATATGGTAGAGGATCAGCGGTTTGCTTCTACGCGGCCCGATGTTGTTGTTTATGAAACTGATGAACTTAAAGAAAACATAACTGTCGCCGGTCCTATAATTGCCGATTTATATGTTTCAACTAGCGGAACTGATGCTGATTGGGTTGTAAAACTAATTGATGTTTATCCGGATTCCGCTAAAGATAATGAGCCGAATCCTTGTAATATAAAAATGGGCGGATTTGAAATGATGGTGCGCGGAGATGTAATGCGCGGAAAGTTCCGCGATAGTTATAAAAAACCGGAACCTTTTGTCCCGAATAAAATTACTAATGTAAATTTTACGCTCCCGGATATAAATCATACTTTTTTAAAGGGACATAAAATTATGGTACAGGTTCAAAGCAGCTGGTTTCCTTTAGTTGATAGAAATCCGCAGAAGTTTGTAAATATTTATCATGCTAAAGAAAATGATTTTCAAAAGGCAACGCAAAGAATTTATCATTCCGAAAAATATCCTTCGGGATTAAAAATAAAAATTCTTAAATAAACTGAAGGCAAGTTATGATTATTGATCAAATAGAAAACGCGGAAGTTTATTTTAAGATAAATAAAAGAATAAAGACTGCGCTAGCGTATTTAAAGCAAAATGATTTTACTAATACTGAAAACGGAAAATATGAAATTGAGGGCGAAGATATTTTCTCGATAGTTAGCGAATACAAAACAAAAAAAATTGAAGAGGCGGTTTGGGAAGCACATAAAAAATATATTGACGTGCAATTTATTTTTAGTGGAAATGAAAAAATAGGCAGAGCAAATATAAGTGAAATGACTTTATTTAAAACTTATGATGAAGCTAACGACTTTGCGCTTTTTACCGGTAAAGGCGATTTTTACACTGCAAATCCGAAAACTTTTTTAATACTTTTTCCGCATGATGTTCATATGCCCGGTGTTGCAATAGAACCATCTCAACCTGTGAAAAAAGTAGTTGTAAAAGTAAAACTTTAAAAAAGATATTTATTAAAAAGCTTCAACCTTATTTGAGGAAAATTCTTCGGAATCAATAAGCAAAGAAGGTAAAGGGTTGTTCAAAGTCTGATCCAAATCTATCCCGTGAAATTCTTTAACTTTACTTACAAACCAGCGGGTAAAAATGTCATTCCCCTTCCCCAGTTCACCGAAAGCATTTTGAGGGTCTTCCCCCTCTAAGGTTATAATTGCCAAATCTCCTCTGGGAGTTTCCTGAAGAAAAACTCTTTCTCGGATTTTTAGCCTCATTCTGGAATCCGCAAACTCTTTATGACGTTTGGTTTTTAATTCTTCGGTAAAATCAAGCCATTCTTCTTTTTTCCCGGGAAGAATGGGTATTGCAACGGCAAATAATTGTTGCATAAGCACCTCGTTTTTTAATACATTTAACAAAAATAAGATCAGAGGAATTTGTGAAGAATAAAAGTAGATTTAATAAGATATTAAAAACTTAAAAAATTATGGAAGCTGAATCAATGGCTTATTTTTTGCTAGTGATCTATCTTTTTTTCAGAAGGATTTTTCAAGCCATTTTTAAGTTTTGAAATTGTTTTAATTATACGTTCTTCCCGGGTTTTTTCTCTTTTGGCGGTTATTAACCAAACAACGTATTCTTTTTTATTTGTGAATGAAAGACTTTCGAAAAACTCACCGGCTGACGCGTTTTTAATTAATTCCTTCTGAAGATCAATCGGGGGAGTAACAATTCGATTTTTCAAATCAATATGTTTAGATAATAATTCAGCATCTACCGCTGATTTCTTCTGAGGCTTTTCCCCTTTCCTAGCACCAAAAGCCGACCATGTTCCGTCGATGGAAATTAAAGATATTCCCCTCAAACTGTATTTATTGATAAATTCCCAAGTATTATCGCGAGAAAGATCCGTTTCCATTTTTGAACTTTTCTTCGGATACGTAATCCATAAAGTCCCGTTTTCTTTCAAATAATTTTTTAAAGTAGGTATATTCTTTTTAAGTTCTGCGCTGTTTTTAATAAACAATTGAATAAAATCGAAAGTACCGGATAAATTTATTTCCCGTTGAACACCTTCCGGAAGTGATCCCATATATTCCAAATATCCTTCGGGAGGATTTAATATTATTACGCGCTGTCCGCTTTTTATTTTAAATTTTTGGCTTAATAAAGAATCCATTCTGAACTCCTTATGTTTTTCAAAAAAAAATAATTATTTAAAGGAAATCAGTCAATCCCGAAAATAATTTGAAATAAAAGAGATTTTTAAGAAAAAACTCTTTATAATTTTAAAAGTTATCACTAATTAGAAAGATCAAAAATTATAAAGTTAAAGTAACAAAATCCAATAACATAAAGGAAGGGAGATAATTGCTTAAACGGATATTTAAAACAAAAAATTTTGATGCTATTCTTCATGAAGGAGAAGAGCCGGGACATCAACTTAAAAGAGCGCTTGGTGCTTTTGATGTTGTTATGCTCGGTATCGGCGCAATAATAGGTGCCGGAATATTTGCTACAATCGGAACTGCCGCCGCAGGCGATTTAGCAAGGCCAGGCGCGGGACCTGCTCTTATTGTGTCATTTGTTTTAACCGGTATTGCCTGCGGATTTGCCGCTTTATGTTATGCCGAATTTGCCGCCATGGTTCCTATTTCCGGAAGTGCCTACACTTATTCCTATGGAACTCTAGGCGAAATTATTGCATGGATAATCGGATGGGATTTAATAATAGAATATGCCGTCGGTAATGTTGCGGTAGCAATTAGCTGGGCTAATTATTTTAAAACTTTTGTTGCCGGATTTGGAATTTTTATACCAGATTGGCTTTCCACCGACTATAGAACGGCCGCTAAAATTCCCGGATTATTTGAAAATGCGCCGCATATTTTTGGAGTTCCGGTTGTGCTTAATGTACCGGCCGCTGGAATTGTTGCTTTAATAACCATTGTGCTTATTCTTGGAATTAGAGAAAGTTCAAGAATGAATGCAGGTATGGTGATAATAAAATTACTTATTCTCGGTTTTTTTGTCTTTATCGGGTGGCAATACGTTAAACCGGAAAACTGGACACCGTTCGCTCCGAATGGTTGGTCCGGAATACAAGCCGGAGCCGCTGTTGTATTTTTCGCTTACATTGGTTTTGATGCTGTATCTACAGTAGCTGAGGAGGTGCGGAATCCTAAACGGGATCTTCCAATCGGAATTATCGGTTCATTAATTATTTGTACAATAATTTATATTCTGGTTGCGGCGGTTTTTACAGGCATTATTCCTTATCATGATCTAGTTGCGACTTTGGCTACTCAGCAGGCCGAACCGCTTACTCTCGCAATTCAATATGCAAATATAGAGAAATGGGGAAATCTGTTTGTAGGAATAATTGCGTTTGGATCTATAGTTGCTCATACCGCGGTTTTGCTTGTTTTTCAGCTCGGCCAGCCGCGTATTTTCTTTTCTATGGCAAGAGACGGCCTACTGCCTAAAAGTTTTGCAAAAGTTCACCCGAAGTATCAAACTCCTTATGTTACTACAATTCTTACCGGAGTTGCGGTAGGAGTTACATCAATGTTTACTTCAATTGATGAAATGGTGGATTTAACAAATATCGGAACCCTTTTTGCTTTTATGCTGGTTTGCGCCGGAATTATTATTCTACGTAAACGTGAGCCGGAAAGGCCGAGAGCTTTTAAAACACCCTGGGTTCCGGTAATTCCTCTTATGGGAATTTTTTCGTGCCTTTATCTTGCTACAGGCCTTCCCTGGATTACCTGGCTGCGTTTTGGTTTATGGCTGATTATCGGTATGGCTGTTTACTTTTCTTACGGATATAAACATAGTAAGTTAAGGTAATAGGAAAATAATTTATGGCTGCAGGAATATTTCTGCAGCTTTTTATGTTATTATACGTCTCTTTATTCCCGCATTTTCTTCCGCTAAACTCTTGTGATAATTAACATTTATACCATCTTAAAATTTCCGTAATTAGAAAAAGAATAAATTTTTAATAAGACGCTTCCGGTATTAAAAGGAGGAGAAATTATGGCCGAAATTAAAATTGAACGAAGAAACCGGCCGGTGTGGCCATGGATTTTAGGTATTATTTTAATCGCGATTATTATTTGGTTTTTGCTTACATATTTTAATAATGAACCTTATAATTCAGAAACCGGGTCCGTTGATACTACTACAACTTTAAGATATGATGTTCAACCGGTGCCGCAGGATAGTTTAGCAGCAAAACCAGTAATGGATTTTGTGAATTTTGCTAGAGCCGATTCAAACCAAGAAGCCGAAAATATACAAAGTTATTCCGCCGAAGGCATAAGACTTTTAACAAACGCGCTTACATCAATAGTAAACAGAAACGACAGCACAAATACAAATATCGTTTCGCTTCGCGATTCGCTGCAGAAAAACGCTGCCAAAGTTCAAGAAGGAAAAGCTACTTCGGCAGATTTTAAAAATTCAATAAATAACGCATCCGATTTAATGGCGGCAATTCAAAAAGAAAATTATCCAAATTTGAAACAACAGGCGGAACGAGTAAAAATGGCTTCCGATGCGATTATTCCCAACAAACCAATTACAGACCAAAAAAGTGAAATTAAAGATTATTTTAGTCGCTCGGCCGAGATGCTGCAGGCAATAACACCGACAACGTATTAATAGGAATTGAAATAAGAGCAAAAAAGAGGAGTTAAAATGAGCACAGAAAATATAGAACCGACAGGCAATTTACGCAGGTTAAGCGAACTTACAGATTTTAAGGTTTCATCCGGAGATCCTGATGTAAGAGGCTGGAGAGTTATAAGCGCAGACGGGGTAAAATTTGGAAAGGTAGATGAACTTATTGTTGATATGGATGAAATGAAAGTTAGATATGTAGACGTTGATGTTGATCCGGAAGTTGGCGGAACTACAAAAGATCATCATATTTTAGTCCCGATTGGCGTAGCGTCTATCGATGAAAAAGAGGATAAAGTTTATATCAGAACAATAGAAACCGTTACTTTATTAAAGGCGCCGGCGTATGAAGGAATTCTTTCGAAGGAGTATGAAAATTCATTACGCCAATCATATTTACCGGATGTTACTGATGAGGAATATTATAATTCAGAACATTTTGATGAAAATAAGTTTTACGGCCCGAGAAGAAGAAGATAAAGTAGGGAAATTTAAAGAATAAAAAGCCGCCTCATATTTTGAAGCGGCTTAAAAATAAGAAAATCTATTTTTGCTATGGAAATATATCTCTTAAAATATATGAGATATAAAATCTTGAACTTTTTCTCCGAAAACATTCATTTTAACTTATATATAGGCGTTCTCACACAACTTATTTTTAATACTTTACAACGTCAAACAATTTTTAATTCCAGCCTTTAAAATAAAAAAGCTGTTCTAAATTTATTCATAAATTCCGGAACAGCTTTGTTATATAAACAAAATTTTCCCTTAATTAATTTCTTCTTCCCATCCCGAGGTTTTTTGGAAGAGTTTCATTTTCGTATTGAGTAAAGTCCCGGTTTTCTGAGGGTGCTGTAGAGTAGCCGTTATTCGGTTTTCCTTTATAGCTGTTAATGCTTGCATTTAAAGCTGATTTTAATCCGTTTATTTCTCGTTCTATTTTGCTTAAAGAGTTTTGATAAGTTCCGGATGTATAACTTCGTGCTTTAGTTAAAATATTTTCAGCGCGCTTTAAAATTCCATCCGATTTATTTTTAGCATCCGAAATAACTTTATTTTTAAGAATAGCGGTTTTGTGTGAATATTCGTCTATTCCATTTTTAACATCTTTTCTTAATTCTTTACCTGTTTTAGGCGCAAATAATAATGCTAATGCTCCGCCGACAGCGCCGCTGATTAATATAGCTGATAAACTTAATTTTTTCCTTGCCATAATATCCTCTCGAATTTTTTTATTTGAACCATTTATACAATAATACTATTAATATAGTTAATCAAGATTAATTGCGGTGATTCTTAAGCTTAAGGATTTTAAATCACAAAAAGATTTTTATTTTCATTGAAATCATTAAAGAGAAGAGTTATGTTGTTGAAGTAAACTAAGTAAAAATTTTTGGGGAGAATTGAAGATGGCTTCAATTAAAAATATTGAAGAATTTGTCGGGCAAAAAAAATTTGCTGTTGTAGGAGTTTCATCGTCGGGAAAGAAATTTGGAAATACTGTTTTTAAAGAATTTAAACAAGTAGGACTAAATGCTGTTCCCGTCAATAAAAACGCTTCAGAAATAAACGGCGAAAAATGTTATTCATCCCTTTCAGAGCTTCATGATAAAATAGATGCCGCTGTATTAGTAATTCCTCCGCACGAAGCGCAAAAAGTAGTTAAAGAGGCAAAGGCCGCCGGGATTAAAAATATTTGGTTCCAGCGCGGTTCAGAATCACCGGAAGCTTTAACTTTCTGCAGTACAAACAATATTAATTTTATTTCCGGGGAATGCGTTCTAATGTTTATAAATAGTCCCGGGTTTCCGCATAAATTCCATGGATGGATAAATAAACTTTTAGGAAAATATCCTTCTTGATTTTTCTTTACCCAATTTTTAGATGTTTCTAATTATTAAATAATTCAATAGATTTTTAATAAAATAATTTGTGCCTATCTCAACTTTTCGGGTGTTATATATAAAGGGAGGACTTATGTACTCGCTTACTAAAATCGGTTCCTGGGCCGAACATCATCACCCCAAATGGATTGATCTTCTTCGGATCATTCTAGGAATATTTTTTATTATAAAAGGATTAGCTTTCCTAGAAAATAAGGCTGAAGTAATTGATATGATCCGGTTCAGCCAAATAAATATGCTGGCTTATACAATCGCGCATTATGTTATTCTAGCGTATTTAATAGGGGGGGTCGCTATCGCGATAGGACTTATTACCCGATTAGCTATTCTGTTTGAACTTCCTGCCGTAATAGGAACTATAATTTTTATTGATCTTCATAAGAATTTATTTTCCTTGAATTCAGAAATCTGGTATTCAATAATGCTTCTCGTACTTTTGTTCTTTTTTATGATTTACGGAAGCGGGCAATATTCGCTGGATAATTATCTTCAAAGACATAAAGAAGCTTAATTATGATCTTCATTACAATTGTTAGGGCTGTTTGTTCCGGTAAGTTTTAATTAGCTAAACAATTATATACTTTAAAATAACTTATATAAAAACATACAATACTCAATATTCAAATTTTGGCCGGAGGAGTTTTATGAATGTTAAGCAGATTGATGAATGGGCGGACAGACATCACCCTAAATGGCTTGATCTTTTAAGAATTATTTTAGGAATTCTTCTAATAATGAAGGGTTCATATTATGTTGCTCATCGTGTCGAAATTTTATCTGTTCTAGCCACAGCTAATCTTCAATTTATTGATTTCATTTTTGCCCAATATGTTACAATAGTTCAAATAGGCGGCGGTATATTTATTGCGATAGGATTGCTGACACGCTTAAGCATCTTATTTGAGCTCCCTATTTTAATTGTCGCGGTATTTTTTGTAAATCTTCCGAATACTTTTTCTGATCTAAACTCGGAACTTGGGTATTCTATTTTAGTTCTCTGTCTTTTAATCTTCTTTTTATTCTACGGCTCCGGTCCTCTCTCACTCGATTATTATTTAAAAACTCATAAAAGCAGATAAGTTTTAAAATCCTCTTCATCGAAAAAAAATGAAGGGGATTTAAATTTTGCTTTAAGTGGAAACATGCCTTAATAATTTAAAATTCCGTCCGATAATAAACCTACGGCAAGTTGTATATAAATTATGATTAACCAGGAAAACATATCGTTAGATGATCAACTAGATGTAAATTCTATTAGAGAATCGAGCTACGCAAAATTTACCACATTGGGAAAGGAACATTTCCGTGCCGAAGATCCGCTGGAAATTACAAATGTAGTAAAAGAGCTGGCACAATTTTATAAATTTCAACTGCCTCAAGAATTAAATGAAATATTTATAAAATTTGAAGAAGCCCCTCTATTTTGGATTTCCGGTTCTTCGACAATAAAAAAACTGGAAGATAATTTTAAATTAAATCATCCCAGGAAATTGGTTTTAGATTATTTCCGGTTTATAAAGGAGTTTTATTTAAAATGGGCAATTATTCAATCGGAATCAGAGAAAAAATATTTTGCCGCTTCCGCGTTAAATTTCATTAATAAAGATGCGAATAAAGATGTAATACTGAATATATTTTTACACGCAACAATACTTATTTATGAAAGATCTCTTTTTAATCCTCAAAAAGCGTTAAAACTATTAAACAATGCCCGAACAAGTTTAGAAAATATTATTATTGATGAAACAGTTAAAAAAGAACTATACTATTTAATTTCACTCTATGAAGCCTTCGCTTCTTTGGCGCTGAAACAAATTGAAGATGCCAGATTTAGTTTTGAATCCGCCTCAAATAATTTTCCGGCCGGAATTACCGCAAAATTTTATTTAGCCTTAACCGAACTAATGCTTAATAATGTTACTTTTTCGGAAGTACTGGTAAAAGAAATTTTTGAGTATGACAAAAAAAGATTGGAATTCGCGCTGGACAACAAAAATCTGAAGATGTTTTCCTATCTGCTTAATCATAATATTACCTATAACTTATTTTATTATTATGAATTTTCTCGGCACTTAAATGTTTTTGAAGAGATGATAGAATTATTTTTTAACGCGGGAAGATTTACAATTGAAAGTTTAAAAGATAAAATTAAAATTTTTAAGGAAGCGAAAGTAAAAGAATATTATACCGAGGAGATGACAGTCTATATTTTATTTATTGAACAATTTCTGCAAAAGTATTTACAGAGTAAAAACCTGCTGCTTCTACTTGTATGCGCCGAAAAACTGGATGTAATATTTTCGGATATTGTATCGGAATTAAAAGCCGCAATAAAAAACCGTTTTCGTATAGAACTAGACGATAAAATAAAAATTTTTGATGATAAAATAAAAACCTTTCATCAAGTTATAGAAAGAATAAAAAAAGAGATAGAAGCCAATAAAAATTCCGCAAAAGAGAATCTGAAAAAAGCGATAGAAAAAGTTGAAAAGCACATAACATTTAATATAAAAGCAATTGAGTATAGATTGGATAATTTAGACAAACAAGGAAATCTAAATCCGGAAAACGCATTTAAAAACGCTATGATTTATACCATTATTGTTACCTTTTTAGTATTTATGGTAGGAGGATTTGCGGGATATTCAAATAGCTACAGCATTAATATTTATAATTTAAAAAGTGTATTATCTGTAATAATTACTTCGGGAGCTAAATGGGGAGCGGTAAGTTTTCTAATCGGAATTATAGTTTCTTTTATGGCTGCCGGATCTGTTTTAGTAGAAAGATCAAACCAAAGACAAAATCTTGTAAAGGCAATTTCTTCGTTAAAAAACACTAAACAAAAAGAAATAGACAGAATAAAAAAAGATTCGCAGGCTCGCGAGAAAGGCACTATAAATACTCTTGAGTCTTCAATTAAAGAACAGGAAAAAAGAATAGAAGAAGTAAACGAAGAAAAATCTTTTCAGCTGGTTAACCTAAAAAAAGAAAATGATGAACAAATGAATAAAGAACTCTCCAAAATAAAACTCCTGCTTAGGTTAAGTAATTTGGATTAGGGGGATAACTTAATCAATAGTAAAATTAATCTTTTTCCTCCCGGCATAAAACTGCCCATATCTGAAATTTGATAAAAAAAATTGCAAAAATTTTGAACTCTCTCAACCGGTGTGTATATAATTTTGGCTAATAATGGCCAATGAGATAATAAAATTCAGAAAACTCATCGCAAACTGCACAAAATAATTCCCTATTGTTATGGTACGATAATGGGACATGAAAATGATAAATAAAATTTTTAGTGATTTTAAAATTTTACATTCTAAATATTTATGATTGAAACAGATTATATTGTAGTGGGTTCGGGGTTATCGGGTGCAGTTATAGCTAGAAGATTATTTGACTGCGGATTTAATGTTCTTATTGTAGAAAGGAGAAATCATATTGGAGGGAATGTCTATGATTATGTTCATCCTAGCGGCATTAGAATACATAAATATGGTCCCCACTATTTTCGCACTAACTCTGAAAAGGTATGGAGTTTTGTAAATAAATATTCGGATTTTTACAAATATGAACCTTGTTTGAAATCGCATGTGGATAATAAATTAGAAAATTGGCCAGTTTCTGAAAGTTATATTAAAGCAAATATTGGTACAAATTGGAAGCCCGAATTTAATAGAACCCCATACAATTTTGAAGAGGCTTCTTTATCAATTATGCCTAAAAATGTATATGAAAAATTTGTAAAAGAATATTCTGAAAAGCAATGGGGTGTCGATACAAAAAAACTTTCAGTTGATTTGGTAAAGAGGTTTGATGTAAGAAAAGACGATGAGCCAAGATTAATGCGACATAAATATCAAGGAATTCCTGTAAATGGCTATTCTAGTTTTATGTCAGAGATGCTTAAAGGAATACCTATTATTTTAAATTTTGATTACTTAAAGCATAAGTCAGAATTATTGGCTAGAAAGAAATTGATATACACCGGTCCTATCGATGAATATTACAATTATGAATTAGGCAAATTATTTTATAGGGGCCAGAAAAGAGAACATAAATATTTTGATAATATTAATTATTACCAGCCTGTAGGACAAGTAAATTATCCTAAAAAAAGTGATGGTTCCCATATAAGAATTTTAGAATGGAAACATATGCTGCCTTTAGAATATGCAAGTAAAATTATGGGAACGGTTATAACATATGAAACTCCTTATACACCTACTATTCCTGAAGATTTTGAATATCCCTTCCCGGATAAAAATAACCGGAGTATTTACAAGATATATTTGGAAAAATCTAAATCAGATAACAATGTTATTTTTTGTGGTAGGTTAGGCGAATATAAATATTATGACATGGACCAGGCTATTGAAAACGCTGATATTATCGCTGAAAAATTAATAATGAATAATAAATAATTTCTATTTGAGACCCTAATGAATAAATATGATCCTAATTTAGCTATTAATATTTCAAAGGAAGAGGCTTCAAATTCTGTTTTTTGTTTTCTCGGAGAATTTGGTTATGAGATGATATCATGGATACCATATCTGCTCTATTTAAAACAAGAACTTAATATTAAGCTAACTACTGTAAGCAGAAAGGGTTCTAGAACCTTTTATTATTTTTCAGATGAACATATTGAAGTTGATCAAAGTTTAATCGGAGATATGTGGGGGAATCCAAATCACTACGCTCTTTTTCAAGAAAAACTGCTTCCTAAAAAGTTAATTCATCCTGGGCCTGACTTCATAAATAGAAGGAACATAATTATTGAAGGAATTGAATGGACAAACAAAAATATTCATACTATCATAAATACAAGAAATTATTCTATTCCCGTTTATTCAAATATAAATGATGAATTACCTTTTAAAATAAAAAAGCCATATGTAGTAATTAATAATAAATTTTTTCGACAATGGTTTAATAAATATCAAGCACCAATAAATTACTTTGATAGAGAAGATTTGCAAGAGCTGAAAACCCTTCTTCACTCATACGGTTTCTCTATTGTTTACAACCATTTTGTTGAACAAACTTCTAGCGATCAATTCTCCACTTTAGATGATGAAAATATTTTTGGGAATGATTCTTCTTCAATATGTTTAAATAATTATTATTCGAAAATAAGTATTGAGGAAAGAAATAGATTACAATTATCGGTATATAACTCTGCCGAATTTGTAATTGGACCTCAAGGCGGAAATCTATATTTACCTTCATTATGCAGAAAAAACTTATGGATGTTAATGAGGGATGGTGAGTATTTAGATTATTTAGAATTTGGCAGATTGTATGGTATTCAGATTAACTCTTTTTATGAACCAATACATATGATGGCAAGTATTAAACAGATGATGGAAGAGAAGAGGGATTTTGAGAATACACAAAAAGCTATTCAAGTAGTTCATGCAGCCTATTTAGGATTTGATCCTAAAAATGATAAAATCCCGAAACCTTTCTTTTCTATTTGTATCCCAACCTATAATAGAGCGAACTTTATAAAAAAAACGATTGAAAGTGTATTAAGTCAAACTTATAAAAATTTTGAAATCATTATAATAGATGATGGTTCAACAGATAATACGGAAGAGGTTTTAAAAGAATATATAACTAATGAAGTAAGGTATATTAAGAAAGCCCATACAAATGCACCGGATTCTAGAAATTTAGCTATTGAAAAAGCTAGAGGGAAATATCTCATTTGGATTGGAAGTGATGATACAATAACTCCAACCTTACTTGAAATTTATTACAAATATCTCACTAATGATATTTCCATTGATATCCTCTATTGTCAACTACAATCTCATGACCTACAAGGAAATCTACGATTAAAATATGAGTATAATGATTGGATGAATAAAAATAATGAAATGCTCAATTTCTTATTAGATGGATCACCTATACCAGACGGCGGTACAGCAATCCGAAAATCTATTTTTTATGAAGTGGGAGGATATAATCCTCAATTCATAAGAGCACATGATTACGAGTTTTGGACAAGAGTTGTTGCCGCACAAAAATATAAAGCTAAACATATTCCTGAAGTTTTATATTACTATTTAATTCATGACAAAAATATAACAATGAATCAAAGTGGTAGAATAGACTTTAGTTTTGAAGCAAGAATTTTAAAAAGTGTTATAAAAAATAATGGCTTAAGCAGATTTTTAAACAATGAAACAAGTGCTTCTTCAGTTATAAATCTATTATTGAAAATTGGGCTTAAATTTTATTCTTATAATGATTTACAAGAAGCTTCAAATTATTTTATTCAGGCTTTAATTCAGAGTCCTTCCATTAATAATTTGAAAGAGGTAATAAAAAATTACACTGGTAGAGGTGAATATAAATTAGCAAAAGAGATTGTTTATATAATTCAACCTCATTTTGAAAAGCATGGTCTAAATATTAATTCAATTAAAAGCTTATTAAATGATTCTAATGAGACAAAAAGTATTTCTCCCATAACTACCGAAATTCCGAAAAAATATTTAGGGGATAAAAAATTTGAAACTCTAAAAGAAGCTGATTACCATCATATTTGGAAATTATATAACAAAAATAAGATTAATAGTGAGCCAATCGATATCATTTTTCTCACACATAATCGGCTAAAATATTTTGCGGAAACAATCTATTCTTTATATAAAAATACCAGATGGACATTTCGAGTTATAATTGTAGATAATAACAGCAACAAAGATTTTTTAGATTTTCTTGATGTAACATCATATTTATATGAAAAAGTAATTTTAAATCCCCAAAATGAGTATACTGCCGCTTTTCAAAAAGGTATAGACGTTAGCACATCAGATCCCTTTATTGTTAGTGATCCCGATATACTGGTTCCGTATTATGATGGTAAATGTTGGTTAGAAAAACTTGTTGATCTACATATAAAGTATCCGGAAATGGGTATGATTGCACTTAATTTAGATAAGTCAAATTTACCACCTAAGATGCCTGATGTTTATTTAAGCGATAAACAAATTTTCAACAGAGAAATTATTCTCTCGAATGTTGGGACGGTAATGCAAGCTATAAAACGATCTTATTTTAATTTTAAATATGTTACTGATTGGGAAACATGCGAGGGTATTAGAAATAATAAAGGCTTAGTAGGTTTTGCAAAAAATATTTGTGGATATCATTTAGGTTGGAATGAGGAAATAGATTTTCCCGATTATATAGTAAAAAAATATAAATATTATAAAATAAACTACGGGGTAGATACTTATAAATTATACACTAATAATAAAATAGTGTTAGACAAAATGAACAGATCGGTTGAGAAGAGTTCTAAAAAATCTTCAATTATAATTCTTACTCATAATTGTCTGCATTATACAAAAGAGTTGATTGCTTCAATAGAAAGTAATACTCCTCAAGATTATGAGATGGTTATAGTTGATAACGCAAGTAATGATGGTACAATTAGTTTTTTAGAAAATCTAAGAAAAAATTGTAGTGGTATAAAAATAATTTTAAATAAAGAAAATAAAGGGTTCCCTGAAGGGGTAAATCAAGGATTAACTGCAGCTGAGGGTAACTATTTAATTTTAATCAATAATGATGTTGTTGTTACAAAATGCTGGCTTGAGAGAATGATTGAAATCGCAGAATCAAATCCACAAATTGGAATCGTTGGACCAATTTCTAATTTTGTTAGCGGCCCGCAATTAGATACGGAAGCAAAATACAAAACAATTGAGGAAATGCCTCAGTATGCACAGAAAGTGGCAGAAAAAAATAAAAATAAAATACTCGAATTTCCAAGGGTAGCTTTTCTTTGCACTTTAATTAAAAAAGAAGTAATAGAAAAGCTGGGCGGGTTGGATGAAAGATTTTCACCGGGCAATTTTGAAGATGATGATTTCTGTTTAAGGGCGCAGCTCGCGGGTTTTAAAACAGTAATAGCTAAAGATATATTCATTCACCATTACGGGTCTAAAAGTTTTAAGGCTGCGGGAGAACAGAAATATCTCGAACGATTAAATATTAATAAACAAAAATTTGTGGAAAAATGGGGCGCCGATCCGGAAGAAATTTGGTTAAAAGGAAAAACATTTAAAAAACAAAATGTTTTTATACCGATTCAAAATAAAAGCAGTAGTAAAAATACATACTCAGAACTTGAAAACCACATAATTGATTTAATTAATAAAAATCAAATGCAAGACGCGATTGATCTTGCAGATTGTTTTTTTAGTGAAAATCAAAAAATAATACAAAAATTAGCTAAGACTGAAGTATTAAAAGGAATTGCTTTTCTCAAGTTAAATAAAGTTTCAAACGCCAAATCATCCTTTGAAAAAGCTTTAAACATAAATTCCGAATCTTCTGAAGCTTGTACAGGTTTGGCCGAATTATTTTTAATCGAAGAGAATTTGCAAGCCGCTAAAACCATGTTTGAATGGGCGGTTAAACTGGATCCTCAAAATACAATCGCTTCTGAAAGGCTGCGACAAATTGAAAACAGCAATTCTTCTGCGGAAAATGAAAACGGCTTAAAAGATTTCGCAGAAAGTATTTCTTCCGAAGATGAACAAAATGCACTTCAAAAAACATTGGAGGAAATTTTAATTTCGGTCAACCGGCTTTTTGAAAACAAAAATTTTAATGAAGTAATCTCATCACTTATTAAAGTTGAAAACTTATTCTACTCTCAACCATCTGCCAAATTGCTCTCATCGTATGAATCTTATTTAGGATATAGTTACTTAGGCTTGAATAATTTAGATGAAGCAAAAATACATCTTGAGAAATCCCTGGAGGCAAATCAAGAATCATCAGAAGCTTGCGCCGGGTTAGCGGAAATATTTTATCTAAATGAAATGGATAAAGAAGCCGAGGTTATGTACGAATACGCTCTTCAATACGATTCGGAAAATCAATTTGCAAAGTTAGGTTTAGAAAAAATTTATACTTCGCTGGAAATAAAAGTTTCAGAAATTTTTGAACAAGAGGAACTACAAATGAGCGGCAGTCTTAATGAATTAATGGATAACATTTATGTTTTATACAAAAGAAAAAAATTTAAAGAAGTTCTAGCAGTACTAACTTATGCTCAGCATATCGCTGATGATAATAATATTGAATCAGCCTCTTCTTTAGAAAATTTGAAAGGTTATAGCCTACTTGGATTAAATGAACTTGATGAGGCTAGAGAGTGTTTTGAGCAGGCTCTCCAATCAAATCCCGAATCTTCACAAGCATGCGCCGGGCTGGCGGAAATATTCTTCTTAAACGGTATGCATAATGAATCCAAAACAATGTATGAATGGGCGGTTAAAAATGATTCATTAAATAATTTTGCTATGAACGGGCTTACTAAAGTTAACGCTGCTCTTGGCCTGGAAAATAATCACAATTCACTTTTTAGTTTAAATTAAAGGCCGATGGTACATACATTCGAAACCGCTTTGGATTATTATAACAAAGGCAATTTAGCGGAAGCGGAAAAAGTCCTTTCTGATTTGGCATTCGGAGAACAAAAAAATTATGATTCAAATAATTTATTAGGACTTATTTATCTACACCAACAGCAATTTGAAAAGGCCGCTGAATGTTTTGATGAACTATTTCAAATCTTTCCGGAAGATGCGGAAATCAATTATCATTATGGTTACGCGCTTCAACAGCTAAAGAAATATGATGAAGCTATTTCCTTTTATGAATTAGCACTACTGGCTCAGCCCGGTTATTCAGACGCTTTAAACAATCTCGGTTTAATTTATTTTGAGCAAAATAAAATTGCAGAAGCGGAAGAAAAATTTCTTTCCGCGCTGCAGTTTTCTCCCGACGATCCTAAAATCTATAATAATCTCGGGAATCTTTTTTTTTCTAAAGATGATTTTTCTAAAGCCGAAGAATATTATAATTTAGCCGTAAACGCGGCGCCTTCCAAAAGGAAATATCTGAAAAATTTAGCGGCCTGTTTGAATGAGACCGGCCGGTTTAACCAAGCTTTTTCAATTGTAAAAAGATTATTAGACGTAGAAGAAAATGTAGAAGTTCTAAATTTAGCCGCCACAATTTTAATTCATAAAAAAGAATATGAGGAAGCTGAAAGATTTTTAGATAAAATATTTAAAATACAGCCGAATGATTTAAATGCTTTATATACATTCGCGAAAAGATATGAACATGAAAATGATTATGTAAAAGCCATAGAAGTATATACACATATTGGAAAATATTTTCCTACCGAAGAGAAAGCCTTAGTTACAAAAGGTATTTTAAATTTAGCTTTATCAAATAAAACAAAAGCCGAAGAAATATTTGAAATAGTATTTGATAATAAAGAAACTAAAATAGCTTCACTTGCCGATGCGGCTCTTATATATTTTAAATACGGAAAACTTAGTTTAGCTAAAAAACTATATGAGTACCTGCTTCAGGTAGAACCTTCTTTAATCGAAATTCATTACAATTATTCTCATTTACTCATACTGCAAGGCGAATTTAATAAAGGGTGGGCTGAATATGAGTATCGCAGAAAACGCAAAGATTTCCTAAAAAGAAATTTTTCAAAACCTGAATTAATAAACCAGGAGATTAACGGGAAAAGAATACTTATTTGCGATGAGCAGGGAATCGGCGATATTATTCAATTTATTAGATACGCTAAATTATTAAAACAAAAAGAAGCTTATATAATTTTCCAATGCGCATCCGGTGTTTATAATTTAATTAAAAATGTTGAAGGTATAGATGAATTTATAATTAGAAAGAATGATGAAGAACCCGCCGTGGAATACGATTATTTTATTTATTTGATGAGTCTGCCTTTTTATTTTAAAACTACAGTTGAAACTATACCATGTGAAAAGAAATATTTAAAAGCAGAAATTGAATTAACAAAAAAGTGGTCAAATAATTTTAAAAATTATTCCGGTTTAAAAGTTGGAATTGTTTGGGCAGGAAATCCTAATCATAGTAATGATATTAGACGATCTTTAAAATTAAAGACCTTGAAAAGTTTATTTAATCTAAAAGGGGTGGATTTTTTTTCAATACAAAAAGGCGCAGGCGCAGAGCAAGCTTCCGAATTTGCGAATAAAAATTTTCATAATCTCAATAGTTATATCAATTCCTTATCTGATACCGCCGCAATAATAGAAAATTTAGATCTTGTAATTTCTGTTGATACTTCAGTTGCTCATTTAGCCGGAGCTTTAAATAAACCGGTGTGGCTTTTATTACCTTATGTGCCGGATTGGCGCTGGCTTTGGGATTCAACGGTATCACCTTGGTATCCCTCAATAAAAATCTTTAAACAAAATTCACCTAATGCCTGGCATATGGTAGTTGATGAATTGATAAAAGAGTTAAAAGAATTTTCCGGTTCTTCCCCAATTGTTAATGAATACAAAACAGAAGATACTATTAAAGATTATAATTTATATTTAGCACTATCCGAAGGAAAATTTTTCGGCTGGGGTATTTGCAGTGATTATTTAAGAAAAGAACTTAAAAGGAAAATCAATTACTTTGATTTTAATCCTCACAACATTCAACACCAACAGAGAGTAAACGGAAAAGTTTTTCACGCGATAAGCAATATTGATTTTAATACTTTTTTAAATGTTAAAGGAAAAATTAATTTTGGTTATACATTTTTTGAAACTGAGCCGAATGAAAAAACTAAAACAAATGCCGCCAATTTTGATCTCATATTTACGGGCTCTACCTGGTGTAAAGAAAAATTAGAACAAATCGGGATAAATAATACGAGTGTTCTTATTCAAGGAATTGATCCTGAAATATTTTATCCCTTGCCTCCCAAAGAAGATCAGAAACTTTTTGTAATTTTTTCCGGCGGAAAATTTGAATTAAGAAAAGGACAAGATTTAGTTTTAAAAGCCTTCAGCATTTTACATAATAAATATCCTGATATGATTTTAGTAAATGCTTGGTATAACTTTTGGCCTCACTTAATTTCCGGCATGTCCAAATCAAAATATATCAAATTTGTGAACACTGGAAAAACTTGGCAAAGTTTTGTTGAGAATCTTTTAATAGAAAATGATATAGATCCTTCAAAAGTTATTACTCTTCCAGTAACTCCTAATGATAAGCTTCCCGAATTATATGGCAAAACAGATATTGGACTTTTCTCCAACAGATGTGAAGGCGGTACCAATCTGGTTTTAATGGAATATATGGCTTGCGGCAAACCTGTAATAGTTTCTAATACCAGCGGACATAAAGATATTGTAAATGAAAATAATTCTCTTCTTCTAAACGATCTTCTTCCATTCCGCATGTCTGATAATAATAAAGTTATTTACGATTGGCAGGAACCAAGTTTAGATGAAATTATTAGCAAAATTGAATACGCTTATTTAAATAGAGATAAAATTAAATCTTTAGGAATTGCTGCCGGTGAACATCTTAAAAGTTTTACTTGGGAAAATACAGCGGTACAGCTATTAAATGAAATAAGCAAATATTGAAAGGCGGCTTATGATTACATTAAGCATGATTGTAAAAAATGAAGAGAAATATTTAACCGGCTGTTTAGATTCCGTAAAGGATGTAGTTGATGAAATTGTAATTATTGATACGGGTTCAACGGATAACACAATAAAAATAGCAGAAAAGTTTGGTGCTAAAATTTTTCATTTTAAATGGATAAATAATTTTTCCGCCGCAAGAAATTTTGCCCTGGAAAAATCTAACGGTGATTGGATTTTATATTTGGACGCGGATGAAAGATTAAATCCCGAACACAAAAAAGCATTGATTCAACTGTCCCGTAAAAATAAAAGGACAGCTTATTATTGTTTGGTTAATAGTATTGATGAAATAAAAAATCGTCCCGCAAAAATGAAATATGTGCGGTTTTTCCCGAATCATCCTAAGGTAAGATTTGAAGGTGCCGCGCATGAGCAAATTGTTCCTTCTCTCATAAAAAATAATTTTAATCTTGTTCAAACAAATCTGGAAATAATTCATCTGGGTTATAACGTTCAGCATGAACAAATACGAGAAAAAGCAAAAAGAAATTTAGAAATACTTTCAGCCGAATATCAAAATAAAAAATACGCTTATTGCGCGTTTCAAATAGCGCAATCTTATAGTTTGTTGGATGAAGATGAAAACGCGGAAAAATTTTATAAAGAAGCGATAAGTTTTCCTAATCTGGAAAAAGAATACGCGGCTTTATCTTATAGATGTTTATCGGTTGTTGAGGCAAAAAGAAATAACTGGAATAAAGCGATTGAATTAATTGAGAGGAGTGTAAATTTAGATAAAGATCAGCCTTTAAGCTTATTGGTTATGTCTCAGATTTATCAGGGGATAAAAGATTTTGTAACCGCTGAAAAATTATGCCGGCAAGCATTAATTCAAAACGAAAAATGTATGGCCGGAAAAGATAGTTCAATATTAACAATAATGACAGATGCAAAAGCTATTTTATTATATGGCTTAACTCTCTCTGTTCAAGGCCGGATGAAGGATAGTTTTAATTTCTACTATAATAAATTGAAAAAAAATGTAAGTGATCTTACCGATAAAATAGAAATAGATTTTTTTGAGAGAATGATAAATAATACGCCTATTGAAACGGCAGAAATGCCGACTTTTATTTCGGGACTTAAAAAAACTAATCTAGATACATTACTTACTTTATTAAAGGAATATCCTTTTATTTCAGTAAAAATTGAAGTACTTAAACAGCTTTATGAAGTGCATAAAGGTAACATAACAATTCTAAATTCGCTTGCTGAAATTTTCTTAACTGAAAGTAAACAAGCAGAGGCAATTGTACTTTATGAAGAAATAATTAGAACTGAACCTAATAATCCAGGTTATTATTTTAATCTACTCTCATTATACCTCCAAAACGGTCAAACAGAAAAAGCTTTTAGTCTTTTAACATCGGCAGTAAAAAAATTTAAAGATGAAGCAGCGGTTAAAGAAAAATTATTAATGATTAGAGAAAAACTTAATTCTATTTTGGTTACTTAAAAAAAATTTATGCTTGCCCTAAACTTTTGAATCGCAGTAACGATAATGATATTGAGAATTAAAACTCATTACTAATAAACGATAAGCAAGGATGCTTATTAAAAAACAAATATACACGGAGGTATAAAATGTCCTTTCAAGTAAACACAAACATCGGTGCTTTAAATGCTTATAACGCTTTAGCGAAAGTTAACGCACAGACACAAAAAGCACAGCTTCGTTTAGCTACTCAAAAAAGAATTAATTCTGTTGCGGATGATACATCAGGTTATAGAGTAGGTAAAGAATTAGAAGGAAAAGTTACTTTAATGAAAGCAGCTCAAGGCAACATCGGTTCAGCAAAAGATATGCTTTCAACCGCTGAATCAGCACTGTCTTCTATTAATGACCTTTTCAACCAAATAAAAGGTAAAGCTGCAGACGCTAACGATCCTACAAAAAACTTAACCGCTCTTGCTGATGATGTTAAAGCTTTAGGTACTGAAATTAGCAATATTTTTACTAACACTAAATTTAACGACACAGCTTTATTAAGCGGTACAGGTTATAGTGCTTCTTTCTCATTCCAAACCGGTGTTTCCGATACTACTTCCATCAGTTTCGGTTCAATGAGCACTTTGAATCTTTCTTCTTTAACCAGTGCATCTTCTACATCAGTTAAATCAATTGATGTCAGCAGTCTTCAAACTGATATTCAAAATGCATTAGGAAGCATTGGTAACTACACTCAAAGATTAGAAGTAAAAGATGATTATTTAACATCCGCTATTTCTAACGCTACAGCAAGTGTTAGCCGATTATTTGATGCAGATATCGCTATGGAGCAGTTAAACGCGACAAAAGGACAAATTGGTGGTCAAGTTGCTACTTCAATGGTTGCTCAATTAAATTCAGCTCCACAAAATATTTTAGGTTTATTCAGATAGTAGCAATCTTAAAAATTTCCCTCCCTTTTTAGGGAGGGATGTTTTATCTAGAAAAAAATTTAGGAACTAAAAAATTATGTATCAAAATCCAGCTTTTACCCAGAACAAATCCAACAGACTAAATCCTTATTTAGTAAAAGAAATTATGGAAGCAACACCGCAGCAGCTGCTTATTAAGGTGTATGATTTTGCTATAGTAAATTGCAAAAAACAAAACTTGGTTAAAACCAATAACGCGTTGCAAGAATTAATTAATTCCTTAAGATTTGATGATGAAGCGGCAAGAGAAATTTCGGTGGGACTTTTTAGGCTTTACCAATTTTGCCAGGACCAGATGAGAAAAAATAATTATGATATAGTTGTTAAAATTTTAACAGAGCTTAAAGAAAGCTGGTTAAACGCTTTTAAAGCAAATGCATAGGATGTTAAATGGCAACCGATATTTTAACATCTTCGGGCATTATTTCATTAGTTAATTCCTACACTAGCAGTCAGGTACAAAGATTAGTATCTCCTTTAAAAACGAAACAATCAAAATATCAAAACCTTTCAACTGCTTACGATACTTTAACTTCAAAATTAAGCTCTTTTAAAACTCTTCTTTCCGATTTAAAACAAACAGGCACTGATTCATATTTTACCGGTAAATCCGCTTCAACTTCCAATTCGGATTTTATTACCGCTACGGCAACAAATGCCGCATCGGCTAGTTCTTTTGCTTTAAGGGTAAGCCAGTTGGCTAAAAGTGATGTAGTTGTTTCTTCCGATTTAACCGCTGCAACCGCGAACTCTATAACCGGATCACATTCTTTTGTAATCAAAACCGGTGACGGATCTACCGGAGAATATACAAGCACCATTAATGTTGATTTTAATGCTTCCGAAACGAATCAAACCGTTATGGAAAAAATTCGGGACGCAATTAATTCTGATAAAGCCGAAGTTAACTCAACCGCGAAAAGTGCTTCAAGCAGCTATAGCGGCGGAGCAACTTCCTTTGTAATAAATTTAAATGGAACCGAAACAACAATTTCATTAAACGGCGGCGGAACTTATGAGCAATTAATTGATGAAGCGGTTTCAAATATTAATGATAATGTTTCCGGTGTTACCGCTGAAAAAGTTTTAGATTCCGTTACGGGCAACGTAAACTTAAAATTATCTGTTGATGATTCTTCTAATTACATTTCTATATCCCATTCAAGCGGATTTGATGTTGTAAGCGATTTGGGAATGGGAGTTACAAAAGAGAAAGGCGCGTCCGGTTTAGTAACGGCATCTGCTTTTGCTCCTAATTCATCAACTTATCAACTATCAGTTACTTCTAAAGAATCAGGATTAGATAACCGGATAACCGATTTAGCGGATATTTCCGGTACTGCTTTATCTTCCGTAGGTTTAAATTTAGGAGTAGCGCGTCCTTCTTTTGATCAATCCGCAACTCCGGATACTGCGGGATTTATTTATTCGGATGTTACGGAAGCCGGAAATTTATTAAACTCAAAAATGGATTTTAACGGACTTACTCTCCAAAGAAATTCAAATACTGTAAGTGATTTAGTTTCCGGTGTTACTTTTCAACTTAAATCGGTTATGCAAGCTTCCGATACAACCGTAAGTGTTTCTGTTTCAAACGATGTTTCCGCGGTAAAATCAAAAATTGAAGATTTTATAAAAAAGTTTAATGATGTTTATACTTATCTAAAAGATAAAAGCACAACAGTTTCCGACAAAAGAGGTATTTTTATAGGCGACGCAAACGCTTCTTCTATTTTAGATAGTTTAACAAGCTTAGGTTATTCACAAATAAGCGGTTTACCCGACGGCGATTTAAGTTACTTATCCCAAATCGGTTTAAGCTTCACGTCTTCTTCAGGTTTAAGCATTTCCGACAGTTCTACTCTTGAAAAAAAGATAGCTGACAGCGCGGATCAAGTGGAAGCTCTTTTTAATTCCGCAAACGGAATAGCGAATACATTATACGATAAAGTAGATCCTTATTTAGGAAGTGACGGATATTTAACTAAAACTAAATCTTCTTTTGATTCTAATATTAAAAATTACAGCGACAGGATTATATCAGTCCAAAACCGAATTGATAAAAGTGCGGAATCTCTGCGCGGCAGATATGAACAACTACAGGTACAATTAGTTTCTTTAATAAATATGCAAAGCATGTATGGTTTCAGCAGCTCATCAAACGGGTATTTTTAACGGATGGAAAAAATTAAAATAAAAATTGAAGAACTAAAAATACTACTGGAAACAGTCTTAAATAATTTAGATGATATAAATCCTGAAAACTTCGATAAAAAATTCGGCTTTACCAATGAGTGTATGGAAAAAGCCGAAATGATAAAGTTAGAATTGAAAAATAATTACCCTGCGGAATATTTAAAAGAATTTTGAAGAAGAATTAGTTATGTTAGCTAAACAAATTGATAAAAAGTTCGATAATACAGTTACTCGTTTTACCATTTTAAAAAACGAAGCATCGATAGAACTAAAAAATGTTCAAAACAAGAAAAAGCTAGTAAATTATATTAGGTCGTAAGATTATGGAAATAAAAGGTTTAGGAAATAATTTCAGTTACACTAATAATATTTCTCAAGAAAATAAAAAACCGGAAACTGCCGCTCCAGCCGCTCAAGATAAAATAGAAATCTCGAAGGAAGCAAAAATTAAGAACCAAAAATCCGGTGAAATAAAAAATCTTGATCAAATACAACAAAAGATTAAAGATAAATTTTATGATTCCGACGCGGTTATAAATCAAGTTGCAAATGCTATATTAAAGGAAATAAACTCATCTAAATAAAAGCAGCAGATAAAAATATTTTAATATTAAATTTTTACTGTTTTACCTAAAGATCATCTCAAATATTTGCTAATTGTTCCCTAATTGTGTAAAATTTATTTATCAAAAAAAATAATACTATTTTCCTATTTGCACAGTTCGGGCAATGGCAGACGATAAAATACAAAACAACAAACTACAGATTCTCGGTAAGCTTACAGCAAGTCTTGCCCACGAAATTAGAAACCCGCTTTCCGCGATAAAATTAAATATTAATTACTTACAACTAATAGAAAACGAACTTCCTGCCGAAGCAACAGAATCGGTAAAAACCACTTTGGAAGCTCTTGATAGAATTGAATATTTAATTGAAAATGTTCTCTCCTTTTCCCGTAAAAATATAAACGGCTATAAAAATTGCTCAATAAATGAAGTAACTAAAAGCGCTATAGAAATTGTAGAAGGAAGTGCGACAAGATTAAATATAAACATTGATTTTGAGTCAGATAATAACATTCCCTTATTGTTTTACGATAGAAACAAACTGCTTCAAATATTTTTAAATTTGCTTACTAACGCAATGGAATCTTGTGATTCCGGTGGTGAAATAAAAATTAAATCTTTTATAAACGACAAAGATTTAGTTATATGGGAAGTTGTGGATAACGGAGTTGGAATTTGTGAAAATGATTATGATAAAATTTTTAATGATTTTTACACGAATAAAAAAAAGGGTACCGGTTTAGGATTAAGCGTATGCAAAATGCTTCTGCAAGAAATAAATGCCGATTTAGATTTTGAGAGTGAACAAGGTAAAGGCGCAAGATTTTTTATCCGTTTTGCTTCCCGTAATTACGAGGGTTTAGATGAAGTATAAAATTCTTATTGTTGACGATGATAATTTAGTCTGCCTTTCACTTAAAAAGGTTTTAACAAAACTCGGTTACGATGTTGAAATTTGTATGCAGGCCGAAGAATCCTTCGGTAAAATAAATGAGTTTGAACCGCATGTTGTTCTTTTAGATATTTATTTAACTACGCACAACGGACTGGAACTTCTCAAAGAATTTCAAAAAAATTTTTACGATCTCCCCATAATTATGATTACCGGATATTCCGATGTTAAAATTGCTGTAACAGCGATAAAAAACGGTGCCGCGGATTTTCTTCTTAAACCAATTGATCTTGACCAGCTTAAAATTGTTTTAGATAAAGCTCTGGCAAATCTTAAACTTAAAACCGAAGTAAGTAAGCTTCATTCAATAATGCATGAAGATACAATAACAAGAGAATTCTTCGGTAAAAGCAGTAAAATACAAAGGTTATTGGTAAATGTTGAAAAACTTGCTAAAAGTTCCGATACCACGGTTTTACTGGAAGGCGAGAGCGGTACGGGAAAAGAAGTTTTTGCAAAATATATTCACCAGCAGTCCCCGCGCGGAAACAACACGTTTGTACAAATAAATTGTTCGGCAATTCCGAAAGAACTGGCGGAAAGTGAATTATTCGGACATGAAAAAGGTGCGTTCACGGGTGCCGCACAAAAAACAAAGTTAGGCAAATTTGAATTAGCGGAAGGCGGTACAATTCTTCTTGATGAAATCGGCGAATTGAGTCTCGATTTACAAGCGAAACTGCTTCGCATTCTTCAGGAAAAAAAATTTTACAGGTTAGGCGGAGAAAAAGAAATTTCTGTTGATGTTCGGGTTTTGGCCGCAACAAATAAAAATCTTGAAGATGAAGTTTCAAAAGGAAATTTTAGAGAAGATTTATATTACCGGTTAAATGTGGTTACCGTTACCGTTCCGCCGCTTCGGGAAAGAAAAGAAGATATTCCGATTCTTACTTATTCTTTCATGAAGGAATTTTCACAAAAGTTTACTAAGGAAATAAGAGGTATAGAACCCGAAGCAATTGAAATGTTGAAAAATTATTCGTGGAAAGGCAATATAAGAGAATTAAGAAATGTTATGGAACGCGCGGTACTTTTATTAGACGATAAAGAATTAAAAGAGCAAAGTTTCCATTTTTTATCTAAAAATGTGGAAAAGGCAGGGAAAGATGAAAATAAATTTGTTCTGAAAATTCCATCCAAAGGTGTTCCCGTTGATATTGTTCTGAAGGAATTAATTCAGAAGACATTAAAAATAACAAATGGTAACCAAGTTAGAGCGGCAAAAATTTTAGGCTTATCCAGATCAAAATTAAGATATAGAATGGAACAATTAGGAATAGAAGTGACAAAAAATATTCAATAAAATTTGTAAGGTTTAAAAATTACTGTAAATGTTGTTCCAATTCCTCTATTGCTTATTACTTTTATTTCCGCGTCGCTAATCTCAATATATTTTTTTACCAAGGCCAAACCCAACCCTGTACCTTCGGATTTTCTTCCTCCTTCTATTTCATCCTGCGTAAAAGGATTAAACATGTTTGGAATAAATCCGCCGGTCATTCCGATTCCGCTGTCAGCCACATCGACACAAACATTTCCTTCGAAATCATTGTATAATCTAAGTAATATTTTTCCTTCATCTGTATATTTAATCGCGTTATCTAAAAGGTTAGCAAAAATTTGTTCTAAAGTTGATCTATCCGCAAGCACCTTCGAATATCCGGCTTCATTTAAATAACTAAAATTTAAATTTTTAGCCTTTGCCCTAGAATGAAATTCAAAATTTAAATCCTCTAAAAGATCTTTATCCAAATCTATTTCGGTAAAATTAATTTCAATATTCCCGGTTTGTATTTTGGCCAAAGTTAAAACCAGTTCAATTGTCCTTATCAGTCTTTTAGAACTTGTTTCAATAACTTTAAAATCATTTTCTAGTTCGGGAGTTAAATTATTTACAAAATCATCCTTCAACATTGAATTAAAAGTTAAAATATTATTTAACGGCGTTCTAACTTCATGAGAAATTTGGGCCAGAAATTCTGATTTAAGTTTATCCGATTTCTCCGCAAGTTCTTTTGCTTTAATTAATTGTTTTTCATTAATTTTTCTTTCAGTAATATCCGCCAATATCGCTAAATAATGCGTAATTTTGTTTTGTTCATCAAAAATTGGCGAGATGGAAATATATTCCCAATATAATTCCCCATTTTTCTTTTTATTCTCAAACTCGCCGCGCCATTCTTTTCCCTTTGAAATATCATTCCAAATAACTTGTCCTATTTCAGTTTTTAAAATATGCGGCTGTTTTCCTTTGGCCTCATTTGCCGAATATCCTGTTATTTCCGTAAATCGCGGATTTACATATTCTATATTCCCGTTTTTATCTGTAATAATAATTGAAGACGGACTTTGTTCGACTGCTTGAGAAAGTTTACGAAGATCTTCTTCATATTTTTTATATTCTGTAATATCTTCAACTGTGCCTTCCAATAGTAATTTTTTTTCTTTTTCATCTTTTATAATTCTCGCTCTTTCTCTAACGCAGATTATTTCCCCGTTTTTTTTCGTCCAATAAGATTCAAAATTTTTTACTATGCCTTCTTTTTTAATTTGATGAATAAATTCCTTTCTTTCATTCGGGTCCAAATATCCTTCTTTCCGCAGATTTCGCCGCTGCAGATCTTCTAATGTAGAATAACCAAGCATTTGTATCAGTTGAGGATTTGCCATTATAATAGACCCTTCAAATGTGGTCTTATAAATTCCAATTGGCGCATTATTAAAAAGATTTCTATACCGCTCTTCGCTTTCTTTAAGTCTTTTTTCGGCTATTATTTTTTCCGCAATATCTCTAATTACTAAAACAGCGCCGGTAATATTTCCGTTTTCGTCCTTTAAAGATGTTAGATTTGCTTCAATAGGAAGATTTTTTTTATCGGCGGTAACCAAAGTAATATTTTCGTTGAATGAGATTTTTTCTCCGCTGTCCAAAACTTCGGTTAATTTTTTTTTAAGATGAATATCCGTCTTAAATTCCTTAATTTTTACCGCTGTATTAAGACTTTTGCCTAAAACTTCTTCTTTAGTTTTCCCTATTAATTTTTCCAGAATATTATTTATAAATTTTACTTTCCCCTTCTCATCCGTTGCTATAACACCTTCAACAATACTGGAAAATATTTTAGAATAATAATTCTCATTTTCTTTTATCTTCAGCTCAACTTCGTGTTTATACAAAGCCATATGAATTGCATACTCAATATCTTTTTGTTCAAAAGGTTTAAGAATAAAACCGTAAGGCTCCGTAATTTTTGCTCTTTCAATAATTTCCGGATTTGAAAACGCGGTTAAGTAAATGACGGGAATATCTTTTATTTTATTTATTTCTTGAGCGGTTTCAATACCGTCCATTTGGCCCTTAAGTCTCACATCCATAAGAATTAGATCTATATGATGATGTTTAACGACATTAATAGCTTCTTCGCCGGTAGGAATTTTTGAAACCGTGTCATATCCTAGGTGTACCAGAATATCTCTAAGATTTAATGCTATTAAAAGCTCATCTTCTACAATTAAAATTCTCTTTTTCTTCATTTTATCTTTATTAAAAAGTATAGTATGAAAAAGCGAAAATAACTTTTTTAATCCTTATAAAAACCTTTGGAACCGTAAAATGTAATTTTTAATGATATAGCGCATATTAAAATAAGCTTTTTCCCGTTCAACTTTAAGGAAAATGTTACGATAATAGTCGGGGGAACTATTTTATATATTAAGAAAATTGAACCATTAATGAACCATTTTACAAATAATGATAAATCTTACAAATCAGAAAGCAGACTTACAAGAGTATTTTCTGCTGATATTGAATTAGATAATGAAAGCCCTTTGCGAAATATTTTAAATGCTTCAAACGACGCTTTATATGTTACCGATTTAGACGGAAAAATAATTGCTTTTTACGGCAGCTTATTTACGCAATTAAATATGGAAAATAATTCTTTTTTAGGCGAATCTATTTTTCATTTATTCGGTGAAAATTCTTCATCTCAGCATAAAAATTCGCATCTCCGTTGTTTAAAAGGAGAAAAGGTTTTATATGAATGGGAGTTTGTCCACAAAAAAAATCAGCTTTTTATGCAGACATCACTTTCTTTAACAACGGTTAAAAACGGTGATGAAAAAGGCATAGTGGGGATAATAAGAGATATAACCAGGCCGAAACTTGTGGAAAGATTTTACAGGGAAATTGAACTTACCTTTAAAACTTTAGCCAACGCTGTAAAATACGCGATTATTTCTGTTAATGAAGAATACCGCATAGAATATGCAAATCCGGCTACAGAAAAAATGTTCGGTTATAAAAAAGATGATTTAATGGGCCTTGAGGTTGATGCTCTGCTGGGGCGGCCGAAAGCGAACAAAGAACAAAAGATAAATGAGTTATTTGTTCTGCTGAATGAAAACCATGAAGAAAGAAAAATAATGGATTTTGTCGCATTTAAAAAAGACGGCGAAGAATTCCATTGTGAAATTACATGTTCCAGTTATCAAATTTTCGATATAAATCATTATGTAGTAATTATTCATGATATTTCCGAACGGAAAAAGCAGGAAGAGGCACTTAAGAAATCGGAAGAAAATTACAAATCAATTTTTGATAACGCGTTAGAAGGTTTATTCAGATCAACACCGGAAGGCAAATTTTTAAGTGTAAATCCTGCGCTTGTAGAAATGCTGGGTTATAATTCGGTAGAGGAATTATTAAAAGTTGATATCGCAAAAGAAGTTTATTCCGAAATAAACGACTATATAAATTTTATTCAATTAATTGCCGAGAAAACAAAATTATCCGATCTTCGATTAAAATTAAAAAAGAAAAACGGCGAATTAATTTATGCCAAGGGAAGAGTAAGAGCTATAAAAGATAAATTGAACAAAATAATTTATTTTGAAGGCAGTATTGAAGACATAACATCGGAAACAACACGCGAAGCTGAAAGAAACAAATACGAGAGCCAATTGAAGCAGCAGAATATTGAACTTGAGCAGGCTTTCTCTTATTTGAAGAAAATGCAGAATCAATTGGTACAGTCCGAAAAAATGGCATCAATAGGACAATTAACAGCGGGCATTGCTCACGAAATAAATAATCCGTTAGCTTTTGTTTCCAGTAATTTAAATAGATTTGAAGAGTATTTTGAAGATGTAAACCAGCTTCTTCACGAATGGAAAAAATTGGGAAATTCTCTTGAGGAACGGGGCGAATATCAAAAAATAACTTCTCAATTAAAAAAATTGGAAAAACAAATTGACCTGGAATTTATAAAGGATGATTTTTCCACATTAATGCAGCACAACAAAAACGGTGTTGATAGAATTAAAAAAATTGTTCAGCAGCTGCGCGGTTTTTCGCATGTTTCCGAAAATGATATGCTTGAAGCTAATTTAAATGAAGCTTTAGATGAAACTTTAATGCTGGTTTGGAATGGTTTAAAATATAAAGCTGCTGTTGTAAAAGAATATGGAAAAATTCCCTTAGTAAAATGTAACGTTGGAGAAATAAAACAAGTTTTTGTTAATCTGCTTATAAACGCAGCCGACGCAATTTTATATAAAGGCGAAATAAAAATTAGAACATTTGTAGAAAAGAAAAATATAGTAATAGAAATCTCCGATTCCGGTATTGGGATTCCGTCTGAAATTCAAAAGAAAATTTTTGATCCTTTTTATACCACAAAACCAATTGGAAAAGGAACAGGTTTGGGACTTTGGATTTGCATGACGATAATTCAAAAACATTCGGCAAAATTGAGTGTTACCAGTGAACCCGGAAAAGGAACTTCATTTTTTATTCGTATGCCAATTTAGTAACTGTTACCCAAAATGATAGAAAATAATTTTACAAACGGCGTCGCACAGCCGCAAGAAGTACTCGATGAACATATTCCCGTTATTCTTTTTGTAGATGATGACGAGGCAATTCTTTCATCAATAAAAAGTTTATTCAGAAAAGAACCTTACGAAAAATACTATTTCAGTTCGCCGGTTGAAGCATTAAAATTTCTTGAAGAAATTGAAGTGGATTTAATGGTGGTTGATATGCGCATGCCCGAAATGAGCGGAATAGTTTTTCTCGAGAAAGCAATGGCAATTCATCCTGCTTCAATAAAAATAATTTTAAGCGGCTATGAAGGAAAAAAACTTGTACTTTCTGTTCTCGCAAAAGGTTTTGCTCATCATTATTTAATGAAACCTTGGGACGATGACGAATTCAAAAGTTTAATACATAAGTTTACTCATCTTTATAAAGATTTTGAAAAGAAAAAACTTATTCAATATTTAAATTCATTTACACAGCTTCCCACTCCGCCAAATACAAATACAAAATTGATGGAAATTCTTTCCGCCGAAGATATAAATATTAATGATATTGTAAAGGAGATAGAAGGCCGTCCTTTTATTGTAACAAAACTTCTTCAAATCGCGAATTCTGTTAGTTTTGGAGTCCAGCGCTATATTACTTCAGTTAAAGACGCAATTATTTTAATTGGAATAGATCAAGTAAAGGCAATTGTACTTTCGCTTGGCGTGCTGAAAAAATTTACCGAATTAATTAGTACTTCAAACGCGGTTAAAGTACAGGAAGTTTGGGAGCGTTCTATGCGCCGCGCCGTTATTGCCAAAAAAATTGCGACATATTGGGATAAACCGGTTGATAAGCATTTGATATTTATTACCTCTCTGGTGGTTGACATAGGTTATTTGGTTTGGCTTTACGCGGAACCGCAAAAATATGTTCGCTTTAATGAGTTAGTATTGAGAAAAAAAATTCCCGCGGCCGAAGCTGAAATTCATGTGTTTTCTTATTCGCATGCCGTACTCGGCGCTCTTTTACTTGAGTTGTGGAATTTTCCCGCAAAAGTTATTTACGCTGTGGTAAATCATCATTCTCATGCTTGCGATGAAGACGCAATAAAAATTGTTCAGTTGGCGGGTATAATTGAAGGCACGGATGTTGAACTTGAACATGATGAATCTATTGATGAATTGCTTCCGCATTTTAAACTAAAACTTAGAATATGAGCAAATTTAAAAAAAATACAAAAATACTTTATGTAGATGACGAAGTAAGCCTGCTTTCATCATTTAATTCTTTAATGCGGAAAGAGAATTTAGAAATTTACACTCTTGATGATCCCGGAAAGATAGATAAAATATTATTAGAACAAGGCCCTTTTGCCGTGGTTCTTTCCGATCAAAGAATGCCTTTTAGCTCCGGCACCGAAATATTAGAAAAAGTTGCAAAAATTCATCCGTTAACCAATAGAGTTTTGGTTACCGGTTTCAGCGATCATACAGAAACTGTTGAAGCAATTAACAGAGGCGAAATTATTCGTTATATAAATAAGCCGTGGAAAGACGAAGAATTAAAAAATCTTCTACACGATTTAGTTGATAAATATAATCTTTCAACTGAAAATAAATTCCTTCTTAATGAGTTAAAAACAAAAAACGCGCAATTATCTCAATTGTTAGATGGAACAATTGTAGAAACAATTCATCTGTTAACTGATCTTTTAAGTTACATCAACCCTCATGCTTTTCAGCAGGTTCAGCGGATAAAATCATTTGGCTCGCTTATCTTAAATTCCTTCAGAAATATTTCATATGAAGAAAAGTGGGATATAGCGCGAGCTTTTGAATTATTTAATTTGGGACTCGCGGTAATGCCGCCTTGGGTTCAAGTTTCATTAAATAAAGAAGGACTTTCCGCGGTCCGCCGTTTTTCCGTCTGCCGAAATCATCATATAATTGCTGCAAATTATCTAGAAAAAATCCCCGGTTTTGAAGGTGTTGCAAATATTATTCGTTTTATGGAAAAAGAATATAACGGAAAAGGAGAGCCTGAAGATTCTTTGATAAACGAAGAGGAAATTCCGTTGGGTTCTCGGCTATTAAAAATTTTGCTGGATATGGATAAATATGGAACGCCGAATTTTTACGGTGTTGATCTTCTTAAATCGATGATGCGTCAGCCTAAAAAATATGATGTTGAACTTCTTCAAAAAATAATTGATGAAGCATCTGCGTATAAAGAAGCCAAAACGCAAATTTCTAAACTTTTTGTGCGGGAATTAAGGGCCGGAATGCTTGTACTTGAAAATATTAAAACTAAATCGGGAATGAAATTGTTAGAATCAAATTCATTTATAACCGAAACTACCTTAATGGCATTAAGAGCCTGGAAAGGTTACGATGAAATTATTGAGCCGATTACAGTAAAGGTTAAATTTTCTTAATCATTAAAAATGGTTATTCTTTTGCACTTGGTTAATATTGTGCACATTTAAAAATCTTTCCCTGCCTCATTTCCAACAAATTTTACTTCTTTTCAAACGGCACCGATTTTGAATATATAATAGAACATTTTGCTAAATACGTTTATTATTAGTTGCGAAAAGGAACAATGGAAGAAAATTTTGAAGAACCGATTTTTAGAGAATTTTCCCATTACAGCAGTAAGGCTGAAGGAAATATTATTAAAGCCGAAAACGCGGAAATTTACGGAAGAACAAAAATAAGTGTAGATGAAGACAGCCATGACGGTGTAAAAGTTATTCTTAAAAAAGACGCAAATGATTCAATACAGGAAATAAAATTTGTCTGTTCTTGCGGACAAACTAAATCTATAATTCTTGATTATTCAGAACAGTAGAAAAAGTTAAATCAAAAGTTAGGAAGGTAAAATGCCTACAACTAATGTAAAACTTCTAGAAAATTTTATTAGCTATTGCTCCGTTAAAAATAAAGCGATAAGTAAAAACATTGCAAATGTGGGCACGGAAGATTATAAACGCGAAGATGTTACATTTAAAAATGTTTTCGATGACGTAAACGGAAATATGTATTCAAAAAATAATTTAGAAATAGATGTTGATAAATCGGGAGAACTTACTTCCGGCATTAATAATGTTGATATCGATAAGGAAATGTCTGATTTGGCTGAAAATACAATCCGTTTCAAATTTGCTAGCAGACAGTTGACGGACTACTTCAAAAATATGCAAAGTATTATAAAAGGCGGAGGAGGCAGTTAATGAAAATAGGCGGAAATTTTCCCGGCTTTAACATTAGTGCAAAAGGTTTAAGCATTCAAAGAAAAAAAATGAATTTAATTGCTGAAAATATTGCGAATGCCGATGCTGTACGTTCTGAGGACGGGAAACCATATCAAAGAAAATATTTAGATGTTAAAGCGGCGCCGAATAGTTTTGGTTCGTCTTTAAGCGCTTCGCAATCAACATTAAAATTAAATACAACAGAAACCGGACATTTTGCTGCGCAGGATCCGACGCGTCCGGTTGATAATATTTCCGGCCCGGATATTAAATTTGAAGAACTTCAGGATAAACGTTCCGGAGAAATAGTTTATATGCCTGATCATCCGGATGCCAATTCGGAAGGTTACGTTGAAATGTCGAATGTTAATATTGTTACTGAAATGGTTGATATGATTGCGGCTTCAAGAAGCTATGAAGCAAATTTAACCGCGTTCAATTCATCAAAACAAATAGCAAAAGATTCTCTGGAGATATAGTAAATGAAAATATCTATGAACTCAATAGGAAACTATTCACCGCAATCCGTACAAAATGTAAACCGGCCGGTAAAAAACAGCGGTATTGAAAAACCGAAAGCCGAAAATATTACAAAGAGTGAAAAAGAATTTTTTGCAAATCTTTATCCCGAAAAAAAAGAAGAAGTAATGGATTACCATTTCTATCATAAATCGGGAAAAATGTCCGGTGTTACAGTCGGTTCATTATTCGATAAGAGAGGTTAATAAATGAAAATTGATGCGTTAAAAGGAATGATGCCTAATCCGCTTCAAAATGAAGAAACAAAAAAAGCAAAACCCGGCGAATTCAGTAATGTATTGGGGGATTTTATAGGCACAGTAAATCAAACCCAGTTGCAAGCCGATGAAATTACGCAAGATTTTGTGAACGGCGGAAATGTTGAACTTCACGAAGTAATGATTGCCGGCGAAAAAGCAAAAACCAGTATGGATTTACTTATGGAAATACGTAATAAAGCAGTGGATATGTATAAAGAATTAACAAGAATGCAGTAATAATTCTGAAACAATATGAATGAATTACTAAACATATTTAAGAAGTTTTCTCTTCAGCAGAAAATTGTAATCGGAGGAACGGCCGCAATATCAATATTGTTATTCGCGGCTTTATTCATTTTTTTAAATGAGCCGAGTTATGCGCCTTTATATTCAAATCTTTCTCAAGAAGATGCCTCTAAAGTAGTGGATTTTCTCAGTTCACAGAAAATTCCGTATAAAATTGAAGGAAACGGAACCACTGTTGAAGTAGAGAAAGATAAAGTTTATGAAACCCGGTTGTCGCTTGCCGGTAAAGGAATTCCCAGTTCCGGAATTATGGGTTATGAAATTTTCGACAAGAATACCATGGGAATGTCGGAATTTATGCAGAAGCTAAATTATAAACGGGCACTGGAAGGAGAGCTTGCAAGAACTATTATGCAGCAGGAAGGAGTGGAAGGCGCAAGAGTTCAAATTGTAATTCCCACAAAATCAATATTTAAAGATGAAGAAAAAAAACCTACTGCCTCTGTTGTATTGAAATTAAATAACAGTAACGGCATGTCAAAAAGTAACGTTAACGCAATTTTAAACCTTGTGGCCAGCAGTGTTGAAGGACTTACACCTGACAGAGTTACTCTTCTGGATACAAAAGGAAGGCTGCTTTCTAAGGAAATTGATCAGAATCCATTTGCCGTTTCAAGTACAAAACAATATGAAATAAAACAATCTATTGAAAATTATTTGGCATTAAAAGCACAAAGTATTATGGATAATGTGCTTGGTTACGGCAATGCAATGGTACAGGTAAATGTGGATCTCAATTTTGATCAAGTTGAAAAAACGATGGAATCTTATGATCCTGATTCACAAGTAGCTATCAGCGAACAGACGGTAAAAACAGAAAATGGCGGAAAAAATTTAAGTGATTCATCATCACAATCCAGCCAGAACAGCACAGTTAATTATGAAATAAGTAAAACAATTCAAAAAGTTATAGAAGGAACCGGAAACATAAAAAGATTAACTGTTGCCGCTGTGGTTAATGATGTTGCCAAGGAAGTTAAAAAAGACGATAAAACCGAAATAGTTTATGAGCCGCGTTCACAAGAACAGCTTAAAAAACTTGAAGAAATAATTAAAAACGCAGTCGGAATAAATCCAACCAGAAATGATGTTTTTTCTATTGTAAATATTCCGTTTGAAACAAAACAGTTTGATGATATTAAAGTGCAGGAACCTTCATTTTTAGATAACATTGATCAATACACAAATATTTTATTAATCATTGTCGCGATTATAGCGTCAATATTTGTATTAAAAGGATTGATGAATAAACTGAAAAATGAACGCATCGTAATCGGGACATATTCTAATGATTCGGCCCCGCAATTAGAAGCAATTACAGGTTCAAATGCGGCCATTAATATTCCTCAGCAGGCTGCCGTACAGCAGGGCCGGAAAAAACAATATTTGCCGGTTGGCGATCTAGAAGATGAAATTACGGATGAAGCGATAAGAAAACAAAATGAGCAAGAAAAAATAATGAATTATGTTTCTAAAAATCCGATGGATGCGGCGAAACTTATAAATGCCTGGCTGCATGAGGATGAGCTTTATTCACGATAATTTTGACTTTCCCGAACTCTAAATATAGGAACACTTAGTAAAAAATTTATGTCTGATGTTTTAAAACTAAATGTAAAATCAAAAAAGCTAAACGTAAAAGTAAAAAGCATTCTTGAAGTTGATGCTAAAGCGGAAATCGAACAGGAAAAGGATTACCTGCAGACACAGTTTCAATATTATTTTGATCAAGGCTACGGTGAAGGATATAAAGAAGCAAAAGAAGAATTGGAACACAAATTTAATAATGACCTCGAAGTAAAAAAGAATGAACTCAATCAGCTTATTCTGAATTTAAATAATAATGTTGCTTCTTATGAAAATGATTTTGATAAAATTGTACTTGAATTGGCATTCTTAATTTCGGAGAAAATTATTCAACGAGAATTAAGTAAAGACACAATTATAATCGATGTATTAAAAAAATCATTAAGAAAAGTTTTGGGCGCCAATCATGTACATGTAAAATTAAATCCCTCTGATCATCAATTAATAAACGGCGGTAAAGAAAAAATAGCCGATGAATCTATTTCAAAATTAATTTTTGAAGAAGACCCGCGAATCAATAAAGGCGGTTGTATTGTAGAAACTGAAATCGGAAATATAGACGCGAGAATATCAAATCAACTTAATGAATTAAGAAAAGTACTCGAACAATCAAATACCGCGCACTAACCGATGATAACCGCAGAAAAATACTTAGAAAAATTCAAAAATATAATTAATAATACTGAGCTGATAAAAGTAAACGGAAAAGTTACCGATGTTATAGGTTTAGTAATTATATCTAACGGCCCTAATGTTTCTCTCGGCGAAGTCTGCGTAATTGTTGATAATTACGGAAAAGAAGTTTGTAAATCGGAAGTAGTCGGATTTAAAGAAGGAAAGGTTCTTTCAATTGCATTAGGCGAAGTTCATAATATTTCCCCTGCGTGCGAAATAATAGCCTGCGGAAAAAGTTTTTCTATTCCTGTAGGGCCCGGTTTATTGGGACGAGTTATCGATGGTCTGGGAAATCCGATTGACGGTAAAGGTGAAATAAAATCTGTAGCGAATTTTAATGTTTATAGAGAGCCGCCGAATCCGCTGCAGAGAAAAAGAATTGATACTCCGTTGCAAACCGGAGTTAGAGTAATTGACGGATTATTGACAATAGGCAAAGGACAGAGAGTAGGAATTTTCGCCGGAAGCGGTGTGGGTAAAAGTGTAACAATGGGTATGATTGCCCGCAATACCAGCGCAGATATAAATGTAATTACTCTAATAGGCGAACGCGGCAGAGAAGTGAGAGAATTTATTGAAAAAGATTTAGGTGAAGAAGGATTAAAAAAATCGGTAGTGGTTGTCGCAACCAGCGATAAATCAGCTCTAATAAGAATGAAAGGCGCTTTTATCGGTACAACTATAGCGGAATATTTTCGCGATCAAGGTAAAGATGTTGTACTGATGATGGACTCAGTAACGCGTTTTGCGATGGCACAGCGGGAAATCGGTTTAACTATAGGTGAGCCGCCTACAACAAAAGGTTATACGCCTTCAGTATTTGCTATTTTACCGAAACTTCTTGAAAGAGCCGGAACAACGGATATCGGTTCTATTACAGGCTTTTATACTGTCCTGGTTGACGGCGATGATATGACAGAACCGATTGCCGATGCAGTAAGATCAATTTTGGACGGGCACATAGTGCTTTCAAGAAAACTTGCGAATAAAGGACAATATCCCGCTGTCGATCCGCTTCAAAGTGTAAGCAGAGTAATGAGTGATATAATTCCGGATAGTCACAGAAAAAGATCAATAACTTTTAATGAAATTCTGGCTACTTATAGAGAAGCGGAGGATTTAATAAATATTGGGGCTTATGTTAAAGGCAGTAATCCATTAATTGATCAAGCGCTTGCCAAAATTTCATATTTAAGATCTTTTATAAAACAAGATATGAGAGAAAAGGCTGTTTACAATCAAACTATAGAAATTTTAAATAAAATAATCGATTCTCCGGCCGCGTAAATGTCATTTAAATATAAATTTGAATCAATCAGAAAAATTAAAGAAATACTTGAAAAGAAAGCTCAAAAAGAAGTTGCTTTAATAGAGCATCAAATTGAAAATTGCAGAAATGAACAAAGAAAATTAAAAGAAAATTACGAGAATGAAAGAAGAAATATCGGTTTAAAAATTAGGGCGGCCGATCTTCAATCGCTTCAGAATTTCGAAAATTTTACACAAAAAGAAATCGAAAAACTGGAATTTAAAATAAAAGAGTTATCGGTACAGAAAGATAAAAAACATAAAGAGCTGGTTAAAAAAACGCAAGAACATAAGATATTTAATTCGCTTAAAGAAAAACATTACGAGAGTTATCTTCTCGAACAAAATAAATCTGAAATGGTTTTTATGGATGAATTAGCAACACAGAATTTTGTGAGAGTGAAAAAGTGAAAGAAAAAATTATATACACATTAACATTTACTGCCGCGTTTATTTTGATAACAGCGGCAATAATTTTTCTTAATTCCCAATATCAAAACATATTTAAATTTGATTTTACACCGGTTGATGAAATATCAGAAGTACAAATTAATTATAATGCGGATATTTCGGACCCGGTAAATATTGAAGAAATAAAAAATTCAATAGCAGACAAAATAAAATCTGAACTTCTGGATACACTGAAATCCGCATTACCACAAAAAGATACTATTAAAAACACTGCCGTTAATGATTCCCTAATTATGGACAGTTTAAAAGCGTTAAATGTAGAAATAAGCAAAATAAAATCCAGAGTAAGTGTTTATGAAAACAAGGATTCCGCTGCTACTCACCCGGTACAAGACGAAGACAGCACATATTTAAGATGGGCCAAAACTACCGCAGGTTTATATGAATCAATGGATTCTAGAAAAGCCGCTAAAATTATTCAGAATTATTCCGATAATACTGCAAGAGATATACTGTACGCGATGAAGAAGAAAAAAGCGGCAGAAATATTGGCAGAATTAAACCCGGAAACAGCAAATAGAATAACAAGAGTCAGATAATGTTTTTTAATCCTCTTTTCATACAAACACCTACTAATGAAGCGGCGGTTTTGCCGAAGCAGGCAAGGCTGAACAATACGTCATATCTTTTTTCGGATATAATTAAAGTTTCTTCCGAAGGGCAAAACGAAAAATTAAAACTCACGGATTCCGCCCCGGGAAATATTCTTTCACTTTTAGCAGCCGGAACTTCAGAAATTAAAACCGAAGAGAAAAATATTTTACCGGAAATAAATTTAAATGAAGATGAGCTGAAGTCTATTATTGAAAAACTAGAAATTTTAACTGACGGTAAAATAGAATGTAAGGATAAAGACGGAAATGAAATTAACTCAGCCGATCCGGTTTCTGAAAAAATTATTGACGCATTAACTGTATCACCCGAAGCGGCTTTATATATCAATCTCGGTGATGAAAAAATAGAAATCAAAATAAATAAAATTCAAAAAGAAGATAAAAATTCAGAACCGAATCAGCCGCTATTAGGCGCTGTTACCGCATTTGAAAATCCGCTTGGACAAAAACCAAAATTAAATGATGAAGAAAAAATAAACGGAATTAAATACGCAGAAGAAAAGGGCACATCGGTTAACAGCCATAAAGGTAAAACCGAGCTGTTAAATGAAGAGATAAAAATAGAAGCAGCAATTCCGTCGGAAACAAAAAATATCTCGACTAAAAAATTACAAAAAGAAGATTCAATTCCCTCAACTAAGATGGTTGGTGAAGCAAAAAAAATACATATCTCAGAGGATAAAATATTTAGCACAAAAGCTACGGCAAGTAATTTAACGGATGAAGAAATAGTATCGCCGGTCGAAGTTGAAAAAAAAATAAAAGATGACGAATTATTATTTACGCCGCTGACAAAAAAAACCGCGAAAGAAAAAACAGAAACGGCCGTAAAAAATCCCTTGGTAGAAACAGTTAACCATCGAAAAGTAGTTTCTGAAATAGGAGAAAAAGAAGATGTAAAAAAAGTAGGTGCGCCCATTAAAGAGGTTACCGAAACATTACAAACAGCTACAAAAATAAAGGATAAAAAAACTGAAGCCCCCGTAAAAATTTTTGAGAAAGTTTTTACAGCAAAAAACACAAATTCTGAAATTCTTAATCATAAAGAAATTAAAACTGAACGATCGGAAATACAGCGAAAAGAAAAAATTGAAATAGGTTTCTTATCAAACGAATCTTCAAACGAAATTACGACTTCGGCAACCCCCGGTGAATTGATAGAAAAGAGTTCTACATTGAATAATAAAGATGAAGTGAAATCGGCACCGGCTGAAAATCTTCATTTAGCGGTAAAAACCGCTTCATCAAAAAATATTTCCGAAGCAACTGCAGAAGGTGCGGGAATTGAAACCGGGATTAAAAATTCTATTCCTGCTGAAAATGCTGATGAAGTTAAAGTTCAGCCTATTGAAAAAGAGCGTGACGCGATTAATTCTAAAATTGAAATTATTAATGACAGCGCGGATAACGGGAAAGAAAATTATATCGGAGAGATAAAAGAAGTAAATCAAAAAACTTCAAAACAAAATATCTTCTCCGCGAATAATCAAAAAATCACTGCCGGTGAGATGCAAAAAATAAAATTGCCGGAGACAAAAACAGATAGCGGTAAAAAAAATCTTTACAGCATTAAGCTCACAAAAATTACCGGTGATGAAGTAAAAGTTGAAAATAAAATAGAAACCGCCGCTGCTGCAGAAGATAAAAATATTTTTAAAAATTCACTTGAAGTTACTTCATTAAAAACCTTATTAAGCAGATCGGCGGAAATAAAAAATTCTGCCGGTATAGCAATCGCTCCTCAAAATAAAGTTGATATTGAAGCTAATAAAATTATTTTCCCATCCGAAATTCAAAAATTAACAGCCACAGATGAAACTAGAAAAGATGAAGTAAAGGAAGTTAAATCAGGAATAAAACCTGAAGCAGTAAAAAGCGATGAAACAATAAAAATAAATGAAAATAAAAACAGCCCTTCATCCAATTTAAATGAACATTCTAAAGAAAACACACCAAATAGTAAGGCAGGAATTGCGGTAGATGCAAAGTCCGCTGTTAAAAATGAAATAAAAGCAACCGGGACGGAAGACAATTTAAAAGCAGATAAAAATCAAAATGAAGCTGCATCTTCTTTGGGAGCCATAAATAAAACAGCGCCATCTAATTCTACATTATTTAAGACAACAAAAGAGCAGGTTCCGATTAAAAAAGTAAAAGTAGATGAACTGATAAAAGAAGTTTCTCATTTTATTTCAAAAGGAGAAAAGAGTAGCATTACATTAAAAATAACTCCCGAAAATTTAGGTAAAGTAAAAGTTATTCTTGATGCTGTAGATAAAACAATGCACGCTCATATTGAGGTTGAAAACGATTCTGTAAAACAGATAATGCAGAATAATCTTGATCATTTAAAACAGTCGTTGGTTCAAACAGGAATAAATCTAACTTCAATAAATATTTCCCTCTCAAATTCAGATCAAAAAACATTCAAACAATTTAGTACGAAAAAGAAATTCAATATTCCCGGAAAAGAAGAAGCGGTAAAAGAAATAATTTCATCTGCTGTTCCGAAGAATTACGGTTATAATACTTATGATTATTTAGCATAGGAGATTTTATGGTAGACAATATATCCAGTACCGCCTCAAGTACACAAACAGCAGCAAATACTAGTACGCCCAACATTATGGGAAAAGATGATTTTATGAAGCTGATGATTACTCAGCTTAAAAATCAAGATCCTCTAAATCCGATGGACGGATCGCAATATGCGGCTCAACTGGCTCAGTTTAGCTCATTAGAGCAGCTAACAAATTTAAATGATTCGGTAAATAAAAGTATAGACGCGAATTATTTTTTAACTCAGTCTATAAATAATACTCTTACAACAACTTTAATCGGAAAAGATGTAAAACTTTTAGGAAATAAAATTCCCTATTCCGATCAGCAGAATATAACAATAGGATATAATCTTCCCTCAGATGCCGCGTCGGTAAAAGTAAATATCTACGATAAAAGCGGCGCGTTAGTAAAATCTTATGAAGACGCAGAAAATTCTACGGGAGAGCATAAACTTTCTTGGGATTTTACCGATAATGATGGTAACAATGTTGTCAAAGGTGATTATACATTCGAAGTAGTCGCCTCAAATTCTGCCGGTGATCCTATTACACTGGATCAATATCAGATTGGATCAATTGATGGAGTAAGATTTACTGAATCCGGCACGAAATTACTTGTGGATAATGTTGAATATGAACCTTCTGACATATTGGAAATTCTTAATTCATCACAAAGTGACGGGAATTAAATGGCGGAAATAAATGGAATAAAAGTTCCTTTTGTTCCCATAGTTCAGCAGCCTGAAGTTATATCGAAAAAGACTGCGAATCTACCGGGAAGTTTTGATTCCATTTTTCATCAAGAGCTCGAAAAAGTAAAATTTTCGAATCATGCCGTGAAAAGATTGGAATCGAGGAATATCCATCTTAATGAAACTGAACTCAATAAAATTCAAACAGCAGTAGAAAAAGCTGAATTAAAAGGAGCAAAAGATTCATTAGTAATGATGGATAATACAGCTTTTATTGTAAACATTCCCAACCGAACAGTTGTTACCGCAATGCCGGTTGGAGATCAGGGTGAAAATATTTTCACAAATATTGACAGTGTAGTTTTTACTTAATTTTCAAAAATTAAATAATCAACTTACGGAGCGGGACCTTTTGAGGACGTTCCGGATCCGGCCGACTGACTGACGCCGGGTCATCTCAAAAAAAAAATTACCTTAGGAGGTTAATTATGGCACTTCTTACATCTCTTTTCTCAGGCGTTTCAGGCTTACGAAATCACCAATCAATGATGGACGTAATCGGCGATAATATTGCTAATGTTAATACAATCGGTTATAAAAGCTCGCGTGTTACTTTCAGTGATACTTTCAGTCAATTTTTCAAATCCGGTACAAACCCTACAGAAACTTCCGGCGGTACTAATACAATGCAAATCGGACTTGGAATGCAGATCAACTCAATTGATAGAAACTGGAATCAAGGGACATTTGAAAGAACAGGAATTTCTACTGATTTAGCTTTACAAGGACCCGGTTTATTTATTTTGAAGAGTAACGGACAGAATTATTATTCAAGAGCAGGCGCATTTCAATTTGATGCAAACGGAAATTTAGTAAGCACACAAAACGGTGCTGTAGTTCAGGGTAAACTCGCGAGTAAAGACGGTGTTATTCCTCCGGGAAATAATCTTGAAGATATTAAAATAGATACAAACTTAAAGTTGCCCGCGGTTGCTACTAGTCTTATTAAATGGGGCGGAAACTTAAAAAGCAGCAGCGAAAATACAGCCTCTGAAAATGTAGTATTAAGAGGATCCATAAACGCGAGCGGAACTCCTGAACCGGTAACCACCACAGTTTATGATGTTTATGGTAATAAGAATACGTTAAAAGTAAATTATAACCCCACCGGAACTCCTAATGAATATTCTTTAGATTGGGAGATTTTGGATCCGTCAACCAACGCTCAATTATATTCCGGTACCTTACCTACTGTAACTTTCGGAAGTGACGGTAAAATGGACGCGGCATCTATTGCGGCGTTTGACGGTGTTACGAATAAAGTAAGTCCTTCCGCGGATATTAATTTTGTTATTGATCCGACCGCGATTACCTTAGGAAATTCAACCACAACATTAAGTATTTCTGCCGACGGAAATAGAGAACCTAATATTGTTAGCGGTTCCGTAAGTGTTTTTGACTCTTTAGGAAATTCACATCAAGTAACATTAAAATTTACAAAAATTACAGACGGTAACTGGACCTGGACAGCAAGCGTTCCCGGCGGAAGTACTTTAGACGGAAAAACCGCAACTTCAACCGGAACTCTTTCATTTAATCCCGATGGAACTTTAGATCCAACCGGAATCGCACCAAGCAATCCTCAACTTACTTTTGTACCAACCGGCGGTGCCGATCCTTTAGTTGTTGATCTTGATATGGGAAAAGGATTAGACGGAATTACACAAACTTCATCCAGCTCCGCAATCTCCGCGTTAAGCCAGGATGGTTCCGCGGCGGCATCTTTATCAAATATTAATATAGATCAATATGGAAATATTGTCGGCTTATTCTCCAACGGCAATTCAAAAACTTTAGGGAAAATAATGACGGCGACGTTTCAAAATAGAAATGGTTTGATAAATGAAGGCGGAAATATGTTTACCGCTTTCGCAAATACAGGAGCTCCTAAAATTAGTGAGTTCGGCGAAGAATCAAATACAACTGTTCAGGCGGGTGTTCTTGAACAGTCAAACGTGGATCTTTCACAAGAATTTACTAAAATGATTATTTCACAAAGAGGATTTCAGGCAAACGCAAGAATTATTACAACCGCCGATAATATGCTTCAGGAAATAAATAATCTTATCCGATAATAGATAAATTTCTTTTCTTAAAAAAAGCAGCGGGTGAATAGATCCTGCTGCTTTTCCTTTAAAATCACTTCTTTCGCTCTCCATATTTTTGATTCAATTCAACCAGATGTATAATAATAGCCAAAAATAAACATCGTCATCATTAAATATTCTTTCCAAAACTCTTAATAATTACATGGCATATCTATTGAAGTAATCATACAAAATTATAGCAAAAATTAAGGTCTAAAAAATTATGGCAGATGAAGAACTGACTGAGAAAAAATCCGGAATAAACCCGAAAATATTTTTGTTCGGTTTGCCATTGTTTATAATCCAGCTTTTAGTGGTTTATTTTGTAACCGCTAATGTTCTTTTAAGCAAAATTGATGCGCATACTGCCGACAAAAAAACTGAAAAGGCGAAAGAAAAAGTAGTCCCGGTAAAAACAGATTTAGGAAAATATATTTATACGGTTGAAGATGTAATTGTTAATCCTGCGGGAACCGACGGAAAAAGATTACTTCTTTCCTCGGTTGGATTTGATTTATCCGCTGAAGAAAGTAAGCAGGAAATGAAAGAAAAAGAAGTTCTTGTTAAAGATTTAATAATTTCAATTCTTTCAAGTAAAAATATTAATCAGTTGATGAATTATTCCTATAAAGATTCTCTTCGAATAGAAATTGCAAAAAAAATGAAGTTAAAGTTACCCGAAGTAAAAGTAAATAATATTTATTTCAGCAAATATATTATTCAATAAATATGGCAGAAGATTTATCACAGGAAGAACTCGATTTACTTTTAAGTAAAGCACAGAGCGGCAATATTGCTGACGATTTTCCAAGTATAAGCACAGAAAAAGAAACTGTTCCGTTTGATTTTCGGCTGCCGAATCGTATTTCAAAAAATCAGCTGAGAATTTTAAGAAGCATCCATGAAAATTTTGCCGAAAGTTTGGGATCTTATTTAGTTTCTAAACTGCAGACAATAGTTACTATTTCTGTTACTTCTGTAGATCAAATTTATTATTCGGAATATGTTCTTTCAGTTTCAAACCCTGCTTGCCTTTATACTTTTGATATTAAGAATACTGATATAAGAGGAATACTAGAACTTAATCCCGATTTTGCTCTTTCCTTAGTTGATAGGTTATTAGGCGGAAACGGAAACGGTACAAAACAATCAAAAGTTATTACTCCAATAGAGCAGAAAGTTATTAATGTAGTTGTAGATAAGGTAATGCTGGATCTTAAAAAATCATGGCAGACAATAGATAATCTTGAATTTGAAGTTGAACGATTTGAACCTGATATAGATTTCGCTCAAATAACTTCACAAAATGAATCCGTACTCCTTATTTCTTTTGAAGTATTAATCGGGGAACAGTCTTACCAGATGAATTTATGTTTTGCAACCTTTGCTTTCGATACAATTCTGCCCAGACTTTCTTCACAGAAATTATCTTCAATAAGACCGGTAAAGTATAACGGAACAACCGCAACAGAAATTATTACAAATCATCTTTATAAAACTTTTATGCCTATTTCAGTTGAATTCGGTACATCAAAAATTTCTATGAAAGAATTAATTGAGCTTGAAAAAGGTGATATAATAAAATTGGATAATAAAATAAGCGATGAGCATAAAGTTAAAGTTGGAAATAAGGTAATATTTTACGGCCGTGCCGGCATTGTAAATAATCATAAGGCAATAAAAATAACCGGGAAAATATCTAACGACGATAAACAGGAATAGGTTTTTTATGGATGAAAATATAAATCAACAAAAACAGGTAAAGGAAGAAAAAAAGAAAATGCAGGAAGAAGGAAATTTTTCGGGCGGAAGATCGGAACTAAAATCCAAAGTAATGGGTGGAGTTGCCGATTTTGAAGAATTTGATGAAAGCAGTGTCAAAATTTCGGAAGCCGAGGATAAATTAAATCTTCTCAAGGATCTCCAGTTAAATGTTTATATAGAACTCGGCAGAACTCAAATGCAGATTAAAGATATACTGGAACTGGAAAGAGGTTATGTAATTGAACTTGAAAAACTTGCCAGTGAACCCGTTGATATTTTTGTAAATAATAAAAAAATAGCCGAAGGCGAAGTGGTAGTTATCGATAAACATTTCGGTATCAGAATTACAAATTTAGTTGATGCACCTAATAATCGATTAAAGGGACTTTAATGACTTTATTGACCGTTGTAAAAGCTATTGTTCCTTTAATTTTCATTTTGGGTTTACTTTACGCTGTTTTATGGGCCGTAAAAAAATACAGCTTTTCATTTAACGGCAAAAAATCCGGTAATATTAAAGTGCTAAGCACTCAAATGATTCTACCTAAAAAATATATTTCCTTAGTAAAAATTGAAGATAAAGTTTTAGTTCTAGGAGTAAGTGAACATTCGGTTAACCTGCTGAAAGAACTAGACCATGTACCGGAAGATATAGGCAGACAAATAAATGCGGAAGTTGATAAAGATAATTTTATAGGATTGTTAAGAAAAAATCTTGGGATGAAATGAGAAAGATAGTTTTTGCCTGTCTACTTTTCGTAGTTCTTTTCGGTTGTTTTAATTCTTCCTTCGCGCAGCAGGGTCCTTCCATTCCGCTTCCCAAAATTGGTATTGATATAGGTACCGCTGATAGCCCGAAGGATGTTTCCGTTACACTTCAAGTTCTTTTATTAATGACGGTACTTTCGCTCGCTCCTTCATTAATGATAATGACAACTTCTTATTTACGGATTATTATTGTTTTTCATTTTTTAAAAAGCGCTCTGGGAACACAGCAAATGCCGCCGGGACAGCTATTAGCCGGTATTGCTCTTTTTATTACCTTTTTTGTTATGGCTCCCACTTGGAATCAAGTTAATAATGGGGCTTTAAAACCTTTAATGGATGGAAAAATTTCGGTTCAAGAAGCTTATGATAAAGGTATAGAACCAATTAGAGAATTTATGTTCAGAAATGTACGTGATGAAGATTTGGCACTTTTTATTGGTCTGGCAAATATGAAACAGCCGGAAACAAGAAAAGATCTTCCTACTTATATTGTTATACCTGCTTTTGCATTAAGTGAATTAAGGGCCGGTTTTATTATAGGATTCTTTTTATTCATTCCTTTCTTAATGATAGATATGATTATTTCCAGTATTCTCATGTCAATGGGAATGATGATGCTTCCGCCTATGCTTGTTTCGCTCCCTTTTAAAATATTATTATTCATACTTGTTGACGGATGGAATTTAATTGTCGGTTCAGTAGTAAGGAGTTTTTCATAAATGACCGAAGATTTAATTATACAGATTTTAAGAGAAGCCTTTTATACAGTGTTTTTAATCTTAATGCCGATTTTAGGTGTTTCACTGATAATTGGAATTATAATTTCAATTTTTCAAGCGGCAACCTCAATTCAGGAAATGACTCTAACATTCGTTCCTAAAATTATTGTAACCGGGCTGGCAATTATTTTTCTCCTTCCCTGGATGATGGATAAAATGATTTCTATTACGATGAAATTTTTAACCATGTTTACTACTGTTATTAAATGAATATTCTTGTTGCCGATTTTGTAGCTGTTTTTCTGATAATGCTTAGAATTGTTGCGGCTTTAATTGCGTCCCCCATTTACGGGCATAAAGCAATACCGACAATCTCTAAATTATTTTTATCTCTGGTAGTTGCGTATATAATTTTTTTAACCCTTAAACATCCTGCAGTAAATTTTGAAATTACTTTATGGAGTTTAAGCGCTACTGCGGCTAAAGAAATTATAACCGGATTAATTATCGGTTTTATGCTCAATTTTGTTTTTTACGGAATTTCTTATGCCGGAACTTTAATTGGTTTTGATATAGGTCTTTCAATGGCCGAATTTTTTAATCCGTTGGAAGATACTCAAAATAATGTTATAGGTGAGCTTATTTATCTTGCCGCAATAATGGTCTTCTTTTTGATAAACGGACATCATTATGTTATTAGAGGTCTTGCTTATTCTTTTACTGTAATTCCTCTGGGTAAATTTACCATAAATCATTCAATGTTTGATTTACTTATAAAGTATTCGGCATCCGTTTTTGTTATTGCGGTAAAAATTGCCTCACCTATTATGGTATCTTTTTTCTTAGTTCATATCGCGGAAGGAATAATTTCAAGAGTAATTCCGCAGATGCAGGTTTTTTTTGTAGCGCAGCCTTTGCAGTTAGGTTTAGGATTTATCATGCTCTCATTAATTATTCCTATTTATGTTTATGTAATAAAGGATTTATTAAAAATTTATGAGAATAATCTTTTTGTTTTAATTAAAGCGATGGGCTCATAAAACAATGGCGGAAAAAGACGGACAAGAAAAAACCGAGCAGCCTTCGTCGAAGAAATTAACCGAAGGCAGAGAAGAAGGACAAGTTGCCCGAAGCGTGGAAATAAATTCTTTTGCTATTTTTACTTCGGGTTTACTGCTTGTATACATGACGCAAAGTTTTTTGGGCAGTCAAATATCAAATTTTACAAAGCAAATATTTGGTTCTTTAGATGTTTTAAATATTACTCGTGCTAATTTTGAAATTTATGCTACAGAAGGATTTACTTTTTATCTGATTACCTTAGGCCCCATCTTTATTGGCTTAGTAGTAATAGCGCTGGCCGCTAGTATTTCTCAAGTAGGATTTAAAATTAGCGGGAAAGCTTTACAACCCAAATTTAGTAAACTTAATCCTTTAAATGGAATTAAAAATATTTTCTTCTCTTCCCGTTCTTTAGTAGAGGTTGCAAAATCTCTTCTTAAGCTTGTTATTATCGGACTATTCGCGTACATCGTTCTTAAAGATTTTGTGCAGGATTCAACTGCTCTAGTCGAATTTACTATTTCAGAAATCCTCAAATTTATGATTGATGCGGCTTATACTTTATTATGGAAAATTGCCCTGCTTTATGCCATACTGGCGGGTTTAGATTTCATATTCCAAAAATACAAGTTTAAGCAGGAAATGATGATGACTAAACAAGAGGTAAAAGAAGAAAATAAACAGAGTGAGGGTGATCCTCAGTTAAAGGCTAGAATTAAAAAAGCGCAATTTGCCGCATCAAAAAATAGAATGATGCAGGATGTACCGAAGGCTGATGTTGTTATAACAAACCCTACTCATTTTGCAATTGCTCTTAAATATGATATGAATAAAGATGCGGCTCCGATGATATTAGCTAAAGGTATGGACGCTGTTGCGCAGAAGATAAAAGCCGTCGCGGCAGAAAATAACATCCCTATGCATGAGGATAGAGAACTTGCACGGGCGCTTTATAAAAGCTGCAATGTAGGAGATCAAATTCCCGCCGCTTTATTTAAAGCTGTTGCGCAAATTCTGGCTTATGTATTCCAATTGAAAAATTCCAAAAAGAAAAAAAGTATAGTTTAATTTTTTGAAAAACTTCGGAAAAAATAGCGATATAATTTTAGCGTTCGGTTTAATATTTATGCTGGGGTTAATGCTTATACCATTGCCGCCGGGGTTTCTGGATTTTTTCCTTGCCATAAATGTTACTTTTGCAATTTTAATTTTAATAGTTGCTCTTTATATAAAATCACCGCTCGATATTTCTGTATTCCCCGGGCTTCTGCTTGTGCTTACATTATTTCGTTTAGCATTAAATATAAGTTCTACCCGATTAATTTTAATTAACGGTTACGCCGGAAAGGTTATTGAATCATTCGGTTCTTTTGTTGTCGGCGGAAATTATGTAGTTGGCTTTATAGTATTCATTATCCTTGTTATTATTCAGTTTATTGTAATTGTAAAAGGTTCAGGAAGAATTTCTGAAGTTGCCGCAAGATTTACCTTAGACGCAATGCCCGGTAAACAAATGGCAATAGACGCGGATTTAAATACCGGATTAATTACCGAAGCCGAAGCAAGAGCAAGAAGAGAAAATATTAGTCGCGAGGCTGAATTTTACGGTGCAATGGACGGAGCGAGTAAATTTGTTAAAGGTGACGCGATTGCCGGTTTATTAATTAATGGTATTAATATTCTCGGCGGGTTTATTATAGGTGTGGCGCAGCGGGGATTATCCATTCAAGACGCGCTAAAAAATTATACTATTTTAACTATTGGCGACGGTTTGGTTTCTCAAATTCCCGCACTGCTTATTGCTACCGCTGCCGGTTTGGTTGTAACTAGAAGTGCTTCCGGAACCGCTCTCGATAAGCAATTGAAAACTCAGCTTTTTGCTAACCCTAGAGTTCTTGGTACTGTAGGCGGTGTTGTTTTTCTTTTTGCGTTTGTTCCCGGTATGCCGACAATTCCATTTAGCATTCTCGGTATTATGTTATCTGCCGGAACTTATTTTACAAGTAAAAGAAAAAAGGAAGAACAAAATGCCGCTTCCGAAGTTGAACCCGAACCTGAACCGACTGAAGAAAAAGTGGAGCAGTATCTTCAGGTTGACCCTATTGAAATAGAAATAGGTTATGGATTAATAAGTTTAGTTGACGAAAGCCAAGGCGGAAACTTATTTCAGAAAATAGCTTCCACAAGAAAATACATTGCTCTGGAATACGGGGTGCTTATTCCACCGGTACGCGTGCGCGACAATCTGCAGCTTGAACCGCAAACTTATATTGTAAAAATTAAAGGTAATATTGTTACATCGTATGAGATTTATACCGATCGATATTTAGCCATGAATCCGGGGAATTCAACTGAACCGATAAATGGAATTCCAACTCAAGATCCGGCTTTTAATTTACCAAGCTTTTGGGTTACGGAATCGGAAAAGGAAAAAGCCGAAGTTAACGGATATACAGTGGTTGACGGCATTTCCGTAATATCAACACATTTGCAGGAAACACTGAAAAAACATTTTGATAAAATTTTATCGCGTCAGGCTGTAAAACAGCTTCTGGAAAATTTAAAAAAGAATACCCCGCGGTAATAGAAGATGTAAATCCGGATATTCTTCCGCTCGGTACAATTCAAAAAGTACTTCAGAATTTATTAAAAGAACTAATTCCTATTAAAGACCTGGTGCAGATTTTGGAAGCATTGGTCGATTATTCAAAAGTTACAAAAAATATAGATGTTCTAACCGAGTATGTTCGGCATTCAATAGGCGATTCTATTGCGGCATTATTCAGAGATAATAATAATATTATTCACGCTGCCGTTTTGGGCGAGCATCTTGAATCCGCAATTACTAAATCATTACAAAATCAAAAAGAAGTTGTACAGGCTCTTGGTTTAAGTCCTAGTGTGCTTAAAATATTAAATGAAAATCTTGCTACAATAAATGAGAAATTTAAAATGTTAGGATATATTCCAATAATAATTACATCTGCAACAATTCGTCCCTATTTCTATAAATTAATTAATTCAAGCTTCCCGGATATTTCCATCCTTTCATATTCGGAATTGCCGGCGAATGTAGAAATAGAGTTTATTGATAAAGTAGAGGTTGAATATGCAAATTAAAAAGTATGTAGCAGCTACTCTTAAAGAAGCTACCGCAAAGATGAAGGCGGAGTTTGGGGATGCTGCTCTGGTTTTAGGAACAAGAATAGTTGAAGGCGGTAATGAAAGAAGCGGCAGAAGGTTCGAGCTTACAGTAGGAATAGATTATGATCTGGAAAGTGAAAATGTTCCCGCCGCGAAACTGCTTCCCCAAAAAGAAATCAGAAAACCTAAAAACTTTGCTGACGAGTTGAGAAATCTTTCGGAAAAAATTTATTATACTTCTTCTCCTCCGGCTAATAACAGCGGTAAAGGGATTAAAAGAAATGATAAAAGTTTACCGGTTGAAAAAGACACTAATGTAAAAGCAGTAAAAAGAATAATTGAAACATTGAACCATCGGGAAGTTCAAAAACCTATTATTTCCGTAATAGTGGATCAGTTAAAAAAATATAAAGGTTTGCTGAACCCAAATAATATAGACAATTATGTTCTATCCGCAATGTCCTCTATGATTCCGACGGCGAGATTTAATTTGGAAAAAAGTAAAAAATCTAAAGTAGTTGGTCTTGTTGGTCCTACCGGAGTGGGAAAAACAACTTGCATTGCAAAACTTGCTATCATTTCAAAAATACTGCATAACCTCGATGTCGGTTTAATTTCAATAGATACTTACAGGCTTGGCGCGTTAGATCAGTTACGAATTTTTGCGGAGGTAAGCAACATTGATATGCTTATAGCTTATGACCCTGCTGAGATGCCCGGTTTAATAGATTCATTTAAAAGAAAGACGTTGTTTTTATTGATACCGCGGGAAGGAGTCAAAAAAATATTGAGAACCTTGTAAAAACGAAAGAGTTTTTAACCGCTGCAGGCGTTGATGAAACTTATCTCGTTTTAAGTTCAACCGCGACAACAAGAAATTTAATTGACGCTGCCGAACGATTCAAAATTTTTAATTATAACTCAATGGTATTTTCAAAAATTGATGAAGGTGTTGCTTTCGGCAATATTTTGAATGTAGTATCTAATATAAAATCACCGGTAATATTTTTAACCAACGGGCAGGTAATTCCGGATGATATTATTTCAGCCGATTCAGAATACATGGCGAATCTTATCTACAACGGGAAATTAAATTAATGATCGGCCAGCTTAAAAGATTAATTGAACTTAATAATCTTGCTTCTGCAGAGCCGGAAAAATCAACAGAAAAAATTATCGCCTTTTCTTCTGGTAAGGGCGGTACGGGTAAAACCGTACTATCGCTGAATATTGCTTACGCTTTATCGTTATTAAATAAAAAAGTATTGCTTATTGATCTCGACTTAAACTTTTCAAATGTAAATATTATTTTAAATACAGTAGCTTCTAAAACTCTTTACGGATTTTTCAGCGGTAAAAATCTTCTCCCGGAATTAATAACCAAGCATACCGAAAATCTTCATTTTATTTTCGGTGATTCGGGAAAAAATAATTATCCTTCTCTAAGCCCCGAAAGTATTGATTACTTTTTTTCTCAGCTAAATAAAGTTTCTTCCTATTATGATTTTGTAATTTTAGATACCGGGCCCGGTGAAGGAGCTGTTCCCTTCCTAATTAATTCTGATTTTAATATCATTGTCAGTTCCCCCGAACCAACCGCAGTGATGGACAGTTATGTTATTTTGAAACTTTTAAAAGGAAAAAAAACAGGGCAGAAAAAATTTATTATAATAAATAAATGTGAGGGAAAAGAAGAGGCCGAGACAGCGTTTAATAATCTTCAATCGGCATCTAATCATTTCTTAAAGGAAGATTTAACTTTACTCGGTTACATTGAATTTTCGGCGGAAGTACATAAATCTATCGTTACACAGGAACTTTTGGCAGAGAAAAATCCCTTATGCAAAGCCGGAGAACAATTTTTTTATTTGGCCGAAAAACTATCAAAAACATCTCAACTGGCTAATATTAAACAGTTGCATTCATTCGTACTTTAGCAATATATTTCATAAACTAACATTCCCAGAAAAAATAACATTTCCTCAAGCTTCCTTCCTTGGTATAATTATTGTCTTTTATAAACAAAAAAGATTAAGATTATGAATAAAATAATATTACAATTCGGGCTCCTGGTATTTTGCATTTCAGTAATATTTTTTAGTCAAAGAGGTTTAGCACTGCAAGATATCCTATTAAAGTCGTTTATGGTTTTTATTCTTTTAACAACTTTACTCAGCGTGCTAGCAATAATATTTATGAAATCAATAAATAAAGTTGCGGTTCAAAAGCATAAAGAAACTCAAAACTAAGTAGGAAAATGTTGAATGAATAATGCCGGTTTATGGGATGAATTTAAAACATCTCCAACACCCAATTTGAAAAAACAGATTATGATGAATTATCAGAACCTTGTTCATTATGTAATTCATCATTCCAGATTTATTAATATGGATATTCTGGACAGCCGCGATTATTTTCAATTCGGTGTGGAAGGCTTAAGCGAAGCAATAGATAGATTTGATCCGCAGTACGGGACAAAATTTGAAACTTATGCTATTCAAAGAATTCGCGGAAAAATTATTGATGAATTAAGAAAAATACAAATAAAACCCCGTACAGCTACAAATTCACAGGGCGAAGAAATTAAGTATACAAACGTTTCGCTTAATAATTCTATAGATGACGAAGACGGGTATCTTCTTTATGAAAAAATACCCAATACTGAAATTGCCCCCTCCGAAGTATTGGAGAAAAACGAAGCGAAAGAATGGTTAGCAAAAGCGATTAAAAATTTAGATGAAAGGCATCGAATAATTTTAAGTTTATACTATTACGAAAACTTAAACTATAAAGAAATAGCCAAAATATTAAATATAACCGTTTCCAGAGTATCGCAAATTCATTCAAGAATAATTGAACTGTTAAAAACAAAACTAGTTGCTATAAATGACTGAACCTTTAATTGATATCGAAGAAAAAAAGAAATACAAAAAGGAATTTCTTCTTAATATTAGAAATCTTCCTTCAATTCCGAGTGTTATGCTTGAAGTCTCCAGTTTATTAAACAATCCCAGAACAAGTGCAACAGAATTAGGAAAAATAATCAGCCGTGATCAAGGTTTGGTCGCGAAAGTTTTAACAGTTGCAAATTCCCCTTTATATGGTTTGCCGCGTCGCGTTTCCACAATTGAATTCGCCATTGTAATACTTGGTTTTGATCATATAAAAAATATTGTAATTGCGCTTTCCATGATTGAGGCATTTCAAAATAAGCCTGAGAAAAATTGGGATAGAAAAGGTTTCTGGATGCATTCTTTAATTACAGCTTCTGCCGCAAAAAGAATTGCCGATGATTTTCACTTTAATAAATCAGGAGAAGCCTTTACCGCGGGGCTTCTGCACGATTTGGGAATCTCAATTATTCATAGATATTTTAATGAAGATTTTAATAAAATTTGTGAATTGGTTGAGTTTCAGCAGATGAGATATTTAAATGCAGAAAGAAATATTATGGGATTATCTCATTCAGAAGTAGGTCAGCTTTTAACTGAACGCTGGAATCTTCCACAGTCTCTTGGTGAAGCCATTTTATTTCATCATACACCATCCGAAGCAGAAAATAAAGTTCTCAGCTCAATAATTCATCTCGCGGATTACATGACTCAAAGACTTATGATGGGCGAATTTAAATGGGATGATAATATGGAATTTGATGATTCCGTTATTACTACTTTAAAACTTGGTGATGAAATTAAGCTGAACCAGTATATCGAAAGTTTTAAAAATTTATTTGAAGAGAATCTTACTGCATTCGAAAATATTTAAATCGGAAAAATTTTGAGAGTAATAAAAGATAATACACTTCGTTACCAATCGTTTTTAGAAACACTGGAGCAGGAAAGGGCTTTTCATCAAGGCGACGATTTACATTTTATGAATGCCGGTGAGATTAAAAACAACAGAAATAATCTAATTGAAAAATATTCACACTTTTTTCAAATAATAATATTATTTGAGAAAGAACTAAAAAGCGCTTCCGATATTCCTGATGTAGTTGAAACATTTAATAATATATTAAAGAGAATAATTACCTTAAAAGATGCCGTAATATTTTTCTACAATGAAAAGCAAACCGCTCTTGTTCCGGTGGGAAAACCGGCTGACCAGCGATTAAACGAATTTTTAAATAGCGCGCATAATAAAGGCGCTCTTAATCCTTTATTCGATTCAAAACTTCCGGTAATTATTCCGGACGCGGTTAAAAGCAGCGATCCTTCTATAATGCTTAATCATCTTTTAATTCCGGTGCTTGACGGCAGTAAGAAAAAAGGAATTCTGTCCATAATTACTCCCAACGCGGGTATTACTCCAGAGTCCGCGGAAAATCAGGCTATACAAACTTTATTAGGAATTGCGCTTTCAAAATTAGAAGTAATTGAGCATAAAAAAGAAGTAAGCAGAACCTACCACGAACTCCAAGTTTATCAATCAAAACTTTCTAACGATTATAGATTATCCGCGATAGGTGAGCTTACTACAGGTGTTGTTGAGGATATTATTTCGCCTCTTCAGGTAATTATGAGCTATACTGATTTTCTGGCAAACGAATATGAAATGATTGACCACAGAATAATAAAAACAATAAAAGACCAGGTTAAAAAAGTAGACGCGGTGGTTAACAGATTAGTAAAGTTTGCAAGTTTGAATAATGAGAAATTTAAAATTCAACCTTGCAATTTAAACGAAATAATAAACGAATATTACCAGGTAAGTATATCATCATTAAAGTATAATAATTATGAGTTCATTTTAGAACTTGAAAATCATATACCGCCGATACTGAGCAATCCAAATTTCATCAATCAATTATTAACAAATATTTTCAGTCTAATAATGGCAAATCCCAAAAACGGCGGGGGAATTTTAATTCAAACAAAATCCGGCAAAGAAGGAATATCGGTAAGAATAGTAACAACAGATTTTATTGAAGTATTTAAGTCAAAAGTTCCTAAAGACGCTAAAGATTTGGGCTTGAGAATAATTGATAATATTGTATCTAAACACGAAGGAAAAATAAAGCTTGAAGCTGAAGTCTCGGCCGGTTCAGCCATAACTTTAACCTTTCCTATAAGGAGAAACTTTAAAAAATGAAATATGTTTTAATCATTTCTCTAATATTTTCAGTAATTACATTTGCCGAAACAAATAGCACTACTAATCAGAACAACGTAAACGTAAGCCGAATTGTTCAGCAGCAGATAAAAAATGCCAGGCAAAAACAAAATAACGACAGAATAAAAATTCTACCCCAAAAATCGAAAGAAAATATTTTAGAAAGTTCCATAAGTTATTTTGAAGGAATGAACACAACAATATTAAAACTAATATTTCTTTTATTCTCCTCGGTAGCGGCGGCTTCTGTGGTAGTTGTTAAAAGGAAAAAACAAAATGAAAAACTATCACCGGAAAAACAGCTGAAGAATAATATTTACCTCATTAGAAAAGAACAGTTGATAAAAGATGAAAATAAAAAATTAAAAAAAGTAAGATTAAAACTCCGCAAAGAAACTGATTTTAATGAAACCGAAGAATATAAAATTACAAGCAAAGCAAAAAATTTAAATATTTCGAAAGGTGAACTTTTATTGGCCGCAAGAATAAAATTACACGAAGAAGCAAGAATGAAAAAGTTAAAAATGCAAAAATCAAAAGTGCAGAGGAGCAGGTAAATGATTAAAGGAATATATACCGTAGCGCGAAGTCTTCATTCCGGAATGAAGAATGTAAATGTTTTGGCAAATAATCTTGCTAATATAAACTCGACCGGATTTAAAAGAGTTATTCCGTTTTCTGAATATTTAGACCAAAGCGGAAAGCTGCAGATAAAACAGTTCACTGATTATAAGCAGGGTGAAATTATACAAACAGCAAATCCTCTTGATGTTGCAATTTCCGGGAAAGGGTTTTTTGTAGTTAAAACTGAAAACGGACAGCAATTATCCCGCGACGGCAGACTTAAAATATCTGAAGAAGGATTTCTTGTGAATCAAAACGGCGATAAAATTTTAGGGAAAAACGGTGAAATTAATATTAGCGATTTTTCCTTTAACGATAACCAATCACTTACCATTTCGAAAAACGGAGAAATTAAAGTCGGTAATAATACGGTTGGTGAATTACTAATTGCAAAAGTGGATGATCCGCAGGCGTTAACCAGAAACGGCGGATTAGATTTTGATCCGGAAAATCAAGGTTTTTCTGCAGCCGAACCGGAGGACTATGAAATTGCTCAGGGTTATCTGGAAGAATCAAATGTTAATCCTATTTTAGAAATGGAAACCATGATTCAAACAAATTCAAATTATGAATCCGCTCATAAAGTGATGAACTTTTTAGATCAATCATTACAAGAAGCGAATGAAATAGGAAAAGTATAAAGGAGATTTTAAATGCCAAATAGAGCACTAAGAACAGCGGCTTCCGGTATGTTTGCCCAGCAGTTAAATATTGAAGTTATTTCAAATAATATTGCCAACATAAATACAACCGGCTTCAAAAAAAATAAAGCCGAATTCCAAGATTTGATGTACCAAAAAATAGAAGTAAATCCTAATTCATCGGCTTTGCCGGGAGCTGAAAATCAATCAGCCGGCACAATACAAGTCGGTAATGGTGTTCAACCGTCATCTACGCAAAAAATATTCGCTCAAGGTGATGTTACTCCTACCAACAATCAATTTGATTTGGCTATACAAGGCGAAGGATTTTTTCAAGTAAGAAAAGGCGATGGTTCATATGCGTATACGCGCGATGGTTCTTTTAAAGTAAATGCCGACGGCAAACTTATAACATCAAACGGTTTAGAATTAGACCCGGAAATAAGATTAAGCGAAGATACTTTAGGAATATCGATATCACGAGACGGAACTGTAGAAGTACAAGAAGCCGGCGGAAGAAATGAAGTTTTGGGAAATATTCAGCTTGTAAAATTTATGAATCCGGCCGGAATGGAAGCGCTTGGTGATAATTTATATGCGGAAACACCTTCCTCCGGCGCTCCAATTTTAGGTACTCCGGGAGCGAATGGTTTCGGTGAACTTCATCAAGGATATTTAGAAGCGTCTAATGTTGATATTGTGGAGGAAATGATCGCGATGATTTCTGCGCAAAGAGCTTATGAGATAAATTCGAAAACGGTTAAAACTGTAGAAGATATGATGTCTATGGCAAATAATCTTAAAAGAGGATAATTAATGCTTTCGTTTTTAATTGTTGTCTTTTCATTTTTGGCATTATTCGGCGGCGGTATAAAAACCGAAATGGATTCTTATTTAAAAGCCAAATTATCCGGTTATCAAAGTTATAAATATGAAATAATGAATCAGCCGAAAGGGTATGCTAAAATTGAAATTGCTGAAGATAAAGAGATGAATATAAACGGCAGCATTGCATACGTGCCGGTAAGACTAACCAGAAACAACAATAGTATTATTAATTCTTATATCTCGGTAAGATTAAAGTTATACAAAAATGTTATAGTTGCCTCTAGAGATATTGAACCGAAAGAAAAGCTTTCATCCAAATATTTTGAAATAAAACCGGAAGAAATTTCTGAAATAAGAGGTAAAGTTTTTACTTCTTTTAAAAGAAATAGAAAAATTAAGAAGTACATCTTATATAAAATCCGGTGCTGTATTAATTAAAGAAAACACGGAAGATATTCCGGTTATAAATGCAGGAGATAAAATTATAGCGAACGCTTATTCCGGAAGTGTGCAAGTACAAATAGACGCGATCAGCCGCCAGGACGGCAATGTAGATGAAGTTATCCATATTATTACCGTCGATAAAAAACAATTTAAAGCAAAAGTAGTCGATTCGAATAATGTAATTATAATTGAGTAGAGCATGAGAAAGTTAAAATTAATTGCCGCTGTGTTTTTCATTCCGGTTTTGCTGAACGCGCAAAACATGCGGAATAATGCAGCCGGTTCTCTTTTTTCTGATCAAAAAGCAAATAGAATCGGTGACGCGATTACAATTTTGGTTGTTGAATCTTCCCAAGCTTCCAATAATGCACAGACAGCAGCCGGAAGAACAAGTGATTTAGGTTTAAACGGAAGCGGAAAAGTTAATAGCAAAGCAATTCCTGACGCGGATATTTCTCTGGGCACAACAAATGATTTTAAAGGTTCCGGTTCAACAAAAACCACCGGAATGATTCAGACGAAAATAAGCGCGACCATAGATTCTGTTTTGGCAAACGGAAATCTGCTGATAAGAGGAAGCAGAAAAATAGTAATCAATAGTGAAGAACAGACTGTTTTTATTAAAGGAATTGTCAGAACTACCGATATAAGGGCAGATAACACGGTTTTATCCTATAATATTTCTGAAGCTGAAATAGTTTTTGACGGAAGCGGAATGATTGACAGAATGCAGCAGCCGGGATGGATTTCACGATTTTTCCATTGGCTGTTTTAGGAGCTTTTTATGAAAAATTATTTATACATAATAATCATCTTTTTAGTTTTTTTTATTTCTGATTCTTTTGCGCAAAGAATTAAAGATATAGCATACATAACCGGAGAAAACTCGGAACAGATAATCGGATACGGACTGGTTGTAGGGCTTGCGGGAACAGGCGACAGCTACAGAACCGAATTCACAATTCAATCGGTAACAAGTATGTTAAAACGCTTCGGAATTACAGTACCACAAACAAATACAAGAACAAAAAATGTTGCAGCCGTTATGGTTACAACAACTTTAAATTCATATTTAAAAGAAGGCGCAAAATTTGATGTTAATGTTTCTTCAATGGGCGACGCAACTAGTCTTAAAGGAGGCATTTTATTAATGACTCCGCTTTCCGGAATGAAAGGAGAAGTTTATGGTTACGCGCAAGGCCCGGTTTCTGTAGGCGGTTATGATATAAATACTCCAACCGGAAACAGAGTAGCAAGAAACCATACCTTAGCGGGGCGCGTACCAAGCGGCGGAATCTTAAAAACCTCGCTTCCTGAAAATTCACTAGTTGAAAAACAAGAGTTTAGTATCTATTTAAGAGATCCCGATTTAATTACCTCAAATAATGTTTCTACCGCGATTAATTCTAAATACGGAGAAAATACAGCTCGGGCAATAGACGCGGCTGAAATAAAAATAAAAGTGCCGGCCGCCCAGCAGAGCAATGTAGTCGCGTTTTTAAGTGAAGTTGAAGCAATAAATGTAGAGACCGACAACGCGGCTAAGGTTGTATTAAATGAAAGAACGGGAACGGTTGTAGCAGGCAGTAATGTAAAAATTAAACCATGTACAATTTCCCACGGCAGCTTAAATATTACCGTAAGATCATATCCTGTTATTTCGCAGCCGGGAGCATTTTCTAACGGAACTACGGCAGTTTTTAATAATATTGTTCCGTATGCAAAAGAAGATTCAACAAGTGCAATTGCAATACAAGGCGCTTCAAATGTTCAGGAAGTTGCCGCAGCGCTTAATTCATTAAAAGTTTCTCCTCAGGATATTATAGCAATATTCCAATCCTTAAAAGAGGCAGGCGCATTAGTAGCGGAGTTAGTAATACTATAATGAATAATATTCAATTAAAAACTACAGAACCAAATCATATTAGTAGTACACCGGATATTAACGGAAGATATACCGCAAAAGATAAATCAAAACTGGCTAATGCCGCCGAAGATTTTGAAAGCATGCTTACCTCTATGATGCTGAAAAGCATGAACAAAACTACAAACGGTATGTTCGGCAGCGATAGTTTCGGCGGTGATTTCTTTGATACAATTTTTGAATCGGAAATGGCTAAATATATTTCACACAATAAAGGATTGGGAATAGCGAAAGTCCTTTATAAAAAATTAACAGGCGAAGATTTAGATCCTTTATTGAAAAAAGTTAATGAAATTCCATCAGAGAAAATTAATAAAGCTGATATTAATACGATAACTGATTTTCCTGCTTTGCCTCCTTCCGCGCATTCACTAAAGCGTTTGGATAAATTTTCCGATTATATAAATGAAGCCGCGGAAAAATTTGGAATAGATAAAAATATAATAAAATCAGTTATTCTTACTGAATCCGCCGGAAAAGAAAACGCGGTTTCTTCAGCAAAAGCTAAAGGTTTAATGCAGCTTATTGATACAACCGCGAAAGATATGGGAGTAAGAAATGTTTGGGATCCGAGAGAAAATATTTTTGGCGGAACAAAATATCTTTCTCAGCTTCTCAAATCGAATAACGGTGATTTAAAACTTGCTTTAGCCGGTTATAATGCCGGGCCGGGAAATGTTGAAAAATTTAACGGAGTACCGCCGTTTGAAGAAACAAAAAATTATATAAACCGGGTAATGGGTTATTTAAATTATTTGAATGGATAAAAAATGAACGAAGAAGTTTTATTAAACGCGCTAATTGCACAGGAAGTAAATTTTGAGAAATTAGCTGCCGCGCTTCAATTTAAACAAAGAGCCATTATAAATAATAATATAGAAGGAATGGAAAAATCCATTCATGAAGAAGAAATACTTTTGAATAGAATTAATCTTGCCGAAATGAACAGAATCGGAATATTAAATAATTTAAATCAGAAAATGGGACTTCAGAATTCTCTTAAACTTTCTGATTTTACTGAATCGGCTAAAAATAAGATAAGTAAAAAAACGCTTTCTGAAATAACGGGGAAACAGCAATCGCTTAAAGAACAGATGCTGAAGATTAATAAACTTACTCAGCAGAATAAATTTTTAATTGATCATGCAAGAAATTTACTAAACGAAACTGTGCACACAATTTTGGGCGAAAACAGAAAAAATATTTTGGATAGAAAAATCTAATGGGAATAGGAAGAATATTTGATATATCGAGTAGAAGTTTAGCTACATATCAGAGGGCGCTGGATGTTACATCTAATAACGTGGCTAATTCGGCTAATCCCGATTATTCTAGGCAAAGAATAAACTTTCAATCTGAAAATCCCGATATCGCGGGAGGATTCGCTTGGGGCGCCGGGGTAAAAATTGATCAGGTTAAACGTGTGCGGAATTCTTTAATTGATGCTCAATTAAGAACCAGTACTCAAAGTTATTCGGCTAATAATAAGCTATCGCTGCTGCTTGGGCATATTGAGCAAGTATTTTCAGAACCGAACGGATCAGGTTTGGGAGATTCTTTAAGCAGTTTTTTTAATGCTTTTAATGAATTATCGGTTACACCAAATTCAATTCCTTTACGATATAATATTCTTCAGGCAGCTTCAAATTTATCTAATAAGGTTGGAACGCTGTATGAGGATTTGGATGTGGTAAAAGGTGATACACTTGCGGAAATGCACGCACAGGTTTCAACTCTTAATCAATCTTTAAAAGTAATTGCGCAATTAAATTCACAAATATTTTCTTCTCAAGCCGCCGGAAATCCCGCCAATGAACTTTTAGATAAGAGAGATAAACTTTTAGCCGATTTAAGCGATACAGCAAATATTAATGTTAACATAGATGAAAACAATATCGCGAATGTATCGGTGGGAGGAGTATTTGGCGCGGGCAAATCAACAAGTACCGAATTTAAAGTAGCCCAAGTTGACGGAAAAGTTTCAGTTGTTTCAGCCGATGGAAATATGACTGTGAAGTTGACAGGCGGCGAACTTTCCGCGCTGCAAGATGTTTATTCAAAAAAAATTCCGGAATACAAAAATAGTATTGATCAGATTATGAATACTCTTGTAGAAAAGGTTAATGAGCAGCATTCAAAAGGTTTTTCAATATCTAATCCTCCTGAAACGGGAATAAAATTTTTCGATAGTTATAAGGACGGATCATTAAAAATTAACGGCGATTTTCAGAAAGACCCGAATTTAATTGCTGTTTCCGCTGATGGAACAAACGGTAACGGAGATATTGCTCTAGCTATTTCAGATTTAAGTAACGAGAAAATATTAAATGGATTAAAACTCACGGAAGCATATTCAACTTTAGTTAGTAAAGTCGGTTCGGAAAAGGCTTCGGCGGAACAAATGAGTGATTCTACACAATTGGTTCTTCAAAATTTAGAACAGCAAAAGGATTCTTATTCCGGTGTTTCCGTGGATGAAGAAATGACAAACATTATCAAATTTCAGCGCTCATACGATGCTTCGGCAAAATTAATTAAAATAGCGGATGAAATGCTTCAAACATTGCTTCAAATGGTTTAAAAAGTATGAGAATATCAGACGCAAATATCGGTAAAACTTATCTGAATAATCTGAACAGCGCGAAGACAAATGTTCAAAAATTACAGATTGAACTTGCTACTTTAAATAAAATTCAAAGCCCTTCCGATTCACCGGAAGGAACAGCAAAAATTATTAATCTGTCTTCGCAATTATTTTCAAATGAAACCTATTCAAAAAATATTCAAAATAGTTTAGCGTTTATGAATGAATCAGTTTTTGCGATGGAAACAATTCAATCATCAACTGTAAATGCATTAACAACACTTTCTCAGGCCGCTAATTCAACAACAACTGATTTGAATAACTTGTCCGATCAAATTGATAACGCTCTTACTGCAATATTAACCGCTGCAAACAGCCAGTACGACGGCAAATATCTTTTCGGAGGAACTGATTTTGCGAATGAGCCGTTTGCGCTTTCTTCCGACGGGCAAAGTTATCAAGTAAATGTATCGGATATCTCCGGAAAACAGAATGTGAAAATCGCACAAAATATGGTGCAGGCCGTAAATATTCCCGGTTCACAAATTTTTGGAACCGCGGTTTCATTAAAAGGTAATTTAAATTCATCTTCAGCCGCCGGTAGTATATCTTCAAATCAAACAAAAATTTATGATGCTCTAGGTAATGAATATACGCTTTCTATTAGCTTTCAAAAAAGCAGTGCTAATGCTTACCAGATGAGCTTTAATATAATTGATTCAAGCGGTAATTCAGTTTTTTCTGTTCCGCCCGCTAATAAACAATTATTATTTAATTCTGACGGAAATTTAAAAACGATTGACGGCCAAAATCCGTCTGCTTTCAGCGTTAAACTTCCAGGGGAAAAAATAGATTTTCAAATTGATCCTTCTTTATTAAAAGAGAAAGCTTCTCCGGAATCGATAAGCTCATCTTTAAATCAAAAGATGGATATATTAAATACTTTAGCTACGATACGAGATAATTTAAAAAAAGGGATTCGACCTAACGAGGATCAAACAAAAATTGTTAAAGATTTTAATCAGAAAATATTAAATAAAATTTCTGAAGCAGGAAATGTAATTAATAGATTAAACAGTGCCGATGAATTGCTGAGCAACAGAAAAATGTCACTTGAAAATTTAATTTCGGATGAAAAAGATGTTGATGTTGCAAAAGCCGTAACAGAATTACAGCAGCAGGATTATGTTCTGCAATTATCTTATAAAGTTTCTTCAATGCTTCTTCCTAAATCTTTGGTGGATTATTTATGACAACCGGAATGGCACTAAAGAAAGCCGGTGCTTTTAATGGCCTGCTGCTAGGATTGCTTTCTATTTTCGGAGCTTTTGTGTTAGAAGGCGGCTCTATGAAAGCTCTTTTTTTAGTTGCCCCATTAATTATTGTTTTCGGCGGAACTTTTTCGGCTACAATCATAGGTTTTGGATTTGACAAATTTAAAAATATTCTAAAGCTCATAAAGCTAGCCTATTTTCCCAGGCATTATAATTTGCAAAAGTTAATTAATACTTTTGTGGAATATTCTATAAAAGCGCGGCGGGAAGGGCTTCTTTCAGTTGAAAAAGATTTGGATAAGATGGAGTATTTATTCCCGAAAAAATTAATAAGATACACTGTTGACGGAACTGACGGGGAAGATTTAGAAAATCTTGCTCTTCTGGAAATGAAAGCCATGCAGGAAAGGCATTATTCGAATATTTTCATTTTTCAAAAAATGGGCGGTTACGCCCCCACTATGGGAATTTTAGGAACGGTAATGGGATTGATAATGACTCTGGCAAACGCCGGAAATGATCCCAATGTATTTAATTAAAAATATTTCAACCGCATTTATTGCTACACTTTGGGGTGTATTTAGTGCAAATATTTTTTGGCTGCCAATAGGTGATAAATTAAAAAAATGCCATCAAGAAGAAAAACATATGATGGAGATTTCGTTAGAGGGAGTTCTGGCATTGCAGAGTGGAGAGATCCCGTCAATAATAAAGGCAAGACTGACAAGCATGCTCCCTCAAAAAGAGCAACTAAAAATGCTAGATTCTTAATTCCCGAGGATTCTCTTTTACAAGACGACAGAGACAGCGACAGGTATTTAATTACTTACGCTGATCTTATTACTTTGCTTTTAGGGCTATTTATAATTCTTTACGCAATTTCCAATATTGACGCGTCAAAATACCAGAAAATGGCCGCCGCAATGGAAAACCTTTTCGGTAACGAAGGAAAAATTGTGGGAATGGAAAAAACAACCATAATTCCTGCCCCGCAAAATAATTTAAGCGCGGAACTTGAAAAACTTATTGCCGATTACGGATACGGAAATTCTATCAATCTGGAAAAAAGTGAACGTGGAATTATAATCCATATTCTTGATGATTTATTATTCCCATCGGCAAACGCGGAATTAAATAGTGCTTCCAAGACGGTATTGAGCAGACTCGCGGAAATTTTAAAAAAAATTCCGAATAATATTCGAATTGAAGGACATACAGATGACGTTCCTATTTATTCATCGCTATATCCTTCAAATTGGCATCTTTCGGTTGCGAGAGCATTAAATACGGCATATTATTTAATTGAAAATGAAAAACTTTCTCCGGAAAAAATATCAATAGTTGGTTATTCGGAATATCAGCCGGTTGCCGATAATTCTACGCCGGAAGGAAGAGCATCTAACAGAAGAGTTGATATAGTAATAATTAAAAAATAGAAATATGAAAATAAAAACCGAACAATTTGGAGAGATTAATTACACCGAAGATAGAATTATAAAATTCGATTCAGGTATTTTGGGCTTTGAACAGTTAAAAAAATATCTACTTATAAAAACAGAAGACGACGAAGATATTTTTTATTGGCTTAATTCAATTGAAAACCCGGAAATAGCGTTCCCTTTAATCGGAACAAGATTTATAGATGATAGTTTTCCCGTTGCAGAATATCATGAAGCATTTGGGATTGTTACTCTTAACTCAAATCCACTGAAAATTACTGTTAACCTAAAAGCGCCGATTTATATAAACCAGGATAACAAAACCGGGTACCAAAAAATATTAGACGACGATAATTACCCGGTTCATTATAATCTCTTCATAGAAAATTAAGCGAAGGTAGTATGCTGATTTTAACAAGAAAAACAGATGAAGAGATTGTTATTAATTCCGATATACGAATTAAAATTATCTCTACTTCTGATAATCAAATAAAAATAGGAATTACCGCGCCGAATGATGTAAAAATTTTACGCGGTGAAATCTATGAAAAAATAAAACAAAGCAGCATTGAAGCCGTAAACAATAATAAAGGCATTCGTGTTGATTTATCTAATATTAAAGTAAATAAAATTCAAAAATAATTTAATTCTGATTAATACTCGAGAAAAAGCTAATGTTCATAATTATTGGAATAGTTGTAGTTATTGCTTCCGTAGTTGTTGGATTTTTAATTGCGGGCGGAAATTTGGTTCTGCTTCTGCAGTGGTCCGAATTTATAGTTATACTTGGTGCCGCAATAGGAAGTGTTCTTATTTCGGCTCCTCTGCCGCTGCTTAAAAAAATGATTGCGGCAATTCCAAAAGCGATAAGTGCCAAACATTATTCAAAACAAGATTACTTGGAATTATTAAAATCTTTCAGCGATTTATTTCAAGTAGCGCAGCGGGAAGGTTTACTTGCTATTGAAAAACATATTGAAGATCCCGAACAAAGCGATATTCTTTCAAAAAATAAAAATTTTATTGAAGACGAATTCGTAAAATCATTTTTCTGCGATACAATTAAAGTTATGCTTTCCGGCGGAGTTCCTCCGCATGAGCTGGAAGCTTTAATAGATACGGAAATTGAAACTTATGAACTTGAGCTTAAACCTATTTCGGCGACAATAGGAAAAGTAGCCGACGCAATGCCCGGTTTAGGAATTGTTGCCGCTGTTCTTGGTATTATTGTAACTATGAGTTCGATAAATGAAGGAGCTGAAGTTGTAGGACATCATGTTGCGGCCGCGTTAGTAGGTACTTTTATTGGTGTTCTGTTGGCATATGGATTTATTAGTCCGCTTTCTACCAATATTGAACATTCACACGAAAATGAAGTACGATATTTGGAAACAATTAAAGCTTGTATAGTAGCTTACGCAAAAGGTAATCCGCCAATTGTCGCGGTAGAAATCGCGCGCAGAACAATATTTTCGGATGAACGGCCAACATTTTCCGAACTCGAAAACTTCATTAGAGGCAAATAGCGGCAATGGCAGAAGAACAAGAATCACCACCGATTATAGTAAAGAAGGTAAAAGGCCACCACGGTGCTCATGGCGGCGCGTGGAAAGTTGCTTATGCTGATTTTGTTACTGCGCTAATGGCTCTTTTTATTGTGCTGTGGGTAATGGGGCAATCCGCGGAAGTTAAAGAAGCTGTTGCAAGTTATTTTAAAGATCCGATAGGTTTTTCAGATAAAAGTAAAAGCATGTGGAATAATGAATATCCGGGTATTGTAAATAATCCTTTAGAAAATGATCCTACTAATACAGCGATGGAAAAAGAACGCCTGAAAGAAATGGGACAATCTATTTTGCAAGATTTGGCAAGCAGCAAAGAATTTGTGAACATGATGGATCAAATTACTATTGATTTTGTTGATGAAGGCTTGCGAATAGAAATGAGTGACACCGAAAATGATATTTTTTTCGAAATAGGGACTACAAAATTAAATGAAAAAGCACAACTTTTATTGGAAAAAATAGGGCATCAAATAGCGAAACTTCCTAATAAAATTGTAGTAGAAGGACATACGGATTCCAGGCCGTATACCGGCGACGGCACGGGTTATACGAATTTTGAATTAAGTGCCGAACGCGCAAATTCAGCAAGGCGCGCTTTAACTGTCGGTGGTGTTCCGGATTCTCAATTTGACGAAGTTCGCGGTTATGCCGATAGACTTTTAAAAGATAAAAACGATCCTTTTAACGCAAAAAATCGTAGAATAAGCGTAATTGTTAAGTACAGCAAATCTTCTGAAGAGAAAAATTTAACTCTTGGAAGATAATATAAGAATATTATTTTATGTTTTTGGAAAATTTTAAGTAGGCAATATGGAAAAAGATAAAATTTTAATTGTAGAAGATGAAAAGGATACCCGTTTTATTCTGGAAAAGCTATTAGTTAAGAATGAATATGAAGTGGCCACAGCCATTAATGGGGAAAAGGCGCTTGAATTATTATCAACATTTAAACCTAAATTAATTCTTGCCGACTGGAGTATGCCGGTTATGGACGGAATAGAACTTTGTAATATTTTAAAATCAAAGGAAGAGTTTAAACTATTATATTATATTATTTTAACCGCAAGAATATCATTAAAAGACAGAGTAACAGGTTTGGATGTTGGAGCGGATGATTTTCTTGTAAAACCTATTGAAAATCAAGAACTCTTAGCTCGCATCCGTACCGGAATTAGAATTTATAATCTTCAATCCGAACTAAAAAATATTGAACATAATAAAGCAATTGTGGAAATGGCATGTACAATAGGGCACAAAATTAACAATCCTTTAAGCAGTTTAGCAATGTCTTTAAGAAATTTAGAAGATGAGTTAAAAACAGATCAAAAAGAGCATGTAAATGAAGATATTGCTATAATTGATGAATCTATTGAACGAATTAAAAAATTAGTGAATGAACTTGTGCAAATAAAAAATCCGGAAATTATTAATTATACTTCCGACAGTAAAATGATAAAGTTAAGCTAAAAAATTAATGATTGTATAAAGCATATTGTATAGCAAAATCATTTTTTAAATAAATCTCAATTTTTTATTTATTTCTTCGATAATAACCATTGAGGAAATAATTTGCTTAATAAAATTATAAATATATCGCCGGGTTCAGATTTTAATCATCCGAATAAATTCGGAAAAAACGGTAGGTCGTTTTACCATAATTCAGTAAATGAATACAATAACAAAGATTCGGTTAATCTTTCTCCCGCTATACTATATATATCCCGCTTAAATTGGCATCTTAAACAAATCAAAAATTCCTCAAACGATTCAATATTCATTGCCTTCGAAATAGCGGATTTACTTTTTGAAACTACTGTAGAAGTAGGAAATTTAAAAAGTCCTGAGTACCTGAACTACAAAATTATTAAAGAAAAAAGCCGGTATGATATTTCCAAAAAATTTATGGCTGAAATTACGGCCGATATTCAAAAATCAAATGGAAGCGAGATTGCTGACGTAATTAAGTTTAACGGCTTAAATACATTATTCGACCGTATTTTTATGCTGGATGTGGAAAGCGAAATTAGCTTGAGAGATAGTATTTCTCTAAATAATCTTTTTGAAGGAATTGAAATGAAAGTTGAAGAAGAGTTTAATTATATTAATAATAACCTAATTATTTTTGTTGAAAAACTTCTTGAAGTTAAACTTTTATTTAATTCCGTAAGCAATAATTATGATTTTCCTCTTCGAATCGAAAAAATAAAAGCTTTATATGAGCAGATTTCTTAATTTAAAAGCATGAAACTTTTTACTAATGATGACAACTTTCAACCATTCCGGGAATCGCCTGATACATATCCCCTGCTGATTTTAAACAACTCCGGGAAATTTTTTTTTGCGAATCAACCTTTTCGTAAAATAGAAGGATTTGAAAACGTAAAAAATATTAAGGAAATCAAGTCCGAACCCAACCTTCAATTTCTAATTCAAAATTTTTTCGAAAGCGGCTATAGTAATATAAATTTCGATCTTTGCCTATACCGTTTAGATAAATTCGGCTCATTAAATTTTTCAGCCTTTGCCGAAAAAATTATCATCAATAAAAATGAACTGATTTTACTAACGCTGAAATCCGCTGAAGAAAATAGAAAACTTGAAGAAAAAATAAATAATCTTCACGACGCGCTGGAATACGGAAAAGTCTCGGTTATAATAACAAATGAAAAAGGAATAATCTCTTATGCCACAAGATCTTTTGAAGAAATTCTGAACAGCAATATTGAAAATCTTTACAACAAATTTCTACCTGTTTTGCTTTCTTCATATTTAACCGCAAAAGAAATAGGCGAGCTTGAACAGGCGATAAAGAAAAAGGTAGAATGGTCAAAAACTATTTCCACAGTTACAGAAGGGGGAAACCACAGTTTTAGTGAATTAAATCTTCGCCCTGTTTATGATGAATTAACTGGCGTAAAAAATTTTATTCTTACCGCTAATGTTATAACAAACTATATACTTACAAACAGAATTATAAAACGATCTGAAGAACTTCTAAAATCTATTATTGATAACATTACAGGATTACTTTTAATTTTAAGCAGCAAAGAAGATAAATTATATTTTGAAAATGCTAATGATAATTTTTGCGATACTTTCAAAATCATTAAAAAAGAAGCTTATAAAAAAGATATAGGAAAAGTATTTAATAATTTCCTTTTCCCGGTAATATCTTCTTCAATAAAAAAAGCGGAAAAAAAGAAAGTCAGCTACATTCAATTTGATGTAAATGAAAATGGAATTATAAGACAGTACGGCGGGAAAGTTTCTTTTGTTGACGATCCGATGGGTGAACAGCGGCTTTATATTATAAGTTTAAAAGATCTTACTGAACTGCTGCAGTACGAAGAAAAATTAAAAAAAGCATATGAAAGAGAAAGCTATTTAAATAAAATAAAAACTTCATTTCTTGAAACCATGTCGCACGAAATCAGAACTCCCTTTAATACAATTTTAAGTTATTCAGATTTGATTGATGAATATACTAAAAATGAAGATTATGTTTCCGTGCGCGAATTATTAAATTCCAGCAAAGATGTTTTAAAGAGAGTTTTAAATTTATTTAATAATATTGTTGAAGTCTCGCAAATTCAAGCCGGCGAAGTTGAATTGGAGCGGGTAATCTTAAATAGTAATCAAGTTCTAAAAACTGCGTACAGCAAAAAAATTGATGAGGCAAAAGAAAAAGGACTTAATTTTATACTCGATTTAGAAAAACGGGATCTTCTAATTGAAACTGATTGGGTTAAATTTGAAAAAATATTGTTATCTTTAATTGATAATTCTATTAAATATACAGATGAAGGAGAAATTATTTTAAGATCCGATTCGGTAAAAGATAAAGTTATTATTACAGTTTCGGATACAGGCAAAGGAATTGAAGAATCTAAACTTAATAAAATTACAGAACCTTTTACACAAGAAGAGGAAGGTTATGAACGAAATTATTTCGGGGCCGGACTCGGGCTTACTATTGCTTCCGGGCTAACTAAAATTTTAGGCGGAAAAATAAAAATTAATAGTTCTCATCAAAAAGGTACCAAAATTACTTTAACTTTTCCCTTATACAAATCTTTTTAAAAATTTTAACCTTTCCCTATCTCCCTCATTTCACTTTTAGCTTCTAATTAGAAAATTTTACAAATTAGCATTAAATATTAATTATAACTGACATAAAACCATGCATAAGTTAAAAATGGAGTAAAAAAATAGAACTCAATACTTGACTTTGGAAAAAACCAAATCTATTTTATGTAAAGATTATTTATTTAGGGGGATTTTTCTACTCAAATATTGAATTTTCCTCTTCTGAAGACCCTGTTGAATTTCGAGAACATACAAATTTATTTATTCCAAAAATAATTAGAGGGAATTTTATCTTTGGATAAGAAAACAGGAACTCCGGGTTCAGTTGAAAGTTCTTCCTTAATAGAAGAAACCCGTATAAACAAGCAGCCGGAAGAGATTAAAATATCGGCAAGTAAACTAATTGAAACTATTCATCTGCTAGTTTATTCTGAAGAAGCTAATTCCGAACTCATCTTTCTAATTAACCTCAAAGATCAAGTTGTTTTTGCTAATACGGAGCTTTTACGAATAATAAATTCCTCCGAAAACGACCTTTATAATAAAAGGTTAAATTTTTTCTTTACTTCTGCGTCTCTTGAAAATTGGAAGAATATTATAAAGTTTGTTAATAACGGCGAAGTTGTAAAATCTGAGCTAGAGGTAGTAAAGGCGAATGGTTCAACCGCTCTGCTTGCTGTTAAAACTTCACAGATTTTAGATGATGAAGGTAAATTAATCGGCTTTGAAAATATTGGCCACGATATTACCGAGATAAGTAAGCTTAAAAAAGATTTACTCAATTTATATCCTGAACTTAACCAAGCTTATACGTCTTTTCCCGATATCTTTTTTAGAATTGATTCAAGCGGGAATATTTTAAATTATATATCTTCTCCAGGAAATGATCTTTATCTTCCGCCTGAATTATTTGAAAAGAAGAAAATTTTTGATGTACTTCCGGATAAAGTAAAACCCAAAACCATAAAAGCTTTAAATCAAGTTAAAACCACAAAAAGTTATGTCTCTTTTGAATTCCACCTATACATTAATAATCTTAAAAAAACCTACGAGACAAGAATAATTCCCCACAATACCGAAGAAATAATTATTCTAATAAGAGAAATAACGGCAAGTAAAAAATCTCAAATCGCTTTAAAAAAATCCGAACTGCGTTTCCGTTCTGTTTGGGAAAATAGTTTAGACGGAATGCGGCTGCTAAATATGAAGGGAAATATTGTAGCCGTAAATAAAGCCTACTGCAAATTAGTGGATAAAAAAAGTGAGGATTTAATCGGGAATCCATTTAATATTATTTATAAAGATGAAAAAAACGAAGATGTTGAAGCTGCTTTTTCCTCTCTTAACAGAAGATTATTAAAAGGTTTTCCCAGTACTTTTGAAAAAGAAGTTTTACTGCATAACGGCAAAAGAATTTTTCTTGAAGTTTCTAATTCATTTATAGATTCCTATGAAGGAGATGTGCCGTTATTTGAAGGTGAAGTGCTTCTGCTATCCATTTTTAGAGATATAACTGTTAGAAAGGCGTACGAAAAAGAATTAATAAGATTAAGAAAAGCTGTAGAAAATTCAGATGAGATCATTTTCACTACAAATAAAGACAGAATAATAAGTTTTATTAATCCCAAATTTACCGAAATTTATGGTTATGAAGCGGACGAAATAATAGGTAAAGCAACCCCCGGAATTCTTCGGGGAAGATTAAATAGTAAGGAAGATAAAAATGAATATTGGAATTCTCTGCAAAATAAAAAAACCGTAAAAAATGAATGGTTTAATCAAACTAAAGCAGGAAAAACCATAATTGTTGAAGAATCTGCAAGTCCGATTTTAGATGAAGAAAATAATATTATTGGATTTTTGTCTATACAAGAAGATATTACTGAACGAAAAAAATCTGAACAAGAACTACTAAAATTAAGAAAGGCTGTAGAAAATTCGGGCGAAGTAATTTTTGAAACAGATGAAAACGGAATATTTACTTTTGTAAATCCCGAATTTACAAGACTTTACGGTTACACATCAAAAGAAGTTGTTAATAAAGCTACACCAAGAATTTTAAAAGGCGGTTACAGTGATCCGGCTATATATAATGAATTCTGGAAATCTCTTCAACAAAATAAAGTTACCAGAGTTGAATGGATAAATAAAACAAAAGATGGAAGATTAAGAACTGTAGAAGGATCGGCAAGTTCTATTTTTAATGAAAAAGGAGAAAATATTGGTTTCCTTGCCATACAAAGAGATGTAACCGAACGTAAACAAAACGAGGAAGTAAAATTTCTTTTAGCCTCAATTGTTGAATCGTCTAATGATGCGATAATAGGAAAAAGTTTAGAAGGAAATATAGTAAGCTGGAATTCCGGTGCCGAGAAAATCTATCAATATAAATCAGTTGAGATTTTAGGTAAAGATATAACAGTGCTTATTCCGCCGGATAAACTGGATGAACAAAATGTAATTTTGGCAAAATTAGCAAGCGGACAAACTATTAAGCAGTATGAAACCATTCGAGTTAGAAAAGACGGTAAAAGAATAAATGTTTCTTTAACAATTTCTCCTATAAAAGATGCTTTAGGAAGAGTAAGCGGAATTTCTTCTATCGGCAGAGATATTACCGCTAAAAAATTAGCCGAAGAGGAACTGCATAGGCGGGAGCAGGAATTCAGAACTTTAGTGGAAAATTCTCCCGATTTAATTTTCCGTTTTGATAAAAAACTGCGGCATATTTATTTGAAATCCTACAGCGGAAAAAGAAATAGGAATTTCTAAAAATCAAATAATCGGGAAAACTCATTCGGACCTTGGTATTGAAGATGATATTGTAAACGTTTGGAATTCAAAACTGAAAGAAGTTTTTGAAACGGGCAAAGAAATAGAAATGGAAGTGGCAGGATATAATCAAATTCCTATAAAATATTACTCTGTCCGGCTTTCGCCTGAATATGATTACTATAACTGCCTTTATTCTGTTCTTGCTGTTGCACGAAATATTACAAAAAATAAAATCGCGGAATATGAACTAAGGAATTCCGAAGAACGTTTTAGAGCGGTTTGGGAAAGCTCTTTAGACGGAATGCGGCTGACTGATATGAACGGAACAATTCTGGGAGTTAATAATGCCTTCTGCAATTTAGTGGGAATGGAAGAAAAAGAGCTAATCGGTAAATCTCTATATGAAACTTATAATTTGGAGGGAAAAGATTTAGAGAGATCACTTAAAACTTACAAAAAAAGATTTACCGGAAATGGTTTTATCGAAAGAAGAATATCAAAATCTAAATTGAGCAATGGCAGAGAGCTAGATTTAGATGTTTCATATTCATTAATGGAATTAAATACGGAATATGTTCTGTTAGCCATATTCAGAGATATATCGGAAAGTAAAAAAGCTGAAGAAGAATTACGAAAAGCCGAAAAATTGGCGGCCATCGGTAAAATGTCGGCATATCTTTCACATGAAATTAAAACGCCGCTTTCATCAGTAAAAATGAATGTGGACATGCTTTATAAAAATTTAAGCCTGCCGGAAAATCAAAAAAAATCATTTGCCATAATTCGAAAAGAAGTAAACAGGTTAGATAAACTGCTTAAAGATGTTCTGCAGTTTTCAAGGCAGAGAGAATCCTACTTTATAAATGTTTCACTGTACTCTTTAATAATCGGGATCAAAGATCTTATAGCACCTTCGTTAAAGGAAAAAAATATTGAATTTATAAATAAAGTTTCTTCCGAATTTATTAAAGGCGATCATCAAAAATTAAAAACCGCGCTTTTGCATTTATTTGAAAATGCGGTTGATTCAATAACCGGACCGGGAGAAATAGAAGTATCAACAAAAAAAATAGATAATAATGTTTGTCTTTTTATTCGGGATACAGGATGCGGCATTCCAGTACCGGAGAAAATATTCGATCCGTTTTTTACAACCAAAACCACAGGTACGGGCTTAGGGCTTCCAATAACAAAAAATATTATAACGGAGCATAATGGTATAATTAAATTAGTTTCATCAAAAAACGGGGAAACAATTTTTGAAATTATCTTTCCTTTAATTCAGGTATAAAATATGGAAACAATTTTAGTAATAGACGATGACGAGTCAATCCGGGAAACTCTATACATGTATCTTTCGGAGCTTAATTATAAAGTCCTGCTTGCGGGTAACGGGAAATTGGGCGTTGAAATTATGGAAAAGGAACATCCGGATTTAGTAATTACGGATTTAAGAATGTCCGGTTTCAGCGGAATAGATGTTCTTGAAAAGGCAAAATCTTTTGATAATCATACGCAAGTTGTATTAATAACCGCCTATGAAGACATGCAATCAACTATAAAAGCTATGCAGCTGGGCGCTTATGATTATATTGAGAAACCGTTGGAGCTTGAGCGTTTTAATGTAACAATTAAACGCGCGCTGGAAAGTAAAAAATTAAGTGAAAGGTTGGTTATCGCAATTTCCGAAGATACATCGGAATATCAGATTGAAAATAGTCTTGTGGGCAAAACTTCTATAATGAAAGAAATTTTTAAAAAAATTGGAAGAATTTCTTCTACAAGAGTAAATGTATTAATAGAAGGAGAAAGCGGTACCGGTAAAGAACTAATAACTAAAATAATCCACTATACAGGCATCACAAAAACCTTACCATTTGTAGCGGTAAATTGTACCGCGCTTTCGGAATCTCTTTTGGAAAGTGAATTATTCGGCCATGTTCGCGGATCATTTACAGGAGCGGTACGAGATAAAAAAGGTAAATTTGAATTAGCAGGAGAAGGTACCATATTTTTAGATGAAATTTCTGAAATCTCCCCTAATTTACAAGTTAAACTTTTGCGTGTACTTCAGGAAAAAGAATTTGAAAGAGTCGGCGGAGAAGTTACAATTCCTATGAGCGCCAGGGTAGTGGCCGCTACAAATAGAAATCTTGCCGATCAGGTGAAGCAAGGAAAGTTTAGAGAAGATTTATACTACAGGCTAAAAGTTTTTACTATTGATGTTCCTCCTTTAAGAGAAAGAAGAGACGATATTCCGAACCTAGTTATTCATTTTTTAAAGAAAATAAACAACGAACTTCATAAGAATGTAAGAAAAATACCTTATGATGTTATGGAAATGCTTCAAAACCATGATTGGGTGGGAAACGTAAGAGAGCTGGAAAATATTCTATTGCAGGCTGTAGTTTTATCAAAGGGAGATGTGCTTGAAAAAGAAAATATTTTATTAAGAAAAAGCAATTCTGCTGATGAATATAACTACGACCGGCCAAATCTAAGTTTAGCCGAAGTTGAAAAATATCATATTCAGCTTGTACTAGATAATGTTAACTGGGATAAACAGAAAGCGTGCAAAGTTCTGGGAATTTCTAAACCTACTCTTTACAGCAAAATTCAAACTTATAGTTTAATAAACGAGAGTAAATAAAATCTTTTCATTTCATTTATTAGACACAAATGTGCTTTCCGGGTTTCCGAAAAGTACATTTTTTTTAATAAATTAACTTTGAGTAAAAAAATTTAACACATTTCAGTTTCATATTTCCTCTTTCCACTTCAAATAAACCATTTCTTTCTGGCATTCAAATTGACCATTCCTATTCTATCAAGAGCTCATAAAATTAAATATTTCAGCAACAATAAAATTTTGATTTGTATGATTGATCCATATACTATCGTTGAAACGATAACTGGGTTAGTAATATTTGAAATTGCGATACAAGAATTTTGTATAGATATAAAAGAAGTATCTGCTATTATAAATCCCAATGAATTGGATCCTTCTTCTATAAATGAGTCAACCAAAGGCTCGCAAATCAATATAGATAACCTAAATATTCCGTTAATAGATTTTCATCAATTTTTCGGATTTAAAAAACGGGAGAAAACAAAATTTACAAGAATTCTTGTAATAGAACCGGAAAATAAAAGAGCGGGATTCTTTGTTGAGCGGATAAAGGAAATAATTACTATCGATAAAGAATTTAAAAACGAAAGCTTAAAGTTTACTCCTACTAAAGACAAAATGTTTTTAAAAGGAATATTCGACTATGAAGGAAGAAAATTATTTTTACCAGATCTGCATAAAATAATCGCTAAGATGAGTATTAATAATAATTAATCGATTTAAATATTATGAATAATATTAATGACATACTGAATTTGATTAAAGATCTGGAGTTTGAAGAAGCAATCTCCCACAGAATACACTCAAGAGTTTTTGAAATATTAGGATACGCCTCAATTGTTGATAAAGAAAAACTGCCCGATGATGTAGTTGTTTGCCTCACCAGAATTGAGGAATTGAGTAAAACTTTAATAAACGAGATACATTTAATTATTGATTATTATAAGTCGAAAAATCCTAATAATTCAGACATTTTGAGTTAAGCCAATATATAGTTCCCTTACTTTTCGGCTTAATGGTTACTAAATAAAAATATGAATCAGAAGTTATTTATGTGACTGACGGGGCGAAGCTCTGTGCTCTTTTCAAAAAAAAACAAAAACTAATTACCGGTGTAAATATGAAAGTCCCTTTCCTTGACCTCAAAATCCAGTATAATTCAATTAAAAATGAAATTGATAATTCGATTAAAAATGTAATTGAGAATACCTCCTTTATATTAGGCCCAACAGTTGCTGAATTTGAGAGAAATTTCGCGGAAGAACATCAAGTAAAATTTTGCGTTGGAGTAAGTTCCGGCACAGCAGGTAATCATTTGGCTTTGTGGTCTTTAGGCATTGGACCCGGCGATGAAGTAATAATTCCCGCAAATACTTTTATAGCGACCGCATGGGGCGCCACTCTTTGCGGCGCAAAACCGGTTTTTGTCGATTGTCATCCGGACAGCTATAATATTGATCCCAATAAGATTGAAGCTGCCATAACTAATAAAACTAAAGCTATTGTAGCTGTTCATTTGTACGGACAGCCGGCTGATATGGACCCAATAAGAGATATAGCGGCAGAATACGGGCTGCTTTTAATTGAGGATTGCGCGCAAGCTCATTTGGCGGAATATAAAGGAACGAAGGTCGGCAATTTTAGCGAAGCAGCGTCATTTAGTTTTTATCCCGGTAAAAATTTAGGAGCTTATGGAGAAGCCGGTGCGGTGGTATCTAATTATGATGAAATAGCCCTAAAAGTTAAAATGCTCAGAGATCATGGCGCGTTGCAAAAATATAATCATATTACCTTCGGTCATAATTATCGAATGGAAGGTATTCAAGGAGCAGTACTTAACGTTAAACTCAATCATCTTAAAGAATGGACGGAAGCCAGAAGAAATGTTGCCGCAAAATATTATGATCTCCTTTCCGGAATTGATGAAATAAAACTCCCGGCGGAAATGGATTATGCAAAACATGTTTATCATCTATTTGTTGTTCAAGTCAATGATGATAAAGGAAATAATTTAAGAGAAGAATTATTAAATCAACTTTCTGAAAGAGGAATTGCGACCGGATTGCATTATCCTATTCCGCTGCACCAGCAGCCGTGTTTTAAGAATTACGGATATAAAAAAGGAGATTTCCCCGTTACCGAAAAACTCGCGCAAAATGGAATTTCTCTTCCGCTGTACCCGGAATTAACAGACCGGCAAATTGAATATGTGTATGATAACATAAAATCTTTTTTTGTAAAAAAAACATCTCCTCAAATTTTAGAAACAGTATAACCAATGCTTAATTCAACAAAAAGTATTATGATAAAGCCATCTAAATATAAATATTATTACGCTACTTCGGATTTTCTAATCTTATTGTTTTCCTTTTTGCTTTCGCTTTATCTTGTACAAATAAAAAATAATTTTAACTCATTTGATTTTGCCAAATTATTTCAGCCGGCCATTATAATTTTTGTTGTGTTTACTATTCTTTTCATTACAATTTTCCACGCGAACAGTCTTTATACAATTCACATGATATTAACAAAAACAGAACATCTTACTGCACTTGTAAAATCAATATTATACGGCGCTCTTGCAATAATATTAATATCATTAGCGGCAAAAACATTTTCATTAACCGACTCAAGTTTAATTATAGCTACATTTATTTCTTCATCTCTCATTCTGCTTTATATTGTTCGCGTTGAAATTCTCAGGAAGGTCTATGAAAAAATATTCAATCGAAATTTACTGATTGTTGGAAGCGGAATTGACTCAAAAAGTTTTAGTTCAGATATGATAAATAATTCCTATTCAGGTTCAAATATAGTTGGATATTTAACAGAGAAAGCTGCCGAAGAAAATGCAGAAATAAATAATAAATTAATTCTAGGTAACGTAACTGATTTACAAAATGCGGTGATAGAAAATAAAGTAGATGAAGTAATTATTTCAATTGATAATAATTATGATGAATTGTTTAACGCAATTGAGGCCGCCAGAAAAATAGGAATAAATGTAAAAGTAAATTCACAATTGTTTGATGTTGTTGTTAAGCGAATACGTTTAGATAAATACGGAAGTATTCAATTGGTTGATGTTTCGCCGCATAAATATTCTTTGTTTTCAATAAAATTTAAAAGAGTTGTAGATATTATAGTTGCCCTATTTTCCCTAATATTACTATCCCCGTTTCTTTTACTCATTTCCTGCTTAATTAAAATATCTTCATCGGGTCCTGTTCTTTTTAAGCAGGTAAGAATAGGCAAAGACGGTAAAAAATTTAAACTTTATAAATTTCGTTCGATGCATGTTTTGGAAGATGAAGATGAGGAACGAAAAATTAATATGATCGACTTTATGAAAAATGGAAATACTCATGGGGAAGATTCAAATAAGATAATTAATGGTAACAGGTTAACAAAAATCGGGATGTTTATTAGAAAAAGATCGATTGATGAATTACCGCAGCTAATAAACGTTATTAAAGGGGATATGAGTTTAGTAGGCCCGCGGCCTTGCCTTCCTTATGAGTTCGAAAATTATGAAGAATGGCAGAAACGACGAATAAAAGTAATGCCCGGGTGTACCGGAGTATGGCAAGTTACCGGCAGAAGTGTGGTATCATTTAATAATTCTATTATTCTGGATCTTTATTACATCTATAAAATGTCTCCGCTCTTTGATTTGAAATTAATACTTAAAACTATTCCTGTTATGCTATTTGCCAGAGGAGGGAAATAGCCTATGAAAAAAATTGTAATGAATGCATGTCCGAAAGAAAACGTATAGGAGGAAATTATGGAAATAGGGGTGGTAGGATTAGGATATTGGGGTCCTAATATAATTCGAAATTTTTTAGCCCAGGATGATATTACTAAAGTAATGGGATGCGATTTAAAGGATGAACGATTAAGGTTTGTTCGATCCAAATTTCCTGGAGTTCAATTATTAAGAGATTATGAAATGCTCTTAAATAGTGGTGTAGACGCTATTGCTATTGCTACTCCCGTTGATACTCATTATTTCTTGGCAAAAAAAGCGCTTGAAGCAGGTAAACATATTTGGGTTGAAAAACCATTTACAGCATCCACAAAACAAGCCGAAGAATTAATTGAAATAGCTGATCGAAAAAATTTAAAAATATTTGTTGACCACACGTTTATTTATACCGGAGCCGTACAAAAAATTAAAGAACTAATTGATGCGAACGAATTAGGTGATGTAATTTATTTTGATTCGGTTAGAATTAATTTAGGATTATTTCAGCATGACGTAAATGTAATATGGGATTTGGCACCGCATGATTTATCAATTATGAATTATGTGCTTTCCTCAAAAAAAGTTATCGCGGTTAGCGCCAACGGAATTGCCAATTATTATGACCAAGAAAACATAGCTCAGCTTTCCCTTCATTTTGAACATAATAACTGCTTTGCCCATTTTCATGTTAACTGGACTTCACCTGTAAAAATGAGGAGGATGATTGTTGCCGGAAAGAAAAAAATGCTGGTTTTTGATGACATGGAAAATTCTGAAAAAATAAAAGTTTATGATTGCGGTGTTGATATAAAATCAACCGAAAGTATACATAACGCTTTAGTGCAATATAGAACGGGAGATATGTATTCTCCTAAAATTATCCAAACAGAAGCACTTGCGCTAGGGGCTAAAGAATTTATCAATTCCATCAAAGAGGATAGATCTCCTTTAACGGACGGAATAGAAGGATTGGAAGTAGTTAAAATTTTAGAAGCCTCAGAAAAATCAATTAAAAATAGAGGCCAACTAGTCGAACTGAAAGACTATCAACATTTACGTTCGGGTAAAAACCATAAACCCAATAAAGAATTAATGGCCATATAATTATTCCGAAAAACCATGGATAAAAAAAATATTAATAATGTTACACTCGGCCGAAATGTAAAAATTTATGATTTTGTAAATCTTTACGGCTGTACTATTGGTAACGACTCTAAAGTAGGGACTTTTGTCGAAATTCAAAAGAACGTTACTATAGGGAAAAACTGCAAAATATCAAGCCACACATTTATATGCGAAGGCGTTCATATTGAGGATGATGTTTTTATCGGCCATAACGTTACTTTTATAAATGATAAGTATCCAAAATCAACCAATATTTCGGGAGAACTTCAAACCGAAGAAGATTGGAGTGTAGTAGAAACCTTTGTTAAAAAAGGCGCTTCTATCGGTTCTTCGGCTACAATTTTATGTGGTATAACCATAGGGGGAAATGCGATTGTCGGTGCTGGTTCGGTTGTTACAAAAAATGTCCCGGATAATTCAATAGTAGCCGGAGTTCCGGCCAAAGTAATTAGAAAATCAGTATTAATTTAAGATTTTGATTTTACCACATCATAAATAAGTTTTTAACCTTCTGTAACTTATTTATCATACTAATATGGGGATTTAAGTATGATAAGAACTTAAAATTTAGATAAAGGATAATAATGAAAAGGCATTTTCTTTTCGTATTTATAATAATTTTTTTGTGCGGCGTTTATTTATCGGCGCAGCAGTTAATACCCGGTGATGGTGTAAGAGTAACTTTTTTTAATATAACAGATGCCATTTCCGGGGATTATTATGTTCAGAACGACGGGCGAATTCAGCTGCCATATATTGGTGTTTTAGCCGCGACTCAAAAAGATTTTTTATTAATCAAAACAGAGATACTTTCTAAATACGATTCTCTTTACAGAGATCCTGAAATTACAGTTCAGCCGTTGTATAAAATTAATATACTGGGAGAAGTTAAAACTCCCGGTTATTACTATGTAACCGGTGTAGAAAAACTTTCCGATTTATTAGCGCAAGCCGGTGGTGAAACCAGTGATGCTGATCTTAATTCAGTATTTATAATGCGCGAACACGAAGAAATAGAAGTTGACGCGGAAAAAATCATTCAAGACGGAAATAAACTCAGCGATATAGGATTAAAATCCGGTGATAAAATTTTTGTTTCCCGTCAATGGTGGGTCGGCGCGCGAAATACTGCGTTTATAATTTCGGCAGTGGCCGCGGTAATTACTGTTGTTGCTCTCTTCGTTCGTTAATATCCCATTGATTCCAATTTTTAAAAGTAAGAAAAAGGTGTTATATGTACAATGAGGAGTTATTAAACTTATTACGACCTCAAAAAAATAAAGATGGCGGGAATATTGAAGAAAAGCTGAGGGTTATAAAAAGGAGAAAAATTACATTAATAGTTACAATCATTGTTGTAGCATTATTTTCCTTCATTTATAACCGTTATTTAACTCCGGTGTATGAGTCAACGGTAATTCTAAAAAAGGAAAAAGAATCAAATAAAAATATGCCGGATGAGTTTCAAGATATAGTTCTTTCAAAATCGAGTGATCAAATTGAAACTGAATTAGAATTGATAACTACAAGGAATGTTTTAGATAAAGTGATTAATAAACTTAATTTATACTTTGTAGTTGATAAATATGTAAATCCGGCGGGCAAAGAAGTAAAATTAAATAAAAAACTTCTTGATTATAACGAAGAATTTCAAAACGAGGAATATCCTAATCCCAATTATCCCCAGTTTTTAAATATAGAAGTTAAGCCGGTTAAAAAAGAATTTCATTTTTATATAAAAAAGACTTCTGAAAATAATTTTGAACTTCATAACGCGGATGATAATTCATTAATAAAAACATACAAAGATCCCGCGGCTGCCGATATAAAGCTGAATTATTCTAAAATGGTTTTCTATTGGCCTAAAGGTAAAATAGGAAGTAAAATATATTTTTCTATTCAAAATTATTATACCGTGCTTAATAGATTTGCCGCCGATATAAAAATAGACCATACCAAGGAGACGGATGTTTTTTCAATTACTGTAAGAGCAGCGACTCCGTTTTCGGCTCAAACCATAGCTAACACTTTGTCGGATGAATTCAGAGATACACGTATAAATCAGCAGAAACAAGGCATTAGATATTCATTCGATTTTATTGATAAGCAGCTGCAGGAAATTTCGGAAAGATTAAAACAATCCGAATCAGATTTAAGCGAATATAAATCTGGGAAAAAGCTGCTTACTATAGACGCCAGTTCAAAACAAATGGTAGATTTTCTAAGTAGTTTAGAAGCCGAAAAAGTTAATACAGATCTGGAGTTGAACGACTTTCAAAATAAAGTTGATCAAATTAAAAAGGAGTACAAAGATAAAGGATTTTTTGATCAAACTTATTTAGCGCCCAAAAGTTCAGATCCCTCCTTCTCTCCCTTCTCAACACTGCTGCGGCAGCTTTCGGATCTTGAAATTCAAAGAATAGATATGATGCAGAAAAGAAAAGAAACTCATCCGGATGTTATTCGTATGGATGAGCAAATAGCGGAAATAAAAAATAAACTTGCCAGCTATAATCAAAATACTATTTCATCTTATGAAATAATGATAAGTTCACTTCAGCAGAAGAAACAAAACCTAAGTTCGCTGATAAATAAATATGAAAATAAGATAGAAGGTCTTCCTGCTCAGGAAACTCAATTAGCCGGTTTAATAAGACAAAAAAATGTTTTTGAAAAAGTGTTTAACCTTCTCTTAAATAAAAGAGAAGAAATGCGCATGGCGGAGTTAAGTAAACTGCAGGATATAATTGTTGTAGATCCGGCGCATTTACCGGCATTCGCTATTTATCCCGGAAGAATAAATACAATTTTAAGTTTAATTATAGGCCTGAGCCTTGGCTTAATTATCATTTTTATTCTTGAAGGAGTAAACAAAAAAATAGTGAATATTGAAGAGGTTAAAGATTATTTAGAATCTCCTATTTTCGCGATTATTCCTAATTATTCAAAAGACATTAGAAAAAAAATTGCAAATTCAGAATCCTTTGAACATCGTTTTGTAACTTTAATGAATACGGAAGAAGGATTTAAAGAATCTTTTAGAGTGCTGCGGGCAAAATTATCTATTTATTTCGGCAATAAAAGAAAAATAATGATGTTTACCAGCTGCGAAGAAAATACAGGTAAAACAACAATCCTGGCTAACCTTGCAATATCAATTGCGGAATCGAACAAAAAAGTTTTAATAATAGACGCCGATTTAAAAAAATCCCGTTTATCTCATGTTTTTGATGTGCCCAAAGGAACCCCGGGACTTATTCAATATTTAACCGGTGATTTTGAAATTCCTAATATTTATAACGTATTAAAATTTAAGGAAAGCAGTAGAGCTTTAAAATCATTAAATATTTTACCTTCCGGCGGAATTTGCGAGAACTCAAGCGAATTATTATCCGGGGATAAAATTGATAAACTTGTCGCGATGTTAAACTCATCTTCCTACGATTATATTTTTATAGACACACCGCCGGTAACGCGTATTGTTGATACTTTAATTATGGGGAGATTAATTAAGGACGCAATTTTAATAATCCGGCCAGAGCATTCATACAAGGACAGTGTGGAATGGGGTGTAAAAGAAATGGCGGAGGCAAATATTTCTATAGGCGGTGTTGTTATAAATGCATGCGATATTAAAAAATCATCTTTTAAATATAGATACGGATATGGTTATGGATATGAATACGGTGAATCAGAAAATGGAAACGGAAAGAAGAAAAAAATAAAAATAAAATCAATATATAGTTGAGGGAAGTCTTTAAAATTTAGCACTTAAATTAACACTATTTCTAAAACCGTAAGATAGGAGAATTGTCAATATGAAAGAATTCATCGAGTTTATAGCAAAACATTTAGTTGATAATCCTGACAGCGTTGTGATTGATGAAAAAATGCCGGAAGACAATAAAATAGTACTTTCTCTAAAAGTAAAAGCTGAAGACATAGGGAAAGTAATTGGGAAACAGGGCAAAACAGCACAAGCTATGCGTACTTTATTAACAGCTACCGCGGCTAAAAAGGGGAAAAGAGCAATCCTAGAAATACTAGATTAACGCTCCTTCTTTGGGATAAAAAGATTAGTTCATATTCCTCAAAGACTTCCTAATTTATATTAAACTATAACATAAAATTGAGCCTCTGAAAAAAATATACCATTGGCCTGGGTAAAAGTAAACTATCCTCATCCGTCTTTTCAAATAAAACAATCGTTTTTCTAAATAATAAATATGAATATAAACTTCAGGTGATTTATGAGCGCGAAAAAATTTTTAGTTACAGGCGGCGCCGGATTTATAGGTTCTAATATTGTTGAAAAACTTCTGATATTAGGACATCAAGTAAAAGTACTTGATAATTTTTCAACCGGGAAAAGAGAAAATCTTAAAGTTTTTATCGACGACATAGAAATTGTTGAAGGTGATGTAAGAAGTTACCACACAGTAATGCGTGCGGTAAAGGGAGTAGAGATAATTTTACATCAAGCGGCTTTGCCGTCAGTCCCGCGTTCTATAAATGATCCTATCACAACCGATGAAGTGAACATACAAGGAACTTTAAATATTTTGGAAGCCGCAAGGGAATTTGATGTTAATCGTGTTGTTTATGCTTCCTCATCCTCTGTATACGGAGATAACCCGGTTCTGCCGAAACATGAACAAATGAATGTTAATCCGCTTTCTCCTTACGCGGTTTCTAAATTGGCGGGAGAAAAATACTGCCAAGTTTTTTCAAGAATATACGGACTCGAAACAATTTCTTTAAGATATTTTAATGTCTTCGGTCCTAAACAAGATCCGGCGTCTCAATATTCGGCCGTAATTCCCAAATTTATTACAGCAATAATGAAAGATAAACAACCTGTAATTTTCGGCGACGGCACACAGACAAGAGATTTTACTTTTGTAGAAAATGTTGTTGACGCCAATATTAAAGCGGCTTTTGCTGTTTGTGATTCCGGTTTAGTTATGAACTGCGCATGCAATGAACAAATAATTTTAAATGATGTTATAAATATTATAAACAGAGAATTAGGTAAAAATATTGAGCCGATTTATAAAGATCCTCGTCCCGGAGATATTAAGCATTCATTCGCCGATATAACTCTTATTAAGGAAAAGATAGGTTATAATCCCATAGTTTCTTTTGAAAACGGTTTAAGAAAGACTATAAAAAAATATATGGATGTTTCAAGTTTACCGGAACCGCAAATTATACTGCAGTAAAAAAAATATGATAAGGATAAATGTGCTAGAAAATATCACAATCAGATTGTCCAATTCGAGAGCGAAAAGTATCATCAGCTTTTTTACTGAAGGGCACGAGCGAACTTTAAATATTAAAAAGAACATAGCGGCTTCATTTTTATTTCGCGCGGTTACAATGCTTATCGGATTCATTCAAGTTCCGATTACCCTGCATTATCTTAATCCTACTAATTATGGAATTTGGATTACTCTAGGTTCAATAATTAACTGGTTTTATTTTTTGGATATTGGTTTGGGTAACGGTCTTAGAAATAAATTAGCTGAAGCTGTGGCAAAAGGTGACGCTAAACTTGCGAAAGCTTATATCAGCACAACTTATGCAATGCTGGGAATTGTTATTGTTATTATGTACGGAATATTTTTAATCATAAATCCTTTATTATCTTGGGCATCAATATTAAATACTCCGGAAGCATTAGCCGATGAAATCTCGCTGATTGTATTTCTCGTCTTTACTACTTTTTGTTTAGGATTTTTTCTTCAGTTGATAAGAACTATTATTATCGCGTATCAAAAACCCGCAATTGCCGATTTAATGACAGTCGCCGGAAGCGCACTTACACTGGCCGCTATTGTCATTCTTTCAAAAACAACGGAAAATGGATCTCTGCTTTATTTATCTATCTGTTTTAGTATGATTCCGGTTTTAGTTTATTTTGGCGCAAGTATTATTTCTTTCTTCGGAAAATTCAGGCAATTAATTCCATCCTTCAAAACTATTGATTTAAAATACGCGAAGGAATTAACCACTCTGGGAATAAAATTTTTTGCTCTTCAGATATCGGCGCTAATTCTTTATTCCACGGATAATTTAATTATTACACAAGTTCTCGGTCCCTCTGAAGTTACACCATATAGCATCGCATTTAAATATTTTAACATAGTAACCGTACTTTTTATGATCATAGCCTTCCCATTTTGGTCCGGATTTACTGAAGCATTTAATAAACAAGATTTTGATTGGATAAGAAGGTCAATGAAAAAATTAATTTTTATTGTAGGCGGATTTATATCCGTGGCAGTTTTAATGATAATAATTTCTAATATTTTTTATTCATTTTGGATAGGCGATGAAATAAAAGTTCCGTTCCTTCTCTCTTTATTTATGGGCTTTTATGTTATAATGATGACTTGGGGAACTCCTTTCGTATATTTTATAAATGGTGTGGGAAAGATTAAATTACAGCTAATAATGGGAACAGCAGCCGCAATTTTAAATATTCCGTTATCAATTTTCTTCGCAAAAAATTTAAATTTAGGAAGCAGCGGTGTAATTCTGGCGACAATAGTATGCAATTCACCGGCTATATTTTTGTGGCCTGCCCAGTACAAATTAATAATGGCTGAAAAGGCAACCGGAATTTGGAATAAGTAAAATGAAAATTATTTGGTTATGCAATTATTCTCCCCACAGGCTGCAGGAAAAATTAGGGTTAAAAGCTAATTCTTCTTCTCATCCGGCAACCTGGCTTTACTATCTAAGTATGGAATTGCGAAATAGAAAAGGAGTTGAACTAAATATTATTACAGTAATTACGACTGTTGAAAAAGATTATTTTTTTAGGGATGAAAGCATTAACTATTATATTTTACAGAAAAGACCGAAATATCTTCCCAAGATCTTATTCAAAATAGTTTCGAAAATCACTCCGGGAATTTGGGATGTTTTATTAAAAAGAAGAACAAAAAAAATTGTAAAAAAAATTGATCCGGATATAATAAATCTTCATGGAACGGAAACACCGTTCGGAGCATTAATAAATAAATTAAATTATCCGTCACTTGTATCAATGCAGGGTTTACTTCACCGGATAATTAAAGTCGATAATAATCATCTTCTAAATAAAATGTTAAAAAATGAAGATAAGATTTTTAAGCATCAAAGGAATTTTGTAAGTGTACGCGGAAATATGGAAGAAATAATTCTCGACCATAATACTGAAGCAAAATTTTATCATCTTTCATACCCGATTTCTGAATTAGCTTTTCAATTACATGATAAACAAGTTGAACAAATTGATGATATCGTTTTTGTCGGTGCACTGGTTAAAAGAAAAGGAATAGAAGATTTAATAGAAGCATTACAATTTGTGAAAAAAGAAATAAAAGATATTAAAGTAAAAGTTATCGGATATACTTCAACCATATCCTATATAGAAATTCTAAGGGAAAAAATAGAAAAATATAATCTATCGGAAAACGTTAAACTACTTGGCTTTATTGATGATCATAATGATGTAATGCGTGAAATAAAAAGTTCAAAAATTCTTGTGTTGCCTACTCATGTTGATGTTCGTCCGAATGTAGTTGCTGAAAGTATGGCAATAGGTGTTCCTGTTATTTCAAATAATCTTGACGGTCTGCCTGAGATGATTGAAAATGAAGTAAACGGAATTTTAGTTGAAAAAGGTGATATCCGGGAATTAGCAAAACAAATTATAAGATTATTAAAAAATCCCGGGCTGAGAAACGAACTTTCAGCCGAAGCGTATAAATTTGCTAAAGAAAATTTTGATACTGTAAAGGCGGTCAACAATTTAATTCCTATTTATCAAGAAATAATCAATACTCATCACGAAAAACTGATTAATAATTTCTCCGTTAAAACCGCAAATACATAATTCCTTTCCTGTTTACCCCGATAAAATATTCATTAAGACTTTACGAATTAAACCACAAGGTGTTATTATGAAAGCTGTAATTCTGGCCGGCGGACTTGGTACGCGTTTAAAACCTTTTACTGAAGTTATCCCCAAACCACTTCTCCCTATTGGCGAAAAGGCAATTTTAGAAATTCAAATTGAAAATTTTAAACGGTATGGATTTAATGAAATTTATCTCGCCACAAATTATAAGTCAGAATATATAGAACGTTTTTTCGGTGACGGTTCACGCTACGGTGTAAAATTACATATCAGTAAAGAAGATGAACCGCTCGGAACGGCGGGTCCATTAAAATTATTAAAAGATGAATTAAACGAACCTTTTGTAGTAATGAACGGTGATATTCTTACGCTTACCAACTTCTTAGAGTTTTATAACTTCGCTGTTAGTAAAGATAGTCTTCTAACAATTTCCGTTAAAAAATTTATTACTCCTTATGATTTCGGAAACATTTTTTTTGAAGGTGATAAAGTAACCGGAATTGAAGAAAAACCTGATATAATTACTTATGCGCTCGCCGGCATTTATGTAATGAAACCGGGAATTTTTGAGCTTATTCCCGATAAAGAATATTTCGGTATGGATTTTTTGATGCAAAAAATGCTCACTAAAAATTTTGCTATATCTAAATATGAACTTAAAGAATATTGGCTGGATATAGGAAGAGTTGACGATTATGAAAAAGCACAAGAAAGCTACAAAGTACATTTTATAGGAAATACAGCATTATGAAAAAAATATTAGTAACCGGAGCGGCCGGATATATCGGGTCGGTATTAGTTCACCAACTATTGGATAGAGGTTATGCGGTGCGGGGAATAGATATACTTTATTTCGGCGGCGAATCTTTAATAGGAGTTTATAACCATCCCAATTTCGAATTTATAAAAGGCGATATAAGAGAAAGAGAAACGTTGAAAAACATTATAGAAGATGTTGACGCCATAGTTCATCTTGCTGCTATTGTAGGAGATCCGGCTTGTGTAAAACAACCCCAACTTGCTGAAGAAACAAATTGGTTCGCTTCAAAAATGTTGTATGATTTAGCAGCGGAATCCGAAAATGTAAAAAGATTTGTCTTCGCGTCCACATGCAGTAATTATGGCAAAATGAACGGTGAATCATTTCTAAATGAAAAATCTCCTCTTAATCCCGTTTCGCTTTACGCGGAACTAAAAGTAAAATTTGAAAAATACATTTTGGAATCAAATGTGCGAGAAGATTTTATACCGACTGCTTTAAGGTTTGCAACTGTTTACGGACTTTCTCCCAGGGTACGTTTCGATCTTACTGTAAACGAATTTATTCGGGAAGCCGCCATGGGAAAAGAACTTGAAATTTTTGGCGAGCAGTTTTGGCGCCCATATTGCCATGTGAATGATTTAGCCCGAGCCTGTGTATTAGTGCTTGAGACTGATCCTCAAAAAGTTGATCATAATGTATTTGGTGTCGGAGATACGAAAGAAAATTACCAGAAGAAAATGATTGCCGAAGAAATAAATAAAATTATTCCGCAGGCAAAAATAAAATATGTACATAAAGATGAAGATCCGAGAGACTACCGTGTTGATTTTTCAAAAATAAAAAATGAATTGAATTTTGAAATTACTATGAAGGTACCTAACGGACTGCAAGAGATCTACTCAATTTTAAAAAATGGATTATTAATTAATCCTTATTCAAAACAGTATAGCAACGTGTAAAATATGAATTATAAAATCCCACTTTTCGATTTGAACTATGATCAAGAAGAAGAAGCTGCGGTTCTTGAAACTCTTCGTTCAAAATGGATTTCTACCGGACCCAAAAACGCGGAGTTTGAGAATGAATTTGCGAAGCAGCTTTCTGTAGGAAACGCGGTAGCTCTATCTAATTGTACGGTTTCTCTTCATTTAGCTTTAAAGATTTTGGGAATAGGCGAAGGAGATGAAGTTATAGTTCCCTCACTTACTTTTGTGGCAACGGCAAATGCCGTTAAGTATACCGGTGCTAACCCCGTCTTTTGCGATATAAAAAATTTACAAGAACCGGTAGTTGATCCGCTTTTACTTGAAACTTTAATAACAGAAAAAACAAAGGCAATAATAGTAATGCATTACGGCGGTTTCTCATGTAATATGAATGATATAATGAATCTGTCAAAAAAGTATAATTTAAAAGTTGTTGAAGATGCTTGTCACGGACCGTTATCAGAATACAAGGGGAAAAAATTAGGAACAATAGGTGATATTGGGTGTTTCAGTTTTTTCTCAAATAAAAATATGACTACCGGCGAAGGCGGAATGTTAGTCACCGACAATGACGAACATGCTGCCAAAGCAAAACTTCTTCGCTCACATGGAATGACTACTCTTTCATATGAAAGAGCGAAAGGGCATAGTACTTCTTATGATGTGATTGAATTAGGTTATAATTATCGGATGGATGATATTCGTGCTTCTATCGGCTTAGTTCAGCTAAATAAATTAAAAGATGATCTTGAAAAAAGAGCCGAAATAAGAAAATATTATATTCAAAAACTTTCTGAAATTGATTCTATTATTATACCGTTCGAAAATAATAATGAATTTGTATCGAATTATATTTTCCCTTTAGTATTGAAAGATTCCGATTATGAAAACCGGGAACGGGTAAGAAAAGAACTGCATGAGGCCGGAATTCAAACGAGTGTTCACTATCCGGCTGTGCATTTATTCAGCATTTATAGTTCCGCTAAAACCAAACTGCCTTTAACGGAATATTTCAGTAGTAATGAAATTACTCTTCCCTTATATTCCAAATTAACAAATGAAGAAATCGATTTTATTGTTTCTACTTTAGCGAAAATATTGCTTCAAATACCTCAAAAAGCATCCCTTTAAAATATTTAAAAGTTAAGACCGATGAATAAAAGTTTAATTCCGAAAATAATTTTTATCTATTTACTAGGTGTTGAATTAGCGTACATGTTTTTTGGATACTCAATCGATGAAATAAGAGTTTCAAAATTTACACTTTTTGAATTAGGTTATTTTCCCGCTATGGCTTATGTGGCAGTTGGAATGTGGAAGTTTTTTGATCAAAAAACAAGAGATAAAACAGATACAGTTATTTTAGTAATAATTATTTACTGCTTATATCAAGCCTTTGTTGTAATGCCTTTAAATATTTATGTTCTCGGTAATTCATTTAATGAAACTTATGGCTTATTAAAAACAAGATCATATTTCCTCTTTATTCCGTTTATACTTTGGTACATATTCCCTTCATTTAAACATATTCATATTCCGATAAAATGGATGGAAATAGCAACTGTAATATTATTAATACTAACTGTATTAAAATATCTTCAAGGAAATTATGAAATTACCAGCACAGGACAATTAAGGATTGCCGCCGGTGTTGCCGCTGTTTTCTTCGCCTTTGTTCTTGTTACAAATTTATCATTTTTCTCCGGATCAAAAAATAATCCATTTCTAATTGCTGTTGCTATGGTAGGACTTGTTTTCGCGAATCATAGATCGGCTTATTTATCAATCGGTTTATTAATTATTATAAGTCTGCTCAACTCAAACCGTTTAGTTAATAAGAAGAAAAAGACATTACTTTATTCATTATTAATTATTGTTATTGTCTTGCTGCCACTTTCACAAATATCTTTAATAAGTAAAAATTTCTTGGGTCGAGTTACTACATCATTTAATTATAAAGAAGAAAACGCACAGACAAGAATGGTTGATTGGGAGTTAGCGTGGAATTATTATTTAGAGCATCCGATTAATGGTTCTTTATCCGACAAAAAATTTTATGATGATGTTTATGAAAATCATCCCCCGCCTCATAATTTTATTTTTCAAGTAATCACAACACAAGGTACGGTAGGGTTAGTTTTTATTTCAACGATGCTTTATCTGCTTCTTGTTATGGGTTTTAAAAATCGTCGAGATCCGGTTTCATTTCAAATGTTTTTAGCACTTACATTCTATGTTGCCTTCTGTTTAATAAATACAAATTTTTTTGAAAACTGGAATATTTTAGTTTTAGCTTTTTCAGCAGCGGCTATATTATATAGGGATAGCTCAATGGCAGCGATGAGACAATATTTATATCTCATTTTATCAGCGGAAGAAGAAAAACATAAGCAAGTATTTCCGGCGGCCGAATCATTCTTATTAAAAGATTAATTATGAAATATTATCCTAAGGTTTTAATAATTGGAGAAACATTCCACCAAAATAGCGGAGGAGGAATAACAATTTCTAATTTATTTAAAGGCTGGCCTGTGGATAATATTGCTGTCGCTAATTTTAGAGTTTTCCCGGAAGAAGATTCAATCTGTAAAAATTATTATAGATTAGGACTTTCGGAATCTTCGCGGGTTTGGCCGTTTAATTTTTTTAGAGAAGATAAACCTTCCGGCCCGGTTAATTACGCAAATCAACGTGAGAAAATGAGTTCTGTCATTTCAATTAGGGAATCAAAAATAAATCCAAAAGATATAATTACGGAATTATTAAAATTTGTCGGCCTTTATTATTTCATAAATAAATTAAAAATATCCAAACAATTTGAAGAATGGGTAAAAGAATATTCTCCCGAAGTGATATACTCTCAATTAGCATCTTTAGAATTAATAAAATTTGTAAAAGAAGTTAGCGCGTTTACAAACGCAAATATTGCTGTTCATATTATGGATGATTGGATAAAGACGGAAATTAAAAGAGGGCCGATAAAATTTTATTTACAGCGGATTCTTGAAAAGGAGTTAAAGTCTGTTTTTGCCAAAGCAACCGTTCTTATGGGAATATCGCAATCTATGTGTACGGAATATGAGCGGAGATATCAAAAAAAGTTTATCCCTTTTCATAATCCTTTGGAGATTGATAAGTGGGAAAAGTATACAAAGACAAATTTTAAAATGAAGGACACATTTAAAATTTTGTACGCCGGTAGAATCGGTATCGGAATGGCTCATTCAATAATAGATATAGCTAAGGCGGTTGAGGTATTATTTAATGAAGGATTAAAAATTTGTTTTGAAGTTCAATCAACTTATTCGAAAATTAATATGCAGAAAGAACTTGAACAATATAAATGTGTTAAATTATCTAAACCCATAGCTTACGAAAAACTGCCTGAAAAATTTGCTTCCGCCGATGTTCTTGCCCTCCCTATTGATTTTAGCAGCGAAAGTTTAAGATTTATGAAATATTCAATGCCGACTAAAACAACCGAATATATGATTTCCGGAACTCCTATTTTAGTTTATGCCAGCCAAGAAACCGCTTTATATCAATACGCCGAAAAGTATGGATGGGGGTTTGTAGTTTCAAAAAGAGATATAGAACAAATTGCCGGCGCCCTAAGAACTTTATATAAAAATGAATCTTTGAGAGAAAAATTAAGCAGATGCGCGGTTAGCTTAGCTAAAAAAGAACATGACGCTATAAAAGTTAGAAACGATTTCAGGTATACTCTTTCTTTCGGCAGCAGTGAAAAGACCGCTGTAAAAATGAGAAACAAAAACTTAACGCGCTTCCATTATAAAGAAGCATAAAATCACTTCAATATAAATCTCAATGAATTTATCTCAAATTATAACCGCGTGTTTAAATATTTTGATAATCTTATTTCTGGGTCTGACTCTATCTTTCTATTTATTATTTAAAATTAAAAAGATAAAAAAGACGCGAATGAAAATGAAGAAAGCTAATGAAGTATTTTGGGAAATTCCGGAACCGTCCGCAAAAATATTTACCGAAATTCACGATAAAAAAAATACCGGTACTGAACTTCTGGATATTCAAAAGTTGTCAAATATAAAATTGAAATCCTCCAAATATATAATTGTAAAAGATCTTAAAGAACAAACTAATAATCTTAATTCAACTTCTGAAAACGATAATTATTTAGTATGAACATGAGTTTATCATCATCATATATTAAAAATGAAAATTTAACTTCAAAGAGTAAGTTAAATAAAATTAGGACAGATTTTAGCGGATATTTTTTTGCGTATTTCGGCGGATACAGAAAAAAAATACGCGGTGCTGTTTATAGTTTTTTTACCAAAATACTTTTAGCCATAAAAAATATTGAACGAGGTGAAAATCTTAAATTTTACGGTTTTCCTATTCTCAGCCGCTATATAAGAAGCAGAATTAAAGTTGGAAGCAATTGCAGTTTTATTTCTGATGATTTAACAAATCTTGTCGGCGTAAATAGAAGATGTTCAATAGCGACTTTGAGAGAAAATTCAGAAATAATAATTGGTGATGGATGCGGTTTCAGCGGTACGGTAATTGCCGCCGCTGAAAAAATAACTATTGGCAGTAATGTACTTTGCGGCGCCAACACGTTAATTACCGATTTTGACTGGCATTCGTTAAATCCTAATGAAAGATTAACAGGCGAAGCCGAAACTAAATCTGTGGTGATTGAAGATAATGTTTGGTTAGGTGTAAACGCGGTAGTTTTAAAAGGGGTTCATATCGGAAAGAATAGTATAATAGGGGCAAACAGTTTAGTGGTAAAAAATATTCCCCCCGATGTAATAGCTGCGGGAAATCCTTGTAAAGTGATAAAAAATTTATAAAAAATTATAGGTTGCTAAATGTGCGGTATTTGTGGAGCCCTAGTTTTTGATAATTCAAATTTTGCGATAACAGAAAATTATGTTGTTAAAATGCGTGATACTATGATTCATCGCGGTCCGGATGACGCGGGATTATGGATTTCTCAAGATCGGAAAATCGGGCTTGGCCACAGAAGGCTTTCTATTATAGATCTTTCACCGAACGCGAAACAGCCTATGTGTAATGAAGACGGCACAATCTGGATTTCCTTCAACGGTGAAATTTATAATTATCAAGAAATTAAAAATGAATTGATTAGCATCGGAAATTATAGTTGGAAAACTGATCACTCCGATACAGAAGTTATAATTCATGCATATGAAGAATGGGGAATCGATTGTATTCAAAAATTCAGAGGAATGTTTGCCTTTGCAATTTGGGACGGAAGAAAAAATGAACTTTGGCTGGTGCGGGATAGAATCGGAATAAAACCGCTTTATTACAGCGTTCATAACGGTAGAATTACTTTTGCTTCGGAAATAAAAGCGCTTCTTACTGATCCCCGGCAAAAAAGAGAAATGGATGAAGTTTCTATTTATAATTATTTATCGTTTTTAACTACACCTCCTCCCGCCACTATGTTCAAAGGAATTAAAAAACTTGCGGGCGGAACATTACTTAGAATAAAACGAAACGGTATGATCTATGAAAAAAGATATTGGGACATGTATGATAATACCAATCCTTTAACCAATGTTTCAGACGACGAAATAGCAAAAAGCTTAATTGATGAACTTAGAACTTCGGTAAGAATTCGTAAAGTTAGTGATGTGCCTTTCGGTGTTTTTCTTTCCGGCGGAATTGATTCTAGTACAAATGCCGCCCTCTTTTCCGAGGGAGAGGTAAATCCTATAAATACTTTTACCATTGGTTATAAGGGAGATTATAAATCCTACAAAAATGAAAATGCTTACGCGAAAATGATGGCTGATTTAGTCGGCGCGAATTATCATGAAGTTTTACTTGATGTTGATGATTTACTTAGATTTTTACCTAGAATGATTTATCTGCAGGATGAGCCGATCGCGGATCCTGTCTGCGTTCCTCTTTATTATGTATCAAGATTGGCAAGAGTAAATGGAGTAATTGTTTGCCAAGTCGGGGAAGGTTCCGATGAACTTTTCTGGGGTTATCCTTACTGGAAAACAATGCTTGAACAACAGGAATCATATAACAAATATTCGGTGCCTACATTTCTAAAAAAAGCTTATATGACCGCGTTAAAACTAACCGAAAGAGACGAGAAAGGTAGATACGAAGGCGTTCGCAGAAGTATAAATAATCAACCTGTATTTTGGGGCGGGGCGGAAGCTTTTTTTGAAGCTCACAAAATGAAAATGCTTTCCGAAAGAATGAGAAAGAAATTTAATAATTACACTTCTTGGGAAGCGATTGCTCCTATTTATTCCAGGTTTCAAGAAAAAGCATGGGAAAAATCAACACTTAATTGGATGAGTTATTTAGATTTAAATTTTCGTTTACCCGATTTGCTTTTAACACGTGTTGATAAAATGAGTATGGGCGTTAGCCTGGAAAGCCGTGTTCCTTTTCTTGATCATAAATTTGTTGAAATGGCAATGAGTATTCCTTCCGCGGTAAAAACAAGGAACAAAGAATTAAAATATATTTTGAAAAAGGCAGTCAGAGGAATGGTGCCCGATTCAATTATCGAGAGAAAAAAACAAGGTTTTGATGTTCCGCTGCACGAATGGTTGTTTGAAAAATTAGGAGCTAAAGCGGATGCTGAAATAAGATTTTTTGTAAAAGAAACCGATCTGTTTGACCCCGATTATATTGAAAAACTGCTAACCATCGATCTGCACAGGAAGAAAAAATGGTATCTGTTAAACCTCGCGCTCTGGTGGAAAAAGTATATTTATGATGATGCATCGGATCAAGCTGAAAACTTAAATTTCCAACGAGAAGTAGAAGTAATTAATAAATAAAACTTTAAAAATGTCTTTTAAAAAAATTAGAAATATCTACCGTGACGGAGAGTTTTCTGAAAAGCTTTTAAATAAAGCTAGTTGGAAACTGCGGGATTCTATTCAGAATACATACCGCTGGAGAAGCAGCGGAATTAATTTTAGGGCAGTTATGGCGGTTCAAAAATTATATAAAAATGAACAACTCTTAATCTCGGTTCTTCAAAAAATGCTGAAAATCTCTCCGGATCCCGCATCAATTTTAAATGCGGAGCAGCGGGGTGAAATTATCAATCAAGCTGATGATTATTTACAGCATAATTTTGAAATTTTAGGTTCAGGGAAAATAAATCTTAATCCTATTGACTGGCATACAGATTTTAAAAGCGGATATAGATGGAAGCCAAAAACGTTTTATAAAGACTATGTTCAAGTAGAAGTTAATAATAATGCCGATGTAAAAATTCCCAGAGAATTAAGCCGCTGTCATCATTTTTTAACTCTTGCGGAAGCGTACCTTTTAACGAAGGATGAAAGATATACTGAAGAGTTTATTAATCAGATTAGCGATTGGATTTATAAAAATCCCTGCGCGCGTTCTATTAATTGGGGATGCACAATGGACGTTGCTATTAGGGCAATAAATTGGATATGGTCATTCGCGATTTTTATTAATTCACCAAAAATTAATTTAGCTGTAAGAAAAATAATATTAGTAAGTCTTTTTGAGCATGGGATGTTCATCTATTTAAATCCCGAAAAATCTCCCGTAAATAATCATAATCATTATTTATCTGATTTGGCGGGACAAATTTATTTAGGACTGCTATTCGAAAAAACTGCCTTAGGAAAGAAATGGTTAATCAAGGGCGTTAAAGAATTTTATAAGGAAGTTCGTCTACAAATTCTCCCGAGTGGTGTAGATTATGAAAGATCAATCAATTATCATCGATTAGTTACAGAAATATTTACAGCCGTAATTATTCCTCTTCAAAATTCTACAATTGAAATTCCTTTTGACATTTATTACAGACTTGAAAAAATGTACGAATTCATAATGCATTATATTAAACCTGATGGAACTGTGCCGGTTATCGGAGACCAGGATGATGGAAGAATACTTCCGTTCAGTAAACAACAAAATATCGATCACAGATATCTTCTTTCTATCGGCGCCGCGTTTTTTAAACGAAGAGATTTTAAAAAATATTCGAACGGTTATAACGCGGATTGTCTTTTCCTTTTGGGAGATTCTTCAAAAGAAAAATATGAAAGGTTAGAAGAAAAAAATTATCAGTTAAAATCGAAATCGTTTAAAGATGCCGGATTTTTTATAATGAGAAATAACAAGAATTATATGTTTATCAACATCAGCGGGAAAAGCCACTACAATGAAATCCCCGGCGGCACTCATACTCATAGCGATCTTCTGTCTTTTGAACTTTGCATAAATGGTAAATCAATTTTAGTTGATCCGGGAAGTTATATTTATTCTGCTGATTCGGAATTTAGAAAGTTATTTCGTTCAACGCCAATGCATAATACAGTTACTGTTGACGGTGAAAATCAAAATGTATTGAAGAAAGAAAATCTCTGGGATTTTGAAAGAAACGCGTTGCCGAAATTAAACATGTGGGAATCAAATGATTTTTACGACTTTTTCGACGGTGAACATAACGGTTATTTCCGCTTAAATCAAATAGTGCTGCACAGAAGAACTATTCATTATGATAAAGAAAATTCTTTTTGGGAAATATGTGATTATTTAACCGGTGAAGGCAAGCATCATTTTGAATTATTTTTTCATTTCGCCGATGAAATAGATTTTAGAATTCATGAGAGAGGCATAGTTACTAATTCCAATAATTTACAAGCGGTTTCTTTCTCATTTGAAAGTATTTATGAATTATCCCTCAGTAAAGAAGAAAACTGGGTTTCAAATTCTTACGGAAAAAAAAAGAAAGCTAAAGTTTTAAGAGTATCTCTCAAAGAAGAATGTCCTGTCGCAATAAAAACTACAATCCGGGAAATAAAAGAAATTAGTTCTTATACCTCCGATTCAATGAAAATAAAAGATGACGAACCATTAGCGGAAATCAAAAGGTAAATATGAATCCCTCGCAAAAGGATAAAAATCTTACTCGATATTATATTATGCCGGAAATTTGGAAAACTGTCAGTCAATCGCAGGTTTTCGGCTGGCTGGAGCTTTTAAATAAGAGCGGTTATCCTTCAAGTTGTATAAGTTTGGTTTTGTGGAAGTCATTTTTTAGAAGTAACAAAGAAAAAATTAATAAAGTAGAAATCACTAAAAAAATCGGCGGTAAATTTTATGAAATACCGGTAATTGATAAACCATATATTTTTGATGTTTTAATCGTCGCGGTATTATTTTATTTCTGGATGAAGAAAGTACTGTTCAGCAAAAGAATAATATTCCAAACCCGGCTGCAGAACCTATCATACGGACTTTCATTTATTAATTTATTTCCGAAGGTAAAAATTATTTTAGACGCTAGGGGCGCCTTCCTGGAAGAAGCGACTTATCAACTTAATCTTGAAGAACTTAGTTTTCTTGCGCGATTTAAATATAGCATTCTTACCCAATACGAAAAGCAAATTTTAAAAAGTGCCGATAAAGTTTTTTGTGTATCTGAAAAATTACGCGATTATTATATACAGCGCAACAATAAACTTTCCTTAAATAAATTTATTGTAATTCCCGGAGCCGCGGATTCAAAACTATTTACATGTAATTCAATTGTAAGAAATTCTGTTAGGGCTGAATTAGGTTTAGAGAAAAAAATTGTTTTGATATATTCCGGACGTCTCGATCAAAAATGGCAGCTTCCCGATAAAATATTTGAAATGTATAAACTGATCTTTAACCGAATAAATAATGCTGTGCTTTTATTAGTTACACCCGACCGGGAGATTGTGGAAAGAAAAAAAATACAAAATAGTTTTAGAGATGATCAGGTAATTTCAGTTGAAGCAAAATATGAATCGGTAAATAGATATTTAAACGCTGCTGATTTCGCATTGCTGCTGCGGGATGATCGTCCTATTAATTATGTGGCGTCGCCGACAAAATTCGCTGAATATATTCTATGCGGACTGCCTGTAGTATTGACAAATAAAATAGGCGATTTTTCCGAAGCGGTTAAAAATAAACGCATTGGTTATGTTATTAATAATATACAAAATATAGAAGCTGAAATTGATTGTTTAGTTGAATTCATTAGTTCAGCGTCGGAAGTAAATAACAAACAACTTCTGCATGAAGAAATTGTAAAGTGGGGGAAGGAAAATTTATCCAAAGATGTTTACCTGAATAAAATAATAGAAACCCTCGCGACCATTTAATATTTCAAGAAAAAAAATATGTGCGGAATTTGCGGCAAAATTTATTTTGATGATTCCAGGAGAGTCAGCCAATACGAAATAGAAACAATGGCTGATTCTATGATTCATCGCGGTCCGGACGATGAAGGATTATTTATACATAATAACGTAGGGCTAGGATTTCGCAGATTAAGTATAATCGATCTTAATACTGGTCATCAGCCGATATCAAATGAGGATGAAACAATACAGATTGTCTTCAACGGCGAAATTTACAACTTCCTGGAATTGCGAAAACAATTGCAAAGCTTGGGGCACTCATTCAAAACAAATACAGACACAGAAGTAATTGTTCATCTGTATGAGCAATACGGAGCCGATTGTTTAAGATATTTACGCGGGATGTTTGCCTTTTCTATTTGGGACGAAAAAGAACAAAAATTATTTTGTGCCCGCGACCGTTTTGGAATTAAACCTTTCTTTTATTCAATTAATAATGAACGATTTATTTTTGGCTCTGAATTAAAGGTAATATTAAGCAGCGAAAAAATTAATAAAGAAATAGATAACCTTGCATTGGATAGTTTTTTCACTTTCGGTTACGTAGCCGGAGAAAATACAATTTTTAAAGAAATCAAAAAACTAAAACCGGCCCACTATTTAGAACTGAACATTAAAAAAAAGTTTGTGAACATTCAAAGATATTGGGATGTTTCGTTTGAACCGGATTATAAAACAACCGAAGAAGAATGGTCTGTTCAACTTGAAGAACAGTTATCTGATTCTGTTAAATCTCATTTAGTAAGTGATGTTCCTCTTGGGGCTTTTTTAAGCGGAGGAATAGATTCGAGCGCTGTAGTAGCCATGATGAGTAAACATTCTTCCAGTCAGGTTAAAACTTTTTCCATAGGTTTTCATGAAGAAGAGTTTAATGAGCTTAAATTCGCCAGGCAAATTGCCGAAAAATATAATACTGAACATCATGAGCAAATAGTTAAGCCGGAATCAATTGAACTTCTTCCCAAACTGGCCAGAGCTTACGATGAGCCTTTTGCCGATTCATCCGCCATTCCCACATACTATGTTTCAAAATTTGCGCGTGAATATGTTACCGTAGTTTTATCCGGTGACGGCGGTGATGAATTATTTGCTGGTTATAATAGTTATCAAAAGTTAAACGCATTTTATAAATATAATCTTACTCCCGCTGTTTTTAACAGTCTCTTTTGGGGAAACATAAACAAAGCTATCCCGGTATCGGTTAAAGGGAAAGGATTTACATATTATCTTTCCAAGGATAGAAGATTAGTCGGTGCTTATATTGCTCTAATGACGCAATCCGAAAGGCCTTTTTTATATCGTGAACATGTATGGGAAAATATAAAAAGAAGTTCCGCTGAATTTTATAAAGAAAGAATAATTAATTCTTGCGGCACCAAAGATTTTATAAGCAGAATGCAAGAGCTCGATATCAAAACATATATGGTTGATGATATTTTAACCAAAGTAGATAGAGCAAGTATGCAAAATTCGTTAGAAGTACGAGTACCTATTTTAGATCATAAATTCGCGGAATTTACTTTCAAAATTCCTTCCGAATTAAAATTAAAAGGAAAAGATAAAAAATATATATTCAAAAAAGCGATGAGTAAATATTTAACCGACGATGTTTTATTTCATAAAAAGCAAGGTTTTGCGGTACCTCTAAAGTATTGGTTTAAGAACGATTTAAAAGACTACCTTCATGAAAGATTCACTTCAAATAATAATTTTATAAATGAACATTTTGATACATCCTTTATGCTTAAGATGATAAGCGATGCTGAGTCTGGCAAACGAAATTTAAATGGTTCAATCTGGGCTCTTTTATTTTTAGATGCGTGGGCTCAACAATATATTTAATTCTCTCCTCTTGACGGAAAACTTCTCTTTACATTTATCCGCTTATAAAATCGACCGAAAGTATTCCAAATGAAAATATTAATGTTTATTGATGGTATTATAGCGGGGGGAAAAGAAAGAAGATTAACCGAACTATTAAAAGGATTGCGTGAAGATCCTAATATTGAATGTGAATTGGTGGTGATGGAAAAAGATATTCACTACGAAGATATTCAAAATCTCGGGATAAAAATTCATTACTTAATTAGGAAAATTAAAAAAGATCCTACAGTAGTATACGGCTTGTATAAAATCTGCAAAAAATTTAAACCGGATTATCTGCACAGTTGGGGTTCAATGGCCGCTCTATATGCTATTCCTGTCGCTAAAATTTTGCAAATAACTTCTATTGCCGCGGTTATTAGTGACGCGCCGGAGAAATTGCCCATAAAAAATTTGGTAAGAATAAAATTAATTTTTCCTTTTACTGATATAATAATTTCTAATTCCTTCGCGGGGTTGAAACCATATAAAGCACCTATGGAAAAAAGCGTCTGTATTCATAACGGAATTGATTCAAATAGAATAAGTAATATTGAAGATGCCGAGATTGTAAAGCAAAGGTATGGAATTACAAATGAAAAGGTAGTGGGAATGGTGGCTGCCTTTTCTGATATGAAAGATTATGAAACTTTTATTAAAGCCGCCATTTATTTATTGGAAAGTAAAGAAATAATCAAATTTTTATTAATAGGTGACGGCGCGGGATTATATAAATGTAAAGCAATGGTGCCCGATAAACTAAATGATAAAATTCTATTTTTAGGTAAACAAAAAAGAGTAGAATCAATAGTTAATATTTTTGATGTCGGTGTTCTTGCCACATTTACAGAAGGAATATCAAATTCTATTATGGAATATATGGCGCTTGGAAAAGCCGTTGTCGCTACAGACGGCGGCGGAACTAAAGAATTAGTTATTGATAATAAAACCGGTTTACTGGTAAGACAAAAAGATTTTTATCAATTAGCCGATAAAATAAAACTTCTTTTAGATAATCCTGAATTATGCAGACAAATGGGTTTAGCCGGGAAAAAAAGAATAGATAAAGATTTTAATCTTAAAAAAATGACTGATGCTTATGTAAATCTTTATAACAATCTTTATGATTCAACTGCAAATAAATCTCCAAAGTCAAAAGTCTTATTTAAAGATATTTCTTAACGGGGGATATTTATGAAAAAAGTTTTCTTGCAAAATTATATTATAAGACCTAGGATAAATAGTTATGCGGCTATTTGTAATCCGTTAATAAAAAATTATAATTTTATAGATATAACCAACGGTAATTCCAGCAAAGGAATAAAAAATAAAAAAGAAGTAATTTTTAGCGTTCTTGAAGATTTTGTTTTTGTTTTCAGAAATTATACAAAACTAAAAAACGCGAATCTTATCTTAAGCACGGGTTATACAGCTCTGCCGGTTAAATTATTTATTAAGCTAAAACTAATAAAATGTAATAATTTTTTATGGCTGGGGTTTTTTATCCATTCTCCCAAAATGTATTCCGCATTTCGCCGTCTATTAAAACTCCTAAGCATTCAGCATGAAAAACTTATTTTATTTTCAAAATATGAAATAAAACTTTACCAGGAAAAATTAAATCTGCCGTCTTACAAATTAATTTATTTGCCTTATGGCGACTGGTGGGACGAAGATTCAAGAGAAGTAAAATTGCTGAGCCGACAAAAATATTATTTTGCTGGCGGCTACAGCAATAGAGATTATAAATCTATTGTTGAAGTTTTTCAAAAATTGCCGCAAACCTTAGTTATTGTTTGCAGCAACTTAAACTCTGATTTTAATGAGGATGATTTATCGGAAAATATAATTGTTAAAAAAAATATTTCATCCATTGAGTTTGAAAATTTAATTATGCGTTCTAAAGCTTGTATCCTTCCGCTAAAGTATAACAGCGGATCGGCGGGACAGATGGTTTTACTTGCCTACATGAGGAATAAGAAAACTATTGTAGCTTCTAATACCGATGTTGTTAAAGAATATATAAAAGATGGAAGCAGCGGAATTTTGTATGATAAAACAAAAGTTGAACTCCCGATGATTATCGAAATGCTGGAAAATAATCCTGAAAAAATTACAGAATTTGGTGAAAAGGCTTATAAAAAATTTAAGAATGAGTTTTCATACGAAATAATTACTAAACAACTTACAAATTTAATTGAGCGGGAACTTCAGAACGATAACAGCTTTATCTATCATTCCATACAAACAAATTAATAGTCGAAATGAAAACTAGAACCAATCCCAAAATCTTAATCGGATTTTTGAATAAAGGCAATCAAGGTTCCATACCTACGATAACTAAAGCTTTTATTGACGGCTTAGCCGAAAAGTATGAGATGATTCCGTTTTATATGGAAAGAAAATACGGAAATAACAGCAGAGCAAAATTCGCTTTTAGTAATATATTTTATTTTATCATTCATTATGTAAAATGGATTTTTTGCGTACTATATTATCGGCCGCAAATTGTTCACTTTCCTGTTACCTCATTTCTAAACTGTGAAAAGAGTATGATATTTTTATTGACGGGAAAATTGATGGGTGTTAAAATTGCTGTCGGGCATTTACATGGCGGTGCTTTTATAGAATTTTGGAAAGGTTTGCCCGGCCTCCGAAAGACATATTTAACTTATCTTTTTTCAAAACTTGATTCATTAATTGTTTTAAGCTCTTTCTGGCAAAAATTCTTTTATGAAAAAATTCCTCAACTTAAAACTTACATTGTAAACAATCCCATTGACGTAGAATTTGAGAATTTACAGAAAAGAGAACGCGATTATGAAAATACAGACCTGCTTTTTGTTGGGACGATAGGACGAAGGAAAGGTGTTATAGATATTCTTGAAGTAGCAAAATTATTAAAAACGGACACAACAATAAATTTAGTTGGAAAAGAAGAAAACAAAAAAGAATTTGGTTTAGTACTTCAAAAAATAAATGCCTATGGCTTAACGAAAAAAATATTTCTTCCCGGTGCTCTTTATAATGAAGAAAAAAAAATATGTTTAGCGACAGCGGAATTTTTGTTCTTCCTTCTTATTATGAAAATTTTCCTCTCGTTGTAATTGAAGCCGCCTGTTCGGCAATGCCAATAATAGCCTCCAAAGTAGGTGCTCTTCCTGAATTTTTCGAGCATGAAAAATCAATTATTTTTATCGAGCCGGGAAATATTCCGCAGTTAAAATCAGCGGTTGAAGATCTAGTAAGCGATAAGCGGAAGCGGGAAAGACTTGGTAAAGCTGCGGCGGAAGTATTTGTTGAAAAACTTTCGAGAACAAAAATAATTAATCAATTGGATGATTTTTATCGTCGTATTCTTCACGAAAGATTAAACTATTCTCTTCAAACATCAACCGGAAAGCCGGGATTTGTAGTAAAGGAGTAATCTCGCTATAAATTAAGAAAGAGAGAATTCAAAATGGCTTATGGTAATAAATATATTCAGAGTTTTTATAACTACTCTCCCGCGGCCGTAAAAAATATTTTTGCTTCTGCTTACGGCTTTCATCAGAGGAGAAGTAGGTATGGCAGTTATTTTAATGAATTATCTAAATTTCTTAAAGAAAGCGAAAATTGGGGTAATAAAAATTTACATGAATACCAGCAGGAAAAACTCGAACATTTTATTAAAGACGCGCTTTTAATAAATAACTATTATTCAAAACGAATAGCGTATTTTGATTTTAACGGAAATATAAATTCTTTGCCGGTTTTATCTAAGAGTGAAGTAAGAAATAATTTGACTGAAATATATTCTAATTTAATTAATCATGAAAAAATTTACTGGATTAATACAAGCGGAACCACAGGAAAATCTTTAGAAATTCCTCAAACACAAAAATGTTTTGAAAATGAATACGCTTTTAGAAATTATCATTTTAGCTTAAGCGGAGTCTCGTTTATCGGCAGAGATAAAATTGTCGTATTGGCGGGCCAGCCGGTAAAATCACCTCAACAGAAAAAACCTCCGTTCTGGATTCATGATTGGTCAAATAATCATTTAATTTTTTCTTCTTACCATATGTCCAAAGAAAATCTAAAATATTATGTAAAAGAATTTGAGTCATTTAAGCCTTCGACAATTATGGGTTATCCTTCTTCAATTTATATGTTCGCTCTTGCCTATAAAAAATTCGGTAAAGGCAGCCATACTTTAAAATCAATTTATACTTCGTCGGAATCTCTGTTTCAATTTCAAAGAGAAATGATTGAGCATGTATTTCAGGTAAAGGTTTTTAATTATTACGGCAATGCAGAAAGAAGCGCCTATATTATGGAATGCGAAAAAGGAGAACTTCATGTAATGCCGCAGTATAGTTTTGTAGAAGTTTTGGACGAGAATAATCTCGAAGTTAATCCCGGAGAATCGGGCAGACTTATTTGTACGGGATTCAGTAACGAAGCATGTCCGTTAATCAGATATGATGTGGGAGATATTGTAACGGTCGCCGAAAATCAAAGTTCTAAATGCGGAAGAGGCGGTTTAATTTTGGAGTCAATTGAAGGAAGAAAAGAAGATTACATTGTCACTCCCGACGGTAGATTTATTGGTCGGCTTGATCATCTTTTTAAAGACACAAAGAATGTAATTGAAGCCCAAATAGTACAGAGTAAACCTAATGAAGTTACTTTACGAATAGTAAAAGATGAAAACTATACATTCAATGATGAGTTTACTATTCTGCGCGAAGCCAGAATCAGATTGAATAATGATATGAATATTTATTTTGAATATGTTGATGAAATACCCCGCACTAAAAATGGAAAATTCAGATTTATTGAATCGCGTATAGAACACAAAGAAATATTTGGAACTCTAATCCGGAATAATCAATATAATTAAAATATCACGTCCGCACTTTGCTTCACTTTTACACATTTCAAGTTCGTTTTCTAAAATTCGGGAGGAAACCATGTCAGCATCTAGAAAAAGTTTATATAACAGTTCAATACATATGCTGGAAAATTGGCTAATTGAAACAGACTTTAAAGCTTACGATCCGTTTGACGGATTGTCATCAATACTCACTCCATTAACATTGGGAAAAAAATTACCGCAGCAAATCCTGCAGCAGTCAATAAGAAGGAATCCTTTTAATCTACGTCCCTTATTAGGAGTAAAACCTCATCGAAGTACTAAAGGAATGGGATTTATCGGCGGAGCTTATCTTAGAATGTATAATCTTACCAAAGAACATTATTATAAAAATAAGGCAAAATTTTGCTTCGATTGGTTAACCGAAAATTATTCTAAGGGATACAGCGGTTTCTGCTGGGGTAATTCTTTTGATTATGTTTCCCGGGGACATTTTCTTCCCAAAAATTCTCCCACTATAGTTTGGACCTCTCTAATAGGACATGAGTTTTTAGAAGCATACAGAACTTTTAATGATTATAAATATTTAGAAGTATTGAAAAGCATCGGCGAATTTATCATTAAAGATATTCCTCTAATTTATACCGACAAAGGAACTTGCTTAAGCTATGTTACATTTCTTAATAACGCTGTTCACAATGCAAACCTTTTGGGCGCTAGAATGCTTAGTGAAGTGTATTCCGTAACCGGCAATGAACAATATAAACAACTTGCCGCGGAAGCAATTCAATATAGTGTAAATTGTCAGCTTAATAATGGAGCGTGGTATTACGGTGAGGCCGAAAAATACCATTGGATTGATAATTGGCATACTGCTTATAATTTGGATTCTATACTCGGATATCAAATTGAAACCGGTTCTAAAGAATTTAATGAACCCTTAATTAAAGGTTTGGAATTTTATGTGAATAATTTTTTCGCTGAAAACGGTGCCCCAAAATATTATTGGAACAAAGATTACAAGTATGATATTCAAAGCGCTTCTCAAAGTATAGATACGTTAATACTATTTTCTCTTTCCTTAAATAGACCTGAACTTCTTAATCTTGCCGTAAAAGTGGCCGGTTGGGCCGTAACTAATATGCAGGATAAAAAAGGATATTTCTACTTATGGAAGAATAAATGGTTTACAAATAAAACTCCTACATTTCATTGGGGTGCGGGCACTATGTTCCACGCTCTGGCAAATCTTCTTTGGGCTCTTGAAGATGTTAAACCTAAAGAAAAATTAATACATGAGGAGGTGATCTTAAATGAAAATTAGCATTTTCGGCCTCGGATATGTTGGCTGTGTCGGCCTTGGCTGTTTAGCCGAACTGGGCCACCAGGTAATCGGTGTTGATGTTGAACGGGTTAAAGTGAAATTAATTAATAGCGGGACCGCAACTATTGTTGAAAAAGATATTGATGAACTTATAAGAAAAAACTTTAACCAAAAACGTATAGTCGCGACTCAAAACAGCCGAAAAGCAATTCTAAACTCTGAAATAGCTATTATCTGTGTGCCTACTCCTAACAATAACAACGGCCATCTTGATATGAGGTTTATTTATAATGTAGCTTTTGAAATAGGAAAGACGCTGAAACTTAAAAAGGATTTCTTAACTATTGCAATTAGAAGTACGGTTATGCCCGGAACAAATAATATGGTTGTAGAAATTATTGAAGAAAACAGCGGCAAAAAACATGGTGAAGATTTTGCGGTTGTTTCCAACCCTGAATTTCTGCGCGAAGGAAGTGCTGTTTACGATTTCTTTAATCCACCCTATACAGTTATTGCGTCCCATTCTCAAAAAGGCCTTGAGGATATGAGAGAAGTTTATAAAAATTTAAACGGTGAAATAATTGCTTCTGATATACCAAGCGCTGAACTAATAAAATTAGTTAATAATTCTTTTCATGCTTTAAAAGTTGTCTTCGCTAACGAAATAGGCAGAATTTGCAAACCATTGGGTGCCGATAGCCATATGCTGATGGATTTATTTGTAAAGGATAATCATTTAAATATTTCCCCGTACTATTTTCGTCCGGGTTTTGCCTATGGCGGTTCATGCCTTCCTAAAGATTTAAAAGCTTTTAAACTCAATCGGACATGATAATTATATAAAACTTCCTATTCTTTCTTCGGTTGAAACTAGCAATCAAAATCATATTGAGTATGTACTTGATATGATTATTCAGAAAGAGAAAAAAGAAATTGGCTTTTACGGAATTTCATTTAAACAAGGAACCGACGATTTAAGATTTAGCCCCGCCTTAGAGTTAACCGAAAGGCTGCTCGGAAAAGGATATCATATAAGAATATTTGATGCTAATGTAAACATATCTTGCCTAATGGGGAAGAATAAAGAATTCCTGTATAATAAACTTCCGCATATAAATGAGATCCTCCATGAGAATTTAGACGAATTTTTAAAAGGACTGGAAGTGTTAGTAATTGTTAATAAAGATGAAGAATTAGATTCATTAATTGAAAAAGAAATGAACGGAATAATGGTTGTAGATTTAATTAGAATATTTGATAAAAATACTAGATGGGTAAATTATGAAGGGATTTGTTGGTAAACATTTTTTGTTAATAGTAGAAAACGCTTCAGTGCCCTTTGATAAAAGAGTCTGGAGGGAAGCTTTAGCATTAAAGGATGAAGGCGCGAATATAAGTATGATTAGCCCGGTTTCGGGAGTTGATAATAAGAAATACGAAAAAATTGAAGGTATCGATATTTTTCGGTATAAATTAAGATTTTCATCCGGGAGCCGCTTTAGTTTTGTATTAGAATATTTTTCCGCCTTTCTAAGCGCAATAATTTTGTTTCATAAAATTTTAGTTAAAAAAGGGAAAATACATGTGGTGCATGTTGCAAATCCACCCGATATTTTTTGGCCGCTGGCAATTTATTGCAACATGCATAACATCAAATTTATTTTTGATGAGCATGATCTAACACCGGAAACTTATTTGAGTCGTTTTGAAGTTGAAGAAAAACACGGAGGGACATTATTCAAAATTTTACGATCATTTCAGTATTTATCCTATAAATATGCTCATGCCGTAATCTCCACAAATGAAACTTATAAACAACGTGCTATAGCCAAATATCCGCCTAATGAAAAAAAGATTTTCATTGTAAGAAACGGACCCGATACACGAAAATTTTTTTTAGTTCCCGCAGATTTAAAATTAAAGAAAGGGAAAAGTTATCTGTTTGCTTATATAGGAATAATGGCTATTCAGGATGGTGTTGATTATATAGTTAATTCAATAAACTATTTAGTAAATACTTTAAATTTTAAAGACTTTATAGTTTATCTCATCGGCTCCGGAGATGATGTACCACGGCTGAAAAATATGGTTGAAGAAAATAAACTTGAAGACTTTATAATATTTACCGGCAGAATCCCGGATGAACCGGCCATTGAGATTTTATCTACCGCCGATATTTGTCTCTCTCCAGATCCCTTTAATCCTCTCAACGATAGCTCAACTATGAATAAAGTTATGGAATATATGGCTCTCGGTAAACCTATTGTTTCCTTTGATTTAAAAGAAGCAAAATATTCAGCGCGGGAAGCGGCCATTTATGTAAAGAATAATGATATTGCGGCTTTTGCCGAAGGAATTCTAACGCTATTAAAGGATCCCTTGCTCTCTTCACAAATGGGTGAAGCCGGTAAAAAAAGGATAAATGAGAAACTTTGCTGGCAGAGACAAACCAATAATTTAATAAATACATATAGATTTGTTCTGAAAATGAAAAAAGAAGATCTCGAATTAAATCCGCAGGAATCCACCGAAAAATATTTGGTTTAGAAATATTATCAGAAAAAATTATAAAATAATATTTAACTAAAAAATTAAAATGGGAATTGCCTTGAAAAGAAAAATTAGGAATTTCTTTTGCGGTATTCTTGGATATCTTATTATCATTTTAGGCATTGTTAGGCGGGCAAAAGAGATGGCTCTTTCCGGCCCATATATTACACCCATTTATTTTCACAATCCTTCTAAAAAACTCTTTAGAAACTGTATTAGATGGCTGAAGAAAAACGGTTATAAATTTATATCGACAGACGAACTAATTTACTTCTTAAAAAAGAAAAAAAATCCTCCCAACGGTTCAGTATGGATTTCCTTTGATGACGGATGGAGAAGAAATATGAATGAGGTAATTCCTGTTATTATTGAAGAAAATATACCTGTAACCTTTTTTATTCCTACAAAGGCAATGGAAAACCAGTCTTTCTGGTTTCAAGATGTTAAAAAATTTTATGATTATTTACCATCCGAATATAAAGTGGATATTTGGAAACTTTGGGATATTGAAGAATCGGAAAGAAAGCTTGTTGTGAATAAGTTAAGAAGAAAAATCAATTCCAATCATAAAATATCCGATGCAATGTCGGTTGATAATTTAACGCATATTGCGAGCCTGCCGCAAATTACTATCGGAAGCCATACAGTTAATCACGCGATTATTCCAAATTGTTCTGATGAAGAATTGGATTTTGAATTAGCCGTTTCAAAAAAAGTATTGGAAGAATGGACAGGGCAAAAAATTAATTGTTTTGCTTTTCCGAATGGAGACTACAACGGTAAAGAAAAAATATGGCTGCAGAAAACCGGTTATGATTTAGCTGCTACAATTGACACACGTCTGATAACAAAGGATGATGACATATATTATCTCCCCCGATTCGGCACAAATAGCGACGGAACTTTAGCGGAAAATATTTGCCATATGGTGGGTGTTTGGTTTCCATTTATAGAAAAACTAAAAAAATTCTTCCGATAAAATTAACGAGTAGATTATGAATATTTTAACCCCATTTAATCTGAATGACAAGGAGATGCTTGAGCATTATTTGTTGGAGGATAATTGTACTCCTCATTTTACAATTGAGCATAAGCTTTATTATAACATGCTTCGTCCTATTATGCCTCTTAAAATACGTCAACGGCTGCAAGAGAAGTATATTTCTAATAAACCTTTCAAAAGTAATTTTATTGATGAAGAATTTATAAACCTTATAAAACAAGTAAATAACTTTGAAGAAGATTGGAAGCATCTTTATCCCGATAAGAATATGACTGCTATTATTCTTACTCACGATGTTGATACACAACTGGGATTTAATAATATACCAAAAATTTTAGAACTTGAGGAAAGATTAAATTTCAAATCATGCTGGTATATAGTTCCCTATAAATACAAAATTGATGAAGGAATTATAAATTTAATTAAGGAAAACGGGCATGAAATAGGAATTCATGGTTATAACCACGATGGAAAACTTTACTACTCAAAGAAAATATTCGATAAAAGATCTTACTTTATAAATGAAGCAATTAAAAAATATAACGCGGTTGGTTTTCGGAGTCCTATGGTACACCGTAATCTGGAATGGCTTCAACGGTTAAATATTCAATATGATGCGTCCTGTTTTGATTACGATCCCTTCCAGCCTTTCCCCGGCGGTACGAGGTTTATTTGGCCTTTTATTGTCGGAAAATTTGTTGAACTGCCTTATACTCTGCCGCAGGATCATACTTTATTCTTTGAACTAAAGCAGAAGAATATAAATATATGGCGGAATAAAATTAAATGGCTTATAGATAATCATGGAATGGTTTTAACATTAACTCATCCTGATTATTTATCTGCAAAAAAATTATATATGAACTTGTATACGGAGTTATTAGAATTATTAAAGAGTACCGAAAATGCGTGGTATTGCTTGCCGCACGAAATGGTAAAATGGTGGTTGAGGAAAGAAGCGGTTAAATCAGACGATAAAAATGAATCTAATAAAATTATGGCGTGATAAATATTTAATTAAAAATAAAAAAGAAACTTCAGTTCCTATTATTGCGGTAACTTCCGGAAATGCTTCTAATATGTATTCCCTCTAATCATGCTTATTAAAACAGTTTTCAGATAATATCTTAATGATCATTCTCCGAACAAGATCTTTTTTAAACAGTATTAGTAAAAGATTTCGCTCAATAAAAAAAAGATGCTAAAAGAAAAGGGAAGTATGGTAAAAAATATATTAAATAGAATTCTGCATGCAGCAGCTTTTATTTTACCGGGCGGTTCATCGGTTAGGCCTTGGCTTCATAAAATACGCGGCGTAACAATAGGTAAAAATATTTTTATATCGCGTATGGTTTATATTGATGAACTTCATCCTGAAACTGTGTTTATGGGGGATAATGTGACCATTGGTTTAAGGACAACAATATTTTCACATATGTACTGGGGTCCGCGAAATAAAAACGGCGCGGGAAAAGTAATTATTGGTAATAATGTTTATATCGGGCCGCATTGTTTAATTCTTCCTAATGTTAAAATAGGAGATGGTGCCGTTATTAAAGGCGGCACAGTTGTAACAAGAAATGTACCTCCGAATACTTTATGGGGAATTCCGGATGCCGGGCCAATCGCAAGGGTAACTATACCTTTAACTAATCAATATTCTTATGAGAAATTTATTAATGGATTAAAACCGTATAGAAATTTAAAAAAGAATAAAAATCTAATTAATGATAAAATGACATCAAATTAATTTGCATAATCAAATGGCATTTTTTCACCACAATATTTAGGAGCATTATCATGAGTTATATTCCAGCTATTAGAGAATTTATAGTAGAAAATTTTTTATTTGGAGATGGAGATCAAATAAAAAATAATACTCAATTTTTTGAAAAAGGTATTATTGATTCAACCGGTGTTTTGGAATTAGTATCATTCATCGAAGAAACTTATCAAGTTATTATTGAAGATGATGAACTTATTCCGGAAAATTTTTCTAGTTTGGAGACGATAGATAAATACTTGTCTCAAAAAATGAATATACCGGCATAAGCATGTGCGGCATAGGCGGAATATTACATTTAAAATCTCCCGGTACTGTTGATGTTGAACAGTTGAAGAAAATGACTTTTGCTATACGGCATCGCGGCCCGGATGAATTTGGGGCTTATGTAGATGATTGGATAGGGCTAGGACATGCGCGTTTAAGCATTATTGATCTTTCCGGTGGGACTCAGCCTATCTCAAATGAAGATGAATCTCTCTGGATTATTTTTAATGGGGAGATTTTTAATTATCCGGAGCTTCGGCAAGAGCTAAAAAATAAGGGACATCATTTTAAAACTTTGTCCGATACTGAAATTATTATTCATCTTTATGAAGAAAAAGGCGCCGATGCTTTAAATGATTTAAATGGACAGTTTGCGATTGCCATTTGGGATGTAAATAAGCAAGAACTATTTTTAGCCCGCGATAGAGTGGGTATTCGTCCTCTTTATTATACCTTTAATGAAAATAAATTTTTATTCGCTTCCGAAATAAAAGCTATATTTACTGATAAAAATATTTCCCGTAATATAGATTATCAATCGCTCGATCAAATTTTTACTTTTTGGACTACGTCACCCGGAAGAACTTTCTTCAATAATATAAATGAACTTCCTCCCGGACATTTTATGCGTGTATCAAAACAAAAGGTCGAAATTCAAAAGTATTGGTGTTTGCCTTTAGCCCCATCCGAAGAATATTCTAAAAAGAATTTAAACGAGTTGACGGATGAAATTAAAACATTATTAACCGATGCTGTAAAAATTCGTTTAAGAGCCGATGTTCCGGTTGGTACTTATTTAAGCGGCGGACTGGATTCTTCGGGTATTACTGCAACTATTAATAAAAATTTTAATAATCATTTAAGAACATTCGGAATTCGTTTTGAAGAAAAAAAATTTGATGAAGGCGAATATCAGAATGATATGGTTTCATTTCTAAATACTGATCACTCTGAAGTTACTGTTTCTAATGCCGATATTGGCGCTAATCTGGAAAGAGTATTATGTCATGTAGAAAAACCGCTGCTCAGAACATCCCCGGTTCCACTTTTCCTTCTATCGAAAATTGTAAATCAAAATAATTTTAAAGTTGTTGTTACCGGTGAAGGTGCCGATGAAGTTTTTGGCGGATATAATATTTATAGAGAAGCAAAAGTAAGAAGTTTTTGGGCAAAACGACCTTCCTCTTCTCTGCGCCCAATGCTTCTGGCAAAACTTTATCCGTATATCTTAAATGATCCTAAAATTCGCGGTACAATAAAATATTTTTTCGCGAATGGAATAGAAAATCCTAATGACCCCTTCTTTTCTCACCAAATACGCTGGCAAAATACATCTAAAATTAAAACATTTTTTAATGATGATTTAAAAATCTCCGGCTATAACTGTATTGAAGAGCTTAGAAAATATTTGCCCGCAGGATTTGATAAATTAAATTATTTTGAAAAAGCGCAATATCTGGAAATGAATCTATTCCTAAGCAATTATCTGCTTTCATCGCAAGGAGATAGGATTGCAATGGCTCATTCTGTGGAAATGAGACTTCCGTTTCTAGATTATAGAATTATAGAATATATGTCCAAAGTTCCGGCACATTATAAAATTTACGGCCTTAACGAAAAGTATATTCTTAAAAAAGTATTTTCCCAAATATTGCCGCAGAAAATTTTACAGCGGCCGAAACATCCTTATAGGGCACCGATTAAACAAGGCCTGCTTTTACATAATAAAGATTTAATACAAAATTACTGCTCAGAAAACAGTATAAAAGAAAGCGGTTTATTCGAATATAAAAAGGTTTCGAAACTGATAAATAAATTATTAAATTTTGAATATTCGGGTGAGTGGGATAATATGGCTCTGGTAGGAATTTTATCTTCTCAAATTATTTATGAGCAATTCATAAAAGGCTTTTCGTCTTCATATTCATCTTCATTAGAATTTGATTTATTAATAGATAAACGAACTAATAAGGAAGGCTCGTATTATTATAATGCCGTTCGTTACTAAACTTTTAAAAATGAGGTTTAATAAATGTTCAATCCACTTTTAGTTCATGAGTATTTGACACTATCGGCAAAAAAGTTTCCGCAAAAAACCGCGCTAATTATTAATGATGAAAAAATCACATACAAAAAACTTGATATTCTAAGCACGCAGTTTGCAAATTCAATTAGAGGCTTAGGGTTTGAAAGACATGACAGAGGAATAATTTTTCTTGACAATTCAATTGAATCTGTGATAGCGATGTATGGAATTATGATAACCGGCGGCATATTTATAATGCTCAGTCCAACTATTAAAGCGGCAAAATTAAATTATATCATAAAAGATTCCGGCGCGTCTTTATTAATTAGCAGCGCGTCAAAAGCCGATGTAATAAATGCAGCTTTCGGTGATGTGAATGATTGCTGTAGATTAATTTGGTTAGATAATCCTGAGCAAATTTCCAATATCCTCTTAAAAAATTCATATTTATGGAAAGATATCCTTAATGTTTTAAAGCAGCCGGTTTTTGAAGATTCGCTTCCGCCATTAAGAATTATAGATTATGATTTAGCGGCATTAATTTACACAAGCGGTTCAACCGGCGAACCAAAGGGAGTTATGTCATCGCACATGAATATGATTTCCGCGGCCAGAAGTATAATTACTTATTTAGAAAATGTTGAAGATGATATTATCTTAAATATTCTTCCTCTTTCTTTTGATTACGGCCTTTATCAAATAATAATGAGTATTATGTTCGGCGGAACTGTTTTAATAGAACAATCGTTTATTTTTCCCTCGAAAATTCTGCAAAAAATAGAAAAAGAAAAAGTAACCGGTTTTCCGCTTGTCCCGACTATTGTCGCTATTTTATTAAATATAAATGATCTTAAAAAATATGATTTATCTTCTTTACGCTACTTTACAAATACCGGTGCGGCCTTACCTGTTGAGCATATCAAAATTCTTCGGGAATTATTCCCAAATGTAAAAATTTATTCAATGTTTGGATTAACAGAATGTAAACGAATTGCTTATTTACCGCCTGAAGAAATTGATGAACGAACCGGTTCAGTTGGAAAGGCAATGCCTAATTGTGAAGTGTTTGTTGTTGACGGAGACGGAAATGAAGTGAAAAACGGTGTTACCGGGGAGCTTGTTGTGCGTGGCTCAAATGTTATGCGCGGTTATTGGAACGCGCCGGAATTAACTGCAAAAGTTTATAGAAACGGAAAAGTGTTGGGAGAAAAACTCCTTTTTACAGGTGATCTTTTTAGAAAAGATGAAGACAACTTCCTTTATTTTGTTGGAAGAAAAGATGATATGATAAAAACAAAAGGTGAAAGAGTTAGTCCAAAAGAAATAGAAAATATGCTTCATAATTTACCCGGAGTACGTGAGGCGGCGGTAATCGGAGTTCCTGACGAAATTTCAGGACAGGCAATAAAGGCATATATAGTTGCCAAAAATAATTATAATTTTGACGCAAAAACTGTAATGAAATTTTGTTCTGAAAATCTGGAAATTTTTATGGTACCAAAGTATGTGGAATTTGTAGCGGAACTTCCTAAAAACAGCAACGGCAAAATTGATAAAAAAGTCTTAAAAGAATTAAATGAAATATTAGTTTAATAAACTCTGGAGCACAAAATGGAATTTTCAAAAGACGCGATAAAAATTAATCCTTCAGCCGAGGTAGAAAAAATTGTAGCAAAAATCCGTTCCGATATCGCGCATAAATTAAAGAAAAGAGGCGTAGTAATTGGAATAAGCGGAGGTATTGATTCATCGGTGGTACTTGCGCTTTGTGTTAAAGCGTTGGGTAATGAAAAGGTTTTGGCTGTAATGCTGCCGGAAAAAGAATCTAGTCCCGATAATTTTGTGCTAGCCAGAAAACTGGTAAAGGAACTAAAAGTAAATTATATAATTGAAGATTTAACAGCCGCATTAGAGGGTTTTGGTTGTTACGCGCGCCGAAACGCGGCTATAAAAAAAGTTTTTCCGGAATTTGATATTAGTTATAAGGCTAAAATAATTTTACCTGATAATCTGCTTGAACAGGATAAAATTAATTATTTCAGCTTAAAAATTATTTCCCCCGAAAGGGAAGAAAAAACAGCGCGGCTTCCGTTAAAAGAATATTTAGAAATAGTAGCCGCTTCAAATTTTAAACAGCGTTCCAGAATGAGTATGCTATATTATCACGCCGAAGCGAATAATTATGCTGTTATCGGCACCCCGAATAAAAATGAACATCAGCAGGGATTTTTTGTAAAGTACGGTGACAGCGGAGCCGATTTAAAACCAATTGTTCATCTTTTTAAAACTCAAGTTTACCAATTAGCTGATTATCTTGAAATTCCTTATGAAATTAGAAACCGTCCCCCCACATCAGATACCTACAGCGCTGAACAAACGCAGGAAGAATTTTTCTTTCGTCTTCCTTTTGATGTATTGGATAGAGTGTGGCTTGGCTGGGAAAATTCAATTCCCACAGAAGTTATTGCAAAAGAACTAGACTTCTCCGTCGATCAAGTTCAGCATGTAATAAATGATATTCAAAGAAAGATTAAAACTACGGAATACTTAAGAATGGAGCCGCTGTAAGCTTCGTTTAATTTCAAAAAAAGCTAAACGCACAAAATAGAAGCACCAGAAAAAGATACCGATAAACATAGTTCCGTTTTCAAATAAAGCCTCAGCCGGAATTTCCAAAAGTTTCCCGTCAAATAGAAGATCCAATATTAAAGAAATGGCAAGGAATGAAAATGAAATTAAAAGCAGAAGAAATTCTGTTTTAAGAATTACTCTGAAATTTTTGTAGAGAAAGATTACCGCGAGAATTGCGTAAAATGAGGAAATAAAAATCTGTTTCAGATGAAAAATATCTCCTAAGATTCCCCTGTAAATTAAGAAGAAATCATCTACTAAAAGAATTAGAGAAAATAATCCTCCGAAAAAAATAAAATTACCTTTTTCTGAAGATGTTCTTCTGACAATTGTATAAGTAAAAAAACAAATTGAAGTAGTTGCGCACCAGAGAACAACTCCCATTTTATAAAGTAAACCACCGTAAAAAGGAGCATTAAGAAGATACGCCGGATTATCGGAAATATAACTATATGTAGTGCCTGAATAGTTTTTTAAAAATATTATAATTATCAATATAAAGAGAGAAATTAATCCGGCTGTAACAGAAAATTTAATTTGTCCCTTAAAGCTTCTAAAAATTTCTTCCATTTAATATTCCAAATATTTAAATAAAAGTTTCGGATCATTATAATGAAAAAGTTAAAAATATTCCTAATAATATTTGTTCTAATTACAATTCAATCATTTCCTCAAAGAACATTTTATATTGATTATGAAAACGGAAACGATGGTTTTAACGGAAGAAGTATGAGTAAACCTTGGAAAACAGTCAGCAGAATAAATTATTCATGGAAAGATATAAAAGCCGGAGATAAAATATTATTTAAACGCGGCGGTTATTGGGCGCCGGACCATGTACAAAATCTTGCTTTAATTGAAGTGCCCGATGAAAAAAGCGGGTTACCCGGAAAATTTATTACCATCAGCGCTTACGGCAGCGGCGAAAAACCTATTTTGAGCTGTAAAAATCTAAACAAAAAGAAGTTAGCTTTTCTTGCTACCGGTACCTCCTTTTTTATTCTTATGGACTTGGAAATACACGGAGCGATTCGGTTTGACGGGTTAAGCGATAATGGAAATCATGATTTGAAATTTATTAATCTCACTGTTAATGGAAAAGCAAAAGGAGATGTAACGGGAGCGGATTTTTTATTTAATCCCGGCAGAAAAGAACTTGCCGCTGAAAAATGGTTAACAAAACCTGTTTATAATATTGAGATAGGTTATTGCGAATTTAAAAATTATAACGGAGTTCATTTTCTTTCAGCCGACGAAAATATTTGGGTGCATCATAATAAATTTATGAATGCCCAAACGGAAGCTTTAGATTTCGGCAGCGGAAATAAAATAAAAATTGAATACAATATTTTTTCCGGCGCCGGAAATCATTGTATAAAAGTACAGCCTCAAACTAACTCCGCAAGTAAACTTTTGTTAAGAGGAAATTTAATTATGGGAGCGGGAAAATTTTCTGTAATCCTTTTAAATATTACCGATTCGGAAATTTACAATAACACAATTTTTACCAATTCAACAGACGAAGCTGTTTGCTTGGGCTGGGAGCCGTCAAACCCAATTTATATTACCGGCAAAGGTAAAACCGGTTTTGAGAATAACAAAATCCAAAACAATATAATTTACGGCGGATTACTTATTAAAATTCCTGAAAAAGTTTTCCTTTCGTATAAAGACGGAACAACTGTATATTATCATCAAGGTGAAATATGGGAGAAGAATTATTTTGCGAATAATGTAATCTTCGGAAAAATACTGCGGCTGAAATATAAAGAAGGAACTTCGGTATTTTGGGACAGAATAAAAAAGAAGTATAATAATAATTCTGTTTATAAAATTGCCGAATTGGATTTTAATAGGGAATGGCTGCCAAATATAAATGTAAAAAATGATGTTAACGTTGATCCGGAATTCATCAATCCATTCTGGAAAAGCGGTGAAGATTATGGAGACTTTCATTTGAAAAAAAAATCTCCGGCTGTAAATAAGGGGGCCGCAATTTCTTCATATAAAACTGATTTGGAAGGGAAAAAATTAAGAGCGGGAATTAATCCGAATCCCGGCGCGTTTGAATAAATATTTAAAAAAGTAAAGCCCGCTTTCGGTCACTACTCCGGCTGCGGGCCCACCCTCCAAATTTTTCTTTAGTTAATGGAGATGTTATGCATATACATCCACTTAAAAAATTACTTCATTAACATCATCTTTTTAACTGATTTAAAACTCTTCGAACCATCTACGGCGTTAGCTTCAATTGCATAAATATAAGCACCTGAAGCAATATTACTGGCGTTAAAAGTAAGTGAATAACTTCCCGCCCCTTCTACCTTATTAACTAATTGTGTTACAACCTCGCCAATCATATTATAAATTGTTATTTTTACGTTGCTTTCAAAAGGTAAGGAATATTTTATTTGTGTACTCGGATTAAAAGGATTTGGATAATTTTGTCCTAATTCATATTTAACCGGTACTAAATCAAGTTCTACTTTATCTGAATATTTAAAACTTCCGTCGGAATCTAATTGTTTTAATCTGTAAGCAACTTTACCTTTTTGAGAAACATTTTTATCGGTGAAACTATAAGATTTTGGTGAATTACTAGTACCTTGTCCCTCAACAAAACCTATCTTTTCCCATTTCTCATCATTAGCCTTATCACTTACAACTGTTCTTTGAATTTCAAAACCAAAATTGTTTAATTCAGTGGCAGTTGCCCAATCTAACTGTACATCTTTTCCGTTTAGTGATCCGTTAAAAGTAGTTAATTCAACAGGCAGCGGAGTATTATAATCTAGATTAACAAAATTTATTTGATCAGTAATATCTGTAGAACTTGCTGTTAAAGCTTCAACTTTTTCAACAAAAATAGTATTTACACTACCGTCAAAATTCCAAGCTAAATTAAGAGATACATTTCCAAAACTTTTGCTGTTCTGTATACTGAATCTTCCTATTTTTAATTCTGTAGTTGATATTACATCACTACCTGCACTTGATGCAAAAGCTAATTCCATAATTGCATCAGCGTTTGTAACTTGAACCCCGACATTAGGTAAATTTTTTAATTCAGATGTCCCGTCAATATAAGAAAAAGAGAGTTTTCCGCCGTTTGTAATATCTTTATTAAAGCTAAGTGCTCCTTGATAAGAATCCAAAGTAAAGCTTCCGCCGGAATTTGCTACAATATCAACGTCAAATTCAAAAGTTTTATCATCTACTTGAACTCCGTTTTTTAAGCTTACAGTGTAATTATTTTGGGCAAAAGACATACCTGTTAAAATTAATAAACTTACGATTAAACTTCCCAAAAACTTCTTCGTCATTAACTTATTCATTTCCAACTCCGTTAGATTTTCTGTTTCAGCCTTCAACAGATATCATTATTAGCTTTGATTTACGGTACAAATCTAACTTTAGGATAGCTGCGCAACAATCGGGGAAAACCCGATTTACAAGAAGAAATGTCCTGAAATATTTAAGGTAATTTGAGAATATTATTTCGAAATTAAGGTGAGAGTATAGCATCTTTTAAAGCAAAAAACCCTCTCCTAAATGGAATAGGAGAGGGTCGGGAAGTAAGTGAGAAAGCAACTTTTTAATTAGGAACCTGGCTCGCTTGAAATACCGCGTTACTTGTTTTTCCGTAATCAAGTACATTCACAACATTATTCATATCAAGATCACCATCTTTATAACCCGTTTCAAATATGCTGTTACCTACGGTACCATAATCAAGAACATTTATTGTCCCGTTATGATCCCCGTCTCCGGCATACATACCGAAAGTGCCGTTTCCTAAATCAGCCATTGGCGTAGTTCCGTAAGCCTTATTTTCTCCGGTTGTAAAATCATACAAACTTGAACTGCTTGATAAGGCAACTGGGTTAGCACTCATTACAGCTAAATGATTTCTGTGTTTAATTACTATATAATAATTTCCTGAGTTTACATTGCTGAAATTAACTTTGCTTGTTCCGTCCACGTCAACAATTGAACCGTCATTCTTTATAAAAGCAGCTCGTTTTGCGGCTACAGTACCGGCAGCTGTTCCTGTACGTAATTCAACTAAAACCCAATCAACAACATTAGCGGGAATGTTTTCTACAGTCTCACTTGAGGAAGAAGTTCCAACTTCAGTTATTTGAAGATTATCTAAATAAACTACTTTTCCTGAACTCATTTGATTAAAGTAAACAAAATCTTCAGAAGCGCTTGCCGCTGTAAATTCTAGAGTATGCTGCTGCATTGTGGTACTTAAAGTAGTTGATACCGGATCATTAGTATTACCCAAATAAACTGAAACTAATGCACTGCCTGTATTAACTTTTCCTGAAAAAGTAATTCTATATTTTTTCCCGGCAGTTAAATCGGTTGATAAATCACTTGAGGCATTTAAGTATAAATAAGCTCCAAAACTATGATCAACATAAGTAATTTTTAATGATTTGCTTCCTGTTGCCGCGACATCTGAAGATACTTGTACGGTATTGCTGCCGTAAGCATGCCAGTTTCCGGTACTGGATTCAAAATCGCCGGCGCCGGATTTTATTAAATTACTTCCTCTTGATCCGTAATTCCAAGGAGCTGCACTATATGGCTGTGATAACGGAATTACATTTGAGCTTTGTAATGCTGTAGCCATTGAACCATTCTCAAACGGTCCTTGCAGAAATACTTTTGCGTTTACTGTTACACCTGTTGAAGGTGCCGGTCCCGATAATTTATATGTAGCAGTGTTTGATGAACTTATCGCGTTTCCTGCGGCGTCTTTTACATTAGATACAGTAACTGTGTAATTCTGATTTGTTTGATGCTGAGAAGTTGTTAATGTAACTTTATTCCCGTTCGATAAAGCCGCACTGCTTACAGAAATACCGCCGCTGATTGAATAATTTGATTTATTTTGTGCGTCAGAAGTATTAACTGTCTCTGAAAAATTTACCACAACTGTAGTAGCGTTTGTTATTGAAGCGCCTGTAACAGTCGGCGGAGTAACATCACTTGCTTGACTTGTTCCTGACTGAAAAGCTCCTCTGTCCGGATTTGATGACGGAATACTTTTCCCATCTAAATCTTTAGTATAACCGGTTACACTTATTCCGCTGCCTTTTGCCGGAGATGAGCTTTTTAGATGGAAATCTCCATAACTAAAAGCGCTGCTGAATGAATCATTAACAAACTGCGGATCAGTTGAAAGATCGTTGGTAACGTTTGTGTTGCTTGTCCAAGTACTGAAATTAACAGTATAAAGATCAAAAACTGAATTATGATTATATTTTCCGGCACTTCCGTCCCAATAAACCGAAGTACCTGCTTTATATTTATATTCTATAATATTGCCGTTGATGATGTTATTTTGGAAATGATTATTTACCCAAATTTCATCTTGATGATAATGAGCGGAAGTACCGTCTTTATAGGTTAACTGTACATCATCGGGAACGTGTATTACAATTCCGCCTTCAAAAATATTATTTTGAATATAACCGCCTTGAAATCCGGTAGTTCCTTTTCCGCAGATGTAAATAGGATTAGAAGGAACCCAACCAAATGCGGCCGCTTCATCTGTTCCCCCAACTTTAATTGTATTATTATATATTTTGGGATTAATAGCGTTTAATACAAGCATCCCATGATTCTGAGATCCAATAATTAAATTTCCACGGATAATAAGATTTTTAACAGTATGTGCCTGCGGCTGAACTTTTATACCATGGGTTCCGGCACCCGAAAATAAGTTATATTCGATAGTAATATTATCTCCGCCTCCGAAATCTAAAAGTTCGGTTTGAGAATTATAAAATTTATTATCATGTACCCAAATATTTCCTTCCGCCGCGTAAAAGTGCATTCCGTAAAGATTTTTCATTTCGCAGTAACCAAATTCAAGATCGTGCACAGGTTTAAAAGACCAATTTTCAGCAGAGGATTCGGAACGTCCGGGATTAAATAAAATATAACCGTCTGTGGCGTCGCCGGAAGCGTTTCCGTCAAAAACATCCCTTAAAAATTTAAGATGATGATGACCGTCGTCAGTAACTCCCTGAAATTCTACATTGCCTCTGAACTCTAAATCTTGAAAAATAATATAGGAACAGCCGCCGGATAGAAAGGCATATTTGCCGCCGAGATTTTTAGTACTAATAACAGGTTTATTTCCTGAGCCGTAAGAACCAATAGTTATATAAGCGTCGGCGTTTCCCGCAAGCCCGAACGGAATTTCCATTATAGCTTGATTAGCTACAGAGCTAGGAGCCCATCTTTCCCCTGCTTTTAATAAAATACTGTCGCCGGGTTTTATCAAATTCCATGAACTTTGTAACTTACTTATAGTCTTCCAAGGACTAGATTCAGAAGTTCCATTATTCGAATCATTCCCATTGGATGCGTCTATATAATAATTAGTAGCCCAATTTGTTTGAAAGGCTGCAAAGATAAAGAATAATATCAGAGGAAGAACTTTAATATTATTCTTTACCATATTAAAAGAATATTTATTTGCACTCACTTTCTTTGTCCTTTCTTGGTTGTTTATCATCTTGCTTTTCACTTCGTATTTCCTTTTTTAACTATCATTAAATTGACGAGTGCAAATTATGTCTTAAAGGAAGGCTTATAAATCGGGGAAAACCTGAAAAGAAATGACGAACTTGCTGAAAAGAATTAGGAGATTACCTTAAAAGGATAAAAGAGATTAAAATGGTTTAATTTTATTTAGTAGAAGTTAGTCAAGGTAAAATTTCTGTAATAAATCTTAATTTTTCTTTTAGCATGAGGTAATTAAGCATATAATTTTACCAAAAAGCGGAGTACAAAAACCAAAAAAGTAAAATAATAGGGATACAAGATACATCTTTGAAAGAATTCTAAATTTCATTATTTTTGACACGCACCCTTAGCTCAGTTGGTAGAGCATCTGACTCTTAATCAGCAGGTCGCCGGTTCGAATCCGGCAGGGTGCACTAAAAAAAGCTCGATTTTAAGCTGAAATCGGGCTTTTTTATTTTTGAAGCTTTCCAAATTCCCGTTGATTTTTGGTAAAAAGTAGGGAGTTTGGTAGGGACTCCAAAGCATATTCGGAACTTCTAGAAAAATCTTATTTTTAAAGATGTCAAAATCAATTTAAAAATATTACATGATGAAATTTTTGTCTACAGAAAGTATAATTCTTACCGGTGGAAAAGGTAAACTCCCGAAAGCCTCGGTATTGGTTATGAAAATATTTTTGATATCAACAAAATACTTTCAACACTGCTTTAATTAAAATCTTCTTAAAAATAAAAATAAGAAAAAAGTAATTTTTTACTTGACAATAAAAATAATCCTTGTATTTTTGTAATCGATAACAATAATAAGTCTAGAGCAAAATCTTAACCATTGAAAAAATAATAAGTTATAGAATGTAAACGATTTCACAAGAATCCAGTGCATTGATAAATCATCTTAAAAAGGATTAATAATGGCGGTTTTAAGAGATGTTGCAAGAAAAGCGGGCGTATCCACCGCAACTGTTTCCAGGGTACTTAATAGTCCTGAAAACGTTAATCCTGAGACTAGATTAAAAGTTGAAAAGGCGATTAAAGCATTAAATTTTAAACCAAGCCGAGTAGCCCAAAGATTGAGAATAAAAGACGGGAGCAGAAAAATAATAGGGCTTGTAGTACCGGATATTCAGAACCCATTTTATGTAGAGGTAGTAAGAGGAGTAGAGGATAAAGCCTACGCAAATAATTACGCACTGCTGATGTGCAATTTTGCTCAGGACGAAATAAAAGAAAAGCTTTATCTGGATATCATGAAATCTGAATCAGTCGATGGATTGATAGTAGCGCCGGTAAATGAAAAAGATAAAGATGTACAAGAACTTGTAAAAAGCGGTCTTCCAATTGTGTGTGTAGATAGAGGGTTAAGCAATTTAGATGTTGATGTTGTACTTGTTGATAATATACAAGGATCTTATGAAGCGGTAGATTATCTAATAAAACTCGGGCATGAACGAATAGCTTTTATAGGAGGGCTGCCAAGTATTCCCACCACACAGAAACGAAGGAAGGGTTATGAGAAAGCCCTTAAAGAGAATAAAATAAAAATAGATGAATCACTTATAAAATTCGGTGATTCCAAATATGAAAGCGGCAAAAGGCTGGCAGCGGAAATACTAGATATGAAAAAACGCCCAACAGCCTTATTTACCGGAAACAATTTAATAACTTTTGGAGCGCTGGAAACAATTCATTCCCGCGGTTTAAATATTCCAAAAGACGTATCAATACTTGGATTCGATGATATGCCGTGGTCGATATCATTAAATCCGCCATTAACGGCAGTAAGTCAGCCCGGTTATGAAATTGGTAGGAGAGCCGCGGACATGCTTTTTAATAGAATTGCTGAGCCAAGCCAGTCAACAGCACAAATAATCTTAAAAACAAAATTAATTATAAGGCAGTCGTGCGCTAAATTAGAAAGATAAATCAAGAAGAACAATTTTATAAAGAGAAAATTCAAAATTCAACGAATAGAAAAAATACAAAACTTCGAAAATAGCGGTTAAAAAATACACTTGTAGCTTAGGTGATAAGGATAGGATGTAATAAAGAAGCAATGCTTCCGATAACAAGATTCAGATAAATAATAAGACGGAAACGTCTATTCGAGGATAAAATTACTTAATACTTAAAACTATAAGTGGGTTTAAGGTTTTTAAAAGGAGAATTATATGTTTTATCTAAAAAAGAAAATTTCTTTTTGGTTTTGCAATTCATTGATAATTATACTCCAGCTGACAATTATGGCACAGTCTAGTCCTACAGGAACTGTATTAATCTCGCCTCAGCCTGCGTATTCGGGAACAATTCCAATCGGCAGTTCCTCTGACCGCGAAATAATTATCTACAACGGTTCAATTCAGAATTTAAATATTTCCAGTATAAGCATAACAGGCCCGGACGCCAACGTTTTTTCAATAGTCAATAATCCGGGAAGTAAAACTTTAGGAGCTTTGGAACAGCTTGTCCTTAAAATTCATTTTCAGCCTACCGCAACAAATGATGTTTTAGCTACTCTGCTAATCGAATCCGATGCCGGAAGTTTTTCTGACTCACTTATAGGTAAAGGAACCAGCACCGAACATGGAATAACCGCGTTCGAAAGAATAATTGGAACACAATATCAAGATAATGCCAGTTCATTTATTGGAACTGCGGATGGCGGTTATTTGTTAGTCGGGAACACAATTAAACAAGATGAAAATTATACTGACGCCTATATTATTAAAACTGATAAAAATGGTAAAGTAGACTGGACTAAAATTTACGGAGGCAATTTTGATGATGGAGCTTCCGGTGCTGCTGAATTATCCGATGGAAGTTTTATTATAGTTGGCACAAGCAGCAGTTTCGGCGGCGGGCAAGCTGAAGTTTATCTGTTAAAACTTGATGCTTCCGGAAATAAAATTTGGGAAAAAACCATCGGGGAAAATAAGGATGTGGGAGCATCTCATATAATAAAAACTTCCGATGGCGGGCTTTTAATTACGGGCAACACCAAAGATACTCCGGATAACAGCAGAGACGCACTTCTGATAAAAATTGATACCGACGGAAATTTAGTATGGAAAAAACATTATGGTACCGCCGATGGTGAGTCGGCTTCGGGAATTACTGCTTCTGAAACAGGCGGATTTATCTTTACCGGTTCTGATGCTCAAAACGGCGGCGGCGATTTTAATGTTTTTTGTGTTAAGATAGACGCGGATGGCAACACTATTTGGAGCAAAACTTTTGGCGGTTCTAACTGGGACGGCGGAAGTGATGTTATAAAAACCTCGGACGGCTATGTGATAAGCGGTTATACTGTTAGTTACGGTGCCAGCGCGGAAGATGCCTACCTGCTGAAAATTGATTTTGATGGAAACGAACAATGGCATAAAATTTATGGTTCCGATCATAACGATAGATTTTCATCCGTAGTTCAAATGCCCGACGGAGGATTTCTGGCGGCGGGTTCTTCTGTAAATTTTTTCTCTGTTAATTATACCTACACCGATGCTTATTTTGTACGGACAGATACAAATGGAAATTTAATCTGGAGTAAATTATACGGCGGAGATAAAAATGATAACGCCGGAAGAATAATTTATGACGGCAGCGGCGCTTATGCTACTTTAGGAAATACGAACAGCTACAGCCAGAGCGGAGATTTTTATTTCCTTAAGATAAATCAAAATGGAACTTTGACTGATGTAAAGCAACAACAACAGCAGGCTCAGCAGCCTAAACAATTCATTCTTGCTCAAAATTATCCAAATCCTTTTAATCCCTCAACGCAAATTCAATTTTCAGTCCCTAATAATTCAAAAGACTTAACTCACGTAGAATTAAAAGTTTTCAATATACTCGGAGAAGAAATAGCTGTTCTTTTAAATGAAGAACTTCATGCCGGCAGATATACATTAACATTTGACAACAATTTTCATTCAAAAAACGAACTGCCGAGCGGAATATATTTTTACAAATTAACCGCGGGGAAATATTCTGAAACTAAAAAAATGATATTGGAGAAGTAATACATAAGTTAAATAAATATCATTCATTAACTAAAAAGGGAGACGATATGCTGAGGAAAAGTTTTACTTTTTTTAGCCGTTACCTCTTGCTCGTATTCTTTCTTTCACAATCAATATTCCCCCAGGGAAATTCAAAGATAGAAGGAAATGTTACGGATGCTTCCAGCGGTGAAGCATTGCCGGGTGCGAATATTATTCTTGTCGGTACCAACCATGGTACATCTTCTGATCGATTTGGAGCATACACACTTAAGCAAATAAAGGCAGGTGATTATACTCTAAAAGTTAGTTATATCGGGTATAAAGACTTTACTACAAAGGTTAATGTTCCCGAAGGAAATAAAGTCATCAATGTTGATATTCCTTTAGAACTTGCGGCTGTTAAAATGAATGAAGTCGTGGTAAACGGACTTCTTCAAGGGCAGGTAAAAGCTTTAAATCAACAAATGAATTCCGATAAGATAAAAAATGTTCTTTCGCGTGAAGAAATGCAGAAATTCCCTGATATGAACACCGCGGAAACTTTACAACGAATTCCCGGAGTTACAATTTCAAGAAGCCTTGGAGAAGGAAGTTTCGTATATGTACGAGGAACTGAACCCAGGCTTACATCGGTAACCGTCGATGGACAAAAAATTCCTTCTTCTCAATCAGATGCGAGATATATTGATTTGGGAGTTATAAATTCCAGTCAGCTCGCTTCAATTGAAGTTACAAAAGCCTTAACTCCAGACATGGACGCGGACGCTATAGGCGGAACAGTTAATCTTGTTACACGTAGTCCTTTTGATGTTGAAAAGCCTAATTTAAAATTAGATCTTGGCGGTGGTTATGCTACTCAAGGCAAGGCACCATTATATAGGGCTTCAGGAACTTATACCGGTTTCTTTAGCGGTAATAAACAGTTCGGGTATACAATTAGCGGAAATTATTATAGAAATAATATCAGGACATATTCAAATGAATATGATTGGGATAATGTAACTGATGTTAACAATAATGAAATACCTTTCGCTTTAAATGATTTAAGATTCTATGATTATAATACACACCGAGATCATTTCGGCGTAAGCGGAGACCTTGAGTATAGAACATTAGACAAAAACAGCACTTTCTATTTTAGGGGAATGTTTAACAGGTTAAATGATTCTCAATCAAGAAACATGGTAAGAAATAGGATAAGTAAAGGTGATTATTTAGACGCGACAACAATCGCGAAAACTCGCCTTGCTTTTGAATTCCAAAACCGGGATGAAATTCATGATATCGGTTCTTTTTCCGGAGGCGGGCGCCACAACTTTGATAATGTAGATTTAGACTACGATCTGACTTACGGCTGGGCTAAACAAACACAAACCGGTACCGGCTCCGGCGTAAAATCCGAATGGCAGTTAAACGAAAAACCAAATGTAATACTTGACCTTTCAAATGTTAATTTTCCCGGGATAACATATACAAATATTAATAATGATTATGTTTATGATCCTGCAAATTGGGAAATTGATAACCAGGATATTAGAGATGTTACCACAACCGCTAATAATTTAACCGGTACTGTAAATCTTAAAGTTCCTTATTCCCTCGGTATTCTCCCCGGCGATCTTAAATTCGGTTTGAAATATAACATGGATAATAAAGAACGCACCGGTATAAGATCCCAATATAAATGGAAAGGAAACAATCAAGTTTATATGAGCGCTGTTAGCAACGGCGATATAGTTAATGATTTTCTTAACGGCCATTATACTTTCGGACCCTGAAGTTGACAATGGAAAATTAAGAGAGTTTTACGGAAAATATTTAAATCAGGATGATGCTTTAAGGCAATATGTTAACTATACCGACGCAGACGGTGCCGGCGGTAATTATAAAACCCGTGAAAATATTTATGCAGCTTATGCAATGGCTACTTTAAATGTAGGAAATTTACTCGCCTTAGTTGGAGCCAGGGATGAGTATACTTCAACAAAGTATGACGGAACTCAAATTTTCCTAGATAATAACGGAGATTATTTAAGCTCGTCTCCGATAAATAATACTCATAACTATAACAATATCTTCCCTTACCTGCAGCTTCGTTATAAAATTGACGAAAAAACAAACGCGAGATTTGCCGCTACAAGGAGTATAGCAAGGCCTAACTTCTTTGATTTAGCTCCTTATAATTGGGTTGATCCAAGCAGCGACGAAATTTCAAGAGGAAATCCCGCACTTGTCCCGACCATTTCTACGAATGTGGATTTAATGTTCGGTCGTTATTTTGAAGGAATCGGTGTTATTTCAGCGGGATTATTTTACAAGATGATGGACCAAGTTATATATCAAAGAACTTATCAGGAAGTCGGCGGCCAGTATGACGGATTTGATATAACCGAACCTATAAACGGCGGAAGTGCAGACTTATATGGCGTTGAGCTTAACTGGATGCAGCAGTTTACCTTCCTTCCCGGCGTCTTTAGCGGTTTTGGAATCTATGGTAATTATACTTATACCAAATCGAAAGCTAAACTTCAGTACAGAGATTGGTCTGTCTTACCCGGACAAGCGGCTGATGTCGGCAATGTAGGATTAAGCTTTGAAAGGTTTGGCTTTACCGGAAGGCTTAGCTTAAATTATAACGCCAAAGTACTTACAGAGGTAGGCAAGTCTCCTGATTATGATAGATATACTGATAATCATTGGCAGCTTGATTTTTCCGGTACATATAACATCATCAAAAGCCTTTCTATTTATGTAGATGTTATAAATATTACTAACCAAGTTTCCAGAGAATACCAAGGGATTTCAAGCAGGCCGAGATCAAATGCGTTTTACGGAGTTTCCGTTCGTTCCGGCTTAAAATTAGATTTATAAAAATTTAGAATAACTGTTTTATAGAAATAACTAATGATTGAGATATGAATTTAAAACTGTGGCGGATAATATTTTTAAGCACTTTGCTTTTTGTAGCAGGCTGTTCTACCAAAACGGAAAACTTTACTAATTCTATCGGGATGAAATTTGTTCTAATCCCTGATGGATCATTTAAGATGGGAGAACAGAATGAAATAAACGCGAAAAAACTCGGAGGCCCGGAATATCTTACTAATGGAGATTATGATGAAAAACCTCTCCATAAAGTAATTATTAATGAACCTTTTTATATGTCGATTACCGAAGTTACGGTTGATCAATTTAAAAAGTTTCGCCCGAGTTATGTAGGAGTGAAGCAATATTATCCTTATACCACAGGTATTAGCTGGGAAGATGCGGTTTCCTTTTGTAAATGGTTAAGCGAAAAAGAAGGAAAAAACTACCGCCTTCCCACAGAAGCTGAGTGGGAATATTCCTGCAGGGCCGGTACACGAACTCCATTCTATTCCGGTGAATCATTGGTACAATCGGATTCATTAAATCCATGGGGACTGATGAACATGGAAAATAATATTGCCGAATGGGTTTGGGACTGGTACGGCAGTTATTCAACTGAAACTAAAAACGATCCTGTCGGCCCGGCTTCGGGTTTCGCTAAAGTCGTACGCGGAGCCGGTTTGGATCGTCAATCTTCTTACTACTCTAGATCAGCGAACCGGGCGGGAATTGCGCCTAATTTCCCGTCTGTTCCGCTTGAAGAGTTACATTCCCTATCCGCCGATTCATCATTATTAAAAAGAGAGGAATCGAAAGAAGGAGGAAAAAAATTAAAAGCTCGCGAACATTATAAAAATTTTTACAGGGCGGAATCCAACAACGAAGGAAATCATAACATTGGGTTTAGAATTGTTCAAGCTAAAATGCCCGATACGAAGCCCTCCACACGGCAGTATTCATTTGCGCAGCAGTGTATTATTCAAAATACTTCTCTTGCCAAAAAAGGCCCAAATCCTTCGGTTCCTTATTTTAGAAAAAGAAATCTTCTTCCGATTCCCCCTGACAATACAAAAGAAGAAAATTTAAATGTTATTTCCGCGCTGGGATTTAATTCGGGAATTTTAAAACACAATCACAGCCCTTCTTTAGCCGCGTGTCCTAACGGAGATATTCTCGCCGTTTATTATACTTCTGTTTCAGAGACTGACCCAAATGTCGCATTGATGGCATCACGTTTAAGGTTTGGAGCCGATCAATGGGATATGCCGACGATTTTATTGGATTTTCCTGATGTGGATGATCATGCGCCTTTACTTTGGACCGACGGCGATACTTTAAGATTATTCTGGGGAGCAAATAAATTAGAATCAGGCTTTCCATTCCATTGGATAAATTCTACCGATAACGGGGAAACATGGAGCAGTGTGCATTTTCCTGTTTTTGAAACTTTACTCGGACGTTATTCCGCCCAGCCGATAAATTCCGCTTTCCGAGATAACAAAGGAAATATTCATATTGCCAGTGACGCGATCGGCGCGGAATCAGTTTTGTGGGAAAGTACCAACAACGGCAAATCATGGATAGATCCGGGCGGTCGTACGGGCGGAAGGCATACAACTTTTGCTCTTTTAAGCGATGGAAAAATTCTCGGAATGGGCGGAAAAAGTTCCGATATAAACGGTTATATGCCGGAATCAATTTCTGAAGACGGTGGCAGAACCTGGAAGTTTAAACAATCTCCGTTTCCTTCTCTCGGAAGTAATCAAAGGCCTACAATAATAAAACTTCAGGATGGAAAATTATTCTTCGCGGGAGATTTAGAAAGGAAAGACGGTTATCAGCCGAAAGAGTATCATAAAAAAGGAGCTTACGCAGCGCTTTCTTCAGACGACGGCAAAACCTGGCACATAAAAAAAATACCCGGAGTTCAACTTCATGAAGATTCAAGCAGAGCGGAAGAAATGGGCGGAGGCACTCTTGGTTATTCGGTTGCACGGCAAGCACCCAACGGGGTTATTCATTTAATAACTTCAATGAATACTCCTTGTTTAGATTTCGCGTTTAATGAAGCGTGGATTCTATCTTCTGATGAAAAGACTGCGGACGGTTTGGCCGAAAATTCGGCAAAAACTATAAGTAATATAAAACCTTATAAAAACAGTTATGAAAGCGGAGAACCAAAAGCCTCTTGGAGTGCCGGGATTGGCAGCAACGGCAGATATATATTAAACGGAAACGAAACATTTTATTATAAAAATGGACAGAAGCAGTGGGAGGCTCAGTTTGATAAAGGTGAAAAGAAGGGAACAGAAGTTTATTACAGACGCGATGGAAATATTATTTGGAAGAAAATCTACAAAAATGACGGAACCTATGTTTGGACAAATTATTTTGAAAACGGGCAGAAAAAATCCGAATCATCCTGGAAAAATAAATTATGTATTGGAACCGCTACCGAATGGGATAAAGACGGAAATATTATAAATCAATATGAATTTAAAGATGGGTTTGTAGTAAAGAAAAAAGTTTAAAGAAATTAAAAATTATAGTAAAAGTATTTAAAGGAGAACGAGGTTTATAATGCAAAGAAGAGAATTTATTTCTTCCTTGGGAAAGGCTGCAGTAGGAGTAGCCGGTTATATGGCTCTTGGCAACACCTTGGAGAATATAGGGAAGGGTGATAAACCGCTTAATTTTGTTTTTATACTTGCCGATGATATGGGTTGGAACCAAACAGGCTACGGCGGTTCTACATTTTATGAAACACCGAATATAGATAAAATTGCCCGGCAGGGAATGCACTTTACGAACGCTTATGCGCCGGCCCCAACTTGCTCGCCTTCAAGGGCGGGGATAATGACCGGAAGGTATCCTGCAAGAATTCATTTAACTGAATACATTCCCGGCGATCCTTATCCCTGGGCTAAACTTCGCGCGCCCGAAATGGTCGATAGGCTTCCGCTGGAAGAAATTACGATTGCTGAAATGCTGAAGAAAAAAGGATATGTAAGCGCTGAAATCGGTAAATGGCATTTAAATAAAGATAAAGATTATGAATTGGGACGGCCCGGCGATCCCGAATCTCAAGGATTTGATTTTTCTCATCCAACGGTAAAACCTTCTTATAAAGCTAATCCCAATGACGATGCGCATCACGCAATTGAGATAACAAACGAAGCTTTGAAATTTATGGATAAGAATAAGAGTAAGCCTTTCTTCTTATACGTTGCCCATCATATAGTTCACCGGCCGATTATGGAACACGCAGGATTAATTTTCAAATATAAAGAAAAAAGGGATTCAGACCTTGCTATAAATAATCCGATTATGGGTGCGATGATCGAGAGAATGGATACTCAAATCGGGAGACTTTTAAAAAAGATTGATGATTTAGGATTAACCGATAACACTGTAGTGGTATTCTTTTCTGATAACGGCGGGTATGATAAATTACAAGCCCAAGACCCGCTGCGCGGCGGTAAATCAATGCTGTATGAAGGCGGAATTCGTGTTCCGTTTGCAATACGCTGGCCCGGTGTTGTCAAACCCGGAAGTAAAAGCGATGAACCGGTAATCGGCTGTGATTTTTTCCCAACGTTTGCGGAAATAGCAGGAGTTAAAAAAACAGAACATAAAATTGACGGAAAGAGTTTGATTCCTCTACTGAAGCAATCCGGCGGTTTGAATAGGGTAGATTTGTTTTGGCATTATCCGCATTACCATCGTTTTAATTATAAACCTTCCGGAGCAATTCGTGAAGGAGATTATAAATTAATAGAGTGGTACGAACGTTCAATGTATAATGAAGATCATCCGGTTTCTTTATTTAATATCAAAAAAGATGTAAGTGAAGAGCACGACCTTGCCGATGAAATGCCGGAGTTGACTCAAAAACTTTGGAAAAAGTTAAAGCAATGGAGAAAAGATGTTAACGCACAGGAGATGACCATTAACCCTGATTATGACCCGGAGAAAGCGCTTTTCTGGAAAGCGGGAGTTGATCCTAATAGTGCGGACGCACTTGGCGAATATCATTAATAAAATTTGAGAAATGATGAGAACAGTAATTTTAACCCATCCGAATAAGATTGTATTCGGAGTTGGCTCAAGCGCTAAGCTTATTGAGGATGTAAAAAAGAAAAATTTTAAAAGTGTTTTTATTGTTACGGCCCCGCCGATTTTAAATACAATCAGACACATTCTCGAAGGGCTCAAAAATGAAAAAATTGGTGTAACTGTTGATGATACTATAGTAAGTGAGCCGACTATAGAATCTTTTAAGGAATGCTTAAATAAAGCAGCGGAAATAAAAGCCGATTGTGTTGTTGGAATCGGAGGCGGAAGCGTTTTAGATGTAGCAAAACTTGTTTCGGCCATGCTGAATAATGAACAAAAAATAAATGACGTTTTCGGCATTGATTTTTTATCGGGAAGAAAAACTTTCCTTGCTTGCCTTCCCACTACTTCAGGAACAGGAAGCGAAGTTTCACCTAACGCCATTTTATTGGATGAGAAAGATAATCTTAAGAAAGGCGTAATCAGCCAACATTTACTGCCTGATGTTTCTTACGTTGATCCAAAACTAACTCTTAGTGTTCCTCCCGCAGTTACGGCGGCAACGGGAATGGACGCGCTTACTCACTGCATAGAAGCTTACGCGAATAAATTCGCCCATCCTATTATTGATTTATATGCTTTAGAAGGAATTAGATTAATTTCAGCGAATTTGGTTAAAGCATATCAAAAGGGAGAAGATATTGAAGCAAGAGAAAGATTATCTCTTGGAAGTATGTTCGGAGGATTATGCCTCGGTCCGGTTAATACGGGCGCCGTTCATGCTTTGTCTTATCCGCTCGGCGGCGAATTTCATGTGGCGCATGGCTTATCTAACGCGCTTCTTTTGCCGTATGTAATTGATTTTAATATTTCGGCTGCGCCGGAAAGATATGCGGATATCGCTCTCGCGCTTGGAGCCGAAAGGAAAAATAATCCGGTTGAAACAGCAAAAGCGGGAATTGAGATATTAAAAAAACTTGCGGCATCTTGCGGAATCCCTCTTCGGTTATCCGAATTAAAAATACCAAAGGCATCAATACCTAAAATGGCCGAAATGGCAATAACTATACAGCGGCTTCTTAAAAATAATTTGAAAGAAGTATCTCTTCAGGATGCTGTTAATATTTACGAAGAAGCTTATTAAGAATTAAAAATCACTGGAAAAAATGAGCGGAAATAAAAAATATAAGGGGATTATTGTCCCTATGGTAACTCCGTTTTTACAAAACGGCGAAATTGACATAGAAGGAATAAACAATTTAACGGAAAACTTTATAAGTAAAGGAGCGGCGCCTTTTATCTTCGGAACAACCGGTGAAGCTGCCTCAATTCCTTTATTCAAAAGAAGAAGTGTAATTAAATCGCTAATAAAAACAGTAAATAAAAGAACTCTTGTTTATGCGGGTATTTCAAGTAATTCTATTGCTGAATCAATCGAAGTGGCCAAAGAATATTTCTCTGACGGCGTAGATGCTGTGGTTGCGCATTTGCCAAGTTATTATCCAATAAACGAGTATCATATCTTAAAATATTATGAAGAACTCGCTGCAAATATTGAAGGCCCTTTGCTGTTGTACAATATTACGGCTACAACTCATATTTCCATTCCCTTGGATATAGTGGAGACTTTAAGTCACTACGAAAATATTGTTGGGCTAAAAGATTCCGAAAGAGATTTGGAGAGATTGGAAACAGCAATAAAAATGTTCGAAGACCGGGAAGATTTTTCTCATTTAATCGGTTGGGGAGCTAAATGTTCTTACGGATTATTATTAGGCTCCGACGGGCTTGTACCCAGTACAGGCAATTTTGTTCCCGGAATGTTTAAAGAAATGTATGATGCCGTTTTAGTAGGAGATAAGGAAAAAGCCGAAAGGCTTCAGAAAGAAACAGATGAACTTTCCTTAATCTATCAGAAAGGAAAAATTCTTTCACAATCTTTAGCTGCATTAAAAATAATATTAAATGAAATGAAATTTTGTAAAGCTTATGTTCTGCCGCCTCTTTTGAGATTAAATAAGGAAGAAGAAGAGGAAGTAATTAGAAACTTTAATAACGCCAAAAGTAAATATGAATTGAGATAAAGGTTAATAAATGAAAAGAAAAAATGATAAGCCGGTTTTGGGAATTACAATGGGCGATCCTTCAAGTATAGGCCCCGAAATTGCGGCAAAAGCGGTTTCGGACAAAAAGCTGTACGAAATCTGTAATCCGATTATTATCGGAGACGCCGCAGTATTAGAAAAGGCGGTTAAAATAACAAATGCAAATATAAAAGTTAGAGCTATTGATAATCCGGACGAAGCTATTTTTGAATTTGGAACTATTGACATTATTGATTTGAAAAATGTAGACATACAAAACCTTGAATATGGAAAAGTGTCTGTAATGGCTGGAAACGCTGCGTTTCAATTTGTAAAAAAGGCAATTGACCTTGCGTTAGAAAAAAAATTAGACGGAACAGTAACAGGGCCTATTCATAAGGAATCCATAAATCTTGCGGGGCACCATTTTTCTGGCCATACAGAAATTTATGCGCATTTTACCAACACAAAAAAATATGGAATGCTTTTAGTCGATAAAAATTTAAAAGTAATTCACGTATCAACTCATGTTTCTTTAAGAGACGCCTGTAACCTTGTAAAAAAAGATAGAGTTGTTGACGTTATTCAGTTAATGGAGAGCGGGCTAAAACAAATTGGAATTGAGAATCCTAAAATAGGAGTAGCCGGATTAAATCCTCACGCAAGCGATGGCGGTTTGTTCGGCGATGAAGAAGAAAAAGAAATAATTCCGGCTGTAAAAGAAGCAAGAGCAAAAGGGATAAATGTTGAAGGCCCGGTTCCGGCGGATACTTTATTTTCTAAAGCGCGCGGAGGTTCTTATGACGGCTGCGTGGCGATGTATCATGATCAAGGGCATATTCCATTTAAACTTGATGGATTTATATGGAATAATGAAACTAAAAGAATGGAAAGTGTTAGAGGTGTTAATATTACCCTCGGACTTCCGATAATCAGAACTTCCGTTGACCACGGAACTGCTTTTGAAATTGCCGGAAAAGGAGTAGCAAGCGCTGAAGCTTTATTACTTGCAACTGAATATGCCGTTAAAATGGCGTCAAGAAATAAACTGGTATAAACTTATATGGGGATTATATGATTGCTGTTATTGCCGATGATTTTACCGGGGCAGCCGAATTGGGCGGGCTGGGGCTGCGGTATGGCATGAGTGTAGAAATTGAAACTGAAGTTATTGATGATTGTTCGGCGGATTTATTAATAATTGCAACGGATACTCGTTCAATGACTAAAGAACAAGCTTCGCAAGAGAATTATAATATTATTAAAGCTCTGGAGGTTATAAATCCCGATTGGATTTATAAGAAAACCGATTCTGTCTTAAGAGGCCACATCCTTGAAGAATTAGTTTCTATAATTAAGGCTTCTCATATAGAGAAAGTTTTATTAGTGCCGGCAAACCCTTCTTTTGGAAGGACGATTTCCGAAGGGCAGTATTTTATAAATAATAAGCCTCTGCATAAAACCGGATTTTCCGAAGATCCCGAATTTGCTTTGTCTTCATCAAATGTTCTTAAAATTCTTGGAGATTCCGAAACAATAGATACAGTCGTATTAAAAGACGAAGCAAAATTTCCAGAGCAGGGAGTAATTATCGGAGAAGCGGAAAATGACAGCGATCTTACTAAATGGGCATTAAAGGTTAAAGAAAATATTCTGCCCGCTGGAGCCGCCGGATTTTTTGCCGCCCTGCTCGAACAAAATGGTTACTTAGCAAAAAAGAATTATGATGCAAAACTAATGAAGCTCGGAAAAATTAGGCTTTACGTTTGCGGAAGTTCATTTACACTTAGCAGGAATACGGTTGAAGACGCTAAGAAAGAAGGACGAATAGTTTGTGAAATGCCGGATGATTTATTTTCGGGAAAAGGTAACAGCGAAGTAATTTTAACGAAATGGACAAGCGAAATTACAGAATACTTTAAAAGTCATAACAGTATTATTGTGGCCATAAATCAGCCAATTATTTTAAAGGACGGCTTTGCTAAACGATTAAGAGAAATTACCGCTTTAATTGTTAAAGGAGTTCTGGAAAATGTGCCGGTGGAAGAGTTATTTATTGAAGGCGGCGCGACTACTTCAGCAATAGTTAGAATGTTGAATTTCAAAAAATTTGTTCCTGTGCAGGAAGTTGCCCCCGGTGTTATAAGAATGCAAGTTAAAGATAAGACCAATATGTTCATAACCTTAAAACCGGGAAGTTATTTATGGCCTTCAAAAATATGGCAGATAGAATAACAAAAAATTCTAATCTCCTTTTAAAATCTAAAAGAGAAATAAAAGTTTTATAAAGATAGGAGAATATTATGTACGGACACACCTTACATTGGCTTGATTATATTGTTATTGCGATTACTTTAGTTATCTCCCTCGGAGTGGGATTTTATTTTGCTAAAAGACAAACCAACACTGATTCTTATTTTACCGGCGGGCGTTCCATTCCATCCTGGGCAATCGGTATGTCTATTCTTGCAACTTTAATAAGCAGTATAACTTTTCTTGCGTACCCGGGCGCTGCATTTAAATCAAACTGGATTCTCCTTGTTCAAGCGTTTATGGTAGTAATTGTATTATCCGGCCTTGTCTGGATTGTGGTTCCTTTATATCGCAAGGTCATCGGTTTAAGCGCGTATGAATATTTTGAAAAACGTTTTGGATTTTTTGCCCGTATATATAGTTCTCTTGGGTTTACTCTGACGCATTTTTCTAAAATGGGTACGGTTTTCTTCTTGTTGGCGCTGGCCGTGGCAAGCATGACCGGCATGAATGCTTACTGGATTATCTGGATAATTGGAATAGCAATAATTATAATAACTTTAATGGGAGGGATTGAAGCGGTTATTTGGTTAGATGTAATCCAGGGGTTTATGTTAATCGGCGGAGGGTTGCTTTGTTTAGCTTTAATACTTTTTATCCCCGCGGGCGGCCCTTCGGCAGTTATTAACGATGCTATAGCAAACAGTAAAATAAGTTTCGGCCCTTATGCATGGGATTTAACTAAACTTACTTTTATTGTAATGGTTTTTAATGGAATTTTTTACGGAATACAAAAGTACGGAACAGACCAAACAATTGTACAAAGATATTTAACTGCTAAATCAGATAAAGGAGCGATTCGTGCCGCTATAATGGGAGTTCTCCTTAGCCTTCCTCTCTGGGCTTTATTTATGTTTATCGGAACAGGTTTATTTTCTTTTTATCATGTCAGCGGAAGTACTCTCCCTGCAAATATCAATCCTGATGCCGTTTTCCCATACTTTATTATGACTCAGCTTCCGGACGGAGTTACAGGATTAGTAATTTCAGCGCTCATTGCGGCCGCGGTTTCCAGCCTTGACTCTGACTTAAATTGTCTTGCTGCTATTGGCGTAGAAGATTATTACACCCGTTTTAGGCCTAATAGCAGCGATAAAGACAGATTAAAGATGGGAAAAATAATTGTAGTAATTTCCGGGATACTTTCACTCTTAATCGCTTCTTTATATGTAGCTGCCGGAAGCCAGGGAGTTTTGGGAATTGTCTTTGGCTTATATGCTATTTTCTCAGGCGGAATAGCGGGAATATTTTTACTCGGAATTTTTAGCAAACGAGCAAACAGGCAAGGCTTAAACATCGGTATAGTTACTTGTATTTTATTTACGGCCTACGCTGTACTAACTTCTATGAAAGTTAACGGCAGCCCCATAATTGATCTCGGAGATTTTAATTTTCATCAGCACAAATATATGCTTGGAGTTTATACTCATGTTATAGTTTTAATTGTAGGATATTTTGCCAGTTTCTTTTTTAAATCGGGAGAGGTAGATGAAGATTTAACCATATACGCTTGGCTTAAGAAAAGAAGAAAAGAAAACAATCAAATTGTAACCGAAGCGTAAAGGAAAGTAGAAATGCTTTTTTTATCAGCTTTGGTATTGGTGATTGCCGTAATTGTATTTGCTACGGCAAAACTTAAGATGCACCCGTTCGTTGTGCTGCTGCTTGCGGCAATAACTATGGGAGTTATCAGCGGATTAGATGTAAATGAAATTATTCTAAAAATTGAAGAAGGATTCGGCGGTACATTAAAAAGTATCGGAATAGTAATAGCTTTCGGTACTATAATAGGTACTTACCTTGAGAAAAGCGGCGGAGCTAAATCTATGGCTTCGTCTCTTTTAAAAGTTATCGGTGAGAAAAAATCTCCCTTGGCAATGAACATAATCGGTTTTATTGTTTCCATTCCCGTCTTTTGCGATTCGGGTTTTATTATTCTCTCAACCTTAAATAAAGCATTAAGTAAAAGAACAGGAATAAAATTAGCGGTTATTTCCGTTGCGCTTGCTACTGGTCTTTACGCAACTCATGTTTTTGTTCCGCCAACACCGGGGCCATTGGCGGCTGCGGCTACTTTAGGCGCTGATGTTGGATTAGTTCTTTTATTCGGTTTAATAGTCGCTATTCCTTCTTCAGCCGCCGGACTTTTATGGGCTGTTTTTTATGCAAAACGTTTTGATATATCTATTAAAGATTCAGGAGAGGCTATTGATCAGGAAAAACTTCCCTCGGCAAAGGCTGCTTTTATTCCGCTGTTGCTTCCGATTGTTTTAATCGGCTTAAGATCAATTGCTAATTATCCAACGCATCCCTTTGGAACAACTGAATTAAATGTGATTTTAAATTTTATCGGAAATCCAATTACCGCGCTTTTCATTGGTGTTGGTTTTGCCTTCACGCTTAAAAAATATTCTAACGGAAACGTTCATTTTGAATGGACAGCCGAAGGATTAAAAAACGCGGGGATTATAATTCTTATAACAGGCGCCGGAGGTGCCTTCGGAAGTATTTTAAGGGCATCCGGAATCGGGACTTCGATCGGAAATTCTCTTTCAGCCTGGCATCTCGGAATTTTTCTTCCCTTTGTAATTGCCGCTGTCCTTAAGTCTGCGCAAGGGTCATCTACTGTAGCTATTATAACAACCGCCGCGCTTGTTTCCCCTTTATTAGAATCAATGGGTTTTATTAATCCAGCGGCAAAAGCACTTGTTGTTTTGGCAATAGGAGCCGGAGCTATGACTGTATCGCATGTAAACGACAGTTATTTCTGGGTGGTTTCCCAATTCTCCGGAATGAAAACTTCAACAGCGCTGCGCACTTTGACTGCCGCTACTTTTTTACAGGGAATTGTTGGAATAATTACAGTTTATATTCTTGCTTTCTTCTGGATTTGATCTTCAAGAAAAAAGTAAGGCGGATAAATATTTTCACAAGTTAAATTTTATTCAAATATATGTTGATTTGTTTTTCAAAAAAGGAGAGAAAATGATAAACCGCTTCTATAAAGAAGGAGAGAAACTTGATGTAGCAGGGTTAAATGAAATTATTGTTTTAATTGACAGAAGCGAAACGGAGTTAACCGAAGTCGGATTAAATATTTGGCGCCCCGGTTTAGTTGGACCGCCTCATAGGCACGCTGATAAAGACCAGATTTTTTATATAACCGAAGGAAAAGGTGAATTAAAAATTTATGATAATATTTATAAAGTAGAAGCAGGAAATCTCGCTTTTATTCCTGCCGGAACTGTTCATCAAACAATTAACTCCGGCGAAACCCCTCTTTCTTATATTCTCTTTAACATCTTTAATAATAAGCAAAAGGAAGGGCATTCCACTTTTGCTGACCACATTGAGAAGGTAAAAGCCGTTAGGAAAAAGCAGGCGGAAACCGGGAAATATAATTCAGACGAAGAAGAAATTTTAATCAGTTCAAAAGCCGCGAAATTTATACCGAATATATATGCGGGCAAGCAGTATGATTTTGTTTCAAACCAAACTTACCTGGTTTTAGATAGGAACCAAACAAACGGATGCGAATTAACAGTGGTTAAATGGCCACCGGAAAGCCGGGGTGCTATGGTTGCTCATAAGGATAAAGAACAAACTTTTTTTGTTCTTAAGGGAAAAGGAGAAGTAACAATAAATAATGAAACAAGGGGAATAAAACCAGGAAGCGTGGTTTTTGTTCCCAGAAATTCGCCGCATACAACCGAAGCCGCAAGTGAAGATTTAGTTTATTTGTGTATGAATTCTATTGTGGATAAAGAAAGTTATTCGAATTTCGAAGAGATGTATAAATCAATTGCTCCTGAAAGAATAAAAAGATGGCTGTCCGGTAGTTCGGAAGTCGGCGAATGAAAATGCACAAAAGAATTACTATAAAAACACAAACTAAAAGTGTTTTTTCAAAGGAGAAATTATGAGAAAAATAAAATTTATGTTTTTAATTTTTTTATTGACAGGCTTTGTTAGCGTTTCCTTTTCTCAAACAAAAACAATAGCGTTATGGCCTTTCGATGAACAGCAGGGAATATATCCCAGCGATGTTCTAAATGATGTATCCGATAATAATTATCCCCTTGTATTGGGGCGCGGCGGTTTAATTGTAGAAGGGAAATTCGGAAATGCTTTAGCGCCTATAGAACAGCCTGATATAGAACTCCCGGAAAAAATGCCGGAAGGCGCTGTAAAATTTGGAATAACGCCTTTGCCGCTAAAGTCCGGCAGAAAAATTCCGCCGATGAACTGGAAGAATGCCAATTTTTGTGCGCTTATGACGAGCGGTCAGAACCATTTACGTAAACTTGTTGGTTTTGTTAATGTAACTGACTCTAAATTAAATTTGGGAAATTTTAATTGGACTATTGAGTTTTGGTTAGAAACAAATAATAGTAAATCAGAAGATGGAACAGTTTTCGAAATTGGCAAAGGGCCGCGCAGTGAAAATGATAATGTTACCAAACTTGTATTAAATAAAGATTTAAATAGTTTCACAATTATTAATAAGCCTTCCGGAATAAATCTTAATATTCCTTCTGATGAGAAAGCTTTAAATCCTACAGAAAAAAAATGGCATCATTATGCTTTTGTTTATTCAGCTATGGAAAATCAAGTTACACATTATGTTGACGGCGTTCGGCAAAAACTTCCTGAAAAAGCGGAAATTAAATCTTTGCTTCACGGAGATGAAGCTTATATGTCGATAGGCCGGGACGGATTATGGAATCATCCGCTGCAGGGAAGGTTAGATGAACTTAGATTTTCCGAAGGTAAAGTTTACAACGCTGATTTTACTCCGCCAAAAAGTTTTTCTCCTTTGTTTGACCAATCAAAAGAATATTCCATAAAGCCGGGACTGCCGCTGCTTTTTCCGGATAAGAAAAACATAAAAAGCCCGATTAATCTGGGAAACCGGAAATATCTTTTTTTCGATAATTCCATTTTTGAGAAATCCGATAAAATAAGATTTACTGTAAACCCGCCGGAAAATATTCAGAAAGTTTTTGATGTGGAAGGTTCTTACAGAAAGCATTTATCTGTAGTTCAGGATGATTCCGGTTTAATAAGAATTTATAACGCGGTAAATGATGATCATCTGGAAGTAATGACTTCGAAAGACGGAATTCATTTTGATCAGCCGATAGTTCAGAACTATAAAGAGCACGGGAATATTGTAATCAATGAACCTGTTGGAACGGGGCAGGTTTTTATTGATCCAAACGCACCCGAAAACCAGAAATGGAAATATGTTAGCGGCTACCACGACCGCGGAGTATATGTTTATTCTTCTCCCGATGGTTATCATTTCCAAAGAGAAAAAATTTACGCGCTTCCTTTCAGAACAGGGTCACAAACTAACATTTTTTACGACAGCCAGAAGCAGATTTACACCTCATATTTCCGCACTGATATGGGAACAACTCCGGGCGGAGTAACTGAAAGGCATCACGTAATGGCGGAAACAAAGGACCTTAACAAGCCCTGGCCTTTTAAACCTGTAAATCAAAAAGAACAAGCCGAAATAGGTAAACATCAAAGGCTGCATAAATTAAATCCATGGTATATGGATAACGGCCCATTAACTCCGGGAGGATTCGGGGTTGAACTGCCGTGGATTTTTGGCCCGGTAGATACTCTCGATCCAATTGGTACCGATATGTACATTCCTAAAGCTATAAAATATGATTGGGCTCCCGATGCTTATTTCGCGTTCCCGGAAATTTATTTTCATTACGACGGAGACGGCCCGGAAACAAGAAGAATTCTTGGCGATTCATCGATGAACAGAGGCTCCGGGCCTGTTGAAATACAACTTGAAACCAGCAGGGATGGAGTTCATTGGACACGCCATCCGCGTCCGGCTTATATTCAAATTGGAATGTACGGCGGATTAAATATTCATCAAATTTTTATTGCCGAAGGTTTGGTTAGAAAAGGTGATTATATCTGGCAATATTTCTTCGGGGACAATGCTTATCATTCCGAATGGAGCGATGAAGGCAGAAAGAGAGCAGTTTACAGGGCGGTTCAAAGGCTTGACGGATTCATTTCGGCTGATTCTCCTTATGATTCTATCGCGACAATTATTACAAAACCTATAATATTTAAAGGGAACAGATTAACATTAAATATTAACACGGGAGCCGCCGGATACGCCCAGGTTGGGTTTTTAGATGCTGATGGAAATCCGGTTAAAGGATTTTCATTAGACGATTGTATTTATATAAACGGAAATTTTGTAAGTACTGAAGCAGAATGGCTAAACAGCGGGAAAGATATTTCAGCACTTCAAGGGAAACCGGTTCAATTAATAATTAAGATGCGCGGTTCTAAATTGTATTCAATGCAATTCTCTGAAAAATAATATTCTTGCTAACAGAAAAAAGAGTAAAGTTATTATGAGATTTATTTTAATACTTCTAAGTTCGTTTTTTTTGTTTCCATTTTTAAAAGCTCAGAATGATGAAGCCAATAGCAAAACAGTTGCGCTATGGCTTTTTGATGAACAAGAAGGAGTTTATCCAAGCTCTGTTTTAAATGATGCTTCGCCGAATGATTACCCGCTGGTTTTAGGGCAGGGCGGAAGTATTGTCTCCGGTAAGTTTGGAAATGCGCTTGAGCCTCTTAATCAAGCGGAGGTAAAATATCCTGAAGGAGAAGTTAGGTTCGGGCTTGAGCAAATACTTCCAGACAAAGGAAGAAAAACAGCGCCAATGTCATGGATGAACGCGAATTTTTGTGCTTTAATGACAATGGGTGAAAATCATCTTAGAAAAGATGTTGGTTTTGTAAATCCTTTAAAAACAAAACTTAATCTTGGTGATTTTGATTGGACTGTAGAATTTTGGTTTAATCCTACGGAACGGACAGATGAAGATGGAGTTGTTTTTGAATTGGGCGAAGGCCCGAGAGGAGAAAATGATATTATTACGAGCCTTACCTTAAATTCTAATTTAAAAGGATTTACTTTTTTTAATGAACCTTCGGGAACAAAAATAATAATTCCTTCCGATGAAGAAGCGCTAAACCCTAAAAAAAATAAATGGCACCACTTCGCTTTTGTGTATTCCTCAAAAGTGAAAAAACTTTATCATTATGTAGATGGAGTTCTGCAAAAGGAGCCCGTGAAGTTTAAGTTTGAATCATTAAAACCCGGCAGCGAATCTTATATGAGCGTTGGTAGAGACGGCGAATGGAAAAAACCACTTCAAGGAAAATTAGATGAAATAAGGTTTTCAGAAGGAATGGTTTATCAAAATAATTTTACTCCACCGCAAAGTTTTTCTGAGTTCTACAACGGAAATTATAAACAGGCAAAACTTCAAAAAACACTTCCATTATTGTTTGAAAAAGGAAATGAGAATCAAACTCCGCTAAAACTCGGAACAAGAAAATATTTATTTATTGACGGCGCGATTGCCGATAAAATGAAAAATATAAATTTTGTTGTAAACCCTCCCAAAGATGATAAAAATGGTTTTTGACGATATCGGAAAATCGTTTAGAAAACATCTTACGGTGGTGCAGGATGATTCCGGCTTAATACGAATTTATAACAGTTACAGCGATGATTATCTCGGCGTTATTACATCCAAAGACGGAATACATTTTACTAAACCCGATTTTGGAATGCACCATAAAAATGATAAAAATATCGTAATCCCGGAATCGGTTGGCGGGTTAGGGAATCCTTTTATCGATCAAAACGGGCCGCCGGAGGAAAGATGGAAATATATAAGCGGTTATCATGACAGAGGAATTTATTTATACACTTCGCCCGACGGCTGGCACTGGAAAAGATGGACTACTTATCTTCTTCCCTTTAGATCCGGAACTCAATCATGCAGTTTTTACGATGATCAGAGAGGACTTTATATTGGATATCACCGAACAGGAATTTTTCATACGCCGGCAGGAGAAACGCAAAGAAGTTCCGTTGTAACGCTTGAAAAAAATATTCATCAGCCGTTTTCGTTTCATCCTTTAACACCGCAGGCATCGCTGGACTCGATGAAGGTTTTGCCTTTAAGAGAACCTGAGCCCTGGTATCTTGATAACGGCCCGCTAAGCCCTTGCGCACCTGGTTTAGAATTTCCTCATCTTTTTGATCCGGACAGTTCAGACCCTGTCGGGACAGATATATATGTTACCAAAGCACAAAAATATTCTTGGGCTCCGGATACTTATCTCGCCTTTCCTATTGTTTATTTCCATTATGAAAGCGACGGCCCTGAAACCCGCCAAGCATTGGGAATGCCGAAAATGAACAGAGGTTCCGGCCCGATTGAAACGGAAATATCAGTAAGCCGCGACGGATTAAATTGGAAAAGATATCACCGCCCTGCTTATGTTAATATCGGAATATACGCCGGAGATACTTTACATCAAATTTATATGGCAGATGGAATGGTAAAACGAGGCGATGAAATTTGGCAGTATTTTTTCGGGAATCAAGAATACCATTCTTCTTGGTCGAAAAGAAAACTAAGAGAAGCGGTTTACAGAGTTGTCCAAAGATTAGATGGTTTTATTTCAGCGGATTCACCTTATGGCAAATCCGGAACTATCATAACTAAACCAATAATTTTTGGAGGAAACAAATTAGTTCTAAACATAAATACCGGCGCGGCGGGTTACGCGCAGGTTGGTTTGCTTGATGAGAATGGCAATTCACTACCAGGCTTTTCTGCTGATGATTGTATTTATATAAACGGAAATTTTATTCGTACCGAAGTAGAATGGAAAGATAAAGGAAAAGATGTTTCCGCGTTTGCTGGAAAACCTGTGCGGGTTGTTATCCGATCTAGAGGCACAAAACTTTATTCAATGCAGTTTACTCAAGAAGAATTAAAATAAATTTAGAATAAATTAAAAACTTGTTAGAAAGGATTTTCCGATATGAAATTATTTTTTGGTTTTAGCTTTACTATTTTCTTCGCTCTTGCAGGATTAGTAAATGCTCAAGAAGCCGGGCCTGCTACACAAAAAGTTGATGCCGGGAAATACAGCAAAATTTATTATGTCTCGGCTGCGGATTCAAATATGAATGGAGACGGCAGCAAAGAAAATCCATGGAACTCAATAACACAGGCACTAAATAAAATAAATGATGCGTCATCAAATAAAAAGTATGCGGTTGAAGTAGCCGAAGGAAAATATAGTGAAGCAACTATTCAGATAAAAGAATATGTTGATATCTATCGGAGGTTTCAAACCGAAAAAATGGGACAGAGATATTTTTACTTATGAAACCGTACTTGAAGGAAATAACAACCATCGAATTTTGTTGGGAAGTAATAATTCCACTATCGACGGTTTTATATTCAGAGGCGGAGCGGTAAGAGGAGACGGCGGAGCAATTTTATGTAAAAGTGTTTCTCCCAAAATTTCCAATAATTTTTTCAGATCGAATAAAACGTTAGGGCCGCAAAATTGGAAGCCGAAATATTGGCATGAAAAAGCAAATGACGGGGGCGCAGTTTGCGCTTCCGACGGAGCTTCTCCCCAAATATTAAATAATGTTTTTTACAAAAATGAAACTGAAAATGGAAGAGGCGCGGGAGTTGCATTTAATAATAACTGCGGCGGCACAATTTCGAATAATATTTTTATAAATAACACAAGCGGTTTAGATGATCCTATGAGAAGCAGCGACGGCGGTGCGGTTGCAGTTTTTAATTGGTCGAATCCTGCAATTGAAAATAATATAATCATCGGGAATAAAGCCTTAGCTAATAATGATGCCGGTGGAGTTTGGGTTGCGCTATGGTCTTCCGCTGTTGTAAGAAAAAATATTTTTCTTGATAATGACAGCGGAGATGATGCCGGAGCATTATTTGTCGGCGGACAGGAACATCGTTATGATGCGCCGCTTGATACTATACCGCCTAAAGATAAATTTTATGTAACTGTAGATAAAAATATTTTTATGGGGAATAAAAATCCTTCTAAAAATTCTGGTGTAATGCGCTTTACCATGGAAAGCCGCGGAGAGTTTACAAACAATCTCTGCGCTTATAACAACGGCGTTTATTTTCAAAGATGTGAAGCGGAAATAGCGAATAATACAATGATGGAAAATCTGTTGCTGATTGAAACAAAATTCGATTTAAAAGGGAATAAAGTTTATAACAATATAATGTGGGGCGGAATGCATGTGGACGCGCCGGCGGTTTTTGAAAACAATCTTTCAAAACAATCTGTGGAAGGAGAGAATAATATTGCTAAAACTCCCGGTTTTAAAAACGACGCGGTTCAATTGATACCTTTCAGTACTTCTTACGATCCTTTTAAATTTGTAACAACAGTTTTTGTTTCCGGCGCTAATTATAAGGCCGATGAATTAAAAGGTCGCGTAGTTAAAGCCGGTGATAAATGGGGCGTTGTCAAATCTAATACAGCGGAAAATATTGAAATTTGGAATGACCTTTCCGGTTTTACTTCACTTGAAATACTTCCCTCTTTCAGCCTTGCTGAAAATTCTCCATGCATAGATGCGGGGAAACAAATTTCATCTGTAAAAGAAGATCTATTAGGAAACAAAAGAGAGAAGCCTGATATAGGCGCAATAGAATATCAAAGAAAATAAGAAAAGATTTTAAGAGTTTAGAAAGATTAAGGAGAAGCGGAAATGAAAAGAAATAAAATTGATTTCAGCTTATTATTACTTTTATTTTTTTTGCTGTTATTTGTTTCCTCATCTTATTCTCAGCAGCAGGAACAATGGCAGCCTAAAAGAATTAATAAATGTATAGAACTATTGAAGTCTGGGCAGCCGATATATTATTTATCAGCCTACGGAGGATATGAAGAAGGAAAGAAGTTGGCTAAAACCTGGGCTGATTATATAATTTATAATATGGAACACCATCCACTTGATTTCACTAAACTTCATGATTTTATGAAAGGTTTGGTGGATGGGGGCCCCACGCCAAGCGGGCATAGAACTCCAACTGTAATTGTAAGTACGCCTTTGCTGGGGCTTAATACTAATGTGGTAAAAGCCGATGCATGGATGTTTCAGCAAGCGCTGGCGCAAGGAGCGCACGGGATAGAATTAGCAAGAGCAAGAAGTCCTCAAGCGGTAAAAGAATTACTGCAGGCTATAAGATACCCGGTTCATCTTCAAGCGCAAGATACACTTGGAGTAGGTTATAGAGGTTACGGAAGCCAAAAATTCGCGGAATGGGTTTGGGGTGTTGACGATACTACTTATTTAAAAGAAAGCAGATGTTTGGCCGCTAAACCCGGATGGGGAAATAATGGTTGGAGTAAAAATAGAAGATACTGTTGCATTAAGAAACAGCGATAAAACTTTAGCGCTACCCGGGATATGCTTTGCCGAGCACGGGCCGCGCGATATGGGATTGATGTACGGACATTTGGAAGGCCGCGCGGATCCGCCGGTTCCCCCTGAAGTTGTGGCCGCGGGAGAAAAGGTTTTAGCTGAATGTAAAAAATATCATTTATATTTTCTTGATAATGTCCTTCCTGTAAATGTAAAAGAAAAAATTGACCATGGAGTAATGATTGGAGCGGGAAGTAATAAGGAAGCCGCCGAAGTTGGGAGAGAATTCACAAAAAGAAAAATGCCGTGGAAATAAATTAATCGGAGCCTAAATGAGAACTTTATTCATAATTTTATTCGGAGTATTAATTTTAAATACAACAAGTTTTACCCAGCAAGAAGAAGTTTACTGCCGGTTCCAATGGAAAGATAAAATTAATTACGGAAAAGTAGAGGGAAAAGAAATTCATATTCTGGATAAAGCTCCCTGGCAGAACGGAAAAGAAACCGGGCAAAACCTTACGCTTGATAAAGTAAAATTATTAAATCCATCTGAGCCTTCTTTAATTATTGGGTTAAGTAAATCTTATAAGGAAAGCTGGAAAGGAAAAACTCCGCCTAAAAATGTAAGATGGTTTATTAAACCGCCAACCGCGGCAGGCGCGCCGGGTGATGACATAGTTATTCCGCCTTCGTTTGACGCTATAAAAGTAGAAGTTGAAATGGTTATTGTAATTGGGAAAAAAGTAAAAAACGCGGACGAAGCAGAAGCAAGAGATGCTATATTTGGCTATACAACGGGAAATGATGTTGTAGGCACAGTCGATTCATATCATAAGGTTAACGGCGAGCAGGCTGATTTAGCTGAAAATGTCCTTGCTACCGGATTAAAAATCAGCGATGGATTTGAACCGTTCGGGCCTTTTATTCACCGTAATATGGATTGGAAAAATAGAGAACGGATAATGGAAGTTATAAATTCAGTAACAGGAGAGAAAGAAGTAGACTATAAAAACAGCACAAGCAGCCTTTTATATTCTCCGGCAAAAATTGTAAGTGATCTTTCGAAAGTTCTGACTTTGAATCCCGGTGATATAATTTCTTCAGGCACAAGCAAATCATTTCCCGCAAAAGGAGGAGATATTATAAAAATTAATGTTGAAGGATTAGGAGGCTTTAATAGCAAAGTTGTAAATGTTTCAAACTAATTTTTTTCTTAACCCGTCGTAAAAACATATTAAAAGCAAATATTCTGTTGAAAAAATCCTTTATACTAAATCTTCTAAAAATCTTTATCCTTATTTTTTTAATCGGTTTTATAAATAATGCGTTTGGTTTTTCGACTCATTCCAAAGCGGAAACCATAAGTGTTTTTTTCAAGGCCGATTCGGATATAATTAATTTTTTCAAGTTTAATTTTAATTTGATTAATTATTCCATTGACCCGGAAAACGCTGATATAAATATATTATTTCTATCCCACAGCGCGGCTAACGGCGGAGAAACTTATTTAGTTATTTTTACAGGCAGAAAATCTTTTGAAGGAATAAACGATTCTTTAAAAATTTCATTTCAGAAAACAGATTCTAAGGAAACAAAATATGAAGGTTTGTTAAAAATATTAAAGGTCGGGTTAGTGCGGTATTTTTCCTATACCGATTTATTAAACGATATTGAAATTATTTACCCAAGCGGCGCCGCAAAAAATGAAGCGGAAGTTGATAATTGGGACTTTTGGTTTTTTAATGTTTCTGCTTCAGGTTCAATGGAAGCGGAAGAATCAAAAAAAAGTTTTCAAGCGGAAGGAGAAATAAACGCAAAGCGGGAAACTTATGAGTCGAAAACTAATTTATCCTTTTCATATAATAATGAATTGCAGAAATTTTCGGTGGAAGAAGCGGAAACAAAGAGTATAAAAACAAAAAATGAGTTTAAGGGATTATACGTAAAAAGTTTAGGAAGTCATTTATCCGCGGGAATTTATTCGGGATTTTCTTCCAACAGCTTTAAAAATCTTGGATTAAAAGCAAGCGCCGGACCCGCGGTTGAATATAATTATTTCCCTTATTCATATTCTTTATCAAAAGAATTATCACTTAAATATCAACTGGAATATGAATATCAATCTTACCTGGAAAAAACTATTTTAAAGAAAACAAAGGAAAATTTGATAGGCCAAAGTTTAAGAATAAAATATGAGCTAAAAGATATTTGGGGTTCGGTTTCAATTTCACTTAACGGTTCAAATTATTTAAATGATTTTTCCATAAGCAGGCTTGAATTCGAATCGGATATTGCAATAAGAATATTTGAAGGATTTTCAGTGGACGCAAATATCCAAGCAAATTTAATTCATGATCAAATTTACCTTCCGTTAAAAAACGCGAGCGAAGAAGAAATTTTATTAAATCAAATTAAACTTGCTTCTCAATATGAATTCAGCATAAATTTTGGCGTTAGTTATTCTTTCGGTTCAATTTATAATAATATAATTAATACACGTTTTTAATATCAACAGAAATACGATGACAAAAAAATCTGCTTTTAGTTTAATGGCAAAACCTATTGGGCCAATATGTAATTTAGACTGCAAGTATTGCTTCTATCTTGAAAAAGAAAATTTATATCCCGGCACTTCAAATTTTAAAATGTCCGATGAAACTTTAGAAGCTTATGTAAAACAAAAAATTGAAGCCCACGGAATTGATCAAGTAAATTTTGCGTGGCAAGGCGGAGAACCCACATTAATGGGAGTGGAGTTTTTTAGAAAAGCAGTAGAACTTCAAAAAAAATATTCTTCCGGCAAAATTATAAATAATGTTTTGCAGACCAACGGTGTTTTGCTTGATGATGAATGGTGCGGCTTCTTTAAGGAAAATAATTTTTTAATCGGTTTATCTATCGATGGGCCGAGAGAAATTCACGATGCTTACAGAGTTAATAAAGGCGGCGGAGATACTTTTGACAAAGTTGTACGGGGAATAAATTATCTTAAAAAACATAAAGTGGATTTTAATACTCTAACAGTAATTCATAGATATAATGCAGATTTTCCTTTGGAAATATATAATTTCCTAAAAGAAATCGGCAGCGGTTATATGCAGTTTATTCCAATTGTAGAAAGGGAATCAAATAATAAAGCGGAGAATAGTTTAAATCTCGTCTCGCCGGATAATAAAGAAGCGAATGTAACAGAATGGTCTGTATTTCCTGAACAGTATGGAAAATTTTTATGCGCGGTTTTTGATGAATGGGTGAGAAAGGATGTCGGCAATTATTTTGTGCAGATGTTTGATGTTGCGCTGCAAAGCTGGCTGGGGATGGAACAGTCAATTTGCATATTTAGAAAAACTTGCGGCGACGCCATGATAATAGAGCATAACGGCGATATTTATTCATGCGACCATTATGTTTATCCGCAAAATTTATTGGGAAATATTTTAGAAAACCCGCTTGAGTCTCTTATCAATTCAGAACAGCAAAATAAATTCGGGCAAGATAAGCTTGATACGCTTCCCAACTATTGCCAAACTTGCGAAGTTAAATTTGCTTGTAACGGCGAGTGTCCTAAGCATAGATTTATAAAAACACCTGATGGGGAAGAAGGTTTAAATTACCTCTGCGCGGCTTATAAAAAATTCTTCAATTACGTTAATCCTTATATGAAGTTTATGGCGGAACAGTTAAAACATCAAAAGTCTCCGGCATATGTAATGAATTGGGTTTTAGAAAAAGATAAAGGATTTCCCGGATTAAATGTAGGAAGAAATGAAACTTGTCCTTGCGGAAGCGGAAAAAAATTTAAGAGCTGCTGTATGAAATAGGAGAAATTAGTTGGAAAAATTGTATGGCTGAATCGTTCTGCGGCAAAAACTCTCAGCAAGTTTTCCTTCGACTAAACCATCGCTAAACGATTCTTGGTTCTTCTTGGTCTTGACAACTCATCCGAAATTACTTAATTTCAAAAATACGACTCTACAAAACAAATTCCGTAGTAATTTAACCTTAGTAAATTGAAATACTCCCGGCCTTTTATGGAGTAATTTAAACTTTCAATAAAACTTTAGAAATTATACTTTAATAAACCCGGAATGAATAATGACTAATACCAATAATATTAATCTGGAAATAAAACTTCCTAAAGTTGCAGACATGGAACTCGTCGCCCTGGAAGGTCTTGAAAGAATGGGCGGTCATCTCGGTATTTCTGATGATAAAATCGGCGAAGCGAGAATTATTGTTACAGAAGCAATCATTAATGGATTTGAACATTCGGGTGATGAAAATCCTTATGTTAATATTCAATTTTCTATGACAAAGGAAAAACTAACGATTCTTGTTACTGATTACGGCAAAGGATTTGAACCCGAAAAAGTTGCTGACCCAAATATTGATGAAAAAATTAATGGAGATGACAGCAAAAGAGGCTGGGGCTTAAAATTAATGAAATCAATGTCTGATGATTTTATTATTGAATCCGGTGAAAACGGAACAAAAATTACAATTATAAAGAATTTAATTTAAGGAAAATCTATGATCCAGGAATTTAAACTAAATACCGAGGTAAAAGAAGATTGCGTTGTTATAAATACTTCGGGCTATATAAATAATCTCGGGGGACAAAAAATTGTGGACGAATTTAACAGTTATCATAGTTCCGGGAAGAATAATTACATTTTAAATCTTGAAGATTCAAAAGTTGTTAATTCAATAGGAATTTCTTTTTTAATTGAAGTTATCGAAAAATTGAATGAAACAAACGGTAAATTGGTTTTTACAAATTTAAATCCTTCTGTGGATAAAACATTTACTATTATGGGACTTTTCCACTACGCCGATAAAGCGGAAAATGTAGATGAAGGCATTAAGCTTTTTGCAAATATATAGTTGCTTCCATTAAATATTTATAATAATGATAGAATTAGAAAATAATTCCATAATCGAAAAACTTTCCCTTCATGTAAATTCATTTCAAGAAGGGTTTAAGCTTTTATCAAATTCTAAAAGCCTAAAAGAAATTGGTGAAAAATTTGTTCACCTCTTAAGAGGAAACCTGCTTCTTGTTGATGTGAATCTTTTTTATAAAAAAGATGAATTATCAAGCTGGAAATGCCTTTGCTTTCATAATTCCCAAAGTAAAGATTATATAAAGTTCCTTCCTTTAAAAGAATCTTTCAGTATTACATTTGAAGATGAAAAAGTTTATAAAGTTTTTTCAACGCTAAAATGTGTTGATAATTCATTTTTTGGATTAATAATCGGGAATAAATTTGATAGAAGCGAGTTTAATTCCCTTGATTCGATAACTTTGCAAATATTTATCCGCTTACTTGATAATGCTTATCAAGCCTATGTTTCAAGGATGAACGAGAAAAATTTAATATTTTCCCTCAACCATAAAGTCTTACAGTTAAATACATTAATCGATACCGGAATCCAGATAACCAAGCTGAAAAATAATACACAGCTTTTAGAACTAGCTCTTGAAAGCGCGGTTTCCATTACCAATGCTTCCAAAGGTGTATTGAGAATTTTGAAAAAAGATAAAGTTATTAGAAGCATTTCTTTTCCGGGCGGTTTGGATATAAACGAACTTTTAACTTCACAAAATAAAATTGAAACCACGGTAGAATATAAAGGTTATATTTATATAATCACGCTTGCCGATAAAGAAAGCCGTACCGGTACCGAAAAATTTAACGATACTGATGAAATACTTTTAACTGCCTTTGCGCGGCAGGTTCATAGTGCGGTAGAAAACCGGGAACTTCATAAAGATGCCCTTGAAAATGAAACCTTAAAAAAAGAATTATCGGTTGCCTCTTCTATTCAGAAAAAAATTATTCCGGAATTCCTTCCTTTAATTGAAGGATACGATCTCGCTGGCTTAAATATTCCTTCTAAAGAAGTTGGAGGAGATTATTACGACTGCCGCATCCTTGAAAACGGTAAAGTCGCTTTAATAATGGCCGATGTAGCGGGCAAAGGAGTGCCGGCCGCGCTGCTGGTTAGTACTTTAAGCGCTTCACTCCATCCTTACATAGAAATGAATATTCCTCTCGATGAATTAGCTTCCAAACTCAACAAGCTTATTTACCAATCCTCTCCAACGGACAAATATATTACTTGTATTATTTCCATTCTTTCACCTTCAACAGGCGAACTGGAAATTATAAATGCCGGCCATAACCCGGGACTTCATTTAAGAAATAACAATAATTTAGAAAAGATAGAAGCAGGCGGAGTTCCATTCGGTATGCTTGATATGGGACTTCCGTATGAAAGCCAAAAGCGTTTAATTGAAAAAGGTGAACGAATTTTATTTTTCACCGACGGTATTCCTGAAGCTATGAATAAAGACGAAGTGGAATATTCCGAAGAAAGGCTTGAAGATTTCTGCATTAAAAACTGCACGCATAATTCAAAAACTTTTGTCGATGAATTAGTTGCGGATGTCCGAAGCTTCACTAAAAATACACCTCAAAGCGATGACATTACGGCTCTTTATTTAATTAGAAAATAACAGAGAAATTTTTTCCAATTTCATTTAAGTTAGAGTTTTTATGAAATTTAAATCATTTTATTTCATAGCTATTTTCATATTTTTTTCTAAAGCTATGTTTCCGCAGGATCATATAAAAACAGAAGCCGGCGCAGATTTAGTCCTCTATACTAATAAAGAAGGTCTGCCTTCCACTAATATATCAAATATGGTTGAAACCAAAGAAGGTTATCTGTGGATTAGCGGAATTGAAGGCACATACAGGTTTGACGGATATGAATTTGAGGAAGTCGGTGAAGATATAGGACTGCCGAAAATGCAGAATATCTTTTATGATTCTTCTGCCAATATGATGTATTTCGCTTCGCCGACTAAGTTTATTACCTTCGATGGAAAAAATTTTAAAGTTTACGGGAAAAAAGAAGGTTATAAAATTAATGGCTTATCAGGGCAGGTAATTACTTTTATAAAAGCCGATAGTAAGGGAAGAATATGGATTGGTTCTTCCACTCCTTTTGTTGATAAAAGGTTTAACGGCGGGCTGACCAAGTTTGAAAACGGGAAATTTACTGCTTACGATTCTAAAGCCTTTCCACTTGATAATGCAATAAATTTTATTGAAACTCCTTACGGAGATTTAATCTTTAACTCTTCCGGTCATAATACTCAAACTCTTGAAGGTGCTTACATAGCTTTATTTCGAAACGGTGTATTTAAAAGGATTGATGAATCAGTCGGCATAACACTACAAGGAGCAAATATGTTTAGTTCCTCCATCGTTTCTCCGGTTGATAAAGAAGGAAATACATGGATCGCCTGTACCGGCGGCACCGCGGGCAATTCTTATAGAGATAAAGCCGGTGTATTAATGTATGATGGAAATACTTTTCATCAATACAAAGATTTTTTAAATCAGTTTCAGCAAGACCAATATCCGGCTGAGGCCTATTACAGTACTGACCTTGATAAATTATTTTTAACCACATTCCATCAAAATACAGAAAAATTTAACCGTAATAATAAATCTATTTTTGAATTTTCCGACGGAAAGTGGAAGCCTTCAGATATTTTTGAAAAGATTGGTTCTATTAAAAATTTAACCAATGGAAGCGTAATTAACGATTTTAAATATTCGGCCATTATTTTCCAAAAACCAAACAAAAATTTTCCTGAATTATTAGCCTTTCAGGTTACTAATCAATCGCAAAGTTCAAGATATCCGAATCAAATGTTTTATAATAATAAAGGGAAATGGGAAAAGTTCGATGCCTTTCCCGGATTTCCGGTTGAACAAACAAAAGACGGAACTATTATCGCAACTGATAAAGGTTTCGGAATTTACTATCCAAATAGATCAAAAATGCTTACCTCGAAAGATAGTTTGCTGCAAACGCAGGGAGGAATTCCAACTGTATACACAGATAAAAATGGAAACGTGTGGATTTCTTTCTCCTACACAGAATTACCCGCCTACGCACTTACTTCCGATGTGGGAATTAACGTTTGGGATGGAAAAAAACTTAGGGCAATTACAAAAAAAGATGGGCTTTCAAGTAATATTACATTTCAATTTTTAAACGATTCCCAAAAAAGATTGTGGATAGCCACGGCAGGCGGCGCAAGTTTAGTGCGAGAAATTAAGAACAGCAATGGACAAAAAATATTTAAAATTAAAAATATTCCTTCTGGTGAAAATAAAAAGTACAATACATCAAGTTTTCTTGAAACAGGCAAAGGTGATATTTACACATGGGAAGACTATGTTAGGCCTGAATATAACGGGGTAATAAAATCCGATTATTTCTTAGGGAAATTTGACGGAGAGAAATTTGTAAAAATTAATTCTCCATTCAGTGCTGAGGATAATAAAAAGTCTTATCAACTTATCGATTTGCGGGAGGACCGAAAAAATAGGCTTTGGCTTTTCGGTATATTTGCCGATTCAATTAAAGATATTACAACTAACCGGTCGAAAATAATGATTTTTGACGGGAAGAAATGGAGTGCTCCTCCGCCCGAATGGGATGTGCCGAACGATCAGCTTCATTATGTGGGGAAGTTAGATAACGGAATGTATTTTCTAACTGTAGGAGGTTTTTATGTTTTTGACGGAAACAAATTTATAAATCTTAGCGATAGTGTAAATACACATGCTGATTTTAGAATCTTAAAAGGGGCAAGCGTTGCCGGAACCAAAACCGATATTCAGGCAGGAAACAGACTTTACATCCGCTTAAGAAATAGAGGATTGGCAATATTCGATGGAACGAATTTAAACTTCTATACAAAAAAAGAGGGGCTTCCTTCTACAAATATTTCTAATCCTATTGCCGATGATAGAGGATATGTATTTTTTGCTTTTCCTTCGGGAGCGCTGCAAATAAAAGGAGAAGATTTCCAGACTTATTATGACGATGAAAATGTTGTCTCCGGCGGACCATTTACTTCTGTTCTGGATGGATTTGGTAATTTAGTTGAACTTTACAACGGTGTCGGGCTTTATATAAATAAAATAGAAGACAAAAGTTATCCTTTAAAAATTTCTTCCGTAGCGGTAAACGGCAATTATAATTATTATACTTTTCCTAAGAACTTACCTTACTCCGAAAATTCTTTATTAGTCAATTACGCCGCTCTTAATTATAAAAATCCCGCACAGACCAACTATGAACATTTTCTTCAAGGATATGATAAAGAATGGTCAAAAGCAGGTGCGCTTGCATTTGCCGAATATCAAAACCTTCCTTACGGTAAATATACTTTTCGTGTACACGGCGTTACGGCTAATGGGAATAAAACCACTGAAGCTTCTTTTTCTTTTCGAATTCATCCGCCGTTTTGGAGGACATGGTGGGCCTATTGCTTTTATGCCGCTCTGTTCGGATTCGCACTTGTAGGTATTAGAAAATATGAGAAAGGAAAAATATTAAAAAGAGAAGAGGAGAAAATTAAAGAAGAACGAGCCGCCGCCGCATTAAAGGAGGCACAATTAAGAGCAAAAATAGCCGAGACAGAAAATGAACGAAAATCTAAAGAGCTTGAAGAAGCGAGACAGCTTCAACTTTCTATGCTGCCTAAAAAACTGCCGCAGCTTCCTCATCTTGATATCGCGGTTTATATGCAGACAGCAACAGAGGTAGGCGGAGATTATTATGATTTTCATCTTCATTTAGACGGAACGTTAACTGTTTTGCTGGGAGACGCGACCGGCCACGGAATGCAGTCCGGCATGATGGTTTCTATTATGAAATCTTTGTTTATGTCCGACCGTTCCAATAAATCTTTAAAGCCGTTTTTCCAAAATACCAACACCGCCATAAAAGATATGGAACTCGGAAGATTAATGATGGCCGCTAACTGCGTTCAATTTAATTCAAATAAAATAAAAGTGGCAAGCGCGGGAATGCCTTCGGTGTTAATATATAGGGCGCAGCTAAAATTAGCTGAGGAAATTGTGATAAATAATTTACCGTTAGGAGCAATGAGAGAGTTTGATTATGAAGTAAAGGAAGAATCCATAAACAGCGGCGATACTTTGCTTTTAATGAGTGACGGGTTTGCGGAGTTAAAAAATAACAACAACGAAATGATCGGGTATAAAAAAGCAAAAAGTATATTTGAATCAGTAGCCGAAAAAAATCCCGAGGAAATTATTCGGTCTTTAAAAGAAAAAGCCGACAGCTGGGCCGAAGGGTTGGAAAATGAGGATGATATAACCTTTGTAGTTGTGAAAGTAAAATAAGATAACATTTTCATAAATTAAAAAGAAAGTAGATTAGAGGTTGGAGATACTTTATTTCTTATGAGCGGTTGAGTTACTATGACAGAGTTCATGATTTAATAAAAGCAAAATAAAATATGATTAATATGATTGAAAGGAACTGTTATGAAAATAATGGTCGTTGATGACGAAAAAGATATTCAGCTGTTATTTGAACAAAGATTTAGAAAAGAAATTAAAACCGGTAAACTCGCGTTTTTATTTGCTTTCTCAGGTGAAGAGGCGAGAGATTATCTTCAGTTAAATGGAAGCGCGAATGTGAATCAGATTCTTTCCGATATCAATATGCCGGGTATGAACGGTTTGGAATTGTTGAAATGGATAAAGGATAATTATCCGGAATTAAAAGTCGCAATGATTACCGCGTACGGTAATGAAGAAAATTATAAACAGGCTGTTGAATACGGCTGCGATGATTATTTAGTAAAACCGATTGACTTCAGCCAATTGAAGGAAAAAGTATTGCCTGCTTCTTATAATTAAATAAAATTACTAACACTGGAAATTTATATGAAAAACGGAGTTTTAAATGCCAAGGATTCCTTGGAGTCTCAATTAGCACAAAAAGACGCTGAATTAAAAATTATTAACAGTGTAAGTGAGGCAATGTCTAAAAAGTTGGATATTCGGACTGTTACAAAAATAGTCGGAGATAAAGTCCGTGAAATATTCCAAACCGAAGTAACGGAAATTCTGCTTCTGAATTATGAAACAAACATGATTGATATTCCATTTTCATACTACAAAGGTTACGGCACTTTCGAACCTTTTAAATTAGGAGAAGGACTAACTTCCAAAGTTATCAATTCTCAAAAACCGCTCATTTTAAATAATCTAGAAGAACAGATAGATAATGGCGCTATTATTCAGACTGATGATGACAAAACCGAATCTTATATGGGTGTGCCAATTATTTTTAATGAAAAAGTTTTAGGTGTTGTTAGCGTACAGAGTTATGAAAAAAACGCGTACAATAAAAATAATCTCCGCTTACTTTTAACGCTCTCAACAAATATGGGTGTGGCTCTTCAAAATGCTAAACTTTTCGAGGAATCAGAGCAATTACTAAATGAAACCAAACAAAGAAACGCCGAACTTGGAGTTATCAATAGCGTTCAGGAGGGTTTGGTAAGGCAAGTTGAGTTACAAGCAATATATGATTTAGTCGGAAACCAGATACATGAAATATTCGATACACAGGTTGTAGGTATAGCAACTTTTGATCATGAGAATAAAACTGAAACCTTCAATTATGTTTTAGAAAAAGGAGAAAGATTTTATCCTGAATCAAGAAAATATGATAAGGTAAGAGAATACTTAATAAAAAATAAAAATTTAATACTTATTAATGAAAATTATATTAAAGCGGCAAAGAAGTATGGAATGAAAGTGGTTGAAGGGACAGAAATGCCCAAGTCTTTGCTTTTTGTTCCAATGATTGTTGGTCAAAATGTAATTGGTTATATCACCCTTCAAAATATAGATCGTGAAAATGCTTTTAGTGATTCCGATGTACGACTTCTTAACTACTTTAACAAACAGTATGAGTGTTGCGATAGAAAACGCAAGACTGTTCAATCAAACAAAATCTTTGTTAAATGAAACGCAGCAGCGAAACGCGGAGCTTGGGGTAATAAATAGTGTGCAGGAGGGATTGGTAAAGCAAGTTGAACTTCAGGAAATTTATGATCTGATAGGGGATAAGATTAAAGAAATCTTTGATACTCAAGCAGTTATTATTGCCTCATTTAATAAAGACAAGAAAGAAGAGACATTTAATTATTTATTTGAGAATGGTGAAAGGTTCTACCCCAATCCAAGAAAATATGATAAAGTTAGGGAATACTTAATCGAGAACAAGAAACTTATTTTGATTAATGAAAATTATATTGATGCCGCGGAAAAATACGGAATGAATGTTATTCCTGGGACTGAAATGCCTAAGTCGCTACTATTTATTCCGTTAGTGGTTGCTAATAATGTATTTGGATATATATCGCTGCAGAATATCGAAAAAGAAAATGCTTTTAATGAATCTAGTGTTAGACTAATAAGTACTATTACTAATAGTATGAGTGTTGCTATAGAAAACGCGAGACTTTTTAATCAAACAAAATCTTTATTGAAAGAAATGCAGCAGCGTAATGCCGAGTTGGGGGTAATTAATAGCGTACAGGAAGGTTTGGCTAAAGAACTTGATATGCAAGGCATTTATACTCTTGTCGGCGAACGGCTTTGTAGTTTATTCCCGGATTCTCAAACTCTTGTTATTCGTACATTCGATCTCATAAATGGTTTGGAGTATTGGCAATATGCTATTGAAAAAGGTGTACTTCTGGATGTTGCACCACGGCCGTTAAATTGGAATAGTAAACAACTTATAAAATCGAAAGAACCTATACTGATTAATAAAGACTACGTTAAAACTGCTCAGAAATATGGAAGTGCCGGAGTAACGAAAGGCAGACCACCCAAATCCGCGGTCTTTGTTCCGATGATAATTGGTGATAATGTCGGTGGTTCAATAAGTCTTCAAAATGTAGATAAAGAAAATGCGTTTACAGATTCAGATCTTAGATTATTGACAACAATTACAAATAGTATGATAGTAGCATTGGAAAATGCTCGTCTTTTTGAGGAAACTACTCGTCTGCTTAAAGAAACAGAACAGAGAAATGTAGAGCTTTCCATTCTAAATGCAATCCAAGAAGGACTTGTTCAAGAAATGGAATTTGAGGCAATTATTAATTTGGTTGGAGATAAACTTAGAGAAGCACTTGGGTTCCAAGATTTGGGAATACGTTTGTATGATAAAGAGAAAAACATTCTCCATTTCCCATATGAGTTTGAACATGGTGAAAGGCTTCATTTGGAATCTGGCAGACCAACCACGTATAGCGATTATGTTTTAAACAAAGGTGAAATGCTTCTGCTTAGAAACAATACAGATGAAGAAGCGGCCAAACTTGGTATTACCGGCCAGCTTACTATTCCCGGTACGGACAGAAGCAAATGTTTGGTAATGGTTCCGATTATGCTCGGGAAAGTAGCAAAAGGTTTAATACTAATTGAAAATTATGAAGAAGAAGATGCTTTTACTGAATCAGATGTAAATCTTTTAAATACTATTGCAAAAAGTATGAGTATAGCTCTTGAAAATGCTAGACTTTTTAACGAAACACTAAGATTGCTTGAAGAAAGTAAAAAACGCGCGGCGGAATTAAGCACCGTTAATAGTATTAGCCAGGCCATAGTCGGTCATCTTGAAATTGAAAAACTTATTAAACTTGTCGGTGATAAAGTAAGAGATCTTTTCAAAGCCAATATTGTTTATGTCGCCTTACTGGATAAAGAATCCGAGACAATTGAATTCCCTTATGGATTTGGGGATGAATATCCTCCGTTAAAACTTGGAGAAGGATTAACTTCTAAAATAATTTTAAATAAAGAACCGCTATTATTGAATAAAAAAAATAATGATCGCGATGAAAAAGTTATTGGCACTCCATCGGCCTCATATCTCGGTGTTCCAATTCCTGTTGGAGGCGAAATAATAGGTGTGCTCAGTGTGCAAAGTACTGTGAATGAAAATGTTTTTAATGAAGATGATATGAGATTACTAAATACTATTGCCGCGCACGTTGGGATTGCAATAAACAATGCTAATTCATACGAGCAATTGAACAAAACTCTTGAAAATTTACAAGCAACTCAAAATCAGCTTGTCGCTCAAGAAAAACTTGCGTCGTTAGGACAACTAACCGCGGGTATTGCTCATGAAATTAAAAATCCCTTGAACTTTGTAAATAATTTTTCGGAATTATCAGTGAGTTTAGTTGGAGAATTGGAGGATGAATTAGCCAAACTAGACAAGGATTTGAATGATCAATCTATAGATGAATTAAAAGAAATTCTGGTGCTATTGAAACAAAATTCAGAAAAAATTCAAGAACACGGTAAGCGCGCGGATAGTATAGTTAATAGTATGCTGCAGCACTCTAGAGGAAAATCCGGCGAAAAACAGCCTACCGATATTAATACAATGTTAGATGAAGATCTAAATCTGGTTTACCACGGAATGCGGGCGCAAGATAGTACTTTCAATATTAAAATTGAACGTGATTATGAGAAAGACCTTCCAACGGTAAATGTAGTACCTCAAGATATGAGCAGAGTATTTTTAAATATCATGTCGAACGGATGCTATGAAGCCCACAGAAAAAAAGTTGAAAAGAATTCTCCTGATCCGGCAGTAATTAAAATTAGCAGTACCAATACCGATAAGTACGTTGAAGTAAGAATTAGAGATAACGGAAATGGAGTTCCGGAACATGTTCGTGAAAATCTTTTTACTCCTTTCTTTACTACTAAGCCGACCGGTAAAGGCACAGGGCTTGGCCTTTCAATCAGCTATGATATTGTAGTAAGTGAACATAACGGTGAACTTTTGTTTGAAACCGCGGCCGGAAAGTATACTGAATTTATTATTAGACTCCCGAAAAAAAATCAACATAAATAGGATATGATAAATAATAAACCTAAAATTCTTGTGGTTGATGATGAACCTGATCTCGAATTACTCATCAAACAAAAATTTCGTAAGGAAATTAAAGAAGGTAAATATAATTTCGCGTTTGCCAGTAACGGCCTTAAAGCGTTGGAAAAAATTAACGGCGATAAGGAAATTGAACTGGTTTTAACTGATATAAATATGCCGGAAATGGATGGGCTTACTCTTCTTTCAAAGATTAAGGAATTAAATAATCCTTTGCTTCACTCAGTTATTGTCTCCGCTTATGGAGATATCTTAAATATAAGATCAGCGATGAACGGCGGCGCCTTTGATTTTGTTGTAAAGCCTATTGATTTAAAAGATCTGGAGATTACAATCGCGAAAGCAATGGATAATCTAAGTACATTTAAAAAAGCTTTGCAATCCCGGGAAGAATTAGTAACAGTTAAAAAAGAGTTAGATGAAGCAAGACAGCTTCAGCTCGCAATGTTACCGATGGTTCTGCCTTCCACCGAAAGTTTGGATATATCAGTTTATATGGATACTGCAACCGAAGTTGGTGGAGACTACTATGACTTTTCGCGGAAAAATGATGGTTCTTTAAATATTGCGTTTGGAGACGCCACCGGGCATGGAATGAGAGCCGGCATTATGGTTTCAATAATGAAAACTCTTTTCATTTCTCACTCTTCTGAAATGGAGCTTCAAGATTTTTTCAGCGTTTCCAATAAAACAATAAAAGGTTTGAGTCTTGGCCGGATGATGATGGCTTTTTCTATGATGAATATTAACGGCAAAAAAGTTCAGTTTATAAACGCGGGCATGCCTCCAATCTATCTTTATAAAAAATCTGAATTGAGGGTAATAGAATATAAAAATCAAGGAATGCCGCTTGGCGCAATGCCGAACTTCAATTTTTCTATAAACAGCTTTGAAATAAGTAAAGACGATGTGATTTTAGTTCTCAGCGATGGCTTGCCTGAATTGTTCAATCCAAACAATGAAATGTTCGGTTATAAGCAAGTAGAGGAAATCTTACTAAATAATGCCGATAAATTACCAGATGAAATTATACAAAATTTTAAACAGCTTGGTGCCGATTGGCGCGGCAGTTCCGATCCCGATGATGATATAACGTTTGTTGTTATAAAAGTTAAATAGAAAGAGAATTATTATGAATTATAAAGCCCATCATTTTTGGTGTTTTGTAATAGTGACAATGTTTTCGTCACTTATATTTGCGCAGTCAAAGCCGGTAAAATTCCGTCATTTAACCAGTAGAGACGGGTTATCCCAAAACCGAATATTTGATATTGTTCAAGATAATGATGGGTTTATATGGATTGGAACTGAGGATGGCTTAAACAGATACGACGGGTACAATTTTGAAGTCTTTAAAAGAATTCCCGGGGACAGTACTTCTCTTGCCGATAATTTTTCAGTTGTATTACATGTATCGAAAGATGGAACTCTTTGGAGCGGCGGTAATTTTGGCGGCCTTAGTAAATACAACGCGGAAAATAAAAGCTTTACAAGTTACAGCCACGCCCACTCTGATCCCAATTCAATTGCCGATAATTATCTTCATTCCATTAGTGAGGATGAAAAGGGAAACCTTTGGATAGGTACCTTTAGAAATGGATTTGATTATATGTTTGTGAATAAAGGAAAATTCGTTCACATGCAGAATATGTTACCCAATGATTATCCGTTAAGGGAAGATGAAATTCACTTTATTCATCAAGATAAGACAGGGCATTTATGGATTGGAGCCTCAGACAGAGTTCATTATTTCAAGGTGAATTATAAAAACGGCACACCGCAGCTGCAGCCCGTTCAATTGAAAAACCAAAACATCGGTACTGATGCAATCTCAATTAAAGAAGATTCTTCCGGAAGAATTTGGATTGGAACAGCATTTAAAGGTTTGTTTGAGTTTGATAAAAAAAATGTATCGTTGAAACAGGTTGAATTCAAAAATGAAAAATCAACTATTATGTCAATGAATATCGTGGCAATTGAAACTGATGCTATGGGAAATCCTTGGTTCGGAGGTAATCCATATTTAAAAACGAACACCCAAGGCGGCACGAATGCTTATCTTTTTAAATTAGATTTGGCGACAGGATTTGTGCAAAAATTTTCACACGATTCCGAAAAGAAGAACAGCCTCAGCTCGAATAATATACTTTCATTGTTTTCTGATAGAACCGGAGTAATGTGGATTGGAACCGATTTAAGAGGAGTGGATGTGTATGATGAATCCGTAACAAAATTTGCGATTTATGTTTCTAACCAAAATGAATCAACCAAATTAAACAGCCCTACAAGAGGATTTTATCTTGAAAAAGGAAATATACTTTGGATAGCATCTCAAGGGGACGGACTTGTGAAATATAATAGAAATAATGAAAGTTTTGAATTATATAAATATGATGCGAATGATCCAACAACAATTAGCAGTAATTATGTACAGAGTTTGTATGATGATGGAAAATATTTGTGGGTAGGTACGTTTAGAGGCTTAAATAGATTTGATAAAAAAACAAAAAAATTCAAGCGTTTTATAGAAGTTATTGACGATGTTGAAGTAAGAATTAACTATAACATTTTAGAAATAAATAAGTCCCCCGGCTTTTTATGGTTTGGAACCAACGGGCATGGATTAATAAAGTTTAACAAGAATGACTTTACTTACAAAATTTATAAATATGATCCGGAAGTAGATAATGGACTAAACAATAGGGCGAATTTTGTACGAACAGTTTGGTACTCGGATAAACGTCCGAATGAGTTATGGATGGGAACCACAAATGGAATCAATATCTTAAATTTAGATAAAGAAACATTCCGGTATTATAATCATAATCCGAAAGATTCAACGAGTTTGAGCCATCCGAATATTATGAACTTCTATGAAGATGATCGTGGGTTTATTTGGATAGCAACTTACGGCGGAGGATTAAATCGTTTTGATCCAAAAACTGAAAAGTTCTTACGGTTCACCGAAGGCAATAGCAATATACCTAATAATGGCGTTTATGGTTCATTACCGGATAAACAAGGAAATTTATGGATATCGACCAATAACGGAATTACTAAATTTAATCCGGTTACTTTTAAATTTAGAAATTATTCTGTAGATGACGGGTTACAAAGTGAAGAGTTTAACGGAGGCTCTTATCATTTAGGTTATAACGGAGAAATGTTTTTCGGCGGTGTAAATGGTTTTAATTCCTTTTTCCCTGATCAAGTAACAGATAATAAATTCATTCCTAAAATTGTAATTACAGATTTAAAAACATTCAATGAATCCATGACCGTTGGAGAGAATTCTCCGCTTAAACAAGAAATTTCAAAGACGGATGAAATAGAATTAGAATCGTGGCAAAATGATATTTCATTTGAATATGTCGCTCTTCATTATTCAAATCCATCTAAAAATAAATACGCGTTTAAATTAGAGAATTACGAAAAAGAGTGGAGATATGTTAACAATATTCGTATTGCTACCTATACAAATTTAGATCCCGGTGAATATATTTTTAGAGTAAAGGGAACAAATAACGATGGATTATGGAATGAAAAAGGTAAATCTATAAGTATCATTATTCATCCCCCTTGGTGGAAAACTACAGGCGCTTATGTAGGCTACTTCTTCTTATTCGTAGGTTTTGTTTTCGGGATTGATAGAGTTCAAAGAAGAAGAATTGTAAATAAAGAACGTACTGCCGCGGCTATAAAAGAAGCTAATCTGCGTGCCCGGATTGCCGAAACAGAAAATGAACGAAAATCTAAAGAGCTTGAAGAAGCAAGACAGCTTCAGCTTTCAATGCTTCCTAAAAAACTGCCGCAGCTTCCGCATCTTGATATCGCGGTTTATATGCAGACAGCAACAGAGGTAGGCGGAGATTATTATGATTTTCATCTTCATTTAGACGGAACGTTAACTGTTTTGCTGGGAGACGCGACCGGCCACGGAATGCAGTCCGGCATGATGGTTTCTATTATGAAATCTTTGTTTATGTCCGACCGTTCCAATAAATCTTTAAAGCCGTTTTTCCAAAATACCAACACCGCCATAAAAGATATGGAACTCGGAAGATTAATGATGGCCGCTAACTGCGTTCAATTTAATTCAAATAAAATAAAAGTGGCAAGCGCGGGAATGCCTTCGGTGCTTATCTATAGGGAACAGAATAAAAAAGTTGAAGAAGTTGTTATAAATAATCTTCCTCTCGGCGCTCTTAGAAATTTTGAATATGAAGTTAAAGAAGATTTCATTAATAGCGGAGATACCATTCTTCTTATGACAGATGGTTTTGCCGAATTGAAAAATAAAAACAGTGAGATGATAGGTTATAATACGGCGAGAAATTTATTTGAAACCATAGCCGAAAATTCTCCCGAAGTTATTATTGATTTATTAAAGGAAAAGGCTTTAGCCTGGAGCGACGGGTTGGAAAACGAAGATGACATTACCTTTGTAGTAGTAAAAATTAAATAACAAAATTATATCGGAAAATTAGAAAGCTCCTTCCGATTTATAAATCCCATTACATAAATCAGTATTGAAGACGTAAATCGGTGAATGCGAATGGAAGAATGAGTGAGTGACAATTCAATAAAATTTTTTTATTGACATTTTATTCTTAGAATTATATTTTGTCCTTAACTCTTTCAAGAGGTGTGACCCCCCGCCCTTGATATAAACAGAGTTAAGCCGGAGTTACCCCCATCTCCGGCTTTTTTTATGCAATATATTCTCACTTTTCTTGGTCTCGAGCATTAGCTAGAATTTTTCTATATTGCCCAGCATGATTTTATGTGCGGAGGCAATTATTATTTTTATCTCCTCTAATACTTTTTATGAAAAAAGTAATTTATCGTTATATTGCTTTAATAAAGCAGTTTTCATCTTATTTTCATATTTTTTTTAGATTTTATTGATTATGCGAATTTTAATTATTGAGGATGATAAAAAAATTTCCGCCGGCTTAAAAAAAGGATTAGCCGCGGAAACTTACGCTGTAGATTTATCTCCAAACGGCGAAGAGGGTGAGCGCCTTGCAAAAGTTAATAGTTATGACGCTATTATTTTAGATATAATGCTTCCTAAACAAGACGGTTTAACAACTTGTGAAAATCTTCGCCGATCCGGCGTAAATACACCAATCTTAATGCTTACCGCACTTGGAGAAGTAACAGACAAAATAAAAGGTTTAGATTACGGGGCAGATGATTATCTTACAAAACCGTTTCATTTCGGCGAACTTCTTGCAAGGCTGCGGGTAATTATTAGAAGAAATTCAGAAGTAAAAAGTTCAAAAATAAGCATATACGGCATTGAACTTGATACAAGCACACATTTAGCTTACCGAAAAGGGAAAGAGATAAAACTCTCTTCAAAAGAATTTTCTTTATTAGAATTATTCATGATGAACCCCGGAAAAATTTTATCGCGCGAATTTATTTCGGAACATATTTGGGATATGAATTTTGATCCAAAGAGTAATGTAATTGAATCATTCATAAAATTTCTAAGGCAGAAAATAGATAAAGAATTCGATAAACCATTAATACATACTGTACGCGGTTCAGGTTATATTTTTTCGCAGAGAGAATATTAATGTTTTCTATTAAATCAAAAATAATTTTTGCTTATACAACTTTGTTTGGAATTCTATTAATAGTTTTCGCTGTTATAATCTACCAGAGCATAAAACAAAACAGTATTCGGCGGCTTGACGCGAATCTAATCAGCTATTCTAATATTCTTCAAACGGAAATGGAAGAAGAAATTAATGAGAAATTTAAGATAGACGGCGGCGAAATTAAATCACTTCCTTCCGAAGGTTTATATGATGTAAGGATACAACTTTTCGATAAAGGCAAAGGAAAAATTATTTCTGATAGTTTACTCGCGGATAAACAAATTAGTCTTAAAAATTTTACCGGAAGAAAATTTGAAACTCTTGAAATTAATGGCGCAAAATACCGCAGCTTTATTACACAAGCTGAAGAGGATATGGATTCTAACCTTGTGCTTCAAACTGCGGCTTCTCTTAAAAATGTTGAAGCCGATTTAAATGAACTTCTTTTAATATTCTCGTTAGTTATTCCTTTTGCTCTAGTAATAACTGGCCTTACCGCGTTTATTATTTCTAAACGAGCTTTTATGCCGGTAACTCAAATGGCGGAAACCGCAAATCAAGTTTCTATTAATAGGTTAGATAAAAGATTAAAACTACCTGATAAAGAAGATGAAATTTTTATTCTCGGAAAAACTCTAAACGAAATGATTGAGAGAATAGATGAAGCTGTTAAGAGCCAAAAACAATTTATAGCCGACGCGTCGCATGAAATTAAAACACCTTTAACAATAATTCAAACCGAATTAGAACTTGCGGAAAAAGAAAATAAGGAGCTTCCGGCTAAAGAAAATATTGAAATTGCGCTTTATGAAATTGAAAGGCTAAATAGAATTGTCAGCTCTTTATTTACTCTTGTAAAACTAGATTCACCCGGAGAGAAACTAAATATTTCTCAAATCAGGCTGGACGAACTTCTTATCGATTGTTACCGGGTAATGAAAAGAACCGCCGATGAAAATGGAATTAACCTGCAAATTTCTATTTCCGATCCGATAGAAATTTTTGGCGATGAAGATAAATTAAAAAGTGTTTTTGTAAATCTAATTGATAATGGAATAAAATATTCCGGTAAAAACAGCAGTGTTATTATTTCAGTTAAAAATTATGATGAGAAAAACGCGTCTGTTTCAATTGCTGATAACGGGAAAGGATTGAACGAAGAAGAACTCGCGAATATTTTCAAGCGGTTTTACCGTTCAAACGAAATACGTTCCGAATCGGAAGGGAATGGGCTTGGATTATCAATAGTGAAAAGAATTGTTGAACTGCACAACGGGAAAATATTATCTAAAAGCAAAGCAGGAAAAGGAAGTGAATTTATTGTAATAATTCCGATTAATAACACCGCTGCATAACTGGAAAATTTCTTCATTTAATAATTATAAGAAATCTCAAAAATCTTCAACATCACACTTCTTTTAATTTTCATCTTCATTTCATAATTACTTTTTATTTTGTTTACCGTAATCAAATGAAAAACATAAATAAAGGAAACAAAATGAAAACAAGAAATTTTTTAATTATAATTTTCTCCTTACTTTTTTCTTTTGCGGCGGTAAATAATTCATTTGCGCAGGAAAAGAAGATAAGCAAAAACGACCTTCCGGATGCGGTTGTAAAATCTTTTCAGGCAAAATATCCAAAGGCTGAAATCAAAGGAACTTCGGTAGAAAAAGAAAACGGCCATACTTATTATGAAATAGAAAGCATGGACGGAACTCAGAAAACGAGATCTTCTTTACACAAAAGACGGTAAAGTAGCAGAGATTGAAGAAGGAATTTCTTTAGATAATATTCCTTCAAACATTAAAAGTTCCGTAATGAAAAAATATCCTGATGGAAAAATCAAAAACGCTGAGAAAGTAACGAGAAATTCAAAAACTACTTTTGAGTTAGTTGTTGAAAATAACGGCAAAAAATCTGAAGTAGTTTTGGATGAAAAAGGCAATATTCAGAAGATGGAAAAATCTGAAAAAGAAAATGATGAAAAAGAAAGCAAAGAAGAAAACGAAGATGATGAAGATTAATATTAAAATCTAATTTTAATATTATTTTATGAAAATAATTACAGTAGTTAAGGCTGCCTTAATTTTAATTTGAGGCAGCCTATTTCTTTAATGTTTATGACTAAAAATGTTTAAAAAAATTCTAATAATATTTTTTATTTCCGGCACCTCTTTATTCGGGCAGTATAATCTTGATTATTATATAAACAAAGCTTTTGAAAATTCTCCGGCTCTGCAAAATTATAATTATCAAACCCAAATTGCCGCTTTGCAAATAAAATTAGACGAAGCCCAGAACAATGCTTTTCGCGTTTACTTAAGCGGCGATGTTCTGTTCGCACCTTTTTTCAATAACAACGGACGCTTTATTACTACTAACCCTTCCCCTCAAGCAATCGGGTATGATGTTGGAATTACAAACGGCGGAGAATATTCCGCGCTTATAAATGTTGAAAAAAATATTTTTAACGGCGAATTATTGAGCGCGTTAAAACAGCAATCACTTATAAAGAAAAAAGAAAATGAAACGAAATTATTCGGCGAAAAACATTCGCTTAAAAAAGAAGTTACCGACCAGTATATAAATACACGCCAGTATTATGATTTATATAATCTTTCAAAGGAAATAAATAATAATCTAAAGAACCAGCTAAAGGTTACTGAGAATCTTGTAACTAAAGGACTCGCAACTCTTCAGGATTATCTTTTGCTAAAAGTAGAATATAAATCTCAAAAAATAAACCTTAATGAAAACTGGCGGAATTATAAAAACGGTATGTTCCGGTTATATTCGATTTGCGGAATAAGGGATACCGAAATTGTAAAAATTGATTCGGTCAATATAGACTTAATCAAATGCGCCTGCGAGTTCTCAATTTCTACTCAGTATAAAATGGACAGCTTAAAAATTGCCTCCCAACAAGAAGTTTTCGAAACAAAATATCTTCCGCAAGTTAAAGTATTCGTAATGCCGGGCCTGAACGCGGTGGAACCGGATAATTTTCAAGAAAGTCGGGATGAGCGCGGGAATAAATTTTTCCCTTCCTCTATTAGACGGAGGACAGAGAGATATAAACGGCAGCAGAAATGATTGCGGAAAAATTTAACAGACTATAAAGATTCCTTTCAAAGCAATACTATCCGTGAAAGGCGAGACGCGTGAAAAAAAATAGCTTCGTTGAAAAAAAGCATACAAGATTTTGAAGAGCAGACAAATGATTATCAAAAAGTGATTAATATTTCTAAAAAACAATTGAGAAGGGTAAATTTTCAATGATAAAATATTTAACTCAAGTGAAAAATTATATTGACCTTCAAAGGAATAAATATCAACCCGGATTAATTATCAGCTTGAAAAACAATTACAATTACTGGAATTGGTAAATGAAAATTATAAAAATGTTTATCCGCGTTTTTTTTAGCGTTTGTAATTTTTTCCTGCGGGGTGATAAAAGCAAGTAAAGAGTGAAACTGCTGGGGAACTCCCGTAGAAGTAACTCATCCATTAATACTGAAATAAGCGATTATCTCAGATAAACGCAAACATAATTTTCCTAAATAAGGAAATAGTGCGCGCTACTTTCCAGGGATACATAGAAAAAGTTGAGAGAAATATAGGCGATAAAATTTGCGGTGAGGTTATTTATAAAGTGAAGACAATGGAGTCAGCGGCGGCTGATATTTAGAATATTTCTTTCGCGGGAAAAGATTTAAAGGCGTTGTAGATGTTAAAGCAAAATCGCGCGGAGTTTTAACATCTATAGATTATCATTCCGGCGATTATATTTCGAGCGGAGAAAAACTTGCCGTTGTTTCAAATCCCTCTACAATAAGAATAAAACTGAACGTTCCGTATGAAAATTCTTCGAAAATAAATATCGGAGCAAAATGTAAAATGATTTTCCTGACGGAGAAACTATCCCGGTATAGTTTAAAAAAATATTCCTTAGTTGATTCGATCGCGCAAACTCAAACATATTACATAAAATAAATTGGAAATAAAACTCTTCCGGAAAATTTAAATGTTACCGTAAAAATTCCTTTCAATAAAACCAAGAACGCTTTGGTGTTTCCTAAAAGCGCTGTTAATAACAGATGTAACGCAAGATTCATTCTGGATAATGAAATTATAAATGATACGACAGCGGTAAGAAGTAATTTCTTAAAAGGAATTGAAACCGATAGTTTGGTTCAAGTGCTAAACTCAAATTTAACCCCAAAAGATAGAGTTATTTCAGAAGGCTCTTATGGACTGCCCGACACCGCAAAAGTAGAGATTATAAAATGAAGAATTTTTATCTGAAGTATAAAAGTCCTATTGCGGTAATTCTGTTTATAATACTTGCCGGAGGAATTTACGCAATATTGAATATTCAATCCGGCTTATTCCCGGATATAACATTTCCCAAAATTAAAATTATTGCGGATAACGGTGAACAGCCGGTCGATAAAATGATGGTGACTGTAACAGTGCCGCTGGAAAATGCAATCAAACGGGTTCAGGATTTAAATTTAATTAGAAGCATTACCAGCAGGGGAAGCTGTGAAATTTCAGCTTTTTTTAATTGGAACTCCGACATTGATCTCGACAAACAAAGAATTGAAGCGAGGATAAATGAAATAAAACAAAACCTTCCGCAGGGAATTAATATTTCAGTGGAAAAAATGAATCCGTCAATTTTCCCGGTTATGGGTTTTTCATTAGAAGGAAAAGGATACAGCGAAATTGAGTTACGGAATATTGCCGAATATACAATTAAACCGTTTCTTTCAAGAATTGAAGGAATTTCTGAAGTTGCTGTAGCCGGAGGAAAGGTAGAAGAATATCATATAATTTTAAATTCTCAGAAATTAAGTAACTTAAAAATTCCGCCTAAAAGTGTAGCGGATAAAATAAAGCAGTCAAATTTTATAACATCAACCGGCTATTTAAATAGTTATAACAGGCTTTATCTAACTTTAACAGAAGCCTCGCAGCAGGATATAAAAGATTTAAAAAATTTAGTTATCGCAAACAATAACAATAGGATAATTCATTTAAAAGATATTGCGGAAATAAAATTAGGCGCTGAAAAAAATTATACAAAGATAAAAGCTAACGGAAAAGTAGTCCCTTTAATTAATATCCTCAAACAGCCGAACGCCAATCTTATTGATGTTGAAAACGCGGTTAACAAAAATCTGCCGGACTTAAAAAAAATATTGCCGAAAGGAATAACTCTTCATCCTTTTTATAACCAGGCAAATTTTGTTTCCGACGCTATTGGAAGTATTGTTGATGTTGTCTGGATCGGATTATTACTCGCTATTCTTGTTACTGTAGTTTTTTTACGTTCAATAAAAGCCAGTTCGGTTATTCTTGTTACAATTCCAATTACTCTCGGTTTAACATTCTTAGTCTTATATGTAATCGGTTACACTATTAATATTATGACTATCGGAGCGATAGCGGCTTCAATAGGGTTGATAATTGATGACGCTATAGTTGTGGTTGAGCAAATTCATCGAACGCATGAGGAAAATCCGGAAGAAACAAGCCGTACATTAGTAATAAAAGCGATAAAATATTTACTTCCCGCAATGATCGGTTCTTCACTCAGTACAATTGTAATTTTTCTTCCTTTCTTTTTAATGAGCGGAGTCGCGGGCGCTTATTTTAAAGTTTTAACCGATACGATGATAATTACTTTAGTCTGTTCATTTTTTGTAACCTGGATTGGTCTGCCTGTAATTTACCTCCTTTTTTCTAAAAAAGAATCCGCGCTGCAGGAACATAAAGAAGTAAAGAAAAGAAACTGGGTTTATTTTTTTATTCGCAGGCCTGCCATTTCTCTGATTTTTGTGTTAATCTTAATTGTTTCATCATGGTTTATAATTCCTTCATTGCCTTCGGGATTTTTGCCAAATATGGATGAAGGATCTTTAATTTTAGATTTTGTCAGCCCGCCCGGAACTTCATTGGAAGCGACAAATAAAATGCTGAATATTGTTGACGATATTCTTCAAAAATACACCGGCAGTTGAAAGTTTCTCGAGACAGATCGGAACACAAAACGGATTTTTTATCACCGAACCGAATACAGGCGATTATACTATTCAATTAAAGAAGAATAGAGATTTAACAACCGAACAAGTTGCCGATGAAATTCGCGGGAAAATTGAGGCGAAACTTCCGGCACTTCAAGTTGATTTCGGACAGATTATTGAGGATATGATAGGCGATTTAATTAGTACAAAACAGCCGATTGAAGTAAAGATTTTTGGAGATGACCAAAAGTATTGGAAAAATTAGCTAAACAAGTTGCCGATAACAGTTGATAATACAAAAGGAACAGCCGATGTTTTTAATGGAATTACCGTTGCCGGGCCCAGCATAATCTTCAATCCTAAATACACCGAACTCGCCCAATACGGCCTTACTCCGGAGGAACTTCAGTTTCAGATGAACTCGAAGATTAAAGGAGAAAAAGTCGGCGATATTCTAAGCAAAAAAAGATTGATAAATATCCGGATGTTCGAGGGAAGCATTAATAATACTTTGAATGACTTGAAACATAGTTTTATTTACTTAAACAACGGTACAATAAAACCGGTAAACGAATTTGAAAATGTTAAAATTGAAAAAGGTGTAGCGGAAATAACACGAGAAAATTTAAAACAAATGATTGCTGTTACGGCTCGTTTAAATAACCGCGATTTGGGAAGTACATTAAGTGATATTCAAAAAAACATAAAACAAAAAGTAAAATCTCCCAATGGCTATGAAATTGTTTACGGAGGTTCATACGCTGAACAGCAGAAAGCATTTAGCGATTTATTAACAATTTTAATACTCGCTGTTTTATTAGTTTTTACTGTAATTCTATTTTTATTCAGAAGCATTAAAATTTCTTTCGCTATTATCTTTATAGCTATTCTGGGAATAGCCGGAAGCCTTATCGCGTTGTTTGTTACCGGCACTCCGCTAAATGTCGGGAGTTATACAGGAATAATTATGATTGTGGGAATTATAGGAGAAAATTCTATCTTCACTTATTTGCAGTACAATGAATTCAAACAAAAAAATAAAAGCAAAGAAGAGTCAATTGTTTATTCAATTTCAACCAGGCTCCGGCCAAAACTTATGACAGCCTTCGGAGCAATAATAGCTTTGCTTCCGCTTGCTTTCGGAATCGGAACCGGCGCGCAAATGCATCAGCCGCTGGCTATCGCTATAATTGGAGGTTTTATTGTTGCGCTTCCGCTTTTATTAATTGTGCTTCCCAGTATTTTAAAAGTAATTGAGAAGTAGTTGGTTCAATTCTAAATTTTAAAAGGTGTATGTCCTGTTGGAAAATTATTCTCTTTAATCACAAAAATACTTTAGGATATTCATTAATCTAGAAAATTAAAATGAGGTTTAATTTGTTGTATAAATATTTTTGGTGTAGATGCGTTATTTGTGTCTTTATTCTTCTTCCATTTAAAATATACGCTCATCGGGACGATTTTCTTGATGAAACAATGGTGTATCTTACGCTGAAACAGCAAGAACTGGAATTAGAATATTGGTTCGATTACGGCAGTGAATCAAATATAAATTTTATAAACAATAACTTTGCTTCAGAATATGGAATTACAAATCATTGGATGATTGACGGCAGAATAACTTATAATAGTCCGGAAGTTAAAAACTTCAACTTCAGGTACGGTAGATTTGAAACAAGATATAGATTTTATGACGAAGGGGTAAAACCTTTGATATTGCGGTATCCGCCGAAGTAAATTCCGAAAAGACTTTAGCTGGCGAAAGTGAATTAGGGGTAGAAGGAAGGATTATTTTATCAAAAGATTTTGCGGAAAAATTAAATCTTACTCTTAACTTAGCAGAAGAAAAATCATTCGATTCCCGTAACGGCTCGTTCAATCCTTCTTTTGGTTTTAGATATGATTTAAATAACTTGTTCCGTTTCGGATCCGAATTTAAATATCTAACAGCGCCGTTCCTCAGGTATGGTTTACCTTTGGAGAGGATATTACGGTAAAGCTTGGTTATTCTGTAAGTTTTAAAAATAATCCGATAAATTTCGGACGATTAGCTTTTGAAGTTGAATTGTAAAATCAAAGAATTAATATCTTATTTTTGATTTTTGAAATATATTTCCTTTTGAATCTAAAACTCCTTATTTACCAGTTAATGCAAGTGTTTAAAGTATCTTTTATCAATTAAGTATTTGCTCGTAAAGTTATCGTATAAAAATCACTCTGCGTTATCTTCTCATTTTATAAATTATCCTAAATTATCTAAAACGATTTCAATTAACCAAAAATATTGAAAGTTACTTTATGAGGAAAGTGACAGCCCGTTTAGCATTTTTAATTCTTAATATAAATCAATTATGATTATTAACTTTTTGTTTTTAGAGGCATTTTGGGTAACTTATCCGGTATCATTAAAAACAATCGTATTAAAAAAAATAGACTTCAATGGGTATAAGTTCTAGTATGAAGAAAATTTCAGTAATAGTTGTTGAGGATAATCGTTTTTTGCGGGATGGAATTACCGCCTTAATTGAAAAATAAAATGATATTAAAGTTGTCGGTTCTTTTGGCGATTCAGCTAAAGCTTTACAAACTATTATTATGAATCCTCCCGATATAGTGCTTCTTGATCTTGGACTCCGTAATCAGACAAGCCTTAATTTTCTTTAGAACACTAAAAAAAAAATAATGAATCAATAAAAATTATTGTTATGGATCTTTTGCCCACTGAAGAAGATGTTTTGGAGTTTGTTAAGGAAGGAGTTTCCGGATTCATCCTTAAAGATGCGAATATTGACGAGTTTCTTAATACCATTCGTATGGTTGTAGGCGGCGATAATATTCTCCCTACTAATTTAACAGAAACCCTCTTTTCACAGATTGTAAATAAGGCGATTAATGAAATACATCCTGAAAAAATTACCGAGGCGGTTAGAATGACCGGCAGAGAAAAACAGGTAATTGAACTTGTCGCCGACGGCTTAAGCAATAGGGAGATCGCCTTTAAACTTCATCTTTCCCTTTTACCATTAAGAGTCATGTACACAATATCCTGGAAAAGCTTACACTCCATACCAGGGTTCAAATAGCAAACTACGCACGTACATCAGGGTTGGAATAATTTTCTCAGCCGTAAAAGCTTTAAATACTTCTTGAAATCCTCAAGTGTTAAAAAACTAGTCCTTCTTGCATCCCTTTAACAGATTAAATACACCAAATTTTAATTGTTAATTAAGTATCAACTCCGTGCTTTGCGTAAGATATTATTTTCGAATTGTGTAGTCCCTTTTCATCCCTTCGCCCTATATATTATTACAAAACTTTAGCATAATTTACTTTCTAATAAATGGTAATAAACCGGGATGATCTAGTGAACTATGAATTTTAAAATAATTAGAATTGGTTCAACACTTCCCTCGCACGAATTAATTTTTAGGAATTTTATGAAAAATTTAATACAGAACAATAAATCAATTTATAGAAATTGGACTTTAAAAATAGCGGCTATACTGATGATTGTTATTTCACCATATTGCGTTGTCTTTTCTCAATCTTCAGTTGTAAAGCTCGGAACGTCCGGTGATTTCGTAATTCTGGGGAAAACCGGAATTTCAAATACCGGATCAACTGAAATTACCGGAAACCTTGGAGTCAGCCCGATCGATCAAACGGCTATAACGGGATTTGGACTAATTCTGGATGCTACAGGCACATTTTCAACATCATCTTTAGTTACAGGAAAAATATTTGCCGCAGATTATACCGATCCAACTCCGTCCAAACTAACCACGGCAATAGGTGATATGGAAACCGCATATACAGATGCAGCCGGTAGAAACTTTACCTGATTACACAGAATTATATGCCGGAGATCTTACCGGACAGACTCTCACTCCTGGCCTTTATAAATGGGGAACCGGTGTATTGATTTCCAAAGGGGGCGTAACTATTTCCGGAAATGAAAGTGATATCTGGATATTTCAGGTAGCGCAGGACCTTAGCTTTATCGAACGGCGCAATAGTTACTTTGGCCGGAGGAGCAAAAATCTCCAACATATTCTGGCAGGTAGCCGGACAGACAACTATAGGTACTACTGCTTCGATGAAAGGAATAATTTTATGTCAAACACAAATTGTAATGAAAACAGGCGCGGTTTCTTAACGGAAAAGCGCTGGCACAAACAGCAATTACTTTAGATGCTAATCAAATAATAAGTCCGGTCATTACTTCTGTTGAGACCGATAATGAACCAAATAAATTTGAGCTTATGCAAAATTATCCAAATCCATTTAATCCTTCTACAGTTATTCAATATAATATTGAGAAAGCCGCTCATGTTTCATTAAAGGTTTTTAATCTTCTGGGAAGTGAAGTCGCTACTCTTGTAAATGCTTATCAAGAGGCTGGCAGCTATAAAGTAACTTTAGATGCCGGCTCCTTAGTCGACGGGTTATCTAACGGTGTATACTTCTACCGTTTGTCAGCGGGATCATTTATTTCAACGAAAAAGTTTATTCTGTTGAAGTAGTTATTAAAATCCTTAACAGCGCCGTTTTATTTTTTACTTTCAGTCAAACGGATTAATCCATTTTATATCCGTTTGAACCATTTGTAAATTACCTCAATCTTATAACTCAGATGAAGATTTTCAATTAAGCGTGTATAATTTTGTTTAATTTAAAAATCTTTTCGATATTATTGCTGCCTCTTTTATCACACCTCTATCCTACTAGTTCCTTTTTCATCCCCATGCACTATAGCAATAAGGGATTTCGATGGATACCTTGAATTAAAATTAAAAACAGTTTTTTCCACCCTGTAATAACAGGAATAAAAAGTAAACCATTAATAAAGGAGTATCCAATGAAACTTATGAAGATAATTATGGCGATGGGGGTTGTACTCTTCGCTATAGCAATTGCGGGATGCGGAAGCAGCACGGCTATGATTGACAAAGAAGCTTCTACATCATCTATTAGGGCCGCTGAGGAAGTTGGCGCGTCCGGTATTTCCAGCGCTTCTCTTTACTTACAATTAGCAAAAGAAGAACTGGCAAAAGCTCAGGTATTCGCTGAAAATGACGAAAAAGATAAGGCGGATTCGATGCTTTTACGTGCCCAAACCGACGGTGAACTGGCCGTCGCGCTTTCTCGCAGCGATAATGATAAGAAAGAAGCGGCAGCGGCAATTGATAGAGTACAGCAGCTTCGTAAAGACAACAATATACCTCAAGAAAGGAATTAAATAATGAAACCTGTTATATATTTTATATCAATACTATTTGCCGGGCTGTTTATTAGCTGCAGTGCAAGCTTACCTCCGCAGGAATTGGTAAACGCGCGCCAGGCTTTTCAACAGGCTAAAGCCGGACAGGCAGCGGTATTAGTTCCGGCCGAGCTTCATAAAGCACAAACCGCGCTTGACGCCGCGGAAAAGTCCTTCATGGAAGAGCCTGATTCTTACCAGACTCGCGATCTTGCTTATGTAGCGGACCGCAAGGCTAAAATAGCTGAGGCATTAGCGGTTACATTCGCTGAAAATGAAGCTACCACCAAAGCAAAGAAAGATTATGAGACAACGCAAGCTAACATAATGAAAAAAACAACTGAACAACTTGAGATTGCTAAAAAAGCGCAGATTGATGCCGAAAAAGCAGCCGCCGACGCGCGCGCGGAACTAGCGAAACTTGCCGCTGTTAAGGAAGAAACACGAGGACTTGTAATTACCCTTTCCGGAAGCGTATTGTTTGCTTCCAATCAATCTGCACTTTTGCCGGCGGCACTGGATCGTTTAAACAAGGTTGCCGACGCGCTGCTCGCGACAAAGGAGCGAAGGCTTACGATTGAGGGATATACCGATTCACAAGGTTCATCAAATTATAATCTTGTGTTATCCCAAAAACGAGCTGATGTTGTGCGTTCTTATTTAATTTCAAGAGGATATTCTGGTGATCTTATTCAGGCGCGTGGAATCGGAGAAGAAAATCCGATCGCGAATAATACTACTGCCGAAGGGCGTGCCAATAACCGCCGTGTTGAAATTGTAATTGATAAGGGTTCTAAAATGTAAATTTAAGATTGCTCAAATTATAGAGGCTGTTTCAAAAATTAAAAATCTGTCATTCTGGTGGAGTCCTCGACTGAAGAATCTCTTTAATATAAAATCGAGATTTTTCATCAGTCAAAGACAAATTCAGAATGACAAATTGTACTTTTGAGACAGCCTCTTTTTTTAGAATATATATCAGCCATACCACCGTTAAAATCTTTAATAAGCATACATTTAGAAATAAAACTTAACAAAAAACAAAATGGAAACATTAGCAAAATTATTATCAGCTTATATTATAATTCCTATTCCGGGATATAAAAAATTAATCGGCCATTTAATGCCTCCGGCAGAGGAGTTTTTTGGTTTTACTATATTCTTTATAACTTTTTATTCAATGCGTATTATTACTTCAGTTACGGGTAATAAATTCAGTAATATCCCTCCGGGTGATAAGATATTAAATAAATTATTCCAGCCATTAAAAATTTTGCAAAACTTAACCTAATGGAGTAACCTGTTTTTCATCCTTTCGCACGATTGAATCCCAAACATTTATACTGGAAATTGAACAACAGATACCAATAAAAAAATGTAGGATATGGATATTTTAGAAGCGATTCGTTCCGTTCTTATCAGTTACGATGAAAATAAAGTTCATTTGATAACATCCATTTTATTTTTAATTGAAGAAGAAAGCAACGGCTTGAGTGGCATGGCCTCCAAATTTGAAGAACATGGAATTGGAGATGTTTTTTCCTCATGGATTGGAAATGATGAAAATCTTCCAATTTCTTCTGATCAACTTACAGAGGATATTGGTGTTAATAGAATTAGCTCTATGTCTGATAAAGTCGGAGAAACAGCAAGAAAGCAGTATGAAAAAACCCTTACGGATGATATTGGAAAAAAAGAAGCATTACTTAAGGAAATACAACACAGGATAAAAAACAGCTTTAGCATGATAACGAGTTTAATTAATCTGAGAGCCGATACAACACTATCCGATGAGACAACAAATGTCCTGGAGGAATTATCTTTAAGGGTAAAAGCTATTTCGGATTTATATTCCTTATTATCTGAAACAAATTCTTTTTACGAGATTCAGCTTAAAGTTTATTGCCATAGAGTAATTAATTCCCTTCTAAATCTTACAAAAAAAATTATACTAAATAAAAATATTGCTAACATTACCGCTCCCTCAAAAAATGCCGCAATGATAGGTATGATACTTGTTGAATTAATTACAAATTCCTTTAATTATGCTTTCCCGGAGGAAAATGCCGGGATTATAAATGTTAGTTTAGAAGCAGACGATTCCCGAATTTTATTAACCGTGGAAGATAACGGAATAGGATTAGAGAAAGATTTTGATATTAATAATGTAACTAGCTTAGGGCTGCATCTGGTAAACTTAATGGTAAGCCAGCTTGATGGGAAAATTGATTTTAAAATGGAAAAAGGTACCAAAGTTACAATAGAATTACCTATTGAAACAAAAAGATAAGAACGGCGCCGTAACATTTACTTGAAAAAAGAACTAGCCTCTTTTCATCCCTTTGGGTGATTGAATCAGTAAAATATTTTACATAGTTTGATAACGTAATATTATAAGTAACAAGAAACGATGAAAATTATGAAGGAACGAATCTAATTTTATCAACTTATATGAAAAGAGGATGAAATGAAGGCATTAGTATATCACGGACCCGGCAAACGCAATTGGGAAGAAAAACCAAAACCAGCAATTAAAAATCCCACAGACGCGATAATAAGAATAACTAAAACAACAATATGCGGAACTGACCTTCATATAATGAAAGGAGATGTTCCCGAAGTAACCGATGGGCTTATACTCGGCCACGAGGGTGTTGGAGTTATTGAAGAAGCCGGGACAGGCGTTGCGAATTTTAAGGCCGGTGATAAAGTTTTAATTTCCTGCATTACATCATGCGGGATTTGTGAAGCCTGCAAAAAAGGAATGTATTCACATTGTGAAACCGGCGGCTGGATTCTAGGCCATTTAATCGACGGAACACAAGCGGAATATGTTAGAGTACCTCATGCCGATACAAGCCTTTATCATATACCCGACGGAGTTGAGGAAGAAGCTATTGTAATGTTAAGCGATATTCTTCCTACAGGCTTTGAGTGCGGTGTACTTAACGGCCAAGTAAAACCGGGTGATACTGTTGCAATTGTAGGAGCGGGGCCAATAGGACTTGCAGCGCTTCTAACAGCTCAGTTCTATTCACCTTCTGAAATTATAATGATTGATTTAGATGAAAACCGTTTGAATGTAGCTAAAACTTTCGGGGCTACTAAATCGGTAAGCGGCGATGCCGTAAATAAAGTTATGGAATTAACAAACGGCAAAGGCGTAGATGTCGCAATTGAAGCCGTGGGTATATCAACCACTTTCGATATTTGCCAATCAATTGTAGCGGCCGGAGGACATATTGCCAACGTAGGAGTTCACGGCAAAAGTGTTGAGCTGCATCTTGAAAAGTTATGGTCAAGCAACATTACTATTACAACAGGGCTTGTTGATACTGTTACCACTCCTATGCTTATGAAGACTGTAATCTCTGGAAAATTACAGCCGGAGATGTTAATAACTCATCATTTTAAATTAAGTGAGATAATGAAAGCGTACGATATTTTTGGAAATGCTTCAAAAGAAAAAGCGCTTAAGGTTATCCTTACAAATTAAAAAAGTTGTGCTCATTGCCTAAAATGTGTTCAATTATAAATTCGCGCGAATTTAAATACTTATCAATTTCAGTGTGAAATTTTGTACTCATCCAAGAGGTGTAGATCAATTTTCATCCCTTTGCGTTATTGTAATACAGCCTTTCTTTATCTAATTTATTTTATGAAAAAAAATATTACAAATAAGACAAGTACAAAAAAAATAAGAATACTACTAATAGAAGATAATAGGCTTCTTCATGATGGTATTATCGCCATGCTTAAAAAGCAGCATGATATACAAATTGTTACTGCCGCCGGAAATAAAAGAAATACGATAGAAAAAATTGCACAGTTAAAACCTGATATAGTTCTTTTAGATTTGGGACTACGCAACAGGAACAGCCTTACCGTAGTTGAAGTTGTAAAAAAAGATTTTCCTGACGCGAAAGTAATTGTTATGGACCTTGCGCCTGTACCGGGAGATGTAAATCTGTTTGTGCAAGCCGGTGCCGCCGGTTTTCTACTGAAAGATGCTTCGTCAGATGATTTCCTTTTTGCTATTCGCGCTGTTGCTGAAGGTGAACAAATACTTCCGCCTAATTTAAATGACTCTCTTTTTTCCGAAATAGTCGACCAAGCGCTTAAACGCGGTGAGGGAAAATTAAAAGAAGCCGTCCGCATGACTAAAAGGGAAAGGGAAGTTATTGGATTAGTAGGAGACGGTTTAAGTAATAAAGAAATCGGGCAAAAGCTGCGTGTTTCCAATTTTACTATAAAAAGCCATATACATAACATATTGCAAAAACTTGAACTGCATACACGCTTAGAAGTAGCAAACTATTCTTACTCAACAGGAAGTCGGAAACAAATAATTAAAGATATATCCATCATTGATTAAAATGTTAATAGGAATATTAAAACCATTTTAGCCAATAATTTCTAAAACATAAGAGGAAGTTAAATGAGCAAAAGCCAAAACAGCAAAAAAAGCACTAAAAAAGAACCCGTTAAATCAATGAAAGAAAAAAAAGAAGCTAAAAGAGAAAAAAAGAACGCGAAGAAGAATTCGGGAGCGTTTGATAATTTATAAATTTAAGAAATTAAAAATTAAACAGTTTTAAATAAAATCTTTTTTAATCGGTTCACCATTATTGTCTCCGCGATACGTCCAAAAAAATTGTTTGGCAAGCACGCAAACTTTATCTTCAAAATTATAAAAAGGATGGCTTCCCTTCGTTTTTCCCTCATATCAAAAAATAAAGTAACATATCTGTTAAACTAATTGCATGCCAAAGTTGAATCAACTAAATTTATACAAATTTATAATTTGCTAATCGTAATTTATTTAAAGCTCTACTGGATTTATGGAAAATATTCAAATTGTAGTTATAGAAGACAATCGTTTATTGCGCGAAGGAATTACCGCAATGATTGAGGAACAGCCCGATTTAAAAGTAACAGGCGCTTTTGGAGATTGTACAAAAGCTTTACAATTTATCCGCAAGTCACAGCCCAAAATAGTACTTCTAGATCTTGGATTAAGAAATCAAAGCAGTTTAAATCTTGCCAAATCCTTAAAAAAAGAATTTCAAAAGATAAAAATTATTATGATGGACATGGTCCCTTTACAAGAAGATTTATTAATATTCATACAAGTCGGTGTTTCAGGTTTCATCCTAAAAGAAGCGACCGTAGATGATTTTCTACAAACAATCAGGGCAGTTTCCGGGGGTGCTAAAGCATTGCCTTCAAATTTAACCGAATCCCTCTTTGCCCAAATTGTAAATAGAGCGGTAATCGATTCATCCCCTTCAAAATTAATTAGCGCCGTAAGGATGACGAAAAGAGAAAGGCAAGTAATCGATTTGGTAGCTGATGGACTGACAAATAAAGAAATTGCCCAAAAACTTAATCTTTCCACATACACAATAAAGAGCCATATCCATAATATACTTGAAAAGCTGGCGATACATACACGCGTACAAATTGCTAAATACGCGCATACTTCAGAAGATTATTCAGCAGACATTAAATCAATTTCATTAGGGGAAGAACCGGAAGATTAATTTACTGTTTACCGCTTATTTATACTTACCAAACTTTCCTTACTTGCAAAGCTAAAAAATAATTTAATATTCCATATGCTGAACATTTTAATGTTCTCAAAACTTATAAATTATATGTTTTAAAGCGTGCTCGTTATTTTTTGGAAAATTTTAGATATTACTACTCTTATTAAATAGAAAAGAATTCCGGCGGAGCTTCCGTTTAAGATAATTTTAACCAAATAAAAAAAGATAAAAATATGATCAATTTTATACATATCTCCGATACGCATTTAGGATTTTGTGATTTAGATATTCAAGACGATAACGGGAATAATATAAGGGAAGAAGATGTTTATTTTTCTTTTAGAAATATTGTTGATATTATAATCGAGCAAAAACCGGATTTTGTAATACATGCCGGAGATATTTTCCACCGTTCATCCCCCACAAATAGGGCTTTAATCGCGGCTAACCAGGAGTTGAATAGACTGGTGGCGGCCGGAATTCCTATTTACATAATAGCCGGAAATCATGATTTTCCGAAATCATCTTTTACAAAACCAATTCATCATCTATTCAAAACAGTTATAAAAGGGGAAATATTTTTTGGTGAAAAATACGAGCGATATGAAAACGACCGTTATATAATACATGCCCTGCCCCATATAAATAATGAGGCTGCCTTTGTGGCCGAAGCGTCAAAAATTAAAGTCAATAATAAAGATAAAAAGAATATTCTGGTTACTCATTTATCGCTGCCTGATTTTAGAATGGATGAATACGGCGAACGAGTTCTTAATAAAAATGTTTTAGATAGACTGAAGGATTTTGATTATATCGCTTTGGGGCATTGGCATCGGTTTAAGCATATAGAAAAATTCGGCAATGTGTTTTATTCCGGTTCAACCGAAAGATTTTCTCAATCGGAATACGACTATGATAAAGGAATAATTAATGTAACTATTGATGAGGAAGGCACAAAAACAGAATTTATTCCTATTAAAACCAGGAACTGTTATAAAATTAAAGTGGAAAAATGCGCGGAAAAATCTAAAGCGGAAATAATTGCTGAAATAGAAACTAAAATTAAAATTTTAAACTTAGATCAGAGCATAGTCCATATTAGCCTGCAAGAACTTTCCTCAGCCCGGTATTATGAAATTTCAAAAGAAGATTTTGATGGAATATTCGACGGAACTCTTTTTTACTCCTATTCCAAAACACTACAAGGAGGTTCTGAGGAAATTATTTATGACAGCGAGTCTTTCGATTTAAGAGAACAGCTTAATGTTGAGCTTACAAAATTTTTTACCGTTAAAGCGGAGCTGGAAGAGGTTTTCGGGTTAACTTCAAAATTACTTAATGAAATTGAGGAAGAGGAAAGTAATGCGGATTAATAAAATTACTTTAGAAAATTTTAAGCAGTATAAAAAAGAAACTATCGCTTTCCCGGAAGGATTGATAGGTTTAATTGGAAAAAACGGAGCAGGCAAATCTACCGTTTTTGAAGCCGTTTCTCTCGCGCTTTATGGTAAGTGCGAAATGCCGAAAGATAAAATTAAAAATGATAAAGCTTCCCCGAAAGAAGCTGTGCTTGTTGAACTTGAGTTTGAAGATAGAGATAAATGCTTATAGAATAAAACGAGAATTTAGAGGCAGAGTTCTTAAAGCCGAAGCCGAATTTTTTATCGATAATAGATCCTCTGCGGTTGGGATAAAAGAAGTAAATAAAGAGATTCTTAAGGTTCTGAAAATTGATTACAAAAATTTTAATAATTCATTTTTCGCCTCTCAAAAAGAAGTCGCTTCTTTACTAAAGTTAAATCAAAAAGAGAGGGAAATTTCTATCAGAAAAATGATCGGTTTGGAAAAACTTGATAAACTTGACGACAGAGTTAAGGGCGCGGTAAAAGATTTAAATGAGAGAATAAAAATAAAAAAAGAATCTTTACTAACAGAAGATGAAAAGTACAATTTGGAGAATGCCCAAAAAGAGAATGAACAAAAATTAAAAGTAGAGAACGAAAAATGCGGTAAAGCTAAAGCAAAAGTTGAAGTAGCAAGTAAAGAATATGAGGCTCTGAAGTGGAAATTAAAACAATCGGACGAACTGAAAAATGAATTTGATAAGGTTAATAATAAAATTAATATAGAAAACGAAAAAATAAAAAATAACCTGCGGCAGATCGGAAAGGTTGAAAATGAAATAGAAGAATTAAATCGGATGATTGAGCGCTTAAAGGAATTGGAGCCGAAAAAAAAGCGGTTCCTGGAAAAAGATAAACGCTATGAGGAACTTCTTAAGCTCAAATCTAAATTGGAAAGAAAAATTGCCTCGAAGAAGAAAATAGAAGACTGCGAAAAAGATTTAGCCGAACTTAAAAATGAACAGGATAAATTAAATAAAGAAATTGATAAGCTTAAGAACGTTGAACAAAAAATTGAAGCACTGCAAAAACATATAAACGCTTCCGAAGGCCTAATTAAAACCGAATCCGAAAAAAGAGATTTAATTAATGAAATTATTTCCAAAGCGAAGGGAAAAATAGAACAAAGCGCCGCGAGGTTAGAAAGCATAAAAAACATCGGTAAGATGTCTAACTGTCCCGAATGCGAAAGACCTCTAAAGGAGCATTACGATAAATTAATAAAAAAATATGAGGATGAATTAACCGAGAATGAAACAACGGTAAGTGATAAAAAAATTTTGCTGGAGCAGTCGGATAAGAAAATCGAAAATCTCGGTAAAGAACGAGCTGATTATAAGCGTGAGTTTCATAAACTTGAAGGAGAGATAGAAAACAGAAGAAACCTCCAAATTCGTATAAATGAGACCGCGAAAAAAATAAGTTATAAAAATAAAATTGTTGAGGCGGAAGTAAAAGAATATGAGGAATTGGCGGATATAAAATTTGAAGAAAAAGAGTTAAAAGATGTTTCGGCTGAGAAAGAAATCTTAAAACCAGAATTTGATGAGTATAATAAAACCAAAACAAAATCAGAAGAACTGCCGAAAAAAGAAACGGATTTAAATTCCCTTAAAGCGGAAGAAGACACCCTCAGGGTAAGTTTGAATGAATTAAAAACTGTTTTGGAAAACATAAAATTTGATTCCGATAAACATGCGGCACTTAAAGAACAGCGGGAACGCGCGGAAGATGAACTTAATCAGTTAAAAGAAATACTTCATAAAATTGAAAAAACTTTGGAAGTTATAAAGAATAAAATAAAAGAAGATACTAACGCCTTAAGAACTAATGAAGAAATGTTAAAAGAGATTGAGAACTTAAATAAAAAGCAAAATTTGTACGACAGATTAAGAAATCTTGTTGTAGAATTTAAATCCAAAATAACTTCGCGGGAATTACCCGCGATATCCCGGGAAGCCTCAAAATTATTTTCTAAAATTACTATGAACAGATATTATAATCTAAAGATTGATACCGAATTTAACTTTAAAGTTAGCAGGGAAGATAAAGAAGTTGAGTTGGAGAGTCTTTCCGGAGGTGAAAAAGATTTAGCAAGCTTATGCCTCCGTGTCGCTATCAGCAAAAGAATTTCAGCCTTAATGGGAAGGGCTAATATGGGTTTTTTGGCGCTTGATGAAGTTTTCGGGAGCCAAGATGAGGAAAGAAGAGAAGAACTAATGAACGCGCTCGGCAAAATATCGGTTGAATTTAAACAGATTTTTGTAGTATCACACAACCAGGATGTACAGGAACAATTCCCCAATCTCCTGTTAATAAATAAAAAGAACGGTTACAGCCAAGCCGAAATAAGATGCTGAAAAATAAAAAAGCATAAAAAAAAGAAGGCGACTTAAAAAAAGAAGTTGTTTGGAAAAGACAAAAATCGTAATTTATTAAAAGATTTGACGCGGTTTTTAAAAAATGACTAACCTATTGCTATTTTTTAAAAAACGGGCTATTTTTCGCTGTAAGTTATTAAATAAAAAGAAGATATAGCGAAAATAACTTAAAAAGAGGTTACGGAAACTCCGTATCTCTATTATTTACAATAAGTTACAGCCGCGTAAGTTCTTTGAAAAACTGAAAAAACCGTGTCTCAAAATGAGGTTACGGAAAAGGGCCTCTTAAATCATTGTTTCTTAATAGCTTACAAAGGGTACTGTCAGAATTAAACTTCCTTGTTCAAAAGGATTGAGACCATGGTATCATGTCACTTAGCTATCACAGCAGAATTACTAACGTCAGAATTAAACTTCCTTGTTCAAAAGGATTGAGACTATACACATAGACTTCGTAGTCATATCTATCAACTACTTGCGTCAGAATTAAACTTCCTTGTTCAAAAGGATTGAGACTCGAAAGACTTGAGCGGTTACTACTGTAATCGCTATTTATAGTCAGAATTAAACTTCCTTGTTCAAAAGGATTGAGACTGAGCTATAATATTTATCTTCGCACATAATGCTGAGTTTATGCGTCAGAATTAAACTTCCTTGTTCAAAAGGATTGAGACATTATAATCTATTTCAGACTATTATGTTCAGTGTTAATCGTCAGAATTAAACTTCCTTGTTCAAAAGGATTGAGACATTACCTGTATAATGTCAGAGTATAATTGTCATCTTACGTCAGAATTAAACTTCCTTGTTCAAAAGGATTGAGACGAATCAGCATTCGTCGTAAAGTAGTACCTTAATTTACGTCAGAATTAAACTTCCTTGTTCAAAAGGATTGAGACCGTATTATACATATTGCGCTAGTAGTCCACTGTAGACTTTGTCAGAATTAAACTTCCTTGTTCAAAAGGATTGAGACTATGTCAGATTCAACCAGCATTGTTTCCGTTCAAGTAAGTGTCAGAATTAAACTTCCTTGTTCAAAAGGATTGAGACTCTGTAGTTACAGTGTCTTGTACATCATTATCCTGATTCTGTCAGAATTAAACTTCCTTGTTCAAAAGGATTGAGACATCTAGTTAAGTTAACAGCGGATATAACTATGAGTATCATCAGTCAGAATTAAACTTCCTTGTTCAAAAGGATTGAGACTATACTGATCGACTAGTTCTACCATAATTTATTATTGTCAGAATTAAACTTCCTTGTTCAAAAGGATTGAGACTATAATATTGCGCAGAATTGTTTACGCATTAATATACGTCAGAATTAAACTTCCTTGTTCAAAAGGATTGAGACAATTGAATTAGCTGGTAAATCAGTGGACACAGTAACGTCAGAATTAAACTTCCTTGTTCAAAAGGATTGAGACCTTAATCGTCGAGCTGATATTGAAAAAGTCATGTTCGTCAGAATTAAACTTCCTTGTTCAAAAGGATTGAGACTCATCAGAATCATCAGAACTTAAGCAATTACGTCAGAATTAAACTTCCTTGTTCAAAAGGATTGAGACCTTAAAATCGTCATACGATATATTTTTGAATATCATGTCAGAATTAAACTTCCTTGTTCAAAAGGATTGAGACTAATATCAGATTGCTCACTGAGAAGTTAAAACTTATACGTCAGAATTAAACTTCCTTGTTCAAAAGGATTGAGACTTAATACTTGAATGATTCATCTACTTATTCAGTTAATATGTCAGAATTAAACTTCCTTGTTCAAAAGGATTGAGACACTAAAATTCAATCTGCATCGTTATACTCAATAACGTCAGAATTAAACTTCCTTGTTCAAAAGGATTGAGACTGACTCATGACGTCTAAATTATCATCGGCATAATTCATGTCAGAATTAAACTTCCTTGTTCAAAAGGATTGAGACATAGCTATGCGTGTTTAATGCTCAAGTAGCTATGTAAACATGTCAGAATTAAACTTCCTTGTTCAAAAGGATTGAGACATGATGTCAAAGTCATGCCACACGATTTGCTCGTAATTTCGTCAGAATTAAACTTCCTTGTTCAAAAGGATTGAGACTAATAATGCCATTTACAGCTATATAATACCTATTGCTATGTCAGAATTAAACTTCCTTGTTCAAAAGGATTGAGACGCTATAGGTCTGTCAATGCAAGTCAGGCCACTTAACTCAAGTCAGAATTAAACTTCCTTGTTCAAAAGGATTGAGACTCTCACTATGCATTATGATATCTTACTTAAGTCTTGCGTCAGAATTAAACTTCCTTGTTCAAAAGGATTGAGACATATTGAATATTCCTATAGGATCTCATATTATGGCTTACGTCAGAATTAAACTTCCTTGTTCAAAAGGATTGAGACCTATGTCCCGTGCTCATCAACAATCTCATACGTAGAGAGTCAGAATTAAACTTCCTTGTTCAAAAGGATTGAGACAGACCAATGGAAAAGGTACCCCTTAAGGTCCATTTGTCAGAATTAAACTTCCTTGTTCAAAAGGATTGAGACGAACTATAAGTTTGAGCACCTATTTCTGCATACCTTGTCAGAATTAAACTTCCTTGTTCAAAAGGATTGAGACTGAGAAGAGCTCTTTCGCATCAAGAGAGAGTCTGTCTCTGTCAGAATTAAACTTCCTTGTTCAAAAGGATTGAGACAATTTTATGGGTTTCCCCTCTGCGGAGTTCATGCTCTACGTCAGAATTAAACTTCCTTGTTCAAAAGGACTTCGGCGGCTGGCGCCGCAATTACCAATTACTAATTAATAATTACTATGATTAACAATGAGTAGCTGTTTGGCTTTTAAGAATTCTAACAAAGCGGCAATTTAATTTTGTAGAGCGACGATCCCTCGTCGCTTAAGCCAGAAATTGATTTGATAAATAATTAAGGCTAAACCATAAACAAATCCAGAAAAAAGTTCATGGTTTTTTTCAAAATTATTCATTGCTAAACCAATCCGGCAAAGCCGCAATTAAGAATTAACAATTAACAAAGAACCGCAGATGACGAGAAGAATTTTTAATAATGCTAAGCAAGTTCGGAATTGGTAATTGCACATTATTCATTAGTAATTGCGAAGCTCTACCTCCTTGTTCAAAAGGACTTTAGCGGCAAAGCCGCAATTAAGAATTACCAATTAACAATGAGTAGCTGTTTGGCTTTTAAAAGTTCTAACAAAGCGGCAATTTAATTTTGTAGAGCGACGATCCCTCGTCGCTTAAGCAGAAATTGATTTGATAAATAATTAAGGCTAAACCATAAACAAATCCAGAAAAAAGTTCATGGTTTTTTTCAAAATTATTCATTGCTAAACCAATCCGGCAAAGCCGCAATTACCAATTACTAATTAAAAATTACTAATCGGAGAAAAAACCAATCATGTTAAGAGGATGCTGAAATGATACTGATATTCATCAGCACAGGGCCCAGCATGACATCGCGCTTTTCAACGTTCCGCGAAAGACCAAAGCGATTTGTCATCCCCCGTAATCTTCAATCATTATACATTTTTAGCATTTTGAAGAAAAATATCTTTAAGAAAAAGTAGATTTTCCTTGCTAATAATTTAAGAAAATGTTAAGCTTGAGAAGCTTATCAATTCAACCCTCAACCCCAAGTAAAATTGGAATCCCGTTGAGGGTCTTTTTTTGCCTTCACCTCTAATTATATAAAATTATTTTTGGAAAGATCGCGAATTGAACTCTCTAATAAAGTAATAAAGTTTATTAGAGGATTTATTATGTATTTATTAGTCGGAGTAATTTTTTCGGCCGGTATTATTTTATTATCGTTATATTTTTTCGTGTTCAAAACAGCTAATATATTTGTAAGTATATTAACTGTGTTTACCGTTTTTCTACTACTGGTTTTAACTAAATTTATGCACGCTATTTTTGTGGGAATTTTTGTCTTATGCGCGGGGCTGTTTGTAATTTATTTTGTAAATAAAAATAAATCAAAAAATAAAGATTGAATTCTTTCCCTTCCCATTTTATTTAATCATTTTATACAGCTATAAAATATTTTAAATTTCAATAGTTATTGAAGCGTCGGCTATAAATGGTTTTCTCTTTTTATTTTCCGCGGCAGCATTATTCAAATGGGAAATTTTCGGCGCTGAGATACAATATAATTTTTTCTTTGCCCTTGTAACCGCGGTATAAGCCCAGCGAAAATAATTATCGGAAGCGGGCGGCCCGTAACCTTTAAAATCCACAATTACATTTTCCCATTCTCCCCCTTGCGCTTTATGGCAAGTTAACGCGTAACCGAACTTTACAACTAATGCGTTATAATATTTATCGCTCCTTAACTTTAAGAAGAATTCATCTTTTAGCTTATTATATAAAACGGGATCAGCTTCTCTTAACGCTTTGGGAGGGAATTTTAAATTCAGCCTTTGAACGGTTTCAACATACAAAGCGGTTTTTTCGTCTTTAGATAAAGTAGGGCGCGGCGAGTAGAGCAGGTTTTCTATTATTTTACAAGAAATATTAATTTCTTCCTTATTAGGAAGCTGATAATTTAACTCCACATCCCGAAAGACGAGATTTATTTTTTCTTTCCTCCTTTTTAATTGAACTTCCTTAATTTCTTTATTAGAATTAACTCCGCTTACATTTACAATATCTCCGTTCAGCAGCATGTAAAGAGTATTATTCACCGTTATTAAAAGCTTATCATTCTCTTGAATATCATCATTCCCGTATTCAAAAATTCTGTTTCTGATAAACTTATTATATTCAAAAACCTTAAAGTTGGTCGAGGCGATACAAACAGAGTCATCATCCGGAGAAGTTACGAAAAGCTTATCAATAACCTGTTCAAAATTATCGGTAATATGCTCAACGCCTTTCCCGGTATTAATTGAGAGCTTATTAAATTCGCGTCCCGTAATTGATTTTCTAATTTTAGCGGCGTTTAATAGAATACCGCTTTCGGCTTTTTGCCTGATAATTTTTTTAAGTTCCGCTGTTTTAACAGATAAATTAAATTTATTAAAAAGATACTCTTCAGATAAAGCCGGAGATAGGGGACTTTTTACAGGCGGAAGCTGAGCGGGATCACCGACAAAAATAATTTTTACTTTCGGATTATTTCTAACGCCGGTATAATCTATAAAATCAGAGAGTAATTTCCCGGATCCGAATTCCAGATATTTATCATTATTTTGCTGATCAGAAATTAAAGAAGCTTCATCAATAATAAAAATAGTTTCTTTATTAATATGTTGCCTTAAATTAAAGAAAATAGAATCCTGTTCAGTTTGATCGGTAAAATTTTCTACGGCTTGCGAGTAAATTTCTGAGTGGATAGTAGAAACCTCAAACCCGGTTCTTAAATTTAAAATACGCGCTGCTCTCCCGGTAGGAGCAAGCAGTTTAAAATGAATGTCTTCATCGGTACAAAATTCCGCGGTAAACTTTATCAGAAATGATTTTCCCGTTCCGGCGTAACCTTTTAAGATAAAGCAGTTATTTGCTTCCCCTTTTATAAAGGCTCTTAGTTTTTTGTATACTTCTTCCTGGCTATCGGTTAATTTCATTCTTTATTCCCTTTTATTTAATAGAGTATAAAAAACATCTATTTTCCATTTTCTGTTTAAGAATTAAGATATTTTTATTTTTTTTGGAAAAATTCCTTTTTATAGACTCTACTTAAGTAGATGAAGAATTTGATTTTAAAATATAATAAGGAAAATAAAATATGCTAGCTTTACATAACCAAAATAATTTTGCTAATGAACATTTTGAAGAATTAAAAAAAGCCAAATATTTATTGGAAAAACAGAGCTTAGCCGTACAAATAGCCGATAAAATAGGGAAACCGATTGAAATAGGATTAAACTCAATCCCAGCAAAATATAAAGCCCCGATTAATAAAGCTGTTCAGAAGTCGTTAACTAAAGCGGTTGAATATTTAGCCTATTCATTTAATAACGGGATGAAGTTGAAATCGGGCCATTATAAAACAGCGGCGGCAAGTTTTGGTTTCGGAAGCGGTTTTTTTGGTGCAGCGGCTTTACCGGTTGAACTTCCTTTAACCACAATGGTAATTCTTCGTTCAATTTTAGAAATCGCTAAAGATAACGGTGAAGATATTAATGATTTAAGAACACAATTAAACTGCCTGGAGATATTCGCTTTAGGAGGAAATACCGAAACTGATAACGCGGCTGAATCGGGATATTATGCTGTTAGAGCAGCTTTAGCAAAAATGATAGATGAAGCAGCAGCCTTCGCGGCGGAAAAAGGTTTATTTGAAGAAGGCGCGCCTATTTTAATACGACTAGTTACAAATATAGCCGCAAGATATAGTATAGTGGTTTCAGAGAAAGTAGTCGCGCAGCTCCTTCCAATAATAGGCGGTGTTACCGGAGCCGGAATTAATTATATTTTTATTGGTCATTTTCAAAATATTGCTCAAGGCCATTTTATTATCAGAAAACTGGAAAGAATCTATTCGCCCCGAATAGTAAAAGAAATATATGACTCTATAAGCCTTTAATTCTGTTTTTCATATTAAATAAAAAAAGAATAGTTGAACTTATGTTTATAAACTTATCAAATCATCCTGTTGAAGGCTGGAGCGAGAGGCAGAAAAGCTATACCGAAAATATGTTCGGCAGGATTATTAATCTTCCCTTTCCAAGCATCGATCCGGCGGCACAGCTTGATGAAGTAAAAATTATAGCGGTTAATTATTTGGAAGAGATAGGCAAAATTCGCGAGGAAAATCCCGCTGAACGAGTTGCTATACTATTAACCGGTGAGATGACTTTTATTTTCAACCTCGCGATTTTATTAAAGCGGGAAAATATAAAAACAGTGGCAAGCACAACTAAAAGAGATGTACTTATGGATGATGCCGGAAATAAAATAGTTAAATTTCAGTTTGTAGGTTACCGCGACTATTTTTAAGTGTGATAATTTTTATTAAGCTCCCAAGAAATTAGCCGATTCCGCCGCGATATTTTATCCCGCGTTATTTACAGATAAGGTTATAACCGCATATATGATCGGTGCCGAATGCTTTAATTACATTTTAATTTGATTGAATATCTTTTCATTTTATCCTCCTAAAAAAAGTATAACTTTTATTTACAGTTAGCGTTACAGTTGCAGATATAGTTAGTCCCGAAAGAAGTTTTTATTTTGTTTAATTTTACGTGAGATTTTTTCATAATATTTTTCCTTTATTTTAAGACTTAGTTGGTTACTTATCGATACTTAACAGATAGCGTTACAGCCGCAGATACTATTCGTATCAAAAAATAATTTAAATTGGACAGTTTTTACATTCGATTTTTTCATAACAGCGCCTCCTTTAGTTTGATTCCTGCTGACGCAGGTTTTCATAAATTTTTATTTTAGAATTTATAACATCGCAGCTAACAATTCCTTTATCCGAATTCCCCGAAGTTTTTCCTTTTACCGATACCGCTATTCCTACGCATTTTATTAAACCGGGAAAATTATCTCTCTCCGTAAATTTAATGGATGAATTATTCGCGTCAATTTTAAAGCGCTTAATAAATTCTCCCAGCGGTATTTGTAACTTTGAATTATTAACCGACATTTTTCCGGTGGCGATTTTACAATTGCTCAACTCAACCTTAATATTATTTCCGTTTATTTTTAATTTCTCCGGACTTATTCCTTTCATGTTAATAGTACAGCAATTCATATTTAGAATAAGCTTTTCCGATGCTGCCGGTAATTCTATTTTTATTTTGATTAGTTCTTTTACGGAATGACTACTTCCGGCCTCACTAAATTTTTGGAACGAATTAAAAACCGCTTCAAAGAAATTATTCTTCAGCAATCCTTTTACAAATTCGGCGTCCTTTTCTTTTTTAACAGGATCTAAGATTTTGAAAATAAATTTATCATCATCCCTCTTCTCAACAAATTTAAGATTAGGATTTTCATATTCCACCTTAATTTTCAATTCCGGGCCTTCACCTTCAATTATTTCTACTTCAGCGTCAGTATCAATAGAAGCTTTTAAAATTTTACAGTTTTGTGAAACAATAAATTTTTCCATTATTCATCCCCTAATAATTTTTTGTGGTTAATAATTAATTTTACCGGATGGCTTAAATCATTTTTTACATCCGGGCAAACGCTTTCATTCTGTTTTATATTTACAAGCGGGCATGCTGAACCAAGGCATTGATTGAAAAAGCCGCACCCGCCGCACTTTTCATTTTTTGGGGTACCGCTTTTTAATATCCACTTTTCCCAATTTTGATTTTTTATAAATCTACCTTCTTTTGAAATAAATCCAACTTCATTTATAGGATCATCTAAAGCAACGGTGCATTTTCTGACTTTCAAATCTGGCGAGATTACAAGGCTGTTAGGTTTGGACGCGTAGCAGGAGCTTGAACCGGTGCTTAAAAATAATGGAATATCAGCCAGTATAAATCCCGCCGCCTGAGCTTCTAATTCATAAATCTTTTGCAGCTTTGTTCCGTTTCCATTTACGCAATAGGAATCACCGCTGTTAGCGCGATTATTAAGGCTGCTGTAATCACTGACCGGCCTGAACCTTAACCTAAACCTGGCATCTCCGCCAAACTCTTTTTTAAGAAGTGATAAAAATTTCTTCCTTTTTTCCGGCGTCGCGGATTCGTCATTAAAATTGACTCTTAAATCTATTATAAAAGGAATATCCCCCAACGCTTTCATTGTTCTCAAATTGTTCATTATTTTATCAAAAGTACCTTTTCCGCCGGCTAAAGGTCTTAGTAAATCATGATCCTCAGGAAGTCCATCAACCGTTATTTGAAATCGAGTTAGATTGTGGTGAATCAGGTTTAAGAAAATTTCTTCTGTTAATAAATATCCATTTGTTGTTATTGAAGAAGTAAACCTGAAGCCTTCTTTTTCGGAAAGTTTTATTAATTCTGAGTTTAGTTCCAAAATGAATTTCAAATTGACTGTCGGTTCTCCCCCAAAATATTCTACATGCAGCTCACGTAACGCCTGTCCCTTTACAAAACTAACAAGCGCTTCCTTATGCGAACTTCCCATTTTAACTTTTTCCGCGTGATCCTCATAGCAGTACAGGCAATTAAAATTACATGCCTGATCCGCCGGCAGTAGAATTAAAATTAATTTATCTGAAGAAATTATTTCCGAATATCTCTCTTCGATTTCTTCCGCGCCTCTCTTGTCATCTGTAACAAGAAAACCTTCTTCTATTAAATATTTAAGATCATCTTCGGGGAAGGATTCATCCGCTATAAATTCTTTTTTACCCGCTTCCAATAACTGATGCATAAAATGGCTTTGGTAAAAAATCTCTACATGCTCAGCGTTCAGCCAATTATATAGCATCCAGTCGTCTTGGGATTTATATATTGTTACGTTTGAAGCGACTGTAAAAATATTTCCGTTTTGGCCTGTATCCATAAAAAACCTTCTTTATAAAAATCTGAGAATTTATCCTATTTACTCTATTAGAGAGGAGGTTTTTACTTTTTTCCAAAAAAAAACTAAAAAAAATAAAAAAGAATTTTGTAGCCGACCTATTCCCAATAAAAGATTAGTTAAGGACGGTTAGAAAAAATTAAAAATAAAATTGGAAAAAATAAGAAAGTAAGGCTCTATACCATTAAAGTAGAAATTTAATGGAGAAGTAAAATGAAAAATTGGGGAAGAAAAATAAAAAAGATTCTCTTATATCTCAGTGTATGAATCTTTTCAAAACAAATAGGAATAACAAGATTAAACAAGGTTTGTAGATTAAGCGGCGGATAAGGCAGCCTCCTTCAAATTCTAAATTGTAAACAATAATTAAATAAAGGTGTTTTGTGAATAATAAAATAAAATTACAGTCATTAAAGAAAATAGATTATGAAGAAAAAATATTCGCGGAGTTTATGGATTTTACAATTGATACAGTTGAAAAAGAGACCGGTATTATTCGAAATTTTATGGCTGATGAAAATATATTCCTTTCTGTTGAGCATTTACAATATGAGAATAAGATAGTAACCTTTATAAAAATACCCGTTATGGATAGTCTGACTAACACAAAAGAAATATTTTTAAAACAAATAATAGCCGATGATATTAAAGGTTATACGGCCCCTGATGAATTTTTGGATTTCGAAGGGCAAAAGCTGATGCTAATGAGAATGATAAGCTGGAAAGAAAAAATTAACTCCGCCGATAGAAGAAAGTACCTTTGTAATTTAAATGAAATAGTTACCAGTGCCTTTTCACTAAACGACGTGCTGCAAAAACGGTTAGAAGAGTATTTAGCAGTGACGGTAAATTGAAAAAAAATTATAAAATACTGAAATTACTTATTGCTTTAAAAATAAAATAAAGTTATGTTGAAAATCGATTTTGTTAATTCAGAAAACCTAATAATAAATGGGGGCAGCCATTTAAATTTCAAATCTTAAGTTTAATCTAAAATTTTCGTCTGGAGAAGTATGTTAAATAAATAGTTTAACATACCCTCTAAAATTTTTCAGCTAAAGTAGCCCGGTACAAATGAAAGTGTTATCTAATTTTTTTGGAAAAATAATAAAACATACTCTCTGACAAGTTAGTCAAGAAAAAATTATAAATATTATTTTAAGGGAAATTATAATGTTCAATAAAAAGAAAAAATCGTTTCTTCCTCATATTTTGGGCGGCTTAATGTCCGCCGCGTTTGAATCCTTAAAAATAATTTTGGATATGCCTATCCAGCCCGGCTATTACATTAAAGGAGTTTCTCCTGAAGAAAGAACTGAAACATTCGGCCCGTATAAATGGAAGTGGCAGCTAAAGAAAAGAAAAATAATTTTACAGAGTTATGGATATACAAATATCCGGGATTTTCATATAGAGTAATTTGTGAAAGAGGAAAAGAAAAGCTGATAAAGAAAATAAAATTAAAATTGGAAAAAATTAATTTCCCCTTCTCTAATAGGGAAAGAAACAATTAGAAAGAAAAATAATGAAAAGCACTATTATCAATTGCCCGAGCTGCGGAAAAGAAATTGAACTTTCACAGGCAATTTCACATGAAGTTGAAGAAAAAATAGCTCAAGAAATAGAAAAGAAATTTCAAGAAGAAATATTTGGCGGAAAAAATTGAAGCTAGAAAATTTGTATAAAAAAGAATTCGCGAAAAAAGAAAAACTGATTGCAGAAGCGGAAAAAAGAGAAATTGAAAATCTTAAAACAGCTTAAAGAAAAAACAGAAACTTTAGAAATGGAATTTAATAAGAAGTTAAAAGAAGAAAAACAGAGATTAGAAAAGCAGGCAAAAGATAATGTTGAACTGGAGTTAAAGGATCTTTCTTCTCAATTGAATGAAGCGAATAAAAAAGTTGAAGAGTCGAATAAGAAAGAATTAGAGTTAAGAAAGCAGCGCCGCGAATTTAGAAGAGAAAATAAAAAATGCAGACCTTGAACTTCAAAGAAAACTTGATGCTGAAAAAGATAAGCTGTTTAAAAAAGCAAAAGAGGACGCAGAGGATAAGTATAAATTCAAGGAAAAAGAAACTGAAGAATTAATTACCCGCTATAAAAAACAGGTTGAAGATTTAAGTAAAAAACTTGAATCACACTCGCAGCAGCTTCAGGGCGAAGTTCAGGAAATTGAACTGGAAGAATTTTTGAAAGTTACATTTCCGTTAGATGTTATTCAGCCGGTTGGTAAAGGTGTAAAAGGCGGAGATGTAATTCAAATTGTACAAAACCAATTCGGACAAAAATGCGGTACAATATTGTGGGAATCGAAGCGCACTCAAAACTGGTCGCCGGCTGGATCCCCAAACTTAAAGACGATCAACGAAACTGTAAGGCTGATATTTCAATTATAGTCTCGCAGACTCTTCCTTCCGACATTAATAATATAGGACAATGCGACGGAGTTTGGATAACCAACTTCCGTTCGGTTTACGGAATCGCGCTCGCACTCCGCGAAAATCTCCTTCAGCTAAATCAAATAAAAACTTCCAATGTAGGACGCGGTCAAAAGATGGACGCGATTTACAACTATTTGTGCAGTAACGAATTTAAACAAAGAATTGAAGCGATAGTAGAAGCTTTTACATCAATGAATGAAGACCTGCTAAAAGAAAAAACAGCCATGCAAAGGATGTGGTCGAAACGTGAGAAACAAATCTCAAACGTCGTTACACATACAACAGGAATGTACGGAGAGCTTCAAGCGCTAATAGGCGCGGCGTTACCTCCGGTAGAAATGTTAGAACTTCCGGGCGGGGAAGAGTAGAAATTAAAAATAAAAAGGAGTTAAGTGATGAACAGTGAAAATAATTTTACAGATTTAATCTTATTAATTGGTACCAGTCCCCTTCCTAATTACGTAGTAGCAAAATACTTCTGTCAAATAAATTCAAATTTAAAAAAAATATGGTTTGTACATTCAGAAGCAATCAAAGATCAAAAACATACGAGTTCAAGAAAATTTGCTGAGAACATAAAGCATTTATTAACTAATACTGAAGAAAAACCATATAAATTTGAATTTATCCCTTTGGAGAATATTGAAGATTTAAGGACTGTTCAGAATAAACTTCAGAATGCTTTTGTTTTATCTCATGAGGATTCAGTTCATCTAAATCTTACCGGCGGTACAAAGATGATGGCTGTAGCAAGTTTTGATTTTATTAGAAATAATGAAGAGATAATTAATAAATCATTCTCTTATTTATCCTCAAGATCATTTGAACTTCGGGATGCGGAATCAAAAGTTATCTCAGAGGATCTGCGCCCTTACATTAAAACAACCATTGAAGATATGCTCTTGTTACATAACTATAAAAGAGTAAATTCTCCCTCCCAATATGATTTTTCTGACGCGACAAAACTTTTTACTGAATTAATCGAAGTAGGCGAACTTGAAAATTTCTACAATGAAAACGGGCGAGGGAAGAAGTTTAATCCCGAAAAAAATGGGTGGGATAGAAGCTTATTCCAAAAAAATGGAGATTTGATAAAAAAAATAATACAAATAGACGATAAAATTTTGAATTATAAACCGTCCTCGAATGATTTTCTAAAAATTATTGAAGCGATGCCGGAAGACCTTCGAATTTATGATCGACAAGGAAATTTTGTTAAACCTAAAGAAGATAAGAAATTAGAAGAAGCTTTAGGATATTTGAGTGGAAAGTGGATAGAAGAATATGTCTATCAAATTATAAAAGATCATAATGAAACTAATTTCTTTCAAATTGATAAAAACTGGGAAATAGCCCAGCCGGATTGGAAGAAAAATAAATTTGAAATTGATGTCATTCTTATTAAAGGTTACCAATTGTGCGGCATTTCGTGTACTACTTTAGGCTCTAATTATAAAGCAGCGATTAAAAATAAAGGATTTGAAATTATTTTGCGAACTAAACAAATGGGCGGCGACGAGGCTAAAGCTGTTTTAGTCACCCGAGCCGATGAGAATTTAAAAGAAAAACTACAAGCCGAATTAAACTTAGAAACAGGTGGGCAAAAGAATATTTTAGTTCTTGGGAAGAAGGATCTTCCGAAGAACAAACTTTTAAAGGCAATTAAATCATTTCTAGCTTAGGAGGAATAGGTGAAAAAATATTATGCTTTACTGATTGATACTGTATCAATTCAAAAATACATTTTTGGTTCAAACTATTTAAAAGAAAATATCGGTGCTTCGCATTTGGTAAGTTCTATTTATTCTGAAGATTTTATAGCGAATCTATCAGTACAGCCTTTAAAAAGTAATAATAGCAATTATCTCGGCTACATAGGCGGTGGAAATGCCCTTTTCTTTTTTGAGAATGAAAAGGATGCTCAATCTTTTGTTAAAGAATGGTCAACAAGGCTTTTAATAGCTTCACCCGGTTTAACTGCTGCTGTAGCTTTTCGGGAGGTTGAATTTGAAGATGAAAACGATCCGGCTTTTCAAGGCCAGCTAAGAGAATTATATAAAGACTTAAATCAAAATAAATCGGAAAACTCTTCAAATACAATAATCCAAAAGCATGGAATAACTGCAGATTGTGAAAGATCCGGTTATACAAAAGAAGCAAGGATAAAATTAAAAGATAATTGGGGATATTTTTCTTCTACAATTGCGGCTAAACATGCCGCATCTAAAGATGCCCTGAAACAGATATCGGAAAAATATAAAGATTTATTAAAAGATAAATTTGTTTTCTCGAATGATCTTGAAAATCTAGGAAAGAGTCATGGAGATGATAGCCATCTAGCCATTGTACATATCGACGGTAATTCCATGGGAGAAAAATTTAAAAGCTGCAGAACTTTAAATGAACTGCAGATTCTTTCCTCAAAAGTTAAAGATGCCACAGAACAGTCATTTCAAAAGCTCCTTGAGCATATAATAGAACAGTGGGCACATATTGAAAAAGAAATTGATATAGTAGTTGAGAAAGTTTCGGGAAAAAAAATATTGCCGATTCGGCCAATAATATTAGGGGGTGATGATATAACTTTTGTATGCGACGGAAGAATGGGGATTTATTTCGCGAGAATTTATATGGAAGAATTTGAAAATAACAACGATTTGAATGGCGAAAAACTTTCTTCCTGTGCAGGAGTGGCAATTACAAAATTAAAATACCCGTTTTATCGGGGATATCAACTAGCAGAACAGTTATGTGAAAACGCTAAGGTAAAAAGAAGAGAAGAAGAAAGTAAAGATTCTTGGCTGGATTTCCATATCTCCTCCGGTAATATCTCAGGTACATTAAATGATCTTAGAAAAAAATATATAAGTCCAACAAAAAAGAGTTTATTAAAACGCCCCTATAAAATAGGTGATAATATTTCAGAAAGTGGTTTTGATTTATTTATAAAAAACGCGCGTATTCTTTACAACGAAGAGAATGGTAAACAGTTATTCCCGTTTTCAAAAATAAAAGAACTGCGTGAAGTTTTAACTCTTGGTGAAAGTAAAGCTAAAAAGTTTGTTCAAGAGTTAAACGCTAGAGGCCATGATTTACCAGCCGTCGATGACACATTCTTATCATGAAAATTTGTTTAGCGGCGATGACACTATATATTTTGACTTAATTGAGATATATGATCTATATCCGAAATTTGAAATAAACCAAAAGGTTCATAATGAATAAATATATTTTGAAAATGGAGCTAAAATCGGAAACTCTCTTCGGCTCCGGTGAAGGATTCGGTGCCACAATTGATACTGATATTGTTTTTGATGATCTCGGTATCCCTTATATACCTGCCCGCAGAGTAAAGGGGTTGCTTAATGATTCCGCGCAAACTTTGTTGGAAATTTTTTCCCAAAGTAATATAAACCTTGCAGTAAATTCAGTTGAGACTGTTTTTGGCAAAGCCGGACAATCCAGTTCAACGCCTATATACTTTTCTAATCTGTTTATTGTAGATTATAAGAACAATAAAGAGTGGTTAGAATATTTTATAAACAATTATTCAAGTTTAATTTCTTCTAATTCTATACTTAAATATTTTACTTCAATCCGTCATCAAATTGCGGTAGAAAAAGGCGTTACCAAAGAACATTCCCTTCGTACATTTCGTGTCCTGAATAGCAATTTAGTTTTCGAGGGCGAGATCTTAACAGATTATAATAAAGAAAAAATTAATTTTTTAGCTTTAGCTTGCGCTAATCTAAGAAACGCGGGTATGATGCGTAATAGAGGATTTGGAGAAGTAAGCTGCTGTCTACTTGATGAAAAGGGAAGAAATATAACAAATGATGCCTTAAAGGAATTGGAGGAAGTATGCATAGCCTAAAATATCAAATAACTACTCTTTCCCCCATAATAATATCTGATACTATCAGCGACCAGAACTTAGTTACAACCGCTCATTATATTAAGGGAAGTAATCTTATCGGTGCTTTAGCTAATTTATATCTTAAAAAGAATGAAATTAAAGAAGCTCATAAAGATGATGATTTTTTCCAATGGTTCATCTCAGGCAATGTTATTTTTTCCAACGCAGTCAAAATTTCCTTAGAATACGACGAAATTCAGCAAAATCATTTCCTTCCGAACTCTTTACAATATAATAAGCTTGATGAATATGAAATTCATGATTTATTAAAAGATGAATCAGTCGATGATATTACGACAAAAAGCTTCAATAAATTCGGAAGGATTTCGGAAGGAAGAATATTTAGTGAAACGATTAACTACGTCTTTAAATTTTCACCATATTAACGATAGAGAAACAGGTTCAACGGTTGACGGAGGTATATTCAATTATGAGTCAATAGATGCAGAACAAGTTTTTCAGGGTGAAATTAAAGGAGAAGAGGATGATTTAAAAAAAATATATTCATTCTTCGGCTCCGAAAATATTTTAAATTTGGGGAGATCAAAAAGCACACAATATGGAAAGATTAAATTTGAATTAGTAGAGTCAGAACTGAAGAAAATAGCTGCTATTAAACCGGATGCTTCGGAAATTCAATTAAATCTATTATCTGATACCGTAATTTATAATGATTATGGGACTCCCGAAGTATCTAAAAAAATATTTGAAAATTATCTAAATAAATTAGAGGGACTGCAAGTAAATATTGAAAAGGCCTTTATTAAAGCAGAGGAGAATGAAAATTATCTTTCAGTTTGGAAATTAAAAACTCCGGCGGAAAAATGTTTTAAAGCCGGTTCTTCTTTTAAAATAAAAGTAACCAGTGGACTAGAAAAAATAGTTGAATTAAGTAAATACGGAATAGGTGAAAATCTTCAAAATGGTTACGGTCAGTTTAATTTTACTACTAAAAGCCCCGATGAATTTTCACTTGCGGATACACCTGAAAAAAATATTACTAAACCTATGGGTAATATTCCAATATTAGCATGCAAAGTATTATCATCTATCATTTCTCAGCGGGTATTGGAGGCAGTAAGGCTGAAGGCAGTAAAAGATAAAGAGACATTTCTTAATGAAAAGAGAAATAAGGGCGGTCTTAGTAATTCTTTAATCGGCCGGCTGGAGAGTTTTGTTAAAGGCGCAGATGAACCGGAAATATTTTTTGCCCGTGTAAAAGAAATAAAAAAACTCTCTAAAGACAAACTTGAATCTCTGGTATTCGATAATGATACTTTTTATAATCATTTAATAAGTAAGAATTCCAAAATAAAACCTGATAATTATTTAATAAATGATACGGAGCTGAGAAATTTGGCGCAAGAAATAAATTATAGCCCGGATAAGAAAGATTTAGAATTGGAGGTTTTTAAGGAGTACTGGTTAACTTTTTTCAACTCTTTAAGAAAGACTATGAAGGTTAAAGGAGGCAGAAATGGCAGATAGAGAAAATTTTTTAAAAGGTAAGTTTGTTTTAGAAGGAAAAATACAGTTGCTTTCACCTGCTTTAATCGGAAGCGGTGAGGGTGAAAATACTGATATTGATGTTTTATTAGATTCAAATAAGAACCCTTTTATCCCGGCAACTTCATTTATTGGTGTGATTAGAGAATTTTTAGCTTCCTATGAAAATAAAAATTATTTAGATCTGCTTGGAAAACCTAAAAATGAAAATTATAAAGGACGTCAAAGTTATATTAAATGTTCAGACTTAAAAGCAGCAAATAAAAATATACAAGTAACAGTCCGGGATGGAATAAAGATTGACAACAAAACCGGCATTGTTGAAGAAGGCGCAAAATATGATTTTGAAGTGATTGATAGAAACGCGGAATTTAATTTGAGAATGGAAGCTGATTATTATTCCGATAATGAAGAAGAAGTTGTTAATACTTTCGCCCTAATTAAAAAAGCTTTAGTTTCCTCAAAATTATCAATAGGCGCCAAAACAAATAGTGGCTTAGGTTTAATCCAGTTGAAAGATGATATTTGTTATAAGTATGACTTTTCAAATAAAAAAGATATTGTGAACTGGTTAAAAAAGAATAAAGGAGCAATATACGCTATTCCCGATGTAGAACTAATTCCTTCTTATAATTTTGAAATGGATATAAATTTAAAATTAAAGAATTCAATTATCGTTAAATCTTATCCTTCAGATCCGTCAATGCCTGACGCTGTTCATATTCAATCCGACGGTAAATATGTCCTTCCCGGAACAAGTATTAAAGGCGCGGTTAGGGCAAGGGCTGAAAGAATTTTAAATACATTAAATGATGAAAAGAAAGATGAATTTATCAACAGTCTTTTCGGAATAGTTGATACAGAGAAAAAAGATTCTAAAGCTGTTAAAGGAAGAATTAAGGTTGAAGAAAAAATACTGCCATCCTTTATTGCGGAAATTCAATCACGAATTAAAATTGATCGTTTTACCGGCGGTACAATAAATGGCGCTCTTGTTTGATTCAATGCCTTTATTTGATGATTCAATTGATATGAATGAAAATACTGTAAATATTCAATTTCAAATCAAAAACTGCCAAGAGTCCATGAAGTAGGGTTAATGCTTTTAGTCTTAAAAGATTTATGGACCGGTGATTTGGCAATAGGCGGTGAAAAAAATATCGGGAGAGGCGTATTTAAAGGTAGCTCGGTTATTATTTCATTTAATGGGAAGAATTTAGTAAACGGCCAAATAGATGAAAATAATACTGAATTACAACAGTATGTAGATTCTTTAATAAATCAATTAGGAGTGGCAGCATGAGTACGATTAATCAAAATGGATTAGTTTTAGAGAAAATTAAATCTCAAGCTGAAGTAATTGAAATTGATAATTTAGAAAGACTTCAACTCCTTACAAAGTTTTATTAAGTAAATATTAAATGATGGATTTGTTGTCGCGTATCTCGACTATAAAGTGTTAATTGGTAAATATGCTGACGGGAAGTTATCCTTTTATAATAATGAGGAATTTGATCCGGTTTATATTAAAAAAATAAGAATTTTTAATCAGAATGAAGAGCTGTTTCTTTGGAGACAAAATGGTAAACTTAAAGGAAGGCTGCGCAAAGATAATGAAGGCAACGAAACAACTGTTGTAGATGCCGAACAATTATTATGGGGAACTAGAGGCGAAGTTTTAGAGGATACGGGTTTTGTTAAGCTGACGGAAGAACGTGGTACTGAATATAATAGTCCCCTTAGACGATTTACAGAAGAACCAAAGAATATTTTTGCGCACCCGAAATTATATTGATTACGGAGAGCTCGGAATAGCCTCATATAATGACTGCCGCTTTATAGCCTTCAATAAACAAAAAAGAAGTTTAGGAGTTTAAAATGAGTAACAATAAAAAGAGATTTAATGACTTTGCCGATTTAGCTGCAATAAAATATGATGAAAATGGAGAGATTAGCAACTAAAACTCCAGAGGAAATTGATAAGCTAAAAAAGGAAACTCAGCGGATGAAAGAAAATCAACCTATAAAAAAATCTGGTAGTAATTCTAAAAATCAGATAAAAGAAATAAGCGAGAATCGAATAGCAACAGCACCTTATAATTTCGTTCCATTAAATAATTCTGTTGTACAATCTGAGTTTAGCAATTCTTCTGTTCCTGAAATGGATAAATACCATGATCTATTTACTGGCTTCATTGAAATTAATTTAGAATCATTGACTCCCTTATATATTCGAGATACACTTACAGAAGAAGAATCAAAAGAAAAAGAACGTAATGATAATTATGTAAATTCTAATTTTTACAACCCTTCAAAAAAATTAGGTATACCCGGCAGCAGTTTAAGAGGATTAACCCGCGCAATGGTTGAAATATGCAGTTATGGCAAGTTTGGCTTTTTTGACGATAAGACTCTTTATTTCAGAGATTTTACTAAAGCCCCTTTAAAACAAGAATATAAAAATTATGTTTCACACTCAGAAGTTTTTAAGATAAAGAATGAAAAAGGAGAAGAAAAGGAAAAGACAAGAGACGTATATAGTTTAAATTGCGGATTACTTATTAAAAGAGGGATAAATTTTAGTATAGAAGATTATGGAAAGCCAAGTAGAATATTAAAACAGCCGAAAATGATTAATGATGATCAAAAAAGAGAAACAACTCAATCTGAGAAAAGTAAACTAAATGGTTCTATAAATAATCAAAATAGTTTTTATCAGTGGTTTAAAACTTCTGACGGAAATAAAATTATTGTTATATCAAAAGGATTTAAACCAAGAGATAAAAATAATAACCCCAAAGATTGGGTAATAAAGTTGAAAATTAGAGATAATGGGGAACTAAAATCTAACAAAATAGAAACAATTCCATTATTACAGCAAGATATAATAGATTATAAAACTGATGTTTCTCGCGGCAGCCAAAATTCAGGATTCCCCGACCTTCTAAAATTAGCTACACCTCAAGGTATTCCCATCTTCTTTATAAAGTGGCAAGACACAGCAGGGAAACAAAGAATATCTTTCGGGCATACAGGTATGTTTAGATTACCTTATAAAAAATCTATAGGCGAACATATTCCCGCCCAATTGTTAGATAATGAAAAGATGGATATAGCAGAGGCACTATTCGGAATTGAAAGCAAATTTGCTTCACGTCTATTTTTTGAAGATGCGTTTGTTAAATCTTCAACAGTGGAAAATTTAATGAATGAATGTTCTCCCAAAATACTTTCCGGCCCTAAACCAACATCTTTTCAAAATTATTTAATACAAACCTCCGATTCTATGGATGGATTAAATCATTATAATTCTGCAGCGAACCCTAGAGGCAATAAATTATACTGGCACCATGAAAATGATGATTGGATAGCGAGCCCAGCAGATGTTAATAAAAACCAAAATCAGTATACAAAAATAAAACCGGTTAAGTCAGGTACATCTTTTACCGGCCGCATTCGTTTTGAAAATCTTTCTGAAGTAGAACTAGGCGCGTTATTATTTGCTTTAGACTTGCCCGACGGCTGTGCTCATAAAATCGGGATGGGTAAACCTTTAGGGCTGGGTTCTGTAAGAATTTATCCCTCTCTTCATTTATCGGATAGAAAAGAAAGATATAAAAATTTATCTCGCGGAGTGGAACGAGATTCCGGAGACCGATGGCCAAGAAATTTCTGAATTAAAAAATGGTTTCGAAAATTATATTCTTAAAAATTTAAATGAAAATAATACTTCCATTTGGGATATTGACCGGATGAAAGAATTAAGAGCCATGCTGGATTTGATCATAGACCGTGATAAAACATCGACAAAATACATGGGATTTGAAGGAATTCAGAACCCGCAAAGTTTTACCTTTACCAAGCAAAGTAGTTAGCCCATGAACCTCCCACCCCTAAACATATACAAATTCACCTTCACCATTGAGGCGTTGGAGGATATGAGGCTGCCGGAATATAAAGGCTCCATGTTTCGCGGGGCGTTTGGCTGGAGTTTTCGTAACGCCGTTTGTGTTACTAAACAGCCCTCTTGCGGCAATTGTTTACTTCAGCAGCAGTGCGGCTACTTTAAAATTTTTGAAACTGAACTTCCTCAGAATGATATCTGGTTCTTAAAGGGAGTTAGAAAAATACCGCATCCTTTCGTACTGCATCCTCCTTTATCTAAAAAACAGTATTACACTAAAGGCGAATTGTTAAAAATAGGGCTTACCCTTTTTGGCTCGGCAATTAACTATCTTCCTTTTTTTGTTTATACTTTTAAAAAAATGGGCGAATTGGGTATTAGTTATAATAAAAATAAATTTAAGCTCTTAAACGTAACAAATAATTTCGGCCGTGATTCCGAAAAAGTAATTTACGATAATCTAACCGGAATATTAAAAAACGATTCTAGTCCTGTCTCCTATTCTTCAATAGATAAAAAGGATAAAATAAAAATAAATTTTATTACCCCTTTTAGAATTCAAGCATTAGGAAAAGTTATTGCTAGCCCTTTTAAAGTAAGTCCGGAACTGCTAATAAGGGCTTTACAAAACCGTTACTATTCCCTTGCAAAACTTTTTGGGGAGCCGGATGAAATTGAATACCCGCTGATAGATAATTCTTTAGATATTGAAGTTGAAGAGAACAAATTGTTATTCTACAACTGGGAACGATACTCTTCCAGGCAAAAAACAAAAATGCCCTTTGGCGGATTTATAGGAAGCTTAACCTTAAAAGGAAATTTAGAATCACTCATGCCGCTGCTTGCCGCCGGTGAAAAAACAAACATCGGCAAAAATACGGTTTTCGGTTTAGGTGAGTATAAAATAGTTTAACATTTAACTCCGCTCTTTGAAATTATGAACGACCGGAATATTTTTTCCGGGGGAAAATTGGAAAAAATGCTTTACCTCCTCTCTAATTATATACTTAGCTATATAGAAGGAGGTAAAGCATGTGTCTCTTATACATATCCGAACAAGGTGTTTCCATAAAAAAAATCAGCCGCCGTATCTATGCGGTAAAAGATGAGGAAAAGCTTTTTGAGATACAGACAAGAAAAATTTCCGCTGTTTGTTTAATAGGCAATATTCAAGTCTCTACACAGGCGTTATCCCTTTTTGCCGATGAAGAAATACCCGTAACTTTTATCTGTTTAAACGGCAGTGTAAAAGGGGAGTTTATGCCGCAGGCCAATAAAAATCTTTATTTGCGATACGCGCAGTATAAAGCCGCGTCAGATGAAGCTGTTTCTTTCGATATTGCGAAAAAAATTGTTACAAGAAAAATAAAATCTTATAAGCAATTTTATCGTAAGTTTCAAAAAAATAATGAAGTGGAAAACTGCAGAAAAATCGCTGAAGGCTATAAACAGATGCTTTTCAGTTTAGAGAATGTTGAAGAGTACGACGAATTATTAGGTTATGAGGGCAGCGCTTCCAGAATCCATTTTGCTAATTACGGAAAATTCTTTAAAGCCGAAATTACATTTAAAAACCGCTCGCATTATCCGCCTAAGGATGAAGCTAATTCTCTATTAAGCCTTGGCTACACTATGTTATTTAAATTAATTAATGGTATGCTTCATTCCGCGGGGCTGGATATATATAATGGTTTTTTGCACAAAGAAAAATTTAACCGCCCTTCTTTAACTTGCGACTTTGAAGAGATTTTTAGAGTAAATGTTGTGGACGCTTTTGTCTTAAAACTATGTAATTTAAAAATGATAAAAATGGAGCATTTTACTCCGTCAGATAACGGCCCCCGCTTAACTAATGAAGGGCTAAACATTTTTTTTGAAGCCTGGAAGGAAATTGCTTACCCGGCTAAAGGAGGAAATTTGATTAAAGAAATTGAGAAAGAAATTAACTGGTTTATAAAAATGCTTGCGTATAAAAATTCACCGGAAGATGTACCTTATAACTTATGATATTTCATTGGACAAAATAAGGAACAAAGTAAGTAAAATACTTTTAGATTATGGCAGCAGAGTTCAATATTCCGTTTTTGAAAGTGATATGAATGAGCAAGAAATGAAAAAAGTATTAAAAAAAATTAAAGAATTGATTGACCCCGCTACAGATAATGTAAAATTTTACGACCTTTGTACGGCTTGTGAAAAAAAAACTTTGAGTATTGGTGTAGATAAGTCTTATTTTGTCCCGAAAACATTAGTAATTTAAAAGTTACTAACCTATTGCGATTTTTAAAAAAATAGCTTATTTTTAGCTATAAGTTACTATAATATAAGAAGATACAAGAAAAAACGCTTAAAAAGAGGTTACGGAAAGCCCATAACATCTTTTATCTAAAGCAGTTACAGCGCCGCCAGCTCTTTGAAAATCTGAAAAATCCGTGTCTCAAAATGAGGTTACGGAAAAAGGCCTCTTAAGCCATTATTATACAATAAGTTATAAAGGGTACTGTCAGAATTACACTTCCTTGATTAAAAGGATTGAGACCGAGCAATTACTGATACCTTGATATGCATACCAGTTATAGCGTCAGAATTACACTTCCTTGATTAAAAGGATTGAGACTTACCAGTCAATTGATACGCTATGCTATCTACGTCAGAATTACACTTCCTTGATTAAAAGGATTGAGACTATTACAATCTAATCTGATCAGCTTGTACATTATAATGTCAGAATTACACTTCCTTGATTAAAAGGATTGAGACTAATAGATTCGCACGTTAATAGCCATGAACTATATCATCGTCAGAATTACACTTCCTTGATTAAAAGGATTGAGACCGATGATTCGATCTTGTACGTGATACTAGACATTATTCTGCGTCAGAATTACACTTCCTTGATTAAAAGGATTGAGACTCATTACATGTCTGATCTTGTTAGCATTCATGGTCAGAATTACACTTCCTTGATTAAAAGGATTGAGACTCTAATCTGAGTTCATCATTACAGCTACTGCATTATCGTCAGAATTACATTCCTTGATTAAAAGGATTGAGACTTGAACGACTATTCTATGTTAGTCAAGCATATTGCGTCAGAATTACACTTCCTTGATTAAAAGGATTGAGACTACATTATTGCCATTGAAATACAACTACCGTCTATTCAGCGTCAGAATTACACTTCCTTGATTAAAAGGATTGAGACTTATCTTGCAGCTATTATGACTATGCTAATGATCATAGTTCGTCAGAATTACACTTCCTTGATTAAAAGGATTGAGACCATAGATTCTAGTGATCTACCATGATTCTCAACTTACGTCAGAATTACACTTCCTTGATTAAAAGGATTGAGACTCATGTCGACTCATTTACTTATGTATCGGTCTAATCTATCGTCAGAATTACACTTCCTTGATTAAAAGGATTGAGACTAGATTCTAGATAACCTATCAATGTACGAATCTAGACTTCGTCAGAATTACACTTCCTTGATTAAAAGGATTGAGACTTCATTCTATGAAATACTAATTCTTTAGTCATGTATACTTGTCAGAATTACACTTCCTTGATTAAAAGGATTGAGACTTTATGATCAATATCAACGTACTTCATAGTTATTTGCTACGTCAGAATTACACTTCCTTGATTAAAAGGATTGAGACTATCATTTTATAAATCACTGTGCTTATATCGTCAGTATTACGTCAGAATTACACTTCCTTGATTAAAAGGATTGAGACCTATCATACTAAATTGTACTGCATTAATATCGTTCATTGCGTCAGAATTACACTTCCTTGATTAAAAGGATTGAGACATTGATCTGATTCAATCGTACACTGTTCTCGCAATTATTGTCAGAATTACACTTCCTTGATTAAAAGGATTGAGACGCTAATAGTCGATTATACTCTCGTACGAAGTTACAATTCGTCAGAATTACACTTCCTTGATTAAAAGGATTGAGACTACTGAAATAATCATCAATGCTATCATTATACCATTTATACGTCAGAATTACACTTCCTTGATTAAAAGGATTGAGACTCCAATGTGAGCTACTTCTCAATACAGTATACTAATCTCAACGTCAGAATTACACTTCCTTGATTAAAAGGATTGAGACTAGCATGATTACCGTAACTGTTATGAGCTGAGTATCATGCGTCAGAATTACATTCCTTGATTAAAAGGATTGAGACTTCGAATATGCATTCCACACTGTATTGCTAAAGTCGTTTGCGTCAGAATTACACTTCCTTGATTAAAAGGATTGAGACACAGTATATGTCTAAAGCAGTTCTGGTAATACATCTGTGAATTATTCGAGTCAGAATTACACTTCCTTGATTAAAAGGATTGAGACAGAATCGGAATAATTCGATAGGACTAACTAATTTAGATTACGTCAGAATTACACTTCCTTGATTAAAAGGACTTCGGCGGCAAAGCCGCAATTAAGAATGAACAATTGGGGAATTGCTAAATAAGATATGTGGAAAGTTAATTCAATTTCTTTAGGATTAACTGGTTGGATTGGTTAAAGGCGAAGATTTCCGCAAAGTGCCCGGAAGATGCTGAAACAAGTTCAGCATGACACTTTTTTTCAACATACGAATTGAGTGGTTATTTATTAAAGGAATTGTTTTGGAGCTTTTATCTTGGTAATAGAAAATAAATAATCTTGGTATTAAACCACGTCAGAATTACACTTCCTTGATTAAAAGGACTTCGGCGGCAAAGCCGCAATTACCAATTACTAATTAAAAATCGGAGAAAAAACCAATAAAGGAGAGAATAAATTTGGTTTGAATACTTGATTCAAGTTTTCGTGAAGCCGAACAAGTGGTATAAATTAATTTAGAGTTACAAACAGAGCCGAATTTCAGTGCTTTCTTAAAATTAATATTGTAATTATTCATTGTTCATTGCGCAGCCAACGGCGGCAAAGTCATTCGTGCAACATCCATCTTGCTTTCATAAAATGCGGCGTAGCCGTATAATCTTTGTAATAAATTTAATCCCGAAAATAACAAAACAGCATAGCTGTGAAATCTAAAAATCAATACTTTGCCTTCAGCATGGATTTGCTCTAAGTGAATGGATGAAGGTTGAACGGCAGAATGATTTATCTTGGAAAGAAACGATTCCACGTTGCTCACCGTTTCAAATACTAATCCTCACACCAACCTTTTAATTATAATTATTTATTGCGCGGCCCCGCTGCTTCTTTAGAATTATCTGAAAACAAAGAGACATTTATAAATCCGGAAAAATTTTGGATTCCGTTTTGGGTAAAATTGAAAACCGCCTCTCTTATAAAGAGATAGCGAAGGGAAAAAAATAAGTTATAAAGTTGGAAAAAATAAGAAATAGATACTCTAACATAATAACAAACCTAAAACACTAATTAAAATCGGAAGTACCAATGTTTCTAAATCATTTAAAACATTTTATGCCTAATAAAGATGCTCGGCTTGCGGTAATTATTCATGCCGCTAGTGCAGAAGCTTCAATAGTGGGATTAGCAACCGCGCAAGTTCCGGGGGATCGTGTTATTATAGGGGGAGTACAAATTATGATGATTATAGAAATTGCCGGAGAGTTTGGATATAGTCTTTCTAAATCCACGGCACAAGCACTTTTTAGATCTGCGATTGCTTCCGCTATAGGCCCGGAAATGGTGAACCAAATATTGAAATACATTCCGGGAGCGGGTAACCTAATAAATGGTTCGGTTGCCTTTTCCATTACACAAACTATAGGATGGGCGACTGTAGGATATTACAAAAATCTTAAAGGTTGAAGTATTTTTTTCAAGAAGCTTTTACGGCGGGTGTTAGTCCTTCGGAAGGCGCTTAAATAGTTCTGAAACGCTGCTTCCGAAAGCTTACATGGTGGGAAATAAACAAATTTATTTTTCATACAGGCTTTTATTTGGTCTTGGCTAATCCGCGTTTAATTTCTTCATTTATTAAAAAACATTTTTTCGAAAGGAGCGGTTATATGCTTTGCAAAGGCGGTGAGTGGGTAAGATTTAAAGTCAGTGTTTTTATTGATAGTAATTATATTATTCTAGGAGGTACATATGGAGTAGTTGCCGATGTGCCGTACGGTTATGTTTGCACTCCGGGTATTTCTACTATGATTTATCCTGTTGGCGCCGAAGAACCTTATGGCTGCAGCGATGAATGGTTTGATATCTTGGAAAGTGAACCTAGTGAAGAGGATATTGCGGCGTCACTTTATATTTGGGAGAACGCTTTTGAAATATATGAGGAAGAATTCGGCTATACCGGTTTTATTAAAGTTAAAAATCAAATTCTGCCTCAAAGTAAAGTGTTAAATGATATTTCGCGTCAAACGGAGCTTATGGTAAAATTCAAAATGAGGGAAAAGAAAAAGATGTTAAAGGGCAAGCTTAAAAAGAATTCCTTTCTTACTTAAGCTGTTTTAAAAGGCATCCTGAAGGCGGCAGAGCAATGGAGATTGCTGAAATATTGCAAAACGGCAGTCCGAGCGGCTCAATGAATTTTGAACGAGCTGAAATTAAAAATAAACAATTGGTGTAAATTGCGGAGGAAATTGCGGTTTCAAGTAAAATAACTCTCTTTAACCAGAATTTATTCATCCGGGGCAAAATAATTAAGAACTTCAATTAAACTGGATTTGCCCCCAACAAATCTCAAACTCAAAAATAATTCTATCCATTCATACATTTTTTGGAAAAAATTAAAGAATCCAAGTTCTCTAATATTTTACCGAAGTAATGAGTTACTTTCTTCAATATAGAGCGTTAATAAAATGAGGTAAATATGTTCCATTATTCCAACATTTGATGAACTTGGGCGGGTTTATTAGAATATTCTGTTAAAATGCTTATTAAATTTTTGTTATATCTCATATTTAGATGAAAAAGAGGAGTGAAGATACTAGATTTAGAAATTCTTTCCTTTATTCATATTTTCAATATTTATATAACCAAAAGGATTTTATGCAAGAAGATAAAATAAAAGAGGTAATAAAAAAACTTGAATCGGAAAATAATTTATTCGCTGAATTTGGTGATTATCGCTTAGAGAAAGTTAAACAAGATGATTTTTCTTTATTTAGTTTCTTTAAAAATGATGAAAAAATAGTAAGCTCCCAAGTTATAACGGAAGATGGATTTATATTAGCAGAATTAAAAACTTCAGTAGTTACTAATATTCCTGTAAGCAGGCAGAATATAGTTGCCCATGCCGTTAACTCTGATGTATTGGATTATATAGGTCCGGCTGAGCAGCTGCGTTATAATGACGATGCTGTGTACCTTCACAGGCGGCTTTTATTGCGTATTCCTTTTTCAAATAAAGAAAGAAGGAGGTATTTATGGAATATGCAGGATATAATTACTAAAAGCTTATATTTAACCCCGATGATTACCGATCAAATAAAAAATTATATGTTAATAATCGGAAACTAAAAATTTCACTTATTTCCCATCTCAAGAAGCTTCAATTCATAAAAAAAAGCGGACAAAGCCGCTTTAAATATTTACGATTAAATTTAGTACTCATAATAGCCCTTAAAAAATCTATGCTCACCGCTTAAAAGTATGTTTATCAACTTCATTCCACTCTTCAAAAAAACTAATCAATTTTATCACAACTTTCCCTGCGGGAATTCTCGTCTCTTTTTCCTCTCCTTTTTTCATATTTAATACAGCCAGCCCAATCGGCGTATCATAAGCGATTAGATTATTATTAAGGTCAGATTCCCCGCTTCCGGCTATCTCAAAAACCATTTCCTTCGCTGTATGCCTAAATAAATTTTCCACCTTTATTTTTATAATCGATCCAATTTCCGCTTTATGGCAGTTACGATTATCTTTGTCCCATACCTTTGCATTCGCCACCCTGCTTTTTAGTTGGTAAAGCTCATTCATTTCCCTTTCCTCTAATAAAGTAAGGTTATTAAAACCGGGATTATCGTGCCAGCCGTCGCCGCTTAGTTCATAGGCTACTTCTTTCTCCTTTTGAATTTCTCTTATTCTCTTTTCCTTTTCAGAAATTGCTTTTTCAATCTTTTGTTTTCCGTTCGCTGTTATAAAAATTATATTCATGCGGATAACTCCATTTGTTTTAGTCTTAATAAATTGGTAATAACTTCAACCGCTTGTTCAAACAGTTTTTCTTCCGTAGAATTCCCGTCAATCAAATGCCATTTACATTTTTTAAGCCGCTCAATAGGAAAATGTCTAATCGCCTCGTATGCTTTTTTTACTTGTAAAATTCTTTCCGGCGTTTCATCTTCTTTTCCGTAATTTCTTTCTATCCTTCCCTTTAAACGCTGCATAAGAGTTTTAGAATCGGTATTTAAATAAATAACATGGTCCGGCGCCGGAAGTGCGGGTTCAAGCTTATCAACTAAATTTATGCATGTCCCAATGGAGTTCCATTTATATAATCTGGTGGCGTAACTGGTTATAATACTTCTGTCTCCTAAAACTAGGGGCTTCGTAAAATCGGTATTTTGCACGGCGTATTTCGAACGTAAAGCGTATAAAATGCTTTTAACCCAATCAATTTTTCTTAAAACAGGAAAAAGCTTTACTAAAAACTCAATGACGTTAAGCTTTGGAATTTAGTCGGTGCAATAATTGAATATTCCAAATTAAAACTCTGAAAATAATCCTCCAGTTTTTTAATAAGTGTTGATTTGCCGCTCCCTTTTGGTCCTTCAATAGCTATATACATTTTAGTTTCTCCTTAATAATAAAGTTTGCTGTATTTTCATAAACCTCATCCAGAGGAAGATCCGCGTTTATAAATGTTGTATGTTCAATAAGTTTAAGGTCTTCTAAAGTCTGCTGCAGATGATAGCTTATTTGAGTATAAAAATTTACCGCCCAGCCCGGATCGTTTTTAAAAGTTTTAGTCCTTGTGTACATTAATTGCGGCGATAACTTTAATACTATTCCCTTAACATTTTTTGATGAGAGAAAAACCGAAGATTTCTTTATCAGCGATAATATCTTTTGGTAATGCTGAGGATTTCTTGTCATTACGTAAGCCAAATTCCCGGGATGCCAAGTTTCAACGGCCGCGGTAATGTTCATTTCATTTAGGGATTTATCCCGTTCCAGTTCTCTAAACGCCACTTCTTTCTCAAATGTTAAATCTGCCTTTTCGGTTTTAAAACCTTCTCTTTGTCTTTGATAATAAAATTCTTTTCCTATCTCGAATCCGTTAAAATCTATTATGCCGTCTTCTTTTAATCTTTTAAGAATAGATGTTTTGCCCGCGCAATGAGGCCCCGCTATATAAAATAATTTCATTACTTACCCCGCGAATTGGTGAATTTTATGAAAAGCGTTTTGTACTGTGTGACTATTTCTGCCCAAAATTTCCTGCGTAACATTTATGCCGCCTAAGCCGTCAGCCAAACAAGGATTAAGTGTTCCGGTTGAAGAAAAACGTGTGGGAAAAATTCCTTCTCTGCATTCGTTTCGTTTTGTACAGGTAGAACAATTTTTGTAGGGAAGTTTATCTTTCAATTCTTCAATCCTAATTAGCACTTTAGCGCCGGAATTTAAAGTGACAAGCTTTTTAGAAATGCCTTCATTATCGGTGATTATATTTTCGTTTTTTATACCTAAACTTTTAAGCATATTATATAATTCAGATAAAGAAATATCATCACTATCAGCGGTCATACCATACTTCATCATCGGCAGAAGCACTACAGTTAAATCTCTGGCGGCCGCAAAATCCGATACCGAAAGAAAATCCTCTAAATTCTCTTTCGTCCATATATAATTAAGTTTTATAGATTTAAATCCGGCCTCAATCGCTTTATCAATTCCTTTTATTACCATTTTAAGAGAATTTAAATTGCCGCCGTTTTCAAGCTCTAAATTTTTCCGGATTTAATGTATAAAGGCTAACGTTCAGACGATTTAATCCTGCTTCTTTTAGCGGATAAGCTAATTTATCAAGACGAATACCGTTTGTAATCATTGAAAGGTCTTTTACTTGTAACGAAGAAATTCCCTTTACAATTTTGAGTACTTCAGGGTGAAGAGTAGGCTCGCCGCCGGTAAGTTTAAATTTTGTGTAGCCTAAATCCTTAGCTATTTTAGAAACAAAAACATAATCATCCGCTCTCAAAAAGTTTCCTTTACCTGAAGGTTTTTCCTGGCCTTCGTTATGGCAGAAGAAACAATTAAGATTGCATTTGTCTGTTAATGATATTCTAAAATAATTTGTTTTCATACTGCGGTTAACCCTTTATTTCTAAATTAATTTTTGCTTGTAAACTATTAGAGGAGAGAAATAAAAATTTTTCCAAAAAAAATTATGCTTTTATATTATTTTCATTATTTTGCTTTACGAAAAAAAGTGAAGCGGTTAGAGAATATTAAGGAGATTGGGAAAGAATATTTAGGTTGGCGTTTACATTTGCTTAGACTGAAAATTTATAATAGAGGGAAATCATAATGAGTAAGTTTTTTTTAGAAGAGGCTGAGGATTATCTTCTTTACCAAAAGATCCGCCGGAAGAATCGAAAACCGTACAGCCTATGAAACAGAATAGCGCCGGGTACATCAGTGAACAGGTTTCCGGTTCTGTACATACAGTTGAAGATTCAAAAAGTTAAATTTGGGAATAAGATTCGTGCAGATTATAAAGATGGAACACGTCCCGGTGCGCTCTATCATTTTCGCCATCTTCCAAAACAAATTATACTACAGAATGCGTACCGTTTTCAACTAAATTGGCTGATAGGGCTGAAAGTGAATCAGTTTTTTTACAAGATGGGAATAGATAAAGCTTAAACAATCCTCACGCTCTTTTAAGACTGATAGTATTATTGATTGAAATATTGCTGTTAATTTTTTCAGATTATAAATTCTCAATAGAACTCAATGAACTTGCAAAAACTATGGCCGAGTATGCTGGCTTTAGTGTTATGCATAATATTTAAATTGAATAAAACTCTGATGATGAAGTAGAGATGCCTTAAACGGCCGAAACAACAGTATTGATGAAATAATCGCAACATTTGTATTGAGAATGAACTTCAGTTGCTAAATAATGATAAAGATATTTTCTCATTAGAAAAGCATTTAGGTTTAAAGGCAGCAATATTAAAAAGCAACTAACAATGCATTTCGAGCTCTCCTATTTGAGGAGACAGAATAATTTACTTAAAACAGTAGTCTTAGTATCAAAAATAAAATAAAAACAAACATAATCGGTTTTATTAAAAAGGCAACGCACCTTAGTATTATCGGAGGATGAGAATTTGCACCGATACCACCCAATAATGAGAATACGCTGAAATTAAAAACATCACCAAATAAAGAGAATCCGGAATATCCGGCCCAAAAATCACACATTAATTCTTCCAACCAAGATAAAATGGTTATTGCAGCCAACCATATTGGGAATAATTTGTAAGAAAAGTTATGAATTAAATTAAAAACAAATAAATAAAATATGACCGATTCAAGAAAAATAAAAAAAGTACCAAAAATTGAATGCCCCCGCTCATGTAAGAGTATAGCTTTCCTTTGGTTACCTGTCCATCCATCTACTGCTGATGGGAAAATTAAATCTTTAAAAAAACTTAAGATTGGATGTTTATGATCAAACGCAGACTTTCTCCCCGACCTTCCAATCACCGTTATTCCAAAACGTGTACTAGCTGCGTTATTGGCATAAAGTTTATCTTTGCTCTCATAGTAGCCGTATCTTTTTATGAAATCGCTGCGTGTCTGAATATTACTTTTATAAATTAAATGTAATATTACATAAAACATGAGATTTAAGATAAATGTGCCAATAATGATTTCTGCATCGGCAAAAGTAACATAAATTTTGTAATGAAATATAAAGTATAAACCGGATAGGAAAATTAAATACGAAATTATCAGAACAAATTTATTTTTTGCTAAAATACTTTGATTAAAGAATTGCTTAACAAGCAGGATTAAAAGGAAAACACCTAGAATTGCTGGTAAGGTATAGTACCAAGGAAGATTACTCCAACTAAAGTCTCCCAAAGTAAAAAAGTTAGAAAGATACTTGTTCAAACTACCTAATCTTAAAGTACCCTCAATCATATCAACGCCCCATAAAGATTATAAATGAGGATAATAAATATATAAATCAAATTGAAAGTAGCAATAGAATGATTGAAACTTTCTTTTATATAATGCGCTATTTTTTCTAAAGAAATTAAATATTAAATAAGCTGTACAAAAAATTTTATATCATAACCCCTCATTTTAATTATATTTTTGTTTAAACGTTTCGAACTTTTTTAGAAATAAAGGATAAGTTTTTTCTATTGCGATAATTAGTTGCTCTTCAAAGGTCTGTAAATCCCGAGCGCCCATATCTTCTACAATAAAAGTTTCACTACACCATATATTTATCCATCTTGAAAAATGTCTCCCTTTATTTCTATTATCCGGTATCGCGAAAAAATCGACTACTTCATTAACAATAGCGTTTTTAATTTCTTTCGGCTTTCTGTAAACCTTCTCCCAATAAAGCATGAACCGTATTATATATTTATCTCCGACATGCGGCTCTTTACTTTGAAATTCAAAAAGATAAGCAGGTATAAAAAGCTCTCCGTCTATATAACATTTCTTCTCTCTAATCCAAAACTCCATTGCCCATCGACCCCACGATCTAAAATAAAATTCATTTATATACGGTGCTTTAAAATTTTTCTCGTAAACCATATCGTGAAATTTATTGAAGAGGATAATAGAATCGGAATAATCGGTTTTCTGTGCAGGATTTCCCAGTTTTGAATTTATTTTATTGTTGATCTTTTCCAGTTCTAACTGCAGCAGCATCTTTTCTAAAAATTTTGAAAGAGATTCCATAATAAGTAAAACTTCTCCGCTTGTAGCAGTTCGATATTTATCGCATACATTTTTAAATGATGAATAATCAATTTCAGCGCATGGGCAGTCTTTAATATTTGCTGCCGTAAGTGATTTTCTTCCATCGGGGGTACAAAATAAAATTATTTTCTCCGGCTCTTTAAAAACTCTAACCATTTCATTTTGATATCTTGAAACCTGTTCAATTTGTTCCCCGCTGTTGACTTTATTTTCCAAACCCACAACACCAATAATTCGTCCTTCATTATTAATCAACTCAATAAGCAGGTCTAACCTATCTCCGTTCTGTGTGGACCATTCCGTTGTTGTTTTTACTGATTTTATTTTTTTAAAATTAATTTTTTTGATAAAGGCTGCCACGGTTTTATTATTTGCCGCAACAACATTTATCCAATCAATAAAAAAATTAACCCCTAAACTATGTGTTTGTTTCGAACTAAGTAAAAAGGAAAATATCCTTGTCCATTCTAACTCATTAAATATGTTTTCAAAGAAAAAGAATAAGTTAAATTCTGTTTTCAAAAAAGAAAGCCTTTCTTTAATTGTATCTATTCTTAAAATATCTTCCGATGACGCTAAATTAGTTAATGGTTTTACTCTATGTTTAGCCATTAAATTCTCCTTTTGTAAAGTTAAAAAACTTAAAAATCGTACGGCAATGATATTCAGCTATAATCTTTATTTGAGATTTAAAACTGAAATTAATTTATATTGCGTTAATCTTCAAAACCTATACACTATTAGAGAAGATGTTTCAAAATTTTTCCAAAAAAAATTTTGTATTAGCGTTTCTTTTTTTATTTTTCTTTTCGAAAAAAACAGTGAGGGCGTGTTGGATAAAAAAATACTAGAACTAATAAAAGAAAAAAAACTTAAGAAAAATGAAATTAGATTGATCAAACGAAAAAGCCGTCACTCTGCGGCCCAAGAATTGGACACAAAAGATTTGCTTAAATTCGGTTCGGTATGGGGAGTAGAAGATAGAGCTGTCCCTTTTGATTATAATAGAAAAGAAGACGATTATAAAAATGCTTTACGTCCTTGTTTAGTTTTAGGAACTCCTTTTAATTTTAATTCCTACGATTCTGTCAAAACCGCTCCCGGTACCAGTATTCCGCATCCTTTTGGTTTCAAAAAACCTCCTTGTATAAAAGCGGAAGTTCCGCCGGAAAATTTAAAAAAGACTACTTTCTTTCTTATTTATTTCCAATGGTATAGCAGGCAGAGTGAACTTGAAAAATATTTTACCGAATTGTCTGAACCACTACTTAATTTAACCCAAAAATTGATGGAGGGGGAAAATGAAAGGTAATTTATCGGTCTATAAAGAATTCCCTAATCTTATTAGAAGAGCTTATAAATCAAGGCAGCTTAATATAAGTGACGAAGAAGTATGGAATAGGCTGGAAAAATCTTTTCGAACTATCGCGCCGCGATCTATGTTATATTCTTTTGATGGAAGTCTTAATCCCGCCGCTGAAGATGTAATTCAAGAATTAATACTTTTATTAATTACTTCATTTGAAAAACCTAAAAAAGATGATTCAGCTTTTTCATGGGAAGAAGTAATGGCCGAAACTCCTGAAAATGATAAGAGAATTTATTCATACTGCATGTCTATATTTAGAACCGCCTTTAATGCAGTCGGCAGAAACGACTTAGAAAACACTAATAAAAAATTATATGATTTGATAAACGGCATCTGTAAAGAATTGTTAGATGAAGGCTGCAATAATTGAAATGAACGGGGGACAATTTGGCTACAACAATAATATAGAGAAAGAACCGTTTGAAGAACAAACTACAAGCGCCGTTATTCCGTTTACTCTATTACATAGAGGGGATAAGCAGATAGATAATAAAAAATTAAAAGAATTTATTATAAATATTTTTAAAACTTTGGAAAATTACTCTTTTTCTGTCTCTAATTTAAAAACAATAGTTTCTTCTAATACGGATTTAGTAGAATATGAAATAATTGATCAAGAAGGTAATAAAGATGAAGATGCCGATGAAGATGATTATTTACCAAAAGAGATAGATAACACCAATATTTTGGGAGGAAAGAAGGATGCTACTTTAGACGCTTCCGTTCCTGAAATATGGTTTAATACTTTGTCTAAAAAATATAAAAATGAAAAGTTCCGCGTAATGAGTACTATATTTTATTTTAGGTTTATGAATTATACCTACCAGGAAATTGGCGATTTATTTGACCCGCCCATACCTCATAGTACCGTTGAAAGTAGGTTTAAGAAAATAATTAAACTTTTTAAGATAAACCAATACTTCCATTCGGAAGATGATGGATTTCGCAGGTATATAGATGTTTTCCTTTCTAAAATTGAACCCTTCTTGGATATAAAAGAAAATATGGGAGAAACAGAATATGAATAGTTTTATTTCAAATTTACTTAATCCTCCGGAAGTAGTTGAAAAGGGGCAAATCTGGAGGGTTGCCGATTTACAATTAGATTTTGTTATAACCGATACCGAATATTTAGATGAACTTAAAGTTATTCGTGCCGCTGTTTTTTCTCGTTCTCATGAAGTAGGCGACGAAAATGATTTGGTTATTTCTCCCGATGAACATTATAGTTTCATTCCTTCTCCAAGAGTAATTTTAAGAATCACCGATTCTCCTTTCCCTGCTGAAAAGTTGTCTTACTATTTAGGCTCATTAAAAAATGAAGATATAGCGAGGTTGAATTCGTCTCTCGCTGCCACAAATTTTAATTATCATGATGCTCAAAGAAAAATTATGGACGGGTACCTTGATAAAATAAATCCATTAAGAATGGAAGCCTTGAAACTTTATGAAAGTATTGCCGAAGCTCAGGAAAATAAGCCTAGTGAAACTGGTTCAGCTATTATTTATACACTTCCGCCTAACTTTACAAAACAAATTGATTCAATAAATCATGAAGATGAAAATATTAGGGTAGCCGCTTTAGCCGCTGATTCGAAATCACCGACTGAAAAACTTTCTGAGTCTCTTAAAAATGAACAAACCGTGTATGAAGATGATAATTTCCTTTTCACATTTAGACTGGAAACTAATTATTTCATTTTTACAGTAATTCGAAAACATGAAAGTATAGAATCTCTTCAGAATATAAAGTTTAGTTTTATTGGTACTGAAAAGGAACAAAGTTATGAACAAAAAGAATTTTATTTAGATCGGATTGAGATTAGAGAGCCGCTTAGTAAAGTAAAAGACTATATACAGCGGGGATTTAATATCTCTTTTAGTTTTAACCGAGAAAAGTTTACAAAAACCTTTTCCTATGGTAAAAAATGAATAAGTTGAATAAAATAATGATCAATAATTATATTGAACGAGAAATTGAGGCTTGCTCAAGTAATCTCCAAAAAAAGAGCGCGTTAAAGCTTTCATTATCAACAATGCTCAGCGATGGTTATGCTTCAAGAATTACTAATGAAACAAGAGTTAAAATTAAAAATTTTATCGGCGAACAAGATTGGGATAAACATAAAGAAAAATTTTATCCATATAATGAAATCTGTTTTAATGTTGGCGAAACTTATACCCTTTTCGTTTTACAAAATAATCCTGATGAAACAGGGGTGGTTTTAAAATTACACGTAGACAAAGAATGGCGAGATAAAAAATGAAGTTGAAGAATATCTTAATAAAGAGTTTAATACTGTTAAAGAAAAAGCAAAAAATTTCTTAAATAAAATTGCTCTAAATTGTGGTGTAATGCATTGGGAAAGCTTAGAAAAATATACTGTTTTTATCTCGGATGCTGAGGGAAATCGGAATTTAGAAAATATAAAAATTACAGGTGAATCACTTCAGCTTCCTATGATGATTGCTCTTCTTTCGGCTTTAACCGAGATAGAAATTAGCAATACATTAGCTTTTTCAGGTAATTTAAATAATGACTGCTCATTACAATGGATTAATGGCCAGATACCAAAAATTACTGCCGCGAAAAGAGAATTTCCTCAGATTTCCAAAGTAATTCTTCCTATAACAAATAGTCGTAATGATTTAAATGATATTGCGGTTTATTATAATTCGCTTGAAAAAGTTTTAGAGGATTGTGTCCCTAATATTTGGGAAAAAATAAAAGCATTTGAAGTAGAATGCTTGCTGCATATAAAATCTGAAGATAAAATTTATACTAACGACAAAGGTACTGAAATAAAAGCAAGAAAAATTTTCTTTTGTCATAACGGAAATATTGAACCAAATATTGTTAATTATATAACTGATTTCTCTTCTATAAATGCAGATCCCCGTCAAGACATATTAATACTTGATAATTTTAAAATACTTTGGTTGAACGCCTATGTTGCGCTGCAGCTTAAAAATTATTTTAAAGTAGTAGCCATTTTTGATCCTAAATTAGAAGGCTCTCTTATTATTCACTCACAGCACAATTCATTAAAAGTGGGTACATTACTTAAGGAAAAACAGCACAAAACTCCTTAATTTAATAAGTAGAAATAATGTTTTTTAACCCGCCTCTTTTTTAGAAAGAGTTGCGTTTTTATTATTTTATTGTTATATATTTAGTCCCTCATCTTCTTCATCGTCCAAAATAAAACATTACATCTGAATGCGCTTTGAATAGGCTCTGAATGCGCTCTGAATGCGCATCACAGTCGTACCAGAGTCGTATCAGAGTCGCTCTGAAGTCGTTTTACGCCTATTAAAAACATTTATCAGAATCCCTTAAGCCGGTAGAATCACTTCAAAATATTAAGTTTTGATTTAGATTTGTATATTATAAAAAAATATCGGGAGTTATTTAATGGAAAACAGGCATTTCTTTAGCGGGGGTTTTAATATTCTGATTCGCGCGTTTCTTTTTCTGTTCTTATTTTTTGCGGTAAATTTATCCGCGCAAGAAAAGGAACATAAACAGAATCATGAAATGAATGATTCAACTCTTATACATAGGCAGCATATGATTCATTCCGAAAGCCATATGGTAATGCCTTTTGATATGAATAAAGTAACCCATTATTTTATTAAAAATGACAGCGGCGGCGTTCTTATGGTTAAGGTAAAAGAAGTGAATGACACTATGCAAACTGAACTTATAAGAAAACATCTGAAACATGAAAAAGATTTATTTACCGACGCCGATTTTAAAGATCCTAAAACACTACATGGTACAAATATGCCGGGTTTAAAAAAATTAACGGAATCAGCAGGGAAATACAGCGTAAATTATTCCGAGGTACCGGCAGGAGCAAAACTAATTTTTTCTTCAAAAGATCCTGAGGTTGTAAACGCGTTACATGAATGGTTCGATGCCCAGCTGAAAGATCATGGCAGCGATGCCAGGAGCAGCGAGTAAAGCTTTATTAGTTTTTTCTGCTTTAAGAATTAACTCACGGATATATTTTGTTCGTCTTTATTTCAAATAAATCATCTTCCTGGTAACTTTTAAATCTTCCGTTATTAATTCATAAAAATAAACTCCGGTGGATAATCCTTCAGCGTTAAACAGAACTTTATAATTTCCCGGCTCTTTTACTTCATCAAAAATAGTTCTAACGAGCCTGCCGATTGAATCGTAAACCTTTATTAAAACAAGCGCGTTATTTTTTATTCGCGCCGGAATAGAAAATTCTATTGTGGTTGTAGGATTAAAAGGATTCGGATAATTTTGTTTTAGATTAAAATCGGCGGGAGAAATTTTAGCATCGGAAACTGCTGTTGCGGGAGTCCAGTTCTTATATTTATAAATTGTTTGTCCCATAGCATAGGCAACCGAATCATTTATTTTTCTAATTCTATTTACGCGGTAACCAAAATTTGCGTCGTGCCAGGAGTTACCGCCGTCTGTAGTTTCCAGCGTAGTAAAACTGCTGTTTCCGCCTGCCCAGCCAACAGAATCATTTATAAAGCCGATTCCCTGTACATAATATCGGTAAGGTTTTAACAGATTTTCATTCCATGTTTTACCGCCATCAGTAGTTTTAACAAAATTCACAACTGTTCCCGTATCTCTTTGCAGCGAAGCATAACCGGTAGTTCTGTTAGGGAAATTAATTTTCCAGCACCACTCACCTGTCTGAGAAGAAGTAAAAATATTTGTCCAAGTTTCGCCGCCGTCTTCAGTATGAAGAATAATTCCGTTTGAAGACTCATTTAAGGGCCCGTTTCCTCCTACAACAAATCCGGTATCGGGCGAAGTAAAATAAATATCCATTAAATCATTGGCATAATTGCTCATATCTTTTGTTAGCCAGGTTGCGCCTTTATCAGTGCTTTTCAAAAAATAAACCGGCCCTCTTACTCTGCCGACACCGACAATTATAGAATCGTTAATTACATTAAGTCCGCAAATTCCTCTTGGTTTCGGCCCGATAAAATTATTAACCGGAAGCCAATTTTCACCGCCGTCCACAGTTCTAAAAATAAGGTTGGTATCAGTTTGTCCCCCGAATTCATTAGTTCCTAAATTTCCCGCTACACCGGTAAGTGAATCTAAAAATCCGATAGAGCGAAAATAAATAGTTCCGCTGTCAAACTGTTTTATCCAAGAGTCACCGCCGTCGGAAGTTTTCCATATTCTGCCTCTTCCAACTACCCAGCCTAAATTATCATTTATAAAAAAACCGTCATCGTGCCTGGAAGTAGTGGGAGCGGAAGGCAGAGCTTTCCAAGTCGGCTGTGCTTGAGTAAAAAAGGAACAGAATAAAATAGTTATTATAATTGAAGTAAGATTTTTCAATTCATCTCCGGTAGCTTTTAAGTCTGTGGGTAAAATTATATAATAAGATAATATTTAATTTGAGAAGTAAAAACGATAAAGGTATTTTTAGGAATAGATTACGATTAAATTAATCTTATCCCTAATTCTAACAAATATTTAATAAGCCTCCTCAATCATTTAAAATCGAGAACATATAAGAAATATTTTAAGGATAATTAATTGTAAATTTCTTTTGTTTTTGAAAAACTTTAGTTTTAGAGTATGATTCTACAAGATATTCCACTTTTCTCAGAACTGAATGTTGATGAGTTAAGAAAAATTACGGCTTTAAGCAAAATTTTAAATTATAAGAAAAATGACTATGTATTCCATGAAGGGGATGAGTTTAAGGGAATATTTATAGTTTTAAAAGGCTTAGTAAAAATTTTCAAAACATCACCGCACGGTAAAGAATACATTCTTCATCTACTTGCAAAACCTCATCTATTCGGAGATGTTCCATTATTTACCGGAGGCGAATGTCCCGCCAGTGTACAAGTAATTGAAGACGCCAAACTGCTTTTTGTGCCGAAGACTGAATTTTTAAAATTGTTGGAAGATAACCCCAAGTTAAGTTTTAAGATAATGTCCGGTTTTGCTAAAAGACTAAAATCCATTACGGTAAAAGCGGAAGATTTATCGCTTAAAGAAGTTGTAAATAGGCTGGCCGATTATATTTTAAGAGGGATTGAGGAATCGGGGACGCAAAATCTTCCGGAACCTTTTTATAAAATTCCTTTATCAAACCCAACTTTAGCCGCTTATTTAGGCACAATACCGGAAACAATATCCCGCGCCATAAAAAAATTAAAAGACGGCAAAATAATACGAACGCATGGCCGCACAGTTTTTATTAGAGATTTTAAGAATTTAAAGCGTCTGGCCGAATAACGGGTCGGCTTTTAAATTCTTTTATTCACCTTCCATTTAAATATATCAACCGATTAATAATAAAGCTCCGCTGACTTAAGTCATTGCCCCGCACCGGCCATATTTCTATGATTGGAAACAGAAAATTATAAGAAAATAATATTTGCTTATTTAGAAAAAGAAAGCGGGAGTTCTATAACATAGGAGCAAAAAAAATAAATATTCCCAAAACTACGAGAGGTATACTAATGAGTAGTAATATGACTATCAACTGCAATTCTAAAAAGTGTAACGGTAATACAATTTATTACACTTATAAAATATTAAAAGTAGGGGAAGCGTTTACATTAAAAACTAATTTTGATCCCAAAAAAATCTATTATTCTATGATGAATAAAGTTAATGGAAAATTTCACTGGATTTATCTTGCGGAAGGGCCAAAGGAATGGCGTGTTTTAATTGAAAAGACAATAACTGTTTAATTTTTTGCGGGAGGTGTTTTTCGATAAGGATAATTCCCTGACTTAATTAAGTCGGTGGTTCTTAATAATCGTGTCTTTAGTTTTAATCTATAGAGAAGTATTTATGAAAATGAAGAGATAATGGAAGAATTATTAACGAAAAAAGAAAGACTTGATCTCGTAGAAAGATATATTTTTTTTCAAAACTTACGGACAAATATCCGCTAATCTTAAATTATAAAGCGTGTTTTTATTAACTATTTTTTCTTGATCGTATAAGTTATTTAAGATATTTTTGAATTTTCCAAATAAAATTAAAAACCGTTAACGGCGTATTTTACGAATGTTGAAGCGGATGAATTATATTTACAACGGAATAACAAATTTATACTTCAAGATAACTTTAATGATTTGAAAGAAATATTTTGCAAATAAGGAAGCGCCGGAAGTTAATAAGATATTTAAACATTCTTGATCAGCCGATAAAATTTAATCCCTTTTTAATCAGCAGGTCATTTATTCTTTGGGCTTTTCTTGGACTTTTCGGAGGAATAGTTGCCGGCCTCTATTGGGTAGTACTTGAATTTTTAACGGATGAAATTGCCTTTTTACAAGGTTGGCTGGTTATTCCCGTAATGGCTATTGCCGGTTTATCCGCCGGACTAATTATCCATTTTATTGGTGATCCCGGCGAAATAGATTTAATTGTTAACAATATAAGATTTAATAAAGGCCGTCTTGATCCGAAGAATAACCCCTCAATGATTTTATCGTCCTTAATTTGTGTTGCTTCAGGCGGAAGCTTGGGCCCCGAAGCTCCATTAATTCAAGTTACCGGTTCTTTGGGAAGCTGGCTTGGGAAGATTTTTCGTTTAAAAGGAGAACGATTAAGATCATTAAGTATCGCGGGAATGGCTGCCGGATTTACCGCGTTATTCGGAGCGCCTTTGGGTGGAAGTCTTTTTTCGGTTGAGATACTACATTATAAACATGCCGTTGAATATTACAAAGCCGTCATTCCCGCTTTAGTTGCAAGTAGTTTTAGTTATATTGTTTTCGCGCTAATAATTCATCTAGGGTTAGGCCCAATTTGGTTTCTGCCTACGTATGAATACGGCAGCATTTTTGATTTTGGCTACGCCGTATTATTCGCTATACTGGCGGCTATTGTAGGCTGGGTTTTTATCTATTGTACTAAATTTTTTAAATCAGCTTTTGAAAAAAGTAAACTGCCCATTTATTTTAAAACTTTAATCGGCGGACTAATTCTCGGAATAATTTCTTTTTATTTCCCGCTAACAAGATATTTCGGGCATCGTGAACTAAATGAACTTTTAACAGGTAACCTATCTGTTAAAATACTTTTAGCAATTCTTGCTTTTAAAATAATAGCTATTGCCGTAACTGTTACTTCAGGATGGAGGGGAGGATTTATAATTCCTTTATTTTTTGTCGGGACTACTTTAGGTTTAATTCTTCATTATATTTTCCCCGTAATAAGCCTTTCATTAACTGTTATTAGCTGCATGGCGGCGGTAAACGCGTGTGTTACCCGTACTCCGATGAGTACCGCGATACTTCTTTCTACGTTAACAGGATTTAATTATATCATTCCCATTCTTTTTGCGAGTTTAACCGGTTATTTTTTAGCGCCAAAATTACCTTTCATTTCTTCTCAAATGGAAATTGAAAAATACACGGACGAAGATATTCAAGAAACGAAAATGGAAAAAGAGAAATGATGGAAATAAAATTTTTAATTTAAATAGTATAAAATTTCAAATCACTTTGAACTAAAAAAATATTTAATATATTTAGATCAAAATTTACAATACAAAGTAAAATGATAAATAAAAATAATATAATGATGATGTGTTGTTGCTTTATTAAAATCCCGCTTATGGAGGACATCGTCTAAATATTATTTAAAATAAGATAAATTTTACAAAAAGCCCTTCATACAAGGGCTTTTTTATTTTTAAATAGAACAGAAGGAGAATAAATGAGAAACGGGAATGTAACTTGCCCAATTTCGACTGAGAAAGCGGATGAAAATTTAATTAGAACAGCGGCGTTTATTGTAACCGCGTCAATAATTATAGGTTTAATTTTAAAATCATCCATACTATTATTTTTAGTTTCAGGTGATTTCGCGTTAAGAGCCTTCAGCAAAGGTAAGTACAGTTTAATTCGATTATTAGCTAAAAGTATTTCAGAATTTCTGAAACTAAAAAATATTCCTATTGACGCGGCTCCTAAAAAATTCGCGGCCGCGCTCGGTATGAGCTTTTCATTTATCATTGGAATTTCACTTGCGTTTGGCAGCGCTGCATTTGCCTTTTCGGTTGCTTTACTGCTGATTTTCTGCTCTTTATTGGAAGGCTTATTCGCGATATGTGTCGGGTGCCATTTTTATACTTTAATTACACTGTCTTTAAGAAAATTGAAAAACATTAAACGGAAGGAAGCAGTATAAGAGTGCACATTATCATTTGAGAAATTTATTTTTGTATCTAATTTAAAAATATGAATTGGGATTTAGTTAGTAATTTTATATTGGCGATGTTAGCAATTCTTAATCCCATTGGAATTATCCCTCTTTGGAATGAATTAGCCGGCGATGAAGAAGGAAATATCCAAATTAGGGTTGCCTTTTTGGTTACCGGTACGGGGTTGATAATTCTATTAATTTTTCTTCTTTCAGGAACACAGTTACTTAATTTATTTGGGATTGATCTTCCCTCATTTCAAGTGGCCGGGGGAATTCTTCTCCTGCTTACCGGTATAAATATGATTGGCGGAGAAGAGAGTAAATTAAAACAGCGTGATGAAGAAGACGGCTCTCCTTTTTTTATCGCTAAACAAAGATTTAGAAAAATCATAGTTCCGTTAGCCGTTCCAATGATTGCCGGACCCGGCTCTCTTACCACTGTATTAATCTATGGGAATAAAGCTAATTCTGTAATGGATTACGCGGCGCTTTCCGTAATTGTATTTATTACACTTGCGGTATTATTCTTTTTCTTTGCCGCTTCCAGCTGGTTTTCTAAAAAATTGGATGAAATGGTTTTTACTATTTTCACAAGAATTTTCGGCCTTATAATAGCTGCTATCGCCGTCCAATTAATTCTTGAAGCGTTAAAAGAAGTCTTCCCGGTTTTGAAATAACTTCCACCAAAGTTCTTTTTATTAGAGATAATAACTTTACATTGATTTTCAACCAAATAGCACCCATATTATTATAAGAATATTCTTCCATACTAAAATTCTGAAAATCTTCTTAAAAATGAGTTTGAATTCTTTTTTTTTGAGGAAAGATTAAAAGAATAATTCCATTGTATTATTTATTAAATATGCGAAGGAGCTATTATGAGAAGAAAAATTTATTATTTGTTTTTGGGCTTTATGCTTCTAAGCATTGTAGGATGCAAGAAAGACGACAGCAACCCCGCCTCAAATTCCCAAGCCGGCACTTATTACGGAGAAACTAAAAATGTAGGCCAGGGAACGATAAGATCTTGGGCTAGGCTAGATGATAATGGAATAACAATGTCGATGGGACTTTCGGTAAAAGATTCGGCGTTAAAAGGAATTCCGGATTACGACCAAGTCTACCAATTTGTTTTACCTCAACAAGCTATGGAAACCGCATTTAAAAATATTGATGTAACATGGTTTCCAAATGGGCACGAACCTGATTCCTTGTACGGCCAGCCTCATTTCGATTTTAATTTTTTCATAGCTACTTCTGATGAGCGGGACCAGATAAATGGCGGTAAGGATTCTATTCCTGTCGCTCCCGAGCTTGTCCCCCAAAATTATATTTCAACATATAATGTAGTTCCAAATTTGGGAGTTCATTGGGTTGATACTACTTCTAATGAATTTCATGGACTTTTATTCGATAAAACTTTTGTTTACGGTTACTATCACGGTAAAATGACTTTTATGGGGCCAATGGTTACAGCGGCATATTTAGAAACTCAACCGAATTCCACTATTAATATTAAGCAGCCGCAGACTTACCCTAAAACCGGAGTGTCATATCCTACAAAATATAGTATCTCATATAATTCGGATACAAAAGAGTACATTATAGCTTTAGAAGGTATGACAAAAAAATAATAAGAACGGCAAAATATTTTTAGTCTAATTAAACTTTTTAATTGAGAAGTTTCGGGGGCAGCTTATACAATTTTGTATTTTTAGATTAATCAATCACTAAAAAATTCCGCCTATCTTAAAAAACGCACGCCCTTCCCAAACAACTAAAAGTTATCAAACTCTTTTATTTATATAACGTCATAATAAAAGATAAGGCCCAAGAGGTTTAATTATTTTTAATATAAATAAGGAGTTTGTTATGCTGAATTATTACAATTATGAGCAGCGAAAGTATATACTGCCTTTCGTTTTATTATTTATGTCAGTTTTTGCGTTTGGCGCCTGTTCCTCAAACAGTGAAATGACGAAAGAAGATTCATCAGCCGAAAAGAAAGGAGTTAGCTTCTCTTTTTACGATGATTCAACCGGGAATGAAATTAAAGCTTACTTTACTGAAAATGAGATTAGTTCGGTTTATATAAACGGTGAGAAAATTCCCGATAATCAAATTACAATTTACAAAGATAAAATTTATTCGAAGCTTAATGATGTTAATGATAATCATAACGGATTAGTTGTAAATTTAAATAAAATTAAAATTGATTCCGCCGGGATAGCGAATGGAATTAAAGCGCTGAAACGAATGCATAAATTTCATTTTAATTTACCGGATTCCACTTTCCGGAATTTTTCCCAAAATTTTAAATTTGATATGAAGGATTTTTCGGAAAATATGGAAAAATTAAAAGATCTAAATATTACTTTAAAATTTAACGCTGCTGATCTTAAAGAAAAGATGAAAGAATTGAAGAAAAATCTAAGGCATTTAAAAATTAATAGAGACAGCATTTATCTTAATATAAATGAAGATGAATTAGCCGATGATCTGAAAGAAGCCGCCGAAGATCTTAAAGAAGGTCTCGCTGATTTAGAGGATATGCCCGAATTTAAAGAATCGATGAAGGAACTGAAAGAAAAACTGCAGGACATGAAAGTTAATTTAAAAGATATGAATAAAGGCCTTAAAAAAATTAAAATCTTTGCTGAGGAAACTCGAAAAGAATTAGTTAAGGATAATTATTTATCCGATAAAGACGATGATTTAGAACTTTCTCTGAGTCAGAAAGAAATGAAGGTAAATGATAAAGTTCTGCCGGAAAATCTTCATAAAAAATATTTAGAAATGTATGAAAAATATATGGGTAAAAAATTAGAAGGGGAAGAGAAATTTAAAATCACTAATTAAGATGTAATTATACGGGTTCATAATATTTGCCTTTAAAGAATTTATATTTTTGTTATTATTTTGTTAAGAATTTGAACTATTGCATAATTAAATATGTTATAACATTAATATAAAGGTTAAGGAATGAAAAGTATAACAATAATAGCGGCGGCAATAGTTATAGGCGGAATTTTTATTTTTAGCAGCAATAAAACAAAAACTAAAAGAATAACAAGCGAGAAACATATTATGCAATCCGGTGAAACAGCAATTTTAGATACAGCGACTTTTGGCGAAGGATGTTTTTGGTGCAGTGAAGCGGTTTTTCAAAGACTGAAAGGAGTACACTCCGTAGTGTCAGGATATTCGGGCGGTGATGTTAAAAATCCCTCCTATCAGCAGGTTTGTTCAGGAACAACAGGCCATGCCGAAGTAATTCAGTTTACTTATGATCCGTCAATCATTTCATATGATGAACTGCTTAAAGTATTTTGGCGGACTCACGATCCAACAACATTAAACAGGCAAGGCGCCGATGTAGGAACTCAATATAGATCGGTAATATTTTATCATAATGAAGAACAAAAGAAAAAAGCGGAACATTATAAAGATGAATTAAACAAATCCGGCGCTTTTAAAGATCCTATTGTTACTGAAATTTCTCCGTACAGAAATTTTTATAAAGCTGAAGATTATCATCAGAACTATTATAATAATAATCCAAGCCAAGGTTATTGCAGTTTTGTAATCGCGCCGAAACTTGAAAAATTTGAAAAGGTCTTTAAAGATAAACTGAAGAAGTAATAGAAATCGGCTTCAAAAAAAACAATATAAAATAATTTTGAAGCCGAATTATTTTACCAGCCTTTTACCTCACGAATATTATTTATTTGAGCAAGATGATGTTTCCCGTGCCAAGCATAAAAAGCGATAGCTTTACCTGCTTCAATAAGTCCGAATTGCGGGAGAAAAAATTTCATTTGAAGCTGCGGATGAGTTAGCTGCTTTAAAAAAATCGTCCATCTCGCGTGTAAATTCGTCAACAAATCCAGCGAAATAAAAGTGGGAGAATTAAAATTCCCGCAAAGTTCCGCCCATTTTGATTCTTCAAAAGCATTTAAAAAGGGATCTTCATCGATTAAAGAAATTTTCATCCTTACGTAAGCGTTTATATGATTATCCGGCAGGTGATGAATTATTTGTTTTATTGTACGCTCGCCTTCGCGAAGCGGTGTATTTAACTGAGAATCAGTTAAATTAAAGATTGATTCTTTCAACCGCCGGGGAACCAGTTCAATTTCAGTAATACTTGAATTAACAAATTCATCAGATATATCTTCGGGTAAAGTAAATTCACCGATGGGAAATTTTAATTCCTTTCTAAGAAGAGTTTCTGCCATAGTAAGCCCTCTTTTATAAATATTATAAAAATAAATTTTTTACCGGTACCTATAAAAACTATTCCATAACCGGCTATCACTATCCCTTCAATTATTTTAAGAGAATAGATCTACTTAAAGAGGCTTCCCCAAAAGTCCTATTAATACAGATAAATAAGACTTTTGCGACTGTCTCTTTAGATTCTAATAAAGTACCGCAAAAGTGACGCTGAAAAACTTAAAAGGAAACAATAAAAGAAACAAGAACTTTATAATTCCCTATTTCTCAATATTCGCAGAATAATTTTAATGACCTTCAGCGTATTTTTTTTCTCCGGCAGTAATTTTTAAATGAAGATAATTTTGCTTAGGCGGCAGAGGGCAAGTAGCGTATTTAGTGAACGCGCAGGGAGGATTATACGCTTTGTTAAAATCTAAAAGAACAATATTATTCGAATCCGGCTTATCCGTATAAATAAATCTTCCTGCTCCGTAAGTATCGTCGCCGCTAGTTTCATCCGCAAAAATTATAAAGAAAGAATCTCCTTCATCGATTACATCGAGTTTATATTTTTTACCGTTCTTTTCAAAAACTAACGCGCCCGGCGATTTTTCTTCTTCAACGGTTCCGATTATTGTAGGAATAGTAATTTTTTTAGGGGGATTATATGCTTCATATTCGGCGTTTATTTTCCATGTTGAATCTATAGGGAAAGTTTCTATACCTTTAAAATTTTTTAACAGCGGTGCGTTTAATTCACGAAGGCGAATTCCGTATTTATTTCCCCTTTTAATTATATACCATCTTAAAGAATCAACCTCTAAAACAGTCGGTTTCTCTTCAGTATCATTTTTAAGTTCAATTTCTTTATCTACCTTTGTCCCGTCTCTTTTAACATTCGCGCCCGGAATTACCTCAAAAAAAACGGAACTATCTTTTAACGAAATAACACCTATATGCGAAGGCGCGTTAGGAGGAAAAATAATATCATTATCCTTCCCGGAACCGAATCTGTTTTCGCCGGCTTTTAACCAATATAATCCCGCTAAATTCAGCCAGCCGTTTTCCTTCTTCAGGTTCTCAATTCTCTGTTTATGCCATTGCTTTATCTCTTTAACATAAGCGGAATCATTTTTTTTATTGCCGCCGCAGCCGATTAAAAATAAAATTGTAACCGTAAAAACTGTAAGTATAAAAAACGGAAGGAATTTCTTTAAGCAGTTCATAAAATATTCTTTTTAAAAATGGTTAAAAGTAAAACTATAAAATTTGTTTTTCCCCTCTTTCTAAAATAACCGAAAAATATTAGAAGTATAAGTATAGCTTCTAGTTTGTAGTTTAAATATGACAAAAGATATATAATAGTTGTTACATGTTAAATAATTCTTTTATTTTAATTTATAACATCTGAGGAAAAAAGCGCATATAAATGAAAATATTAATAGTTGACGATAATTCATCGTTTCTAGAAACAGCAACTCTTTTTTTAGAATTGAATACAGATTATAAAATAGAGGGAGTTAAAAATGGGGCGGAAGCAATTTCCGAAGTTTCTAAAATTCATCCTGATGTAATTTTATTAGATTATAATCTGCCGGATATGTCGGGAGTTGAAGTAGCCGTAGAAATTGCCAATATTTCTGAAAAAGCTAAAATTGTGATGGTAACAAGTTATGAAGAATACCAGATTCCCAATTTATCCTCAATAAACTCAATAAAGGGATTTATTCCCAAATCCCGGTTCTCTGAGAATATTCTTTCTGTTATAGATAATATTACCGCTCCCCTTATAAATTAAAACTCTTGTTTCAGTGAATAATGTTATTGATATCACCATGTTGATGTAAATACATTTTTTCCCATTCATTCTTATTATCCTTTTAATGTTATTATTCAAAATGAAGGAAATAAGAATGAAAATTTTAGGAGTTATTTTAACCGTAGCAGGCGCAATAGGAGTAATTATAACAGGTATTAATTACGCAAATCAAACAGAAAGCGCCAGCTTTTTAGGATTAAATATTACTGTTAGTCAAGGAAATATTGCTCCCTTAATTATAACCGGAGTTATTCTTTTATTGGGAATAGTATTTATGTCTTTAGGAAAGAAAAGCGCTTAATATAAATAATTAAACTTGAAGGTTTTTGTCTTTATTTAGGCAAAAGCCTTCAAATATTTTGAATAAAAGAAAACATGAAATCAACCATCAAATGAGGGAATAAAAAAAGAAATTTTACTGCCTTCCCCTTTTTTACTTTCTATAAACAAAACGCCGTTATTTTTTTCGATAAATTCTTTACAAAGAAGTAAACCTAAGCCGCTCCCGGATTCATGCTCGGTTCCGTAGGAACTTACAAGTTCATCTATTTTAAATAATTTTTGAAGCGTTTTTTCATCCATCCCGATACCGTAATCTTTAATCTGAAAATTAATCTTATTCTCTTTTTTAAATGCTTTTATTTCTATGGATGAATTTTTAAAAGAAAATTTAATCGCGTTAGAAAGTAAATTTCGGATTACAAGTTTTATCATATGATCATCGGCGTAAGCAAATAAACCTTCTTCAATTACCGGTTTTATGGTAATATTCTTATTCTGAAGATTGGAATGAAATAAAACTAAAACCTCACGAATTATTTTGTCCATAAAAATCAGTCCGGGCGAAAATTTTATTGTACCGTGTTTCATACGTGACCATTGTAGCAAGTTCTCCAGAAGTCTAAATACTGTTTTTGATGAATTGTTAATTCCGGATGCCAATTCTTTTATTTCGCTTTGCGATAATTCTTCCGAGTTATTCGCGAGTGTTTCGGAAATACCTAGAAGTGAAGAGAAAGGACTGCGCAAATCATGCGAAATTATAGAGATGAATTTATCCTTATCCCTGTTCAATTGGGTAAGATTTTTTTCGATTGTTTTTCGTTTAGTAACATCTTGTGTCATGGCCATTCCGGCTGAAATTTCGTTAGTTTCATTTTTAATGGGAATTAAATGAACATCAAAATATTTTTCTCTAAACTCTATTTCAAACCTGCTTTGTATACCTTCAAATACAGCCTTATAATAATTTATTAATTTTTCAGTTTCGCCGCTTGAGTATAATTCAAATATAGATTTCCCTTCCATGTTTTCTTTATTGAAGATTGGGCTTTGTCCTTTCCCGTCAACCAGAATGTATTTTAAATCTTTATCGAATAAAGCTACAATTCCGTTAGGAAAATTTTTAGCAAGTGCTCTGTACCTTGCTTCGGAATCGATTAATCTTTGTTCGATTAATTGCTTCTCTGTTACATCCCGCCAAGAAATTGTTATTCCGTTCCCCAGTTTTGAAGCAGATATTTCAATAATACGGCAATCATTTCTTCCGGACGATTGATAATACTTAAAATTGTAATTAACATAAGGAACACCGGTTAGAACTACATCTTTAAATTTATCAAAAAGATTTTCGCCTAATTTCGGCAGCGGAATATCGGATAAATTTTTCCCCAGAAAATTTTTTGTACCTAAATATTTTTGAGCCAATCCGGCGTTATTTACATAATCAAAAATGAAATCTACAATTTTATCTTCTGAATTTCTTACCGCAATTAGAATCGCGAAAGCATCAAGCATATTTTCCACGGATGTCCTAAACTTTTCTTCGCTTTGTTTTAATTCTTCTTGTATCAGTTTCCGTTCATTTATATCGCGATAATTTACTACAATCGCCCCGATATTAGGGTCATCTAATAAATTAGTTGCTACAGCTTCAATCCAGCAATTCTGATTATCCTTAGTCATAGTACGTAATTCCATTGTAACGGATCCGCCGGGGTTCATCAGCAATTTTTCAAAAAGTTCTAATACATGTTCAAGTTCATCGATGTGCAAATATTCGAAAGCGCTTTGCCCGACCATTTCTTGAGGAGAATATTTTAACATGCGTTGAATAGCAGGGCTAACATATAATACAGTTCCGTCCTTATCTAAAAGTGAAATTACATCATGGGAGTTTTGAACTAAACTTTTAAATTTCTTATCATCGATGCTAATAGACATTCGTCTTCTCTTTATCATCTTTACAAATCTTTATTTAGTAAATTATAATACAAGTATTTGTGATATTTTACTTAATGTAATTATTATCAATCTACGATTATGCTAAAAACCTAACGCGTTTACAGTTTTCTTTTTATTATGATTAACAATAAAATTCATCTATTCGGTTATTTTGGTCTTTTATTAATAGCTGTTTTTTGGCCGCTTAATTGGCTGTTAACAGGGTTAAGAACTCATTGGGGATTCTTTTTCCTTTGGTTGGGTTATTCTCTTTTTATTGATGGTTTAGTTTATAAACGAAAAGGAACATCACTTTTAAAAAGAAATTATAAAATTTACATAGGACTATTTTTTATCTCCGCACCTTGCTGGTGGCTTTTTGAATTGATAAACCAGGTAACACATAATTGGTTTTACGTAGGCAAACAGTATTTTACAGATTTCCAATTTTTCCTATTAGCCTCATTAAGTTTTTCAACTGTTATGCCGGCGGTATTCGGAACCGCGGAATTTACTTCTACTTTTAGTTGGTTAAAAAGATTAAATAAAGGTCCGGTTATTTTAAACAACAAGAAGAATAATTTAATTTTTTTAGCGGCAGGCATTCTTCTGCTACTGCTGATATTAATTTTCCCGAAACATTTTTATCCGTTTGTTTGGCTTTCAATTTATTTGATAGTTGAGCCGTTAAACTTTTGGTTTAATAATAAGACGATTTTAAGTTTTACTTCCGAGGGAAACTGGAAACCGGTTATTTCATTATTCGCCGGTTGTTTAATTACAGCTTTCTTCTGGGAAATGTGGAATTTTTACAGTTATCCAAAATGGATTTATTATCTTCCCATGGTAAATAATCTGCCGCGTTTATTTGAAATGCCGCTTCCGGGCTACATTGGTTATTTCCCTTTTGCCCTGGAACTTTTTGCCCTTTATCATTTAGTTATCGGATTTTTTATAAATAAAAAGAATCAAAATTATCTTCAGTTTGAGTGAAAAATAATTATTTCTTCAATTCTTATTCTTATATTCAAGTTGTTATTTCAGAAGGAATAATTTTATTTACTTTTGAAAAAATATCTTTTGCTGCCGCATATCAGGACAGAAAAATTGAAGAATAAAAGTTAGATTAGCTTTTATATTTTTGAAGCTTTTAGAAACAAATATTTATTTTAGTTTTATCGAAAAATTGATTTAGAAAGAAATCGATAGGAAACAGAATGAAAAAAAAATTACAGCTTTTCAAAGTTCCTCAAATAAATTCCATACAGGATATGCTTCTGCAATCGGCTGAAAAATACGCGCACAAACTTGCCTTGGAAGATCTTAATCAAACTCCTATATCCAGGGTTACATACCATCAGCTTTTAGAAAATGTACTTCGATTCGGAAACGCGCTTAAAACTTTGGGTATAAAAGAGCGCGCTCACATTGCGGTAATCAGTGAAAACCGGGTACAATGGAGTATCGCGTATTTAACTTGTCTTGTCTTTAATTATGTTGTGGTTCCTATCGATAAAAATTTAAATACAAATGAAATATTAAATATACTTCATGAGTCAGACGCGGAAACAATTATTTTTTCTAGTTCATACAACGATATGCTGATAGAACAAAAAAGGGCGCTAAAAAAAATAGCGCATTATATTAATATGGATAAAAAAAACGGGGATGATAAATTTTTATCCATGGTTGAAATGATAAACTCGGTTGAACTGTTTCCTGCGGATAAACTTCCGGCAATAAATCCGGAAGAAATGGCGAAAATAATATTTACCTCCGGTTCAATAGGAAGGGCAAAAGGAGTTGTTTTATCGCAAAAAAATCTCGCTTCAAATTTGATGAATATGACACGAATGATAAATATAAAATCGGATGATAAATTTCTTTCCGTTCTTCCTATTCATCATACATACGAATGTACTTGCGGAATGCTTTGCCCCCTCTATTGCGGCTCTTCCGTTCATTACGCGCGTTCCTTAAAAACTATAACAGAAGATTTACAAAAAGTTAAAGCTACAATCCTGTTAGCGGTTCCGCTGCTTTACGATAAGATGTACAAAAGAATTATGAAATCTATATCCGATGATAAAGTGAAATCAAAAATAGTCCCGCTGCTTATTAAAACTTCCAATGTAATCGGAAGATCCGGCGCGAAGAGAAAAATATTTAAGGAACTGCATGAAAAATTCGGCGGAAATATAAGATTGTTTATTGCGGGCGGCGCCGCTCCGGATCCCAAAGTAGCAAAAGGTTTAAGAGAATTCGGATTTAATTTTGTACAAGGATACGGGCTAACCGAAACTTCACCGATTCTTGCTTTAAATCGGCTGGATAATTTTAAAGATAACGCCGCCGGTTTGCCGCTGCCGAACATTGAGTTAAAAATTAATAATCCTTCCTCCGACGGTGTGGGAGAGATTTATGCTAAAGGCCCGAGTGTAATGATCGGATACTATAAGAATGAAAAATTAACTAACGAAGCTTTTGAAAACGGCTGGTTAGTAACCGGTGATTTAGGATCATTTGATGAAGACGGATTTCTTCATATTAACGGGCGAAAAAAGAATGTGATAATTTCTCGCACCGGGGAAAATGTTTTTCCCGAAGAAATAGAAGATATACTTAATAGGAATCCGCTTGTTCTCGAATCATTTGTATACGGGGAAAAAGACGCAAAACATGATGAAGTTATTTCCGCGCAAATTGTAATTAATGCCGAAGAATTAATTAATTACGCCGATAAAAATAATGTTCAGGTAACAACCGAATTAGCCCAGGAGCTGATGCGGAAGGCTGTTGACGAAGTGAATAAAGAACTTCAAATATATAAGCGGATTAAGAAATTTTATATTAGAGAACAGGAATTTGAGAAGACTACAACTCAAAAAATTAAACGATATTTAATTAGCAAAGAGCCTGTAACAACAAAGGAATAATCATTTTATATTTTTTGAAATATTGTATAATATAATTTTTATCTCATCCAGAACTTTTAAATTCGCTGCCAAAGAGAAGAACAAAAAAAGTATGATGATTCCGGCTGCGGGGAAAAGCAGAACAATCCAAAGCCGGACATTTAACAGAAAATAAAATAAAAAAGCGCCTGCAATCGATAAAATAAATAAAAGAATGCCGGTAATATTCAGCCAGGTGATTATTTTTGATCGGCTTTCCTTCAATTATTTTCCTCCCAAATTTTTTATACATTCTTCAATATTTATTCCTTCACCAAGAATTCCCTCAAAAAGATCGCCCGTTTTATCTAATCTTTTATGAATAGTTTTGATAGTAAATTGCGTAGGATCTAACCCAACTTTTACTTCTTCCCATTTTAAAGGAGTAGAAACCGGTGCTTTTGGGCGCGGCCTAACGCTGTACGGCGCGGCTAATGTTTGTCCTTTTCTATTTTGAAGATAATCTAAATATACTTTTTTCTGTCGTTTTGAAGGGCTTCTTTCCAGGCTTGTAAAATCGGGGATTTCATTATTTACTATCGTTCCTATTAAATGCGCAAAATCTTTCGCTACATCAAAATCATATTTCGCGCCGAGCGGAATGTAAATATGCATTCCCGTTGCGCCCGAAGTTTTAATAAAACTTTTAGCGCCGGCTTTATCTAAAACTTTTTTTACCGCTAACGCTGTTTCAACAACTTTATCAAATGAAATATCCTCAGGATCAAGATCAATAACTGTATAATCAGGATTTGTAAGACTACCTACGCGTGAAAACCAAGGATTAATTTCAATACAGCCAAGATTAGCTAAATAAATTAATGATGCTTCATCATTGCATAAAAAATAATTAATGTCTTTATCATTCGACTCGGAATAAATTTTCTTTGTATCAACCCAATCTGGGGGAAGCGAATCCATATCTTTTTGAAAGAAACCTTTACTGTTTATGCCGTTTGGATGGCGAAGCAGAGATTCCGGCCGGTTCTTTAAGTAAGGAAGTATTAATTTGGAAACACTTTTATAATATTCAATTAAATCGCCTTTAGTATAGCCTTCATCCGGCCAGTATACTTTATCTAAATTGGTAAGTTTTAAATTATGTTTTTGTATAGATACTTCCTTGTCCGATTTTTTCTTCGGTTTTTTATTCCCTTTTTTAGGCTGCATTTCTTCATCAGCTTTTTCTTCTACTACTTGTTTAGGATCTTTATCTTTACGCAAGCCTAAATAAATAGGATGACGCATTATTCCTTCTCCTGTCCATTCAGAAAAAGTTACTTCACAAATTAATTCCGGTTTCACCCAAGTTACGGGAGTATTAGTTTTGGGTTCTTCTTTAAAAGGAGAAGTTTTTCTTTCCAGCGGTTTTAATTTATCATATAAATCCTTTAATTCGATATCTTTAAAACCGCCGCCGGTATGGCCGATATAACGTAAATTTTTTCCTTCATAAACTCCTAAAACTAAAGCGCCGAAATTTTTCCTGCTTCCTTTTGGTTTAGTAAAACCGCCTATTACAGCTTCCTGCCGCAATTTAGTTTTTATTTTAAGCCATTCTTTGCTTCTTTTACCGGTTTGATATCTGCTCTCTTTATACTTCGCGACTATTCCCTCAAGTTCTTTCTGTCCGGCAATTTTAAAAAATTCCACGCCTTCACCGATTATATGATCACTGTAAATTACATTCGGAATTTCAGGAAGAATCTTCTTTAATAACTTTTTCCTTTGCAGAAGCGGAAGTATCCGTAAATCATGCCCATCGGCGTAAAGCATATCAAATACAAAATAGGCCAATTTTCCTTTCCCGGTTTTTTGATAATTCTGCAAAAGCTGAAAATTTGATTTACCTTCTTCATCAACTACTACAACCTCGCCGTCTAGAATGAGCTGATGATTAATCATTTTTAATGATTCAACTATCGGGGAAAATAATTTATTAAATGAATTTAAATTGCGGGAATAAAGTTCAACATTATTGTTTTCAATTTCAGCTACAGCGCGATAACCGTCTAATTTTATTTCGAAAAACCAATCATCATCGTTGAAAGATTCATTGGTTAAAGTTGCCAGCATTGGTTTGATGTTACGCGGCATTTTCTTTTTGGCAGCGTCTTGTAGATCATTTTTTGAGAAGGATGTTTTTTCAACTACTTTTTTTTTACCTCTTTATCTTCGGCCAATTCCTCAACCTTTTTGCCGGAAACAACCGATTTATCTTCTTTAAGAATATCTTTTGAGGAAGTGAAGTCATCTTTATGTTTTATTAAAAGCCATTGGTTTTCACCGCGGTTTTTCATTTTTACAAGTACAAATTCTCCTTGTAATTTTTCACCTTCAAGAACAAATTTTAAATCGCCGCTTTCCAGACCTTTTCTTAAAATTTTCTCACTTTCATTTTTATCTTCCGCGTCTATAGCGTGGTAAGTTCCCTGATCCCAAATTATAACTTCGCCCGCGCCATAATTTCCTTCAGGTATTACACCTTCAAAATCTTTATAATCAAAAGGATGATCTTCAACCATCATTGCTAATCTTTTTACTTTAGGATCGAGAGAAGGGCCTTTGGGAACCGCCCAGCTTTTTAAAACGCCGTCAAGTTCTAATCGAAAATCGTAATGCAGGTTTGTAGCGCTGTGTTTCTGTATAACAAAATGTAATTTACTTTTACTCGATTTTTTCTTGCCGCTCGGTTCGCTGGTTTCCTTAAAATCCCGCTTCTTTTTATACTCTGTTAAACTCATATTATTACCATTTTTTATTTTTGTTATAATTTAAAAGAAGTGCGGCTGCGGTTCAGTGATGAAGGGTAAACTAATTTTCTAGTTCACAAAAAACCGGGTAAAAAAAATGGAAGGCCGCAAATCAGCAGCCTTTCATAAAAGGATTAAAATATTTTTTAACCTTTATTCCGGAATAAGATGGTAAAATCTTTTTCTTTACCTGCTTTCCACCATTCTTCGGGTACAACTTTCCAATTATTCAATTCTGTAGGAGTAACAGTTTTTTGTTTTTCAATCCATTTCATTAAATAATAACGAAGATCTTTCTCGGTAGAATTAATAACACGTTTTGCAATTTCATCTTTGGGAATTTTAGCGCCGGCAGTTAAATGGCCGCCTCCGCCGTTTCCACGGTAGGAATTCATAGCCACTTTATAAGTTTTATTAAGATCAAAAGGAGTACCGTCGGCCATAGAAATAATTTTTATTTTTTCTCCTTCCGGTTTAGTTACATTAACTTCATAAATAATTCCCGCGGCTGATGAAAAATTATAATAACTTGATGAAAGCTGTGGTGTATTGTGTGAATATTCTATTTTACCGTCCGCGTCCGTTTTAAATTTTAGTAAATGATCATTTTTACTTTTCATTTGATTAAACCATTTACCGTATGAAAATTCTAAATAATCTTTAATTTCCTTCCCGGTCATTTTCATTATGTAAAGAAGATTTTCATACTTGTAAAGATTAAACATATCGCGGACGTAAATTTTTCCTTTTTTAATTTCAGCGTTAAAAGAAAGAGGCGCGGCAAAGGAAACATCGGCTCCGGTTATATCAAGCTGTATTTTTTGAATTAAATCCACAAACGGTGAATCGCCAAAAATCGATTCCTTTGTGGAAATTGTTTTTGTAAAAGTGCCTATGGGTTTGGAAACAAATTTTTTAGCGGCGTTAAATTGATCGGAAAACTTATCGATAAATTTTTGATCCGGCTGATAATTTTTTGTCTCAATAATCTCTCCGGAAATATCCTTTTTCCATTTATTTATTTTTTTATCAAAGTTCAATTTTATATTTGCCGCCGCAATGGTTTTTGCGGCATTTATAGTCCCTAAAATTAAAACATCTTTTCCATCCGGGCCTTTTACCGAGAAATTCCATCCTTTATGATCGTGGCCGACAAAAATTATATCAAATCCTGGTACTTGTTCCGCTACAAGTTTAGAAGCATTTTCATTTTTCGGCATATCTTTAGTTTGGCCGTTATAATCATATTCTACTCCGGCATGAAATAAACCGACAAGCAAATCCGGATTTTCTTTTTCTTTAATAATTTTAACCCATTTATTAGCCGATTTAATCATATCCTCAAATTCAATTCCGCTCCAAATTTTTTCCGGCAGCCAATTTGGAATAGCCGGAGTGATTAAACCGAGTACCGCGACTTTTACTCCATTTTTATTAATTATTGTATAAGGCTTGAAGTAAGGTTTTTTAGTTTTTATATCAACAGCGTTTGCCGCCATCCACGGGAAATTAAATTCTTTTGTTATTCTATCATAAACTTCATGTCCGGGTTCAATATCATGGTTACCGACAGTGCCGGCATCGTACTTCATAAAATTCATAACATCGGCCAAAACATGCGCTGAATTAGTTTCTTCAAAATTATAATAATAAACAATCGGCTGTCCCTGCAGAATATCGCCATTATCCAAAAGAATGACAGACTGATTTTTGTTTTGCCGCTGCTGTTCTGCATAAGTATAAACTTGCGCGAGAGATGAATTAAGAGGGCGGTCGTTTTTAAAATCGTAAGGAAAAATTGAACCATGAACATCGCTGGTTTCTATAAGTTTTAAATTTACTGTTTGAGCATGAAGAATAGTAAAAGAGAAAAGCACTAATAAAATTGCCGCAGTTTTAATAGATAATTTATTCATAGTAAACCCGAATTTGTATAATTTTCAAATTTGGTTTCAAAGATAAGGAAAAATATTAAATTGGTGTGCCAAAATTTTCTGTTTGTTTTGTAAAACAAAGAAAGAAACATCTTCATTTATTACAGAGTACAACTATGAAATAAAGATAATTTTAATATTGATTTGTTGTTATAAATAGCTTTGCTGAAGTTAAGGCTTAATTAAAAATAAAAAAATGAAAATAGTATTTATATTTCTCATTTTGTCAACAGCTTTTTTTAATGTTAGTTGTCAGAATAAATTAGATGAGAAGGCGGGAGAGAAGAAAGATATGAGTGAAACATTACATCCGGATAATCCTTATTATTCAAGAACGGACACAAGTAAGCTTGATTTACCCGATTCAGTGTGGGAAAAAGTTTTACCGCCCGAAGTTTATGAAGTCGCGCGTGAAAAAACCACGGAAAGAGCTTATGCCGGGAAATATATTAATTCAACAGGCAAAGGAACCTATTACTGCGCTGCCTGCGGTAATGCCTTATTTCGTTCCACCGCATGGTTTCAGAGCAGCTGCGGCTGGCCCAGTTTTTTTGAAACGATGCGAGAAAATAGTGTTATTTACAAACGCGATACTTCATACGGGATGATTCGTACCGAAGTCTTATGCGGGAGATGCGGAGCGCATCTCGGCCATATTTTTGATGACGGCCCGCCTCCCACAGGCAAGCGCTTTTGTATGAATTCTGTTGTTTTGGATTTTGTGCCGGAAAATTCGGGCGGTATATAAGAATGTAATAATAATAAACTCTTTTTGTTTTCTGTCTCAGCCATTCATGAAATTTTCCGATTCATCTAATCTAAACGAAAAATCCGTTACAACTCTTTAAAAACGAAAAGCGGTTTTGCCATTTTGAAAAGAATGACAGAACCGCTGAATCGGGTAAATTTTATTTTATCTAAATTATTCTACCGGATGAAGATTTAATTCCTTCAAACCGGAATGAAGTTCCGTTTCCGAAAGAAAATGATCTTGTAATTTTCCGCTGAAATAGGCTTCATAAGCAGACATATCGAAGAAACCGTGTCCGCTTAAATTAAATAAAATTGTTTTTTCCGTTCCTTCTTCTTTTGCTTTTTGTGCTTCTTTAAAAACAGCGGCAATAGCATGTGTGGCTTCCGGTGCAGGTATAATTCCTTCCGAACGCGCGAATTTTACCCCGGCGTCAAAACATTCCAACTGCTGTACGGTTTGCGCTTCAATAATTTTGTCTTTTAAAAGCTGACTTACAATCGCGCCCGCGCCGTGATACCTTAGTCCTCCGGCATGAATAGGAGCCGGAACAAATGTATGTCCTAAAGTATACATAGGCAAAAGCGGAGTTAAACCTACAGAGTCGCCGAAATCATACCTGAATTCACCTTTTGTCAATTTTGGGCATGAAGCAGGTTCAATAGCAATACAGCGAATTTTTTTCCCTTCCTGCAGGTTGTAACGCAAAAAAGGAAAGGTAACGCCGGCAAAATTAGAACCGCCGCCGAAAGGCGCGATAATTATATCGGGAAAATCACCTACCATATCGAATTGTTTAATTGCTTCTTGTCCGATTATAGTCTGATGCATTAATACATGATTTAATACACTGCCGAGAGAATATTTTGTATCTTCACGGCTCGCGGCTCTTTCCACAGCTTCTGAAATAGCTATTCCCAAACTGCCTGGAGAATCCGGATATTCGGCTAATATTTTCCTTCCCGCTTCCGTTTTATCAGTAGGTGAAGCAAAAACATTGGCGCCCCAGGTATTCATCATTAATTTCCGGTAAGGCTTTTGTTCATAGCTTATTTTTACCATAAAAACCTCAAGCTCAATACCGAAATGCTGACAAGCGTAACTTAACGCGCTGCCCCATTGGCCCGCGCCGGTTTCCGTTGTTAATTTTTTAATACCTTCTTCTTTATTATAATATGCTTGGGCAACCGCGGTATTTGGTTTATGAGAACCAGCAGGGCTAACGCCTTCATATTTATAATAAATTTTCGCGGGAGTGTCTAAAAGTTTTTCCAAATTATAAGCTCGGTAAAGAGGACTTGGCCGCCACTGTTTATATATATCCTGAACTTCTTCGGGAATATCTATCCATCTTTCCTTTGTTACTTCTTGCCTGATTAATTCCATAGGAAAAAGTGGTGCAAGGTCTTCGGGTTGTATGGGCTGCTTCGTTCCGGGGTGAAGCGGGGGCAGCAGTGGATTCGGCATATCGGCTTGAATATTATACCACCGGCCGGGCATTTCATTTTCTGGAAGAATAATTTTTCTGATTTTGCTCATCCTTTTTACTTCTCTTAAATGTTATTGATTTAGTTAATTAGTCTCATCAATAATAAAAATAAAATATTTTATTTCTACGCAACTTGCAAGAAAGAAGAAATAAAATTTGAAAAAGAGGTAATTACTTTCAAAGCAAGGGGAACTTCTGCCGGACAAAGAATAATTTAAAGGTATGAACGTTTTTGTTGTTAATTGCGATTTTAAATGCGAAATTGAAATAAAGCAGTCTTCCATTTCTTTATTAATAATAATTTCGGGAGGTGTTTAATGGTACGCAATATTATCGGTGTGATTGTAGGTTATATTTCAATGTTCATATTGGTCTTTATCTTATTTACCATTCTTTATCTTTTATTAGGAGTTGAGGGTTCTTTTGAAGCCGGTTCATTCCGAGTAAGCGCCGCATGGATTCTAATTAGCATTTTGCTAAATTTTATAGCTGCCGTTGCCGGGGGATATATTTGTATGGCAATAGCAAAAAATAAAACGGCTGCTTATTTTCTGGCCGGCATTGTTTTGATACTTGGTTTAATTATGGCAATACCGTATTTGGGGGGATATGCGGAAACCGCCAACATAGTTAGAGAAAGCGGATTATCAAATATGGAAGCAATGCAGCAGGCAAAACAGCCAGATTTTATTCTTTTACTAACTCCGGTAATCGGTGCAATCGGAGTTATTGCCGGATTACGCTTAAAAAAGGGGAAACAAATTCCAAAGATAAAAGAACAGACAGTTTAATTTTAATGTTTCGATTACCGATAGAATAAAAGAAGCTGCCTCAGAACTTAGATCCGGATCAATCCCGGAATCTAAATTATTGAAATCCATATAAAAAGGATGGTGAAACAAATACAGCATCACAAATAGTTTTGAGACAGCCTTTACCTATTTTCAAAGAAAAACATTTTATGCTTCTACCAAAAATTCTTTATGCTGATTGGTAAAATTATTCTTCTTGTTAAAATATTTCTCTTTCTTATTTTCAACCTTAAATTGAACCACTAATGAATGCAGTCGTTCTGTAAGTTGATTAAGATCTTCCGCGGCTCTTGCTATTTGCTGAGTACTCGCAGCAGATTCTTCCGTTACACTGCTTATTCCCTCAATATTTTTACTTATTTGTTCGGCCGTTGCGGTTTGCTCCTCGCTTGCGGAGGCTACAAAATTAATAACATCTAAAACATTATTTGTGGAAGCAATAATTTTATTTAATGATTCTTCCGATTTTTCGGCTAAAATTTTACCTTGCTCAACTTCTTTATTTCCTGTTTCTATTGAACTTACGGCTTCACCGGTTTCACTTTGAATTTGTTTAATCATAACGGCAATTTCTTTTGTCGCTTTTGTAGTTCGTTCAGCAAGTTTTCTCACTTCATCGGCAACAACCGCAAAACCGCGTCCTTGTTCTCCGGCGCGAGCGGCTTCAATTGCAGCGTTTAACGCAAGCAAGTTTGTCTGGTCCGCTATATCATCGATTACTTGAATTATTTCTCCGATTTCATTACTGCTAGCGCCAAGTTTTTTAATTGTATCGGAAGAATGCTGAACTACATTAGCTATCCTAACCATTCCGTTAATAGTATTTTTTACTATTACACCGCCTTCATTCGCGACTTGTCCGGCATTCTTGGCATTCTCGGCTGCAAGACCGGCATTTTGGGCTGTTTCTAAAATAGTTTTAGTCATTTGTTCAACCGCCGAAGCTACTTCAGCGGTTTGAGAACTTTGTTCTTGCGCGCCGGCAGCCATTTCTTCTGTACTGGCTGAAATCTGATTTGTAGCGCTGGAAGTTGCCTGAACAGCGTCGGTTATATCATTTACAATATTTTCTAAGGATTCACCTAAATTATTTATTGACGTTTTTAAAATTTGATGATCACCTTTATAATTTTTATTTATTCTAACAGTAAGATCTCCTTTTGCCATTTCGGAAATAACTTTTGTACTTTCTTCTATCGGTTTTATAATTTCATCAATGCTTGTGTTTATGCCATTAATCAATTCTTTATATCCGCCTTTAAAATTTTCTAAATTTCCCCTGGTTTTTAAATTTCCCTCCCGGTAAGCTACGGTAAGAACATTTGTTTCATTAATTACATTTTTGATAGTTTCGCGTGTCGATTCAAAATTTTTCACGGTTAAACCGGTTGAATTTATTATTTCATCAATGCTGCTGCCGAGCTCGCCGATTTCATCTTTTGTATTAAGATCTAAGGGAGTAAGATTATACTCAATATTTGAATTTAATTCTCCCTCGGCCAAAGAGTTTATTCCGAATGAAAGATTTTCAATTGCAACTTCTTGAAGCTGTTTAACTTTTGCTACAACAAGTTTAATTTTTTTACTAATATCTCGCGAAATAAAAATTCCTAATCCAAGTCCGATTCCGATTGCCCCGATAATTAATAAAATCATATATTCCTTAGTATCGGCGTAAAGAACATTACTTTCTTTATAATAAGTTTCCCCGGTTTCTTCCTTATGTTTTACAAGTTTGGCGAATAATGTATCGATTAAATCTGATTTTACTTTTCCTGTAGAACGCGCCAGTATTACAGATTCTTTCCTATCTAATAAATCTTCTTTATTAGAAAGATTAATTACTTTAGAAACTACATCTTTATAATCATTCCATTCACTCTGAAAATTAGAAATTAATTTTTTCCCTTGATCAGTATTTATTAGAGGTTCCGCCTTAGCAATATTCCGCAATAAGCTATTTTCAAATTCCCGCATTCTCTCTTGGTAATGATTTCGTTCATCGGGTGTTGAAGAGAGAAGATAATTATTAAGTGATCTGCCGTAGCCGACGATATCTACATTCGCGTCCTTTATATAAGCTATCCCTAAAGTTTCATTTTCATATAAGTCCTCGACAATATTATTCATCATGCTCATGTTTGTTAGACCTTCATAACCCACAATAGCGGTAATAATAGATAATAATAAGAAAGCCCCGATAAGTTTTGTCCCCAATTTTAAATTATAAAACCACTTCATTTTTTTTCTCCTAAGAATTATTTACAGTGATGAAAAAATCAGTCGGCATTTAAGAAAAGTATAATGGTTGTTATTCAAAATCTTTTAGCTGCCATTAAAGTTGAATATTATTATATAAAGGAAGCGAAAGGAATATTTTAGCGTACTCATTTTCTACACTTTCTATTGTAAACTTCCCTTTAATAATTTTTAGAACTTCCTTTATTAAGTATAAGCCGATACCATTAATTTCGTTTTGAAATTTATTCCCTTCGAACTGGGTGTTTCTGTTTATTGACTTAAGTTCTTCTTTAGAAAATCCTATACCGAAATTTAGAACCGAAAGCAAGTAGTAATTTCCGATCGGGCTGCCGGTAATTTCAACCGGTGAATTATTTTGTGAGAATTTGAACGCGTTATCAATTAATTCTGTAATAATATATTTGAGATATTTTTCGGGTATAAGCACTTTGGCGTTTGTAACATTTAATAACAAATCATTTCTTCTTTTTCTTTTTTCAAAAATGCCGGTTAGGAAATTTTGCAAACAAACCTTTTCAATTTCAAAATAATTTTCTTTAGTATTTCTAAACTGATATAGTTCGTCTTTAATTAAATTTAGTTCCGCGATCATTAAAAATTTATCAATTCTATCTTTTAATTTTTCGCCGGCGCCGTTTATTTCTTTTAAAATGGAAATAATTTCTTCAGCGTTAAGCTGTTCTAAATCTTCAATTAAATATTCAGAAAAACCTAAAATAGAAACCAAAGGAGTTCGGAGCTCGTGCGGAACATAATGCGCGATATTTTCTTTTAAAGTGGCTACTTGACTGTTTATATCTCTCTGTTTCGCGAGCCTTATTTTTATTGAAGATAAAAGATCATCGGCTTTAAAAGGTTTCGCAATAAAATCATCGGCGCCTAAATTCATTCCGCGTCTAATATCATCATTATCAAATCTCGCGGTTAAAAATATAAAAGGGATCCGATAACCTAATTTTTGTTCGTTTAATTTTTTTAGAAGCTCAATTCCGTTTAATTCAGGCATCATTATATCCGAAAGAATCAAATCGGGAACGGTATGTGTTAATAATTCTAACGCTTCTTTTCCGTTAGATTTACAAATTGTCTTATAGCCTTCATTCGAAAGCAATTCCGCTATATTTTCACGAACATATTTCTCATCTTCAATAATGAGTATAGTTTCCATTTTCTATTAACCAATTTTAGTTCTTTGTTATAATCGAATTGAGTTTGGCTATATTAATGGCATTGTTGTAAAACAGCCGATATTTGGCGTGAAGTGTAAGAAATTAGGAGTAAGCGGTAAGTTTTTAAAAAATAGATTTCAATTTTTGTGTGTAATTTCTGCTGACGGTAAGTTCTTTGGGCCAATCTTTTATAAAAACTCTTAAAGAACGGTTAAACCATTTTTCCAGTTTTGTAACATAATCAATATTTATTATTGTACTTCTGTGTATCCTGATAAATTTATCTTCGGGTAAAATCTCTTCCCAATCTGAAAGCGATTTTCTTAGAAGTACGGAGGAATTATCATGTAAATGAAGTTTTGAATATTGATCTTCGGCGGAAATAAATTTAATGGTTAATATCTGTATAAGTTTGGTTTCATCTTTAACATTAACCAAAATTTTATCTTCATATGAATATCGTTTATCAGCTATTTTATCTTTATTGTAGTAATAATTTTTTATCTGCTCAGATTTTTTTAATCTAACTTTAACCGCGCGTAAAAGTTCTTTTGAACTGAAAGGTTTAAAAATATAATCATCGGCGCCCAATTCCATTCCCGATCTTAAATCGGATTTTTCTACTTTTGCCGTTAAAAAAATAAAAGGGACGGGGCGGAATAAATTATTTTCCCGAATTTTTTGCAAAACTTCTAATCCGTTCATACGCGGCATTACTATATCGCAAATTATTAAATCCGGTTTTACTTCTTCAATTAAATTTATTCCTTCCAGCCCGTCTGAGGACTGAAAAGTTTTATAACCTTCTTCATCTAATAAAGTGGCTATATTATCGCGTACAATTTTATCATCTTCTATTACGATAATTTTTTTATCCATTTTTCCCTTTAGAAAATTAAAGGTATAGAGACTTTAAAAGTAGTCCCTTTACCGTTATTACTTTCAATGTTAATATTTCCGCTGTGAAGTTCGACCGATTTTTTTAAGATTGAAAGTCCTAATCCGGTTCCTTGAATACCGACAAAATTTTGGCCCCTTACAAAAGGCTCAAAAATATTCTTCATATCTTTTTCGTTAATTCCAATACCTTCATCGGAAACTAAAAACTCAAGCCAACGGTTTTTCTGAGATATAACAAAATTAACCATGCCGCCTTCGGGTGAATATTTTACGGCGTTGGAAAGCATATTCATCAATATATATTTTAGAAGTTTTTCGTCAAGTATATATTCATGCTGTTTTGCCAAATATTTAAATGTTAAAGTATGCTGATCTGATTTTATTGAATTTATATCATTTATTAATGGCTGGCAAAAGTCATATAAATTTAATACCGCCGGTTTAAAATCAATTCTTCCGGCTTCAGCTTTATTAAGCAGAAGTACATCATTCAGCATCTCAGTTAAATTATGTACGGAATTAACAATTCGTTCAATATGCATTAAGTACTTTTCTTCTTCCCAGCTTCTGCCGTATTTTTCCAAAAGTTCCGCGGAAGACAGAAGCGCGGTTAACGGCGTACGAAATTCATGCGAAACCATAGAAACGAAACGTGATTTTAATTCGTTTAGTTCCTTTTCTTTCTCAAGTGCTTCTAAAACTTTTAGCTCAAGCTTTTTCCTTTTGGTAATATCTCTTCCGAAAATAACAACGCTTTCAATATTTCCTTTCAAATCATATTCCGGAATAGTAAGTAAATCCAGCCAAACTTCATTTTGAAATTCTAGTTCGCATCTTTGCTGCGATTTTGTTGAAAAAGTATTTTCTATTACCGATCTCCAACTTTTTATTTGGTTAGAGGAGAAATTTAAATCAGCTAATTTTTTCCCGATAAAATTTTCAATTGATTGGCCGATAATTTTTTCAAAAATTGGATTGGCAAAAAGTATTGTCAAATCTTTTGTAAATCTCACTATGGAATCATTCGTACTTCTTAATAATCGTCTATATTTCTGCTCCGACTGCTTCAACTCTAAAGCTCTATAATCAACTAATTCTTCCAAATGATTTTTATACTTATTTAGTTCCAGCTCTGCTTTTTTTCTTTCGGTAATATCATGAGTAATTGCGTAAATAAGAATGTTTCCTTGAATATTTATAGGGCCGCAGTATATTTCCATATTTCGTATAGAATTATGTTTTGTCTTAACTTCAGTTTGAAACTGTGAGATTTCACCGGATTCAATTTGCTTTAACAGACGGTTTATATAGTCATGCGGGCCTGTATCAATCTCAAAAATATTATCCGTTTCTCCGTATAATTCTTTTGCCGCGTCATTCATATCCCAAATTTTTCCGTTGGAAGGATTAATTAAAATAATAACAGCGGAATTATTTTTAAAAAGACTCCGGTACCTCAATTCGCTTTCTCTTAGGTGCATTTCAGTTTTCTTAAGCTCAGTTATATCTTGCTGTAACACCACAAAATTTTTAGTAGTTCCCTTTTTGTCTTTTATTGGGGAAATAATGGTAGAAATATATTTTATTTCATTCTTTTCAAATCGTAACAGTTCTCCCTTCCAAACTTTATCATTTTTAACTGTATTTTCTATTTCTTTATAAAGCTTCGGATGATTATGTCGTTTTAATGATTCCGCGTTTTTTCCCTTTAAATTTTCGACGGTTTCTCCGTTAAGCTCACAATATTTTAGATTTGCGTATTCAATAATACCGATAAGATCCAGAATTAGTACCGCAACCGGGCTCTGTTCAGTAGCGGCGTACAATTTTTGAAGTTCTTGTTCTGCTATTTTTCTTTCCGTAATATCTGTATTACTAGCGCGCCTGCCTCTCCATTTTCCATCATCGTTAAATACCGGCCTACAGCTGTGGCTAATCCATTTTATTTTGCCGTCTTTAGTTTTAATGCGAAATTCTATGTTTGCGTGATAATCTTTAGAATTAAAATCCCGGTAATGCTCAGAAAGTAAATATTTATCTTCTTCCAAAATTATTTTGTAGGAAAGAAAAACATCATCAAAAAATTCTTGTAAACTGTAGCCGGTAATTTCTTTACAAGCGGGAGAAATATATTCGTACTTTTGATTTTCATTTATCCACGATTCCCAGTCCGAAGTATAATCCGCGACCGTTTTATATTTTTCTCGACTTTCTTTTAATGCAATTTCCGAATTATGTTTATCCGTGAAATCTTCCAGCATTCTTACAAAATTTACCGGTCTCAGATTATCATCTCTAACAACAGATACCGTAGCATAACTCCATTTTGTAGTTCCGTCTTTGCATAAATGTTTCTTTTCTTCAAAAAAATTATCTATTTGATTCGCGAAAATCCTCTCAAGATAATATTCTTCAGAAACCAAATAATCATTATGAACAAAATATTTATAAGATTTGCCTATCACCTCATCAATAGAATATCCCAGCATTTTACAAAAGGCGTTATTCGCGTTTAAAATTATTCCTTTTTCATCCGTAAATAATTTGCCCGTTGATGAATTCTCAAAAATTGATCTGAATTTTTTTTCGCTTTGAATAAGAAGTTCTACGGCTCTATTCTCTTCCGTTACATCATGAATCATTACCAGGCGGGCTTTTTTCTTTTTGAATGTTAAATCGTGCGAGAGAATTTCAACTTTTTTTATTTCATTAAACTTATCAGTATGATTCCAGTATCCGGTTCTTCTAACTTCACAGCCTGTAATTGTAACTTGTGCGGTTACCTCATCCCTTTCTTCTTCGGGATGAAGATCTAAAATCCGCATTTTTAAAAATTCAGCTTCCGAAAAACCATAATGATCAATCGCGGCGCGATTAACAGAAATAATTTTTAATGATGAAATCTCATAAATCATCATAGGCTGGGGATTTTTTTCGTATAGCTGCCTGTATCTTTTTTCCGATTCAAGCAGGGAAGCTTCTGTTTTTTTCCTTTCTGTAATATCGCTTAAAAGGCAATGTGTTCTTAAAAAATTGCCTTCGTTATCTCTTATTAGTAATCCGTTTATTGAAACAAAAAAACTTCTGCCGCTTTTTGAAATAAATTTTAATTCCACACCGTTTATAATACTCGCGTTAGTTGTATCGGGAAGATTTTTAAAATTTTCAGCTTCCGCAGCGGGATCAAAAAAATCTGTTATTTTACGACCGATTACTTCATCAAGATTATATTCAAAAAGCTTTAACCACACTTTATTAACTTTTAAAATAAATCCTTCGGCGTTAAGTGAATGATAAGCTATCACAGCATTTTCATAAAGAAAATTTATTTCGGCAAAAGTTTCGTTTGATTTTTCCGGAGCATTTTCACCGACAGCAATTTTATAAAAAAGTTGTTTATACTTTAGTTCAAGCGAATCATATTTTTCTTTTAATAAATCATATTCTTTTTGCAGCCCGGAAAGTTCAGTTTCAGTTTTAGTTGAAGGCATAATTTCCCCATTCGAACAATTAGCATTTGTTATTATTTACAATAATAATTGGTATCTCTTTTAATTTCAATTTTTTAAAAAAATTAAGCTGTTTCTCCGCTTACTGCCACGGCGCCGTTAAAATCATCTTTATCTTTTTTATCAAAAATTTTTTTATAAATAACCAGCGCTACAGCCGCGGTAAAACCTATCGCGGCAAAATAATACCATATATAATGCGCGTGTTCATAAGCCAACGGAAGCTGTTCCGGGGAAAGTGTAGCAGGATCTGGAGCGTACGCGGTTAGTAAATATCCTGAAATACTGAAGCCGAGAATAGAAGATAAAAATGAATGAAGATGACTAAAACCTAAATATAAACCTTCTTCTCCTTTCGGTGCTTGAAGAGAAAAATACTCAAGATAACGGGGAGAGATAAAACATTCGGCTAAACCTTGAACAATAATTCCGGCAATCATCATAACTGTAATAGGATGCGCGGAGAAAAATCCAAAGAAAGAAACAGAATTCCCCGTATATGATTGAAGCAGAGGACTTGAAGCCATTAATAAAGCGGAAACCGGCATAAGAAACATTCCCACAGTCATTGAAGAAACCGCTTTAACTTTTTTCATCATGCTTGTAATAAACACAACGGAAATCATTACTACAAAAGGATTAACATTTGCAATCCATTCCGGGGAAGCGTGTTCGCCTACAGTACGTAAAACATATTTTGGCATTGTAGCGTATAACTGATGCTGTATGATCCAAAATCCTGTAACAATAAAAATTAAAACTAAAAGACGAGTATTAGAAACAACCTTTATCAAACCGTGCCAAGCGGCTTTAAACGATTTACCTTCACCGTCAATATTTACGGCTTTATAAAAAAAGTAAACAGTTACAAGCGCTATAAAAGTCATTACGGCCGCATAAAAATTAATTGAAGTTAATCCCCATTGCAGTCTTAAAGGATAAGCAAAAGTTTTCCCGAGGAAGGCGCCGACATTTACTATACCGTAAAAAATTGAAAATCCCCTGGCTCTTGAAGATTCATCGGTTGTTTTTGCAACTGTTCCGGTAATAATAGATTTAATAAAAGAACCTCCGAACATCAGAACAAATAACGCGGGTACAACCACAATTTTATAAGGCAGGGCTCCTAATGTAAAATAACCAATGGTAAGCAGAGTAAAGGCTAAAATTACGGCTTTTCTGAAACCGATTTTATCGGCGAAAGCTCCGGTAAAAGGAGGAAGAAAATATAAACCGCCGGCAAAAACACCTCCAATCCATCCCGCGTCAATATCGCTGAATCCGACTACACGAGAAAGATAAAGAGTGATAGAGATAAAAACAGCATAGTATGCCGCTCTTTCAAAAAGTTCAACCAAATTTGCGGTCCAGAAAGCGGCGGGATATTTTACTTTTACAGATTTATTAGCTCTGCTTGGTTTTATGAAAGGCATAATTATTCCGTTTAAAATTATTTTCGAAAAATTTTCCTCAAAATATAATCATTCCGCAAAAATTATATCGAAAATAATTTTTGAAAGAAAGAAAATTTACGCCGCGCTTTTTTTCTTCTGCTTAATGCTTTTCTTTAAAAGATCCATCATATCAATAACATTAGAAGGCTGCGGTGCTTTTCCTTTAGCTTTTGGTTTTTTGCCTTTGGCTTTAGCTTCTATTATTCTTTTTAAATCTTCAATATACGTATCGCTGTATTCATCAGGTTTAAATTTACTTGTAGATTGATCGATTAAAGAGATTGCCATATCTAATTCTTTTGATTTTACAATTTTAGATTCGGGTAAATTTAATTCCCCGGTATCCCTTATTTCATCATGATATCGCAGCTGATTCAAAAGAATTAAATTTCCATATGGTTTAATAACCGCGATATGTTCTCTACTTCGCATAACAAAACTTGCTATTCCCACTTTTTTAGATTTCTTTAGTGCCTCGCGAAGCAGCGCGTAAGGTTTTTCTCCTTGTTTATCCGGTTCCAAATAATAAGGTTTTTCATAAAAAATAGTATCCACTTCATCTTCTTTAACAAAATCCATAATATCTATAGTTTTAGATTTTTCAACATTTGCTTTTTCAAAATCATCTTTTGTAAGGATAACATAATCACCTTCTTTATATTTATAACCTTTAACAATATCTTCATAAGGAACTTCCGAACCATCGGAACGGCAGACTTTTTTATATGAAATAGGGCATAAATCTTCCTGCCTAAGCATATCCAAATCTAATGAATGGTTTTGCGAACCGCTGTAAAGTTTTATAGGAATTGTTACCAAACCAAAACTTATTGCTCCAGACCAAATTGATCGCATAAAGCCGTCTCCTTTCTTGTTGAAGATATTTTAATCTTTAGGCGGCATATTTCAAATAACCTATATCAACCCGGTAAAAAAGTAAATATTTATTAAAAGGGAATTATTAATTTGTCGAAGATTAAATATTCCTTACCTATATTTGTAACGGAAAAGAAATAATATTTTTTTATGGGAGATATAAATGAAAAGGTCACTTTTAGCGCTGTTTGTTCTTATGGTTTTGGGATTAACAGCCTGCAATAAAAATGAAGAACCAAAGCAAGAAGCTGCCTCAGATAATTCAGCACATCAAATTGTTGCCGGACAGCATAAAGTAGAAGTTATTGAATGTATTGACGCTTCTAATTATTCCTATCTTCATGTATCGGAAAACGGAAAAGATTATTGGATGGCCGTACCTCAAATGAAAGTTGAAAAAGGTCAAACTTTGTACTATTCACAAAGTATGGAAATGAAAGATTTTCACAGTAAGGCATTAGATAAAACTTTCGATTCTATATTATTTGTTCAGGATGTTTCGTCCCAAAATCCGGGCGCGCAAGTTCAAGCTTCCGGGCAGCCAATGGGAACTCCTTCTGTCGCAAAGGAAAATGTTTCTATTTCACCTTTAAAAGACGGAAAAACCGTTGCTGATATTTATACAGATAAATCTGATCTAAAAGGGAAAAGTGTAAAAATTAGAGGTAAAGTAGTTAAATATAATCCCGCGATTATGAGCCGTAACTGGATTCATATACAAGACGGTACCGGTTCCGGCAATGATTATGATTTGATGGTTACAAGCACTGATGAAGCGGAAGTAGGACAAATTGTTGTAGTAGAAGGAACAGTTGAAGTAAATAAAGATTTCGGATACGGATATTATTATCCTGTACTTTTAGAAAACGCTTCTGTTAAAGTTCAGAAAAACATGTAATAATTTATAAAATATTTCTTGTTTTTAAGCCGTCTCATTTTTTTTGAAACGGCTTTTTTATTTAGTTAAATAGGATGAATAAAGTATTATCAGCCTGTATTTCTAACACCCCCGGCAATACCGTTTATAGTTGATCGAAGCAGCGCCAATAAATTATCTTTTTTAGATTTTGAAAGATTTTTATTCCTAAACTGTTTTATAAATTTTACCTGGACAAAACTTATCGGATCAATGTAAGGATTTCTCAAAAGCAGAGTTCTTTGCAGAGATTTATCCGCGTCGAGCAAGTTTTGTTCTCCGGAAATTTTTAATAACGTTTCCGTAGAAAGCTCGTATTCATTATTTATCATACTAAAAATTTCTTCCATCTCTTTATTGTTTGAGCAGAGTGAAAGATATTCTTTACCTATTATCATATCGGTTTTTACAATAACCATTTCTATATTATCTACAAGAACACGAAAAAAATCCCATTCATTATACATCTCTTTAATTTCTTCCCAGGTAGTTTTGCCGGTTTTAACCGATTGATTTAACGCGTACCCGAAACCGTACCAGCCGGAAATTGTCTGCCGGTTTTGTGTCCAAGAAAAAACCCAGGGAATAGCTCTCAGTGAACGAATGTCATTCCCTTTTTTTCTCGAAGAAGGACGCGAACCGATTTCTATTTGTTCAATAATATCAATAGGTGTAGCTGTTCTAAAATATTCGAAGAAGGAAGGATGATTGACTAATTCCCTGTAGAAATCAAAAGCGTTTTGTGAGATATCTTCGAAAATTTTATTGTATTTATCAAATTTATCTTCCTCTTTTTTCAGGTAAGATTTTGCGGTTGTTATAATTACCGCGGATGTCATTATCTCCAAACTGCGGATTGCTATTTCCGGGATTAAATATTTTGATGAAATCATTTCACCCTGTTCGGTTATTTTAATCTTTCCTTCAATAGTATCTTTCGGTTGAGCTAATATTGATTGATTTACCGGACCGCCTCCTCTGGAAACACTTCCGCCTCTGCCGTGAAATAATATCAATTCAGTTTTATTATCATCACATAATTTCTTTAAGTTTTTCTGAGCTTTATAAAGTTCATAATTTGATGTTACGATTCCGCCGTCTTTATTGCTGTCAGAATATCCTATCATTATTTTCTGAACTTTATTCCGAAGCCTTAAATGTTCCGAATAAGCTTTATTAATAAAAAGCTCCCGCATAACTTCATCAGATTTTCTTAAATCCTCAATGGTCTCAAAAAGGGGAAGAATATCAAAAGAAGATTTTACGGCTTTTCCTTTATGCAGACTAACAACTCCGGCTTCTTTAGCTAATAAAAGCGCGGTTAGCACATCGCTTACATTTGAACAATTGCTGATTATGTAATCATTGCAAGCGTCGGGAGAAATATTATTTTTTGCCCAGTCAATTAAAGATAATTCATTAAGTACTTGCCGCGTTAATTGGTTTAAATTACTGAATGTATTTTTAAGCGGGCGGGCGCTTAAAATTTCTTTTGTAAGAATTTCAATTTTTTCTTCTTCTTTGAGAGCATCAAAATTATTACAGACTTCAGAATATTTAAAAATATCTTTTACCGCCGCTGTAAGCAGCGAGGCGTTTTGTCTGATATCCAGCGCTACCATTCTGAAACCGAATGATTTAACCTTATATATTAATGGAAGAATTTCCGCGTCGGCAATTATCTTCCCTTTATTTTCGTACAAGGAATCATACATCAATTGAAGTTCATCGATAAATTCATCGGGAGAATTATACTTCAGCGGATCGTCATCAATTGTATATTGCAGTTTCCTAGAAATCAAAAATAATTTAGTCCTATATGTCTCGGAAGGATCGCGAAGAATTCCGTCAGTTTTGCCTACTCCTAATTGGTCGCGATCTTTTTTTACCGATTTCTCAAGCTTTTTAGAGGGCTGAATAATATTAGCCGAAGTGCTGAGAGAAGTATAAAGTTTATCCAAATCCCTCATATATAAAGTTAGAATTTGTCTTTTATTATTTGTTAAAGTTTCCTTTGTAATATCTACCGTAACAAAAGGATGCCCGTCTCTGTCACCGCCCATCCAAGAACCGAATTCTATTAATGAAGGTGATTTTTCAATAGCAAAAGTTTTTCCGAGTTCTAAATTCAGCATTAAATAAAATTGCGGAATTACATCATAAAGTACATCTTTAAAGAAAAACGTTCCCCGTTGAATTTCGTCTTGCACAGTAACTTTATGAAAACGTATTTCATTAGACTGCCAGATTAAGGTAATTTCTTTTTGAAGCTGAAGTTTTACTTCTTCTTCCTCTTTTTCTGTTAATTTTGAAAGTTCCCTAAAAAGCAGAAGCTGACTTATCTTTAAAATTTTTCTTAATATAGTCTGCCTTGTAGCCTCGGTTGGATGCGCGGTAAAAACAGGTGTTATTCGAATCGAATTTAAAATTTTCTGAACTTCCTTTTTAGAAAGTTTCTCCTTTTTCAATCCAGCTAACGCTTCCGCGAAAGCACCCTGCTGCTGAAAATTTTTCCCTTCCTGATAACTGGCTCTTTGTATTCTTATTCTGTTAATTTCATCGGCGGCGTTTACAAGAATAAAATAAATAGAAAACGCCCTAACAACTTTATGAGCGTCGTCAATGGAAAGCGAATCAATTTCCTCAATAATTTTATCTCTTATTTTACCGCTGTAGTTAGTGCGTAATTCTTTAGTAAGCGCACGTAATTTTTCCACTGTTTCAAATAACTTTTCCCCTTCTTGTTCCTTTAAGATATTTCCAAGAAAAATTCCCAGTTCGCGAATATCTTGTTTTAGCGGTGCGTCTTTTTCTGTTTCTTCAAGAAGATCTAAGGGCCTTTTATTCATTTTTATACATTTCCCGGATTGTTTTGAATTTCATCTAAAATACTAAAAAAATTATTGGCGAAAAGTGCTCTCATTTATTTAAGCCGGATAATCCTTAACAGTTTTTAAAAACGGCGGAGTTAAATATAAATTCGCGCCCAGCCTGCCTAAAATAAAACCGGTGGTCGCGGCAATTACTCCTACGAAAGGAAAAACATTCGTCATAATAAAAACTATTATAACAATTCCAAAAAATTCAGTTAAAGTAGAAAAAGTTATTGGTTTAGTATTTCTGGCGTCTACAAGAACCGCGGTTTGAAAACTTAGCAGAACCGAAAGTCCAGGCATAAAAATCATTATTATTAAAGGAGTTTTCGCAAAACTAGTTAAATTATTAGAAAGCCCGCTTATAGTATGAAACCAAAAATCCGCCAAAGGCGAAAAGGCAATAATTCCTAAAGCGGCAACAACTATTATTCCCATAGTAAATGCGTATTTTTTTAAGATATTATAACCTTCTTTTTTCTGCCCGATTAAAGCGATTGCGGCCTCCTGAAAGGATAAACCGAAACTTCTAAAAATAAAGACGAAAGAATTTATTACAGGCAGCACCGCTAAAGATTCAAGAGCCATGCTGCTTTGGCCGATAAAGAAAGTTACCATCGGTTGAACTCCGAGAGTAATCATAGAAGTTAAGGCTAACGGATAATAAAAGCGAAAAATATTTTTATAAGTTAAATTAATTGGTTCATCAGAAGTAATACCTCCGGCTTTCAATTTTTTTATTATTTGGAAAGTCATAAATTTACTTGCCGCAGCTTCGCAGACAACGGCGGCGCTAAGAGCCGAAGCACCGACAATAACTCCTTCAACTTCAGTAAATAAAAAAAGCGAAGTCGCGGTAACAGCCATAGATGATAGCCGAATAATTGTTCCGTAAGCAACTCGTTTAGTTAAATTATTCCTGATTAAAATTCCTTGATAAAATCTTCTATAACCTATAGCACCCGGCCAGGGAATTAATATAATTACCGCAATATGAGTTAACCGGGCAACCTCTTGAGGCAGGGAAACTAAATCCACAGCTACAAAATAAAAAACCGATGGAATAACTAATAAAAGTATCGCGATTGTAACAATAATATTTAAACCATAAGTAAAATTCCTAAGTTTAAAAAATGATTGCTTATCCTTAACTAGCGCGGTAGACGCGCTCATTAATAAAATAACCGGTGCCTCAATCATTAAGGCAAAAGAAAAAGCGACACCGTACGCGGCCAAATTATATTTTGGTTCAGGTAAACGCGCGATTAACGCGGCAAGAAAAGGCCCTTCAAAAGACATCATAAGCCATGTTGCCGAAAGCGGGATCCAAAATAAGAATATTTTTTTGAATGTAAGGTTTCCGGAAAATTCCGTCATATTATATCGTTTTTCTAATATTTATTTTGCGGATTTGTAATTGTGATAATTTGGCAAAAAGATAAAAACCAAAAATAGAGATAAATAATTAAATAATAATCGGATGTTGAAGATTAGGAATGGTTTTATAATAGAATTGTTCATGTAATCTAATTAATATAAATTTCGATAAATCATTTATGGAAATTAGGGAATTCAGATGAAGAAAATTTTCTCGGTAATTATTCTAACTTTTTTCTGCTTTATTACAATTTTCGCGCAGAATAAAGATACAGTAACAACAGAAAGCGGATTAAAATATATTGTACAGGAAAAAGGAAACGGTGAACACGCCGAACCCGGGAAGGACGTTGAAGTTCATTATACCGGTTATTTAACGAACGGAAAAGTATTTGATTCTTCGCGTGAAAGAGGTGAGCCGATAGAATTTGTGCTTGGCGAAGGCAAAGTGATTCCCGGTTGGGAAGAAGGGATTGCTTTAATGAATGTGGGAGATAAATACAGATTAATTATTCCTCCCAAACTAGCATACGGCGAAAAAGGCGCGGGCAATGTTATACCGCCAAAAGCTACTCTTATTTTTGATGTAGAATTAATGAATGTCGGCATCCCCAAATTATCATTGTCAGATACACTTTTAATGGCAATTTTTACAAACGGAGTTGATTCGGCTGTAACAAGATATTATCAAATAAAAGAGAATGAGAGTGAAAAATATAACATGAAAGAAAGCCAGCTTAACACACTCGGGTATGAATTACTGCAGAGCGGCCTAAGTGAGCAGGCAATTAAAATATTAAAGTTAAATGTTGAGGCATATCCCGAATCGGCCAATGTTTATGATAGTTTAGCTGAAGCATATTTAATGGATGGGAAAAAAGAAGATGCTATAAAAAATTACGAAAAATCGCTGGAACTTAATCCCGATAACGGTAACGCAAAAGAAAAACTTGAAAAAATAAAAGAAGAAAAGTAAAAGTTTTTTCCGGTTGTGCTTCAAAATGAACTGCATCCGGAATAAATATTTCTTTTTTATTAAAGTTAATTAGGCTTTATTAAAACATATCTTTAATTATATTCCCTAATGTATTTTTAATAAACTGTTTATGTGCATGTATCCTTTAACAGAAAATAATAATCATTTTTATTATATTATAAGGAGAAATAAGCACGAATATTTTGAAACTTATGAATAGGTAAATTTTGGTAAGAAATTTCATTAAAAAAGTAAAAGAAAAGCTCGGCATAAAAAATAAGGCTGAACAAGAAAAAAAATCCACTGAAAAAAAATCAACAGAAAAAACATGGGAAGAACGAAAAGCTGAATTAATGGCAAAAGCCAGGAATTTAGATTCCGCGTCTGATCAGAATAAAAAAGAAGAGAAAGGACAAAAAAGTTCTGCCCCAAGAAGAAAGAACAGCGGTAATAATAAATCGGTAAATAATAAAAGAAAGCCGGAGCAGACAAAAAAAGATTCGCCACAGAACCGGCAAAAAAAATCTTCAAACCGGCCGAAGAAAAACCCTGCCGAAAAAAAAGAAACACCGGAAGCTTCCAGGAAACCGGAAGCAGAAAAAAAAACGGAAATAACCGAGAAAAAAGAAAAACATTTTCAGCGGGAGAAACCAAAATCTGAAGAGAAACCAAAATCTGAGGGAAGACCAAATCCGGAGGAAAAACCAAAGCCAGAGGAAAAGCCTTGGAATTCATCGGAATTTAAAGTTGAACCGGAGGAAGGGAAAACAAGATTTCATGATTTAAACCTTCCCGATGAAATAATGCACGCAATTTATGATTTGGGATTCCAATATTGTACGCCCATTCAAGCGGAAATTTTGAAAAGCGCTCTTGCCGGTAAAGACGCCACAGGAAGAGCGCAAACGGGAACGGGAAAAACGGCAGCCTTTTTAATAACCATTTTAGACAGTCTACTCAAAAACCCGAAAAAAGGACCGAGACGACCGGGTTCTCCGGTAGCCTTAATTATAGCGCCCACACGCGAGCTGGTAATACAAATTGCGAATGACGCTAAAAAATTAAATAAATATGCAAGAGTAAATATTGTTACAGTCTTCGGCGGAATGGATTACAGGAAACAGAAATATCAGTTAACAAGGCCTGTTGACATTTTAGTTGCTACACCGGGAAGACTGCTGGATTTTCAGGAAAAGAAAGATGTATTTCTCGGAAGCGTACAAATAATGGTTCTTGATGAAGCCGATAGAATGCTGGATATGGGTTTTATTCCGGACGTTAAAAAAATAATTAATAGCACGCCTCCAAAAAATAGAAGGCAAACATTATTTTTTAGTGCTACTATAACGCCCGAAGTAAAGAGATTGGCCTCAAATTGGACAACAGATCCCGTGGAAGTTGATATTGAACCAGAACAAGTTGCCGGCGCTTCGGTAGATCAAAAAGTTTATATAGTTTCTTCCGATGAAAAATATAAAATTATTTATAATTTAATTACTAAACATGATTTAGACAGAGTAATAATTTTTGCCAATCGCAGGGATGAAACAGTAAAAGTTGAAGAAGTTTTATACGGACATAATATTTCATGCAAAGTAATTTCCGGAGATGTTCCTCAGAAAAAAAGAATCAATACTTTAGAAGATTTCAAAGCCGGTAAAATTCGTGTTTTAATTGCTACCGATGTTGCCGGAAGAGGAATACATATTGAAGGAGTAAGCCACGTAATAAATTATACACTGCCTGAAGACGCGGAAGATTATGTTCATAGAATCGGCAGAACAGGAAGAGCCGGAGCAACCGGAATTTCAATAAGTTTTGCGTGCGAAGACGATTCATTTCAAATTCCAAAAATAGAAGAATTTCTGGGGCATTCGTTAAAATGTCTTCCGCCGGAAGAAGAATTATTAGAAGAACCTCCTGCTGCAGTTAACCAGCCGAAACCTAAAACTGAAAATCCTAAAGAAAATAATTCTCAGTACAGGCCGAGAAAAAATTACCGGAAAAGATAAATTTCTCTTTTACAGATGCACATTAATGCGCTTGTCATCAGTGTGCATCTGTGGTAAATTGCAACTATGAATAAACAATTAAATGCCGGTTTAAAACAAAAAGAAGACAGATATACCGAGCTTGAAATATTAATTTCAAAACTCAAAAGTAAAATATCCGCTCTTAATAATCTGAATAATAAGTTTTCAAACTATAGACTTTCTATTTTTTTAAGCGGAATTCTAATCTCGCTTCTTCTATTTTTCTTTGTATCCGATTTAATTTCAATAATTTCTTTTGCCGCGTTTACACTATTATTTATGATTGTTGCCCACCTGCACAGTACTTTATTATCGGGAATAAAAAAACATCATGAATGGCTGAAAATTAAAGAAGTTCATCTTGCAAGAATGAATTTAAATTGGCAGGAAATTCCCAATATTACTCTAAATGCGGAACCGACTCCCACTGAAGTTGATCTCAATTTAGCCGGTTCTCAATCTCTTCATCATTTAATAAATACTTCGGTTTCTAAAAAAGGAAGACAGCTTTTGCGCGACTGGCTGAGCGGCTCTTCACCAAAAATTGAAGAAATTTTACGCCGGCAAAATTTAGTTAAAGATTTAATTCCGCTGCAGCGGCTGCGCGATAAACTTATTCTTTTTGCTTCGCTTTCTTCTAAAAAAGAATTAGACGGTTCAACAATTTTAAATTGGCTGAAATACATTCCGCCTCAAGGTAGGTATAGAGGAATTTTTCTTTTCTTAGCTTTTCTTGCTCCGATTAATATTATTTTAACGCTACTATTCTTCTTAGAAGTTATCCCGGCATATTTTATTATTTCTTTACTTATTTACATGACTGTTTATTTTTTCGGGAACAGAAGAAAAAAAGATTTGCTTGCCGATATTGAACCGGTTAGCGATGAGCTTAGAAAATTTACTTCTATCTTAACTTTTCTTGAAGAATATCCTTATAAACATAATTCTCATTTAAAGAATTTATGTAAAGTTTATGTTGAGAATAAACCTTCCGTTTTAGTGATGAAAATTAAAAACGCGGTTTCAACATTAAGATTAAGGCACGGAAATCCTTTTGTATGGACGATTATACGGTTATTTTTTCCTGTTGATTATTTTTATTTAATAAAAATAGAAACATATAAAAAAGAAGTTAAAGAAAAACTCCCCGTTTGGTTAGAAGTTCTATACGAAATTGAAGCCTTAAGTTCACTTGCTAATTTTGCTTATTTAAATCCGCAGTATATTTTCCCGGACATTGTTAAAGCGGAAAAATCGGGAGATGTAAATTTTGAAGCCGTAAACGCGGGTCATCCTTTAATTAAGGATGAAAAAAAAGTTACAAATAGTTTTTCTTTTAATTCTATCGGCGACTCAAAAATAATTACCGGCTCAAATATGTCCGGCAAAAGTACTTTTCTAAGGACATTAGGAATAAATCTTTCCTTAGCATACGCCGGTTCTGTAACCGATACTGAAAAATTTACAGTCAGCCTTTTTAATATTTTCACATGTATAAAAGTTAGTGATTCTGTTATTGACGGAATTTCATATTTTTACGCTGAAGTTAAACGGCTTCGCGTGCTGCTCGATTTATTATCTGAAGAAAATGAATACCCGATATTTTATTTAATAGATGAAATTTTCCGCGGCACGAATAACGTAGAAAGGTTAAAGGGAAGCAGAGCTTTTGTAAAAAAACTTTCAATTTCAAACGCGGTAGGCGCTATTGCTACGCATGATTTAGAGTTAGTTCATTTATCGGAGCAATTTTCTAACATAAGCAATTTTCATTTTAAGGAAGAAGTTGTAAACGATAAAATGATATTTGATTATAAAATACACCAGGGGCCTTGCCCAACAACCAACGCGTTAAAAATAATGCAGATGGAAGGCCTGCCGGTTGAGTAAAAATATATTTAGAACAGAAAGATAATGTCTCAAAATACAGCGCCGGTTTTAATCTCGGCAAATAATTTAGAAGTTCATTTCGGCGAACAAGTAATTTTAAATAATGCTTCGTTAACTATACATGACGGCGACAGAATTGGATTAGTAGGACGAAACGGATCCGGTAAATCAACTTTTCTAAAAATAATTGCCGGAAAAATGCAGCCTGATTCCGGTGAGGTCGCGATTAAAAAAGGGTTAGTAGCCGGATATCTTCCGCAAGAGTTTACACTTGATGAAACAAAAACAGTTTATGAGAATATTTTAGAAGGCGCTCACGATGTAATTGATATTATTCGTGAATATGAAAATCTACCGCATGATTCTCCAAAACGACATGTATTGGAAGAACAAATTCTTCATTTGGACGGCTGGAATTTAGAAACACGAATTCAAATTGCTATGAATTCCTTAAACGCTCCTAGCGGGGACAGGAAAATTTCAACTCTTTCCGGTGGCGAGAAAAGAAGAACCGCGCTTTGCAAAGCAATTATTTCCCGCCCCGATCTCTTAATTTTAGATGAACCTACAAATCATCTAGATGCCGAATCAATTGAATGGACGGAAGATTTTCTTGCCGCTTATTCCGGCGCGTGTTTATTTGTTACACACGATAGATATTTTCTCGATCGTATCGCTAATAGAATTGTAGAACTATCAGAAGGTGTTTTCTATTCTCATGCCGGCAATTATACAGATTATATGATTAATAAAATAGAACGCCAGGCAATTCAAGAAACGGAAGAACAGAAGCGGCAGAATTTTCTTCGACGCGAATTAGAATGGGTAAAAAGAGGCCCGCGCGCAAGAAGGACGAAGGCAAAAAGTAGATTAGACAATTATTTTGAAGTAGCATCGCAAGCTTCGATGGAGAAAGAACTTGACGTTGAATTAATTATTCCCCCCGCGCCCAGAATGGGAAATAAAGTACTTAATTTAAAAAATGTGGGAATGGAATTAGGCGGAAGAATATTATTCAAAGATTTAAATATTTTATTTGAGCCAGGAAGAAAACTTGGAATAGTGGGCAAAAACGGTTTAGGCAAAACAACTTTACTTAAAATAATTTTGGGCGAATTAGCTCCGACAAAAGGAGAGATTGAGACAGGCGAGAATACCCAGTTTAATTATATTGATCAAAGCAGGCTTTTATTAAATAAAGAAAAAACTGTTCTTGAAGAAATAGGTGAAGGTTCTGACCATTTAAATTTCGGCTCGGAACGAATAACAGTCTGGAAATATTTAAGAAGATTTTTATTTACGGATGATAGAATAAATACAAAAGTGGAAAGACTTTCCGGCGGAGAAAAAAATCGTCTTCTTTTAGCTAAAATTTTAAAACACGGCGGAAATTTTTTAATACTTGATGAACCCACAAATGATTTGGATTTGCCAACTTTACGGCTTTTGGAAGAAGCGCTTTCCGAATTTAAAGGCTGCGTTATAGTTGTTAGTCACGATAGATATTTCTTAAACCGCGTATGTGACGGAATTTTAGCATTTGAAGGAAACGGCGAAGTTTATTTTAGCGAAGGTGATTACGATTATTATATCGAAAAAAGAAAATCGAGGATTAAAGATAAAGAGTCACTAAAATCACCTCAGCAGAAAAAAGAAGACACAAGGGTGAAACAATCTCCCCGCAAACTTAAGTATAAAGAAAAACTTGAACTTGAATCCATTGAGCAAGAAATTTTAAAGGCCGAAAAAGAAGAGGCTGAAATTGAAAAAATATTTACTTCCCCAGATTTTTATCAAAAATACGCGACCAAAACTAACGAACTGAATCAAAGGTTAGAGGAGGCGAAAGAAAAAGTTAAAAAATTATATGAACGTTGGGAGGAGTTAGAAAATATAAAAAATGGTGAAATATGAAAAAATATGGTTTGCTCTTAGAAGGAAAATAACTATTTTAATCCCGATTTTAGAACTAAAAATTATTACAAAAAAATGGAAAACATACTAGAAATTGAAAATTTGAACCAATGGCAAGAATTTAAACAGAATAAGGCCGAACAAAAAGAAATAATAATATTTAAATATAGTCCTACATGCCCTGTTAGCTATTCAATAGAATCTATGTTTGACCGGTGGTGCGGCGGCATTCCGGAAGAAGCAAATGTAACTTGCGCGAAAATAAATGTTGTTTCTGCCAGACCGGTAAGTCAGTATATTGCAAAGGAGTTTGATATTAGGCATGAGTCTCCGCAGCTGATATGGCTTTCAGCAGAAGATGAGATTAAATGGCAAGGAAGCCATTACGGTATTACCGAAAAAGTTTTAAGTGAAAATCTTAATCAAACAAATAAATAATTAATGCGAAATAAAAGCGGCTCATTTAAAAAGATATTGCTGTTGTTTTGGGCTTTTTGGAGCGGGTTGATTTCTTTGAGTAATATTTTTGACGCTTTAAAAAATCTACATATACTTCCTGATTCTTTTAAATTTGTTTCCGGAAATTTTTCATATATAACACAAGCCGCAAGCATTTATTTGTTTCCGGTTTGGTTAAACGGATTTTTATTTTTTATTGTAATTCTCCTGGAAATAATTCTTACAGTTCTTTTCCTTAAAGCATTTTTAAAATTTGAAAAATTACGGGAAGAAGTAGTTTACCCTCCTTTTATTGCCGGTATTATTTTATTCGGAGGATTTATTTTAATGGATGAAGCACTAATTGCTTATGATAGACTTGGCGGAATTGAGCAAGGGCATTTTACCATTCTAATAGGGATGCTGATTTCTTTAGCTGTAATAAATTTGCTGCCGGAATTAAATTCCGAGGAAAATTAAATTATTTCTCTTCTTCCTCCTCATCTTCTACGTCATCCGATCTTAAAGAAACACCGTTATATCGTAATTTCAAATCTTTAAGCAGATTTGTTGCCAACTCCACCTCATCTTTACGTACAAGCAGAATCGCCGGCTGAATTAAAGGATCGATAAAACTGAAATTTTCTCCTTTCCAATAATAATCTATTTCTCCGTCGTCTAAAATTGATTTCACTATCGCAATATCCGCTTGATTAAAAGTTGAAATTAATTCTACATAATCCGACATATTATCTCCTGCTGTGATAATTATATCTCTAAAACTTGAAAAAGTGCTAAATTATATTATTTTATATAATCTATAGAGTAAAACATCTTGAAAAAATTTTATCAGCTCTAAAAAGTGTAAAAATATAACCCTTTCTAAAAAACTAGCTCGTCCTATTTTCCGCATTTCTGTAAAAAATAAAATGTTTATAACATATTACTCACTTTTGTGCACAAAATGAAAGGGCAATATTTGTTACACTTATGTTACAAACACAAAAAGGAATTGAAATAATGATACATATAAATAAATTAACCGGTGAAAATGATTTTAATGAAAATCTGACAAGAGAACAATTTGTTGATTTCCTTTATCAACATTTGGAAAGATTCGGTGATTCAAAATCGGCGATAAATAAATGCATCGACTACGCGTTTTCTGAGGATGAAGGCAAAGGAGGATTTCTTTTAGCCGCATATTTTAACGATAAACTTGCAGGTGCTTTAATAATGAATAATACCGGGATGACAGAATTTATACCCGAAAATATTCTGGTTTATATTGCGGTAGATTCAGAAATAAGAAATCAAGGTATAGGAAGAAAAATAGTTGAAACCGCTGTTGAACAAGCCGAAGGCGATGTTGCGCTTCATGTTGAATATGAAAACCCTGCCAAACGTTTATACGAACGTTTAGGTTTTACAACTAAATACGCTGAAATGCGATTAACTAAGGGGAAATAAATTATGGCAACTTTAACCATAAATACCGATAAAATTATAAGTAATGTAAAGAAACTGAATAAATATCTTACAAAAAATAATATTCAGTGGAGTTTGGTTACTAAAATGTTGTGCGGATATAAGCCTGCTTTAGAAAAAATTATTACCGATGATTCTCTCCTGAATGTCCATTCAATCGGTGACTCAAGAATTTCTAATTTAAAGATAATAAAGGAAATAAAACCTTCTATCGTTACAATGTATATAAAGCCGCCCGCGCTTAACCAGGTAAAAAATGTGGTTAAATATTCTGATATTTCTCTTAATACATCCCTTCGTACAATTGATAAAATTGATAAGGAAGCCGAAATACAAAATAAAAAGCATAGAATAATTGTTATGCTGGAAATGGGGGAATTAAGAGAAGGAATATTAAGAGATGATATTTTTAATTTCTATGAAAAAATATTTGATCTGAAAAATATTGAAATATTAGGGATTGGTACCAATCTTGGCTGTATGTATGGAGTTGAACCTACTTATGATAAACTTATTCAGCTTAGTCTTTATAAACAATTAATTGAAACAAAGTTTAATAAAAAGTTAGAAATTGTTTCCGGCGGAAGTTCAATAACCCTGCCTTTAATCGATCAGCAGAAAATACCGAAAGGAATAAATCATTTTAGAATCGGTGAAGCCGCGCTGCTGGGAACTTCCCCGCTTGAAAATAAAAGATTTAGAGATTTAACAACCGATACAGTGGATTTTTCAGCGGAGATTTTAGAATCTTATAAAAAAGAAATGATGCCTGACGGAACCATGGGAGAAGCGGCAATAGGGCAAATAGCCGAATTAGATTATGATGAGGCAAAAGAATCTTATAGATGTATTGTAGATTTCGGTCAACTTGATGTTGACGCTAATAATCTTACTCCTAAAGATGACCGTGTAAGATTTGTCGGTACCACTTCCGATATGACAGTTTACGATATCGGTCAAAAAGGGGAAGGATTTAACGTGCAGGATCAAATTCATTTCTGGCCTAATTATATGTCCATTGCGCGGTTAATGAACTCAAGATATATGAGTAAGAAAATAAAATAAATAAATAACGGGATAAAATGCATTTTATTGATCTATTAGAATTTATTGTTTACATGGTGGCTATGCTCGGCATAGGCTTTTTCTTTTTAAAGAAGAATAAAGACGCCGAGGATTATTTTGTCGGCGGAAGAAGTATGGGAAGTATTCATGTCGGTTTATCGGTTGTAGCTACCGATGTCGGCGGCGGCTTTTCAATCGGTTTAGGCGGACTAGGATTTGTTATGGGAATTTCCGGTTCGTGGATGCTTTTTTCAGGATTAATAGGAGCTTGGATTAGCGCGGTTTTTCTTATTCCTAAAGTAAGTAAGATAGCCGGCTTAAAAAAACTTTATACTTTCCCCCAGCTTTTAGAACACTTTTATGATCATCGTGTAGCTTTTATTGCCGGAATAATTTCCGCAATTGGCTATATAGGTTTTACCAGTTCTCAAATTCTTGCCGGAGCTAAACTTGCTTCAGCTTCGTTCGTTAATCTGGATATGGAAACAGCTCTTTTAATTATGGGAATAATTGTAATTGTTTATACCGCTCTCGGCGGAATTAAAGCCGTAATTTATACAGATACCGTTCAATGGATTATATTAATGGCCGGTTTAATTTTCATAGGTATTCCGGTTTCTTATTTTGCTATAGGCGGATATGACGCAATTACTGCAACTTTAAGTAGTGATTTTCTTTCTTTTTCAAATGTAAGCTGGCAGACATTAGTAAATTGGGGAGTTACAATTGTTCCTATTTGGTTTGTAGGAATGACTCTTTATCAAAGAATTTATGCATGCGAAAATGAAAAAGTGGCAAAAAAAGCTTGGTTTATTGCCGGTTTATTTGAATGGCCAATTATGGCTATGATGGGAGTTTTACTGGGACTTTTTGCGCGTGTTGCCGCTGATCAAGGGATGTTCGCTCATTTAGGATTTGAAAATATTGCTAGTCTGGATGCTGAAATGGGGCTGCCGCTTCTGCTTCGTTCTATTCTTCCGGTTGGATTGATGGGATTAATGATGTCAGCATATTTCTCGGCAATTATGTCAACCGCCGATAGTTGTTTAATGGCAGCATCCGGAAATGTTGCTACAGATATTCTGGATAAATTTTTCAAAATAAGCGGTAACGAAAAAAGATTTCTTAAAATCTCACAGATTTTAACTTTAGTTTTGGGCGCTATTGCTCTTCTGCTTGCCAGTTTTATGCAGAACGTTTTGCAATTAATGCTTTATTCATACGCTTTTATGGTTTCCGGATTATTTATGCCTGTGGTAGGAGCATTCATCTGGAAACGGAGCAGTTCAACTGCAGCTATTTGGTCTATGTTAATCGGCGGCGGAACAACAATTACACTAATCGCATTAAATTTAAAATTGCCTTTCGGATTAGACGCAAATATTTTTGGTATAACTGCCTCAGTTATAACTTTTATTGTTTTGGCATTTATTTATCCCGGCGAGGAAGTTCCGGAATTAATTGAGGAAACAGAATTTGTAGAAGCTGAATAATTTAAAACACAAAATCTTTTTAGATTAAAGAATATGTTTACATATATGGTACAAGAACTTATTCAGTTAAGAAAAAAAATTCATCAGAACCCTGAACTTTCCGGTTTTGAGAAAAATACCGCTCAACAAATAAAAATTTATCTTGAAAAATTTTCGCCTGATAATATAATTACAGGATTAGGCGGTGAAGGATTAGCCGCTATTTTTAAGGGAGATGCGGAAGGCCCCACTGTTGCGGTTAGATGTGAATTGGATGCTCTTCCTATTGAGGAAATTAATACATTTGAATATAAATCCAGCAATAAAAGTATTTCCCACAAATGCGGGCACGACGGGCATATGACAATTACGGCCGGACTTGCTCCTTTACTTTCCTCTCAAAAATTACATAAGGGAAAAGTTGTTCTTCTTTTTCAGCCGGCAGAAGAAACCGGCGAAGGTGCAGAAAAAATACTGCACGATTCAAAATTTAATGAGATTAAACCTGATTATATTCTGGCACTACATAACCTTCCCGGTTTCCCTATGCATCAAATAATTTTAAAAGATGATACATTTGCCGCAGCCTCAAAAGGAATTATTATAAAACTGACGGGGAAAACTTCTCATGCGGCAGAACCAGAAAACGGTATAAATCCCGCGGGCGCAATGCAGTCTATTATTCATTCTCTTTTAAATTTAACAGAAAGAATAAAAGAATTAAAAGATTTTTCATTAATTACTGTTGTGCATGCAAAGTTGGGAGAACGTGCTTTTGGTACTTCACCCGGCTACGCTGAAGTTATGGCTACATTAAGAGCTTTCTGTAATGATGATATGGATTTGCTAACCCAAAATGTAATTAATTTTTCTAAAAAAGCGGCAGAAGCTGAAAATCTATCTATCGATTTTGAATTTACAGAAGAATTTCCCGCGACTGTAAACGATTATAAGTTAAATAAAATAGTTGAAGAATCTGCTAAAGAAAATAATTTAGATATTGTACGAATTAAAAATTCATTCAGATGGTCCGAAGATTTCGGACATTTTACAAAACAATTTCCCGGCGTATTATTCGGGCTGGGTTCCGGGAAAGATCAGCCGGATTTACACAATCCCGATTATGATTTTCCGGATGAATTAATTGAAACCGGAAGGAAGATTTTTTATTCAATAATAAAGAAAATTTTAAAATAAAAATGTTTCAAACTTCATATATAGAAATTAGCAGAAGCGCTGTAAGAAATAATATAGAATTTATTAGAAAACAGCTCGGCAAAAATGTTAAAATATCTTCTGTTGTAAAAGGGAACGCATACGGCCACTCAAAAGAAATTTTTGTTCCCCTTGCCGAAGAATGCGGAATAGAACATTTCTCAGTTTTCAGCGCGTCTGAAGCTCTGCGATTAAAAAGTATTACATCTAATCATCCTCAAATTATGATAATGGGAATGATAGATAATTCTGAATTAGAATGGGCAATTGAGAATGATATTGAATTTTACATTTTTGAATTCGACAGGTTAAACGCCGCGGTTAAAGCGGCAAAAAAAATTAAGAAACCGGCCCAAATTCATATCGAAGTTGAAACCGGGATGAACCGCACCGGATTTAAAAAGAGCGAGCTAAAAAAAGTAGTCAAAATAATTTCGGAAAAGAAACATCTTTTTTCGGTTAAAGGTTTCTGTACGCACTACGCTGGGGCGGAAAGTATAGCTAATTATCTTCGAATTCAAAACCAGCTTAAATTTTTTAATGAAACCTACCTATGGTTACGGGAGAATGGAATTCATCCGCATCTTAAGCATTCCGCATGCTCCGCCGCTGCAATTTCTTATCCCAAAACCCGCATGGATATGGCGAGAATTGGAATATTACAATATGGCTTTTGGCCGAGTAAAGAAACTTATATAGATTTTATCAGCAATAAAAAGAAAAAAGAAGATCCTCTTCGCAGAGTAATTTCCTGGAAAAGCAAAGTAATGAGCATTAAGGAAGTTGATACCGGACAATTTGTGGGTTACGGAAATACTTATTTAGCCCTGCGGAAAATGAAAGTCGCGGTTGTCCCTGTCGGCTACGCACATGGTTTCAGCAGATCGTTAAGTAATCATGGCAGAGTTTTAATTCATAAAAAACGCGTTAGTGTTATCGGTATTGTTAATATGAATTTAATGACCATTGATGTTTCAAATATTCCCGATGTAAAAAAGGGAGATGAAGTAGTTTTGATAGGCAATCAAGGAGATTTAAGTATTTCTGTTTCTTCTTTTAGCGAATTAAGCGACCAAGTAAATTACGAGTTACTTACACGACTGCCGCAAAATATTCCTCGATTTGTAGTAGAATAGAAAAATTTAAGCCATTGAGTTTTGATGTTCAATATATTTCTGATTTATGCTACAGTTAAGCGGCCGCGTATGCTCCGGCTGCCGTTACATTCCTACCTGAAAATATATTCTTTCCTTAAGATACAATTGCATTTTAATTTTTATATTTTTGTCCATGAATTTTAAAAACAATTTCTTTGGCTTATTATGAAAAAACAACTTATCAGTTTGTCGCTCCTATTCATCTTTGCATTAATTGTTTCCGGATGCGCCGCAAAAGAAACAGTTAAAGAGAAGGAATTAACCACTTCGGAAATTCTAACAAATTTCGGCGAAAAAATTAATAATAAAAATTTCGCTTTTGAAGTTCCGGCAGGAACTAAAGTTAGAAACATTCAAATAGACAGCATTAACAATAATGTAGAAATTAATTTAAGCAGCGAATTTTCGAACCTTCCCTTTCGAGAAAATAATGTAAAAGAAATTTATGAAGGAATAAAAGCCGCGTTCGGGCCGAAATTTTCAGAATATAATTTTGAAATAAAAACGATGAAATATCCTATTGAAGATTTAATTCCCAATTTCTTCAGAAAAGATAAAAGCAATTACGATAAAAGCAGAATTCCATCAACTCTTCCTGAACGGGGTAAACCAGTTATTGAAAATATAAGTAAGGGTGTTAGACCAGATTCAGGATTGTATAATAGAAATATAGTCTTGTGGCACAGTCATGGCTGGTATTATAATAATAATTTAGATAGATGGGAATGGCAGCGTCCGCGTCTTTTCCAATCAGTTGAAGATTTAATTCCCATGTCTTTCACACTTCCATATTTAATTCCGATGCTTGAAAACGCGGGTGCGAACGTTTTTGTTCCCCGCGAAAGAGATACACAGAGAAATGAAGTTGTAGTTGATAATGATATGAAAGACAATTCTTATTCGGAAGAAGACACCGATAAAAATAATATTTGGGAAACCGGAATCGGGGAGGCGTTTGCCTACGGAAATCCACCGTACGGCAAAGAATTTAATCCTTTTAAAGCCGGCACACACAGAATAACAAAAAGCGCCGCAAATAAAACTGCTAGCGCAAGCTTTATACCGGAAATACCGGAAGAAGGATATTATTCGGTTTATATCGCTTATTCCGCGTCCGATCAAAATGTAAACGATGCTCATTATACGGTCTACCATTCAGGAGGGAAAACCGAATTTAGAATTAATCAAACTATCGGCGGAAGTACTTGGGAATATTTAGGCAAGTTTAAATTTATAAAGGGAAGAATCCCGAACTTGGCAAAGTAGTTTTAACAAATGAAAGCGGTGAACCGGGAAAAATTGTATCCGCCGATGCGGTTCGTTTCGGCGGCGGGATGGGCATTATAAAAAGAAACGGAAGCACCAGCGGACGTCCTAAATTTGTTGAAGGCGCCCGGTATTACCTTCAATATTTGGGAATGCCGGATACTTTAGTTTACAGCTTAAATAAAAATAAAAGCGATTATAGGGATGATTATCAAAGCCGCGCGGAATATGGAAATTATTTGTACGGCAAACCTTTCGGACCAAATAGAAACAGAGAAGCAAAAGGATTAGGAATACCTATTGACCTTTCACTCGCGTTTCACACAGATGCCGGTATTACCACAAACGATACAACAGTGGGAACTTTATCAATCTATAGTATTGAAGATGTTGATTCACAATTTGTTTTTCCGAATGGTGTTTCGAGACTCGCTAACAGAGATTTGGCTGATATAATGCAGACTCAAATTGTACATGATGTGCGAAAAGAGTTTGATCCGGCTTGGAATAGAAGACAATTAAAAGACGGCGAATATAGCGAATCGATGCGGCCGAATGTTCCTTCCGTATTAATCGAACTTCTCTCTCATCAAAATTTTCTTGATATGAAATATGTTCTCGATCCCCGATTTAAATTTGAAGTAGCTCGTGCTATGTATAAAGGAATGCTGAAGTTCTTATCCGTTCAATACGGAAATAAATATATAGTACAGCCTTTGCCCGTTAAAAATTTTGCGGCTCGGTTTGATGAAAATAATAATGTAAAACTTTCTTGGGATGAAGTTATTGATACTTTGGAAGCGACCGCAAAACCGGATAAATATATTATTTATACTAGAGTAAATAACGGCGGTTTTGATAATGGAATAATTGTGAATAAACCTGAAGCGGAAATAGAAAATATTGAAGAAGGCAAAATTTATTCTTTTAAGGTTACCGCGGTAAATAAAGGAGGAGAAAGCTTTCCTTCGGAAATATTATCCGTCTGCAATATGGGAAATAATAAACCGACTGCAGCTATTGTAAATAATTTTTATAGAATATGCGGGCCTGCCGATATTAATTCAAATAATTTCAGCGGATTTGCAAATTTTATTGATGCCGGTGTTCCCGATAAATATGATATAGGATTTACGGGAACGGAATATAATTTTACTCCGTCATCACCATATTTAAGTAATGATGAACCCGGACACGGCGCGAGTCATGCCGATTATGAAACCAAAGTTATTGCGGGAAACACTTTTGATTTTCCATATATTCACGGCAAAGCATTAATGAATAACGGAATTTCATTTATTTCGGTCAGCAGCGGCGCTGTTATGGAAAAGAAGGTTAATTTAAGTAAATACAAATTAGTGGATTTAATATTAGGCGAACAAAAAGCCACACCGAGGCAGAATAACATTGAAGATTCTACTTTTGGAATTCAATTCAAAACATTCCCAAAAGATCTGCAGCATGAAATTACTAATTATTTAAGTTCCGGCGGTAATTTATTCATTTCCGGAGCATATGTCGGCAGTGATATTTACAATTCTAAATATTCTGATTCAACAGATAAGGCATTTGGCTTAAAAGAATTAAAAATGATTTTTGACGCCGAACATGCTTCTAACACCGGAATAGTTTTTTCATCATCCTCAACATTTTTACCGAAGGACACGTTACAGTTTAATGTAAAGTTAAACGATAAAATTTACGCGGTTGAGGCTCCTAACGCTATTTCTAATACAAAACAGGGTGAAACTCTTTTAAGATATTACGATAACTCATTTCCCGCGGCTATCGGCTATAAAAAAGAATATGGTGTCATCGTTTTCGGTTTCCCTTTCGAAACAGTTTCGGGAGATGAAGATAGAAATCAAATAATGAATAGTATATTAAATTATTTTAATATACATGATTAAATAATTAACAGAAGTTAAATATTAATAATATTTCCATTATTTTAATGAACAAAATTTCCTTTTAATAGTACAAGCGGGAACAATAAGAAATATATCCGAGATTTTATACAAAAAGTAATGAACGAAAGAATATTAATAGCCGAAGATGAAGAATTTATAAGAGAATCTTTTTCTTATATTCTAAAGAAAGAAGGATTTGACTGCAGCACCGTATCAAACGGCAAAGCCGCTGTTGAAGAACTTGAAAAGAATAATTTCGATATAGTTATTACGGATATTATAATGCCCGAACTGGACGGCATGGGAGTTCTTGAAAAATCAATTCAAATTTCTCCCGAAACTATTGTAATAGTTATGACGGCCTATGCTACTGTAGAAAGTGCCGTAAAGTCTTTAAGAGAAGGCGCTTCCGATTATATTCTAAAACCGATTGATTTTGACGAAGTTATCATTAGAATTAAACAGCTTTTAAAACATAAGCATTTGGCCCTGGAAAATAGATATTTACGAAACCAAATGGAGAAACGCTATAATTTTGATAATCTCGTCGGAAAAAGCCAATCGATGCAGCGTGTTTATAAAATGGTGGAAAGAGTAAGTAACGCTACTACAAATGTATTAATAACCGGACAAACCGGTACAGGTAAAGAAGTTATAGCAAGGGCGATTCATAAAAACAGCAGCCGTAAGGATAATCCGTTTATTCCAGTTAACTGCGGAGCAATTCCCGAAAATTTGTATGAATCTGAATTTTTCGGATATAAAAAAGGAGCATTTACAGGAGCCAATTCCGATCGTGAAGGACTATTTAAAGCGGCAAATACCGGAACTTTATTTTTAGATGAAGTTGGGGATCTGCCGGAGCATGTGCAGGTAAAATTATTACGCGTACTGCAGGAAAAAGAAATACTGCCAATCGGTTCAAATAATACCATAAATGTAGATGTAAGAATTTTGGCCGCTACTAATAAAGATCTATATGAAGAAGTTCAAAAAGGAAATTTTAGAGAAGATTTGTATTACCGTTTAAATGTTATTGAAATTAAGCTTCCGCCGCTTTCAGATAGAAAAGAAGATATTCCGCTGCTTGTAAATCATTTTATAAGTACTTATAACGATGAATTAAAAAGAAATATTAAGGGCGTTGATAACGATGTAATGAAAATACTTCTTAATTATGAATGGAAAGGAAATTTGCGGGAACTTGAAAATATGATTGAACGTGCGGTGCTTTTATGTGAAGATGATTTTATTACCGTAAACGAACTACCTTCTTACATAGTTCAAAAAAATAAAGAATTATTAAACGTGCCGGAAAATTTAAATGAAGCAATGAACGAATATGAAAAAGCGCATATACTTAATATTTTAACTAAAACCGAATGGAACAGGACCGAAGCGGCAAAACTTATGGGAGTTGATACTTCTACTTTGTACAGAAAGATGATTAAATATTCTATAGGTGAAACGGGGCCGAATTGATATATATTTTTAATTTAAAATAAAAAAGGGCTGTCTTTTGAGCAGCCCTTTTTTTGTATTCGTTTATTTTTTAGAAGGAAATTACAGCTTCTAACATCATTCCGTTAAATTTACCGCCGTTGTAGATGCTTGTTGAAGCAAAATCGTTATAAGTTTGATTTACATATTCTAACTTTGTTAAAACATTTTTGGTTAAGAACCAACCGAAAGCCGCTTGAACTCTGTTAATAGAAACTTCATTTTGATCTTTATTCGCTAATTTACCGCTAACTGTATTGTATCTTAATCCAACATAGAAGTTATCGTCAGAACCGAATCTGTATAATCCGTCAACCGCTATTTGATTCCAAGCTCTTGTTTCTGTTGAACCCTTTACATCTCCACCTTGAGGTCTTTCATAGGTTCCGAAAAATTCAAATCCTTTGTATTTGATGAAAGAGTTAACCATAATTGAAGTAATTTTATCCGCAAAATTAGGATTCCATCTGCCTGATCTGAAATCATCGCCTGTTGCGGTAACACTTTGCATTACACTGTAGTATCTTGAACCGGAACGATCACCGGCGTATAAGTAGATGTTAGCTGCCTTACTGTTGTGATAAACAGAACCTGTTAAACGGAATCTTAAATCTTTATTTAATTGTTTATCATATCCTAGCTTTCCAATAAATCCTAATCCTGTTGCGCCTTCATCAACTACATCTTGATTTAATTTACCGTTTGTAAAACCGGCCATTGCAATAATGCCGTTGTTTTTATAATAAACTTCGCCGCCGACTTCAGTTGTAAAAGCATCAAGAATATAATTGCCCACAAAAGGATTATATAAAGCCATCGCGTTGTCTGATCTTCTGTAGTGAGCATCGCCGTAATCTAATTCCATTTGGCCTATTTTAATGGTAACAACATTCATTACGCTGCTTAAGAAACCTGGTTTAACAAAATCAAGTTTATCTATCTGTAAATAACCGCCTTTTACATAAGTATTAGTGTGGTGTCTTGAAGACAGATAAGTTCTTAAATTCATTCTCATGCCGGGATATAACTGCACGTCTAAATCAAAATTAGCAGTCGGCAAATTAAAATTAGAAGAAAGATCAACTAATTTATTTTTATTTACACCATTTCCGTCATCAACAAAGGCTGCGGAATTACTATTTTTAAGAGCTTGAAGCTGCATTGTAGAAGCTCCGCCTACTCTTACATTAACGCCGGTATATGGGACAGTATCTTTTTTAGAAGTCTCAAATACATTTACACCTCTTTTGTCAGGGTATCTGTAATATTGTAAGTCTCTGCTTTGGCTAAATAATTCTTGACTGCTGAAGGCCAATATTACCAAAATAATACTTACTATTAGTGTCCATGTACGTTTCATTTTTTTTCCTCTCAGATATTTGATTCAAGTTAATGAGTATGTTTTTGTTTGTTTCCCCACTTAAACAAAAAGGATACCAAACTATTTTTCGCCGCTATACGAAAAAAAATAAAGAATAAGAATATTGGGTATTGCAATTCTGCAATGCGACGTAAATTTCCGTAATGCAAAGATGCAATGGAGGATTCGGTAATTCTTTATAAATGGTTCTGATTAAAAGGAATTCACTTCTGGTATGAAGTTTGGATAAAAGGGGATAAAGATAATTGATAGAATTAAAAACAAAAACTTTATTTAGGAGAAAACGATGAAACAATTAAAAATATTCTTATTAGTAAGCTTATTTATGATTCCTGCTTTGCTTTATGCACAAAGCACCGGAAAAGTAGCATACAATTTATTAGATAACAGCAAATTAGAAATAGACGGAACTTCTACTTTACACAATTTTGAAATAAACGCGAAAAAAATTGATGCGCGATTAAAAGCAACTTCTGAATTTCAAAATTTTATAATCGCACCGACAAATGAATCTTTTGAGTTACAAATAACCATTCCGGTTAAAGATTTATCAAGCGGAAAAGACGGTATGGATGAAAATATGCGAGATGCTTTTGACGCTGAAGATAATCCGAATATAACTTATGTATTTAAAACCGGTTCAAGCATCGCCGTTCCGGATTCCGGACAAAGCTGGTATAAGATGGTTACTAACGGTGAACTTACCATAGCAGGCGTAAAGAAAAATGTTAATATGACTGTTTATTCTTATAAAGATAATGCCGGTGAAATACACTTTAAAGGAAGCAAAAAAATTAAAATGACCGATTATAAAATAGATCCTCCTACAATGTTTTTCGGTACGGTAAAAACCGGCGATGAAGTAACTATAAAATTTGATTTACTATTTAAGAAATAATTAGTAAGAATTTTTAAAGTAAAGATGTAAAAGGAAAAAAGAGAAAAGAGTAAGAGTGATGAAAACGTTAAGTATAATATTATTATTAGGAATATTGGTCAGTTTGAACGCGCAAAGTCAGAATGAATTATACCGTTTAGAATATACATTGCTGCCTAGCAGCAGCATAGGATTTGACGGAAGCTCTAACGTAAATACTTTCTCTTATAAATCTAATTCAATTCATGGGTCGGGATTCGGAATAATAACCCCGAATAAAAAATCTGTTATTGAAGAACAAAAGGTAAAAATAATATTACCTGTAAGAACTTTAAACTCCGGTTCCGACGCTATGAATGAGGATATGTACAAAGCACTAAAATCAGATGAATATCCCTATATTGAATTTGATTTATTAAGCGCTGCGTTAAGCGACAGTGCAACCAAAGATAATACTTATTATTTAAATACAACCGGCAGTTTAACAGTTGCGGGGTGTACAAAAAAAATAAATATGAAATTTAAAGTTGAAAAGAACTCGGATAATACATATAGAATGGTGGGAAATAAAAAATTATCTATGAAAGAATTTGGAATCACTCCTCCCACCGCTTTCTTTGGTTTAATTAAAGCCGATGATGTACTTGAAGCCAAATTTAATTTAGTAGCCGAAGTTCAATTGGATAATATAATGCTTAGTAAAAATTACGGTGAAAACGGCAAAATTTCCGGCGAAGTCGGTAAATAATTATAGTGAAACTGCAATAACGGCATACCAACCGAAAGAATAGATTGGAATAAGTTGTAATTATTAAATGTAATTCTTGTCCGGCAGTAAAAAGTAAAGTTGATAATAGTTTGAAAAAATTTGAAGATGAAAGACCGAATGTTGATAAATATAATTTTTACTGCCGACTTGCTTTTTTACCAAGAGATAAAGGAATGAAATAGAGAAAAAGGATGACTGATGTTAATACAAAATACCGAATAATTTACGATTTAATTGATGAAATGGTTTTCATACTTAATTCACAATTTAAAATTATAAACTATAATTCCGCAGCCGGAAAAATACTTGCGTTAACCCCGAATGGATTATTAGAAAATTCAATCAGTAAATTAGTGGATAAAAAGAGCTGGCTTCCGCTTTACAAAATATTGAATAGTGAAAAAATATTTGATACACAGATTGTAAAATTTATTAATCAAGATGGAAGTTCATTTTATTCGGCGCTAAAAATTCATCAAGTAAAATTTCGTGATGAAAAAATCATAATTATTATCGCCAAAAATCTCATCTAGAACACCTGCGTTACTTTCTATTCTAAAATTGAACCTTTTTTACATTAAACATTTTACCTTTCAAAAAAAGTTTCTTAGTTTACTTTTATAATTCCAAAGGAACTTTAATATGAAAAATCGACTGCGTAAATTTTCTCCTTTCATAATTATTTCACTTGTCTCATTTCTTTTCGGCACCGCGGTAACACTTAGCTTAAGCGAAAATCCTATTACCCAACCGGTAGTTAACAAAGCTCAAAAAATTATAGGTTTTCAATTTAGCGCAGCGGAACAAGATTCAATGCTCGGGGATTTAAATTACCGATTAAAACAATACAATCATCTTCGCGGTTATCATCTTGAAAATAGTGTGCCTCCGGCTATTTCTTTTAACCCGATTCCCGTTGGATTTGAGCTGAAAGCAGAAAAAAAAACCGCGGTATTCAGTGATTATTCAAAAACAAAACTGCCTGAGAATAAAGATGAACTTGCCTTTTATTCCATCGGGGAGTTAGCGCAGTTAATTAAAAGCCGCCAAATAACTTCTGTTGAATTGACGAAATTTTTTCTTGACAGACTGAAAAAGTATAACCCTTATCTTCATTGTGTAATTACATTTACCGAAGATCGCGCAATGAAGGACGCAAAGAAAGCCGATAATGAAATAGCTGACGGAAATTATAAAGGTTTATTGCATGGTATTCCATTCGGAGTAAAAGATCTTTTAGCAACCAAAGATTATAAAACAACATGGGGCGCCGGACCGTATAAAAATCAAATGATAAATGAAGACGCGGCGGTAATTAAAAAATTAGAAGATGCCGGAGCTGTGCTTGTCGCAAAATTATCAATGGGCGCTTTGGCTTGGGGAGATATTTGGTTCGGCGGGATGACCAGAAATCCATGGAATATCAAAGAAGGCTCAAGCGGATCATCGGCCGGCCCCGGATCCGCTGTTTCTGCGGGTTTAATTCCTTTTGCAATCGGTACAGAAACTTGGGGTTCAATAGTTTCTCCCTCTACTGTGTGCGGAATTACCGGTTTGCGTCCAACTTACGGAAGAGTAAGCAGAAGCGGAGCTATGGCATTAAGCTGGTCGATGGATAAAATAGGCCCGATGTGCAGAAATGTTGAAGATTGTGCGATTGTATTTAATTCGATATACGGCCCCGATGAAAAAGACCAAACATTATTTAACTCGCCGTTTAATTATAATCCTAAAGTAAATATTAAAGGATTAAAAATTGGTTATCTAAAAAAAGATTTTGGCAGCGATTATGATTTTAAAACCAATGATTCTTTAACTATTGTAAAATTAAAAGAAATGGGTGCCGATTTAATTCCCATCGAATTGCCCGATGAATATGTAAATGATTTATCCTTTATTCTGGATGCCGAATGCAGTGCTGCTTTTGAAGATTTAATTATCAGTAACCGGGACGATTTATTAACTCGCCAAATAAAGAATGCTTGGCCGAATGTTTTTAGAGCTTCCCGCTTTATCCCGGCCGCGGATTATGTAAATGCAAATAGAGTACGCTATATGATAATTCAAAAAATGGCCGCGCTGATGAAAAAAATCGATTTATACCTCGCCCCTTCCGATGCCGGAGATAATTCCTTACTTACAAATTTAACCGGACATCCTTTGGTGGTTGTTCCGAATGGATTTATTGACGGAATGCCGACCAGTATTACATTCGTTGGAAATTTATTTGATGAAGCTAAAATACTGGCTGTAGCTAAAGCATATCAGGATGCCACAGATTTTCATTTATCACATCCTGCGTTAAATTTTTAATATTTGAAATAAAACAATTGATATAGGCTAATGTTTTTTGAAAAACGCTTAACCGAAGAAAAAATTTTTTATCAAAATCCCCAGACATATGTAATTAGGCTGGGATGGCAGATTGCTGAAACTCCCGGTTCAAATAATATGGTTGATTATGCTGAAAATGAAATGAAAACCAAAGGTGAAATTACTGCCAGCAGAAAGTGGCTTCCCGCTTGCTCTTATATTTCTGATACCGTACATCTATTATTTAAAATAAGCCAAATGCAATTTGGGCTTTATATGATTAATTCTAACGATCATTGGAATTTTTTTGAAATCATTTCGGCTATAAACAATAAATATAATTTTAATTGGAATGTTATACCGACGGAAGATTTTGAATTTGATCAAAGACTTTTAGATGATAAAATAAGAACCCCGAGCTTAAATCATCATTTACCTTCACTTAAATAAATATTTTTTGTTAAGAATCACAGAAAAATCAACTTCATATAATTATTCAATTCTATACTTTAATTTCTAATGATAATTACATATTAAAGAAATATCTTTATCAGAATAATATTAATTAGAAATGATACCCATTAAGATTAAACCACAGCCGGATGATTCAACTTGCGGCCCAACCAGCCTTCACGCTGTTTACAAATATTACGGTGATAAAATTGGACTTAAGCAAGTAATTTCCGAAGTTTCTTATTTAGATGAAGGGGGAACACATGCCGTATTTCTTGGTTCGCACGCTCTTAAACGTGGATATTCGGCCAGAATTTATACTTATAATTTAAAAATATTTGATCCTTCCTGGTTCTTAAATGGTGACAACATTAAAGAAAAATTAAGAAGTCAATTGCGATATAAAAAAGATAAAAAGCTGCAGACAGCATCAAAAGCTTATATTGAATTTTTAGAACTCGGCGGTGAAATACTGAATGAGGATTTAACTCCTTTATTATTAAAAAGATATTTTCATAAAAACATTCCGATATTAACAGGCTTAAGCGCTACTTATCTATATCAAAGTAAAAGGGAATATGCGGATGATCTGGGACGTTCAGTATATGATGATATTATCGGGTATCCTATGGGGCATTTTGTGGTACTTTGCGGTTATGATGAAGATAAAAAACATGTTTTAGTGGCCGATCCGTATATCGATAATAATATTGTAAAAAACAATAACTATTACTCAATCAAATCTTCACGAATTATAAACGCAATTATGCTCGGCATAGTTACTTATGATTCCAAATTATTAATTATTCAACCCAAATAAGGATTTATGCATAAAATTGTAGTATTAAATAATCCCAAAGATTGGGATATAAATTTTGACGACGTTGAAATAGTTCAAGCGAAAGCTTATTTAACTGACCCGGTTTATTCCGAAATGCAAAATGCGCGTGTATTTAATTTATGCCGCTCATATCGATACCAGAGCACCGGATATTATGTTTCACTTTTAGCCGAAGCACGAGGGCACCGTTCGTTCCCGAATATTTCAACTTTACAGGATATTAAATCTAAAACCTTAATTAGAGTAATATCAGATGATATTGATGAATTGATACAAAAAAGCCTTTCCAAGATTCAATCGAAAGATTTTATTTTAAGCATTTATTTCGGACATAATGTAGCCAAACAGTATGAAAAATTAAGTACACAACTTTATAATCTTTTTCAAGCTCCTTTATTAAGGGCACATTTCACTTATAACAAAAAATGGATACTTCAGCAAATTTCCCCTATTACTTTAAATGAAATTCCGGAGCATCATAAACCTTATATTGAAGATTTCGCCAAATCTTATTTTTCTAAAAAAAGATATTCTGCGATTAAAATACAAAGGGCTCAATACGATTTAGCCATTTTGGTTAACCATGCTGAAAAGTTACCGCCGAGTAATGAGAAGGCAATCGAAAAATTTATTAGTGCCGGTGAAAGTCTAGGAATAAGATCGGAAATTATAACTAAGGATGATTTTAACAGGATACCTGAATTTGACGCTTTATTTATTCGTGAAACTACCACTGTAAATAACCATACATATCGATTTTCAAGAAGAGCTCTTGCGGAAGGTCTTGCGGTTATTGACGATCCATGGTCAATTCTTCAATGTACAAATAAAGTTTATTTAGCGGAAGCATTAACCAAAGCAAAAATACCAATTCCTAAAACTGTAATTGTTCATAAAGATAATTTGGATTCTGTGGAAGAAGAACTTGGTTTACCCTGCGTATTAAAACAGCCGGATAGTTCATTTTCACAAGGTGTAGTAAAAGTAAATGACCGTGAACAGCTGAAAATTGAATTAGAAAAACTGCTGGAAGATTCAGAATTAATTATCGCCCAGGAATTTACTCCAACCGATTTTGACTGGAGAATAGGAGTGCTGGACGGCGAACCATTATTCGCGTGTAAATATTTTATGGCAAAAGATCATTGGCAGATTTATAATTGGAACGGCAATGACGCAGAAACAGATTACGGGAATTATTCTACTCTTCCGATTAATAAAGTCCCTAAGAAAATATTATCAACAGCGCTTAAAGCCGCTCATCAAATAGGCGAAGGATTATACGGTGTTGATTTAAAACAAATTGACGATAATGTAATGGTTATAGAAGTGAATGATAACCCTTCGATAGACGCCGGAGTGGAAGATAAAATTTTAAAAGATGATTTATATTTAACTATAATGCAATCCTTTAAAGAGAGAATTGAGCGGATAAGAAAAAGTAAGGAACTGCATATATGATTCTACATCTTTTCGACGGATTCGGTGTTGAACTTGAATATATGATTGTTGACCGGAATACATTAAAAGTAAAACCGATTTCGGATAAATTAATTTTTGCGGTAGCAAAAGAGTATGTCTCTGATGTTGAATTTGATGAAATAGGCTGGTCAAACGAACTGGTTCTGCATGTAATAGAATTAAAAACAAACGGTCCCGCAAAAAAATTAGAAGGGCTTGATGAATTATTTCTAGCTCAAATAAAAAATATTAATTCTATTTTAAAAGAAGAAAACGCTAAACTGCTTCCTACGGGGGCACACCCATTTATGGAGCCTTTGGAGGAGACGAAACTCTGGCCTCATGATTATAATATTGTTTATGAAACTTATAATAAAATTTTCGATTGCCGCGGCCACGGCTGGGCTAACTTACAGAGCGTTCATTTAAATCTTCCTTTTTATAACGATGAAGAATTTGAGAAACTGCATGCGGCCGTGAGAATTTTACTTCCAATTATGCCGGCTCTCTGCGCAAGCACTCCGTTTTTGGAATGTAAAGCAACAGGGTTTCTTGATTCACGGCTGGAAATTTACAGAAACAATCAAAAAAAAATTCCTTCAATCGCGGGAGCGGTTATTCCCGAGCCAGTTTTTTCAAAAAATGAATATGAAGAAAAAATATTCAAACGAATATTTGCCGATATAGCGCCTTTTGATAAAGAAGAAATTCTTCAAGATGAATGGCTGAATTCCCGCGGCGCTATTGCAAGATTTCAAAGAAATACAATTGAAATAAGAATATTAGATATACAAGAATGCCCCGCCGCTGATATTGCAATAATCTCCATGTTTATAGAAGTCATAAAAATGCTGATATCAGAAAAATTTTCATCTTTAGAAGAACAGAAGAAATGGAATGAGAATGATCTTTCCCAAATATTTTTGGAAGTAATTAAAAACGCAGAAAATTCAGTTATAAAGAACAAAGAATATTTGCGGCTCTTCGGCTGCAATAATAAATCTGAAATAAGTGCCGGTGATCTCTGGCGGCATATTGTTGGGGACATCAAACGGCAAAGCCATGAGCAAAATCATTTTTGGATAAGCCGCGTTGATTTAATTTTAACAGAAGGAACTTTAGCAACACGTATTTTAAAAGCGGCTAAGGGTAATTTTTCACTTGAAAATATTATAAAAATCTATAATCAATTGTCTGAATGTTTAGCAACCAATGAAATGTTTATGCAATGATAAATAAAGTTGTAGTAACTTGTGAACACGGCGGAAATGAAATACCCGGCGAATATGAAAAATTATTTCATAACTATCGTGAGCTTTTAAAATCCCACCGCGGATTTGATCCCGGCGCGCTAGATTTGGCAAAGAAGATTAATGAAAATGCGGGTGATTATTTCTTCTACTCAACTACAAGCCGTCTGCTGGTTGAGTTAAATAGATCTTTACATCATCCAAATTTATTTTCGGTTGTTACTTTTCCTTTAGCTAAAGAAACAAAAAACAAAATTTTATTGCAGTATTATGATCCGTACCGAAATGAAGTTGAAAATAAAATTTGTGAACTAATTGAAGCCGGAAATAAAATTCTTCATCTTTCGGTTCACACCTTTACCCCGGTTTTAGATGAACAGGAGCGAAAAGCCGATATCGGCCTTCTATTTGATTCGGCGCGTAAAAAAGAAAAAGCATTCTGCAAACAGTGGAAGTTAAAAATGACGGATTTCTGTAAAGATTTCAAAATTCGATTTAATTATCCTTATCTTGGTTCTGCTGACGGATTTACAACAGCTTTAAGAAAAAAGTTTATAAGTGAGAACTATATCGGAATTGAGCTGGAGGTAAACCAAAAATTTATCTTCAAGGAAAAAAGAAATTACGGAAAGTTAGAAAGTTGTATTAGCGATTCGTTAAAAGCTGCTTTAAATCCTTAATATATGAAAAAATTATTTTTACTGATATTTTTTGCCGCTTCAAATATTGCTTTTATCGCAAAAGCGGAAGAGCCTGATTCAACCGCTTTAAAAATTGTAACGCACCAAGTAGAAGCTTTCAATCAGCATGATATTAATGAATATCTTAAAAACTATTCTGATTCAATTAAAATTTATATTTACCCTGATTCACTTATTTTAGTCGGTAAAAATAAACTGCGTCAAATTTATAAAACCTTATTTTCTAATGTACCCGAACTACAAAAAAAAATAATAGCGACTATTTTAACGGGCAATTATGTAATAATGAAAGAAGAGCAAACAGGTTTTCCCGACGCGGATGTTATAAATTCAGTGGTTATTTATGAAGTTAAAAATAAGATGATTGTGACGGTTTGGTATTTATCTAAAGATGAACGAATATACTAGCTTTATTTATTGATCAAACAAAACCAAAAGAGGCACTATTGCTAATGCCTCTTTTTAATTACTAATTATTAGCGAAAGTAGGATTTTGCTGTGCTCTTTTATTCAGATCAATTTGAACTATAAACCAAACAGCGGGTGAAAATACCAGCCATAACACAAACATAAGCCATCTGTTAAAATTTTCTTTAGAAATTTTTTCGTACAGCTCGCTGAACTTATATAGAGAATAAATCTGTGCTATCGGAATAAATAATAAAACAGTCCATAAAGCCGGCTGCGCTTGGTCATCCTGCGCAATTCCTTTCATTTCTTCCGATATAACATAAAACCAGTAAATACTATAGATTCCGAATGTAACTATTGTTAATAAAATTTGTGCAATCATATTTCGTTCTTTAATTTGCATCATTCCTCCTAAAATTTTGAATGGCAGATAAATTGGGTGCTTTGAAAATAATTAAAAGAAGTTTAGAGTAAAATAAAAAAATAAGATTTATTAAAATATTTTAAAAATGAAATTTAAAAGAATACTTCAAATTATTATTGTAGTTATAATAGTCGGATTGTTCATCTGGCAGATTAGTTTGGGCAAATGCCCTGTCCCTTAGCGCGAATTTGTTAATTAGATAAATACAATTTATCAACTTTTACATTAAATTATAGTCAAAAACAAAAAGAAAAAATGAACCGGAAAATATCCTCCTTTAAAAATTTTTTAGAAAGAAAAGGTTTAACTGAAATAAAGGTACTTCTTCTCTTTTTTATTATTCTCGGAGGAATATTAATATTTGCGATAATCGCCAATCAAGTTGAAATAGGCGGGACACAAAAATTTGACGACTGGATTTTAACTTCATTAAGAAAAACCAATCAACTGGGCAAACCGATAGGCCCGGGCTGGCTTCAGCTTGTAATGCGCGATATTACCGCTATGGGAGGCGCTACCGTAGTAACATTAATTACGCTAATAGTATCCATTTTTTTGCTGCTTAAGAAAAAGTATTTTACTCTTTTGCTGGTAATTTTAGCGACTGTTGGAGGAGCAATTTTAGGTTTAGTATTAAAAGAAATATTCGCCCGCCAAAGGCCGGATATAGCTTTCCGTTTAATGAAAGAAAATTCTTTAAGCTTTCCAAGCGGTCATTCAATGATGTCGGCAATTGTCTATTTATCTTTGGGTGCGCTTTTAGCCAGAATGGAAGACGAAAGAATAATAAAGGTTTACATTATTAGTGTTGCCATGTTTTTGTCTTTAATTATTGGTTTAAGCAGGATTTATTTGGGTGTGCATTATCCTACCGATGTTCTTGCCGGCTGGGTAATAGGAACTGTTTGGGCATCTTTCTGCTGGTTTATTGTTTGGTATATTGAAAGTCAGCGGTTTAATAATTTGAAGCAATAAATTTTAATAGGGGAAAAGTTTCTATTTATGAATGAAGAAAAAAGAAGATTCCTTTACAGTATTTTTATTCCTCTAACATTTATTGTGTTTTTGTGGATTTTAAAAATCTCCGAAAATATTTTTGATTTTAGTTTAATAAAATACGGTCTATATCCCAGAACTTTACAAGGATTAATCGGAATTCTTTTCAGTCCGTTAATTCATGAAAATTATCTTCATTTATTCTCTAATTCAATCCCGTTTTTTTTATTGGCTGCCGGTATAATTTATTTTTATCAAAACAGCTCCTCTAAAATTTTCATCTGCATATATTTTATTCCGAGTATATTTGTGTGGCTGATTGGCAGATCGGCCTATCATATAGGCGCAAGCGGAATGATATACGGCTTTGTAACTTTCCTTTTTTTCAGCGGCCTAATAAGACGAGATACACGCTCTGTTGCGCTGGCGCTTATTGTAACCTTTCTTTACGGAAGCTTAATTTGGGGAGTTCTGCCGATTGATAAATCTGTTTCCTGGGAAATGCATTTATTCGGTTCTTTAACCGGAATTGTATTGGCAATAGTTTTTCGTAAATCCGATCCGTATAAAAAATATGAATGGGAAGAGGAGGACGATGAAGTAGATTTAAAAAATTTAGAAATCTCCTATAAAAATGATAAGCGGTTTGAACAATAACATTTAAATTTTTTATTTTTTATAACTTTAAATTAATCACTATTCCATTTCACTACGGAGTCCAATCTAAATGAAGAAACTATTTATTTCACTTTTATTTTTACCCGCGATTTTATTCGCGCAGGATAAACTATATTTTGCTTCCAATCCTACACTAACACCGGAGGGAAAGTTTATTATTTTTACTTATGAGGAAGATCTTTGGAAAGTTCCTTCTGAAGGCGGAAATGCTTTTAGGATAAGCGCAATGGAAGGAGTGGAATCAAATCCCCGTGTTTCGCCCGATGGAAATTGGATTGCTTTTACTGGGCGGCAAAGCGGAAATTCCGATGTTTATTTAATGCCGATAAACGGCGGCAAAATAAAACAGCTTACTTTTAATGATGCCGCCGATGATGTTTCTTCCTGGTCTTGGGATTCAAAAGAAATTTATTTTACTTCGGGCCGTTATAATAGAATGACTACTTTTAAAGTTTCTATTGAAGGAAAAACACCGGTAAGATTATTCAGTAATTATTTTAACTGGATTCATAATTTTGTAATAAATCCAAAATCCGGTGAATATATTTTTAATGAATCCTGGGAAAGTTCAATATTTGCTAACAGAAAAAGATACAAAGGCGATTTTAATCCCGATATAAAATCATATAATCCGAAGACAAAAGAATTTAAACTATTAACGACTTATAACGGTAAGGATTTTTGGCCAACTGTAGATGAAAACGGAGATATATATTTTGTTTCCGATGAAGCTAATGATGAATATAACCTTTATACTTTTGAAAGCGGAAATAAAAAGCAGCTTACCTCTTTTAACACCTCAATAAAGGAGCCGCAAGTTAGCGCGAACGGTAAATTTGTAGTTTTCCAAAAAGATTATCAAATATATTTGTATGATACCGCGGTAAAAAAAGCTGAACTGGTAAAAATTAATCTCCCCGAAAATAATACACTGGCCAAACAACAAAGCTTTAATGTTAAAGGCAAAATTACCGCGTTTGATGTTTCTCCTGATGAAAAGAAAATTGCTTTTGTTTCAAGAGGCGGATTATTTGTTTCCGATATTGAAGGTAAATTTGTTAAGCAGATAAATACCGCTCCCGAAGGACGAGTAACGGAAGTTTTCTGGATCGATAGTTTAAATTTACTATACAATGAAACTGTAAGCGGCTGGTTGAATTTATTTACTGTAAAAGCCGACGGAGCAGGTCAGGAAAAACAATTAACCTTTGATGAAAGAAATGACAAGCAAATTTCTTTAAATAATAAAAAAACTAAAGCGGCATATATAAGCGGCAGAGATAAATTAATGTTGATTGATTTGAAAACGCAAAAATCAGAACCTATTGTAACCGATGAGTTTTGGGCGCTGGAATCTTCCGTTCCCCATTTTTCTCCGGATGATAATAATATAGTTTATAACGCTCACCGCGATTTTGAGCAGGATATTTTCATTTATAATATTGACTCAAAAAAAAGTATAAACATCACTAACACCGGTGTAACTGAAACTGAACCATTTTGGTCGCCGGACGGAAAGTATATTTATTTCGCGTCAGATCGGTATAAACCTTCATATCCTTATGGTTTTGAAGCGGCAAAACTTTATAGAATTTCCTTAGAAAATTTTGATAAAGAATTTAAATCCGACCGTTTTGACGATATATTTTCCAAAGATAAAAAGGAAGACTCTGCTTTGGTTAAAATTAATTATGAGGATATACGCGACCGATGGGAGGAACTTACTAACGCAAAAGGTAATCAGCTTTCGCCATACGTAATAAACGATCATGATGAAACGACAGTCCTTTATATTTCTAATCAGGACGGCGACGATTATCTTCTTTATAAAGCTTCTATCAAACCTTTCGATAAAATCGTTTATAAAAAGTTTGAAGATCTAAAATCCGACGGTTTGCGAATTTCAAAAGGAGGAAAGAAATATTTTATTCTTGCCGACGGAAATATAAATGAACTTGATCTAAAAGGCGCTGCGGCAAAAAAAATTGAGATCAATTATAACTTCAGCAGAAATTTAAAAGATGAATTTAACCAGATGTTTTATGAAACATGGACAAATTTAGACGAGAATTATTATGATGAAAACTTCCACGGAGTAAATTGGGAAAAAATTAGAGATGAATACGCAAGATTTTTACCGTATCTAAATTCACGCGCCGATCTCCGTCAACTATTAAATGATATGCTCGGAGAATTGAATTCATCGCACCAGGGCTTTAGATCAAGCGGAGAAGAAGAAAAAACTTTTTATAAATTCTCTACTCTTGAACCGGGGATTATTTTTTATGATAACAAACCTTTTATTGTTAAACATGTTGTTAAAAATTCACCGGCCGATAAATTCGGGAAGGATATTAAAGAAGGCGATGAATTGGTTTCGGTAAACGGAAAAAAAATAGATAAAAATAAAAATAGAGAAGAATACTTTTTATCTCCTTCAAGAGAAGAAGAAGTTATTTTAACTTTTGCAAGAAGCGGTAAAAATTATCAAGTTAAACTTCATCCGGAAACTACCGGCCAATTAAATAACCAGTTGTATGATGAGTGGATTGAAAGTAACAGGAAATATGTAGAAGAAAAAAGCGATAATAAAATTGCTTATGTGTATATGAAAAATATGTCGGGAGGAAGTTTAAATGATTTTCTTTTGGAAATGACTTCACGTGCGAGAAATAAGGAAGGTTTAATCTTAGACTTAAGATACAACACCGGCGGAAATATGCATGACGAAGTACTTCAGTTTCTAAGTCAGCGTCCGTATTTAAAATGGAAATATCGTGAAGGCAAATTTACTCTTCAGCCGAATTTTTATCCGTCAGCTCACCCTATTGTTCTCTTAGTTAACGAGCAAACTTTAAGTGACGCGGAAATGACTTCAACAGGATTTAAGGCTTTAGGATTGGGAAAAATTATAGGAACCGAAACATACAGATGGATAATTTTTACTTCCGGTAACTCTTTAGTTGACGGATCATTTTATCGCCTTCCTTCCTGGGGATGTTATACTCTTGATGGAAAAGACATTGAAAAAAATGGAGTTGAACCGGATATTTATGTGAAGACAAATTTTAAGGACAGAGTTGAAGGAAAAGATCCCCAATTAGATAAAGCGATTGAAACGGTAAAAGCAGAAATGAAATAAAAAATTAGGAGGCGCCGCGGCGTGGGCGTCTCCTTTAAGTTTTTTTAATTAACCATATTAATCATCGCTTCAACTTCATCGGCCAGCTGATCTGTATTCCCGTCGTAACCCACAGCTTTAAATCTAATATTTCCGGTTTTATCAACAATAAATTTAGTGGGAATTCCGCTTACCTTATATTTTTCAACAACTTTATTATCGGTATCTAAAAGTACGTGGAAAGGATAATTGTTTTTGCTGATAAATTCTTTAGCGTTTTTCTTTTTATCCGGAACGTTTTCCCATGTATTAACAAATAAAAATTGAACATTCTGATTACCCGAAAAATTTCCTAAAGCTTTTTTCATTCCGGGAAAAGATGATTTACATGGGCCGCACCAAGTTGCCCAAAAATCAATAACAACTGTTTTGCCCTTCATATCAGCAAGAGAAACTTTATTCCCGTTCAAATCTGTTAGGGTAAAATTCGGTGCCGGTTCGTTAATCATTTCATCTTTTAATTTAGAAGAAAGTTGAGCTTTAGCGGCGCTTCCAAGTTTTCCCGCTAATTCTTCATAACCTTTTACGTTCCCGTTTTTCTTTATATAAGCTTCTTTTAAAAGACTATCCATTTCGGCGGTGCCTTTGCCGTCTTTTATAAAATTTTCCATTTCGGAAAGAGCTTTATCATAATCGCCGGTTTTAAATAAAAGTTCGGCGTAAAGTTCGTCTATCTCCGAATCGTCTTTTTTAGTTAATTTAACGGCTTCTTCTAATTTCGGGAGAGCTTCTTTTTCATTTTTTAATTTTGTAAGGACATTTCCGTTTTCATAAAGATTTAAAGCTAAAATATATTCCCTATCGTTCTTCCATTCGGTTTCAGATTGATAATTCGGTTTTGCACCCGATGGTTTATCAACTTCTTTTCTTCCTTTTTCTACGCCTAATTCAGTTATCTCCAGCGCGGTTTGAAGATCACCTTTATTATCAAGCATTTTCTTAACTAAACTGTAAAATTGGTAAGTACTAACTCTATTTTTATTATTCTTAATAAATTCCGCGGCTTCTTTATATTTTTTATTTTTTGCAAAAGTAACCACTATAGCATCATAAAAATTGGAAACATATTTACTTTTGGGATAGTCTTTAACAAACTCTTCGGCTAAAGCTATTTTTCTATCCATATCCTGTTCCATATAAAACGTGGTGTATTTATTTCTCTGCACCATTTCGCCTCGCGGATATTTTTCCTCAAGAATAGTTTTGTACCTGTTTGCCTGAGCAGTATCTTTTACACTGCCGTACCAGTTAACTAAAAGTTTATAATCATCTTCTGTTTTCGGATCTACCGCTTTTAATTCCTTTAAGATAATACTGTCTTTCCCATCCTTAAATTTTTTTGAAACTGTCTGGAAATAAACATTTAAATAATCATTTTTAATTTTAGGATTTTTTTCAAACTCATTTTGAAGTAAAACAAAAGCGGTATCGATATTACGGTCGAGGTCTAAATAATAATTTCCCCAAGAATAATAGGCGTCGGCAAGCCCGGCTTCGCTTCCCGGAAGTTCGTTTCCGTTTTCACCGAAAAGATGAATTACATAACCCAAATTATTATTATTATCAGCCACGTCCTCATTCTTAAATTTTAACATTACTCCCCGTGTTGAATCTGCCGTTGTAAATTTAGCCGACCAAACATCCCCATCCTTTTTCATAGGGACTTCTTTTGTATCATCCAAATTTTTACTGTACAAATAAGCGAATAAATCAATACCGTCCGCACCGGCTAATTTTGTGCTGTCGGGTTTAAAATAAACTGTAATTTCTTCTCCGGCTTTTGGTTTTTCAGGCGAAAAAGCAAAATTCTCCTTCATTTCTTTTTGATTTGAGCATGAACTAAAAAAGGCAGCGGCCATTATCAAAAGAAAAAAAGGTGATAAGATTTTTTTCATAAAGAATCTCCGTTTGTTTGAGGATTAATTTGCTAAAAATTTTGAATCACTTATTAAAATTTAGTATCTGAAATGTTTTATATGTTCCCCTTTTTCGCCTATTTGAGTCATCGCTTCAATACCAATCTGAAGGTGCATTGCCGAAAAATTTTCTGTAACCAATTTATCGGATTCCTCAGTTTTTATTCCTTCAGGAACAAGAGGCATGTCACTAACAAGCAAAAGCGCGCCGCGCGGAATTTCATTAACTAAACCTACTATAAAAAGAGTGGCGGTTTCCATATCAATACCGATTGTAGAAAGTTTTTTCAAATAACTTTTGAAACTATCATCCCACTCCCATACTCGCCTATTTGTTGTATAAACAACACCGGTTCTATATTCTAAATTTCGTTCAACAATTTTTTCCGAAACAAATTTGTGTAATTTAAATGAGGGCAGCGCCGGAACTTCTTTCGGCATATAATCATCGCTAGTGCCGTCGCCTCTAATAGCGGCTATTGGGAGAATAAAATGTCCGATTTCAGTCGACCTTTTTAATCCGCCGCATTTACCTAAGAATAAAACTCCTTTGGGCTGGCGCGCGACAAGAAGATCCATAATTGTAGCGGCGTTTGCGGAACCGATTCCAAAATTTATTATTGTTAAACCTTCATTATTTGTTGCCGTCTGCATTGGTTTCCCTATGCCTCTTATATCGCAATTAAATTTTGCGGCAAATTCCTCAACATAATTATTAAAATTTGTCAGAAGCATATAATCGCCAAAGTCATCTATTTCAGTTCCGGTGTAGCGCGGAAGCCAGTTTTTGGCGATATCCACTTTTGTCTTCATCATATTATCTAATTCCATTTTAATCAATAGTTAAGGTTTAAAAATAAAATAATTCCGCCAAAATAATTCATTTTTATTTAATATTTTTAACGCTAATAAGTTTAGAGTAAAAAGTTTATTAATTTTGAGGAAAATCTTTATGATTAAAACCAATTATAAAATGATCAAATTACAGATTCTTTGCTTATTTCTCATTCTGTTTTTATTCAACTTTAATTTAAATTCGCAGAATATTAACGGCAAAAATCAAAAATATTTTCCGATAGAAGAAAATGGGAAATGGGGATTCATCGATTCCGCCGGTAATGTTATTGTTAAACCAAAATTTTATTCGGTTGGAATTCTTTCCGAAGGTGTTTTCCCTTTTTATGAACAATCTGGTGAAACCAAATTGGGCGGCTATGCAGACAGCACAGGAAAAATAATAATAAAATCACAATTCGATGAGGTTTTTCCTTTTTCGGATAATACCGCTTTGGTTAATGAAAACGGTTTATACGGATACATAAATAAAAACGGAAATTTTATTATAAACCCGCAATTTAAAAAAGGTGCCGGATTTTTTAATGAAGGTTTAGCTCCAGTTGTTTCAGACGGCAAAATCGGGTTTATTGATAAATCGGGAAGTTTTGTTATACAACCGGCTTTTGATGATTTAAAGATTTTGCCTTTTGCACCATCTTTAACGAGTTACGGAAAAGCTTTTTTTAACGGATTAGCTTGTGTTAAAATAGGAGTACAATACGGATATTTAAATGAAGCGGGCATAATTATTATTCCGCCTCAATTTATGAATGCGTCCGTTTTTTCGGAGGGATTAGCCGCAGCCGCAATTGATTTCAAAATAGGATATATAAACAGAGAAGGAACTGTTGTAATCAAACCGATTTTTTTAGGCGCAAAAGAGTTTGTTAACGGTTTAGCGCCCGCCACTATTGATATGGTAAAATGGGGTTATATAAATACCTCTGGGAAATTTATTATTCCGCCTCAATTTTCAAGCGCGGAAAGTTTTTCCGAAGGCAAAGCAAGAGTTTTAATCGGTGAGGCCGGTACTGAAAAATGGGGCTATATAAATTCTTCGGGAGAAATAATTATACAACCCCTTTATATAAAAGCCGAAAATTTCCAAAATGGAGTTGCGCCTGTTGAATTTAAAGAAGATGAAAAATTAAAATTCGGTTATATTAATAAAACCGGAAAATTTATTTGGAGACAAAAATAAAATTAATCTTCAAAATATTCTGTCCCGTCTTTATCTATATATCCCCATTGCTTATTTAGTTTCACTTGAATAAGTCCGTCTTCCCATTCTTCAATAGCGTCATATTTAATGGGAGTAACACCTTTTCCGTTAACATTTATAAATCCCCACCACCCGTTTAATTCTACTTTTACAATACCGTTTTCAAAATTTCCTACTCTTGAATAATTATTAGGAATAATTTCTTTTCCTTTGCTGTTAATAAAACCCCATTTGCCGTCAAGTTTAACCGCAACCAAATCTTCGTGAAATTGTTTCATTTCATCATATTTAATCGGAGCTATAGTTTTGCCGGCTGTGTTTATTAATCCCCATTTACTATTTAAACTTACCGGAAAAAGATCTTCATGATACGGGCCTATTTCATGGTATTGAACAGGAATAATTTCTTTACCTTCATTATTAATTATTCCCCATTTCCCGCTGAAAACAACTTTGTTATCATTTTTTTTTATTCCAAAATTTACTTTAGCAAAACCTTGGTTAAAATCTTCAACATCATCATATTTAATTTCAGTAATTTCTTTTCCGTTTTCATCTATAAATCCCCATTTATCGTTTAGTTTTACTTTTACAAATCCTTCAAAAAATTTTCCCACACTATCAAATTTAACAGGAATGATAATTTTTTTATTCTTATCGCTGAACCCCCATTTATTTAATTTTCTGTATGCTATAAGCTTGGGTGTTTTATTACTCATACAATTTTATCTCCTCGTTGTTCATAAAAATCTAGATTCAGAATGTATGTTGAATTTTCAAATCCGCCCGTTTTTGTAAAAAAAATATAGGATTTTGAATTTCATTATAAGGCATAAATGTTATGAATTCAATCCATTAAAGGAACCTTCAAGTTGTTTTTGCTCATGAATTAAAAACTTTTATTGTTATTATCACAGAGAAAATTACTTGCGGTTACTAAATTAAATAAAATTAGAAACGGAGAAATTAAATGAGAAATTATTTTAATTGGTTTAAGCATGTAAAAATAATTATCCTTTACCTATTCATTTCAATAAGCGCTGCAGGAGTAAATAGCTGTTCTACAAATAAAGCAACCGGGGAAAAGCATTTTAATATTATAAACGAAGATCAGGAAATTCAGATGGGAAAAAATGCCGATAAAGATATAGTTAGTTCCATCGGAATTTATAATAATGCGGAACTACAAAATTATGTAAAAAAAATAGGTATGCAGATGGCGGCAAAATCCGAAAGGCCGAATTTACCCTGGACCTTTAGAGTTGTGGATGATCCGGCGGTAAACGCTTTTGCTTTGCCCGGAGGATTTGTTTATGTAACACGGGGAATTTTAACTCACATTACTAGTGAAGCGGAACTTGCGGGAGTTATGGGGCATGAAATTGGTCATGTAACCGCAAAACATTCTGTTTATCGTATTTCCGATCAACAGTTAACACAGCTTGGTTTGGGTGTTGCGATGGTATTAAAACCGGAACTTCAAAAATACGGACAGCTTGCTAATATCGGTTTAGGATTGTTGTTTCTTAAATTCAGCCGTGATGATGAAAGGCAAGCCGATCAGCTTGGAGTAAGATATATGCAAACAATAAACGAAGATCCGCGGCAGATGATTGAGGTTATGCGAATGCTTGATGATGTAACAAAAAGCAGCGGCGGAGACAGAATTCCGGAATGGCTGGCAACACATCCTAGTCCACAAAACAGAATTGCGCTTCTTCAGGATCAAATAAATAGTTTGGGAGGAAATTTTCAAAACGATAAAGTGGACAGAGACCAATATTTAAGCAAAATTGACGGAATAATTTTCGGTGAAAATCCAAGAGAAGGTTATTTTGAAGGAAATACTTTTTATCAGCCGGATTTAAAATTTTCATTTCAATTTCCGCCGGGTTGGAAAACAGTAAATCAAAAAGAAGCTGTAATAGGTGTAAACCAGAATCAGGATGCAATAATTCAAATATCTCTGGCGAAGGATAATTCACCTGAAGCTGCCGCTCGAAATCTATTCTCACAGCAAGGAATAAACGGAGAGGGAATTCAACCGATCTCTATCAGCGGAATGAAAGCCGTTGCCGGAGGTTTTTCGGCTTCTACAGATCAAGGAGATTTAGCCGGACAAGCGACATTTGTTTCATACGGCGGAAATATTTATCAAATTTTAAGTTACAGTATTCAAGATAAATGGCCATCGTATCAAAATTCTTTAATTAATTCGGTAAGAACTTTTAATCAAGTAAATGATGCTTCCAAATTAAATGTTCAGCCCAAAAAAATAAAAATAATTACTTTAACTAAAGACTTAACATTTCAGCAATTTATACAGCAGTATCCTTCAACTATTTCGGCGGACCAAGTAGCTTTAATAAATCAAGTTCAAAGTAATGCGCAATTAAAATCAGGCCGAAAGATGAAGCAGGTTATAGGCGGAAAATAAAACTAGAAATCACGGCGGATTTTATTTCGCAGTTTTTTTTGTAAAAATAATTCGGGAATTCTTTCATCAAACATTTCATTTCAAATTATATTATTACAGCTTAAATTCTTAAATTTGAAATACTTATTTTTAAATAATAATGAAGCATTTTTAACTTTTGCAAAACGGAAGGAAAGAAGTATGGCTAACGCAATTTATAAAGTTCCGTTACCTTATAATGAACCGGTTTTAAATTATGAACCGGGAAGTCCGGAAAGAGAAATATTAAAAAGAAAACTAAAAGAATTACAATCCGAAGAAGTTGAAATTCCTTTAATAATAGGCGGTGAAGAAATAAAAACCGGCAGTACGGCCGAGATAAGAGCGCCGCACAATCATACAAAAGTACTAGGAAAATATCATAAAGCCGGTTCCAAAGAAGTTAATATGGCAATTGAAGCCGCTTTGAAAGCAAGAAAAAGGTGGGCGGAAATGCCCTGGGAACAAAGAATTACAATTTTTCAAAAAGCCGCGGAATTACTTGCCGGGCCTTGGCGTTCAATAATAAATGCGGCAACAATGCTGGGGCAATCTAAAACACCCAATCAAGCCGAAATTGACGCAGCGTGCGAATTGATCGATTTTTTTAGATTTAATACTTATTACATGACCACCATAATGTCGGACCAGCCGTATTCACCTAAAGGAATGTGGAATCGTCTGGAGTATCGACCTCTTGAAGGATTTATATTCGCTGTAACTCCCTTTAATTTTACTTCAATTGCGGGAAATTTACCAACTTCCGCGGCAATGGTAGGCAACGTAGCTTTATGGAAACCGGCATCAAGTGCTGTATTTTCCGCTTATTACCTAATGAAGTTATTCGAAGAAGCGGGTTTGCCTAAAGGTGTTATTAACTTTGTCCCGGGTTCCGGAAGTGAAGTTGGCGATCCGGTTTTAGCAAGTCCTGATCTTGCCGGAATACATTTTACAGGATCAACCGCGGTATTCCAGGGAATGTGGAAGACAATCGGCGATAATATTTCCAAAGCTAAATATTATCCTCGTGTAGTTGGTGAAACAGGAGGAAAAGATTTTATCTTCGCTCATAACACAGCCGATGTAGACGCGCTTGTTGTAGCCGCGGTGCGGGGCGCGTTTGAATATCAAGGACAAAAATGTTCGGCCGCTTCCCGTATGTATATCGCAAAATCAATTTGGGGTGAATTTAAAGAAAAATATGTGGCGGAAGTTTCCAAAATTAAAATGGGTGATGTTGAAGATTTTTCAAATTTTATGGGCGCCGTAATTGATAGAGGAGCATTCAAAAGCATAACAAATTATATAGATTATGCTAAGAATTCCGATGAAGCCGAGATAATAACCGGCGGAAATTACGATGATTCCAAAGGTTATTTTATTGAACCTACTACAGTTGTAACAACAAATCCTAAATTCAAAACTATGCAGGAAGAAATATTCGGGCCTGTACTAAGTATTTTTGTTTATGATGATGATAAATTTGTTGAAACTTTAGATTTATGCGATACAACATCGCCTTATGCGTTAACAGGCGCTATTTGGGCGCAAGATCGTGAAATTTTAATTCAGATGTCGAACCATCTGCAGAATGCTGCGGGTAATTTTTATATTAATGATAAGCCAACAGCAGCAGTTGTAGGTCAGCAGCCTTTCGGCGGCGGACGCGCATCCGGAACAAATGATAAAGCCGGAAGTTCGATGAATCTTTTAAGATGGATGACTGTAAGAACGATAAAAGAAACCTTTGTGCCTCCGAAAGATTGGCGTTATCCTTACATGTCAGAAAAATAATCTTTTTTATTAAGCAGCACGGAATAAATTCTGTGCTGCTTTTTCATTCCTTCTAACTTAAATACGTGATTTCAATTTTCTCTTGCCTTTAGCGGTGATAAATAACATTCTTACTTTATCATGAATTCCTAATTTAAACCGATTATAAAATTTAATGAATAGAAAGGATGGATATGAAAGAGAAAGAGAAGGAATTTCCGCCGCAGTCTCAAAATCCCCCCGGCTCACAAAAACAGATGAAGCCTCAGCCGGAAACCATAAGACAATATTATAAAAGTAACGATAGATTAAAAGGAAAGGTAGCTTTAATTAGCGGAGGCGATTCGGGAATAGGAAGATCTGTAGCCGTACATTTTGCGAGAGAAGGAGCTGATATTGCGATAATTTATAAAAATGAAGAACAAGACGCGCAAAAGACTAAAGAACTTGTTGAAAAAGAAGGACAAAAATGTATCTTATTCGCGGGTGATGTTGGTGATAGAGATTTCTGCAAACAAACAGTAGAATCAACTGCCGCAGAATACGGCAAAATAAATATTTTGATTAATAATGCCGGAGAACAGCATCCAGCGGATAATCTTGAGCAGCTTGATCTTGATTTAATGGAAAGAACTTTCCGTACCAATGTATTCGGTTTATTCTATCTTACAAAATTTGTAATCGACTATATGGATGAAGGTGATTCAATTATTAACTCTACAAGCGTTACAAGTTTTAGAGGCAGTTCTCATCTGCTTGATTATTCCGCGACTAAAGGAGCAATAACAGCATTTACAAGATCGTTAAGTAAAAATCTTGCGGGTCGGGGAATAAGAGTAAACGGCGTTGCCCCGGGTCCGATTTGGACTCCACTAATTGTTTCTACATTTAACGATGTTACTGAATTCGGAGCCGATACACCGATGAAACGCGCGGGGCAGCCGAGTGAAGTTTCTCCCGCTTATGTTTTTCTCGCCTCCGAAGACGCTTCTTATATTACGGGGCAAATTATTCATCCCAACGGCGGAGATTTTGTAGGAACATAAACTTTTTTATTAGAATTTGTGTAAAAGGAACTGGTACAATAGCAATTTTGTTGATTATAAATAGAACATTCTTTTCAAATAATTTTATTTTGTATATTATCCAAAAACATTTAGCAAATTATGGCCAGACTTTTATACAAATTCTTTTTAATATTTTTATTATCTGTTCCTTTTTCATTTACTCAAACCGATTCAACCGCAACCAAAGCATTAAAATCGAGGGGATTCGCGGTTTATGTTTCCGGCGATACTTTGTTTTATATCTCAGCCAGCATCGGCCCTTTTTCCGCACAACAGCGCGCCGATGAAATAAATAAAAAATTAAACCGGCTAATAAAAACTGATTTCAGCAATGACTCTTTAATTATTGAAGAGAACGAAGGAATAACTAATATTGTTGCCGATTCCATTGTGATAATGTCATTAACAAATAATGATGCCGCAATTTTAAATAAAAATAAAGCTGAATTAGCGCTGGAATATAAAAACCTGCTGCAGAATAAAATAAAAACAGTTTCAGAAGAATACAGCTCAAAAAGATTTTTTATAAATATTGGAATTGCTGTAGGTTTACTTGTCTTGATACTGCTTCTTTTTTATGCCATGCGAAAATTATTCCCGAAAATCTATATAAAGTTTGAGCATTGGGAAGGGAAATTTTTTAGAACAGTTTATATTCGCGGACAAGAAGTAATTACAGCAGAAAGCATTTCCGCTTTTTTTATTGTCGTTCTAAAATTGATAAGATTAGCGTTAAGCCTTCTTATACTTTACTATTTTCTTATTTATTTATTTTCCTTATTTCCATACACAAGGTTTTGGAATCTTCGGCCGATTTTAAAAGGTCTTATTTCCGCGATTTTAGTAATCGCTGTTTCATACGCTGTAATAAGGCTTATTAGCACAATAAGTATAGTTATAAATAAAAAATTTGAAGAATGGAAGGGAACAGTAATTCAGCCTGTTAAGGTGAAGAATTTAGAATTGCTTTCCGAAGATAGAATTATTGAAGCGCTTACTTTTTTTATAAAAATACTAAAATTTTTCTTATATGTAATTATAGCTTATTTCTTCTTCACATTAATTTTTAGTTTTTTCGATTTTACCAAAAATTGGGCATCAACTTTAATCGGTTATATAACAATACCGTTTTTTAAAGTTTTCAAATCATTCGTAAAATTCCTGCCGAATTTATTCTACATAATTGTAATAGTTTTTGTAACAAGATATATCCTGAAGTTCATCCAATTTATATTTTTGGAAATTGGAAAAGGAACGGTGGCGCTTCCGCAGTTTCCGCAGGAGTGGGCCGAACCGACTTATAAAATTGTAAGATTTTTAGTAATTGCTTTTGCTCTAGTTGTTATTTTTCCTTATCTGCCCGGCTCCGATTCTGAATTTTTTAAAGGAGTTTCAGTTTTTTTAGGAATACTTTTTTCTCTCGGTTCAACATCGGCAATCGCTAATATGGTTGGTGGAATAGTTATAACGTATATGCGTCCTTTTAAAATCGGTGACAGAGTAAAAATAGCAGATACAACAGGTGATATTATTGAAAAAACCTTATTAGTTACAAGAATAAGAACAGTTAAAAATGTAGATGTTACAATTCCCAATTCCATGGTTTTAGGAAGTCATATAATTAATTTTAGTTCATCGGCGGGAAACAAAGGTTTAATTTTACATACAACAGTAACAATCGGTTATGACGCTCCGTGGCGAAAAGTACATGAACTGCTTAAAAAAGCCGCAGCAGCGTGTGAAAATATTTCTAAAACTCCCGAACCGTTTATTCTTCAAACGGCATTAAATGATTTTTACGTAAGTTACGAATTAAATGCCTATACAAATGAACCGGGAATAATGGCAAAAATATATTCTGAGCTGCATCAAAATATTCAGGATAAATTTAATGAAGCCGGAATTGAAATTATGTCGCCACATTTTTCCGGAATGCGGGATGGAAATAAAACGCAGATACCGGATGATTATTTACCGAAAAATTACGAGCAGCCGGCCTTTAAAATATTTCCATTCGGAGATTTGGGAAATAAGAAAAACATTGAAAATAAAAACGAATAAAATTTTTTCAAATAAAAAAGATTGCTTAAATTTAACTAATATTAAAAAATAATTATGGCCATGTTTAAAAAACTATTACCTAAAGAAGAAAAATACTTTGAAGATTTCAAGGAAATGATCTCTCATATTCAGCAAATGGCTACTTATACAAATGAGATTTTTTCCGCGGATAAAATTGATAAAGATTTAACCTTAAAAGTTAAGCCTTTGGAACGCCGCTGTGATGAAGTTTCTTCAAAAGTTATTAAAAGGCTTAATAAAACATTTATCACTCCCTTCGATAGAGAAGATATTTTCGCTCTCGTTAAAAAACTGGACGCGATCAGCGATATACTTTTAGCCGCGGTTATAAGAATTGATCTTTTTAATGTAAGAACGAAAATCAAATATACCGATGAACTGGCTTCCATTGTTCTTGAACAGATAAAAGAATTAGGCATTGCGGTAAATGATTTAAAAGAAAAAACATGTAAATGAATGTAAAGCCGTTAAAGATTTAGAATCCGAAGCCGATAAAATTTATCAGAGAGCGATAAAGGAATTATTTGAAGAAGAAAAAGATTCTGTAGAACTTATAAAGAAAAAAGAAATTTTAAGTTTGCTCGAAGGCGCTTCAGACAAGTGCCAATCCGCCGCAAATATTATAATGGCAATCTTCATTAAAAACGCCTAGAAAATTATGCAATTTGCTTTAATCATTATCATACTTGCCTTAGTATTCGATTTTTATAACGGCATGAACGACGCGGCCAATTCAATTGCAACGGTTGTATCAACCAGAGTTTTAACGCCTTTACAGGCAGTAATTTGGGCTGCGGCATTTAATTTTTTGGCGGCCTTTATTTTCGGCGTTAGTGTTGCTACAACAATAGGCAAAGGAATTGTTGATGTAAGCATTGTTGATAATTTAGTGATTTTGTCCGGACTAATCGGCGCAATTATTCTTTCTGCTTCAGCCACTCATTTCGGTTTGCCTATTAGTATTTCTCATGCAATTATAGGAGGATACGGAGGAGCGGGTTTCGCGAAAGCGGGTTTTCATGCATTGGTTCTTTCCGGATTCTCAAAAGTTATTATTTTTATTTTTCTTGCTCCAATTCTTGGATTTATAATCGCGCTTATTTTTTCCGTTATTACTATGTGGATTGTAAGAAATAAAACCCCGCGGAAAGTTGACAAAAACTTCCGCCGTCTCCAGCTTTTATCAGCCGCGTTATACAGCTTAAGTCATGGTTCTAACGACGCTCAAAAAACCATCGGAATAATAGCAATTGTACTTTTTACAAATGGATTACTCGGAGCTACTTTTTACGTCCCGTTCTGGGTAATTATACTTAGTTATACTGTAATTGCTTTAGGAACACTTATCGGTGGATGGAAAGTGATTAAAACATTAGGAATGCGCGTTACAAAATTAACACCTTTCGGCGGGTTCAGCGCGGAAGCCTCATCGGGGTTAACTATTATTTTTGCTACTATTTTAGGTGTTCCGGTAAGTACAACGCATACAATTACCGGAGCAATCATCGGAGTCGGTTCAATTAAAGGATTTTCCGCGGTACGATGGGGAGTTGCCAGAAACATTCTTTGGGCTTGGGTTTTAACAATCCCGCTATCGGCAATTTTCGCGATGATTACTTATTATATATCCTTTTACATTGCGTCCTTGTACTAAGGAATATTTCTTTAGTATAAGATTTAGAAATTATTTCTTAAAAATAAAAATCTTTTACTTCTACTTCTTCAGCCGAAGGATCATATTCATGTAAATATTTTACGAATTCAGAAGCATAAACATTTTCTTTTTGAGATTTATACACTTCCACAATTTTTTCCAATTCCTGATGATCTAACGAACTGCAAACATAATGTTTTTCTTCATGATCATCATAGAGCCTGTAAATAACATTATTATCTCTCATTTTTCGATCCCCTTAATTTATATTAAGATAATATCCGCATGAAGTATATCGGAATATAATTCACTTTTTATAGCTTCTTTATTTTTTCTTGCTTTTGAAAGCGCATCAAGAATATATCTTCGTGCCGTAAAAACTTTCCTTTGATCCTGATTTGCTTCATTTAATAATAAATAACCTACATAAATATAGCTGTATAATTCAACTAAATCTTTCGCCGCGACATCCTGGTAATTTACATCTTTTTTGTCTTTAATATATTTAAGGCAGTCGTTATAAATTTCTCTTAATTCTTTTAAATAATCTAATAAACGAACAAGACTTCCTTTATACTCTTTCTTTTCCCAAGCGTTAAAATATTCGTGAAGAACATCATTTATCGCTCCGCCCGACGCTGCAACAATCTGCATTTGTGAAGTTCCTTCATAAATATTTGTTATTCTTGCGTCACGCGCTAATCTTTCTATACTAAATTCTTTCATATAGCCGGTACCGCCGTGTATCTGAAGAGCGTCATAACAAATTTTATTTGCCGATTCGCTTAAAATATATTTTGTTACCGGTGTTAAAAAATTAACTACACGCGTTGCTTCTTTAAGTTGTTCGTTTTTATGCGCAAAAGGAATTTTCTCCGCTTTTAGTTTTTCCACCTGGTCTTCATACATTTCTTTTCTATCTAGCCAAACGGATGTAGAATAGAATAATGAACGATTTGCCTCAAGCGTAACTCTCATATCAATAAGAATATTTGAAATAACAGGCAAATTATAAATCTTCTTCCCGAACTGTTCTCTTGCCTTTGCGTATTTTAACGCTTCTTCGTAAGCAGCTTGTGAAATTCCAAGAGATTGAGCCCCAATTCCGACTCTTGCCCTGTTCATTAAATAAATTACATATTTAAGAAGTCCGAATTTTCTGGAGCCGACTAACTGAGCCGGTGTATCATTAAACTGTAATTCACAAGTAGGGGAACCATGAATACCTAGTTTATTTTCAATTCTTCTTACCACAACCGTATCATCGCCGTAGCACACAAACATGCTTAAACCGCGCGCATCTTTTGTTCCGGTTTCCGTTCGGGCCAAAACAAGAAGAACTTCACCGTTTCCGTTTGTAATAAACCTTTTTACTCCACGTAAAAACCATTCACCTTTTTCATTTTGATAAGCGTGGAGTTTAACAGCCTGGAGATCAGATCCCGCATCGGGCTCAGTTAAAGCCATTGCACCGGTATATTTGCCGGAGGAAAAACCATGGAGAAATTCTTCTTTCTGAAATTCATCGGAAAATTTAGCAAGAGTTTTAGCAATATCCTGAAGGCCGAATATATTCATTAATGAGGCGTCGGCTCTGGAAATTAATTCAATAGCCATCATATAAATTATAGTGGGAAAATTTAACCCGCCGTATTCACGCGGAAGAATCATTCCCATCATCTCGGCTTTTGCTAAAATATCCAACGCTTCTTTGGTCCCCTTTGCGTAATTAACCTTTCCTTCCTTAAACACAGCTCCTTCGCTATCAATTTCCGGAGAACGCGGAGCGATATAATTTGCTGCAATATCGCCGACAACTTCCAGTATCTTATGATAATTTACTATCGCGTCTTCATAATTAAAAGGCGCATAATTAAATTTTTTTGCCTGCTTATAATTGTCTTCTTCAAAATCAACAATATCTTCTATTTCAAGCTGATTAAAATGGAATAAAATATCAGGATTATCTAAGAAAAAATTTGGCATATAATTATCTCAGTTTTTGCTTAAAAACATTTATAAATCTAGGAATTATTTCCATTGCGTCTCCAACAATTCCGTAATGAGCAACACCGAAAATAGGAGCTTCGGGATCAGAATTAATAGCAATAATTTTATTTGATTCCTGCATTCCGGCTCTATGCTGAATAGCACCCGAAATTCCGACGGCGATATATAGTTTTGGTCTTACGGTAACTCCGGTTTGTCCTACTTGTCTGTCATGTGTAATAAAACCTGCATCAACAGCTGCGCGTGAACCCGCGACTTCTCCGCCGAGTGTTCTCGCTAATTCGTATATAAGATTAAAATTTACTTTTGTACCTAATCCATAACCTCCGGCAACAACAATAGGAGATGCTTTTAAATTTACTTTGTTTTCCTGTCTATGCTGTTCAATAATTTCAATTAATTCATCCGTCGGGTCAGGTTTATATTCGATTAAAGTAATTGTACCCTTTATTGCTTGCTCTAAAGGTTCCATTCTCATAACACCTTCGCGGACTGTAGCCATTTGTGTTTGTACATCGGGAGTTATAATTGTAGCAATAATATTGCCTCCAAAAGCAGGGCGAATTTGAAGAAGCAAATTTTTATAATCTTGTTTAATATACTTAACATCAGAAACTTGTAGATCGGTACAGTCGGCTGTTAAACCGCTTTTTGTATATGACGCGACTCTGGGCGCAAGATCTCTTCCGACAACAGTCGCGCCGTAAAGCATAACGCGTGGCCTATGATGTTCAACTAAATGGTTAATTATTCTGCTGTAGGGAAGAGTTCTGTAGTGTTCTAATTTCGGATGATCAATAACCAAAGCTTCTTGAGCACCGTAATTAAAAGTTTCCGCGGCAATATTTTTTACATCAGAACCGATTATGACAGATTTTAAGGAACTGTTTATACTTTCCGCTAGTTTTCTGCCTTTAGAAAGAAGTTCGAGACTTACATCAGCGGGTTTTCCGTTTCTTTGTTCAATGAAAACCCATACATCATTATTTGTATTCCCCATTTAATCATCCTAATATGTGATCTTCCATTAATTGGCTAATTAAATTTTCCAATCCTGCTTTAGTCGGTTCAACTATTTCATGATTATGCGCGGCTAAAACAACGGATTCAACTTTATGAACTTTTGTAGGCGAGCCGTTAACACCGCATCTTTTAGGGTCAAGATGAAGGTCGTCCATAGTTAACGTTTTTATATATAACTTTTTTGATTGATATTCTTCTTTTAACTGATCAATATAGAGGAGAGAATTTCCTTCGGTTAATTTTTCCAATTCCAATAAAGTCTTTGCGTTTTTATAAGCCATAATTCTTTTGGCTTTAAAAGGACGAGGAAACGCGGCATCTTTAAGTACAGTAATCAAAAGTGGCGGTTTTGCTTTTACAATTTCGAATCCGCCTTCTATTTTTCTTTTAATTTTAACTTTGGAATCTTCCAGTTCAAGAATTTCTTCTGTATAAGTAACTTGAGGAATGTTTAATTTTTCGGCGGTTTGTGGACCGACTTGGGCAGTATCACCGTCTATAGCTTGTCTTCCGGCAAAAATAAAATCAAAACTGCCGATTTTCTTTATAGCTTCGGAAAGGACATATGAAGTAGCTAATGTATCAGCGCCGGCAAATTTTCTATCGCTTATAAGAACTGCTTCATCCGCGCCCATATAAAGGCATTCGCGTAAAATATCGGAGGCTCTGGGAGGGCCCATTGTTATTACGGTTACTTTTCCGCCGTAATTATCTTTTAATTGTAAGGCGAGTTCCAGGGCAACTCTATCTTCATGATTGAAAATGGCAGGCAATTTTGCTCTGTTTACCGTACCGTCTTCTTTCATTACCTGTCCCGAAATATTAGCAGTATCGGGAACCTGCTTAACCATTACGATACTATGTATCCCCATAATCTCCCCTAAATTAATCATCCCAAACATACAAAAAAATATTTCCGATTGGCAAGGAAAAAATAATATTTTTTTTAAATGCAAAAGTTATAGTTTTTTTAAAATACTGGCTTCTAAAAATTTCTGAAATTCGTTTCCGGAATAAATTACTTCATTGTGAGAAAGATCTGTGTAAATAAAAATTAATCGGTTGTTCAATAAATTTTTCTTAGACAGCTGATTTTCAGTTGTTGAAAAATACGGAATCTCCCAGCCGGATAAGTCTTCCATTAAATTTTTACTTTCCTCTTTTGTCCCGCCGTTTTCGGTGTAAATATTTATTAATTTACCGTTATAGTTATTTAACCAGTAAACAAATTTTTCAGTCTGTCCGTAAAGAGCATCGAACAAATAAACTTCTTTTATTTTAGCTGATAATCCGCCTCTCATTAAAATATAAGAAATAATGTGATATCCGCCGCTGTGGCCTGATAAAATTATATTCCCAATTTTACGGGAAGAAATTATTTTACGGTTTAATAGAGTATCAATACTTTCCTCCACAAATTTTTTGAAGCCGTTTTTATCTTCCAATTTACCGCCGAAAGAATCCGAAGCATTTTTAGGCCCTTGCGGAATTACCAGAATCGCATTTTTGCGGGCGGCACTAAATTGTTCAATTAAATTATAAGTGGAAATTACATCGGCTACATTATTTCCCCATCCGTGGAAATGGAACACAAAATCAGTTTTATCATCGGGATGAAATCCTTTGGGAATAAAAAAGGCAACAGTGCTGTCGCTGTAATTTTCTTCAGCCGGGAAAAATTTATCATTATAAGTGAATCCTTCGGCTCGGGTCGGATGCGGGAAAGGAGCATTTGCTAATTTTGTTACTATTAAATTTCCGTATTCTGAATATTTAGCACGGAGATTTTGTGCGAAAATTATATTTTGAAGCATAAAAAATAAAAATAAATGAAGAAGAAAATGTTTCATTATTTACCTAATTATATATTTGATTTGAAAAAAATATCAATTTATAATTTCTAAAAAGAATTTAGTAAATTAAAATCATAAAAATTCAGTTCTAAAAATTCATCATTCGAGAGGGCATTTTGAAAAAAATGTTACGTTACTTTTTTTTAGTCATTCTTATTTGCTTATCAAGTTTTATAAATGTAAACGCGCAGCAAACCTTATTTAACAAAATAAAAATGATGGCTGATTCTGTTTCAATAGATAATATTAAGAACCATGTAAAGGCTTTGGAATTTGCCGGCGGAAACAATAATCGTATAAATTATACGGCCGGCAATGATAGCGCTGTAGCTTATATTAGAAGAGAATTTGAGGCCCTGCCGAATATTTCTTCGGTAGAACTTGATACTTTTTATGTTGCCGACGCGGAATTTCCTTTTAATTTAAAACCATTATTTAATATTGTTGCTACTTTTGAAGGAAAATATCCTAAAGATAATTACTATGTCATCGGCGCTCATTTAGATTGTTCCGGGAGCAGAATGGGGGATTCAATCTGGACAAGCGATTGGCAAACTATTCACGCGCCGGGTGCCGATGATAACGCAACCGGTGTGGCGGCGATTTTAGAAATAGCAAGATTATTAAGCGATACATCTTTCCATTTTGAAAGCGATTATTCAATAAAATTAGTCGCGTTTGGGGCGGAAGAAACAAATCCAATTTATAAAGAACATCATTACGGCAGCCGTCATTTCGCGCATTCCGCAAAAGTAAGAAACGATAACATTCCGTTTGCGTTAGCAATTGATATGATTGGATACAACAACAATTACAATTTTACTTCAATTGTGACAAATAAAAATTCAACGCTATTTGGCGAAAAGCTTATTTACGCGAATGATTTATATTCTATCGGATTGGAAACAAATCATTCTCCTTTTCCTGAAGCAACTTACAGCGATCATGCTTCATTCTGGGAAGAAGGTTATAATTCCGTTCTATTAATTGAAAACGCGCCGCCGTGGAATAATGGTTCATTTTATAGAGCAAATCCTTTTTATCATACATCGGCCGATTCAAGTAGTACCATAAATTATGAGCTTGTTAAAAAAGTTACACAATTATCCTTAGCTACTGTAGCGTCATTTTCGGTTAGATTAACGGATATAGAAAATAAAATACAAATGCCCGCTAGATTTGAACTGCTTCAAAACTATCCGAATCCATTTAATCCCGCTACAAAAATAAAATTTAAAATTGCCGAAAGAGGATTTATTACTTTAAAAGTTTTTGATTTATTGGGAAGAGAAATAAAAACATTATTATCCGAAGAAAAATTTGCCGGAAATTATGAAGTAAATTTTCAACCCGAAGGATTAGCGGCTGGTATTTATTTCTGTAGATTAAACGCCGGAGAACGAATTAAAACAATAAAAATGGTCTATCTAAAATAATGAGGCTGCTTGAAAACAGCCTCTAAAGATTTGGTTAAATTAATTTGCGGCAAGACCTTGACTTGTAGCCGGCAAACCGGAAATAGTCTGAATAGGATATAATCTTCCCCCTAAATTTCCTACTAAAAATACACTTATAGTATTAGTCCCCGCACTCAATGCATAAAGATATAATGAATTATCACTTAGGGCCATATCGATAGGATGAGATCCATTTCCGGTTCCCGCAGTATTTCCGCCGTCATTTAATAAACTTAAACTTCCGTCAAATCTTATCCTATAACCGGAAATATTGGAAGTGCCCGCATTACTTGTGTAAGAATACCAGCCTGTATTGGTAATAACTACCCAGCAAGGCGCTGTTTGGTTATTTGGAACAGGACCAGTAATTAAACTTGTTCCTGTCATTCCAACATTATAAGAAGACATTGCGCCTTCGTTCGGATTTCCTCCGAAAGCTTCGGAAACTATTATATGACCGCGATTATCAAATTCAAAACCAAATGGTGTTACTCCGGCGGAAGGATTAGAAATAGGATTACTTGCAATACCATCGGAGCCAACTATATATGTATCTATTATGTTCGTAGCCTTTTCTGTAACAACTAAATATTTTCCGTTAGGGCTAAATTCTATTTGAGCCGCACCGACACTAGTTCCGCTTAAAGGTTTAGTTGAGCCGGCTATCGGAGTTAGAGTTCCGTCATTAGCTATTTTGTAACCGGAAATATTCTCATCAATAGAATTTAACACATACAGTAAATTATTATGTACAGTTAAACTAATAGGTGTACTACCATTGGAAGAAACTTTATCAACAAGACTTAAACCGGCCGGAGTTATTTTCATGACAGATATTTCATCACTCCCCGCATTTACTGTGTATAAATAATTTCCTTTTAAAATAATGGCACCTTGAGAACCTAATCCCGCAGCGCCGTTACCTGTTCCGCCGGTTGAATAAGATCCCGCGGATCTTAAAAATCCAAAAATCGATCTTTTGAATACTAGTACTTCATTTCCAGATTCAGCGTTTGATATAGTGTAGACCGCGCTCAAGTTGTGTCCGCCCCATTTATCAAGAGACTCTGCTTGATTAGGACCGGTAACCGATGGTGGTTCATTCTTTTGACATCCTGTAAAACCGATAACGAGAAGAAGTAGAAAAACAGAAAGCATTTTTGCTGTTTTCATTAGACATCTCCTTTTTTATTTATTTAATACGATTGCCATATTAATTTGCGTTTTGATTGTCACAAATGTGTCACGATGATGTAAATTTTTTGAAATGAATTAAGTTTAGGAGAAGGAGAAATATTCTTAAAAGAATAATTCTCCCTCTAAAAGCGGCCGGTATAAAAATTAAATTTCTACAGTTTCTCCTTTTACCGGAAAAGAAACGGAAGGAAAACCTTTTTTTATAATTTCTTCACGGAGCGGCAGTGCTTGTTCTTCTTCTCCGTGAACCAAAAAGAGGTGTTTTAATTTTTGCGGGTTTGAAAATTTAAGATAATCCAGCAATCCTTTTTGATCCGCGTGCGCGCTGAAATAATCCATTTTCTTTACCTTCGCATTAACTTTATACGGATCTCCAAAAATATTTACTTCTTCCGCTCCATCCATTATTTTTCTGGCCAAAGTTTCTTTTGCCGCATAACCAGCAAACAAAATAAGATTTTTAGAATCTTCAATATTATTTTTTAGATGGTGTAATATTCTTCCGCCTTCCGCCATTCCTGAAGCGGAAATAATAATACATGGCTCTGAAAATTCATTTAATTTTTTAGAAGCTTCAACATTACGAATATAAGTTAGGCGGCTGAAACCAAAAGGATCTTCATGATTATTAATAAAAACGCGATAAGTTTCTCTATCATAACATTCGGGATGTGAACGATAAATTTCCGTAGTATTTACGGCTAGAGGAGAATCTACAAAAATTGGAATTAAAGGTATTCTATTTTGATCAAAAAGTTTATGAAGTACATAAACCAAAAGCTGAGTTCTTCCAACTGCAAAGGCGGGAATAATTACTTTTCCTTTTCGTTCAATAGCCTCATTAACAACAGCGGCAACTTCTTCTTCAACTTCCGGGGTGACGGGATGAAGCCTGTTTCCATAAGTACTTTCCATAATTAAGGCATCAAGGTCAGTCAGTATATTCGGATCGCGAATAATCGGCATTTCCGTTCTGCCAATATCTCCGCTGAAACCTAATCTAATATTTCTGCCGTTTTCATTTATTTCCAGTAGAATTCCGGACGAACCTAAAATATGTCCCGCATCTCTAAAAGTAGCGTTTATTCCGGGTGCTACTTCAATAGCTCTATCGTACTGAACTCCGACAAAATTTTTCATTGTCTCTTCAACATCTTCAATCGTGTACAGCGGTTCAAAAAGATTCTTATTTTGCCTGGCCCTTTTTTTATTAACAAATCGCACATCTCTTTCCTGCAGATAAGCTGAATCGCGCAGCATTATCTGGCATAAATCTACAGTTGCCGAAGTTGAATAAATATGACCTTTAAATCCTTTTTTTACCAAGCTGGGAATATTGCCGGAATGATCTATATGCGCGTGCGATAAAAGCATTACATCTATTTCGGAAGGATCAAAAAGAAAATTTCTGTTTATTTCAAAAGCTTCTTTTCGTTTGCCTTGATAAAGGCCGCAGTCCAATAAAATTTGTTTTCCATTAACTTTCAATAAATGATAAGAACCGGTTACAGTTCTTGCGGCGCCGGAAAATTGAATTTTCAAATTGTCACCTCTGTATTACTCAGATTAAATATTTAGGTGATAAAATAACCATAAATCATTTTTGTAGAAAGAAATAAATATATTTAATCTGTTTTAATTGATTACATTAATTGTGATTTCCGCTCAGCCTAAAAAAATATGTGTTGACAATATAAAAATCGAATAATATTTTCTAACCAATTATTGGGAATTATAAATCCTCACTCCAAAAACATCATTTCTTTAACTCTCAATATTTATTCTAATTTCACAATGTTTTTTTATAATAATAAGGAGAGGCCGCTATGAAAAAGTTTCTTTTCCCGATGTTATTGTCCTTCTTTTTCCTGTTCTTATTTATTCAATTCCATTGTGCCACCGAGGAAAAAAAGGCTGAGCCAACAAAAGCCGAAATGATTTCAAAGGGGAAATATTTAGTTAATTTAGGAGGCTGCAACGATTGTCACACGCCAAAAATACTTACTCCGCAAGGGCCAATTCCTGATACAACTAAAACTCTTTCAGGCCACCCGGCAAATGTTATGCTCGCAAATGTAGATCTAAATATGGTGGGGCCGGGAAAATGGACATTAACAAACGACCATTTAACGGCGTGGGTTGGGCCTTGGGGAATTTCTTACGCCGCTAATTTAACTCCCGATAAAGAAACCGGTATCGGAACTTTATCTGAAGAAATGTTTATTAAAACTTTGAAAGAAGGGAAAATGATGGGAGTGGGAAGACCTATTCTTCCGCCTATGCCGTGGCAGGCAATCGGGCAGATATCTGATGAAGATTTGAAAGCTATATACGCGTATCTGCAATCGTTAAAGCCGGTTAATAATCATGTGCCGGATCCGCTAACACCTGATAAAGTAAAAGGATTGGTTGCCAAAAAATAATTTGATAATTTAGGTTCCCGGTTTAGCGGAATTGCTTTTCCGGGAAATTTTTATTTATAAAACTCTATTTCCAAAACCCGTATCTTTTAATTGATTTATAAGCTAAATAACCGACAGCCGCGGTCTGAGCCATTCCTAAGAAATATCTAACGGGATCAAATTTAGAGTTTTGTATATATTGACGGTGAAGCGGTTCAAGCATTTCATCAAAAGGAAAAGATGAAACTGAGGCTGAATTGGTATTATTAAATAACGCCGATGTCCATAATTTTATGGATTTTGGATTATCATCAAGCGGTAGTTCCTTATAAGATGCATGAAGTTCCACATATAAATCAAAATCATCTATTTTATTTTGAAGTGAAGTTAAAGGATTCGGCTGAAGATTCTTTGATTTTGATGTATCCTCCTTTTCCTGAGCAAAAAAGGAAGGGGAAAAGAGAATTATCAACAAAAATATTATTAAGTAAATTTTCATCTTATTAATATTATAATTATACCTAAGATAATATAAATAATACAATATGATATAAAAATTTTGAAGGAGAACCTTCGACTAAAAAATATTAAGCAGCTTTAGTGACATAACTAATATCGCGGCAATAAGAACAACCTTAATTAATTTATCACCTTTCTTTACGGAAGCCTTTGCCGCCCACCAGCCTCCTAACGAGTTTCCCACGGCAAGACTAATTCCCATTAACCAATTAATATTATTTGTCATAATAAAAATTGATAAAGCCGGAATTGTGTAAACAAGTACTATAAAAACTTTATGCATATTAACATGAACAAGATCAAACTTAAGCAGATACTTAATTGCCGCCATAATAATAAATCCAACACCGACCTGCAGAAATCCTCCGTAAAAACCTATAAATATCATAGATACAGCGGTTGCAATATTTATTTTTTTATCCCCGCTATTATCTACAATCACTTTTTTATTCGGAATAATCATTGATATAATTATCCCGATCATTACAATACCAAGAATAATTTGAAAAACCGCATCACTTATTTTAACGGCGAGCAGCGCGCCCGCGATAGAACCGGGTAAAGTAAACAGCGCAAGTTTCAAACTTAAATTAAACTGCTGGTATTTTTCTTTCTTAAACGAATAAACCGCGGTGGCGTTTTGTAAAAAAATTGCTACACGGTTTGTACCGTTTGCCAACGCCGAATCCAAACCTAAAAAAATTAAAGTAGGTAAAGTAAGAGTTGAACCGCCGCCGGCAGTAACATTCATAAATCCGGCAACTGTGCCGACACCGAATAAAATTAAAACTACATAAATTTCCGGCAATACTTTATTCCTTTTAAAGAATAATTGAATTAAAAATTAAGATGAATTACCGGGGACAAAAGTAAGCAGAATAAAATAAAAATGCCGGAATATTAATCCCGGCATAAACATTTTTTGAATATTTAAAAATAATTAAGCAGTTTCTTCAACTTCGGAAAGAATAGAAACAAATTCTGATTCAATATCTTTTCCTCTGTTTCTTCCGTACCAAAGGTGAAGTTTTTCATAAAGCTCAGGTTTTACAATTCCTTCAGATTTCAACTGAGAAATTAATTCTTTCGCGGCTTTCGGGCGCGGGCCCCATTTAAATAATTCATTTCCCTCTTTATCAAAAGCAACAAGTACTGGAATGCTTTTTGTCCCGTTCGTTAAATAATTATCCATAATATCGGGATTAGAATCTCTAAGAATGATTTTTAAATCAATCAACGAACTTTCTCTCGCGACCGCGGCAATATAAGGAAGATTTTGAGCTGAATCGCCGCACCAAGCTTCGGTTATTACCATCCATTGCTGAGGCTCTTTCATATCATCTAAAACAGATTTTAATTCTTCCGACATTGAATAACTTTTATCTATTCTTGTGCTTCTCTGAAGATTTAATTTTTTATATTCAAACAATTCTTTTGCCTGCGGATCCAGATTTTCCGGTTCTGTTTCGGCTAATTCTTCAATTATATTGTTTGTATACTCTTGGTAACTAATTCCTATTTCTTTTACTTTATTTACTAATTCTAAAGACATATTTTCCCTTTACAAATTTTTACTATATGAATTATTTATTTGATGAACGCAACCTAAAAAGGATTCATAAAAAAAGAATTAAACTTAAAAGGAAGCATTAAACGGAAGAAGAAATTCTTCCATAGTGAAAATTTTTGATTTACCTTTACTTAAACCTTTAACCGTAATATCTACGCCGTCCCTTTTAATATTTAAAAGAAGATAATTGAAAGGACGCGGATTTGAACCATGATAAAGATCGTGATGAAATTCGCCCCCTTCTTTTAATAAAACTCTCGGCCCGCCGCCTCCGCCTGAAACTATAAAAGTTTTACCTTCTTTTATAAATCTTTCATAAGTGTGCGCGTGTCCGGAAACCAATGCCATAGTTTTTTTTGATTTTACAAAAGCGGGCACAAAAGTAAGCTGTACTTGAATTTCATCCCCGGTAACTAAACTATTAGTATAAGGAGGATGATGCATAAATACAAAAATTCCCTTAATTGAAGGATCCGCATCAAGTTTATTAAGCTGATGTTCATACCAGTTTTTCTGTTTTTCCCAATCTTCTTCTGTATATTCATCATCGTTGGAATCTAAAAAAAGCATAGCGACACCGTGATAAATTTCCGTATACCAGTGTTTTTTTCTAAGCTGCGGAATTCTTGCCGAAACATTCTGCATCGCCCTATAATCGTGGCCCCAATATTCATGGTTTCCCAGAACCGCGTAAATTGGAATATGTTCTTTTTTAATCGGCTTAATCAGTTTATCAAAATATTTCCAATGGTCATAATTATCACCTTCAAAAACCATATCACCGAGAAGAATAACAACTCCTGGTTTACTTTTCGCGATTGATTTAACAATCTTTACTCTTTCTGAATCATTCTGTTCACGTCCCATTAATATTTCCCAGAGTGAAGTCCGCTGAAGATCACCGACAACCGCGATAGGAGCATAATTTACAGAATCGGAAGAATCGGTAAAAAATGAATTTCCTTGATTTAACGGAGCCGGAATTATGGGCGGAAGTTCGGATTGGAATCCAAGTAAAGCGAAAAGTATTATTATAAATAGAGATTTTTTAAACATTAAACACTACTTCTTATTCAGACAATTTTCAATTTTAATATCTTTTATCCTTAAAAAATGAATAAAAATTATTTACCTGTTCCGGCGAAAATTCCTCTTTCAAAATATTTTTGCGCGAATAAAAATAAAATGATAACCGGAATAACGGCTAAAACAGCGCCCGCGGCAACATATCTGTAATTATTTACGAAAGTACCGATCATATAACTTAAACCAACTTGAAGTGTATAGTGTTCCGGATTTTTTAAAACAACCAGCGGCCAAAGAAAATCACCCCAAGTGCCTATAAAAGTAAAAATAGTTAATACGGCAACCGTAGGTTTAGTCATCGGCAGCATTACATTCCACCAAATTCTGAAGAAAGAACATCCATCCATAACAGCCGCTTCTTCAACTTCTTTTGGAATAGAGATGAAAGCCTGACGCATCATAAAAATTGCAAAACCTTCAACGGCAAACGGAAGAATAACTCCCGTCAAAGTATCAGCTAGAGAAAGTTTCAAAACTATTGTATACAAAGGAATTATAATTAATTCTTTAGGTATCATCATTGTTCCAAGTATCAAAATGAAAAGTAATTCTCTTCCTTTAAATTTGAAACGGGCAAAGGCGAAACCTGCCAGCGAGGAAACAACGAGATTTAAAATAACCGTAAATAAAACAATTATGCTGCTGTTAATAAAATATTTGCCGAATGGAACAGTATTCCAAACGCCGGAATAATTTTCCAAATTAAAATCATTGGGGATAAAAGTCGGCGGGTACGCGAACAACTCTTCAGAACCTTTAAATGAAGTGCTTAACAGCCAAAGAAACGGAACAATAGCCGCAAGAGCGAAAAATACTAAGATGATAAATTTGGTTGTTATACTTAAATATTTCATCCGGCTTTTTCCATTAATCTTATATTTGTGTAAGAAAAGCCGAGCGTGAGAAGAAAAATAATTATTCCAACCGCGGAACCGAAACCAAAATCAAATTGTTCAAACGCGTGTTTATATAAATAATAAACCAAAGTTTTATTAGAATCGGGAGTTCCGGGAATCATAATATATAATTCGGTAAAAATTTTAATCGCCGCGGTTGATGAAAGCACGAAAACTAAGATTAAAGTGGGTTTTAGAGAAGGCAGAATAATATGATAAATCTGCTGAAATTTATTCGCGCCGTCTAATCTGCTGGCTTCCTCCAGTTCCTTAGGAATAACCGCTATTCCGGCTAAGAAAATCATCAAATAATAACCGAAACCGCGCCAAATCGTAACAATCATAATTGAACCTAAATTTTGCGGATATCGGGTTAACCATGAAATTTGAGGCGCGGAAATTAAAGAAAGAAGATAATTCATTAACCCGGTATCTTCCGCAAAAATCCATCGCCAAATAATTCCCACAATAACAACCGGTGTAACTACAGGTAGAAAATAAACGGAACGTAAAAATTTTATTTTATTGTTCGGTTTGCGAATCATTAAAGCGAGCAGCAGTGAAATTATCATTAAAACAGGAGTAATTAGAATAAAAATTAAAGAATTAAGAACCGCCCACCAAAAATTAGAATCGGAAAAAAGCTTAGCATAATTATCAAAGCCAATAAAAACGCTTTTCCCGAAAGCGTTATATTTAAGAAAGCTATAATAAAAAACTTGTAAAGTGGGCAGAAGTGAGAACGCGCCTAAAAATAGTAAAGCCGGTAGTAAAAAATAATATGCTTTTCCGGATTTCATTAAGCACCGGACAATATTTTATTCCATTTCTCGGCCGCTTCATCTAAAGCTTCTTTAGTACTCATTTTACCCAGAGCCGCGTTTTGAACCGCTTCATCAAAAGCATCGCGCAGTTTATCAAATTGAGGGTGTTCTAAATATTCGCGAAGCCTTACAGCGTCATTTAATTCTTTAGCCCCGATTATTCTTGCTCTAGTTTCTAAAGTGCCGTCATTAAGTGTAAAAAAAGAATCTTTTAACGCAGTTTTTATTGAAGGATAAGTTGTTTCAATCTTACTAAAATTTAACTGATTTTCTGCATTAGTAACATAAAAGGCAAAATCAGCGGCTTGTTTTACATTTTCACTTCCGGCCATTACTGAAACAACCATAACCGCTAGTTCGTGATTACCGGTTTTTCCTACAACCGCGGGAGCAACATCTGTTTCCGAATATATTTTCGGTGCGTTATCTTTAATTCTTTTTAAAGATACAGGTCCGGTAAAAACCATTGCCACTTGACCGGATTGATAAGGTTCAATAATTGAACTTCCCGGCTTTATTATTGATTCTTTCGGCAAATAACCATCCTTGTATAATCGCACCCATTGATCAACAAGTTTTATTCCTTCGGGCGAATTAAACTCAGCTTTTGTCATTTCCGAATTTGTCATATTTACACCTTCGGATTCTAACATCATCGGCAAGTAGCTATCTTTCCCAATGTTCCAAAAGAGCGCGTAATTCCCCGTTTTATCTTTATATTTTCGGGTAAAATTAACAAGTCCCGAAAAAGTTCGAGGAACATCGTTTTCTGAAAATCCGGCTTCTTTAAAAAACTTCTTATTATAGATTAAAACATAAGTATTTAAGTACCAAGGAAGGGCGATAACTTTATCATCATAAACGCAATTTTCCAAAGCATTCGGGAGAAAAATATTAAATGAATCTTTCGGGAAATAATTTGTGAGATCAGCCAGTGCGTTTAATCCATTAAATTTAGCTAAAAAATCGGCGGACAAATTAACTACATCCGGAGGATTACCGGCTGCGGCCGAAGCCATAAGTTTTTGAATGGCCGCGTCATAAGGAATATCAATCCATTTAATTTTTATACCGGGATTCTCTTTTTCATAACGGCTGATAAGTTTATGAAAATAATCATCAAAAGCAGGACTTAACTGCAGCGTCCAAAATTCTATTACATTTGTCTCTTTTTTAGCGCCGCAATTCAATTGAAACAAAGCGATGAAAATTAAAGTAATATAGAAAAGTGCTTTTTTCATACATTTTTTTTTATTTTTGGCAAATATAAGGAATGAAAAATTAAATATTATCTTAAGCACATTGTTGAAAATTTATATAATTGAATGTAATGTACATATTTTTTTTATTCATTAATTTTACTAAAATTTAATATTAATAGAACATTAAGTAATAATTTTATTTTGTAACTTAAATATCAGATAACAAAAAGAAGAAATAAAGAACGATGTTAACAGAAACTAAATATTTTACTCCCGCGGAAGCGCGCAAAACTTTACCATTAGTTAAACAAATTGTTAAAGACATTTTGGATACAACCAGTGAAATGAGATTAATTGCCGATGATATTAATGGCGGAGTTGAACAAGATCCCAGAATTCAGAAAATGGCGGGTAATATAAATAAATATATGGCGGAACTAGAAGAAATTGGCTGCTATTTTAAAGACTGGAATTTCACTATCGGATTGGTTGATTATCCGGCGATTATGGACGGTAAAGAAGTATTGCTTTGCTGGAGAAGTGATGAAGACGATATTAAATATTATCATACTGCCGAAGAAGGATATTCGGGAAGAAAATTAATTCCTGAAATTTATCTTAATTAAGTACTTCAAATATTTCCTCAAATATGTGATTTTAATAATCCCCAAAATTCATTAACTAAAGCATCACACTCCCGCAGAGGTCTATCTCTTAATTTAAAATATACTCAATCTGAGAAAAGGAAAAATAATGTTTAAGAAGAATTATTTATTAACATTAACAATAATATTGGCCGTATTTTTAATAGCTCCCGGATGCGGAAATGATAAAAGTAAAATGGAGGAAGACTTAACCGGTTTTAAAAAACTTGATTGGATGACGGGAATTTGGAGAGGAAAACAAGGCAACGCGGATATTTATGAAAGCTGGACGAGAAAAAATTCACGCATTCTTGAAGGAATAAGTTACACAACTTTAAATGGTAAAAGAATATATTCACAATCAATGACAATAGAACAGAGTAATAATATTATTCACTATATTATTAAAATTAAGGGGGAAAATGAGCAAACAGATTTAAAAGCAAGCGATGTAACCGAAAATAAAGTAGTTTTTAAAAATACAGAAGACAAATATCCGAAGAGAATAATTTATGAAAAATTACCAAAAAATAAGATGTCGGTTTTAACCGAAGGAGAAGAAGGAAAAACCGAAAACAGTACCGAATTAATCTATATGAAGGATAAAAATTCCCCGATATAAGAAAATTGAAGACTCTGTCATTTCCATAAAAAGGAAATGACAGAATAAATTATTCTTTTGATAATTTGAAAGCCGCGAAAGTTACCGCTGAAGCGCCGGTTGCCGCGTCTTTAACATTAAAAATTATTTTATATTCTCCGGACGCGTATGTTGAATCCAAATCGAATTGGGCTTCAAGAGAAGTATCACTCATTTTTTCATTTTCAATTTTATCTGAAACCTTACTTATTATAGATTTTAAAGTATCATTTTGGGGAGTTACGATATCTAAATCATACGAAAGGGTCGCTTTATATTTCCCGTTTTCTTCTTCTTGTTTAAAACCTTTAATTCTTGTTGTTGCATTAACTTCCCAACTTCCTCCTATATCGTAAGCGAACGCTTCCGAATTATAAGCCGTCAATTTGGTTTCTTCTTTTTTACCGCATCCGGCAACTAAGAGGATTATTAATGCAGAAGCTATAAATGAAAATTTCATGATGCCTCTAGTTTATTCGTAGAAAATTATTGGAAATGATTAAAATAAAATTTCCCGAAATAAGTATTAATTATCCCGGGAAATTAATCTTCAACTAAACATTAGGTATTTCTAACCTGGAAATCCTTCATGAATTCAACTAAATCCTCAACTCCTTTTTTAGGAAAAGCGTTATAAATTGATGCCCGGATACCACCCACAGAACGATGTCCTTTTAAACCGTCAAAACCGGCCGCGGCAGCTTCCGCAGCTAACTTTTTCTCTAATTCTTCATTCGGTAAATTAAAAGTAATATTCATTAAAGAACGGCTTTCTTTTTCCGCATGACCTTTATAGAATCCGTTACTGTTGTCAATGCAGTCGTAAAGAATTCCCGCTTTTTCCTTATTCAAATTATACATACCTTCTAAACCGCCGTTTTTCTTAAGCCATTTAGTAACCAGACCCATAATATAAATTCCGAAAACAGAAGGAGTGTTATAAAGAGAACCGGCGTCAACATGAGTTTTATAGCTTAACATTGTATGAAGCGAATCCTGGCTTCTATTTATAAGATCTTTTTTAATAATTACTAAAGTAACTCCGGAAGGTCCCATATTTTTCTGAGCGCCGGCGTAAATTATACCGTATTTAGAAACATCAATTTTTTTATGAAGAATATCAGATGAAGCGTCACAAACCAGCGGTACATTTCCAACTTCAGGTTCATTATGCCATTCCGTACCGAATATAGTATTATTAGATGTAAAATGAACATAAGCCGCTTCAGGGTCTAATTTTAATTCTTCCTGTTTTGGAATTCTCTTAAATTTTTCATTTTCAGTAGAAGCAGCGATATTAACAGTTCCGACCCTCTTAGCTTCTTTAACCGCTTTTTTAGACCAGCTTCCTGTAACAATATAATCCGCTTTATTCGCCGCGGGCAGCATCAAGTTTAAAGGCACCATTGAAAACTGAAGACTTGCGCCTCCTTGTAAAAATAGAATTTCATAATCATCGGGTATTTCTAATAAAGATTTTAAATCCTCTTTGGCTTCCGCGATTATTTGACTGAATACTTTTGAACGATGGCTAATTTCTAAAACAGACATACCCACACCGGGAAGGGCAAACAAATTATCCTGCGCTTCTTTAAGCACTTCTTCCGGCAGAATAGCCGGGCCGGCACTAAAATTATAAATTCTTTTTTCCATTTGTATTTCCTTTTAATTTATCTGAATTTTAAAAACAGATTTATATGATAATTATATCAAATGAACTAATAACCCGTCTCTAAGTTTAGGTTCGAACCAAGTTGATTTAGGAGGCATAACTTCTCCGGCGTCAGAAATATTTATAAGATCATCAATTGAAACCGGATAAAGTGAAAAAGCCGCCGCCGCTTTTCCGTTATCCACTAATTTTTCCAATTCTTTTGTCCCTCTAATTCCGCCTATAAAATCTATATTTTTATCTGTACGAGGATCTTCAATACCCAATATCGGGTGCAGCAAAAAATTCTGCAGAATACTTACGTCTAATTTATCGCCTACAGAAGTCGATAAACTATTACTTGCTTTAACTGAATCTCTAGCTTTCAGCTGATACCATTTACCGTCAATGTAAAGTCCGTAGGATAATTTTTCCATCGGCTCTTTTATTTCAGTGGGATGAATTTCAAACTTTTCACTTACTTCATCCATAAATTCATCTTTACTTTTTCCGTTAAGGCTGAATACAACTCTATTATAAGGGAGAATCTTTAATTGAGAGGCAGGGAAAAGAACACCGATAAAATAATTATATTCTTCGTCCCCGGTATGAGCGGGATTGGAATTTTGTTTTTCTTTTCTTGCTCTGCTTGCGCTGGCTGCCCGGTGATGGCCGTCGGCAATATAAAGATTTTTTACTTTCTCAATTTCATCTACAATAAGTTTAGTATAATTTTCCGGCACAACCCAAACCGAATGTTTTATGTTATCCTCCGAAGTAAATGCGTATACAGGTTCATTTTCATTCATAGTCCTATTTACAATATTATTTACGGCGGCAACATCTTTATAAGTTAAAAAAACAGGACCTGTTTGAGCGCCGGTTGTAACTATATGATTTGTCCTGTCATCTTCTTTAACTTTCCTGGTTTTTTCATGTTTTAGAACAATATCATTATCGTAATCATCCACCGAAAAAGTAGCGGCAACGCCTACCTGAGCTCTTCCGTTCATTTCCAATTTGTAGAGATATAAACGAGGCGAGCTTTCTTCAATTAAAGGAGCTTTCGATTTTAATTTTTCTAAATTTTCTTTTGCTTTCTTATATACTTCCGGTGAATAAGCGTCAATATTATCTTCTAAATCGATCTCAGATCTAGTAACTCTTAAAAAACTTAAGGGATTTGAATCGGCTAAAACTGCGGCTTCATCTTTATTTACAACGTCATAAGGAACGCTGGCAACTTTTGGCGCGGCCTCTACATTCGGCCTTAACGCGTTAAACGGTCTTATTACTGCCATACAAAACATTACTCCTTAACTTATTAAATTTTCAATATTTAAAAATCCGCAAAATATTCACAATAATCCATTGGAATTATTTTTTATTAAAGATTTGTGCGAAAATTTGGTTTACTAAAAGAATAAAAAAAAGGCAAAGTATCAAAAAAAAATACTTTGCCTTTATTGGAGGAGGAAAGGTATATTACCTAAGCCCATCCATGGGAATTATATCTTTTCCCTTTGAATCCGTCATCATCAAGGCAGATGCAATATTCATCGTTTATCTTGTGTATTTCACCTAGTTGTCTGAAATCCGTACATACATAATAATGTTCGTTTATTTCTTCAACTTCAATATCATCCATATTAGTTTCATCAATAAATCTATCAACTAAGGAGGCGATTTGTTGAGTCATTTGTTTCACTCCAAATATTATACATTCTGTTTCGCAATTAAATTATGCTTTGAAGTAAAAAATGACAATCAAGCAAAACACATATAAATATTGCATTTTGTCGCAAATCAAAAAAAATTTGCTTTAATCTAAAGTCTGTATATTTTAATCGCTCTAATTTATTTGAATATTATTGCTTATAAAGATTGTGACTTAAATAAAAGTAAAAGTTAAAATTGTGATAGATTCATCAAGAATAATAACTCATAAAAAATTTTCTTCTTCATTACTTGAAAAGAAGCGAGATATTGCTGTTTATCTGCCTAAATTTTATAAGGCGGGGAAAAATTATCCTGTACTTTATATGCATGACGGGCAAAACTTATTTGACTTCAAAAAATCTAAAAAGAAAAAATACTGGAATATTGATAAAATTTCCGATCGTTTAACAAAGGAAGAAATAATAGAAGAAATTATTATTGTGGGAATAAACAGCACAAAAAAAAGAGATGAAGAATACAGCGATACCAAAACCGGCAATAACTATTTGAAATTTATTGTTAATGAACTTAAACCGTTTATAGATGAAAAATACAGAACCAAAAAAGACAGAGAGAATACAGCTATTATGGGTTCTTCGTTAGGCGGATTGATTTCTTTTCTCGCGGTGTGGAAACATCATAAAATCTTTTCAAAAGCCGCGTGTCTTTCCGCTTCTTTTTATTTCCAAAAAGAAAAAATGATCAAAAAAGTAAATTCCTATAAAGGGAAGAAAAAAAATATTCATTTATATATAGATCATGGTGAAGATCAAATTTTGGAGGGACAAAAAATGTTTTGCGCGCTTACTAAACAAAAATTTCGTTTGGGAAAGGATTTGGATTATTTTTATGAACCCGGCGGTGAACATGCTGAAACAGCCTGGGAACGTCGTTCTGAAAGACCTTTAATATTTTTATTCGGTAAATAAATTTTGGGGAGAATATGAAAAACGGAAAAATAAATTTATTCATAGTTTCTACTTTGCTGTTTAGCTTTTTCTTAACGGCATGTTCAACAGTTCCTGTTAATTTAAGATTCGCTAAGGATGATGTGATTGAATATCATAAATCCGGTAAATATGATGATGATTTGAATGAAATAATAGAAGACGCAAAAGATGAATTTAATGAAGTGAAACCGGATAAAAATAGCGCGGTAATTTTTGATGTGGACGAAACGACTTTAAATAATTATAGTTTTAACAAAAAATCTGATTTCGGCTATATCCCTTCTTTATGGGATAATTGGATTGAAGAAGCCGACGCGCCCGCTATTCCGCAAGTAAAATCGCTTTATGATTTTCTTTTATCAAAAGGATTTAAATTAATTTTTATTACGGGAAGAAACGATAAGCAGTATGAAGCTACGTTACAAAATTTGAAATTCGCCGGTTATTCACAATTCGATACTTTAATTACAAAATCACCCAAATATGAAGGAGTAACAGCGCAGGAATATAAGTCGCAAGAAAGAAACGCGCTTGTCCAAAAAGGTTATAAAATTGCCGGAACAGTGGGCGATCAATACAGCGATTTAAACGGCCCGAACAGCGGAATAAAAATCAAAATACCGAATTATCAATATATTATATATTAATTAACCCCCGGTAAATAAGAATAGCTGAAACATCATTCAGAAATTATTTATATTTAAGATTCATTTTACGAAACAAACAGAGATAGATTTAAATATGCCCGCAGATAAAATTGAAATTCCAAAAGCTTATAATCCTATAGATGTAGAAGATAAATGGTATAAATATTGGATTGATGAAAAAATATTTCATTCAGAAATAGATGAAGCAAAAGAACCTTATACAATTGTAATTCCGCCTCCTAATGTTACCGGAATTTTAACAATGGGACACGTTCTTAATAATACTATCCAGGATATATTTATTAGAACTAAAAGAATGCAAGGCTACAATGCCTGCTGGGTTCCGGGAACAGATCACGCTTCTATAGCTACCGAAACAAAGGTTACTAATTATTTAAAAGAAAAAAATATTGATAAGAAAGAAATCGGCCGCGAAGAATTTCTGAAGTACTGCTGGGAATGGACGGAAAAGTACGGCGGAATAATTATTCAGCAGCTTAAAAAATTAGGTGTTAGCTGCGACTGGGAGCGCGAGCGCTTTACGATGGACGATGATTATTATAAAAGTGTTGTGGAAACCTTTGTTAAACTTTATAACGAAGGGAAAATTTATCGCGGCTACAGAATGGTTAACTGGTGCCCTGCTTCTAAATCCGCAATTTCAGATGAAGAAGTAAATTATAAAACGGTAAACGGAAAACTCTGGCATTTCAAATATCCTGTAAAGGAAAGTGAAAAATTTATTGTAGTCGCCACTACCCGCCCCGAAACAATGCTTGGCGATACAGGCATAGCTGTAAATCCTAACGATGAAAGATATAAAGATTTAGTCGGTAAGAAAGTTATACTGCCTATTGTTAACAGAGAAATCCCAATATTTGCCGATGATTATGTTGATATGGAATTCGGCACGGGCGCCGTAAAAGTTACTCCCGCCCACGATGTAAACGATAACGAAATGGGCAAGCGGCATAATCTTGAGACGATCAATATTTTTAATCCTGACGCTTCCACCAATTCCAATGTTCCGGCGGAATTCAGCGGATTGGACAGATTTGAAGTCCGGAAAAAAGTTATAAATAAAATGGAAGAACTGAAGCTTCTGGAAAAAATAGAAGATTACCAAACGAAAATCGGTTATTCGGAAAGAGGCGGAGTTCCGATTGAGCCTTATCTTTCCGAGCAGTGGTTTATGAAAATGGATGAGCTGGCAAAACCCGCCATAGAAGCTGTTGATAATGGGAGAATTAAATTTCATCCCGAACATTGGGTAAAAACTTACGATCATTGGATGAATAACATTAACGACTGGTGCATTTCCCGCCAATTGTGGTGGGGACACAGAATTCCCGTTTGGTATTGTGTAGGCGATGATCATTGCAATTTAGAATGTAAAAATCCAATAATTTCCGCCGAGAAGCCGGAAAAATGCCCCTACTGCGGAAGTACAAATTTAAAGCAGGATGAAGACGTGCTTGATACCTGGTCATCAAGCTGGCTATGGGCTTACGATGTATTTAAAACAGAAGCAGAGCAAAAATATTATTATCCCACAAACACACTAGTAACCGGGCCGGATATAATTTTCTTCTGGGTCGCGCAGAATGATTATGGCCGGACTTCATTTCAAAAAAGATATTCCATTTAAAGATGTTTATTTCACAAGCATAATCCGAGATGTTCAGGGAAGAAAAATGAGCAAGTCGCTCGGTAATTCTCCCGATCCGCTTGATGTTATCGGTGAATACGGAGCCGACGCTTTACGCTTTACCGTTATTTATCTCGCGCCTCTCGGGCAGGATGTTTTATTCAGCGTTGATAAATGTGAAATCGGGCGAAATTTCGCTAATAAAATTTGGAACGCCGGACGCTTTTTATTAATGAACGCCGAGAATATTCAACTTAACAAAGAACTTACGGATAAGCATGTAGACTTTGCCGACAAATGGATTACTTCCCGTTTTAATCATTCGCTTACAAAATTAAATGAAGCGATGGATAAATTTGAAATTAATAACGCGCTTAAAATCATTTATTCATTTGCCTGGAACGACTTCTGTGATTGGTACATTGAACTGGCGAAAAACAGATTATATTCTGATGACGAAGAAGTTAAGGCGGCGGTACTTACTCGTTCTTTAGCGATGTTTGAAAAACTGCTTAAAATAATTCATCCTTTTATGCCTTTCATAACAGAAGAATTATACCAGCTTCTGGAAAAAAGAAATGAAGGGGAAAGTATTTCAACTTCGGAATATCCTAAAGTAAATTCTGAAGCGATAAATAAAAGCGCCGAAAAAGAAATGGAATTTGTACAGGATATTATAACCGCGGTAAGAAATATTCGCGGTGAAATGAATATTCCGCCGTCGAAACAAATTACGGCTTATTTTAAATCTTCCGAAGTTGCCGAACATCAGCTTGAGTATATTAAAAGACTGGCGCGAATTGAAAAAATTGTTGTTGATGAAAATCTAGAAAAGCCGAAAGCCAGCGCTTCCGCCGTTATTAAGAATTGCGAAATTTATATACCTTTAGAAGGTTTAATAGACCTTGATGTGGAAAGAAATAGGTTAGAAAAAGAAATCAATCGCCTGGAGGGGGCACTAACGGGAATTGAGAAAAAACTTTCAAATGAAAAATTTATAAATAACGCCGCTCCCGAAGTTGTAGAAAGAGAAAGAAATAAGCGGAGCGATTGTAAGAATAATCTGGCGAAGTTAAAAGAAATATTAAATAACCTTAAATAGGAATAATTATGTATCACAACGTTCATGAATTTTTAGAAGAATGGCAGTTTGAAGTGAACGCGACATTAAAAATATTCAGCGCTTTAACGGATGAATCATTAAGCCAAAAAGTTACCGAAAGCGGCCGTTCATTAGGGAGACTTGCATGGCATATTACAATTACTGTCGGTGAAATGCTGAGCAGAACAGGCTTAAAATATTATTCGGTTGATGAAAATGCCGAAGTTCCGAAAACGGCAAAAGAAATTTTGGATGAATATAAGAAAACTTCCGACGCGCTTGTTGAAGCGATTAAACAAAACTGGAATGACGATTCGCTTGAACAGGAAGTAAATATGTACGGCGAAAATTGGAAAAACGGAGTAACTCTGCAAGTTCTGATTAAACATCAAATTCATCATCGCGGACAAATGACGGTGCTGATGCGCCAGGCGGGATTAAAAGTCCCCGGTATTTACGGCCCCGCAAATGAAGAATGGTCAGCGATGGGACTTCCGGCAATGAAATAACAAATAAATTTTCTAACGTCCTCAAAATATTGGCTGAAATATCCGAATACGAAAAACAAAGAAGAAAGATTGAAAAGAAATTTTATTTAAGCTTCAAAGTAATTTTATAAATATAGTATAACGGCACATGTATGTGTTCAATTTATAATTAAAATGAAAAGCGAGCGAAAGAAAAATAGGCTTCCCTGTTATGATTATTCACTTCCCGGCTATTATTACGTCACAATCTGCACTCATAAAAAAAAACGTTATTTGGGCAAATTTAACGAAGGCGAATTGAAGCTTTCTGATATTGGTTTGATATGCGAAAATTTCTGGAAGTCCATCCCGATTCATTTTCCTGAAACTGAACTTGATGAATTTATAATAATGCCAAATCACATTCATGGAATATTAATAATAAACGGTGTCGGGAATGCGGATAAAAAGGGTAACGTAGGGAATGCAGATAAAAAGGGTAACGTAGGGAATGCAGATCTGCATTCCCTACAGGAAAACAATGACAGAACAAAGATGCTGCTATCAAAATGTATTCAACAATTTAAAAGTTCTGTAACAAGATTTATAAATCAAAAAGGAATAAAAAATAATTTCAGATGGCAGAAATCATTTTATGAAAGAATAATAAGAAATGAAAGAGAATTGTATTTTATAAGAAGGTATATACGGCAGAATCCATTGAGCTGGAGTTTAGAAAAAGAAAACATTGAAAATCTGGAATTGTAGGGCGTAAAGTATGGTAGGGAATGCGGATAAAAAAGGTAACGTAGGGAATGCGGATAAAAAAGGTAACGTAGGGAATGCAGATCTGCATTCCCTACAGGACAAAAACTAGAACAAAGATGCGCTATCAAAATGTATTCAACAATTTAAAGGTTTTGTAACAAGATTTATAAATCAAAAGGGCATATTGAATAATTTCAGTTTGAGCTGGAGTTTAGAAAAAGAAAACATTGAAAATCTGGAATTGTAGGGCGTAAAGTATGGTAGGGAATGCGGATAAAAAGGGTAACGTAGGGAATGCAGATCTGCATTCCCTACAGGACAAAAACTAGAACAAAGATGCTGCTATCAAAATGTATTCAACAATTTAAAAGTTTGGTAACAAGATTTATAAATCAAAAAGGCATATTGAATAATTTCAGTTTGAGCTGGAGTTTAGAAAAAGAAAACATTGAAAATCTGGAATTGTAGGGCGTAAAGTATGGTAGGGAATGCGGATAAAAAGGGGTAACGTAGGGAATGCAGATCTGCATTCCCTACAGGACAAAAACGATAGAACAAAGATGCGCTATCAAAATGCATTCAACAATTTAAGAGTTCTGTAACAAGATTTATAAATAAAAAAGGCATATTGAATAATTTCAGTTTGAGCTGGAGTTTAGAAAAAGAAAACATTGAAAATCTGGAATTGTAGGGCGTAAAGTATGGCAGGGAATGCGGATAAAAAAGGTAACGTAGGGAATGCAAGGGAATGCAGATCTGCATTCCCTACAGGCTACAGGAAAACAATGACAGAACTAAAATGATCTGCATTCCCTACAGAACATTGATTAGAACCATTATAATATCAGTCAATCGGTCATAATTAAATATTTTGTTATCCAATTATGAATATTTTATATTTGGAGCTATTTAAAATTCAAGTTTTGCATCCTCCCTTATTATTCCGACAGAGCGAATGAGGAAAACGATGAAAGGGTGCATTTTATTAAAATCAACAAAGATAAAGGCAACATGATAAGTACAAGCAATATTACATTAAGATACGGTAAGCGTACATTATTTGAAGACGTAAATATTAAATTCACTCCCGGAAACTGCTACGGAATAATAGGCGCGAACGGCGCGGGAAAATCAACCTTCTTAAAAATTCTATCGGGAGAAATTGAACAGAATTCCGGCGAAGTTATAATAACCGCAGGCAACCGTTTAGCTGTCCTTAAACAGAATCAATTTGAATTTGATGAATATGAAGTTTTAAAAACCGTGATAATGGGGCATAAAAGATTATTTGAAATTATGGAAGAAAAAGACGCTCTTTACGCGAAACCCGATTTTAATGAAGATGACGGAATGAGAACCGCTGTTTTGGAAGGTGAGTTTGCCGAATTAAACGGATGGGAAGCCGAAGCGGAAGCCGCGTCTTTATTGGTCGGTTTAGGAATTCCTGATGAACTTCATACAAAAAAAATGGTTGATCTTACAGGAAGTGAAAAAGTAAAAGTACTCCTCGCGCAGGCATTATTCGGTAACCCCGATATTCTTCTGCTTGATGAGCCGACAAACCATCTCGATATTAAATCAATAAATTGGCTTGAAGAGTTCTTAATCAATTTTAAAAATATTGTTATTGTAGTCTCACACGACAGGCATTTCTTGAACAAAGTTTGTACTCATATCGCCGATATTGATTTCGGTAAAATTCAAATATATACCGGCAATTACGATTTCTGGTACGAATCAAGTCAGCTTGCTTTACAGCAGGCGAGAGACGCGAATAAGAAGACCGAAGCTAAAGTTAAAGAACTTCAAGAGTTTATCGCGCGCTTCAGCGCTAACGCTTCAAAATCTAAACAAGCTACTTCGCGAAAAAAATTATTGGATAAACTTACTCTCGAAGATATAAAACCTTCCTCCAGAAAATTCCCTTATATTCATTTCAAACCGGAAAGGGAAGTCGGCGACAGGCTCTTGGATGTTAAAGAATTAAGTAAAGCCGTAGAAGGCGAAAAACTGCTGAACAACATTAATTTTACTATAAATAAAGGTGATAAAGTTATTTTCCTCGGTGACACTGATTTAGCGAAAACTACTTTATTTAAAATTTTAATGGATGAAGTTAAAGCCCGATACCGGATTTTATGAGTGGGGAATTACAACTTCTCAAGCTTATTTCCCTAAAGAAAATTCTAATTATTTTAACACCGACCTTAGTTTAATAGATTGGCTGAGACAATTTTCAAAAGAAAAAGATGAAACATTTATCCGCGGTTTTCTCGGAAGAATGTTGTTCTCGGGAGAAGAATCTTTGAAGAAAGCTTCTGTTCTTTCCGGTGGAGAAAAAGTAAGGTGTATGCTTTCCCGGATGATGTTAAGCGGCGCTAATGTTTTAGTTTTAGACGAACCGACTAACCATCTCGATCTTGAATCTATTACGGCTTTGAATAACGCTTTAATTAATTTTGAGGGAACAGTGCTCTTCACTTCTCACGATCATCAGTTTATTCAATCGATAGCTAATAGAATTATTGAAATTACACCGGCGGGAGTTATCGATAAAACTATGTCGTTCGATGAATATATTGAAGATGAAGAAATTCAAAAACTACGCGAGAATATTAAACAATCGCATCTCGCGGCATAATTTTATCATAAGATTTTATAGATTTATAAGTTAGAAAAATTCTTTTTACGGAGATAAATAAATGGGATTAAGTATCGGAATTGTGGGACTTCCTAATGTCGGAAAATCAACATTATTTAACGCGCTTACAAAAGCGCAGAACGCGGAAGCGGCAAATTATCCTTTCTGCACAATTGAACCGAATAAAGCGATTGTTCCCGTTCCCGATGAACGATTAGACAAACTTGCCGAACTTGTTAACCCGGCGCGCATTGTTAATTCAACCGTGGATTTTGTTGATATCGCGGGTCTTGTAAAAGGCGCGAGCAAAGGGGAAGGGCTCGGCAATCAATTTTTAAGCAACATTAGGGAAACTGAAGCCATTCTTCATGTAATTCGTTGTTTCGAAAATGAAGATGTTGTTCACGTTGACGGTTCGGTTGATCCCTTGCGCGATATCGAAATTATAGAAACCGAACTTCTTCTCGCTGATATTCAAACTTTAGAAAAGAAAATTGAACGCCTGCAGAAACAGTTAAAAGGAGATAAAACCGCTAAAGCGATTATGGAAGACGCGGAAGTCCTTTTAACATTTATGAACGCCGGAAATCCCGCCATTCTTTTTAAAGACAAGGACAAAGAAACAGTAAAGCAGCTTTTTAACGAACTTAGATTAATGACCGCCAAAAATATTATATATTGCGCAAATGTTGATGAAGACGGACTTGCGGACGATAATGAATTTGTAAAAATGGTAAGGAAATACGCGGACGCGAAAGGCGCCGATTCGGTTAAAATATCGGCTAAAGTTGAGGAAGAGTTAGTCGGGCTTGAAGATGAAGAAAGAGCCGAATTTTTAGCCTCATACGGAGTTGAAGAAAGCGGGCTTGAAAAAATTATCAGAACCGGTTTTCATACTTTAGGAATGATAAGTTATTTTACGGCCGGCCCTAAAGAAGTTAAAGCCTGGACAATACACAGAGGATGGAAGGCTCCCCAAGCGGCCGGTGTTATCCATACCGATTTTGAAAAAGGTTTTATACGCGCCGAAGTTATAGGATACGATGATTATATTTCGCATAAATCCGAAGCCGCGTGCAAAGCCGCGGGAGTTATGCGTGTTGAAGGGAAAGATTACATTGTGCATGACGGTGATGTTATGCACTTTTTGTTCAACGTATAATTTGTGCTTTATTGCTTTGGTTTAAGAATCTCTTTTTTATAGCTTATTAAAAAATTATAAACATTGAGGAAGTTTATTATGGATTCAATTGATGTTAAGCATGATGAAAATAATTATAAGTTTTATTTTAATTTTGATGATAAAGAAGCGTATTTAAGATATAATTTAGATGATGACAGAACGATGGATATTTTTCAAACATACGTTCCGCCGGCATTACGGGGAAGAAATATTGCCGCGCGGTTAACTGAAAAAGCCTTGCTTTTCGCGAGAGAAAACGAATACGCCGTAATTCCAAGTTGTTCTTACGTTGAAGCTTATATTGAAAAGAACAGGGATTACAGAGATTTGGTTATAGATTCGTTAAGATGAAATAAATGAAAATTAAAAGGCTGCCTTTAATGACAGCCTTCTTTTTGGGATTACGCTACTTTAATTTCGCGTCCAAAACTATTTCAACAGCGGTTAATGCTTTTGAAACCGGACAGCCTTTTTTAGCCTGGTCGGCGTATTTCTGAAAATCCTCATCATTAATACCCTCAACATCACCTTCACAGCTCATTTCAATTTTAGTTATTTTAAAACCATCCTCCTTCTTATCAATATGAACTTTATCTTCGGTTTTAATTGAATTTACTTTAAAGCCGGCGGTCGCGAGAATATTAGCGAAAGCCATTGAAAAACAAGCGGAATGCGCGGCTCCTATTAATTCTTCCGGATTAGTAGTGCTTCCGCTCTCAAAACGTGAAGCGAAATTATAAGCCGTGTTATTTAATACTCCTGTTTCGGTGCTGATTGTCCCTTTTCCTTCTTTCAAATTACCCTGCCATTCGGCAGAACCTTTTCTTACTGGCATGTTTCTATAACTCCTTTTATTAATTTGGTTTACTAAATTACAAAATTATGAGGTTTTAATGTTTATATAGCAGAAAAAAAATATGTTATGTGGCTTTAAAGCACAAATATTTTTAATAATGTTTGATTAAAGTATAACGTAGCACAGACAATCTTGTCTGTGAAAGGGTACGGGATTCCGGCTCGGGGGCCGGAATGACAGAGTAAACGGTTAAAACCGTTATATGATTCTTTTGTTATTGTTATCCCCACGGTTAAAACCGTGGGTTAGGTTAATGCTTAATAAATCAGTATTGCTTAGCTGCTGGATGTTGAAGCGCTGTGTCATCCCGAACTTGTTTCGGGATCGGGGGCGGAATGACAGAGTAAACGGTTAAAACCGTTATATGATTCTTTTGTTATTGTTAATCCCACGGTTAAAACCGTGGGTTAAGTTATGGTTTATAAATTAGTGGTTTTATGCTGCGGGATGTTGAAGAGTCTTGTCATCCCGAATTTGTTTCGGGATCTGTTCGAAGGGTGAGGAAGGAATGGATGAATGATTGAAATGGATTGATGTTCGGAAGATGCTGAAATAAATTTCCATAACGTTTTTCGCGAAAGGATGTTTTAACTCAGAACCATATTCCTCATTCTTATTTGTCTTGATACAAAAGAATCAAAAAATCAAGGCTGCAAATAAATTCCTAGAATTTTATTCCGTTCCGCTAAAATAAAAGAACTCGCCCGGATGAACCGGCCTCAAACAGCTTTTATTTTTATACGCTTCACTGGATAAAATTCCCGAGAAGAATTTATTTGAGGGTATCTAATTGTAAAAAGATTCTATCGTAGCACAGACAATCTTGTCTGTGAAAGGGTACGGGATTCCGGCACGGGGGCCGGAATGACAGAGTAAACGGTTAAAACCGTTATATGTTTCTTTTGTTATTGTTAATCCCACGGTTAAAACCGTGGGTTAGGTTATGCTTAATAAATCAGTATTGCTTAGCTGCTGGATGTTGAAGCGCTTTGTCATCCCGTCCGTCGATGACGGATCGTTTCGGGATCTGCTCGAAGGGTGTTGAAATATTGATGGCACGAAATATTCAACTCCTAGTGGAGTTGTTGTTGTTCTTTTCATCATTATTCTAATAACATTCAATCCCGATGGGATTGTGCAATGCACCGTGGAAAGAATATAATTTAGGTGTGAATGATGCGTCTATCTTTTTCTAATTGTTTTATTGTTGTTTGAGAAACCAACCCCGTAGGGGTTAAATGTTTGTAGAAAAAAAGAAAAGCTAAAGCATTTCAAAAACCCCGTAGGGGTTATATTATTGTAGAAAAAGAATAAAATAGAGAAAATATGAACCTTGTAGAGGTTCGATTATCTCGTAGCAGAATAGGCCAACCCCGTAGGGGTGAAATCTTTGTAGAGCAATAAAAAATTAAAAAGTTTTGAAACCCCGTAGGGGTGACATTACAATGATTGATGTTCGGAGGATGCTGAAGTGCATGCTCTTACTTTTCTTGGTCCCGATCTTCATCGGGATAAACACCAGAAAAGTAAATCCCGATCTACATCGGGACAGGCGCCAGAACATGCGCTGCAAAAGAATTACCTAAAATTCCATTGCGCTCCGCTAAGAGAAAATAACTCGCACCGATTGATCGGGGCTCAAACAGATTTTCTCTTTATACGCTTCGCTCCTTGGAATTTTTTAACGGCAATTCTTTTGAGGCGCGAAGAAAACGCATGAAAGATTTCTCCCTTCGGTCGAGGTTAAAAAAAGCACCAATGTATCCTTGTTACTGATTTCTCACGTAGCACAGACAATCTTGTCTGTGAAAGAGCGCTTTGCTGAATGTTGAAAGATTTATCATCCCGAACTTGTTTCGGGATCTGTTTGGAGGGTGTTGAAGCGTATGGATGAATGATTGAATGGATGGATGTTCGGAAGATGCTGAAATAAATTTCCATAACGTTTTTCGCGAAAGGATGTTTTAACTCAGAACCATTTCCTCATTCTTTTGTCTTGATACAAAAGAATCAAAAAATCAAGGCTGCAAATAAATTCCTAGAATTTTATTCCGTTCCGCTAAAATAAAAGAACTCGCCCGGATGAACCGGCCTCAAACAGCTTTTATTTTTATACGCTTCACTGCATAAAATTCCCGAGCGGAATTTATTTGAGGCCGGGAATAAAACTAAAAAACAATTCCAACGTAGCACAGGCAATCTTGTCTGTGAAAGGGTACGGGATTCCGGCTCGGGGGGCGGAATGACAGAGTAAACGGTTAAAACCGTTATATGTTTCTTTTGTTATTGTTATCCCCACGGTTAAAACCGTGGGTTAGGTTATGCTTAATAAATCAGTATTGCTTAGCTGCTGGATGTTGAAGCG
>CAWCUK010000002.1:0-183309 GCA_963798775.1 uncultured Bacteroidota bacterium
TACTGTCTATAGCAAAACCGAACACAAAACCGCTTGCCCACGCGCTGTCTAACCGTTTCCAACTCTCTCCGTTATCCGAAGTCCTATATAAACCCGTACCGTAGGTGAGGGCATAGACTCTATCTTTGTCGTCTTTTTCAAGATAAAAAGCATAATCATTTCCCGGTAAATGAATCCTTTCCCAGTTATCCCCGTTGTCATAAGAGCGGAAAGTTCCCTCGTCTGTACCGCCTATAAGCACTCCATCTTTACCGGATATTATTGAGTAACAGTAGGAGTTGGTAAGCCCGTTGTTTATTACTTCCCATGTTTTCCCGCCGTCGCTCGACCTTTGGAAACCGTTACTCCAGTTGGCTGTGTATATATTTCCATCTTTATCAAAGCAGATATCCAAAGTATTAGCTGCCGTTATTCCATTGTTTATAGGAAACCAGCTATCCCCGAAATCCGTGCTCTTGAATACCCCGGCGGCGTTTGTTCCGAGGTAAGTATTATTTCCGGATTTAGCGAGTTTATATGCCGCAGAGAATTTAGGCGGCAGCCCCTTATTCGACCAGTTCCATGTTTTCCCTTCATCATCAGAGACAGCTATTCCCCAGCCGTCTCCAAACCATCCCGTCTCATCTCCGCACGCTGCTATTATTCTTTGATTATAAATACAATCATACACAGTATTTCCCCACCAAAAATCCCTATTTGTATTATAAGTCCATGATTTCCCATAATCACTACTTTTAAATAAACTGGGAAAGGAAAAAGTATAAATTGAATTCTCTTCATCTGAGGTCAAGCCAGTATAACCATTAAGACTGTCTACAGAAATATCTTCCCAAGACGGATCAGTTAAACTCTTTCTATACAATTTTTTATTTGCTTGGGCGAAGAATCCCTCTGCTTTTAAACTAAGAAAGTTATAGATTCTATTATAAACATTTTTTTGTAGCGTAGTAGTCCAGTCATTTCCATTATTAGAAGAATAGAAAATATTTTCATAATCTGTTCCTGCATATAAAAAACCATTCAAGTCTTTGCCCAAACTCCAATATTGAACGTGATTATTCAGAATATTAGTCCAATTTTCAAAATCAAAAGATTTATATAAACCTGACCCTTTAGTTGCTGTAACAACTGCTTCATCATCAGTAAATAAAAAATCAGTGAATCTTGTTTGAGAACTTAAATTAGCTTGTTTCCAAGTTATGCCTTGATTCAGAGAATAAAAGATTAATGCTTTTGCGTCTCCTGTACCAACAATTACAGTATCCCCCTTGGCAGTCAAACCGGTTATGAAACCTCCCATTGGTCCTTTCAATTTTTCCCATCTATTTTGGCCATATATGTTTCCAATATTCAAGAAAATAAGAACCGTAGTTAACAGTATTTTCATCTTTCCTTTTCCTTCCATATAGCTTCTATTTCTTCTTTACTTTAATAACTGCATTTTATTTATTGCTGTATATTTACCGGATTTGCCGTTGGCAGTTATTTTATAAAAGTATATACCACTGGATAATTCTGATGCGTTAAAGTCCACATCATAACTGCCTCCTTGCTTATATTCATTTACAAGCGTGGTTATCTCTCTGCCGAGAATATCATATACTCTTAGTGTTACAAATCCATCTGAGGGTAATTGATATTTTATTGTTGTACTTGGATTAAACGGGTTAGGATAATTTTGAGAAAGATTATACTTATAATCCTTTATTTCTTCTTTCGCGACTTCCGTGGCCATTGAGTCCGGGTTGCTTTCCCATACGCTCTCGTCTGTAGCGAGATAAACTTTATCTTCTTTATCGAAGTAGTAATTGTTGATATGGATATACTTCATGTTTGATGTACATTCCTCCCACGTTTTTCCATTGTCTTTTGAGCAGTACAATTTTTCCGGTGAACTTGTATAATACGTCTCGCCGAATGATATATATATTTCTCCTTTTCTGCTTATTCCAAGACTTCGGGCATAAATAGAATTATTCCCAATGTTTACTTTGCTCCATGTCGCTCCTTTGTCGGTTGACTTTAATAACCCCGTCTCCACGGGTTGCCGCGTATATATCTCCATTTGGTGCTATTTCAAGTTTCCTAAAGTAAGTGGATGGTTCTGTTGTGCCTTCCCTTACCAAAGCCCAGTTTTCTCCATCATCTGTTGATTTATATATCCAGTTGCCGTTTGTTCCTACATAAATATTTCCATCTTCATCCACCACCATGCTTCTAATAGTAGTTCTTTCAAAACTGCTGTTATCGAGCCTCGCCCAGCTATTACCCAAGTCTGTTGTCCTATAAAATCCTCCGCTTACGTTTAGGCTGTATATTCTGTTTCTCTTATCTTTATAAAGTTTATAAACATAATTATTACCTACATCCGCTGTTTGAACCCAATTTTCTCCTTTATCAGTAGATAGAAAAGCTCCTTCCGCGGTTCCGGCAATTAAATTATCATTATCATCCGCTATTATTGAGTAAAGATATGAGTTAGTTAACCCGTTATTTATTACTTCCCATGTTTCCCCCTTGTCTATAGATTTCTGTATCCCGTTACTCGAGTTGGCTGTATATATTGTCCCTTCCGAGTCAAAAGTTATATCGAGTGTTGTCGCGGCTGTAATGCCGTTATTTATAGGAAACCAACTGTCCCCGAAATCCGTACTCTTAAAAACTCCGGCGGCGTTTGTGCCGAGATAAGTATCGTCGCCGGTTTTTGAAAGTCTATAAGCAGTAGAGAATCTTGGCGGCAACCCTTTATTAGACCAGCGCCATGTATAACCCCCATCATCAGAAACCGCAATTCCCCAACCGGTGTTTATGCCCGTCTCACCGCACGCTGCTATTATTCTATGATTGTATAAACCTCCATACATAATATTACCATATCTCAAAAAGCCCTCCTCATCTAAATATTTCCACGTTTTCCCACTATCGCTACTAACCACTACTCTTGTCCCATAGGTAAATCCATAAATTTGGTTATTATCATCTGAGAAGACTTGGAACGTATCTCCCGGTATTGTATCTAACACAATCGTTTTCCAACCAAGGGTACTTTCTTTTATTAAAATCTTTTTATATGCTCCGGCTAAAAATATGTTGTTATCCATTAAGTTAAAATTATTTACTCTTCCAAGATTCCTTAAACTCACCCTCCATGTAGCTCCATTATCTGTTGAGCTGACAATACTTCCTTCATCGCTGCCCGCATAAATATTACCTTCAAAATCTTTCCCCATACTCCAATATTCTTCTCCATTATCATAAACTTTTGTCCAGTTCCTTAGATCAATTGTTTTATAAAGTCCGTTGCTATACGCAGCAGCTATAACACCACCGTCATTGCTAAAAGTAAAATCTGAAATTCTATAAGGTAATTCTAACTTTGATTGCTCCCAATTTTTCCCTCCATCCGTTGAATAAAATATTAATGCCTTATTATATCCGGTTCCGGCTAATATTGTATCTCCCTTTACGGCTAATCCGGCAATTACTCCGCCTATCGGCCCATTAAGCTTTTCCCATCTATTTTGGGCATGCAGATTTCCTACATTTAAATATATAACAACAATCAGTAGCAATATTTTCATCTTTTTCTTCATGGTTATTTTAGTAACTGCATTTTATTTATTGCTGTATATTTCCCAGTTTTGCCGTTGGCTGTTATCTTATAAAAATATATACCGCTTGATAATTCCGCGGCGTTAAATTCTACATTATAACTTCCGGCTTGTTTATATTCATTTACAAGCGTGGTTATCTCTCTGCCGAGAATGTCATATACCCTTAGTGTTACAAATCCATCTGACGGTAGTTGATATTTTTGTAATGCTTCAAGGGAAAAGTTACATTTAGTAAAAAATAATAATTGGTTAAAAATAATATTCATTTAAGCTGTGTTAATGATTGAGTTCCAGTATTCTGCTCTATTTAATTCCGCCCGTTCTAATTTTGATTGCCTTAATGCCAGTTTTTCTTTCTTTCTGCCTAAAAGATAATCTTCAGGTGTCAAGTAATTAAGTGAAGCATGAAGTCTTTCTTTGTTATAGAAGTTTATATAATCTTCAATGTAAATTCTGTAATCTTCAAAACTGACCGGTGATTTTACTCTCAGGTATTCCTCGCTGATTGTCCTGTGATAGCGTTCTATTTTGCCATTAGCTTCAGGATAATTTACTGATGTTTTTACATGAGTAAGTTCGGCATCCTTGATAAACATCTTAAATTCTTTTGATACAAATTGAGAGCCGTTGTCGCTTATTATTCTTGGCCTGGCATCTGGATATTTGTCTTTGGCTTTTTGTACTGTAAGCTCAACATCATATTCGTTCATCGTATGCCTTACTTCATGATGAATAATATAACGGGAGTAACCATCAAGTACCGATATCAAAAATAAAAAACTCCCGTTAAAATTCAGATATTTAATATCTACATGCCAGTGTTTATGAGGACAGTCCGGCTGCTTAAACCCATTGCCTTTTGTATCTCTTTTCACTGTATTCCACTTGTTTAACAGATCGGCTCTCTTCAGAATACGATAAACACTGGACGGATGTACTGCCGCTATATTCAGATCCAGCATTTTATAGGCTATTCGTCTGTATCCGTCTTTTAGAAAATAATCATTCTCTGAATAATGTTCGCGTGCAAATTCTTCTATAACTTTTATCTCTTGCGGCGTTAACCAATGGGCCTTCGGTATCTTTCCGTTATGATGGTTTGCTACTCCGCTTCTTTTGACCCATCTGTAGAATTTAACCTTGCAAAGCCCAATATGTGATAAAAGCTTTTTCACCGGGATACCACTTCGGGAACAAAGATATATTATATGATTGACTACAGAATCTCTTACTTCGGCTTCTATCCACATTTTATTCAGTTTCCCCCATTCAGCTTTTTTTTTAATCTAAGGTTATCTTCAACTATTTCGCTGATAAGGGAATCTTTATCCTTAAGCTTTTCTTCCAGGCGGTTGAGCTTTTGTCCTTCAGTCTTGCTGGTCTTCTTTTTTGAAAATGTTTCTAAGGCTCCGCTGAATAATTCTTTTTTCCACAAATAAAACAAGTTCGGGTGGATATTATACTGTTCACATAATTTACCAACCGGTACCTGGTTTTCTAAATGTTCTCGTAATACTTTTACTTTGAATTCTGCTGTAAAATGTCTTTTTTGATTTTTCATTATTTACTCCTGAAGTTTTTTACACTAAATTTATTTCTTCAAAAGTAACTTTCCAACTTAAGCATTATATTTTATTGTTGTACCCGGGTTAAACGGGTTGGGATAGTTTTGTGAAAGATTATACTTATAATCCTTTATTTCTTCTTTTACGACTTCCGTTGCAATAGAATCCGGGTTGCTTTTCCATACGCTCTCATCCGTGGCAAGGTAAATATTGTTTTCTTTATCGAAGATAATTTTTTAAATTTAATATAGTCCAAATTTGATGTATAATTTTCCCACGTATCCCCATTATCTTTTGAGAAATAAATTTTTTCTTTACTTATACCATAAGTGCTTTCCGCAGTAGATACAAAAATTTCTCCTTTTCCGTTTACTCCCATCGCGCTGCAAATTCGCCAATCTATTCCTTCGTTTATCTGCTTCCATGTTTCTCCTTTATCGGTTGACCTTAATATGCCTTCCGATAATGTAGTGGCATATATATTTCCATTTGGGGCTATACTCATATAGTTAAAGGTTGAGTGCCTTCTCGTCCCTTAGGTTTTCCCAGCTTCCCCCGCCATCGGTTGAGCGATACACCATTCCGCCTCTTGTCCCGACATATATATTTCCGTTATTATCTATAGCCATACTCAGCGGCCTTGCCGCAAAACTGCCGTCAAGCCTTTGCCAGGTGTCGCCGTTGTCTGATGTACGGAATAAACCATTATCTAAGTTAATAGAATAAATTCTATTCTGCTTATCCTTAAACAAATGATAAGATAAGTTATTTCCGAAACTCGCAGTCCTTTCCCAATTATCCCCGTTATCATAGGAACGGAAAGTTCCCTCGTCTGTGCCGCCCATAAGCACGCCGCCGCTTCCGGCTATTATTGAATAACAGTAGGAGTTGGTAAGGCCGTTATTTATTACTTCCCATGTTTTCCCGCCGTCGCTCGACCTTTGAAAACCGTTGCTCCAGTTGGCTGTAAACATGTTTCCTTCTTTATCAAAGCAAATATCTAAGGTATTAGCGGCAGTAATACCATTGTTTATAGGAAACCAGCTATCCCCGAAATCCGTGCTCTTAAATACTCCGGCGGCGGTCGTTCCTACATAAGTATCAGTTCCATATTTGGCAAAATTATATGGCGCCGGAAAACCTTGGCGGCAATCCTTTCTGCGGCCAGCGCCATGTTTTACCCTGGTCATCCGAGACAGCTATACCCCAATGGTGGCCGAAAAAATGGGTTTGGTCACTAAAAGCTGCTATAAGCCTATGGTTGTATATAAAATCATAATTGATATTCACCCCAGAAGAGAGATTCATATTTCCACATATTCCCATGGTCGGTGCTTAGAAATACTCTATTCGCCGCATAAGCATATAAGTTGTTTAAGCTATCCGACGCTAATAAGACGGGATAATTGTCGCCTATACTATCCGGAAAATCTATTGTTTCCCAGTAGTTATCTATGGTTTTGCTTTTCCTAAATATTTTATTCATACCGCCCGCAAAGAAATTGCTGTCGGGCGTATGAACAAAATTTTCAATTCTTCCGCCAGCATTTTTAGAGCCAATCCAACTATCCCCGTTATCTGTGGACCTATTTATAAATCTTTGGGAACCCGCGTAAATATTTCCTTCCATATCTTTCCCCATGCTCCAGTATTTATCGTCGAAAACATTTACTCTTTCCCAAGTGTCAAAGTCATAGCTTTTATAAACTCCGACATCTAAAGATGCCGCTAAAATTCCATTATCATTTGAAAAAACAAAATCTGTGATCACATCATCTAATTTTAACTTGGCTTGTAGTCCAGCTATATCCCACCATTTATTGAATAAAAGGTAATGCCTCTATAATTCATACTTGCAATTAGTGTATCTCCTTTTAGCTGTTAATCCAGTAATACTTCCGCCTTCCGGCCCATTAAGTTTTTCCCATCGGCCTTGGGCATCAACTTTCATTAAGCTAAAAGACAGAATAAGTATAATCATTAATATCTTCTTCATTATAAACTCCTATATTTTCAAAACTTTGCTTTTTTATTTCTTCAACTACAAATACGGCTTTCTTTCGGGAAGCACATTGTCATTTCCCCGTTAGATACCTTTTAATAAATAATTATAATCTCGGTAATAATTAATAAAATTTATTCAGCAGCTGCATTTTTCTTACCGCCGTATATTTACCCGCCGTTATACGGTAAAAATATATTCCGCTTGCCAAATGGGAGGCGTTAAAATCCGCGTTATAATCTCCGGCTGTTTTATATTCATTTACAAGGGTTTTTACTTCTCTCCCAAGAACATCGTAAACTTTTAATGTTACTAAGGAGTTTTTCGGTATGCTGTATTTTATTGTTGTACTCGGGTTAAACGGATTTGGGTAATTCTGGGAAAGTTCATACTTGTAACTTTTTATTTCTCCTTTTTTTACCGCCGTGGCAATCGAGTCCGGGTTGCTTTTCCATACACTCTCGTCTGTAGCGAGGTAAACATTGTCTTCTTTATCGAAGATAATTTTTTGAAACTGAATTAAATTCATGTTAGAAGTATAGTCTTCCCATGTATCCCCGTTATCTTTTGAATAATATATCTTTTCTTTATGTGTTCCGTAAGTGCTTTCCGCTGTAGATACAAAAATTTCTCCTTTCCCGTTTACACCCATCGCGCTGCATATTCGCCAATCTATTCCTTCGTTTATCGGCTCCCATGTTTCTCCTTTATCGGTTGACCTTAATATGCCTTCCGATAATGTAGTGGCATATATATATCCGTTCTGGAGCTATACTCATGTGATTAAAGGTTGAGTGACCTCCGCCCCAAGATTTTCCCAGCTTCCTCCGTCATCGGTGGAGCGGTACACCATTCCGCCTCTTGTTCCTACAAAAATGTTTCCGGTACTGTCTATAGCCATACTCAGCGGCCTTGCCGCAAAACTACCGTCAAGCCTTTGCCAGGTGTCTCCGTTATCTGATGTACGGTACAATCCATTATCTAAGTTTATGGAATAGATTCTGTTCTGCTTATCTTTAAATAAATGATAAGAAAAATTATTCCCGAAACTAGCCGTCCTCTCCCAATTATCCCCGTTATCATAAGAACGGAAAGTTCCTTCATCTGTGCCGCCTATAAGCACTCCATCTTTACCGGATATTATTGAGTAACAGTAGGAGTTGGTAAGCCCGTTGTTTATTACTTCCCATGTTTTCCCGCCGTCGCTCGACCTTTGGAAACCGTTGCTCCAGTTGGCTGTGTATATATTTCCATCTTCATCAAAGCAAATATCCAAAGTATTAGCTGCCGTTATACCATTGTTTATAGGAAACCAGCTGTCCCCGAAATCCGTACTCTTAAAAACCCCGGCGGCGTTTGTGCCAAGGTAAGTATTATTTCCGGATTTAGCGAGTTTATATGCCGCAGAGAATTTAGGCGGCAGCCCCTTATTCGACCAGTTCCATGTTTTCCCTTCGTCATCAGAGACAGCTATTCCCCAGCCGTCTCCAAACCATCCCGTCTCATCTCCGCACGCTACTATTATTCTTTGATTATAAATACAATCATACACAGTATTTCCCCACCAAAAATCCCTATTTGTATTATAAGTCCATGAATTCCCATAATCACTACTTTTAAATAAACTGGGAAAGGAAAAAGTATAAATTGAATTCTCTTCATCTGAGGTCAAGCCAGTATAACCATTAAGACTGTCTACAGAAATATCTTCCCAAGACGGATCAGTTAAACTCTTTCTATACAATTTTTTATTTGCTTGGGCGAAGAATCCCTCTGCTTTTAAACTAAGAAAGTTATAGATTCTATTATAAACATTTTTTTGTAGCGTAGTAGTCCAGTCATTTCCATTATTAGAAGAATAGAAAATATTTTCATAATCTGTTCCTGCATATAAAAAACCATTCAAGTCTTTGCCCAAACTCCAATATTGAACGTGATTATTCAGAATATTAGTCCAATTTTCAAAATCAAAAGATTTATATAAACCTGACCCTTTAGTTGCTGTAACAACTGCTTCATCATCAGTAAATACAAAATCAGTGAATCTTGTTTGAGAACTTATATTAGCTTGTTTCCAAGTTATGCCTTGATTCAGTGAATAAAAGATTAATGCTTTTGCGTCTCCTGTACCAACAATTACAGTATCCCCCTTGGCAGTCAAACCGGTAATGAAACCTCCCATTGGTCCTTTCAATTTTTCCCATCGATTTTGGCCATATATGTTTCCAATATTCAAGAAAATAAGAACCGTAGTTAACAGTATTTTCATCTTTCCTTTTCCTTCCATATAGCTTCTATTTCTTCTTTACTTTAATAATTGCATTTTATTTATTGCTGTATATTTACCGGATTTGCCGTTGGCAGTTATTTTATAAAAGTATATACCACTGGATAATTCTGATGCGTTAAAGTCCACATCATAACTGCCTCCTTGCTTATATTCATTTACAAGCGTGGTTACCTCTCTGCCGAGAATATCATATACCTTTAGTGTTACAAATCCATCTGAGGGTAATTGATATTTTATTGTTGTACTTGGATTAAACGGATTGGGGTAATTTTGATTTAAACCAAAAGATAGTGTAGTTATATTCTGTTTATTCTCCGCTTGCTCTTTATTTGGATAATAAATACCGAGAGAAGTCATTGTATTGGTTTCACCGGAATAGCTGCTTCCGTTATACGCTTTTATATAATATTGGGCTGCATCTGATTTACTCCCTGTAGTAAATTCCATATCAACAAATTGATAGGTAGATGAATTTGTCAACCCGGAATAATACCAACCCGCTGAATTTACATTTCTATAAACACGATAATTTTGGACACTGCCAAAAGATGGCTCAGTATAAGGGCCCCAAACCAACTTTGGATGATTGTTTTCATTGAACATCAGCAAGCAATGGCTCCAATAACTTGCTAACCCGCTTGTATTGGAAGTTCCGCTGTTATTTATATCCCATATTCGAAGTATTGAACCGCTGGCTATTTCATTATTATTAAAAGTACCATTGGAGAAATATTTAAAAGTTAGATCACTCTTATCATACTGTATATAAACATTCGGGCTGTAGCTTGTAATCGCGTCTCTCGCGTCAAGATAAAAATAAGCGGATCCGTCTGAGTTAGAAATTTTATAGAATCCGGCGTTCATTCGGCCGTTTGTGCCGGTTGAGGCATCTATCCATTTATATTTAAAACCGCCCCAATAATCCTTTAGGCTATCAGCTTCCGAATTTCCGGTAGTCTTAAAAGAGTCCACCCCAATAGGGTTACTGCTTAGGGAAAATGTTCCCGTGGCGCTGTCCCTTTCCCATTCACTCCCGATTGTTTGAATATAATGCTCGATAGAATCAGAAGCATTTGCACCCGTAACACCAATTTTTAATTGAGCGTCTTTTATTTCATAAGCGCCAATGTCAAAATCTTCATTCCAGTAGGGGCGCGTATAGCCGTTTATATCTTCAGTTATTCCGGATGTGTATAATCTGGCCCCTTATTTTTTGCCGGTGATTTATAATTTAAACTAAAATCGCCATTACTGTAATCCGCAAAATTCGGATCCCCGGTTACCCCGTTATTTTCATACTTTGTGGAATTACTATTCCAATATTTGGTGCGTTCCTTAAAATTTATTTCCGGCGTACCGGTACCTGTATAATGGAGGTTATAGTTAAGAATTGAATTGCTTAAGCTGTCTGCGGGAAGATTTTCAAATTTTACAGTCTGGTATTCTCCGCGATACATTGGCTTTATAGAAAATATTGTTCTTAATACTTAAGGCGGCAACCTAGCCTCCATCTCTAGAAACACTTAAGAGGTGTGGATTATTGTTTTCCCCGATCAAAGTATTGTTAAGAATATTTGCCTTATGCGTGGAATTATTGAAATGAACATTTATTAAATTCCAGCCTTGCGCAGAGACTATTGTGTTATTTATAATTCTTAAAGTATCTTCCACATCAGTAGCGTCAAGCCCTTGCCTATCATCGTATATTGGCGAACCATATGATATTGTGCTGTTATTGGTTAATTTATTCCTTTCAATATCTATATCTTGTGAGAAATAACTTCCATCATATGTAACTTGAATGCAGTCTACATGCGGCTGGCTGCCTACCGGAGCATTATAATTATTTTGCAGAAAAACCTCATTATCAAAAATATCGATATTATTGCCGGCTTGTATAAAAATGCCGTCTATTTGCGCTGATGTATTTTTAACTACATTTATATTACAATTTTTAATTTCTGAGTTTTCAACATATTGAAAAAATATAGCGGCACAGCTTATTCCTTGGTTTGCGTATAACCGATATGTATTTTCAATTGGCAGTTTTCAATTGTAACACCGGAAATATAATCTGGTGTACCGGAATATCCGTGAACATTAATTCCATTTTTTATAAAATGCCTAAATTTTATTCCTTTTATTATAATATTATATACATTATTGCTGGATGTTTCTTCATATAGATAAATTCCGAAGTTAGTAGAATCGCCTCCGTCGAAAATTACTTCACCTTCTTCAGCCATAATAGTAATATCATGATTGTTATTGATCTCAATAATTGAACGTCATCATAAGCAGTACTGCCCGCAAAATATGTGCCCGCTTTAACGTGAATTGTAGAATTTGGATTTAACTGGTTTATATCAAAATCAGCAAATCTTTCCACGGAAAGTACTTGTTCTGATACACCAATACCGTTAGTACTGCCATTGGTTTGATCAACATAATAATCAGTGGCAAAACAGTAAGATGAAATAATTAAGAAAAGGAAAACGAAAAAAGTAATGGTTTTACACATAAGTCCTCCATTTTAGACTGTAAATAAAAAGTTTTGTTTGGTGTTGGGTAGAAGAAAATGCACTTTAAATTTTAGAATGGAAAGAAGAAAAATATTTTATATTGAAATATGTGTCGGTGAGCAAAAATTAGCTAGGCAAATAATTGGGAAGCGTGGGGAAAAATTATTCGGCGGAATGCATTATCGGAAACGAAGTGAAGAATCTCTTTAATTATTTTTCACACCGTTCAAACGTAGCACAGACAATCTTGTCTGTGCGAGGGGGTCGGCTTAGGGTAATGGCACGGGTTTCCTAAAAACGACAACACAACTATCATCCTAAACTGTAGGGAATGCAGATCTGCATTCCCTACCATCACACAACAGAACCGTCATTCTGAACGAAACGAAGTGAAGAATCTCTTTAATTATTTTTCACACCGTTCTAAGGTAGCACAGACAATCTTGTCTGTGCGAGGGTATAAGAATCCGGCTTAGGGCAATGGCACGGGTTTCTCAAACGACAACACAACTGTCATCCTAAACTGTAGGGAATGCAGATCTGCATTCCCTACCAACTAACGTAGCACAGAACATTTTTGTCTGTGAGAGGGGGTAATAAACAATCTTGGTAATAATTAATGAAATTTACTTCAGCAGCTGCATTTTTCTTACCGCCGTATACTTACCCGCTGTTATGCGGTAAAAGTATACACCACTCGATAGTTTGCTTCCGTCGAACTATACTTCATATTCTCCCGGCTGTTTTATTTCGTTTACAAGATTTACAACTTCGTTACCGAGGATATCGTAGACAACTAATTTAACATCGAGATTCTTCGCTCCTTCGTCACTCAGAATGAGGGATGAAGGGATTGTGTATTTTATTGTTGTATTTGGATTAAAAGGATTTGGATAGTTTTGATAAAGGGCGTATTTATCCGGCAGCGTTACCTCAACTTCAATTTTTTTCGAGTATTTATATTTACCGTCATTATCGATTTGTTTTAGTCTGTAGGAATATTTTCCTGTTTCAATCGTTTCATCAAAATAAGAATAATTTTTTACCGAGTTGCTGTTCCCGTTTCCGTTAACAAAACCAATACTTTCCCAAGCCGCTTCTGTCTTCTGTTCTCCGGATTCTGACTTCTGAATTTCAAAACCATAATTATTTACTTCTGTGGCGGTTTGCCAATTTAATCTTACATTGTTTCCGTTTGCTGAAGCTGTGAAAGAAGTTAGTTCAACAGGAAGTGTAGAATTTGTGTTATCAATTAAATCCGGATAATTAGCGCCATCTCCTCCTACAATTTGCCAAATTGTTGAAAAATCCCACCCTGTATAAGTAGTTTGTGTTTTCATTTCTGCTGTGGTTTTGCCTGTACCGCCGGCTGATGTTGATAGACCGGTAGTTTCTGTGTCCCAGAAACTGTTTGTTACTGTGCCGGCGTTATTGCCAACCAGACCACCATATTGGTTAGGATTAACATTCATTGCTCCACATGCATAGCAGTTTGTTATTTTGCCGGAATTATCTCCAACTAAGCCGCCGTAAAGGTCCTGACTAACTGCACTTGTGACAGCTGTAGAAGTATATGAATTAGAAATGACGCCTCCACTTTGTACTCCTACTAACCCGCCAAGCCGGTTACCTCCGCGTAAAGAGCCGGTCGAATAGCTAGTTTGAATGTTTCCCACGTTATGACCGGCCAGGCCGCCTCCATAAGTAGCGGCGTAAATATCAGCAGAAACATAACATTTACTGATAGTCCCGCCGTTCCATCCAACCAGTCCTCCGGTATAATAGTTACCTGTTAAATTTTCATTTTTTAAACCGAGATTTTGAATTGTGGCTCCGCTGCCAGTGAGGCCAAATAATCCCTGGTAATTTGTACCGGATCTTGAAATATATAAATTGTCAATAATATAATTTTGTCCGTCATAGCTGCCGTTGAAGGTTATGTTGCTGTTGCCAATAGGAGTCCAACCGGCGCCGGAATCCCAGGATGAAGTTGCAGAAGCATCTATATCTGCTGTTTGTTTAAAATAAATTCCGGACGACCAGGAAGCACTAGTTTGTGAAATCCAGTAAAGATTATTTAATGTTGAAATCAAGTAAGGATCCTCACTTGTACCGGAGCCTGAAGGAGCAGCTGCAGTTTGAGTATATCCATGTGTTGAAATAAATAGTACTGCAATTAAAATTGACACACACTTTGTCATTATTATGTTCCATATTATTTGAGTTTATTATTTTCTTAAATTTAATTCCAATAAAGATTGCTTCGATGCCGACTTGAGGTATATTTATGAAACTATTAGAAATGTTCTTGGCATACATTCCGGGTAGAGGAGTTTAAGTAGTTTCAAAATATATCCCTTTTTGAAAAAATATAGCTCTTATTTTATGCCGGGTATGCTCTTTTGAATTATAACTGCAGATTTTTCTATTGCAGAAAATATTATTCTTCCTAAAGCTTTTATTTAATATGCACCGTAAGATTTTTCGCCGCATATTAAAAAACTGAAAAGCAGGCTAGGCAGCTTAAAAAAGTTTTTGTTAAATAGTAGTTTTATGAATAATTATTGGAACCAAAAATACATAGAAAAATTTCAAAATCAAGTTGCAGCTTATGGGAATTTTAATCACCCTGAAAAAATTTAATACCGGTAAGAAAAATATTATGAAAACGAAAAGGTAAATATCTAAAATAATAAAACAGCTTTTATATTTTCGGATTAGAAATTCTAATAGTTAATTCTTTTAAATCTCCTATCTCTTCAAAGCTTTTTTATAAATTCTGATCCAGTATCAGGAGTAACTTTTTGCGCTAGTTCGGCGATTAGTTCCAAAGGAATTTGATCAGGTTTTTTAAATCGTATACAGCTTTTACCCATATCTAATTTTGAATTTGAATATTTCGGATATTCCTTGGTGAACCAGCTATATAGATTTTTATCACCGTACATTCCCATATGATAAAGCACGATTTTTTTTTTTTGAGATGCTACTGAAAAAAAAGGTAATGGCTACTCGAGATGAGGTACGTTAAATCCGATTCCGTTTTTATTTATCGATTCTTCAAATCCTTTTGGTAAATTCATTCGCAATACTTCTATTAAATTTGCGCCAACTTCTTTTCTTTCCCCGGAAAAACCGGCCGATATACTCTTCAAATGAAAATAATTTTTCAAAATCATTCCAGTTGTTCTTTGTAAGAGGTGCAAAAGTTAAAATTAAACTTTCCATCTAATCTTCTTTTTTTGAAAAGACAATATTTCGGTGAATTTCGGTTCTACTTCACAAATTGATAAAGAATAGAAACAAAAATTTTTAACAAAGTCAGTTTCCCGATGGAAACTTTTCCGCTTCTTCCTTCTTAAACAGCATAAAATGAATGAACATAGTTTATTCAAACATAACTTTTTATTAAAGCCAAAGCCTGCGAATAGTAACCCCTGCCGAAAAGATTTAAATGATTTAATACATGATAAAGCTTGTAAATATTTTCACGGTATTTATATCCTTCCGGCAAAGGAAAATTTTCATTATAAGAAGAATAAAAATTACTATCGAAACCGCCGAATAATTTTGTCATAGCTAAATCAGCTTCTCTATTTCCGTAATAAACAGCGGGATCGATTAAGCAGGCATTACCGTTTTCATCACTCATATAGTTGCCGCTCCATAAATCACCGTGGAGAAGTGAAGGAGTATTTTCACTACCTTTTAAAATATCTTCAATTTTATTTTCGAGTTTAGATATTCCCTTAGAAAGTTCTTCGGTTGAATAACCGTTTTTTTCGGCAAGCTTAAACTGGAAAAGTAATCTTTTATTCCAGTAAAAGTTTACCCAATTTTGTTTTTCTTCTTCTTCGGGAATATTTTTCTGTTCGGTTGAACCGATATAATTGTCTTCGTAAAAGCCGAAAGTATCGGCAGTATATTTATGAAGCTTCGCGAAATTTTCTCCGAAATCACTAAAGAAGTTTTTTGCCTTTCCGCCGGAATTAATGAACTCTAAAAGTATAAAAGATTCCTCACTCATAATTACTTCTGGAACGCGAATGGCTTTTGATTTTCCCAATTCTATTAAACCATTCGCTTCCTTTTTAAACATATCTCCGGAATGAACGGTGTTTATCTTTAATAGAAATATTTCCCCTGATTCGGTTTCAACTCTTTGAGCATCGCTTATGCAGCCGCCGCCAATAGAGCTGCTCGAAATAATTTGTTCGCCGGTTTTTTCTTCAATTGATGATTTTATTTTATCATTCAATTTCACTTTTTACCTTTTCTAATAAACCCGCGCACGCGTCTACTAATATATCAAGTACGTCTTCAAAACCGTTTTCTCCTCCGTAATAAGGATCCGGGACTTCTGACGGTGTTAAATTTTGACTGAATTCAATCATCTTATAAATTTTTTCGTCATGTTCAAGATTTCTATCCATCGCCCTTATTTTATAATAATTATCATTATCCATTGTAACTATATAATCAAATTCATCAAAATCTGTTTCGGGATCAAATTTTCTCGCTATGCTTAAAAGTTCATAACCTCTGTTTTTCGCGCTCGAAACCATTCTGGCGTCTGCTGTTTCACCTACATGGTACCCGATTGTACCCGCCGAATCAACTGAAATTTTATCTTCCAAACCTTCATCTTCAATTAATTTTTGCATTACACCTTCGGCGGCGGGTGAACGGCAGATATTGCCCATACAAACAAATAGTATATTTTTCTTCGTGTTGTTTTTCATATTCTTCTTTTTTAGTATTTATAGAACAAAATAATTTATCCTGTAAAGTTAACAAATTTAAACCATCAATAAAGCTGATAAAAAAATACGCTTTTCCTTTTATTATAATTAAATAACGCGATTAAAAAGAATAGTTATGTTTTTCAATTTCTAATTCTTTATTTTTTAAATTGTATATCTTTTTAATTAATTAACTATTCACTTCCTAAACCCGGCGGTTTATATGAAACAAACTTTACTTTTTTTTCTTACTTGCATACTCCTTTTTTCCCAAAATATTTTTTCACAAAAAGCTTATCCAAAACGTGAGTTTAGAGGCGCCTGGGTTGCTACCGTCGCCAATATCGATTGGCCCGAATCTAAAAATGCTACGCCCGGTGAACAAATAAAAGAACTTGTAGATATTTTTGATAAACTGGAACAGGCCGGAATAAACGCTGTAATGTTTCAAGTGCGTACTGAATGCGACGCTTTGTACGATTCTAAAATTGAACCTTGGTCTTATTGGTTAACCGGCAAACAAGGAGAAGCGCCAAAGCCTTATTTCGATCCGCTTGCTTTTGCCGTTTCCGAAGCTCATAGCAGGGGAATGGAACTTCACGCCTGGTTTAATCCTTACCGCGCTGTTAAAAAAGTAGGGGATTATGAACCCGCGCAAAATCATGTTAGTGTTACTCACCCCGATTGGATCCTGGATTTCGGTAACTACAAAATGCTCGATCCGGGTAACCCTGAAGTAAAGGATTATATCGCCAGTATAATCGGCGATGTGGTTAGAAGATACGATGTTGACGGAATTCATTTTGACGATTATTTTTATCCTTATTCTCCTAAGGTAAGCAATCAAGATTCTATCTCTTTTTCTAAATTTAAAGGCGATTTTACCAATATGGATGACTGGAGAAGATTTAATATAAATTCTATGGTTGCCGAAGTTTATGATACTATTAATGCTGTAAATCCTCGAGTTAAATTTGGTATTAGTCCTTTCGGTATTGTTCAAAATAAATACGCCGGAACAAATGGTTTTGACGCCTATAATATTCTTTATTGTGATCCGCTTACATGGATTAAAGAAAAAACTGTCGATTATGTTAATCCCCAGCTTTACTGGAAGATTGGCCACAATGCCGCCGATTACGCTAAACTTCTTCCCTGGTGGGGAACTGTAAAAGGAGGGAGGCAGCTTTATATAGGTCTTTATTCAAGCCGTTTCGCAAGTTCTCGTTACGATGGCCGGCAAGATGAACTGGGTAATCAATTACGAATGGAAAGAGCCGATAAAAATGTGGACGGTGTTGTTTATTTCAGTTCAAAATCTATTACTAATAATTTTTCTAGCTTTGCCGATTCTTTAGAAAATAATTTTTATAAATATCCGGCGTTGGTTCCCACTATGTCTTGGAAGGATGATGTGGCTCCTTTGGCTCCCGCTAATCTGCAAGTTAATGGTGATTCTACCGGGATTAAACTTTCTTGGGATGAACCGGAAACGGCAAGCGACGGGGAATCGGCTTATAAATATGTTATTTATAAATTTAATACCGATGAAGAAGTTAATTTGAACAATCCCTCTAAGATCTTATTTATAACTAAAGGAAATGGTAAAACTTTTTTTAAGGATAGAATCCCTTTCGGTGAACAAAAATCTTTTACTTATGTTGTTTCCGCTTTAGATAGAATGCAGAATGAGAGCGAGGAAAATCCTCAAGTTAAATTTGAGCCATTAAAGTCTAGCATTAAATAGTTGTTAGTTTAAGCATATATAGAAAAATAAAAACTTATTAACTTCTGCTGTTTATCAATTAAAAAAAAATAAATAGCAGGAGTTTTTCTTATGGCCTATGTAATCACTAAACTTTGCCGCGATTGTAAAGATATAGCTTGCACTCAAGTTTGCCCCGTTGATTGTATTTATGAATATAAAGGAGATGATCCTGAAATACCCAAAAGTCAGCTTTTAATTGATCCTGATGAATGTATTGACTGTAACGCCTGCGTGCCCGAATGTCCCTGGGAAGCGATTTTTGAAGAAGATTTAGTTCCGGATATCTTCCAAGAGGATATTGAAATTAACGCTTTAATAGTAGATAAACCACGCTTTGTGCCTACTAGAGATGAAAGTACTCCCATTCCAAGCCCTGCTGAAGTTGAAGAAAATAAGGAGAAATGGGGGTATCAGGATTGAGAAATTTTTCTTATTCCCCAAAAACTGTTATAACAATTTTTCTCGATCCGCCGTTGTTTCTATGTTCGCAAAGATAAACTCCTTGCCAGGTTCCTAAATTCAATTCTCCGTTTGTAATAGGAATATTTAAACTGCTTCCTAAAAGAACCGATTTCAAATGCGCGGGCATATCATCCGCTCCTTCATAATTGTGTTTAAAATAAGATTGATTCTCCGGAACCAACCGGTTAAAGTATGATTCCATATCATCTCTCACAGTCGGATCTGCGTTTTCATTTATGGCCAATGACGCGGATGTGTGCTGAATAAAAATATTCGCGATTCCTTTTTCTATTTCCGTTAACTCCGGAACATCTTTTACTATTTCATTAGTTACCAAATGAAATCCTCGCCCGCGTGGTTTTAACTTTATCTGTTTTTGAAGCCAAATCATCTTTTTATCCCTTTCAAATTTCATCGTTTGAATTTTTCATAGTTATAGTTTCTTAAATTGCTCAATAGTTTTGCGGTTCAATTTAACTTAATGTTTTTTCTTAAATTATAATCTTATATTAAATATCTCAAAAAATAAAATTCATTCATATAAATCCAAACAAAATTTTAAGTAGGAGCCGGAGTTGATGCCTTTTATATTGCTGGCGGCAATCTGGGGAAAAAAAACTGTTGATGAAGCAAAGTTAATAAAACGAATAACTCTTAATGATGAGTATGCCTTGGCGGAGTTGTATGGTCTTTATTCGAAATTATTATTCAATTTGATTCTAAAATATTTAAAGTATGGTGTAGAAACCGAAGAAGTAGTTCAAAATATTTTTATGCAGGTTTGGGATGAAGCCGCAGCATTCGATTCGCGAAATGGAAATGTACATGATTGGTTATTGGAAATTTCAAGAAAAAAGTTAATAGATAATATTCATTTAAATAACGAACCGGAGAACCGGGAATTATTTAATGAAATCCAAAATGTTTCCGCATATCTTCAATCTGCCTCCGAAATGGTTGAGCCCCCCGCAAAACTTAAAAAACAAATAATGGCGGGAATAAGAGATAAACAGAAAGTCCATTCCGGAAGTTTTCTGGAAAGAATCTCTGAGGCTCTCGGCTTAAATAAACCTAAAATGGCTTTTGCCATTACTATAATTTTAATGACGGCGGTTTTAATATTAATTTTCTACACAACCTCCCTGGTTAATACTGTTCAGATACAGCAGACAAAAATTACTTCGCTTTCCGGTGAACTTCAAAAAAAAGAAGAACTTCTAAATGTGCTTCAAGCTAAACAAATTGAAGTTGTTTTAATGAATGGGCAAAAAGCCGCCCCGCAAGGTTACGGTAAAATTATCTGGGATCCGGATAAAAAAACCGCTATTCTGCATATCTCAAACCTGCCTCCGGTTCAGAATAAAGATTATCAGCTTTGGGTGATTAAAAACAATAAACCGGTTAGTGCAGGTATTTTTGACGTGAAAAAATCCTCGAATGAAAATTTCTTTAAAATAGAAAATTTAGTCGAGACGAATAAACAAAATATAACAGCGTTTACGGTTACTCTTGAACCAAAGGGAGGTGTTACTCAGCCGACAGGTGAAATATATTTGCTGGGGAAGCCTTCTATAAATAACTAAACTTATGAAATTTTTTATTTTAATTTCTTCTTTTTTGATGTTAGTATTACTTCCCGCATGTTCATCCAAAGACAATCCATCGGCAGCGGATAACCTTCCTGAAATATTGTTGAATTCTTCTTTTGAACAAAACGGGAATCCTTCGATAGAAAATTGGATTAGTAATGATACAACCGGGATTAAAATTGTTGATGAGGCTCCTGCAGAGGGAGGTAAATATTCTTTAAGAATTAAAGCATCATGGTTCCCGGAAAATTCAACCTCTATTATAATTGATGCTCCGCAAGGAAATAATATTTTTAAACTTTCTGTATGGGCAAAATATTTTAATGTTTCCGGGACTATAGATTTGAAAAAGGAATCTGATCCGGATAAGAAATCAATTAATGTTGCCGATACCTCATGGACTGTATATTCTTTAATAGATACTATAAATATTAAAGCCGGTGAAAAACTTCAAGTTGTTCTTAATGGGGGAATTTCTCAGATAATTGCGGGGGAGACTTACTTTGATCTCATCAAATTAGAACAATTGTAATTATCTCCCTACATTGCGAAACCAAGCCTAAGAATTTGAACATCTTATCTATTCGATTATTGTTGAAACCAAAGAAGTAATATCAAAAGAAAAATTTGTCATTCTGAGTCCGTTATTTAACGGACGAAGAATCTTGATTCTAATTAACTTAAATAGACAGACTGCTTGAGGGCTGAGATAGAAAAAACCGCCTCCTACTTTAAGGCGGCTTAATGATAGTGAACATTCTTTTTGGTATTATGGAAACAAATCCCTCAAACTGTAAGAATTATAAAACTCCTGTACTTTTTCTCCGAACTCATTCATTTTTGCGTCAAAATGTGGAGTCTTTATACTTCCGTCCTCCTTAAATATCCCAAGAGTATAAATAGTCCCCGCTATTCCCGCCGCTTTATCATTTAAGAATGGAGAGGCAAGTTCCGAGTACCATACATTTTTAATCATAGCCACATAACAAGCGGCGTAAAGTATATTCTTTCCCGGTGTTTCTAAATTTTCAAGTATTTTATTTTTATCATTCAGAAATTTATACCTTACATCTTCTCCCAGATAATATTCGCTCTTTTTATTTTTTACTTGCTCCGATATCCACTCTGCTGTTTTTACCTTAACCTGGCAAATGCCGACCGAAGAATTATACCCGCTTTTCGCCAGTACATAATCTATTACGTTTTCACCTAATTTATAGTTTAAACTATGTTCGGCGTATTTAAAAGTAGAATAGCCTGCTATCATTCAATTGAATGAAGAATAAGGTCGCTAGCCTTTAGGTCTATTCTTTAATGGGAGATAGTGCTGGAACACTATCTCCCTATATTATAACAAAATTTAATTTAGCTTTAACCTCCTTAAATATTATTATTCTAATTTTCCTCTATAGATTAGATTCAACCCTGGTTCCGATACTAAAAAGAAAACTTCGTTCTCAAAAAGTGCTGCCCCATATATATGAGTTCTTGGTTTATTAAAAGAAAAAAGATATTCAACATTACTTCCATCAAAGTGCCCTAATCCGTCTGTCATTTCTATAAAAATATCCTTAGAACTTCTACCCCATATTCGGTTGTAAAAGTTGGTATTGTCTAATTGAACAACAGCTTTAAATTCATTATTAACCCGTCTGGCTATTTCACTTCTTAAAACAAAATACACTTCATCATTTATAAGGCTAATGTTTGCCCAGTATTTACCCCAAACTGAAGAGTAAAGCCTGGTATATTTTTCATTATTATACTCGTAAATAAACGTGGTGTCATAAGTGTTGCTGATTTTAATAACCTGCAAATAAATTTTACCATCGATTTTATTTTTATAAAGATGTTCAACAACTCCTTTTATTCCATTTGTATTAAGCATTATCCAGCTATTATTTTTATAATTTGCAATCACACTTTTATTGAACAAACCATTACTGTCGGGATAAGCGCCGAAAGCAAAAAGGTTGCTAGGGGATTCTCCCCAAATATTATCAAACACAATATCACTATGCCCATCTTTTGTTAATCGTGCAAATAAATTCCAGTTGTTTCCGTCATATTTCCAGATGCTTCCATTATCCGCGCCTGCAAAAATGTTATCGTTTGAAAAGCCATATATGGAGTTTATATTAAATAATCCCGGCGCACCGTATAAAGTCCAACTTTCACCGTCAAAATGTGCCAATGATTTTTCCGAATAACCTGAGCTTACACACCATACATCCGTTGGCGAACTTCCCCACATACGGTAGTAAGTATCATAAGGTGCATCTAATGTATCCACAGTCCACACATAATCTCTTCTTCCCGGAGGTGTGCTATCAACCTCCGGTTCAGTAGTATTCTTACAACTAAAACCGGCAACAGTTATTAAAATTAAAAAAGAAAATAGCTTTAAGTGATTTAACATTTTACTCCTCTTAACATAATAAAATTAGAAACACCGCCAACTTCAGTTCCGGTAGGTGGTCTTATGGATACTGAATATCCTGCCCCATCTATACGAAAAACGTTAACGTTATGCCATTCGTCTGCCGGAAGTGAATATGGTATGGGGGTATTCTCATTGTCTGCATCAAAGCTCATGTAAAAGACATCTGCATCGCATGAATAATGATGCGGCCACGACCTAATTGGAGGATAATTACCAACTTTTACTAAAAAAGGATTGCTATCTATAACGCCAATTCGTCGTAATTTCCCCCACTATAAGCATTATGGTCATCAGGATTACTTGGATTCAAACTCCATCCTTGAGTCATAACAGAAGAGACAGACGGACATTGGGCGACAATACTCGTCGTAAAAATGATTAAGTAAAGAAGATGTTTTATTAGTCCCATTTTAGCCCTTTCTTTTTTATCGGTTAAGTAAAATAATGAACGCTTTATTTCCTTTATTTCCAACTGCAACGGCAGTATTTCCTTTTACCTCCACATCACGCCAGACTATTCCACTTGAAACATCATAAGGTAATCCCAATTGTTCCCAATCTACTCCGTTAAAATGTTTTAATGTATTCCTATCACCAGCTATTATATAATCGTTTACACTGTTTCCTCGAATTGATGAAATAACTCCTCTATAACTTGCCGCGGGATCACCTCCCCAATAATTCTTTGACAATGAAGTAACATAATTCCAGTTACTATTTTTATATCTATATAATAGATGCCCACCCGCATACACAGTATTATTCTCATCCACCCAAACAGCACCTATTGAACCATATAAATTTGGTCTAAACATTTCGCTTTCTGTTATATGTTCTCCCTTTGCTAGTATTGTAAATTCTCCTGCATCGTTTCCTTTTAAAACAATGCCTTTCAATTCTTGCGAATTAACTCCCGCAGCATAAATCTCTCCGTTTCCGCGGCTGTAAATATCGGTTAGTGTTAAATCCGTTGGGCTTTCTATACTGCTCCAAGTTGTACCGTCATATTTTGCTATTTTTCCATTTCTACCAACTAAATAAACATCATCTCCAGTATTGTTTCCCCAGATAGAAGTAACTGACATTGAAGCTTCAGTTGGTAAACAATATTTATTGGTCTGAATATTATTTTCTAACACAGCAATTTTATTGCCGGTTGAACTCATCCAGATGGTATTATTAATAAGATTGAATATTGCTGATGAAGGAAATGATGTAACAGAGTTTTGTCCACATACGGTTGGGAAAAATATTCGCTGTAATTCCCAATTTTTTCCATCCCAATGAACAGCGTTATATACAACTGAGTTTCCGGTAGAATCCTCTTGGTTTATTTCCCCAACCGCCCAGATATTATTTTCATCAATAATAGTAACATCATACAGCATTCCGCCGAACATATTGCCTAATTCCCATGTTTTATAACTGAAGTTGTGACTTGTTGGCGGCAGTGTTTGGATTTTTATTTCTTCACTTTTTATTGTAGTATCTTCTTTTAATACGGCTTTATATTTATAAGAATTATTTACTTGAAGCGAATCGAAATAAACCGTAGTATCAGAGCTGAAAAGTCTAATTTCTTTATCATTTAATAAAATTTTGGTGGGAAGTTTTATACTGTCGGTATTTATTTTAAGCCAAATTTCTGTACAGCTTTTACCTTCTTCTGAAAGAGTAATTTTTCTTAAATCGGGCGGTGTTTCCGGAGGCGTTACCGGGTTTTCTTTTTTACATCCCGAAATAAAAACAACTATTATTAAACCAACTGCCGCTAAAGCGGTCATAACATCAACCCTATTACGGCTGCTTTTTATCGCTCTCATAAATCCTCTAAATTTTAATTTGAAAGAAAGGTTCTTAAAATATTCGTAGAATCCCATTTTAATTTATGGCCCCGCTTTCCGCGTTTAATTGGTAATTCTTAAAGTTGAATAATTAGAGTTTACCCAACACTATACTACTTACTATTATATTTTCTAGGCTGTCACGCACCATCGTAACGGTGATAGAATTCTTATTTATATATTCTAAAAAAAATTAAACCAAAAAAGAAAAGCTCTTAAATATTCTCACCCAATCTCATCTTAAATAACAGCTTCTTAAATCAAAAAATAACTTTGCATTAATCTTTGTTAAAGTCAATTAATATTTCCCCGGAAATTAAAACTTGCGCATTCAACAATTTAGCAATTCGACAATTCGGCATTTTAAAAATTCAACAATGTTTTTCCCAATGACAACAAATGACCAAATGACTTAATGACTATTAAACAATTCGACAATTTAACAATGTTCTTCCCAATGACCCAATTGTATCCTTTGCTTCGCCTTCACCACAGTAAGCTAAGCCGCCAACCAAAATTAAAAGTAGTAATATTTTCCCGGGCTGTCACGCGACCACAGTTGGGTAATTGGCGGGAACTGAAATTTAATAGTTCTGTCACTGTCACGAAATGGTTCGCGTAATGAAAAATATTATATCTGTCCAAAATAAATAAACCTTAAAAAGGGAAAGACTTATTGACAATAAAGCAGAAAATGAAAATATCTTTACAGAATGTTAACATTAAGACATTAAAATTAATAAGCCCTTCACTTTTCAAGGGAAGGGTTGGGATGGATTTTTGCGTTAAATAAAAACAAAATATTTAGTTTAAAATTTAACCCTTCTTAAAAATAATGAATTTGAGACTACACTAACCGAGCTGAAAGCCATAGCTGCGGCGGCGTATATGGGATTTAGCAGGCCAAGCGCCGCTACCGGGATTCCGATAACATTATAAATAAAGGCCCAAAACAAGTTTTGCTTGATAGTCCTTATTGTTTTGTGTGAGAGTTTTATCGCGTTTACTACGCCTTGTAAATCTCCTTTTATTAAAGTGATATCCGCTGTTTCAATAGCTATGTCTGTTCCGGTACCGATTGCTATTCCAACATCAGCCTGCGCCAGGGCAGGGGAATCATTTATTCCGTCTCCTACCATCGCCACTATTTTTCCTTCTTCCTGCAGCCTCTTCACATGGGAAGCTTTATCCTGCGGCATTACTTCGGCTATTACATTTTCAATTCCCGCATCTTTTGCTATCGCTTTAGCCGTCCTTTCATTATCGCCGGTTATCATTATAACTTCGATATTCACTTTTTTTAGATCGGCGATTGCTTTTTTTGCCGTCGGCTGAATTACATCCGCTATTCCAATCATCCCGGTAAGCTCTCCGTTTGCTGAAATATAAACCGGTGTTTTGCCTTCCTCCGATAATCTAAATGCCTCTTTTTCGGCTTCTTCTGTTTTTAAAGCAAATTCTTTCATCATTGATAAATTACCGATAGCAACGGCTTCTCCTTCAACTACAGCGGTTAAACCCAATCCCGTAAGGGAATTAAATCCTTCTACTTCACTAAACTTTATATTTTTCTCTTTAGCGTAATCAACAACCGCTTGCCCCAGGGGGTGTTCCGACTGATTTTCAATCGACGCCGTCAGCCGCATAAGTTTATTTTCATCATAGCCGTTAAATTTTATTACATCGGTTACAACCGGTTTTCCTATTGTTACAGTTCCGGTTTTATCTAACACAACGGTGTTTAATTTATGCGCCCTTTCAAGGCTTTCAGCGTTTTTAATTAATATACCGTTTGAGGCGCCAACCCCGGTACCGACCATTATAGCCGTAGGAGTAGCTAATCCTAAAGCGCAAGGACAAGCGATAACCATAACCGCTATAAAATTTATCATTGCTGTTGTAAAAGGAACACCAACCACTAAATACCAGATAAAGAAAGTTACTAAAGCGATGCTTATAACTACCGGCACAAAAACAGAAGCGATTTTATCAGCTAAACTTTGTATCGGCGCTTTTGAACCTTGCGCGTCCTCTACTAATTTTACTATTTGCGAAATTACCGTATCTTTTCCTACGGCGGTAGCTATAAACTGAATGCTGCCGTTTTTATTTATCGTTCCCCCTATAACTCTATCTCCCGCCGATTTTTCAACCGGAATACTTTCGCCGGTAACCATCGATTCATCTATAGAAGTAGTGCCGCTGTTTATTTCTCCGTCAACGGGAATTTTTTCTCCGGGACGGACAATAACTATGTCATTTTTTGTTACTTCACTTATCGGAATATCTTTTTGTTCATTATTCCTTAATACCCGCGCGGTTTTAGGCTGAAGTCCCATTAGTTTTTTTATGGCGCCGGAAGTTTTTGCTTTTGCTCCGGCTTCTAAAAGTTTTCCCATTAAAATTAATGTTATTATGGTAACTGCCGTATCAAAATAGATATGATTCTCAGCGTTTTTAATGGCAAGAAAAGCAGGGAAGAGGACCGCGATTGTACTGTAAATATAGGCTGTACCGGTTCCTACTGCTACTAATGTATTCATGTCGGCTGAAAAATGTTTCGCTATTTTCCATGCTGATGAAAAAAATCGTTTTCCCGAAACAAATATTACAAATGTGGCGCCAATAAAAAGCAGCCTGTTTATATATTCCATCGAAAGCGGAGACCAGCGCATAAACCAGCTTGTCATGCTAATCATGCTTATTATCATAATAGGCACTGTAAGCGCGGCGCTGAAAATAAATTCTTTCTTTAACTGCTTGTAAGTTTTCTTTTGATTAAAATCTTCGGGAACTTCAGTCTGACGGCTTGAAGCATTGGAATTTTCCGATGGTTTAGGTAATACAAGTTTATATCCCGCGTCTTCAACTATTGTTGATAATTTTGATAGATCTGTTTTTGTGTCGTCAAAAGAAACGGTTACTTTTTCCGTGGCCAAATTTACGTTTACATTCCCGATTCCTTCAACTTTCTTCAGAGCCTTCTCAACCCTTGCTACGCAGCTCGCGCAAGTCATTCCTTCTACCGGGAGCGTATATGAATTTATTTTTTCTGTTTCCATTTCTAACCTTTATGTTTTACTAAAAGTTGCGGCTTTATGCCACAACTTTATACCCTGCCTCTTCAATTGCGTCTGTAATTTTATTTTCGTTCACATTATTTTCATCATATTCTACCTTAGCTTTACCTATTTGAACGTCATCTACTTTTACATTTTCTAATTTTTCTAATTCTTTTTTTACCGCCATTACACAATGCCCGCAGGACATTCCTTCAATCTTAAATTCTTTGGTTGTCATTTCTGTATTCCTTTCTTTTTTTGTTTTAATGACAATACAAAAATAAAAATAACGCTGCCTTTTATGTTATAGAATTTTTGGAAAATGTTATATGATTTTGGGGGAAGTGTGCTTAAAACAAAAGATTAGCTGATTTTATCGAGCGGCTTTCGAGTGTTGTTTGTTAAGTTTTTAAACTGACTTGCGGTTAAACCCGTAACCTTTTTAAACTGCCCGGAAAGATGCGCTACAGAACTGTATCCTAATTGATAAGCGATTTCGCTTAAAGTTAATTCACCGTATTTAAGGAGTTCTTTGGCTAATTCTATTTTTTGAAGGATGATGTAATGCTCAATCGTAATATTTTCAATGGAGGAGAAAAGAGTACTTAGAAAATGATAATCTTTACCGAGCTTTTTCTCCAGGTAATCCGAAAAGTTCATATTCTGTAAACTATGGTTTTCATTCCTCACACGATTTAAGATTTCCCGTTTTATATCTTCAATAATTTTCGCTTTCTTATCGTGAATTAACTCAAAACCATTTTCCTCCAGCACAGTTTCAATTTTATCTAACGGTAAATCTTCTTCTTTCCCGGCAACAACAACTTCTCCAAGAGTAATATTATTTACCTCAAGTTCTAATTTTTCAAGCTCCTCTTTAACCACTTTTATGCAGCGGTTACAAACCATATTCTTTACAATTAATGTTGTGGAATCTTTTTTATCATTCATTAAAATTTCTGCCTTTTAATTGCGTTAAATATAACGATTTTATATGAAAGGTTGGAAATGGGAATCTTTAACTTCGCAATGAACAATTAAAAATTAACTATGAACAATTAGGTTGCAATTTATTTTTTTTGTATTAAAAATTATAACTTTGAGAGATTTCCCCTTCCTTCGTAGAAGGAACATTATTGTAACAATGCTTAATAACCGAGATTCCATTAATCCTTGTAGAGGATTGATTATTTCCGATATATCCGTAAATCTTAAAATAAATTTAGCAATCCTTGTCGAACATCTACAATGTTCATTCGATTCTCATTTTATTTGTTTACTACAATAATCGAACATCTACAATGTTCTAAAAAATTCAAGATATTAAAATCAATTAACTTTCGAAATTTTTTCCTTTCCTTCGTAGAAGGAACATTATTGTAAAAATGCTTACTCACAGAGATTCCATAATCCTTGTAGAGGATTGATTATTTCCGATATATCCGTAAATCTTAAAATAAATTTAGCAATCCTTGTCGAACATCTACAATGTTCATTCAATTCTCAATTTTTTGTTTTCTACAATAATCGAACATCTACGATGTTCATTTTCTTTCGATATACTACAATAATACAACATCTACGATGTTCTAAAAAATTCAAGATATTAAAAACAATAACTTTGGAAATTTTTTCCTTCCTTCGTAGAAGGAACATTATTATAACAATGCTTACTCACAGAGATTCTATAATCCTTGTAGAGGATTGATTATTTCCGATATATCCGTAATTCTTAAAATTAATTTGTAATCCTTGTCGAACATCTACAATGTTCATTCGATTCTCATTTTATTTCTTTACTACAATAATCGAACATCTACAATGTTCTAAAACATTATGTTCTTTTTCTTTCCAGATGCTATCATAATTCAATATTAACAATATTATCAGTATACGCAAAATTATTTTCCTTCCTTCGTAGAAGGAACATTATTGTAAAAATGCTTACTCACAGAGATTCTATAATCCTTGTAGAGGATTGATTATTTCCGATATATCCGTAAATCTTAAAATAAATTTGTAATCCTTGTCGAACATCTACAATGTTCATTCGATTCTCATTTTATTTCTTTACTACAATAATCGAACATCTACGATGTTCTAAAAAATTCAAGATATTAAAATCAATTAACTTTTGAAATTTTTTCCTTTCCTTCGTAGAAGGAACATTATTGTAACCATGCTTACTCACAGAGATTCCATAATCCTTGTAGAGGATTGATTATTTCCGATATATCCGTAAATCTTAAAATAAATTTAGCAATCCTTGTCGAACATCTACAATGTTCATTCAATTCTCAATTTTTTGTTTTCTACAATAATCGAACATCTACGATGTTCATTTTCTTTCGATATACTACAATAATACAACATCTACGATGTTCTAAAAAATTCAAGATATTAAAAACAATAACTTTGGAAATTTTTTCCTTTCCTTCGTAGAAGGAACATTATTGTAACCATGCTTAATAACCGGATTCCATTAATCCTTGTAGAGGATTGATTATTTCCGATATATCCGTAAATCTTAAAATTAATTTGTAATCCTTGTCGAACATCTACAATGTTCATTCGATTCTCATTTTATTTCTTTACTACAATAATCGAACATCTACAATGTTCTAAAACATTATGTTCTTTTTCTTTCCAGATGCTATCATAATTCAATATTAACAATATTATCAGTATACGCAAAATTATTTTCCTTCCTTCGTAGAAGGAACATTATTGTAAAAATGCTTACTCACAGAGATTCCATTAATCCTTGTAGAGGATTGATTATTTCCGATATATCCGTAAATCTTAAAATAAATTGTAATCCTTGTCGAACATCTACGATGTTCTTTTTCTTTCGATATACTATAATAATTTAACATCTACAATATTATCATTCGCCAAATTATTTTCCTTCCTTCGTAGAAGGAACATTATTGTAACCATGCTTAATAACCGGATTCCATTAATCCTTGTAGAGGATTGATTATTTCCGATATATCCGTAAATCTTAAAATAAATTGTAATCCTTGTCGAACATCTACGATGTTCTTTTTCTTTCGATATTCTACAATAATACAACATCTACGATGATCTAAAAAATTCAAGATATTAAAAACAATAACTTTGGAAATTTTTTCCTTTCCTTCGTAGAAGGAACATTATTATAACAATGCTTACTCACAGAGATTCTATAATCCTTGTAGAGGATTGATTATTTCCGATATATCCGTAAATCTTAAAATTAATTTGTAATCCTTGTCGAACATCTACAATGTTCATTCGATTCTCATTTTATTTCTTTACTACAATAATCGAACATCTACAATGTTCTAAAACATTATGTTCTTTTTCTTTCCAGATGCTATCATAATTCAATATTAACAATATTATCAGTATACGCAAAATTATTTTCCTTCCTTCGTAGAAGGAACATTATTGTAAAAATGCTTACTCACAGAGATTCCATTAATCCTTGTAGAGGATTGATTATTTCCGATATATCCGTAAATCTTAAAATAAATTGTAATCCTTGTCGAACATCTACGATGTTCATTCGATTCTCATTTTTTTGATATTCTACAATAATCGAACATCTACAATGTTCTAAAAAATTCAAGATATTAAAAACAATAACTTTGGAAATTTTTTCCTTTCCTTCGTAGAAGGAACATTATTGTAACCATGCTTAATAACAGAGATTCATATAATCCTTGTAGAGGATTGATTATTTCCGATATATCCGTAATTCTTAAAATAAATTTAGCAATCCTTGTCGAACATCTACGATGTTCATTCAATTCTCAATTTTTTGTATTCTACAATAATCGAACATCTACGATGTTCATTTTTCTTTCGAAATACTACAATAATATTAACATCTACAATATTATCATTTGGCCAAATTATTTTCCTTTCCTTCGTAGAAGGAACATTATTGTAACCATGCTTAATAACCGGATTCCATTAATCCTTGTAGAGGATTGATTATTTCCGATATATCCGTAATTCTTAAAATTAATTTGTAATCCTTGTCGAACATCTACAATGTTCATTCGATTCTCATTTTATTTCTTTACTACAATAATCGAACATCTACAATGTTCTAAAACATTATGTTCTTTTTCTTTCCAGATGCTATCATAATTCAATATTAACAATATTATCAGTATACGCAAAATTATTTTCCTTCCTTCGTAGAAGGAACATTATTGTAAAAATGCTTACTCACAGAGATTCCATTAATCCTTGTAGAGGATTGATTATTTCCGATATATCCGTAAATCTTAAAATAAATTTGTAATCCTTGTCGAACATCTACGATGTTCATTCATTTCATTTTTCGATATACTATAATAATTTAACATCTACAATATTATCATTCGCCAAATTATTTTCCTTCCTTCGTAGAAGGAACATTATTGTAACCATGCTTAATAACCGGATTCCATTAATCCTTGTAGAGGATTGATTATTTCCGATATATCCGTAAATCTTAAAATAAATTGTAATCCTTGTCGAACATCTACGATGTTCTTTTTCTTTCGATATACTACAATAATACAACATCTACGATGTTCTAAAAAATTCAAGATATTAAAAACAATAACTTTGGAAATTTTTTCCTTTCCTTCGTAGAAGGAACATTATTGTAGTAACTCGACAACAACCAAATACATTTCTTTAATCAAAAAACTCAAACAAATATTTTGTATCAAAATCAATTTCAAACTTTTTCAATAAGCCAATATATTCCTGGTTAAATGTTTTTCTTTGATGGTGTTGCTCTTGGGTTTCTATATATTTATAAACTTGCTCTAAATTTGATTTCGCATAGGAAAATGCACCATAACCATCCTGCCATTGAAATTTTCCCGGAAGAAGTTGATTATTATTTATAAAGGACGCGGTACTTCTCTTCAATCCGTTGACTAGGTCCGATATTTTATCATCTTGATGTAACCCTAATAAAATATGAACATGATCTTGTACCCCGTTCACAATAATCGATTTATGCCTTCTTTTTGTTATTATTCCGCTCATGTATCTAAAAATTTCAGGACGAATAGCTTTTGTTAATAATCTATCACGATATTTTACCGCAAATATTAAATGAATGTATATTTGTGTGAAAACACCAGGTTTCATAATTTACCTTAATCTGTTTTAGTTATTTACTTGCCTCAGTAGCTATTCAAAAAATATTTTCCCTTCCTTAGTAGAAGGAACATTATTGTAAAAATGCTTACTCACAAAGGATTCCATATAATCCTTGTAGAGGATTGATTATTTCCGATATATCCGTAAATCTTAAAATAAATTTAGCAATCCTTGTCGAACATCTACAATGTTCATTCAATTCTCATTTTTTTTTTTTACTACAATAATCGAACATCTACGATGTTCTTTTTCTTTCGATATACTATAATAATTTAACATCTACAATATTATCATTCGCCAAATTATTTCTCCTTCCTTCGTAGAAGGAACATTATTGTAACAATGCTTAATAACCGAGATTCCATAATCCTTGTAGAGGATTGATTATTTCCGATATATCCGTAAATCTTAAAATAAATTTGTAATCCTTGTCGAACATCTACGATGTTCATTCGATTCTCATTTTATTTCTTTTCTACAATAATCGAACATCTACAATGTTCTAAAACATTATGTTCTTTTTCTTTCTAGATGCTATCATAATTCAATATTAACAATATTATCAGTATACGCAAAATTATTTTCCTTCCTTCGTAGAAGGAACATTATTGTAACAATGCTTACTCACAGAGATTCCATAATCCTTGTAGAGGATTGATTATTTCCGATATATCCTTAAATCTTAAAATAAATTTGTAATCCTTGTCGAACATCTACAATGTTCATTCGATTCTCATTTTTTTGTTTTCTACAATAATCGAACATCTACGATGTTCTAAAAAATTCAAGATATTAAAAACAATAACTTTGGAAATTTTTTCCTTTCCTTCGTAGAAGGAACATTATTGTAACAATCCTTACTCACAAAGGTTATATAATCCTTGTAGAGGATTGATTATTTCCGATATATCCGTAATTCTTAAAATAAATTTAGCAATCCTTGTCGAACATCTACAATGTTCATTCAATTCTCAATTTTTTGTTTTCTACAATAATCGAACATCTACGATGTTCATTTTCTTTCGATATACTACAATAATACAACATCTACGATGTTCTAAAAAATTCAAGATATTAAAAACAATAACTTTGGAAATTTTTTACTTCCTTCGTAGAAGGAACATTATTGTAACATCCTTACTCACAGAGATTCTATAATCCTTGTAGAGGATTGATTATTTCCGATATATCCGTAATTCTTAAAATTAATTTGTAATCCTTGTCGAACATCTACAATGTTCATTCGATTCTCATTTTATTTCTTTACTACAATAATCGAACATCTACAATGTTCTAAAACATTATGTTCTTTTTCTTTCTAGATGCTATCATAATTCAATATTAACAATATTATCAGTATACGCAAAATTATTTTCCTTCCTTCGTAGAAGGAACATTATTGTAAAAATGCTTACTCACAGAGATTCCATAATCCTTGTAGAGGATTGATTATTATTACTGCGACCGCCGATACATTCTTTAATTATTCCGTTTTTATCCGTATCATTCGTGTAATCCGTGTTCTATACTATTTGTCAAAATTATTATTGAATATTTCCATATTTCTACTATATTTGATAACCAAAATCAGTCTCAGAACGTCGGTTGATGTTCCTAAATCTACCATTCTTTTTATACCTAATTCACTCCATCTGAATGCGCTCTGAATGCGCTCTGAATACGCTCTGAATGCGCATCTCTTTCGCTTCTCTCGGCTTGTAAAGTCACTCTAGACTCGCGCATTTGTCGCTTACCACCGAGTCAGTCGTTCATTTATTTTCAGAGACAAATATTTCATCCCCGACATTCGCATCCAGTTTTATTTTCTTAACATTTTGCACTTCGGTATTCCCGTTCTGTTTAATTTCAAATTTAAAAGGAAAGGGGATATCATTTACTTTTTTATAATTACTTAAAACGGTAACAACTTCAGTATCGCCGGCTCTCTGTTCGGTTCTGTTTAAGAGATAAGTTTTTGTATCCAAAAAAAGATTGGTTATTTCCCCGTTAGGCATTGTACAGAGAATTTTATAATATTCTTTGCCATCTAATTTCTCTTTACCCAATAGTTTAAGATCATGGTTTTTTTCCCTGTAACAGTAAAAATAACCGTCAAGGTCTGCCTTAAATCTATAGTTTTCTAAATCCTTTTTATTCATTTTTTGGACTGATTTTGAATCGGAATATTTTATCCAACCATTTTCTCCGTCAAAAACCGTGACGGTGGTTTTCCCCTTTATAGTTTTTTCTACCCGCATCTTATTCGGGCGCTTATAAAAAATTTGCAATGTCCCTTTTTCGTTTCCCGCAATAATTTCTGAAGTAATAGTTATTGTTTGTATTTTATTATACTTGTCCTGGTTCATCGCGTCAAAGTGGTAATCAACTACCTCATTCAGATCTTGAGGTATGATTAAATAAAAAAACGCGCTGAGGAAAAAAGCTGCTGTAGAAAGAATAATTCTTTTCATGGCTTCCTCCTAAAAAATATGGTTTTACTAAGGCCTTATGCGGGATGGTTTTTTCGAACGGTAAAAGAAGGCGATATTTACAATTATCGCACAATTTAATTTCCCCTAATAATTAGGTAAAATGTAACGAATTTTTATTGGTAATTCAATGGAGAGAATTTTATAAACGGCTAAAAAAAAGCATACCGAAAAATTTTCCCGGTATGCTTTGGTTACTAAATTAAAAGATTTTTTATTTTTCTTTATGATACATTTTTTCGCTGTACACTTTATCCTTTACTTCTTTCCACCATCCGTCTTTTACGCTTAACCATTGCGATTTTTGATTGTCGTTCAGCACGTCTTCTATATCTTCATTTGCCGATTTATCGTAATCTTTTAAATCCTGTTTGTTTTCACTTTTATCTTCTTGTGTATAATTTTCATCATTATCGTTTCTGGTTTCCGCGGCGTCCGTTTTTACATCAGCTACATTCTGTTGATAATCCACTAAAATATCTTCTATATCATTAGACTGATCTTGAGTCAAATTTAACTTTGACTGCAGTTTTTGCGTTAGCTCTTGAGCTGTTTGTTTATATTTTGAATCTTGATCATTTTGTTGAACACTTTTATCCTGAGCTGATAATGAACCCTGCATAATGAATAAAGCTATGGCTAAAGTAAACAAGGGAGCAAATATTCTTCCTAAATTGAATCTTTTCATGGGTACACCTTTTTTTTATTAAAAAATAGTATCGGCTATTTTTAAGAACACCTTTAAATTAAATATTATAAGCCGTCTTGCAAGAATAGAACATCACATGTGATAAATATTGCCTAATAACAAAAAAGCATATTGAAGATTATTTCACCTCAATATGCTTTATAGATAAATGTTATTAACTCTTTTATAAATAATTATTTAATAAAGATTATTATTCCATTTTATGAGTTTTATTGGTAGTTTTTAGCTGAGAATCAACTTTATTCCACCATTCTTCTTTTACATTATTCCATTTAGATTTTTGATCATCTTTCAGAATAGTCTCAATGGATTTATTAGCTGTTGTTTTTGCTGAATTCATATTTGTGTTGTTGTTCATACGATTGGTGTTATCCATCTGGTTATTTTTATTTCTCATATCAGTTGTTGTTCTGGCGGATTTTTGATATTGTGTTAGAACAGCTTCAACTTGCTTCATTTGATCTTCAGTTAGATTAACTTTTGTTTTTAGATCTTGTGCTAAGTCTTTAATATCAGAACTATACCTACTGTCCTTCTGCTGCATCTGCTGGGTATTATCTCTTGTTTTATCTTTGTTATAATCTTGCGCAGATGTTGTTACGGGAGCAACAAATAGTAATAATGCTGTAAATAATGTGGCCGCCGTAAGTTTTGCTTTTATCGTATTCATAGGTATCACCTCTTAATGTTTTTAAATATTTTTACTGTAGATTTAACAGAATTCTTTTCGTTGCAGAAAAATATTCTCTCAAATCTTGGTGTCAAAATTAGAGTTTATTAGTAAAGTCGCAATGATATGGATTTGCCCTGTGAGTTTAATTGGTATCTTGCAAATAATGACTTGCTTTTAATAGCCCGCGATTTCGCGTTTTTATTATAATTTGTGCATACTAAACTTAAAATTTCTTAACTTTAATCTTAGAATTAAAAATAATCTTTCTTAGCTAATCTTTTTTTTCAGAGATTTTAATTGCACTCATTCAAACTGCCGGTTTACAAATTATTCATACAATTTAGTTTCTTCAACTTAACTTTTATTTCAAAATCATTAGGAGAAATAATGAAATCAAAATTCTTGTTGATTCTTCTCTCGGTAATGCTTGTACCATTCTTACTTTTCGCGCAGGATGATGCCGCGAAAGAAAAAGACCTTTTGTCTTCATCAGCTTTAAGCGGGTTAAAATTTAGAAGTATAGGCCCCGCGTTAACTTCGGGTAGAATTATAGATTTTGCCGTAAATAAAAATAATTATCATGAATATTATGTTGCTACTGCCGGCGGCGGTGTTTGGAAGACTACAAATTCCGGAACTTCATGGCAGCCTATTTTTGATCATGAAGGCTCTTATTCTATCGGCTGTGTTACTATCGATCCGAATAATGAAAATACAATTTGGGTTGGAACCGGCGAGAATAACAGCCAGAGAAGTGTTTCCTACGGCGACGGCGTTTACCGCTCCGATGACGGCGGAAAAAGCTGGAAGAATATGGGACTTAAAAATTCAGAGCATATCGGAATGATAACTATTGATCCGAGAAATTCTAATATAATATTTGTAGCAGCTCAAGGCCCTCTCTGGAAATCCGGCGGCGATAGAGGTTTGTATAAATCTGTTGACGGCGGTAAGAGTTGGAAAAAAGTATTAGATATAAGTTCCGTTACCGGCGTAAACGAAGTTTATTTGGATCCGAAAAATCCCGATATAATGTACGCTTCTTCTTACCAGAGAATGCGCCATGTATATACTTTGATTGACGGCGGGCCCGAATCCGCAATTTATAAATCTACCGACGGCGGCGAAACCTGGAATAAAAAATCTTCCGGTATTCCTTCAGTTGATAAAGGAAGAATTGGTTTGGCAATTTCTCAGGCTGATAACAACGTTGTTTACGCTATAATTGAAGCGGCTGATGATAAAGGAGGATTTTTTCGTTCTACCGATAAAGGTGAATCTTGGGAAAAAAGAAGCGGCTACGTTGCCGGAAGTCCCCAATATTATAATGAAATTTTCTGCGATCCTAAAGATGTAAATCGTGTTTACGCTATGGATACATGGCTTCATGTTACAGACGACGGAGGAAAATCTTTTCATAATCTTGGTGAACAAAATAAGCATGTAGATAATCATGCTATGTGGATTGAGCCGAATAATACTGATCATTATTTAGTCGGCTGCGACGGCGGAATTTATGAAAGTTTTGACCGTGCCGAAACCTGGAATTTCAAAAGCAATCTTCCTGTAACTCAGTTTTATCGAGTAGCTGTTGATAACGATAAACCGTTTTATAATGTTTTCGGCGGAACTCAGGATAATTTCAGTCTCGGCGGCCCTTCTCAAAATAAAAGTGTTTCCGGTATTGTAAACTCCGATTGGTTTATTACTCAAGGCGGCGATGGATTTGTCTCCAAAGTTGATCCGGAAGATCCAAACATAATTTACGCTGAATCTCAATACGGCGGTTTAGTTCGCTACGATAAGAAAAGCGGTGAAGCGATGGGAATTCAGCCTCAGCCTCAGCAGGGAGAAGAATCTCTGAAATGGAACTGGGATTCCCCTTTAATTATTAGTCCTCATTCTCACACCAGTTTATATTTTGCGGCTAATAAATTATTTAAAAGTGATGATAGGGGAAATACCTGGCAGCAGATTAGCGGTGATTTAACAAGAAAAATTGATAGAAATAAACTTTCGATAATGGGCAAAGTTTGGAGTGTTGACGCGGTAGCGAAAAACGCTTCAACTTCACTTTTCGGAAATATTGTTTCTCTTACCGAATCTCCCGTTAAAGCCGGATTGCTTTATGTGGGAACGGATGACGGTTTAATAAATGTAACAGAAGATGACGGCCAAAATTGGAGAAAGATTGAAAAGGTTTCCGGTGTTCCGGAGACAACTTATGTAAGCTGTTTAACCGCTTCTCAATTTGACGCCAATACTGTTTACGCCGCTTTTGATAATCATAAAGAAGGCGACTTTAAACCTTATTTATTAAAAAGTGAGGATGCCGGGAAAAGCTGGAAATCACTTAAAGGAAATCTTCCCGAAAACGGCCCGGTTTACTCAGTTGTTGAAGATTATAAAAATCCAAATCTGCTTTTTGCCGGAACCGAGTACGGTGTTTATTTTACTATCAACGGAGGGAAAAAATGGATTCAGTTAAAAGGTGGTTTACCGACGGTTGCTATTAGAGATATCGCTATTCAGAAAAGAGAAAATGATCTTGTACTCGCTACTTTCGGCAGAGGGTTTTATATTTTAGATAATTATTCTCCGCTTCGTTCTATAAATGAAGATTCACTAAAAGTAGAAGCGAAAGTTTTTCCGGTTAAAACCGCCGAAATGTATATTCAGACTCAGCCGATTGGCTTACGCGGAAAAGGTTTCCAGGGTGAGTCATATTTTACCGCCGATAATCCTCCGTTCGGCGCTGTTTTTACTTACTATTTGAAAGAATCCATCAAAACTAAAAAAGAAAAAAGACAGGAAGCGGAAAAAGAAGCCTTAAAAAAAGGGGAGAATGTAAAATATCCTTCTTATGAAGAACTTCGCGCCGAAGATGAAGAAGAAAATCCTTATTTGCTTTTTGTTGTTTCCGATGAAAAGGGAAATGAGGTAAGAAAAATAAAAGCTCCCGCTTCTTCAGGTATACATAGAGTTTCCTGGGATTTACGTTTTCCTTCCACAGATCCGGTAAACTTATCCGCTCGAACAGATAATCCTTTTGATCAAGGTGACCAGGGTGTTCTTACGGTTCCGGGTAAATATTCGGTTACTATGTATAAAAATGTTGACGGAAAGCTAAGTAAGATTTATGATCCCGTTTATTTTAATACCCAAGTTCTTGGAAGTGCCTCGCTTCCGGCTGCTGATAGAAATCAGCTCTTAACTTTTCAGCAAAAAGTCGGGGATTTAAGCAGGGCGGTTTCCGGTTCAATTAGAGCTATGCGCGAAATGTTTAATGAAGTAAAGTATATTAAAGCGGCTCTGCTGCAAACTCCCGAAGCGCCGATCACCTTAATGAATGATGCCGACTCGATTGAACAGCAGTTAACTGAAATTCAAATTAAGCTTACCGGCGATAGGACTTTAGCTGTTAGAAATGAAAATGTTCCGCCTACAATTTCCGGGAGAGTTCAGGGAATTATTTATGACGAATGGATGTCTACTTCCGCGCCGACTCAAACACAAAAGGATGCTTATGAAATTGCCGGTGATGAGTTTGCTCCTATTCTAGACAGGCTGAAGCATATAAATAATGTAGGATTAAAGAATCTTAAAGATAAAATGGAACAAGCCGGCGCGCCTTGGACTCCGGGCCGGCTGCCGGATTGGAATAAGAATTAGTTTATGTAAAGCGATCATCCTTGATCGCTTTTTCTAATAATTAGGTGACGAAGATAGTCTCTATAAGCCCACGGTTTCAATCGTGGGTTTATTATGAAAAATAGAGATTATAAGTATGCGCTAATTCTTCCGAAAGCTGTTGCAGATTTACATTTCTCGATTTTCTTAAAAATTCCCTACCGTCAAAAAAGAAAAGTATGGTAGGAACGGCAAAAACCATTTTCTGAGCCGCCAATTCTTTGGAAACTTCACAATTAACGTAAGCAAATTTAAATTCCGGGAATTCCTCTTGAAGCAATTCTTTTAATTTCGGTTTAAACACTTTGCATACATTACATTCCGGTGTAGAAAAATAAACGACTGAAGCCGGATTCATTTTTATGAAATTTTCAAATTCTTCTAATGTACTTATATCTATTTGATCCATAATTTTTTACTTAAATTTTATATAAGTTAATCTACTAAAATATTTTCAACAGCGTTATTTGTACAGTTATCGCAATTGCCGCACGGTTTTTCATCGTTAAAACCAAAATACTCGGAAATAAAAACTCTCCTGCATTCTTCGGTTTTAAAATACTGCATTATAGAATGAAGTTTTTTATTATCATTTAGTAATTTTTCTTTTAACAAATCATCGTCTTCTAATTCTTCCGGTAAATCGGCTGTTACTTCTAAATCTCTATTTTCTATTGATCCGTCAGTAATTCCGTACCGGTCGAACATTCCTAAAGCTGTCTCTATTCTAAAATCTTTTTTGTTCTTAAAATTCATCTGCTCGCGCAAATATTCAATTCCCGATGAATTTATAATTCCCGTATCTCTTGAAATCAAATCATATAAAGCTGAATAAAAATCCGCGCTTGGATTAGACCATTTTATAAATTCCATCTGTGTATAAAGGTCATTCTGATCATACAGCAGAAGGCAGAGCGAAGGTTTTCCGTCTCTGCCGGCGCGTCCTATTTCCTGGTAATATGATTCTACGGAAGAAGGAATTTCCGCGTGAATTACAAATCGAATATCCGGTTTATCAATTCCCATCCCGAATGCGTTAGTCGCGAGGATTAGATTTTGGTTTCCGCTTAAAAAATCTTTTTGCATTTGTTTACGCTTCTTAGCTTCAAGCTTTCCGTGATAAATACCGTGAGCAAATCCTTTATCTTTAAGTTTCTGAGAAAATTTTTCCAGCGTTTGAATTAAAGCAAAATATATAATCCCCGCTCCGGGAAATTCATTCAGTACTTCAAAAATCTTCTCAAATTTCTCTTTTTCGTCAAAAGTATCCGCGCATTCTAACCGTAAGTTCGGCCGCTGAATACCTTGATGAAAAATTTTAATTTCGCCGTCTTTAATATTTAATTTTCTTACAATATCTTGCTGAACTTCGGGAGTGGCGGTGGCTGTTAATGCTATTGTTAATGGATTATTCATTAACTCTCTAAATTCGCTGATACGCGAATAATCCGGTCGAAAATCATTTCCCCATTCCGATATGCAATGTGCCTCGTCAACCGCTAGAAGAGAAATTTTAACTTTTTTCAACTCTTCAATAAACTCACTTTTTCTAAATCTTTCCGGAGTTACGTACAAAAGTTTTAAACTTCCGTTTATAAAATTGTTTAATCTTTTTTCGCGTTCGGCTTTTGAAACAGTTGAATTGATATATGAAGCCGGAATATTTTTCTTTTTAAGCGCGTCAACTTGATCCTGCATTAAAGCTATTAATGGTGAGATTACAATTGTTCCTCCTTCAAAAATAAGCGCGGGAATTTGATAGCAGAGCGATTTGCCGCTTCCTGTAGGCATTAAAACTAAAGCGTGTTTTTTTTCTTCAACCAGACGATTAATTATGGTTTCCTGTTCACCTCTAAATTCTTGGTGACCGAAATATTCTTTAAGTATTTGTTTTGGATTTTGCATTATTCTTTATCTTAATTAAAAAAGCAAATTTATAAGATTATAATTTAAGATGTTGTAAGTTGTGTAGTTTAGCGTGAGTGAAGCGCCTTAAAATTTACTGTAAAAATAATGAATCAATTAAATTTTTATGCGGAAATTTTATGTCTGTATTCATATATGTAAATACTTTTCTTGACGCTAAATAAATAAAATTCTAATTTTGCCGAATTCAATTCGATTTAAAATTTATTAACCATGCGGTCAAAGAAAATATTATGAAATTTAATAGACGTGACTATTCCGATGAAACATTAATTGAACTTTATGTTGCTTTACTAACACCTCGAATTATAGAGGAAAAGATGATAAACCTGATCCGGCAAGGGAAAATAAGTAAATGGTTTTCCGGAATCGGGCAGGAAGCAATTCCCGTCGGCAGCGCTTACGCGATGTTCTGGGATGAATATATTTTAACTATGCATCGTAATTTAGGTGTTTTTAGTGTCCGCAATGTTCCTTTAAGAAAATTATTTGCGCAGTTTCAAGGCAAGGAATCCGGTTTTACTAACGGCCGCGACCGCTCGTTTCATTTCGGCTCAACTCAATATCATATCGTCGGTATGATTTCTCATCTCGGTCCTCAAATGGGTGTGGCTGACGGAATCGCTTTAATGAGCAAGTTAAATAATGAGGGTAAAGCGGTTCTTGTTTTTACCGGAGAAGGCGGAACGAGTGAAGGTGATTTTCATGAGGCAATAAATGTTGCCGCTGTGTGGAACTTGCCGGTTATTTTTGTTATTGAAAATAATGGCTATGGTTTATCAACTCCCACTAGAGAAAATTTTGTAGGAAATAATTTCGCGGATAAAGGGAAAGGTTACGGAATAGAAGCGAAGAGAATTGACGGTAATAATATTCTTGAAGTTTATAATACTCTTAAAGATTACGCCCAAGAGATAAGAAAAAATCCTAGGCCAATTTTAATTGAAGCTGTTACATTCAGAATGAACGGGCATGAAGAAGCCTCCGGAACTAAATATGTTCCTAAACATTTATTTGAGGAATGGCGGAAAAAAGATCCGATTGTAAATTATGAAAAATACCTGCTTAAAGAAGGCGTATTAAATGAGGAAATGATGCAGGCCTTCAGAAATAAAATTAAAGATACGATTGATAAAGAATGGGAAATTGCTGTTAACGAAGCGCCGGTTTCCGTAAATACCGAAAAAGAAATAAATAATGTTTACGCGCCTCATATTCAAGAAGTTGTTCATCCGGAATCGGGGAAAAAATCTCTTAAAAGATTTGTTGACGCGATTTCCGGCGGGTTAAAACAAAGTATGGAAAGGCATAATAATTTAATTATTATGGGACAAGACGTTGCCGAATACGGGGGAGTATTTAAGGTTACAGACGGTTTTATAAATCAATTTGGAAAAGAGAGAGTCAGAAATACTCCTCTTTGTGAATCAGCTATAATAGGCGCGGCTTTAGGTTATTCTATTTGCGGGGGAAAAGCTGTTGTTGAAATGCAGTTTGCCGATTTTGTTACCGAAGGCTTTAATCAAATAATTAATAATTTGGCAAAAGTGTATTACCGCTGGGGACAAAATGCCGATGTTGTTATTCGTATGCCTACCGGTGCGGGAGTGGCTGCCGGGCCTTTTCATTCCCAGTCCAACGAAGCTTGGTTTTTCCACACCCCCGGTTTAAAAGTAGTTTATCCCGCGACTCCTTACGATGCGAAAGGTTTACTTACTGCCTCGATTGAAGATCCGAACCCTGTAATGTTTTTTGAGCATAAAGCCTTATATCGATCTGTATCCGAAGAAATTCCTGATGATTATTATTCTATCGAAATAGGGAAAGCTAATTTAATTTCAGAAGGGACTGATTTAACCATAATCACTTATGGAATGGGAGTTCATTGGGCTAAGGAAGCTTTAAAAGAAAATAATGATATTTCCGCCGATCTTATTGATTTAAGAACATTACTTCCCTGGGATAAAACCGCCGTAGAAGTTTCAGTGATGAAGACGGGTAAAGCTATAATTTTACATGAAGATTGTTTAACGGGGGGCATAGGCGGCGAAATTGCTGCATGGATTTCCGAACAGCTTTTTGAATATCTTGACGCTCCTGTATTTAGAAGCGGCAGTTTGGATACTCCTGTTCCTTTTTCGGCTCAATTAGAAAAGAACTTTCTGCCGGTGAAACGTTTTAAGGAAAAATTGAAATTTCTGCATCAATATTAAAAAATAGCTTTATTTATTTAAGATAATCCCTAATATCGGTTGATTATAATTATTGCTTATCTTAATTTCAAAGCAGATAGTAATTCCCCTACAGGTTATTTTGAGAACAAATTCATCTTTAAAAAATAAACTCTATAAACCAACTCAGGAGAAAATCTGATGAGTGAAAAAAATCTTTCCGGAGATGTTTATTATCCCACCAAAGAAGTGATTAAACACGCTAATGCAAAATGTGAGGATCTTTATAGATTCGCTGACGAAGATCTAGAAGGTTTCTGGGGCAAAGAAGCAAAAAATCTTCATTGGTTCAAAAAATGGAATACTGTATTAGACGATTCTAATAAACCTTTTTATAAATGGTTTACCGGCGGAAAAACTAATATTGCTTATAATTGTTTAGATGTTCATGTAAAAACTTTTAGAAGAAATAAACTAGCGCTGGTGTGGGAAGGGGAAAAAGGGGATTTTAGGGCTTTATCTTATTTTGCCTTAACTCGTGAAACTATCCGTTTTGCTAATGTATTAAAAAGTCTTGGTGTAAAAAAAGGGGATAGAGTAACAATCTATATGGGCCGCGTTCCCGAATTAATGATCGCAATGCTTGCTTGCGCCAGAATAGGGGCTATTCATTCTGTTGTTTACGGAGGTTTTTCTGTTGAATCTCTTCATGAAAGATTGGAAGATAGTCAATCTAAAGTTTTAATTGTCGCGGATGGTTCTTACCAGCGCGGTAAAATTGTTGAATTGAAAAAAATTGCCGATGAAGCGTTAAAACGCGCGGCTACTGTGGAAAGTGTTCTTGTTGTTAAAAGAACAGGGCACGAGGTTAATATGGAAGCCGGACGCGATATGTGGTATCACGAACTTATGCAGCTTCCTATCGCTAATAATTCTAATCATGTGGAAGAAATGGATGCCGAAGATCCTTTATTTATCCTTTATACTTCCGGTACTACGGGTAAACCTAAAGCTATTCTTCATACTCACGGCGGTTATATGGTCGGGACTTATTCAACGTTAAAATATGTTTTTGATATTCATGAAGATGATAGATATTGGTGCGCCGCGGATCCGGGCTGGATTACGGGCCATAGTTATATTGTTTACGGGCCTTTATTAAACGGCGCAACTTCGTTCATGTATGAAGGAGCGCCTACGCATCCTTATCCTAACCGCTGGTGGCAGATGATTGAGAAATACGGAATAAATATTCTTTATACGGCGCCAACCGCTATTAGAGGTTTAATGCGTTTCGGTGAAGCTTGGCCGAACCGGCATGATTTATCTTCTTTAAGATTATTAGGAAGTGTCGGAGAACCGATAAACCCCGAAGCGTGGAAGTGGTATCATAAAGTTATCGGCAAAGAAAAATGCCCTATTATGGATACTTGGTGGCAGACAGAAACAGGAATGTTTATGATCACGCCAATGCCTTGCGTTCCTTTAAAACCGGGTTCCGGAACGAAACCTTTCCCGGGATTGAAAATGGATATTGTTAATGAGGAAGGTAAGCCCGTTAAACCGAATGAAGAAGGTTATCTCGTAATTAAAACTCCTTGGCCCGCAATGATACGCACAATTTATAACGATCCGGATAGATACGTAAATCAATATTGGAGCCGGTTTGAAGGAATGTATATGACAGGTGATTCCGCGAAGAAAGACGAAGACGGTTACTTCTGGATTATAGGCAGAGTTGATGATGTAATAAAAGTTAGCGGTTATAGGCTTGGTACGGCTGAAATAGAAAGTGCTTTGGTAAGTCATCCAGCAGTTGCCGAAGCGGCCGCGATAGGCCTTCCACACGAAGTAAAGGGAAACGCGATTCATACTTATGTTATTTTAAGAACCGGTTTTGAAGGAAGTGAAAAACTTCAAGAAGAACTAAGGCAGCATGTTGGCCACGAAGTAGGCCCGATTGCTAAACCGGAAAGTATTGAGTTTGTTGATTCCCTTCCTAAAACAAGAAGTGGAAAAATTATGAGAAGAGTTCTTAAAGCTAAAGCTTTAGGCCAGGATCCTGGGAATCTTTCTACATTAGAAAGTTAATATCTTAATAACCCACGGCTCAGGTCGTGGGTTTTTTAAAAGTAATTGTAAACTTAGTCCCTTCATTAACTTTGCTTTTCACATCAATTTTGCCCCCCAAACTTGTAATATGATTTTGTACTAAGTAAAGTCCAATTCCTTTACTGTCTTTATTATTGTGAAAAGTTTGGTGAAGCCCGAAGATTTTATCTTTTACCTCATTCATATTAAAACCTAAACCATTATCTGTAAAGATAAGTTGTATAGTACCGTTTATTTTTTTTGATACTATGGAGATTTCCGGAGGAACTCCGCGTCTGGAATATTTAATAGAATTTGTGATCAAATTAAGCAGAATACTTTCCATATAAGCTTTATTAAATTCAACTTTATCAATTTCAGTAAAATTTGTGGTAATTTTAACTTTTGAAGTTTGTATTAATGAGATAATAGATTTTAATACAGCAGATAAACTTTCATTAAACTCGACTTCTTCAATATCAACGGGCGCGTAAAGTTTTTCACTTAAAGTATCTACATAATTATTTAAGGTTTTCTTAATATATTTACCCGATGATTTTAATATCTCAATTAGTTCAATAGTTTCCTCGTCGTTATTTAAGGAAGTATCAATTAATTCTAAACCTGTAAGTAAATTATTAACAGGCGATCTTAAATCATGAGAAGTTGTATAAGATAATTGTTTTAAATCTTTATTTACTTTAGTAAGATTTAGAAGAAGTTCACTTCTTTCTTCTTCAAGTTTTTTTCGATGGGTAATATTTTTTGCTATCGCAAAAATTACTTGTTCGCTTTCCACCGGTAAGGATGTCCACGATAACCAAATTATTTCTCCGTTTTTTGAAATATATCTATTTTCAAAATTATAAAGAGGTTTTGATCTTGTTAGATCACCACGGACAAGCGATGTAATATCTTTGTCTTGATGATAAACAAAATCGTTTATTGGTTTGGAATATAATTCCTCAAATGAATATCCTAATGTATTCGAAACCGCGGCGTTTACCTTTTTAAAATAACCGTCATAACCCGCAATACATAATAAATCCGGTGATATTTCAAAAAACAGTTCATATTTATATTCTTTATCGTCCATTTATTTTAAACCTAAATTTTACCGTTTAATATTTCTGCCCATCCGGTTGGAAAACTTATACTTTACGAAAATTGGGAAATTAAAAGATCCTTAATTTAGAAAATTTTATTCAAGCCCCAAATACTCGGTAGTAGTTTTAAATTTAAGCAGTTTTTCCAATTTTTCTTTTAACTGATCTTTTGCCGGCATAGCTTGTTTAAAAATTGATTTGTCTTTAGTAAAATCGAAAACTCTTACGTCTAAAATTTCAGGACGAACATAAATATCAGGCTCTAAAAATTTTATTTTCTGCTGGGAAATAGAATGCTGCATTATTTGATATGTAGAAAAAACAGATTCAAAAGTCGGTGGATATTGTTTGCCGTTGCCGGTTTTATACGCCGAAACATCTATCGCGATAGTTATATCGCAGTCTTTTTTGATAATATCGTAGGGAAGCGGATTCACAGCGCCGCCGTCAATTAAAATTTTATTATTAATTCTTGTTGGTGTAAATAAACCCGGTAAAGAATAACTTGCTTTTACTGCCGGCAATAATTTCCCGGATGTAATTACAACTTCCTCCTTTTCCCAATAATCGGTGGCAACTATTCTTAGCGGTATTTTAAGTTCTTCAAATGTTGTTACTTTTATTTTGGACTGCAGGTAACTCTGGAATTTTTCTCCCTTAATTATTCCGGATTTTACAAACTGAGGATCGAACATGGAGAGCATCTTTATAAAATCTGATTTTAATATAAAATCAAAAAATTTATCTTTTTGCGGATAAAGTAGAGTATGAAGTATTTCCTTCATTTCCTTTGAGTTAAAGCCCGCCGCGTAAAAAGCCCCGATAATTGAACCAATACTTGAACCGGCAATTATTGTTGGTTTCAATCCTAATTCTTCTAATGCCTCAATCATCAGAATATGAGCGATTCCTCTCGCCCCGCCGCTGCCGAATGCAATTCCTATTCTATCCATATATTTTATATTTATTTTCGTTTCAATGTTTAAGTTTTCAGAATTAATTGAGTAGCAAATATTAAAAATACAAAGTAAATATTAACTACTTCAAGGTAATTAGAAGAATAACCGGAAAGATATATAGAATTGGAAGAATAATTCGCTTTAAATCGGTATCAAATGTAATTTTTAGAAATTTTGTATTAACTATTTTTCAATTTTAAAAACAGAATCCAAAACAGTTCCGTCAACCCATTTTACAACGGCAACAACTTTATTTTTATTCACTTTCGGTTTGGCCGGAGCTCCGCCGCATATTTCATAAACTTCATCTCTAATTTCTTTTATTGTTTTTACCGGCAATGAAGAATTTTTCATCACTTTAATTAAATCTTTTCTTCTGGGGTTTATCGCTATGCCTCTTTCGGTAATAATCACATCCATCAATTCTCCGGGTCCGCATAGAGTTGTTACTTCATCAATTATAACCGGAATTCTATCCCGGAAAGACGGTATTGCAAAAATTGTGCATTTTGAATAAAGGCAATTCTGCCAACCGCCTATTCCGTGAAGTAGATAGCCGTCGCTGTGGCTGACTACATTCGCGTTAAAATTTATATCCACTTCGGTCGCGCCTAGAACTGCGGTATCTACTATGGAAGCGAAATTTCCTTTCCCGTGAAAGTTATAGCTGGTAAAAGGACTTGTGTTAACATGGTTCGGATTTTCTCTCATACTTCTCACGCCTTCAAGATCAAAGGTCTGGCCGTCAAGAATATAATCGGTTAATCCTTCCTCCAGAAGCTGTACAAGATATTTTGTGCTGCCGCCTCTTACAAATCTTGCTTTAATATTTTTCGCTTTCATTCTTTCTTTTAGATAAAGAACAAAAGCAAGATTAGTTCCTCCTGCTCCGGCTTGAAATGAAAAACCGTCTTTCATTATTCCGGCTTCATCAATAAATTGAGCTACATATTCGGCAATTAAAAGTCTATCGGGAGATTTTGTTACTTCCGTTGTTCCGGAAACAATTTTAGATGAATCTCCCAGCGAATCTATCTCCACAACATAATCAACATTATTTCCTTGTATCTGCCACGGCACGCATGGGAAGGGAATGAGATTATCCGTTACCACAATTACTTTATCGGCGTATTCTGAATCCGCAAGAGCAAAGCCGATTAAACCACTCGCCGATTTTCCGTTAACTCCGTTCGCGTTTCCGAAAGGATCAGCTGTAGGAGCAGCAATAACCGCGATATCAATATGAACTTCGCCGTCTTGCACTGCTTGATATCTTCCGCCGTGTGAGCGGAGAACTCCGACGCCTTTCATTTTCCCTTCGGTTGTAAATTTTCCCAACGGGCCGTTCATGCTTCCTTCAATATGATGAATTGTTCCATCTTCAAGATATTGAATTAAATGTTCGTGAACCGGGAATGAAGCAGTCGGAAACCAGCGGATATTTTTTATTCCCATTTGTTTAATCGTGTCGAATAAAAGATTAGTCAAAGCATCGCCGTTTCTTAAATGATGATGAGTTGAAATCGTCATTCCGTTTTTCAGCCCGGCTTTCTTTAATGCTTCTTTTAAATTCTTAACAACTTTATTCCCGTCAAAAGGATAATCGATACAAGTTCTTACCGGAGGTTTTGCCTTTACTCCGTTTGGTTTATAATTATTAACTCCTTGAAAAGGAATTTGTTTTTCACCGTTTATTTCATCCGGAACAAGTCTGCCGGCGTAGTTTTTTATTAATTTCATTATTTGCTTTTTATTGATTATTTATTTCAAGTAGTTGAATTATAGGAATTAGTCATTAGTCATTTGTCATTAGTTACTAATTGTTTCCCGATAGTACCTTTATCAAAATTATTCCATTCATTAACTATCTTATAAACTTTGTCTGCTAGTTCCATTGATAAGGAATAAACATTTAATTCTTCAAGTTTCAAAAAATTGGCCTAAAATTATTTTTTAACCACAATGACTTAATGACCTTTAAATGACCACAATGACTTCTTAATGACCACAATGATTTAATGACATTTAGTGACTAAGAATGATTTTTCAATTTCGTTTGTTAATCTTCGCGAGATGAATAACTTTTTCCGCCCTCTTAACCACCGGTGCGTCAATCATTTTACTTCCAAGAGAAACTACTCCCGAACCTTTTTTTTCGCTTCTTCGTAAGCTGCTACTATTTTTTTTGCTTTATCTATTTCTTCTTCCGTGGCGCAAATGCTTCATGTACAACCGGAATTTGCCTTGGATGAATGCATCCTTTTCCTTCAAAGCCTAAAGATTTTGCTTCTAGCACGCTTGCTTTTAATCCTTCCATATCACTTACATCGGAAAAGACAGTGTCTATTGCTTGTATTCCCGCTGCCTTCGCGGCGTTTACCAGCATCAATCTCGCGAATAAACTTTCCTTTCCTTCATTTGTTCTTTGTGTTCCGAGATCGGCCGTATAATCTTCCAGCCCAATTGCAAGCGCGCAATTTCGTTTTGATGCCGATGCTATTTCATAAGCTTTTAATGTACCGAGCGCGCTTTCAATAATCGGCATGAAGAAAATATCATTCTCTACTTTATGCTTTTCTTTCAGCTCGTTAACTTTTTCTTCCACGAGTTTTACTTGTTCTGCCGATTCACATTTAGGAATAAGTATTACATGAACATTATGAGGAACTATAAATTTAAATCATCCAATCCGCGGGGAAGTTGATTTATCCTTACCATTCTTTCCGCGCCGTAAAAATCAACTGAACGAAGAGCGTTGCGGACGAGAAGCTGCGCTGCTTCTTTTTCTGCCGGAGCTACACTGTCTTCTAAATCAAGAATTATTCCGTCCGGTTTGTGGAGCCCCGCGTTAACAAAAAATTTAGGCTCATTGCCGGGAAGATACAATCTGCTTCTTCTTAGTTTATCTTTTGAAGTTTTATAGTTGTTTTTTTTATTGAAAGGAAGAAGGAATTCTTTATCGTTTTCCGGGAATAATTTCTTTACCGCGTGTTCAAATCGTGCCGCTATTACAAAGGGAAGCGCGCCTTTATCCTCAAAATATATTTTCGCGTTTTCTATTTCGAAGAATCCGCACATTTCAATAATTTGTTCTTTAATTTTATCGCCGTATAAATCTTTTACTTTCCCTTCGATAACAAGTTTTATTCCGCCGGATTATTTGTAAGCTCAATTTCAAAATAACAATCGGAGCGGACTTTTTCTCCCCGTTTGCCTGCTGAGGATGTTTTAGTATTTACAGTATTTTTCATTTTTATTTTGTAACTATTTCTTTTTTATTAACATTTAAATCGGACATAAATTCATTAGCATTTAAAGATTTCACAGTTAAAAATCATCTCTTTAATTTCTTTTTGTCTTTCCGGTGTTAACAGTTTATTTGAAAGGCTTCGAACTTGTTATCCAAATCTTCAATCGTCATAGGTTCTCTCGGATCTCCTTTCGGATATTCAAGATATTCTGAAAATTCTCTGCCGTCTTTAGTTTTTACTACAACTTTAGAGGGTTGTTTTGCGGGAAACATTTTTTCAAATTCCAATGACGGTTCACCTTTTATTTTATCTATTACTTCCCAAATTCTCGGGTCTTTTAATTTTCCATCTGAAAAAGATTGAGTAGTTATTTTATGATCGACTAAAGCTGCCGCAATGCAATAGGGAAGGGAATGATCCGCGGTTTCTCGTGATTCCGGACGATATTTATGGGGATCAAAAAGTATATCAAAGGCTTGAGCTGAAGTTGTTAAAGTAACAGATTCAATTTGATCATAAGAAATATTATTTTTTGTAACCGCGTTTAAAGTCGCGGAAATATGAGTATGCGTTAACGCTTCTGTCGGAAATGCTTTCATTCCGCATTGAAGAATTTTATAAGATTCTCCGAGACCGCCGATTAATTTTTCGATATTCCATTTCCATTCTGTTTCCGCGTCTCTTCCTTTCATTTTAACAGACTCTACTTTTTCTTCTTTAACATTGTAACCGAGGAAGCAATCCATAAATCCTTCTTTTCCTTCAAACACAGCTTCTGTTCCGGAAAAACCTTTCTTCGCCATTAAAGCGGCAAAAACTCCGGATTGAACAGCCATCGGGTCTACGGTATTTTTCATCATAGTTAGTTTACCCGCCGTGGGACAGCCGATTGTATGGTTATGGCTGCCATTAATTCCAATAGCGTTTACCATTTCATCAACAGTTAAACCAAAAACTTTTCCCGCAACAATAGGAGAAACAAACTGTGTTAATGTTGCGTGATGCCATTTCCTTTCCCGTATTCCTGGAACCGCAAATTCGCATAAACGCTGTTCAAATTCATACGCAAGAACAATTGCGGTAATTACATCTTTCATAGAAGCGCCGGTTACTTCGCCTGTTGTAAGCGCGGCGGGAATAAGATCGGAAGGATGTGATGGATCTTCTTTCCAATAAATATCGTTAAAATCGAGCGCGCGAATCATCAATGAATTTATTAGGGTTGCGTTAACGGCGGGAATTTTATCCCCGAATCCGATTAAAGTTGCTTCTTCTTTTCCGCCCATTTCTATATAAATATTCCGGAGTATATTTACATCTTTTGTATGATATCCGCCAAACGCGCAGCCGATTGAATCGTATAAATATCTTTTTACTTCATTGATTACTTCTGAAGGAAGATCTTCAAATTCCAGATTTACGGCAAATTCCGCAATCTGGCGAGAGATTGATTTGTTCATAATTACCCTGATATTATTATCTTTTTATAATTTTTCTTTCACCCAATTTTCTAGTCCGCCGACAATGATTAATTCTTGCGCGGCTTCTCCAACCGGCGCAATTATATATTCTTTATTACTAAACGAAATTGATGATTTTATAAAATCGATTTTTATTTTTGATTTTGTATCGACAGTTAATCTATTTTTTCCGTATTTCATTTTTAAATCAGTAATTAACTGCGGACATTCAACAAGAAGAATTCCGTTATTCAAAGCATTACGTTTATAAGTTTCATTAAAAGATCCGGCAATTACTAATTTTATTCCTTTATATTTTAATGCCGTTGCGGCTTGTTCTCTTGAACTTCCTGTGCCGAAATTAAAACCTCCCGCCAATACATCTCCTTCTTTTGCAATATGAACAAAATCGGGATCATAATTTTCCATAACTACTTTTGCCTGCTGATCGGGAGTAAAATCATCAAGGTAAGTATATTTGCCGGGATAAATTCCGTCGGTGTTTAAATTATCCTGATAACAGAACAGCAAATCTCCTTCTACCTTTTCCGGAAATCCTTGAAGAATATTTACTTTTACTTTATGTCCGTTCGATCTTTTATTCGATCTTATATCCGCGTAAATATTGGCGGGGCTATATTCCCACGCGTAATCAATTTTACCGGATATCGCTGAAGCAGCCACCACGGCGGGTGAAGCTAAATATGCTTCTGCCTTTGGAGAACCCATTCTCCCTTTAAAGTTTCTGTTTGTCGCTGATATTCCGACTTCACCATCTTCTAATAATCCTTCGCCTAAACCGATACAAGGCCCGCATCCTGGAGGTAGCGGAATAGCGCCGGCTTGAATTAATGCCTGCCAATCGCCCCGTTTTTCACTTTCGGCCTGTACCTCGCTTGAAGCTGCGGCTATATAAAAATCTACTCCGGAGGCTACATGTTTTCCTCTTACTATTGAGGCGGCTTCGGCTATATCTTCAACTCGACTGTTGACGCAAGAAACTAGATACGCTTTATTAATTTTAATTCCGCGAGATTTTATCTCCGAAAGGGAAGTAACTGTTTTAACAGTATTGGGCCCGGATACTGAAGGCTGAATGGAAGTTAAGTCAATAATTAATTCTTTATTATAAAAAGCGTCTTCATCTGCTTTAGGAATATGATTTTCCAGTTTAGAAATTCTTTTGTCATTTAATCTTGGATGATTTCCTTTTCCGTCGCTGTCGGATGGAACGCCGGCTAAACCTCGTTCTTTAATATACTCCGCTCTCTGTTTTAGCCATACAATAGTTTTTTCATCTATTGGGAAAACTCCGGCTAATGCGCCCCATTCGGTAGTCATATTTGCAATAGTTAATCTTTCATCCACACTTAAAAATTCAATTCCGTTTCCCGTAAATTCAATTGCGTGATTTAAAACTTCATCATTGTTAAAAAATCCGCAAAGAGCGATTATTAAATCTTTACCGGTAACGCCTTTTCTTAATCTTCCTTTTAATGTAACTTTTGCTATCGGCGGAACCTGCCACCAAGTTCTTCCTGTTGCCCAAATAGCGGCCGCGTCTGTACGAACTATCGGAGTTCCCAAACATCCTAGACCTCCGTACATGTTACAATGACTATCTGAGGCCACAACCATTGTTCCCGGAAAAGCGTAACCTTCCTCGCACATAATTTGATGTCCGATTCCTCTTCCCGCGGGATAAAAATCGGCGCTCATTTCTTTTGAGAATTTTTCTATCTTCCGATACTTTTCTAAATTTTTTTCACTTTTATCTTGAACATTATGATCGAGAGTATGAACAACTTGACGCGGATCCTTAAATTTTTTCGCACCGATTGATTTAAATTTTGACATCACCGCGCCGGTATTATCGTGTGTCATTACATAAGCAGGTTTAACCGAAAGATAATCACCGCTTTTAACCGGATGATTATTTTTTAATCCAACCGCGAATTCTTGCGCGATTTTTTCAACTAAAGTTTGTCCCATTTTATACCTCGTTTTTTTAAGGAAGACGATAGACGTCGTTTGGGAAACAATAAAGATAAAAATGTCTAATCATCTTTAATGATTATATAATATGCAAATCATTACCTTTTTTGAAGAAATGGTCTGCATATTCGTTTAAATAAAAAATTATTTCCTATGCTTTAAAAGGATCAAAACTGACGAAATCGGCGTGATGTACAATTATGGATTCCACAGTCCTTTTTCCTAAATCACCTTCTTTAGAATGTGTAGCAATTATATGCTGAACTTCCGGCGGAATTCCAAAACTATCGGCTACGGCTAAACCGCTGAACGGGTGCCTGACCAATTTTCCGGCATCGCTTGTTGAAAGTTTTCCGTCTTTAATTTCATATTCAAGTAATTTCCCGACATCAATTAGAATGGCTCCGGCAATTAAAATATCCATATTTATTTTTATCTCATCACCAAAATTTTTCTTCATAATATTTGCCATCTCAACGGCAAGATGAACGGCGGTTCGCTTATGGGTCATAAAAGAAATATTACAATCTTTTAACAGAAGAGAAAAGGGAATAGTTTTTAAATCGTCGGGAGCCAAAACACTTTTTTCAGCGGCATAAACCCAGCAGTTTAAAACTTTCTCTCTTAAAGTTTCGTCTTTTATCCAATTAATTTCCGGCCAAAGTTCAAGAACTTTATCTTTCATTTTTCAAACCTTTTTAATTAAACATAATTTTCTACAGATGTTTAATAATTTCATCCGTCATTTGCTGAGTTGTACAGGCTCCTTTTTCAAAAACATCGGGGCCGCCTTTTAATTTCAGCATATCATATGTTTTAACTTTCCCTTCCTCAATAACTTGCGCTATTGCGGTTCTAATTTTTTCCGCTTTTTCATTTTCACCTAAATGTTCAAGCATCATGCACGCGCTTAAAATCATTGCTATAGGATTTACGATTGATGGATTTAATTCCTGATATTTTGGAGCGGAACCATGTGTAGGTTCAAAAACAGCAACATCTTTTCCTATATTCGCGCTGCAGGCAAAACCAAGTCCGCCCACCAATCCGGCAAAACCATCGCTTATAATATCACCGAACATATTTTCAGCGACAATTACACCGTAGTTTTCCGGGTTTTTAGTCAACCACATCATTTGCGCGTCAATATTTGTATCCCAAAGCTGAATTCCGGGAAAATCTTTTGCTATAATTTTTGCTTCATTAAACATCATTCCTGAAGTCTCACGTAACACATTCGGCTTTTCACAAACGGTTACATTTTTATAGCCGAATTTTTTCGCGTAATCAAAAGCTTCGCGAATAATCCGTCGGCAGGCATTTCTGCTCATAATTCTTGTGGAAACAGCAAGATCTTCGCCTGGGACATCTTTAAATTTCTTCATTTTAGGATGAGTTTCCAGCGCGTCTCTTACTTGTTTAGGCGGGTTTGTCCATTCAACTCCGGAATATAGCCCTTCAGTATTTTGACGAAAGATAACTGTGTCAACTAACGGTTCTTCAAAACCTCCGTCGGTTCTTCTAATAAAATTTAAAGGATTTCCCTTGAATGATTTACAAGGCCGAATGCAGATATCCAGATCAAAATGTTGTCTTAATCCAACTATCGGACTAAAATAAACGAATCCTTTATCCAATAAAGAAGGATCCAATTCTTTTGCGGCCGCGTCTTTTGGTTTGCTTGTAATTGCGCCGAATAATCCGATTTTATGTTTTTCCAATAAATCAACTGTTCTTTGAGGAAGAGCGTTACCTTCTTTTCGCCAGAAATCCCAGCCGATATCAGCGTTAACATAATCAGCTTCAAATCCCGCGGCATCCAATACCTTAATACTTTCCGGTAGGACAGTTTTGCCGATACCATCGCCCGGCATGGCAACAATAGTGTGTTTCATTTGTATGTTCCCCTAAAATAAATCAATAATTACTACATCCTAAACTTAGAAAATTGCTGTTTTGTAAGCAAGGAAACTCAGGTGAAGAAATTTTTTGTTTTAAAGAAAACCGGGGAAAATTTTTGGGCTAAAATTTTTATATAATAATTCGATTATCTTAGTAAGTGTAAATATTTTTCAATAATTTTTAATGATAAATATTTTATCTTAGTACATCTAAATATATTATTTCCTAAATAATTACCGGTTTTTTATTCCTTTGAAAAATATTCAGAAATCAAATATTCAATTAATCCAGGATGATAGGTTCGAAAGTTTAAAAAATTTTCTTGAAAAGTTGAAGCAGGATGAATCTGTATTAGAAAAAGGTAACGGATTAATTAGTGATTTAACCAGGTTTATTTCTGATCTTGAAGATGCCTACTACGAGTTCGGCTTAATTTGCGAAGTTTCCCTCGATGTGATTTTCAGAATTTCCCAAACTGGAAAAATTATATTTATTAGTTCCTCATGTAAAGAAACTTTCGGTTATGAGGTAAGTGAAGTTATCGGTAAATCAGTCCTTTCTTTTGTACCTAAGGAACAGCATAAAAATATTTTTTCGGCAATTTCTACGTTATTTAAAAAAGAAAGTATTTCTAACTACCATTTTCACATCATTCATAAAAATGGTGATTTAATACCGGTAGAATTCAATGCGAAAATTGTAAAATCCGGGGAAGTATTCTTAGGGCAGGGCTCTCTTCATGATATAAGTAAAAGAGTAAAAACGGAAGAGAAAATTCTTTCCTCCGAAAAAACTTTTCGCACTGTTTGGGAAAAATCATTAGACGGTATGCGTTTAACGGATGAAAACGGAATGGTTTTTATGTGTAATAATGCTTATGCCGATATGATGGAAAAATCAAAAGAGGATATAGAAGGAAAACCGCTAAATGATGTTTATTCAAAAAGCAGGGGCAGCCATTCCTTATTAATTTATAAAGATAATTTTGTAAATAATTCGTTTAAGAATAAGTATGAAACAAGTTCTCAATTATGGAATAATGAATGGAAAAATTTTGAAATATCAAATTCCATTATTGATGATTTAGACGGCAAAAAATATGTCTTCAGCATTTTCAGAGATATTTCCCGGCGTAAGAAAAATGAACTTCAGTTAAGTAAAAAAGATCGTCTCTTACAGGGAATAGCGGAAGCTACTAAAACTCTTATCTCTGTTCAAGATCAGCTAAAAGGTTTTAACGCGGCTTTAAAAACCTTAGGCGTTGCGGCGGAAGTAGATCGTGTTTATATATATCAACATCAGGTTCAAGAAGAAACCGGGGAAATGTACCTAAGCTTAAAATATGAATGGGCTTCGGAAAGTTGTGAACCTCAGATAAAAAATAAAGTTCTTCAACGATTATCTTACTCACGTTTCGAATCGCTTCATTTTTATGAAAATTTTTCAAACGGTAATTCATTAAAATATATAATTAAAGATCTCCCTCGTTTTGCGCAGCAGGTTTTTATTGACGGCGATATAAAATCTATTATACTTGTACCAATTCTTGTTGAGGAAGAATATTGGGGCTTTATCGGTTTTGATGAATGTAATACGGAACGCGAGTGGAGCGATAATGAAGAATCTTTATTAATTACTATGGCCGCCACGCTCGGGGCGGTAATTAAACGAAATAATATCCGGCAAGAATTAGTAAATAAAAATAAAGAACTTGATCTTGCATTAATTAAAGCTGAAGCCGCTGCCAAAGCTAAAAGTGAATTTTTAGCTTTAATGAGCCACGAAATTCGCACACCGATGAACGGTGTAATAGGGATGACAGGTTTGTTATTAGATACCGAATTAGACGAAGAGCAAAAGGAATTTGTTGAAACTATTCGTTTAAGCGGCGATCAATTATTGGTAATAATTAATGATATATTAGATTTTTCCAAAATTGAATCGGAAAAATTGGAACTGGAAGATCAGCCGTTTGATCTGCGTGATTGTATTGAAGATTCACTTGATTTAATTTCAACTAAAGCCGGCGAGAAATCACTCGATTTAGCTTATTTAATTGAAAATCATACTCCGGCTGCCATAGTCGGGGATGTTACACGCCTTCGCCAGATTTTAACTAATCTCCTCAGTAACGCTATTAAGTTTACCGAAAAGGGAGAAGTATTTATTTCGGTTTCAGCTAAACCTATATCCGATAATAAGTATGAAATTTTATTTTCCGTAAAAGATACCGGAATAGGTATTCCTGAAGATAAAATGGACCGATTATTTAAATCTTTCAGTCAAGTTGATACTTCTACAACAAGAAATTACGGCGGAACCGGATTAGGACTTGTAATTAGTAAACGCCTTGCCGAAATGATGGGAGGCAAAATGTGGGTAGAAAGTATTTTCCATAAAGGCACAACTTTTTATTTCACTATAACAGCAGAAGCGGTAGCATCAAAACAAAAGTACAGACGCGGCAAAGATCCTGAATTGACAGGAAAACATCTTTTAATTGTGGATGATAATCATACCAACCGCAGGATTCTTTCTGTACAGACGGAAAATTGGGGGATGAGTTCAATTACTACTTCTTCTCCGCTTGAAGCTTTAAACTTGATTAGAAGCGGAGAAAAATTTGATCTAGCCATTTTGGATTTTCATATGCCTGAAATGGATGGAATGGAATTATCTAAACAAATACGAGGAATTCAGGAAGGAAAAAGTCTTCCCATTGTAATTCTAACTTCTATCGGTAAACGTGATGAACTATCGGAATTTGATAAATTAAATTTAGCCGCGTTTTTAAGTAAACCTATAAAACCGGCGCAATTGCATTCTACTCTTTCTTCCATATTTACAGGAACGCAGAAAAGAGATAATGAAAAATCGGAAAATACTAAAAAAATAAATGTGTATTTAGCTGATGAATTTCCTTTAAGAATTCTTTTGGCCGAAGATAATGCCGTTAATCAAAAAGTGGCTTTAAGAAATTTAGAAAGAATGGGGTACAGAGCGGATGTTGCGGCAAATGGTTTTGAAGTTGTTGACGCGGTTAGAACTATCCATTATGATGTAATTTTTATGGATATTTTAATGCCCGAAATGGACGGCTATGAAGCGACAAAAATTATTATAGATGAAATACCTAAGGAAAAACGTCCAAAAATTATCGCAATGACTGCAAATGCTATGCAAGGCGACAGAGAAATTTGTATAGAAGCCGGAATGGATGATTATATTAGTAAACCGGTAAGAATTGAAGAATTACAGGATAAACTGGTAGCGTGGGGCAAAAGAATAAATAAAGAACAAGGTAAAATTGTAAAAAATTTGGCGCCCAAAAAAACAGCTGCTAAATATATAGATGAAGAAAAGATTACTTTTATCAATGATATACAATCCGTTGACGATATTAATTTTTTTATAGAACTTTTAGACATTTATATAGTCGAATTTCCGAAAATAATTGCTAGTATTCAGCAGTCGTTTACAAATAAAGATGCTCAAAAGCTTCAATTTAATTCTCATAAATTAAAAGGAAGCAGTTTAACTCTTGGAATTGATATGGTTTCCGAAATTTCGCACGCGCTTGAAACAGCGGCAAAAAATAATGATTTCAGCGCGCAAACGGAAAAAACTGCGCGTAATTTAGTTTATATGTTCGAAGATATAATTAGAGAATTAGAAACCCTGCGGAAGAAATATGCTTCCAAATAATTTTTTATAACTTCCTCTTTAGTTCCACATTTTCATTAAGATGATAAAAAATAAACCAAAAGCTCCGTATAATAGAACAATTATTCTTTCAAAGGAAGAAATAGATCTTTATAAAAAGAATCTGATTAATTTTAGCTCGCCCGCGGAATTAAAACAAATTGAGAATAAAGTTATTCATCAAGATTTGTACGAGATTTTAAATTTTCTTCCCCAAAAATTTATTGATCTTCTATTTATTGATCCGCCTTACAATCTGGATAAGAAATTTAATGTCGCCTCATTTAAGGAAATGGATATTAACAGTTATGAATCATGGATGGATTCATGGTTAAGTAAAATTATTCCCGCGTTAAAACCCGACGCCTCTATTTATGTTTGCGGCGATTGGAAATCTTCCTCCGCCATTTTTAATGTCTGTTCAAAATATTTTAATATTAGAAATCGTATTACCTGGGAACGTGAAAAGGGAAGGGGCGCAAAAACTAACTGGAAAAATTGCGCGGAAGATATTTGGTATTGCACAAGAAGTAATAATTTTACTTTTAATGTAGATGATGTGAAAATAAAACGAAAAGTTCTTGCGCCATACAAAACTGATGAGGGAAAACCGAAGGATTGGGAAGTCGGCGAAAGTAATAATTATCGTGAAACTCATCCTTCAAATATATGGACGGATATAACAATCCCTTTTTGGTCGATGCCGGAAAATACCGATCACCCCACACAGAAGCCGGAAAAACTTTTAGCAAAGATAATTTTAGCTAGTTCAAATCCCGGCGATGTTGTTTTCGATCCTTTTCTTGGTTCCGGAACTACCGCGGTGGCCGCTAAAAAATTGGGTAGAAAATATTGCGGAGTAGAGCTTGATGAGTATTTTTGCTGTTTAACTGAAAAACGATTAAACGCGGCAGAAGCAGATAAATCAATACAAGGTTATTATGACGGAGTTTTCTGGGAAAGAAATACTTTGCGTGAACAGAATAAATCAAGAAAATCTAAAAAATAAATTAAGGCTTTAAACTTGAAATAATCACAAAAAATTTTCATCTTTACAGCCCCTGAAAAAAGTTTTATTGAAATTGGGTGCCGGTTAATAGATCATTGCCCAACCCCGTCAGGTCCCGGAAGGAAGCAGCGGCAAGCAAGAAGTCTATGTAATCGGTTACCCTTTTTTTTATTTAAATGTATTTATGGGAATTAAAAATTCCAGCTCGCCGCGTGAAATTTTAGCTTTGTTATGAAATGAAATTTTGGCGATTGTGCCTTTCTTAAAAGCAATCCTTGCGCCGGAAGAAGAAATTAGTGCCGATACATGTTCGGAAAAATCCGGTTCATGCCCAATAAAAGCCACATTTTCTGCATTTAAAATATTAGCAATTTCAATTAAATCATCGGTTCTGCCGCCGCTTTTTATTTTATTCTCTGTTATAATTTTCCCCGGATAAGCAAAAACATCGGAAACAATTTTAGCTGTTTGCATTGCCCGTACGAGAGGAGAGGAAACAATATAATCAAATCCTTTAATAAAATTTTTCCAGCCTTCCGCGGCGGCCTTTAGTTTTATTTCTCCTTCATGTGTAAGTTTTCTTTCTGAATCTCTTATGCTTAACGAAGCTTTTTCCGCGTCACCGTGTCGGATCAAATATATATTCATACTTCTCTTAGATTTTTTCCTCTGTGGGATAATTAACGAAAATAATGTCTACATCCTGATGATAATCCATCAAATCTTTATTTAATGCTCTGCCGGGATTTGTGCTCATAAGTTTATCCATTTCTTCTTTCGTCTCTGTAGCAAATTCTATAAATTTATTGTACTTCTGGTCTAAGAGCAGACTGCTTTCAACATCGGCAACTTTAATTTCTTTGCCGGCCAAATCCGAAAGATGTTTTAAAGTAAAATTGTTAAAATGTTCTAATGTTTGGTCATCATTCGATTTTTTTAAGAATAACAAAAGTTTATACATTAGCAATCCAAAGTAAATGTGTTAATAATATCTTCATATAATTTTTTGTATTTAGTATAAGTATATTTTGATGATTCAAATATCATCAAATAATTTTTCTCTCCGCAAGTGTACTCAAAAAACTGAACAAAATTTCTTCCCGATTCAATTTGATCAGAAAATCTGACTTTATATTTCCCTGCGGCAACATTAGTTAATTTATATTTAATATAAATTTCGGCGGAGTCTGTAGGAGGCAATTGAACGATTGAGAAACTTGCGCCTAATTTATTATTTAAAAATTTAACTCCTTTAAATTCTTTATTTAAATATTGTGTAATTGTGATGTGTAATTTATCCCAATCATCTCCTACCATTAAATTAAAACCTTCACTCTCTGAGTTAGTGTTTTCGGCAGGTAATCCTAAAGATTCTTTAGCGGAAGCTGCGTCTGTTATAGAATGTTTTTCGTTTTTGTTTTCATAATTAGAAATTTGCTGAGTAACAAAATTATAAAATACTTCATTGGCGCTTATATACTTATTTAAGGTTTCATCATAAGAATATACATCAGCTTTATTACTAATTTCAGAGGGTTTTGTGCTCTGCATTTCGGTTTTTATTCTATCCGGTGAGAGTTCGGTAATGGTTTGTTTATATTCAATATCATTCTTTTTTAATCTTGTAAAAGATCTAAAAACTAGCTGAACGGTATTTGAATCGGCCTTATATAAAGATAATCTGTTAAGTATTAAATCATCCTTAGAAATAAAACCGTCTACAATTTTAAAGAATGAAAATCCGTCAACTTTAATAACATTTTCGGCAAGTTTTCCGTTTAATGATTTATCAATCAGCATTACATTCAAATCTTTATCATAAACGCCGAAACGATTATAAACCGGATTCGGATATGCCAGTAACGCGGAATAATAATTTTTCCCGTTTGGTGCTGTAATGCTGTCTATAGTAAGGAAATTGTAATTTTGATTACCGGGAAGTGTAGAATCAATTAAACCTCTGAGTAAAGCAATTGCCGATGATTCACCGTTTACGCCATTTAAAACTAATTTGCGAAGTTCGTTTCCATTTAAATTTTTGTTTGTTTCCCGCTTTTTTGAGCAGCCGGTAAAAACAACAGATATTAAGACTATTAATATTAGAAATTTTTTCATATATTTTTTCCGTTGCCAATTTAATAAAATTTCTAATTCTTTTTGTTATTTAAAGTTAAAGATTAAAAAAAGTAATCGGCGGATGAATAAAATTTATCTTTTTGAAATAAGCATACATTGTTTTAGCCGCGGAGTTGCGGTTTCTATATAGCGATAAAGCGGTTTAAGAAGCTGCCGTTTTGGTATTTTTTTTACGTTTCCTATCGGTAGCCCGGGATGATCTACATTTCCTGCGTCAATTAAAAGTTTCGGCCGGTTGTGCATGAAGTATTTTCCTTCATATATAAGCTGATTTCTATGTTTTAATTCCGATGGAAGATCGGCGAAATTTTCATGAATTAAATTATCAGAAGAATCCGCAAAACTAACTACTACCGCATTGTTTCCGCTGTGAACTAAAACCGGCGTTCCGATTTCTACTTTACTGTACAGCATTTTCGCTACTTCCCGGGTTATTCTTAAACAGCCGTGTGAACTTTTTCTCTTCCCTAAATTTTGATAATAACCGCTTGTAACTAAAGCATGAAAACCGATGCCGTAATTAAATCCCATCCAATTAAGAAGAAGTGTACTGTCAAATTGACGTGAATGCCATTTGGGAAGCATAGCTTGAATTACAAATAAACCTTCCTTTGTATTTATGCCGTCCTGCAAATACTTTGTCCCGCTGGAAATGCCGAATTTAAAATCGGGCGCGTTTTTTGTATGAAGATAAGCCGTTTGAGTTTTTAAATTCACTTCAATGAAATAAGGCTTTAGTGTAAAAACTGTATCACGCAGATATGTAAAATCCATAACAGAATAAGAACTTGATCCGGAATTATCAGATTTTTTATTGCCGCCTTCAATCATTTCTGCCAATGAAGTTGAACAAAAAATCATTAAGGAAATTGAAATAACCAATAGTGAATTATGCCTCATTACTTATCCCATTTTTTTGAAAATGATTAAAAATTATTTCAGCTTTTTTCTTCCCTACCACATTTGAGAGTTTTTCAATATCAGAATTTTTTATTTCTTCAATACTGCCGATTTCTTTAAGAAGAGTTTGCGCGGTTAAATTGCCAATTCCTTTTATATCGGTTAATTCGGTTGTAAAAGTTCTTTTGCTTCTCCTTACTCGGTGAAAAGTAATCGCGAAACGATGGGCTTCATCCCTTACTTGCTGAAGCAGTTTTAACCCTGAAGATGTTTTGGGAATAGATTCCGGTTCAGAATTTCCCGGAAAGAAAACTTCTTCCAGCCGTTTAGCCAACCCTATTATATTATAATTGTTAAATCCCAGTTCATCAAGAATTTCTACCGCGCTGGAAAGCTGTCCCTTGCCGCCGTCAACCATTATCAGTTCGGGGAGCGGCTGATTTTCAGCCATCAGTTTTGAATAACGCCGGTTTATTACTTCCCGCATACTTGAAAAATCATCCGGCCCTTCTACCGTTTTTATAATGAATTTTCTGTATAAACTTTTCTTCGGTTTTCCGTCTTCAAAAACAACCATACTTGCTACGGTGTCGGTTCCCTGTAAATTGGAAATATCAAAACATTCAATTTTTTTAGGAAGTACATTTAATCTTAAATCCCGCTGAAGCGCTTTCAAAACATAAGGAACGTGCCCTTCATTCTTCATCTTTTGTAGCTGTATTTCCTTCAATTGAAGATTGGCGTTTTCTTTGCACATTTTTACAAGTGAAAGAAGATTGCCCCTTTTGGGAATTACAAATTTTGTTTTTCTCGTAGATCTAAGGTTAAGCCAATTCAAAAGCGTTTCCATATCGGCCGGCTCAGTTTCCATAACTATTTCTTTGGGAATTTCTACCATCTCGGAATAATAAAATCTTACTGCCGCTTCATAAATATCCGGCAGTTCTTCTCCTTCTTCTATTCCTAATTTTAATTGTTTTTTACCGACAATTTTTCCGCTGCGAATATTGAATATTGAGCAAGCCGAATCTTTTCCTTCAAAAGCAATAGAAATTATATCCCGGTCTTCAAAGTCATCGCTTACTACTTTTTGTTTATTTGATATAACTTGAAGCTGGTTTATTCGATCCCGCAATTCGGCGGCTTTTTCAAATTCTAATTCTTCAACATTCTTCTGCATCCGTAGGTTTAATTCTTTAATTAAATCATCTGTTCTTCCCTTTAAAACTTTGGTTACTTCATTTACCATTTCATTATACGCTATTTCAGAAATCAATCCTTCGCAAGGCCCGTCACATTTTTTTATATGATAATCTAAGCAGACTTTGAATTTCTTTTTATCAATACTTTCCTGATCAATATTTAATTTACAGCTTCTTATCTTGAATATTTGATTTATCATTCTTAAAGATGATTTCATATTTTTCACATCCGTGTAAGGGCCGAAATATTTTGCGCCGTCTTTTATAACTCTCCTGGTGGGGTAAATTCTAGGATACGGCTCTTTGGTAACTTTTATATACGGATATGATTTATCATCTTTTAAATTAACGTTATAACGGGGTTTTAAATCTTTTATAAGATTATTCTCAAGCACCAGCGCTTCAATTTCATTGTCGGTTACAATTAATTGAACATCGTTAATTTTACTTACTAACGCTGCGGTTTTAGGAGAAGTAACTCCGTTATGAAAATAACTTCTAACTCTATTTTTTAAATTACGGGCTTTTCCTACATAAATAACTTTTCCGTTATTATTTAAAAATTGATAAACTCCGGGATTATCCGGCAAATATTTTAATTTTGATTCTAATAGTTCATTCATAACGGAAAATAATTTTAATCTCGATTTAATTTTAAATATTACAAAAATTAATACAAATCGTAATGTAAAAAAATGATAAAAGTTAAAAATTGAATATTATATAGAGAATCTAATAGATAATGTTAAAACTGAGAAAATTTTTTTGTTGAAGGGAAATTAGAAGTTAAAGATAAAAATTTTATGCTGCCTTTAACTTCTAATTTTATGAATCTATTCCCGGCAAAATATTAAACAGATAACTATTGATTTGCGCCGGGAGTTTCAAATTCTAAATCATCCTGAGAAGGAACTTCTTCGGGATTTTCTATTTCTTCCGCTCCGTGTGTTAACTTTTTAAGCTGTTTTAAGAACGCTAAAAGTAGAAGTCCGAAGAATATAGTAAATACCGCGATTCCGGTAAAAATTTCAAATTCTCCCATATGCTGTGCCGCTTCGCCAAGAGTTCCCGCAAGCTTATTGCCCAAACCTGTCGCGGCAAAATAAACGCCCATCATTAAGGAAGCGTATTTAACCGGCGCGAGTTTTGTGATGAATGATAGCGCCACAGGAGAAGCGCAAAGTTCACCGATTGTATGCAGAAAATAAGCGCCGATTAACCAAAGAACACTCGCCATATGATCATTGGAAGCGCCGGCTTGAATTACGGCTCCTGTCATAAGCAGAAATCCGGAACCCATAATTATTGTTCCTATTGCCATTTTAAAAATTGAAGATTCTTCTTTTCCCTTTATTCTTCTCTTAGCCCAAAAAGAGGCAACAAGTGTTCCGAACGCGATAATGAAAAAAGCGTTAACAGATTGAAAAACACTAGCGGGAATTTTGAAACCTAATATAACTCTATCAATTTTATTTTTAGTATATAAATTCATTAGGCCGCCGGCTTGTTCAAAAGCGCCCCAAAAAACAATAATTATTAAAAAAGATATTAGTAATACTTTTACTCTGTCTTTTTCAATTCTATCTAATTTTTTATAAATAATAACACCGACTCCAAGCGAAACTCCGCCGATAATTAATAATAAAGCGGATAAAATATCTCCGGTTATTAAAAAATAAAATCCTAAAAATGAAATGAGAAGAGAAGGAATAAGCGCAGAAGGATCTTTTAGTACTTTTGAAAATATAGCCGGTTCAACAGAAGTAGATTTTTCTTCTTTTATTAAATCGCCGACACCTTTAAGATACTTTTGACCGTATAAATAAACACCCATTCCAAGCGCCATTCCTATTCCGGCAAGCGCGAAACCATAATGCCAGCCGATGGTTTCACCGACATAGCCAACAATTATGGAAGAAAGAAAAGCTCCCACATTTATTCCGATATAAAAAATTGTAAAACCTTTATCTCTTCTAATATCACCTTTACGGTAAAGACCTCCGACCATGGTAGAAATATTAGGTTTAAGAGCTCCGACACCAAGAACAATTAAAATAAGTCCTAAATAAAAAGCCCATAAATATTGAATCGCCAGAATTGTATGTCCTGCTACAAGCAGAATCCCACCCAGCAGTACAGTTTTCTTTTGCCCGAGAAGTTTATCGGCAACAATTCCGCCGGGAATAGACATTAAATAAACCATCATAGTATATGTGCCGTATAATGCCAGTGCGTTTGTTTCGCTCCAGCCTAGCCCGCCTAAAGCGTTATCTTTAACTTCTGCTACAATATAAAGTACTAATATGGCGCGCATTCCATAATAACTGAAACGCTCCCACATTTCAGTAAAAAATAAAATATATAATCCTTTCGGATGCTCTTTTAACAAATCGAACCTCATAATTTTTTGGTAGGTAAAATTATTATAGATTATAAATCTCTAAACCTGTTTTAGTACATCTTAATACTTCTTTTGATGAAGAGATTTAAATAATGCAATTAGTCTCAGACCATTCTAAAATTAAAATAATATTTTGCGCCCATAGATACAAAATAACGGGAGGGGAAAATTTTTTGGTTTGGGTAAATAAATTTATTCCAACCCCCGTTAAGAGGGAAGGAATAAATAAAATTTTATAAAGGAAGAACTTTATTTTTAGGTATTACAACTATTCCGCTTTCGGTTACCGTAAATTTTTTCTTATCTGCTTCTAAATCAAAACCTATTTCGTAACCTTCCGGGATTACTACATTTTTATCAATTATTGCTTTTCTAATTCTTGCATGACGTCCAATATTGCAGTTATTCATTATAATGGAATCTGTAACATAGGAAAAACTATTAACTCTAACATTCGGCCCTAAAAGTGATCTTTCAACCAAACCTCCGGAAACTATCGAACCGTCGCAAATTAATGAGTTTAAAGTTCTTCCGACTCTTTCTCCTTCATGCGAAACTGTTTTTGCGGGAGGAAATTGATACTGATGAGTTCTCATCGGCCAGGTTTGATCATAAAAATTGAATTCAGGCGTAACGCTTATTAAATCCATACTCGCGTCAAAATAGCTGTCAATTGTTCCTATATCTTTCCAATAAGGTTTTACCTTTTTATTTTCATCATGAAATTTATATGCTTTTACAACTCTGTTTGATTTTACCATATAGGGAATTACATCTTTTCCAAAGTCATGACTTTTAATTTTTTTAGCGTCCATTTCCATAAATATATCTCGAAGGCCCGAGGCATTAAAAACATAAATTCCCATATTCACAAAACTAAATCCCGGTTTATCCGGTATTTCGGGCGGGTTGGCTGGTTTTTCAATAAATGACTGTACATTATAATCGTCGTCAACACCTACAATTCCGAAACGCGGGCCTTCTTCTTTCGGCACATCTATACAAGCCATCAGCATATCAGCTTTCGTATCAACATGATGCTGAAGCATTTTCAGGTAATCCATTTTATAAATATGATCGCCGCTTAAAATAAGTACCCATTTTGCTTTTTTATCCGGCGAGAATAAATTTATATTTTGATAAATAGCGTTCGAAGTGCCCATATACCAGTCGTTATTTAATTTTCTTTGCGGCGGAACTGAATAGATAAATTCTCCAAGTTCCGGATTAAAAATACTCCATGCTTCATGTAAATGCTGGTTTAATGAATCTGATTTATATTGCGTAAGTACATAAACTCTTCTTAAACCGGAATTAAGACAGTTTGAAAGCGCGAAATCAATAATTCTGTACTTTCCGCCGAATGGAACGGAAGGTTTACTTCTCATTGATGTTAATGGATTTAATCTTTCACCCTGGCCGCCTGCCAGCACCATAGTAACTGTATCTCTTAATATTGATGATCCGGGAAAGGGCATATTATTTTACTCCTTACGAATTAAATAAAATTATATATTGCAATTGGAATTGATTGACAATTACTGAAATTATTAACTTTATGTTAACCAAATTTTTTCTTTAAAGTTAGCTTCATTATGTCAAAATTCAAATCTAATTTTTAAATTGTTTTATAGATCACTGATTTTTACTTCTTTTTTTACTTTTTAATCAGATTCCCGGTAGTTTTTATGTTAAAAACAAAATTTTTTCTTGCAATTTCTCTCATCATTTTAGTTACTTCACCGAATTATTATTCAAAATCAAAAATTATTCAAGGGTCAACTCCTCCGCCTTCAGGCTATATTACAGAAAATCAAAATAAAATAGATGTTATTCATTACGCCATTAATGTTGCTCTTCATCCTGAAGATAAAATTATTGACGGTGATGTAACTGTTACAGGAGTTTTATTGGATAAAAGTATTAAGCAGATTGATTTAAATCTTTATAATAATCTGGAGATAGAGAAGGTTTTATTCAATAATAATATTGTTAATTATAAAGAAAAAGATAAACATCTTTCTATAATTCCGGAAAAAGAAATTCCTGATACTTTTAATATTAGAGTAATTTATAGAGGAACGCCAAAGAGAGATGGTTTGGGCTCTTTTTCATTCGGTGAAATAAACGGGGAATCTTTAATTTATAGTTTGAATGAACCCAATTATGCTTCAACATGGTTTCCGTGCAACGATCAGCCGTCGGATAAAGCTTTAATGGATATTTGGATTTCCAATGATTCATCAAAGACTTCCATATCTAACGGAAAACTTATGGATATTCAAATTGTCGGAGGAAAAAAGATTTATCATTGGAAAACTTTTTATCCTATTTCCACATATTTAATATGTCTTTATTCTTCCGGTTATGTTCAATTTGATGATAAATATGTTTCGCAGGATAAAGCGGATACAATGGCGATTGAATATTTTGTTTTGCCCGATCATCTTAAAAATGCGAAAATAGATTTTGCGGATCACCCAAAAATGATAGATTTTTTCGCGAAAACATTCGGTGAATATCCTTTTATAAAAGAGAAATACGGCGTGGCTGAATTCCTCTGGCAGCTGGGCGCGATGGAAAATCAAACTATTACCGGGATAGGGACAAATTTTGTAAGCGGAAGAAAATTTTTTAACGATGTTTATGTTCACGAGCTTTCTCACCATTGGTTCGGCGATGCCGTTAGTCCCGCAACATGGAAAGATATTTGGCTTAACGAAGGCTTTGCTACATATTGCGAAGCTTTATATTCCGAACATATTGCCGGAAAACGGGCGCTTCAATCTACCATGCTGAGCAAATTTGATGAAAGTTTTGAGGGAAAAGTCTATGACCCTGGAAAAGATATTTTTAATTCAACAGTTTATGATAAAGGCGCCTGGATTCTGCATATGCTTCGCTGGGAAGTTGGAGATTCTACATTTTTTAATATTCTCAGAAACTATTTTAATACATATAAGTACAAAACTGCTTCAACTGAAGATTTTAAAAATATTTGTGAAAAGATATCTGGTAAAAATCTTAATCAATTTTTTAATCAGTGGGTTTATAACGGAACGGGAAAAATTGAGGCCGAATATAAATGGAATGAAGAAAAAAAAGATAATAATTTTATACTGAATTTTGAGGTTAAACAAAAACAGAACGGGTATGACGCGTATTACTTTCCGCTGAAAATTAAGGTTAGTACAGCATCGGGGGAAAAAGAAAATAAAACTTTTTATGTAGATTCGCGTCAAAAAAATGCGCAATTTATATTTAAAAATAAACCTTTAAATGTGGAAGTTGACCCGGAAAACTGGCTGTTAGCTGCTTTCAAAAACGAAAATGAATAAAGATTAGTTGAAAAATTATTATATCAGCAATCCATTCATTAAATTTAAGTTTTACAAATTCTGAATTAAGTGAACAAATCATATCTTTTTATCTCTGATATTCATCTAGGACTTCAATCCCGAGAGATTGAAAATCGAAAAGAACGTCTTCTTGTGGAATTCCTTAAATTCGCTTTAGAAAACGGAAAGGAATTATTTATTGTAGGTGATCTTTTTGATTATTGGTTCGAATATAAAAGAGTTTATCAAAAAGGCTTTTTTAGAACTTTAACCGCTCTGCAGGATTTAACCGAAGCCGGTATAAAAGTACATTACATTATCGGAAATCATGATTTTATGCATCGTGATTTTTTTAGTTCCGAAATAGGAACAATTATGTACGATGATCCGGTAGCAGTTACTATTGAAGGCAAAAAGTTTTTTATAGGGCACGGAGATGGGCTTGTAAAGAATGATATGGGTTATAATATGCTTAAAAAAGTTATGCGGAATAAAACTCTGCAAAGAATTTACGGCTGGATTCATCCGGATATCGGGGTTTCAATTGCTAGTAGTACAAGCAAGCAAAGCCGGGATTATACCTCAAGTAAAAATTATGGTGAAGCCGACGGTCTTTTTGAAACCGCAAGAACTAAAATTGATGAAGGTTTTAATTATGTGGTATTCGGTCATCTACATAAAAGAACTTTAATAAAATATAAAAAAGGGGAATATATAAATCTTGGTTCCTGGCTAGACGCGCCTTGCTACGGAATTTTTAAGAATGATACTTTTGAAATAGTCGATTGGAAATAAAATGGCAAAAAAGAATAATTCTGATTTTGATAAATATTTTAACGATTCTCAACATAGAAATAAGCGGAAAAAATCGAAAAAGAAAAATTCCGGCACTAAAAAATATTGGCTTATAGGCGGGGGAGCTGCGTTTGTTCTTTTCATTATTTTTATGATTTATATAATCAGCGGTTTACCTTCGCTTGAAGAATTAGAAAACCCCAAACCGCAATTGGCAAGTAAAGTTTATACTTCCGACGGTGAACTTCTTGGAACAATTTCTATTCAAAACAGAATTGAAACTGATATTGACAGTATTCCAAAAGGACTGGTAAACGCGTTAGTTTCTACCGAAGATAGAAAATTTTACGATCATTGGGGAGTGGATCTTGACCGTTTTGCCAAAGCTATGGTTAAAACTATCTTTACTTCATCGCGTGAAGGCGCCAGTACTATTACTCAGCAGCTCGCAAAAAATCTTTATCACCTTAAAACCGTGCACGAAAATATTTTTCAAACAGGAGTTAGAAAAATACGCGAATGGATTACAGCCGTTCAAATTGAAAAAACTTATACAAAGAAGGAAATTTTAGAACTATACCTTAATGTTTCTTATTTCGGAAACGGTGCTTACGGAATTGAATCTGCGGCTAAAGTTTATTTTAATAAAAAAGCGATAAATCTTACATTACCGGAATCAGCGTTATTTGTTGCGCTTTTAAAATCAACAGTAAATTATGATCCTATTCGCCATAAAGAAAGTGCCGTTAGAAGAAGAAATTTAGTAATGCATAATATGGTTGAAACCGGAATGCTGGATAAAGACAGGTATGATCAGCTTAAAGAACAGCCCATTGCTTTGGCGTCCGAAAAAATCAGCAGTTCAAAAACTGTTGCCCCGTATTTTATGGAATATGTAAGACAGCAGATGCAGGCAATGTCCGATAAATATGGTTATGATCTTTATCGTGACGGGTTAAATATTTATACTTCAATTAATATGAAAATGCAGAAAATAGCCAATAAAGCTGCCGCTGAACATTTGAAAGAATACCAGGCGATTTTTGATAAAAATTGGAGCTGGAAACGAAATAAAAGTCTTCTTTCGGATTTTGTAGATAGAGCCATAAAAAATTCAAATGAGTACAGAACCGCTTCAAACTCAAAAGAAAAAGCAAGAATTTATAATCAGCTTAAAAATAGAACTTCCTTTGTCGATTCGGTAAAGGAAATTGAAAGTAAAGTACAAGTAGGTTTTGTAGTTATTGATCCCACAAACGGACAAATAAGAGCAATGGTTGGAGGCGAAAATCAAGATTTCGGAAGAGGATTGAATCATGTTACCGGTATAAAAAGACAGCCCGGTTCCGCATTTAAACCATTTGTTTATACAACCGCGATTGATAACGGATATTATCCGGCTTATACATTACTTAATCAAAAATTTGATTATAAAGGCTGGTCGCCTTCCAACGCGAGCGATGATTACGGCGGATACATGACTTTAAGAGAAGCTCTTGCTCATTCAGTAAATGTTATCGCCGGAAGAATGACAATAAGCGATATTGCCGCTCCGAATCAAGTTGTTAAATACGCCCATAGAATGGGAATAAAATCGAATATAGAAGCTTATCCCTCTATCGCTCTCGGTACATCGGAAGTTACTCCTCTTGAAATTACTTCGGCTTACGGGACTCTCGCGAATAAAGGAGTTCATGTAGAACCGATAGCCATATTAAAGATTGAAGATAGGAACGGAATCCTAATTGATAATTTTGTCCCGGAATATAAAGAGGCAATTTCACCGCAAACAGCCTCTATTGTGGTAAATATGATGGAAGATGTTGTAAATTATGGAACCGCTGCCGGTGTTAGAAGATATTTTCACCGTCCTGCAGCCGGTAAAACCGGAACTACACAAAACTTTTCTGATGCGTGGTTTATTGGATATACTCCGCAGCTTGTTGCAGGTGTTTGGGTAGGTTTTGATGACCATAGAGTGAAATTTACAAACTGGTACGGCCAAGGAGCAAAAGCCGCCATGCCTATATGGGCTAAATTTATGGCCGATACTTATAAAGCTATAGATATGCCGCTTGAATATTTTGAGCTTGCCCCCGGTGTTATTACTACACAGTTTTGTAAAGAAACCATGGATTTAGGCGATACAAGACTAGCTACCGCTAATTGTCCCGATCCTGTTTCCGATATAATCAATCAAAAAAATCTGCCGGCAAAATGCGAAATACATAACGGAGCCGCGACTATTAAAAAAGAAGATAGGCGCGGAGACTCGGGATGGTGAGGCTTGGCCTTCGGCAATTAATAATTAAAAATGAATACTTAACAATTAAATAAAAAATTGTAACTTGTTTGGCTTAATATTAAATTTGTCAGCATAAATTTTGAACTACTGCCCGGATGGTGGAATTGGTAGACACGCTAGGTTCAGGGTCTAGTCCATGTACGTGGGTGGGGGTTCGAGTCCCCCTTCGGGCACATTAAAAAGCTGCAATTTAAATTGATATTGCGGCTTTTTCTGTTTTAAAATCACTCAACCGTAAAAATTATAATCTGCGTTAAGTTCATTTCAAGGAGAGATAAACGCCTCCCTTGGAAATTAAACGAGCAAACCTAGAGTTTCCCCCATCTCTAGGCTTTTTATTTTAAATAATATTTCCTTTGCAATAAATACAATAACTCATTTTTTCCTTTAGCCACCAAATAAAAATTCCAAATTAATTAGAAACCTCTGAAAAATTAATTGACATTAATTAGAACTTTAAATATCATTGGCGAAAAAAAAGAGAGACTAGATGCGAAGCAATAAAATCCATAATGTAGATTTATTTACCTCAGCAGCCAATGAAAAGTTTAGTAAACATATAAAAACTCAAAGCAAACAAGCCTTAGAGATAATAAGAACAAGTATAAATTGGAAGAAACTTATCACTCCTATAGAAGAAAGAATTGCCAAACAGAAAAAGAATAACTCCCCGGCCGGTAGAAAAACAATTGACCTAGTAGTAATTGTAAAATGTTTTATTCTTCAAAACATCTATAATCTTTCCGATCCCAGATTAGAGGAAGAAATAGCCGATAGGAGAAGTTTCCAAATATTTCTTGAACTCAGCAGCGAAGACAGCATACCTGATGAAACAACAATTTGCAGATATCGTGAAATGTTTTCTCGCTTAGGTTTAGACAAAATATTGTTTAAAGAGTTTAACAAACAATTAAAATCACAAAATCTAATAGTTGGCAAAGGCACCATAGTAGATGCAACATCCACTACATAATTACCGGCGGCGGATTAAATACACAGCAAAATAAATGGATAAAATCTAACGATAAATTTCTTTTCCCGGTAAAAGCCCTCTCAGTTATTTTCAAAGCTAAATTCCGCGATGGACTGAAAAAGAAAAATCCGCTTATCTTCAACCAAATACCTCCGGAAGTATGGAACAGAGAGTGGATTGTAAACTCCATCCCGGTAGGCAGCGGTTCTCACGCTATGAAATATCTAGCCCAATATATCTTCCGCACCGCTATCATACTCTGATCTAAGTAACCAGTCGATACCTCCATCCGGTTTTGCGATAAAACCGTCAGCACTGGTCGCTATATATATTGAACATTTCATGTTTTGTATTGTCATTCGTTGGCGCCCGTATCTAAAAAATAAAACAAAAGGAGAGAGGAACAAAAAAAGTCCCAAAAGGAATAACATTCTTACTTGCGGGATCAGAATCTGTTCCCCTCAAATAGGAAAGATAAAATATCATTAATTTTTCAAAGACCATTTTGTCTTTTCGGGATAACTGCGCCTCGAAAACAACTATAATATTTTATCCAACTTCAAAAAACTTTGTTGACTTTAATCGGAATAACTGATTAGCTGCTTTTTAGAGATACTGTTTTTAAGCCTAAGTGTTTTTCGAATGGGAAGAAATCTTTATCATTATGAAGTAGCTGAATGTCATTCTCAATGCAAAAGGTACTTATTATAACATCGATAGTTTTTCTTATCGTTACTCCCTTTTTTCTTAGTTTACGATAATTTATTGCACATTTGATTGCTATTTCTTCTCCAAGCATATTAAAACATGGGAAATAATTTAGCACTGATTGGGCAGTCTCAAATTCCTTGTCCTTTTTAAAGCCTTGTAAAACTTCAACCAAAATATAGTCACCAATTACAACTATTTCTTTCCCTAATAATTCATCTAATTTCTCAACTTGCCAATTTTCTGTTCCGTTGAAATAGTCAATTAGCACTGAAGAATCCACAAATATCATTTATCTATTCTCATTTCTTCTAAGTTGCCTTCCCATTTCAATTTTCCACGGAACTTTTTAAGCTTGCTTTGATTTTTAACTTTCACTAACAATCTTAATCCTTCTTCAACCGCTTCTTTTTTGGTTTTCAATCCAGAAATTTTAAGAGCGGTAGACATAAGTTTATCATCGATTACAATATTAGTTCTCATAATTTTACCAATTATTTGTATGTGTATTTAATATTTTAATATACACATTATTACTCAAACTTACACAAATATATTTTAGCAGCTAACGGCATTGCCGAAAAGCGGCGCCCCAAAACTGAAACGCCACTTAAAAAACAATACCGCAAATTTAGTCCCGACTTGTCGGGATGTTTAACTTTCTCGTAAGTACAGTTTACAAGTTAATTAATTAGGAGGACTACTTTGAATTACTCCCCAGAACCGGAATGACTAACTCTAAAACTCAAAATTGCCAAATGCGATCCGTTGGCTAACGGACGGCGTCCGCTTGAGTCCACAATGATGGCATTGCCATCAAGTTTTTAATTAATGAACTTACCAATAATCACTTAACAAGTAAATGTAGCAGACCAGCGGATTGGTGCTCTAAGTGCCCGTGCTTGAGTCTTGTTCCGAAGCTCGTGCTACCTCTGCCGGACAACAGAATAAAATCTCGTAAAGGTCCGCTTACAGCTATCAAAGCAACAGCAAGAAAAATAGCGGTTATCTTCTATAATGTTATGACAAAGGGAATCGAGTTTGCCGAAGAGGGAATTAAACAATACGAACAAAAAATCAAAGAACGTCAAATGAAATATTTACAAAAACAAGCTAAACGCTTGGAATGCTTCTTACACCTCAACTTGAATGAGTTCATTAGAAGTTGCTTGATATTTCCAATAAGTAAAATGTTAATTTTGTAAACATTCAAAACTTAAAAATTCTGGAGGTATCAAATGTATTACACCGGCATAGATCTACATAAACTTACTTCTTATCTAACCACTGTCGATTCATCCGGAGCAATTGTTAAACAAGAAAACCTTAAAAACGTTGCTCATAATTTCGTTCAGTATTTCAGTTCAATGCCGGGTGAACACCTAACCACAGTTGAATCCACTATGACATGGTATTGGCTGAATGACCTTTTAACTTCTATGAACATACCTTTAATACTTGCTCACGCTAAATATGTTAAAGCTATTGCTTATGCTAAAGTTAAAACCGATAAAGTTGATTCTCATACACTGGCTCAGCTTCTCCGTATGGATTATATCCCGGCAGCACATAAAATCTCAGCAGAAAACCGTCTGCTTTGTGATGCTCTAAGAGCAAGACTTAAAATAGTTCAAAGGCATACCTCCATTACAAATTCTATGCACCTTCTTTTAGCAAAATATAATTACGATACACCAACTCAGCTTACCGGTATTCCTAAATTTCAATATGACCAACTATCTGAAGTAGAAGAACTATTAAATGAACAAATGCTTGATCTAGAAAAGCAGCTCTATCCTTTTCTCATTCCGAACGATGATATACAGCGTCTGCTCTGGATTCCGGGAATAGGGAAGATGAACGCTTTTACAATTCTGCTGGAAGTTGATGATATAAACCGGTTCGCTGATGCTAAAAATTTTTTCTCCTATTGCCGGTTTGTTTATAATCGCTGCGCTGGATTGGGAAGTGATGCGCTTGCCTATAAAATATCTGGAATAGTCCGTTTAATCGGGACAATCCCATTACTAAATGGGATAAGTCCGAAAAGAGGTTTGGTTGCCATAGTACAACCTAACTGATATTGAGGTATTAATTGTTGTTTAAGTACTAAATAACTGTAGACCGGATTATCAATGAACTTTTTTAAAACAAAATATTTTGTTAAGGTATTTTTTTACCCTATTGACTCGTACCTTTGAGAAACATTATTTCTATTTTGTTAAAACAATTTGGCAAGACATAGGAGAAGGACTATTGACTAGATAATTCTACGCGAATATATCGTTAAAAAGGTTTTCCTCCCTATGTCTTACCGCTTCACTAAAGTCTGTACAGTACTTAGAGATCCTTGAAGAACGTTAGCAGTTCTCCTTTCGGAATCCCGTGTAACAATACGAGTAAAGATTATGAAGCTGCCAAATCATTTTTTATCCACTTTAACTTAAGGAATTTTATTGTGAATATCTTAAAGCAAACAATTGGCATTGATGTATCCATGGACGATTTTGAAGCCTGCTTTGGAACTATTGATCCCTCCCAGGAACTATCCATCTCTAGATCAGAAAAGTTTAAAAATGATTTAAATGGTTTTAAGAAGTTTCTAAAATGGGCCTTAACTAATAAAGTATCTGATAGTCTTCCTCTAACATTTGTAATGGAAGTTACCGGTGTATATCATGAGGACCTTGCTTATTTCCTTCATGAAAAATCTTTTCGGGTTGTTATTGTTTTACCCAACAAAATTAGGAACTATGCTAAATCTTTAGAAACTAAATCCAAGACTGATCCTATTGATGCTATGGTTATTACACGCTTTGCCCTGGAGAGAAAACTTACGCCCTGGTCTCCGCCCGAACCCTTTATAAGAACAGTTAAAGCACTCTCCAGAGAGTATTATTCCTTAAAGGTTCTAATTACTGAAATAAAAAATCAGATTCATGCTAAACAATACGCTCACTATAAAGATAAAGATACTATCAAACGCAAACGAAGATTGTTAAAAGAACTCAATAGACAGATAGATGAAATTCTGAATAAAATAAGAGAGCTTTTTAAGACTAATTCATCACTTAATGACAAACTTAAGAAGATGTCAACCATCAAAGGCGTTGGCGAAATTACTATCATTACCGTTCTTGCTGAAACCAGTTGTTTTGAACATGTAAAAAACCTCAATCAGCTTACAAGTTATGCCGGGCTTGATGTCGTTCTTAACGAATCCGGAAAGAAAAAAGGTAAAACCACTATATCAAAGAAAGGTAATAGATTTATCCGCAAAGCTCTATTTATGCCCGCAATGACTGCATGCAAACACAACGAAAAAATGAAAGAAACATTTGCTCGCTTAGTATCAAAAGGGAAAAATAAAAAAGCTGCACTTATTGCTGTGGCCAGAAAATTACTTGTTCTTATTTATACTTTATGGAAAAATGATACAGAGTATATTCATGATTATAAACAAAAGAATAGAAAATTAGTTGTAAGCAATTAATTAAACCGCCTCCCGGAAAACGTACGTTTTGTTACAGTTCTTTGAAATATTTTTTTACTGAATGTGTATTGATTTTAAACACAGTACCTTTTTACTTATTAAAGATGTTAGGCTTTTTTAATTAAATATTTGTATATATGTCAAATTTGACATATATTAGTATCAATGGAAATTAAAAATAAACCTCTCGTTTGGTTGCATGGAGAAATTAAAACTCCTCCTTTTTCTTCTTATGCAAGAATGGAAGCAGGATTTCTTTTTAGGCTTCTTCAAATGGGAGAATCTTTGACAATGCCACATTCTAGACCGATGCCAAGCATTGGTAAGAATTGTCATGAACTTAGAATTAATGATGAAAATACTACTTGGCGAATTATATATAGAATTGATAATGATGCTATAATTATTCTTGAAGTATTTAGTAAGAAAACGCAACAAACGCCTAAAAAGATAATAGCTGTTTGTAAAAAGAGAATTAAGGAGTATGATAATGAATAAAGAAAAACAAAAAAAACTTGAGAAAAAAGGATGGATGTTTGGAACTGCTAAAGACTTCTTAGGCTTAACTGACGAAGAAGCTTTATATATAGAATTAAAACTTAAATTAAGTGCAAACCTAAAAAGAGTACGAACAGAACGTAAATTGACACAAGTTGAATTGGCTAGAATAATAAAATCCAGCCAATCAAGAGTAGCAAAATTAGAAACCGGCGATCCATCAGTATCACTTGATTTAATTATCAGATCATTATTAGCTCTTGGAACCTCTAAAAAAGACATTGCCCGTGCCATTTCATCTTAAGATTTTGGCAAAAAAGCCTAACGACATTGCGCATAAGCCGCAGCCCAGAACAGCCGCTTAGCTTAAAACTACAATGCCGATGATTTTAAAATATTTTGTTTAACGGTAACACCTTGAACAAGTTATTTGAACGAAGCCACCAAACCCGAAAATTATAAATTCGCCGACGGACATTTCGCTGTCCGCTTGATTGGCTTGATATTTCCAATAAGTAAAATGTTAATTTTGTAAACATTCAAAACTTAAAAATTCTGGAGGTATCAAATGTATTACACCGGCATAGATCTACATAAACTTACTTCTTATCTAACCACTGTCGATTCATCCGGAGCAATTGTTAAACAAGAAAACCTTAAAAACGTTGCTCATAATTTCGTTCAGTATTTCAGTTCATTTGAAATATAATCTTTAGCAATAGTACTTATTGGTTTACCTTTAAATGCACCAGCTCTATAATAAAAACCATTAGCGATTTTAATACTTATTCCTTGATGACCTCCTATATATTCACGTTTCTCTTTTTCTTCATAATATTTTACATCATTTATCAACCAAATTAGAGATTCATTTTTTTGCAAGTTAAATGGAAGTTTATTTGTTACGTTACATCTTTTAGGCAATTTACCTTCCAAAATATCTCGTATAACAAATGATTTTACAAATTGTGTATAAAAACCGTTTTCATCTATTTCTTCCTGATTAAAAGAGAAATATTTCTTCACAGCTAAAGTATATTCTTCTGTATCTTTATTTATAAGATTATCTTCAAGTAAGTTTTCGATATATTTTCCTAATGATTTAAGAATAATTGACTTAAGTTGTTGTTCATTTAAATCGTAATTTTTAAGTCTAATTAGAATTTCTTTTTCCAGCAATTCTGGATTTGTTTTTTCTATTAGTAATTCATTTGAATATGTAATCAATTGATTAAATAAATATTCTTTAAATTTTTTATATGATGAATCAGAATATTTATTCAACAAAAATTCAATACTGTCTTTTGTATGTACAACTTCAAGGCGATTACTTTCTAAATCTTTTACTAACATCATTGAATCTGTTATCTGCAATATTTCTAAATTTCTACCTCCTATATTTGCTTTTTGATTTTCGGAAAATTTTTCGTTATCAAATTCTTTATTAATTGTATCTATATATTTAGAACCAAGGAAATTTTTTAAAGTAATGATTTTGTTTATTACATTTTCAGGCATTTCTTTAGTATTCAGCAATAGGTTAATTTCATCTTTGATTGAATTAATTATTTGAATTAAGGATTCTTTTTGATAAACAAAATAATTATTTTCTAAAATCGATAAGCGGGAATCAATTGTTCCTACAGGTTGGTCATTGTGAATAAATGCTTTTATCATTTCTTTAATATTGTCCAATCCCTGTAAATGCAAATTTTCGCATTCAGAATGTTTTTTGTTTAGAAAACCTGCAGGTTTACCACAATATTTACAATTTCCCAATATTCCCTCTATTATAAATTAAAATTTATTATTGAAATAATTTTAAAATTCTACTTTAGCCATATAACGCGGCGCGTTTTACCCGCCGCCCAAAACAAGAATGCCAATTAGAATTGAACTGCCGATAATCTGAAAAGTGATTGCAAGGTCCGATAACTTTGAACAAGTTCGCCGATACTGAGCAATATGCCAAGGACGTTAACCTCACCGACCGCGTCATCGCGGTCGGGTACAAACGCATGGTTATATGGCTTTTTTATCTCAGCAATCTATTAGCGAGTATTTCTTGCATATTCCTTCTTCCATCTAATATGCAATGTACATATACTTCGTTATCTATTACTTCGTATATTATTCTATATGGTTTGTAATGAATCTCTCGATATTTTCTTATTCCGGTATTTCTTAATTCTGGTGGGATGTTCCCTCTTGTTGGAAGCTTTTCTAATTTTTGATATGTTATTTCTAGATTAGTTAATAATCTATTAGCGTTTTCTATTGAATCGTTCTCAGCAACATAGTTATAGATATCTATTATGTCCGTTTTTGCTAATGGATCTATCAATAGCTTATAATTCATTATTTTTTATTTATCCCCAATTCTTTTCGTATATCTGAAAATGTCTCCTTTATTCCTTTTGCTTTGCCTTTCTCAATATTTCCACTACTCATAGATAGGATTTTCAACAATGCAAGTGTTTCTTGAGTTTCTTCGTAGGCTTTGATATCTTGTACAACAACTTTGGCTTCACCGTTTTGTGTAATGACATAAGTTTTTCTGTTTTTATTAGCATCCTCAACTAATTGGGCCGCATTTGCTTTCAAATAGCTTATTGATTTTACCGATTCACTTAATTTCATAATATTCTCTTATTTTGCGAACTAAATATAGTCTTTAAACAGTTTTATTTCAATGTCTTTGTTTTCTTCCAAGCCATATAACGATTTCTATCTTACAAGAGTAATTTTTGTTTAACCACCCAAAAATTTTTAGGAGTATTACTATGAACTCTAAATCTCTCGAAGCAAAAAGACACTTCATAAACGGGAAAACTATTATAGGTATTGATCCGGCTAAGAAAAAACATCAAGCCGTTATCATCGATTCTGTCGGTGTACCTATTGGCAACACCTTCAAATTTAGCAATAATTTTACTGGTTTTCATAAAGAACTTTTTCATAAACTTAATTCTATTATCCCTGCTCTATCTCCGGATAAAATTGTATTCGCCGTTGAAATCTCAATTAACCTTTGGCAAAAACTCTGCTGCTTCCTTTGTAATAAAGGGTTCACAGTAAGACACACTTAAAAACCCCAAAATTGCCGGGAGCGAAATCGCTGTCGGCTTGAGTCCACAATGATGGCATTGCCATCAAGTTTTTAATTAATGAACTTACCAATAATCACTTAACAAGTAAATGTAGCGGATCAGCGGATTGGTGCTCTAAGTGCCCGTGCTTGAGTCTTGTTCCGAAGCTCGTGCTACCTCTGCCGGACAAATCTTCCGGCTGGGAGCACAAGCCATTGCTCAAAGTAAACACACATTATTATTAACTTCCTTTTATCACAGAATAAAATCTCGTAAAGGTCCGCTTACAGCTATCAAAGCAACAGCAAGAAAAATAGCGGTTATCTTCTATAATGTTATGACAAAGGGAATCGAGTTTGCCGAAGAGGGAATTAAACAATACGAACAAAAAATCAAAGAACGTCAAATGAAATATTTACAAAAAAACAAGCTAAACGCTTTGGAATGCTTCTTACACCTCAACTTGAATGAGTTCATCCACTGGTTAGGCTTTTACTTAAAACAACATATAAATATAACTTGAAATATATTCTAAATTTTTTCTATTGAATTTTTAAATAACCAATTATTAAGTTGCTAATAAATTCTTTCCAATCCTTTTGGGATGGATTAAATGCCCATTCAGGATATGGATGTTTAAAATTAAACTCGTCTAAAATAATTAGATTTTTTCCTTCTACTTCGTCTGTTGTTAACGCAGTTATATATGCATTGCATTTTAGATGGTTGGGAGGGAAAAACTTATCCCATATTGCATTCTCGCAATGGAATACTTTTCCCCTTAAATTTGAGCAAGGTTCTGAATTACAATTTTCAGATATAATATTATAAAGCCAATAGGGTCTGCTTAATTTATTTTGTAAATAAAATTCATAATTTTTTGCACAGTAATAACAAGAAGTATAAGCGTTAAAAATGGTTTCTAATTTTTCTGAGGAAATAATTTTAAAGTTTTTTTGATAATATTCTGCCCATCCAAATGTATCTAAAGCCAGACCCATTTTTAAAAGAGGAATGTATTTCTTTAGAAAGTTCATAATAAGAATTCCCATTTATATAGGACTCTAAATTATCTTTAATTACTTTTAATAATTTTTCTTCCATTTTAGGATATTAAAATCTGACTATGAAAGATTTTTAAATCTTCTTTGTAAGCTTTCAAAAATATAAGCTGTAATTAAAGCTAAACCGTTTTTATCAACACAAAATTTACTACTTCATTAATCGCCATAGATATATCCAGCCATTCTTCTGCCAATTCTTCTTTGTCTTCACTAGAAAGATGGGAAGTGTCAACATCTATTCCTAGTTTTTGCTCTAGGAAAGTAAATAAATTATGATTTTCTAATTGAGATTTAACCTCTTGGATTGAAATATCATTATATTTTCCAGAACCAAGAGCTCCATTAATATAAAAGCCAAAAGCTGTTAATGCGGACAGTTCCATTTATTACCTCTTAATTTTGTTAAAAGCCTAACTATTACTTATACTGAATCTCCGCATTTGCTTGCGGAGCGTTATTTATTATAATTTCTATAAATATTATTCTTGTTTTTATTTTTCTCACTCTATCTAACTTCTTAAATTTATTTTACTTATTCAAATATTATTTTGATAAAAGCGGAATGTGCGGATGAAACATTTTTTTGTAGTGTCAAATAATTTAGAAAATTTTGAACTTCTGTTTTTCCCATCTCCGCCAGATGCCTTTTCTTATTAAAAATTATAAATCTTCTTATCCAACTTGTATAAGCTTGAATGGTTCTTGGGCTGTAGTGTTTAATTTGCATTTCTTCAGCCACAATAACTAAAAATTTCTTCTTCATCTAATTTTTTTGCCATCCATGATTAAGACCAACTTTTCTAATCAAACACAGCTTCGCCACGTGAGTCACAAAAAACTCATTTCACATATTCTTCTTAGTCTTGTTTTAAAAAAATCTTGGGAAGGAAATTAGATTTGCTTCCCCCATTATTATATTATTCAGAAGCCCTCAAGCAAAAACATTTTAACCTAACATTATTAATATAAAACAGCAACAATTATTTTTATAAAAAGATAAATAGATAAATAACTACATCCGGAAATTAAAAAAAAGAAGGGGAAGTGAAATCAACTCCGGCAGCCTCGAAACAGAAAAACAATTCTATTAAAACAACTATTGAAATTACAAATAACAGAGCTAAGTCCCTTTGCGGCTTAGCCCAATAATGGATTATACCTCAGCTTATTAAGCATTTTAGCAAATTGAACGAGCGAAATGTTTAACGCCGTACGGATAGATTTAATCCATCTGGCACCCGGAGTTATATCGCTATCGATTAAAGCAAATTTTGAAAGCTTTTTATCAAGCTGCTCAATCATTAACGCGTTATTTAAGTTTTTCATTAGGCTAAACCCTTATTTATTGCTCACTAAAACAAGGATATACCCAAACAATCACAACTATAATATAAGGCAATACCCTAATAAACCTTTATGAATAATTAGGCTAAATCCTAAATTTCCGTTACAATATCTTCAAATTTTGCATAATTAACCTTAACACCGTCATCTAAATCGATTTCTATTTGTTTGTCCGCGTAGTCTTTCATTAGCTTGTCATATTCTCTGCATTCTATTTCTGCGCTTCTTAATTCATCAAGCCATTTTGCATCTGTTTTGGAAAGAGATGAACTTCGTTTTTCAAGCTCTGTAATTTCACTTCTTAAAAATTATTGAATGTGTTTTATTAAATAATTGTTTCTTATCTTCTGAACTGTGAACTTGTTCATCCTGTGCATATAAACTAATACATGGAAGTAACCATTCTTTGATGAAAAGAGCCAGTAGATTGGTTTCTTCTAATATACTTTGCAGTGATAATACAAGAAATCATTTACCATATAATCTTCAAGATCAGTACCGGCATGCCCGAAATTGTGTTAGAAAAAAATAAAATTAAAAGAGAAGGAAATGATCCTCTTGCAAGGAGCGGAGATCCTGAAGAAGTTGCTGATTGGATTATTAATCTTTCTTCAGAATATGTAGCCTAGATTACCGGACAAATAATTTCTGTGGACGGAGGATTTTATATTGCTTTAATAAAAATGAGACTGCCTTAGAAAACTATACTGAATAATTTTTTTACACGACAGTCTCATCAGAATTAAATTCTAAAATTATTTAGAACCGAAATAATCTTTTGTTTCCGCAGCTACAATTCCACCCAAGCCAAGTAACGCGATAAGATTAGGCAGCGCCATTAAAGCGTTCATTATATCAGCAAAAGCCCATACTATATCCAGTCGCGCGACGGTTCCTAAAAAAACAACTAGTACAAATAAAACTCGGTAAGGTTTAACAGCTTTAGCTCCGAGTAGAAATTCAAGTGATTTCTCGCCGTAGTAACTCCAGCCTAATATAGTAGAATAAGCAAAAAATATAATTCCGAGGGAAACTATAATTCCGCCCCATTCTCCCGGCATAGCGGTAGTAAAAGCCATGGAAGTAAGAGGAGCGCCGGTAGAACCGGTTGTAAATACATCGCTAACCAAAATGGCGAAACCCGTAAAAGAACAGACAACAATTGTATCAATAAAAGTTTGAGTCATTGAGACAAGTGCTTGAGTAACAGGATGTTTAGTCTGTGCGGCGGCTGCGGCAATAGGAGCGCTTCCTAAACCGGATTCATTAGAAAATACTCCGCGCGCCACTCCCATTCTAATACCCATCATAACAGTAGCTCCGGCAAATCCTCCGGAAGCGGCGGTTCCGGTAAAAGCCTCTCTTAAAACCATTGCGAATACAGAAGGAATATGATTAAAATGAATTACAACAACTACAAGCGCCGCGAGCATGTAAAAAACTATCATAACAGGAACAAGAATTTCTGTTACGCGCCCGATACTTTTTATTCCCCCTAAAATAACCAAACCGGTTGCTATGGTTAAAACAATTCCGGTAACCCACATTGGGATATTAAATGAATGCTGAACCGCGTCGGCAACCGAATTTGACTGAACCATATTACCTATTCCGAAGGCCGCGATAGAAGCGAATACGGCAAAAATAATTCCCAGCCACTTCATGTTTAAACCTTTAGAAATATAATACATGGGTCCGCCGCTCATTTCCCCGTTCTTATCTACTTCTCTATATTTAACCGCAAGAACAGCTTCAGCATATTTTGTTGCCATTCCGAATAAACCTGTAATCCACATCCAGAATAAAGCTCCCGGTCCGCCGACGGCTATAGCGGTGGCGACACCCGCGATATTTCCGGTTCCGACTGTTGCGGCCAGAGCCGTCATTAAAGCTTGAAAATGAGAAATATCTCCCGGGTTATCGCCGTCATCTTTTCTTTTAATTAATGCCAGCCAAAGTGAATGAAGCAGTTTGCGGAATTGCAATCCTTTTAATAAAAAAGTTAGATAAACACCGGTACCGACCAATAAAATCAGCATCGGCGGGCCCCATACGAAAGCGCTTATTGAATTCAAAACGGAAAGAATCTGATCCTGCATTTTTCACCTACAATTTATTTGTGGATTAAAGAATTTCGAAAAGCTTGTAAATCATTTTTAGGAAGCAATTTGGTAGTTACCGTTTATTTTTAGTTGTTCAAAAAGTAACAAAGAATAATTTTAATAGCTACTCTACATTTAATTTTACTTGTGTATAAATTTTAATTTCATCTCACATCTTTCAAATGAAGTTATTGTTAATCAATTCTCGATTTTTTATCTTCATGATCAAAAGAAATAGCTATTTCTTAAACTGTTGCTTAACCTAAAAATCAAAATTAATAAATGCTAAAAGAATTTGAACAAAAAAATTATTGGGCGCTTATTTTGGGCGGTTCAAGCGGACTTGGTTTAGCTGCGGCTAAAAAATTAGCTAAACATGGAATGAATATCTGCATAGTTCATCGAGACAGCAAAATTGCCTTAAAGGAAATTGAAAGAGATTATGAGGAGATTAGGAATCTAAATATTGATTTTATTTCTTATAATCTTGATGCTTTAAATCCCGAAAAAAGAATGCTTATTATTTCGGAACTAAAAAGGAAATTAGGAACAAACGGCAAAGTAAGAACTTTAATTCACAGCATCGCTAAAGGTAATTTAAAACCAATGATATCCGTTGAAGGAAAGAGTCTAATAAATGATGATTTCCGTTTAACCATTGAAGCAATGGCAATTAGCCTTTTCGATTGGACAAATGAAATATTCACGAATAATCTTTTTTCGGAAGATTCCAGAATTATCAGCTTTACAAGTGAAGGAAATAGCAAAGCCTGGAAAAATTACGGTGCTGTATCAGCCGCTAAAGCAGCGCTGGAAGCAATAACAAGAAATATAGCGTTGGAGTTCGCTCCATTTGGAATTAAAGCAAATTGTATTCAAGCCGGTGTTACGGATACAAAATCATTCAGAATGATTCCGGGACATGAGCAGATGGCTAAGTTTGCTAAATTGCGAAATCCTTTTAACAGATTAACAACTCCCGAAGATGTTGCCAATGCGGTTTATCTGCTATGTTTAGATGAAGCGGGTTGGATAAACGGCTCGGTAATTCCCGTAAACGGGGGAGAGCATATTGCGTAATTTATGAACAAAAATGAAATTATTTCAATACTGCCTTATTCTAAACCTTTTTTATTTGTTGATTCAATTGAACAGTTAAATGAAAATTCTGTTACCGGTTATTATACTTTTAAACATGATGAATATTTTTATAAAGGGCATTTTAAAAATTTTGCGGTTACTCCGGGTGTGATTCTTACTGAAACTATGGCTCAAATTGGCCTGGTCTGCCTGGGAATATTTTTACTCAGAAATCAATTAGAAGAAAATATTTTTCCTCAAATTGCAATGACTTCAACCGAAGTAGAGTTTTATCTTCCTGTCTTTCCGGGTGAAAAAGTTAAAGTGATTTCAGAAAAGATTTATTTCCGATTCGGAAAATTAAAATGTAATGTAAAGATGCTGAAAAATGAAGATGATATGGTTTGTAAAGGGATGATTTCGGGAATGATTTCTGCGAAAGGAATGCATGAATACTAGAGTTGTTATAACAGGATTAGGTGTTGTTGCCCCAAATGGTGTAGGAATACAGGATTTTAAAAAAGCTATAAAACAAGGTAAGTCGGGAATAAAATATTTAAAGGAGTTAGAAGAATTAAAATTCTCATGCCGCGTGGGAGGAATTCCTTTTGTTCCCGATGAACTGCGTGAAAAATACTTTAATCCTTTACAATTGATGCATTTTAAAAGTTCAGGAATTTTATACGGCTGCATCGCGGGAATTGACGCTTGGAACGATGCCGGATTAAGTATTTTAGAAGGGAATGAACCTGATTGGGAAAGCGGTACAATTTTCGGCGCGGGCATTTCAGGTGTTGAAAAAATGCATGAAGCAATTATAAATATTGACGGTAAACAAGTTCGTCGCTTGGGAAGCACAACTGTCCAGCAGACGATGACAAGCGGTGTCAGCGCTTATTTAAGCGGGATGATCGGGCTCGGGAATCAAGTAACAACAAATTCTTCGGCTTGCGCTACCGGTACGGAAGCTTTATTATTATCTTTTGACCGAATTAAATCGGGGAAAGCCAAAAGAATGATTGCCGGCGGTACAGGCGATTATGGCCCTTATGCTTGGGGCGGTTTTGATTCAATGAGAGTTCTAAATTACAAAAATAATGATACTCCGGAAAAAGCATCGCGCCCGATGAGCGCTTCTGCGGCGGGATTTATTCCCGGAAGCGGTGCCGGTGCGGTTTTATTAGAATCATTGGACAGCGCGCTTGATAGAGGCGCTAAAATTTACGCGGAAGTTTTGGGCGGCGCGGTAAATTCGGGGGGACAGCGAAACGGCGGTACCATGACAGCGGCAAACCCTTACGCGGTTCAGAAATGTATTAATCAAGCGGTTTTGGATGCGGGTATATCTCCGCTTGATATTGACGCGATTGACGGACATTTAACCGCTACAATAAAGGATCCGGATGAAATAAGAAACTGGACTGAAGCATTAAATCGAAAAGGGAATAGTTTTCCGTTTATAAATGCTTTAAAATCTATGACAGGACACTGCATCAGCGCTTCCGGAGCTATTGAATGTGTAGCCGCTGTTTTAGAATTAGATGAGCAATTTTTATATCCGTCAATAAATTGTCAGGATGTTCATCCGGAAATTTCTGCTTTAATAGATGAAAACAGAATCGTTAGAGAATTAACTAATCCTACTAAATTAAATATAATCGCCAAAGCAAGTTTTGGTTTCGGCGATGTAAATACATGTGTAATTTTTAAAAAATATGAATGAGAAATTATGAGTAAAGAAGAAATATTATCTAAAGTTAAAAATATTATAAAACCTTATGCTCAAGATCAGGAAGCTGTAGAGCATATTTCCGAATCGACTAATTTTTTTGATGATTTAAAAATAAATTCTTCCAACATTGTTGATGTTATTTTGGATATTGAATCTGAATACGATATTGAAATTGATAATGAATCGATGGAGAAAATGATAACAGTGGGTGCCGCAATAAATATTATTAGCGAAAAAATAAATTCAAAATGATCGGTAATGATGTTGTTGATATTGCTTTTTCCGCCGAAAAAAATAAGTGGAAAAGAAAGGGTTTTCTAGAAAAAATATTTACCTCGCAAGAACAAGAAATTATTTATAATTCTGATGATTCGGATAAAACCGTTTGGCTGTTGTGGAGTATGAAGGAAAGTGCTTATAAAGCTTATGCAAGAAAATATCCCGGCAGGTTTATCGCACCCCGAAAATTTAATTGTGTAATTATTAAAAATGGCACCGGTAAGGTTTCTTTTAAAGAATCAACAATTAAAACAGAAAGTATAGTCGGAGAGAGTTTTATCTCCACATACGCTTTTTTTGAAACTGATATCTCTTGTGAAAAAATTAATGTGGAAAAAATTATTTTTTCGAAGGCAGATTATAAAACACAGCATAAAGAGATTTATTCCGCGATTCTAAAAAAAATTTCTTCCATTTCTAATGAGGATGAGAAACTTTTTAATATTGTAAAGGATAAATTCGGTGTCCCGGCCGTAATAAATTCAAAAACTAAATCTAAAATTCTTATTTCACTTAGCCATCACGGGTTGTTCGGAGCTTTCATTTATTTAACAAACAACTAATCGTAACTGTTTTCCCGGAAATTGTTAAAAGTACCGATTTAATTCTTGAGCTTCTATGACAGGAGCAGTAAAATATAAATTGACAATATTTAATTGATTCCTTAGATTAAAATCCTATTTAATAAGGTCTGATTTTTATTGTCCATTCAGATTAAGTTCAAATCTTCTCTGCTGAAAATTCTTCAATTATAAATAGTATTTAATTTTCTTTTTATTAAGAAGGAGGTGTTGCGTATTTTATAAATCTTGTAACATCGGTTAACCGATAGTCTTACAAAATTCGAATACTGCGGAAGTCATGATAAAATTACGGATATTTAAAAATGTTGAGATAAGTTGGGAGGACCCAATGAAGATGATGTTTAGATTTAATGCGGTTTTAATTATACTTTTATTGTTTCTTTTCCAGTCATGTAAAGACGAAACCCCTCTGCCTACCCAAAATTTAGATGAATCAGCGACAGTTGAAAAAATAGCGTTAGTGCCATCAACAGTTTTCGCAACGGGACTTGATTCTCCAAGAGGATTAAAATTTGGCCCCGATGGATATTTATATGTTGCGGAAGCAGGTACCGGAGGTACTGATATGACCGTAGGTACTTGTGAACAAGTAGTGCCGCCGATAGGGCCTTATAGCAGCGGAATGACCGGCAAGGTCGCAAGGATTGATATGCAAGGTAATGTTAATACTGTCCTTGATAATCTTCCTTCTGCGGTTTCTGCTATGGGCGATGTTGTTGGCCCGGCGGATGTCGCGTTTATTCATCATAACTTGTTTGTATTAATCAATGCGGGATGTTCACACGGCGTTGCGGATATTCCGTCTTCAATTATTAAAGCACATTCTAACGGTACTTGGAATGTTATGGCTGATTTAAGCAATTGGCAGCAAAATCATCCTACAGCAGTTAACGAGGAAGATGATTTTGAGCCTGACGGAACATGGTACAGTATGATTGAAGTCCGAAATCAGCTTTACGCTCTTGAACCCAATCATGGTGAATTAGTTAGAGTTAACGGATCCGGAAATATCAGCAGAGTCTTTGATCTTTCCAGGTCTTTCGGTCATATAGTGCCGACTGCATTAGCCAATAGAGGTGATTTATTTCCGTTCTTTTATGTTGGCAATTTAAATACTTTCCCAATTCAAACCGGAAGTTCTAATATTTATTTAGTTACTCCTTGGGGACAATCGATTGTTACGAACAGAGGTTTTACTACTGTTTTAGGAATAGCATTCGATAAATTAAAAAGAATGTATGTGTTAGAATCTTCTGCCGCCGATGGTTTCCCAACTCCTGGTGCCGGTATGATTGTAAGAGTTAATTTCAACGGGACAAGAACAATCATTGCCAATGGTCTAACTTTTCCGACCGGGATGACTTTTGGCCCTGACGGCGCGTTATATGTTTCCCATAAAGGATACGGTTTCGGGGCTGGTGAGGGAGAAATTTTAAAATTAAATTGTTACGGTTCTCCTTTAAGCTATAGATAGTTTCAATCCCAAATGAGTGCCGGCCGAAAAAAACCGGCACTTCATCTAAATTTATTCCTATAACCAACTTTTCTTAATGTTAAAAATCGTAATTTTGTAGTTCAATTTTTATAAAAAATATCTGGTATTTTGAATGAAAAACTTTCTGTTTCTGCTTTTTATTCTTGCTAATATTAGTTATTCGCAATATTCTCCGGTTTCGCCTTATTTAAATTTTCCGGGAAAAGTTATCCCTTATGTTGATAGCTGCGCCGTCTTTTGGGAAGGTGTTTATGATTCGGTTAACGGCGGATTTTATACAAATGTTGACCGCACCGGGAAGGTTATTTCATCCTGGGGATTAAATAAAAATCTTGTTAATCAATCCCGCGACGCTTACGGTTTTACTAGAGCGTTTATGTTAACGGGAAATGAAAAATATTTAACTATGGCACGGCACGCGCTTGATTTTATGTACGCGAATTCTTGGGACGAAGTTAATAAAGGCTGGGTAAACGAAATTGATAATTTGGGGAATAAAATTAATCCGTCCTCCGATAAGGTCGCTTTCGATCAGCACTATGCGTTAGTAGGAATTTCCGCGTATTTTGAAGCAACCGGCGATACTTTAGATTGGAATTGGATGATGAAAGGTTATGAAAGTAATGAAAATCTTTGGGATGACGATTCTGTAAATTTCGGTTATTATGATTACGGCAATTATAATTGGTCCGCTGTAAACGGAAAATCCTTTAATGCTACCGTAGACGCTATTACTACGCATGTTCTTGCGCTATATTTAATGACACATGAAGAAAAATATAAAATCCGGCTTCTTCAGCTCGCGGATAATATTAAAAACCGGCTTTACGAGAGTATGCTTCATCAAAGAATTGGATTTGTGGAAAGTTATACTTCCGATTGGGCTTATAATACAAGCGAGACAATGACAATAATGGGGCACGTTTTAAAATCAGCATGGTGTCTCGGAAGAATTTATCAATTATTTCCCGATTCAAGTTATTTAAAAACCGCGGAAGCGCTTTTCGACAATGTTTGGGAAAACGGGTATGATCATGAATATGGCGGGCCTTACAAAGATTTTAACCGCACAAACGGCGAAATGCTTATGTGGGGGCAGCAGGATACCGCGAAAGCCTGGTGGCAGATGGAACAAGCGGTTACGGCAGGTTTAATGTTGTACAATATTACCGGAAATCAAAAATATATTAAAACCGCGGATGAAACTCTTAATTTCTTTATGAATTTTTTTGTAGATCATCAATACGGCGAAGTTTATTCTGATAGAACAAGAACCGGAAAACAAATTTGGGGCGATGAAAAAGGGAGCAGCGGGAAAGCAGCTTATCATTCCATTGAGTTGGGGTATTACACTTATCTTTACGGGAATTTGATTTATAAAAAACAGCCGGCAACTCTTCATTATAAATTTTCTCCTTTAACTATTAATCGAGATATAAATTTAAATCCGATAGCCTTTAATACTGATAAGTACATAATTAATAAAGTTTTAAAAGATGGAGAATTATATACCGATTTTGAAGCTGACAAAAGAATATTACATTTACCGGCCGGTGAAGGCGGACATTTTACAGTAACTTTTGAAGAAACTGAACCGGTTCAAGTTGCCGAAAATAATAGTCATCCGTTAAATTTTGAACTTTCTCAAAATTACCCGAATCCGTTTAACCCCAGTACGGTTATTGAATATTCTATTCCGGCGGAAGGAAAAGTTTCGATTAAAGTTTTTGATTTACTGGGTAAACAAGTGGCTGAATTGGTTAATGAAGAAAAACCCGCGGGAAGTTATTCAATAATTTTTAATTCTTCGGATAAAAATTTGTCCAGTGGTGTCTACTTTTATCGTTTGGAATCCGAAGGTTTAAATTTTACGAAAAAAATGCTTCTTCTTAAGTAATAGTTATGGGAAATCGGAATTTCGAGTCAAGTTAATTTTATCGAATTTTCAAATTTATGACCTGTATAATTCCGTTTTCTAAACGACTTGAATTAAAAAAAAATTATGAACTTCTTATATAACACAGTCAAAAATATTTAAGCAAAAAGAAATTGATTCGGATTAAACCTGAAGCCAATATCTATTGTCAAATATTTTTAGATAATGATTCTGAAAAAGAGAATGAAAAAGGAAAAAACATGTTGAATAAATTGAGTCTACTAATTCTTATTTTTGCCATGGTAGCAAGTACCGGCTACTCTCAAAGGGGTGCCGGGATGCGTAACGGCGGAACTATTTCAGGTTCTGTTTTTGATGATCATACAAAAGGACCGGTTGAATACGCTAATGTTGTTATTTACAATTTAAAAGATAGTTCTCAGGTAACAGGCGGAATATCGGATAAACAAGGTAAATTTAATATTCCCGGTGTACGTCCCGGTAAATATTATGTTGAGGTTCAATTTATGGGTTATGAAAAAAAGAGAATTGAAAATGTTTCTTTAACTCCGCCTAGTAATATGAGTAAAGATTTAGGGAAAATATTTTTGAAACCAACCGCGATAAATTTAGAAAATGTGGTTGTTCAGGATAAAAGATCCCCGATGAGCTACCAAATTGATAAAAAAGTAATTGATGTTTCACAAATTCCTACCGCCATTTCCGGAAACGCCGCTGATGTTTTAGAAAACGTTCCTTCGGTAACTGTTGATATTGAGGGAAATGTTAGTTTAAGAGGCAGCGGAAGTTTTACGGTGCTAATTGACGGCCGCCCTTCTGTAATGGACGCGCAAGACGCGCTGCAGCAAATTCCGGCAAGTTCAATTGAAACTATTGAAATTATCACGAATCCTTCGGCTAAATATGATCCGGAAGGAAACGCGGGAATAATAAATATTAAAATGAAGAAAGAAAAAAATCGCGGGTTTGCCGGAATAGTAAACGCGAATGCCGGTGTAAATGATAAGTACGGCGGAGATTTTTTGTTGGAGTATAAAACTCCCACTCTAAATTATAACTTCGGTTTAGATTATAACAGAAGATATTTTCCCGGTACAAGTTTAAACGAAAGGCAGTTTATTTTATCCGATAAAACTTCTTATATAAATTCTGACGGCGACCGCGAAAGAGGAAGAATTTCTTTTGGTATCAGAGGCGGAATTGATTTCAATTTAAGTAGTAATGATTACTTGAGTCTCGGCGGAAGATACGGAAACCGGGATGGAAGTAATAATTCTACTTTACAATATACACAATGGTCAACTTTAGAGCCGCAGCAGGACTTTTATATAAGCAATGAGTCCCGCAGCCGTTCAGGTGATTATTATGCGTTGAATTTAAATTATCAAAGAAAATTTGAAACCGAGGGGCATGAGCTGGATCTTGAATTCTTCGAAAGCCATCGTGCCTCGGATGAATCCTCAATTTCCGCTGAAATCAGAAAAGGTAATCAGTTTGACGGAAAGAAAACAACAGAAAATGGCCCATCTACAAGATTTAGAGGGAAAATGGATTACACACTTCCTCTGGGAGAAAAACAGAAGTTTGAAGCAGGTTCGCAGGGAGAAATGGAAATTTCGGAAGACGCAACTGGAATTTATGATTTTGATCCGTTAGTGAATGATTACATATTTCAAAATGATTTTAGTAATACAACAAAATATAATAGAAGGGAATTAGCCGTATATTCTATTTATTCAAATGAATTGGGAAATTTAGGATTTCAAGGTGGTGTAAGAGGAGAATATACTTTTAGAACTATTAAACTTCAGAAAACCGGCGAAAATTTCAAAATAGACAGATGGGATTTCTTCCCCACATTTCATACTTCTTTTAAACTCGCCGAAGGTTCTCAACTAATGGCAAGTTATACCAGAAGAATTGATAGGCCCCATGGATGGGAATTAGAACCATTTTTAACTTGGCAGGACGCAAATAATGTAAGAAGAGGAAATCCCGCGTTAAACCCTGAATTTGAAGATTCTTATGAATTAGGTTTCCAGACATTTTTCGGGGAAGTTTCATTATCGAATGATTTTTATTATAAAGTAAGCCATGATAAAGTGGAACATATTCGTTCAGTATACGCCGATAATATAACTTTAACATCTTTTGCTAATGTTGGTACTGATTATTCTTTAGGTTCAGAATTTATGCTGATGTTTAATCCCGTAAAACTTTGGGATGTAAATATTATGGGTAATATTTATAATTACAAAATTGAAGGAGTTATTGGTAACGAAGCTTTTTCAAGAAACAGTTTTAACTGGAATGCAAGGTTTAATAACGGATTTAAAATTACAACCACCACTCAGCTGCAATTTAACGTTAGGTACAATAGTCCTTCTGTTTCATCGCAGGGAAGCTGGAAGGGATACTTCAGCAGCGATGTCGCTGTAAAACAAGATCTGTTGCAAAGTCTGCTTTCTTTAACATTGCAGGTGCGGGATATTTTCGGAACGGCAAAGTATGAGTTTACTTCCGAAGGAGCCGATTTTTATTCATATAGCCATTACACTCGGGAAAGCCCTATGGTTATGTTGAATTTAAAGTTAAACTTTAATAATTATAAAGATGAAGAACATAAGCAAGGCGGCGGAGAGCAAAACGGCGGTATGGAAGATCAGGGCGGTTTTAAATTAGCGATAAAAATTTATTTAACGCGGCTGTCGAATTTTTTCGGCAGCCTTTTTTTTAAATTTATGTTAGATGCCGGTAAAGATTTATGCCGGCGGAAAATAAGTAAATTATACTAATGATGATGTTATTATATTTATACTGAAGCAACAGCCCGGAGTGCTTTTTAAAGTATAAGTCCCGTCCATCTCGTCTATTAAAGTTTCCAGAAGCTGAAAACCTATTGAATGTTTTCTGCGTTCATTAAAATCTTCCGGCAGTCCTATTCCGTTATCGGAAATATTTATTTCTAATGAATAAGTTTTTATTTTTTTTATTTCTACTTTTATTTCACCGTCTCTGCCATTAGGGAAGGCGTATTTAAAAGAGTTTGTGATTATTTCATTAATTAGTAATCCTATTTTAATCGCTTCATCAATATTTATTTCCAAACTTTCTATATCGGTGTTTATTTTTACATTTCTTCCAAATTCATAAGACGCTTGAATATCCTCAATTAAATCATTCAGATAATTATCCATAAAAATTTTAGAGATATCCTTTTTATAAAGCTTCTCATGTACAAGCGCCATTGCCCGTATTCTGGCCTGTGCCGATTGAAAATGTTCTTTTAACAGCCCCGTTTCTTCCATGCTTTTTTGTAGATTCAGCAGACTCATAATCAGCTGCAAATTATTTTTAACTCTGTGATGAACTTCTTTTAAGAGTGTATTCTTTTCTTCTAAAGAATGCGTTAAAGATTTTTCCAGTTCCTTAATATTGGTAATATCCATAATGGCCGATAAATACCAATCACTCCCGTCTATAGAGGTCGATACAACATTGAATAAAGCGTAAATTATTTCATCGTTTTTATTCGTAAACTTCAGTTCATATCCTACAATACGATTTTCAGCATTTAACTTTTGAATAATTTCCTCACGGTCTTTAACTTCCATATAGATTTTAAAGTCGGTGGTTTTATGCCCTACTAACTCCTCCCGGGAATAACCGAAAAGATTTTCATACGCTTTATTTACATCAATAATTTCTCCGTCAATTTTACTTAAAATCATTGCTACGGGGGTATTATGGAAAATAATGGAAAATCGTTTTTCGGAATTTTTCAGCTTCAGTTCAATGTTTTTTAGCTTTGTCATATCTTCCCAAGTAACTACCAAGCCATCGTCTATTTTAGAGGCGCTCATTATAAATTCGCCGTTCATAAATTTGCTGCCCGCGTTGCCAGAATATGAAATTGTGTCTTTCCATGAATTTCCCGTTTTGTAAACAGAAACCAAAGCATCAAAAACTCCGTTTTCTTTATGATTTGGGAAAAGCTCAAGTACAGTTTTGCCTATTGTATCTCTTTTCGAAATTTCATTATACTCAACTGTGGCGTTATTTATATACCGATATTTGAAATCAATAACTGTATTATCATCACTTTTAACCGGGGAAAGTATAACAAATGGCTGTAAAAGTGCTTCGGCGGAAGTTCTTAAAAGATTAATGTTTTCTTCTAAAATATTCTGTTTATTTTTCATTTCTGTTATATCACGCGAGACCAGAAAAAAATTTTTGACTCGGCTATCTTCTTTTTTTTCCGGGAATACTTTTAAGGAAAAGAATTTTTTCTCTCCTAAAGCCGATTCTATTATTGTTTCATCTTCTTTTGGTGTTCCCGTTTGGCGAACTTCGTCTACAAGAACTAATATTTTTTCTATATTTGTCTTAGAATGAAAAATGGTTTTTATTGATTTCCCCACAAATTCTTTCGGTGCGACTCCTGTATATTTTTCAATGGTTGGATTTAGATAAATATAATTCAAGTTTTCATCTAAAATGGTAATTATGTCTGGTGAATGTTCCGCTAAAGATTGAAAAAGTCTATCGGTATTATTGTTTTCTCTGTTCATTTAAATTATCTATTTAGAAATATTATCTTAAAATATGACTAAAATAAATTATGGTAATGAAAAGTATAAATTTTTGACGTTGGACATATTTTTCATTGTCAAAATCTGATTTTCATTCTTTAATTTTATTTATTAATCAAAACTTTATAATTTTTTATTATAGTCTGGCCTTTGCCGGAAATTATTTCGTTCCCGAATTCTATACTACTTATAAATTCATCATGAATTATATAACTCTTTTTTTCTAAATAATTTAAAAAAGCTTTTACATCCACTTCTTTATTTATTTCGTCCTGGTTTACTTTTATAAAAGCAAAATAATTCCAGCCGATATTGCCGGCGTAAAAATTATATTCATCATTTCCGATTTTAACTTTTTCAACAAATGTTCCTGCCGGCTGCTGCTGTTTATTTTCCAGCCAAATCATCAATTCATGTTTTATGTTTTCCCGGTTTGGGGTTGGTGAATTAGTTATCCAAATATCGAACGCAAAATTGCCGCTTCCGTTATATTCGGTTGAAATTTCGCCGAAAGAAATTAGAACCGCAGAAAGTGAATCTATTCGTTTAGGTAAATCGCGGGCGGTATTTTTATTTCCGAAAGGTTTCCGGCCGTATACTATTTCCGGGTATGCTTTTACATTATTCGTTCCTGTAGGCCAATTCCACCGCCAGGCAAAGCTTAATGCGGAATCATTTTTGGTTAAAAAGATACATTGTTCATAGTTTATAATATCGCCTTTTCCCCAAACATTATTAGAAAGAATAAATTTATCCGTGGATAATTCGGCTCCGTCTTCACAGCTTGAAGTATCAATGGGAACTAAAATTACTTCATCGTCATAAAGTGGATTTTTTCCCGTTTCCTCAACTGAATTATCCTTGCATCCTAAGAGTAAAAAAGTAATTATTATCCAGAATGAAAGAGAATATTTTAGGTTCATTTTAACCCCTTTTAAACAATTTATTTAATTTCAACATTAAATTACCATAACAATTTATTTAAATGATATAATATTTGCTATATGTATTTTCAGCTTTGCCTAAAATAATTCCTGCGAATTCGGATTTTTTGTTTTTGCCTTATTTTTTGCCCGTCCTTTTAATCGTGGATATTCTTCCATTGTTTTTTCGGGAATATCAATTTTACTGTTCTCATTGAGTATTGACATTAATTCTAAAGAGTTACAAACCGCGTCTCCTTTGGGATGATTATTGAAAATAACATACAATTCTTTTGTTTCTTCCATAAAAGGTTTTACAATTTGTTCTATTTCTACCAGCTCGGAAGGTGAATATAAATAATTGTACCTCGCGCTCTGTTCTTCATAAGTCTGCTTTTTCCCGAAGTTGCTTATCGATTTTATCCATTCGGCTTTATTCCTTCCGTGGAAACGGAGATAAGCTTTTCCGTTAACAACTATCGGTTCAAAAGGAAGCGCTTCTCCTATTTGCGGCTGATCTATTGTTGTATAAACTAAATCGAATTTTTTAAATGCTTCTAACGGTTCTTTCCGCAGCCACGATTTATGCCTGACTTCAACAAAACAATTATAATTTTCAAATATATTTTTCAGCTCTTTTACATAATTAAGATTGGATTCTGTATATGGGAAAGAGTATGGAAATTGCAGCAGAAGTCCCCCCAGCCGTTCGGCTTTTGAAAGCTGAGTTAAGTTATCATTCACGGCTTTAATTTTTTGCCGGTCATAATTTCTTTTATGTGTAAAATCTTGATGAAGTTTTAAAGTAAAAACAAATTCCGCATTATCCGAAACTTTGTCTATCCAGCCGCTTACGGTTCTTGGCGCTATATATGTATAGTAGCTGGCGTTTACTTCCACACAGTTAAAGTAACCGGAATAAAACCTCAGCCAGTCAAATTTTGCTGACTGACTTTTGGGGTAAAAAGAACCTACCCAATCTTTATATGACCAGCCGGCTGTGCCGTAATATATTTTACTCATATATAAATTTCCTTTCCTGAATTATCTTCCAGTTTTTTCATTGTATCTCTTAAAACTCCTAAAGAACGCTGACTTAAAAGATCGATTTTTACAAGTCCCAAATCTTCAATACCATACATATCGGGCTGCGTTATTATAAGTCCTACGCCTTTATTCTGCGCGTATTCCAAAGCCGTATAATTATTTATAGGATTAGGAGAAATAACAATTCCTCCCGGATGAATGCTGAGGTGACGCGGAAAATTAGCAAGCCTGGATGCAATTTGAACGATTGATTTCCACGGTTCATCATCAAATTTAAGTGAACGGGCTTCGGGAAAAATCTCTGCCACGTTTGGTAAATTCCGCGCGTCAGTCCAGGGAATAAACTTACTCATTTTAGATATTTCGCTGTCCGGAATTCCGAAAACCTTTGCCGTTTCCCTAAAGGCGGAGCGTGCTTTGAATGTTACGTGTGTAGAGATAAAAGCTACATATTCATAGCCGTATTTTTCAAAAACATATTTTACTATTTCATCCCGTTCTTTCCATGAAAAATCTAAATCAATATCGGGAGGAGATTTTCTTCCCCTGTTCAGAAATCTTTCAAAATAAAGATCGTATTTTATCGGATCTACTTCGGTAAAGCCGAGACAGTAGGAAACAATACTGTTAGCCGCCGAGCCGCGCCCGATTGTCATCATTCTTCTTCTTTTTGTTTCTCGCAAAATATCCCAAACCACTAAAAAATAATCCGCTAAATTAAGTTCGCTGATAACGTCAAGTTCATACTTTAAACGGCTTATAATTTCCGAAGTTATATTGCTGTACCGTTTGCTCAAACCTTCAAAAGAGAGCCGCCAGAGGAGGGAAAACGATTCTTCGTTCTCGGGGGTTTTATAGCGCGGAAATTTATATTGTCCAAGTTCAAGATCAACGTTACAATTATCTACTATATAATTTAGATTTTTAATCTCTTTCGGAAATTTATTCCACAGCTTATCCAACTGAGCGGGATCTTTAAAATAAAATTCATCGTCAACAAGTAAAGAACTGTTTAAGTTATCCAAAGTGCTGCGGTTTTTAATAGCCGAAACGGTTTTATGAATTATATAATCATCTTTTTCCGGAAAATAAATCGGGTGTGATGGAACGCCCGGAATCCCTTTCAGCAATGAAAATTCATACAGCTCGCGGGTTTTCTTCTTCTCTTTTTTTGTTGAAATAAGCTCGGCGAAAATATTATTTCTTACCGGTATATTTTTTAAGAGCTCAAGCGAATGGGTTACAATAAATAAATCGGGAAAATCATTCCGCAAAAGTTTTACCAGCGAAAAATCCTCTTTAAGTTTTCTGCTTGTAATTATTCTGCAAATATCCGCGTAACCTTTTATATTTTTGGCAAGAAAAACCGCGTTAATATTTTCATCGGCGGGATCATCTATAAAAGTGCCGAGAATACTTTTAATGTTTTCTTCTTTCGCTTTTTTAGCAAACTCTATTAGCCCGTACATTCCGTTTGTATCGGTTAAAGCCATAGCGCGCAACCCGAAGCTCTTGGCTTTTTCTATTAAACTTTGTATTGATGCCGTCCCTTGCATCATTGAATAATATGAATGTATGTGCAGCGGAACCATATTTAACCCGCGTAAGCCTTTATTAATTGTTCTGTATTAATTTTGTTTTGAGAAAGTTCGCTTTCGCTTAAATGCTCATCATCCGGTTCGTAAATATCATCGGCGCTGTCTTGTTGAATTGATGATTTTAAACTTAATTGAGAAATAAGCTCAAGCTTTTCCACAATTATGTTATTTCCGTTTTCCGCGTCAACTTTTCCTTCTATTAAATATGGGCCGAAGGATAAAGTTTGTTCGGCTACTTTTTTATAAATATTGGGGAATATTACCGCTTCAAAAGTCCCGGTTAAATCCTCAAGCGAAAGAAATTTCATTATATCTCCTTTTTTCGTTCTTATTCTTTTAGAAGTCATATACCATCCTAAAACCGTAACTTTTTTCCCGTTATGTTTATTTATTTCCTCGGCGTTTATAATGTTTTTCCCCGAAGTAAAATTCATAAAAAAATGAAGCGGATGGCGCGTAACCATGTAATCAAAAATTTCAAATTCGTTCCTGCATTTTTGCTCTATCGAATAATCGCGCTCAGTTTTTATTTCTTCTTCCAGTTGAAAGGTTTCGTTCATAAAAAGATCGTTATAATCATCGTCATAAATTTTTCTTCTTTTTATGTAGATTGAAAGAAGCCGCAAAAGAGTAGGGCGGTTTTCTTTAAAGCAGTCCATTGCGCCGCATTTAATAAGTAGAGCCGTTTCTTCGTAGCATAGTTTAGTCCTTATAAGAAAATCGGCCAAAGAACGGTAAACGCCGTTTCCTTTTCTTTCCTCTATAATAATTTCCGCTGAGTGGCGGGGGAAGTTTTTTATTGCCATAAAACCGATGCGTATTGTTTTTTCCCGTCCCGTATATTCATATTGGCTCCGGTTAACGCACGGAAGTTTTATGTTTATGCCGAGACGCTTGCTTTCCCAAATGTAAACGGCGGGGGAATAAAAGCCGCCTCTATTAGACAAAACCGAAGCCATAAATTCCGCCGGGTAATGAGCTTTTAAAAAAGCCACCTGGTAAGAAAGCAGGGCAAATGAAGCCGAGTGAGCTTTACAAAAAGAATATCCCGCAAACGATTCTATCTGCCGCCATAGTTCTTTTGCTACATAAGCCGAAAGATTTCTGGTTCTGCAAGATTCGAAAAACTTATTCTTTATTTTCGTCATAGCTTCGTGCGAACGCATTTTTCCCGACATCGCCCTGCGGAGCAAATCGGCCTCTTCCATCGAAAGTCCCGCCACGCCGTTTGCTACTTTTATAACATCTTCTTGGTAAATCATTACGCCGTAAGTTTCTCCCAAATATTTTTCCATAAGAGGATGCAGATATTTACGTTTTGCGGGATTGTGGTGCCGCGCGATAAATTCCTGCATCATTCCGCTTTCCGCTACTCCGGGTCTAATTATAGAACTTGCCGCCGTAAGCATTTCAAATGTATCTACATTTAGTCTTTTCAGCAGGGAACGCATTCCCGGCGATTCTATATAAAAACAGCCGATTGTTTTTCCTTCTCTTATAATATTTTTCGTTTCCTCATCATTAAAAAGCATCTCGTAATCATATATGTCAAAACTAATTACGGCGCTTTTTCGGGGAATAACCGGATAAAGACTCGCTATAACTCTGTTTGAGCCCGGTAATGAATATTTTCTTAAATTTATTAGTTGCGAATTCATAAAATTATCGTAATAGTGAACAAATGAACACTAGGTAATTTTATCGGTTTTATAAATAAAAAACAAGTGCAAAGGAAGAAATAAGAAGGGGAATGTGGGGGAAATAAATTTAAATGTGAATAAGATTAAAATTTCTATCCGGTAGTTTTGTCCCTGTGCTGAATTTTTTTAGAAAAGTCATAATTTTTAACATCGTTTAACGCTTCTGTTTCTGTTACTTCAATTTTAGGTATAACGGAAAAGTCTCCCGTAGTTTCTAAAACTATCGCGTCAATTTCCTTCAAATCGGTTATTCCGTGAGACCGCGCGGCAACATATAGTTCTTCAATGGGAATTCTTTCTTTTTTTAGCGTTTCATGAAGAAGTTCCCCTTTATATAATAATAAAACCGGTTCGCTGGAAACAATCCTTTTTACAAAATTATTCCGTACGGAAAGCCATGTAATTATAAATTGAAGAAAAATGAAGATCGTGAATACGGAAGCGCCTTCGGCTAAAGAAATATTTTTGTTTAGCGCTATTGTAGCCAGGGAAGATCCTAAAGCAACGGTAACCACAAAATCGAAAGCGTTCATTTTAGAAAGACTTCTTTTGCCAGAGATTCTAAGCAGAATAACAATAGTTATATAAGCCAAAACCGTAAGAATAAATGTTCTGGTTAGGCTTTCCCAATTATTAAAAAATATGTTTTCCATATTTCGGTTTCAGAAAAATAATGTATGTTAAATTACAAATATGTAATACTTTTAGGGAGTTTGTTCAGATGAGCGGCACAACGGAATCATTTTTATTTTTTACGTTTTATTTTATAACATTAAACTCCGGGGTTGTATGTTTTCTCTATAATATATTATATATTGAAATTCTTCCTAATAATATTTGTAAAAAATAAACCTATTTCAAATAAATCATTTTTTTAGAAATAATATCACTTCCTGCTGTAAGTCTGTATATATAAACTCCGGAAGCAAGCCCCGCCGCGTTAAATTTCAAGCTCGTATGTCCAGGGGACTTTTACTTCATCAAGAAGAGTTTTTACTTCTCTTCCTAAAATATCATACAGTTTTATTGTTACCCGGCTTCGTTCCTTTACCGAATATTTTATAGTTGTTACAGGATTAAAAGGATTGGGATAATTCTGGTATAATTCTACTTTAGGAATAAATTCTGTGTTATCATTTCGAGCGGTAAGAGTTGAATTAAAAGAATTTATAATTTGTCTTGATTTTTCTTTCAGCTTAGTAACGCTATTTAAATTATTAGTTCCTCTTGCCATTAAAATAGCGATTACAACTTCCTGTGTATCGCCGGGAGCCATATTAAAAAAGCCCGAATTTAAATAATATTTCCTATCGTTTGATCTAGGGCCTTCAGGCCAGCCGGCACCTTCATACCAGCCTGTTCCGCTTTCCGGGTCGCCGGGAACTGTAAAAGTAGTTGGATTCCCTGTATTCGGGTCTATAAAATAATCGCCGTTGTTTTTTCTTCCCCGCATTAGATATTTATATAATTCTAAAGTTCCTTCATAATCCATTAATGGCGGTTCATGCGATGCATGAGAATTTTTAAAATTTATTCCAAAAGAAGTCATCCCTAAATTTTTGTATCCTTTTATCCAATTGCCCGAATAAAACGCGCTGTCGTTTTGGTTGCCGGTATAAACTTTCGGGCCTTCTAATAATAAATGCCCTACGGCAGGCGCGGGAGTGCCGTAACCTTCATCGCTATTCCGGCTGTTCCATGTATATCCGAGATTTAAAGTTGTATCGCATCCGACATAATCATCCGCCGCGTCTCCTAAATCATCGTCGGTGTGATAACTTAAAATCAGGCTGTCTATGCTGCTGCCGCTTTTATTTATTATCGTGTACTTTTTAAAAACAACATCTGCAAGATAATTAGTACTGTCGAAAGCGTAAGTTAAAACATGAAATTCCAGTCCGATAGGATTTGAACCGTAAACATGTTTTGAAACCCCTGTATCAAGGTCATTCGCGGAATAATAAAGCTGTTCATCGCCATAAAAGAAAGGTTTATCAATCCCGGGAGTATAAATCCCATCGTTGTTATTATCTTTCCAAGGAGCTCCGGCATTAACAGGCCAATTATTATAATCATATTTATATTTAGACTTTTCAAATCCTTCAGGAAGAGTTTCCCAATCTTTCCTAATTTTAAAGAGGCTAAAATCAGCGCCGAGAGGATCAGCAGGTTTACCATCGGATAGAATTATTCCCGGCTGCAGGCCTTGAATGTAAGAATTTCCGTTAACTCTTATTTCACCGTTAACTTTGCCGCCCCATAATAAACCGTCAAGAAAAATTGCTCCGTTCGAGTTTCCGGTTTTAATCGGCCAATAAAAACCTTGCCCGTCAGTTTTGGGATCGTGTGAACCTTCCCCGTTATTCCCGATCCACATTTTCACTTCATTAATTCCGATAAAATCATGGTCTTTATAAATAATCATTTTAAATTTCGGATCGCTCCTGTCATAAAGTCCGGTATCTGATGAAGCGGATAATTTAAAGTAGCAGTTTTCTCCGGTTACCAACGGAATCGGAACTTCAACATTTGCGGAATCTGCCGGAAAATCTTTTAATAAAGTTATCCGGTTTGTGCCGTTATCTGTAGTAAGCGTTAAATCAATTTTTTCCGTGGAATTTGTTCTCCAGCTAAAGAAATATTTTTGCCCGCTGAAAACAGTATCTCTTTTTTCATAATCTGATGCAAAATTCAAATATCGGCAATTTAAATTATAATCTAATTTAATAATTGAACTTCCAAAGTCGTTATTTAAAAAGACTAAACCATCATCGGCGAATTTTACATACTGCGGATTAAATTCTGTTTCTTTATCAATTAAAATATTTCCCTCGTAATCAATTTCTATTAGATGAGTTTTTGAACCGAAGGTGTATTTTTCTGTTGTAAAATAATTTTATTTCCTAAAGCGGATAAAGCGACTGGCGTAAAAGAAGTATTTATTGTAGAAACTATTTTTCCGCTGTTATCAATTTTATAAATTGTATTTCCTTTTACGGCGAATAAGTTTCCGTTTTCGTCTGCCGCTATTTTTCCATAGCTGCCTCTCTTGCTCCATGCGGAATCGCCGTTGGACTTAACCGCGATAATTCCGGATGAAGTTAGTACTGCGAATAAAGAATTATTAATTCGTACTGAGGTAGGAATAGAAGGATCATTTTGATTAAACGATGTATAAATCAATCTTTTAGTTTGATTATGATTTGCGTCTAATCGATAAACGATAATAGAATCTGATTTTCCGTAACCGAAAGAAATATACCCGTTATCGATTTTGTAAGAAGCGATTCCTCTATTAAAGTTTATATTATCGGAAAAGAACTTTCGTCCATAAAGAATCGCCGTCAGAATTAAAAGCCGATAAAAAATAATTCTTCTTCAGCAAGGAAGCCGTAACTAATATTTCACCGCCGGATGTATAGTTAACGTTATTATCGTAGTCAAAAACATTTTCATTCTTTATTGATTTACGCCATACGGAAAATCCATCTTTATCTATTTTGGTTAAAATTAATTCGTTAGGTTTTCTGCCGACAAACATAGCCTCGCCGTTGCTTATTTCTTCTACGGGTGAGAGCGCCTTGCCAAAAGAATTTCCGGAGAAAGTTCTATAATATGTAGAAGTTTGAGCCGATAAATTAATTTGAAGAATAAAGGGAAGTAATAATAAAAATATAATAACTAATTTTAAATTCGAAACCCCATTTTTAGACATTTATTTCTCCCGCTGTATAATTAGAAGTAGTTTTATTTACTACCGGAATAATATAAATTTTAAAAAATTAAAATTCACCACATTTTTGTAAAGCGATCATCCCTGATCGATCATTTTAATTTTTTTTATGCATTTGCTTGTAAAATCCAGTCACAAAAGTTCGCTTTACAAATTACTTTAACAGTAACGGCTTCTGAGATTTTATTTAACTTTTTTCCAAAAAATTGGTTTTGCGAAACAATATAAATTAAAAAATTATGTTTTCAATATTAAATTAATGTGTATTTAACAACTCATCTTTTTTATTCTTTTCTATAAAAAGAAAATTATGAACTTGAAGAGTATCAAATCCCGTTTCTACTATTTTTTTTATTTCATCAGGATAAACCGGCCTTAGCTCTTTTGCCGCCGTATAAGCTTCATAACCCGCGTCCCAAAAATTTTGGAAAGTAGACTCTAGATGCGGATTCATTTTAATCCCCTTCGGCTGATGCTCGGAAGTTGTTATTTCTACCATCCAAATTGGTTTCGGTTCTCTCGCGAGAATTGAAGAAGCTCCTTCCAGCATCATCTTTTCCGCGCCTTCAATATCAACTAAGATAAAACATTTTTGCTTTTCAAATCTTTTTCCTAATACTTTGTCTAAAGTAGAGCAGGGGACTAAATTAACATAATGCTCGGGAGTATCCGCCCAGCCTTTTACTAGTGAAGCTCCGGTTCCTCCGCCGTACATCTCTAATATTCCGGGCGTGTTACTCAGCGCCAGTGGGAAAATTTCTATATTATTTTGCCAGTTGTTCGCTTTAATATTTCTTAAAAGAAATTTTAGATTTTCGGCTATCGGTTCAAACGCCACTACATACTTTTTGTTTTGAAGCGCCATACAGCAGTAATAACCGATGTTTGCCCCGATGTTTATCATTACATCCACATTAGGAAGAATTCTTTTTACAATTTCTGTTTCATCCGGTTCAAAATTTCCCTTCTGCATTAAAGGATTTCCCGCCAGTTTAAATCCCATTGGAGTTTCTATCGGCAAATCATCATGAAGATTTTCTTTAATTGTTCTATAAAACGCGGAAAGTTTAGGAGATTTATTTAATATTTGTTTTATCTGCCGTTTCATATTCTGCCCCGTTAGGTATGTAAAAAGATCATTCGTTTCTATCATTAAAATAAGAAAATATTGTAAAGCGATCATCCTTGATCGCTTGCCCTAATTTAACCTGCTAACCAACAAAGCGACGAGGGATCGTTGCTCTACAGCAATTATCCCTGATCGCTCATCCTAATTTAACCTGCTAACCCCAACAAAGCGACAAACGCTTATCCTAATTTTCCCGGCTAACCCAACCAAGCGACGAAGATCGTCGCTCTACAATACGCAATTATTCCTGATCGCTTGCTCTAATTTAACCGGCTAACCCAATAAAGCGACAAACGCTTATCCTACTTTAACATGCTAACCAACAAAGAGACGAAGGATCGTCGCTCTACAATGTAAAGCGATCATCCTTGATCGCTTGCCTTTAATTTACCAGCTAACCCCAATAAAGCGACAAACGTTTATCCTAATTTTCCCTGCTAACCAACAAAGAGACGAAGGATCGTCGCTCTACAATGTAAAGCGATCATCCTTGATCGCTTGCCTTTAATTTACCAGCTAACCCCAATAAAGCGACAAACGTTTATCCTAATTTTCCCTGCTAACCAACAAAGCGACGAAGATCGTCGCTCTACAAAAAATTCAATAAAAAAATTGCTTCTTTACAAAATCAAAATAAATTTTGTAAATTGAACAGAAATCATATTATAATTTATTTTCAAAATGGCTTACTATAAAAGAAATTTGCCTCATTTTTTACCTGAAGGATATGCTTATTTTGTTACTTTTCGATTGGCTGATACAATTCCTAAAAAGGTTTATGAAGAAATAAGAAAAAAATATGAATCTGAACTAAATAGAATCATTGGATATTGTGATAAACAGAAGCAGATTAACGATTACAAATCTTTGCAGAATTATGTCTTCCGCAAATATGAAAATATTTTGGATAGAGCTGATTTCGGAAGAAAATGGTTGCAAAATGAAGAAATAGCAAATATTTTAAGTTCAGCGTTTTTTCATAAAGATTCGATAGAATATGATTTATCAGCTTTTACGATAATGCCAAATCACGTCCATATAATTATAAAGCCATATAAAAAAGAAATTACCAAACTAAATAAAACACAATCAGAGCACTATATATTAACTCAAATTATAGGCAATATTAAATCATACACAGCCACACAAGCAAATAAAATATTAAATAGACGTGGAGCCTTTTGGAAGCATGAAAGTTTTGATCATGTTATACGAAATGAAAAGGAGTTAAATAGATTTGTTGTGTATATACTAAATAACCCTGTTAAAGCGAAGTTGTGTGAATTAAAGAGTGAATGGAAGTGGAGTTATTACAACCCAAATATTTTGTAAAGCGATCATCCTTGATCGCTTGCTCTAAATTAACCAGCTAACCCAATAAAGCGACAAACGCTTATCCTAGTTTAACATGCTATCCAACAAAGCGACGAAGGATCGTCGCTCTACAATGTAAAGCGATCATCCTTGATCGCTTGCTCTAAATTAACCAGCTAACCCAATAAAGCGACAAACGCTTATCCTAGTTTAACATGCTATCCAACAAAGCGACGAAGGATCGTCGCTCTACAATGTAAAGCGATCATCCTTGATCGCTTGCTCTAAATTAAACAGCTAACCCAATAAAGCGACAAACGCTTATCCTAGTTTAACATGCTATCCAACAAAGCGACGAAGGATCGTCGCTCTACAATGTAAAGCGATCATCCTTGATCGCTTGCTCTAAATTAACCAACTAACCCAATAAAGCGACAAACGCTTATTCTAATTTGACCTGCTATCCAACAAAGCGACGAAGGATCGTCGCTCTACAATGTAAAGCGATCATCCTTGATCGCTTGCTCTAAATTAACCAGCTAACCCAATAAAGCGACAAACGCTTATTCTAATTTAACCTGCTAACCTAATAAAGCGACGAAGATCGTCGCTCTACAATGTAACGCGATTTATTCATTGTTAATTTTTAATTGTTAATTGCGACGCCAAAGCGGAGCCAAATTCTTGATTTTTCGAGATTTTTAATTAAATTAAATAACATCTTTAAAAGAAAAAATCCTACCGATTATCTCCTAAATATTTAGATTCTGAATGCGCTCTGAATAGGCTCTGAATGCGCTCTGAATGCGCACTGCTTTCGTATTAAAAGGCTTTTAAAGTCGCCGTAATTTCGCTCTTTACATATAAACGAATTTGGAAGAAAATATTATAGTACTAATCCTAACTGAATTTTAGGTGGATTCATGGTATCCGAGACAATTTTGAAAGACATATAAAAGGTAATCCGTATGTGCCGTAATTGTTAGGGAAGTATTCGGAAGAGTCAAGTTTAATGAGAGGAAAATGAAACTGATCCGCAAAAAAGTTGGATCAGGTAAAGGCTGTTACTTCTTTTAGCGAAAACCTTTTATCCATATATAATTCAAATATTAATAAAACGCAGGCTGTTGCCTGCGTCTACGAATTTTTAACTGCGAAGCCTGTTATTTCATTAACAGCATTTTCTTCACTTCTATTTTTGAACCGGATTTTAATTGATAAAAATAAACTCCGCTCGATAAATTAGCACCATTAAAATGAAGTTCATATAAACGGCCCGCGTCGGCATTTTCATTAAATAAGTCGGATACTTCATTTCCGAGTATATCAAAAACTTTTACCGAAGCAAACCCGCTTTTATCTAAACTGAATTCTATAGTTGTAGAAGGATTAAATGGATTCGGATAATTTTGGCTTAAAGTAAAATCCATTGAAAGATGTTTTTCTGATTTAACATCCGTAATAAAATTTTGAATTGGGCGGCGCCAAACGCCATTGGATAATGTTCCCGCAAAAAGTTCTGAAGAAGTTGCGGAAAGAGTATTTGTTATTACCGGCCACGGACTTGTGGACTGCCACGTTTTTCCGCTGTCCAAAGACATGTGAACACCATCGTTGGAACCCACAAATAAAATTGAATCGACCGTAATAATAGACCAAACATTTGAACTGCTTAAACCAATGCTTGAGTACGACCAGGTACTTCCTTCATCTGTTGATACAGCTACACCGCCGCCGTCTGTCGCCGCGAAAACTTTATCACCAAGAAAAGCCAAAGAACGCACGCGGTAACTAGATAATCCTACGTTTGATTCTGTCCATGTATTCCCGGAATCGCTGGAAACAAAAACTCCCGCTGAATAAAGTCCCGCGTAAAGTTTTCCGTTTTTGGCGGCAAAGCAGTTTGTGCTTAAATATCCGGTTAAACCTGTGTTGGCTGGCGACCAGGTTGCGCCGTTATCATTAGAAACTTGAATTCCGTTTGATTCTCCGGCGAAGATCTTAGAGCCGTAAACAAAAAAAGTTTGAGGATGAAAATTTGCTGAAGAAATATTCCAGGTCGCGCCCTTATCTGTAGAAATTAACATTCCGTTAGAAGAAGGGACAAAAATTTTCCCATTATGTATAAGAATTGTATTTATTGTTGCCGCGTAAGCTTGGGCTTTATCGGTAAGAAGATTCCATGTATCTCCATTATCAGTTGAGGAGAATAATCCTTCATAATCAGATAAAGCGTAAAGAGTATCGCCGCTTACTGCTGTTCCGTAAATTGTTGAACTTGCAAGGCCGTCATTTCTGCTTTCCCAAGTAGTTCCGTTATCGGAAGAAAAATAAACTCCGGATTTAGGATTTTTATAGTTGGATTGAACCCCGATTAATATTCCGGAATTTACGGCGAGAAAAGCGGTTGCTCCGAAATCAGTTAATTTGGTAAAATCTCCGCCGGAAACCGGAGCTGAGTAAAAATAATCGGAGCCTGCGTATAAAGTATTATTCTGAACCTTTAGAAACGAGGCCGAATATTTAATTCCATTTATCGGGCTGTGGTTGTTCCATGTCGTATCGTTATTTGTTGTAGTATAAACTCCTTTTTGTGTTGCTACAAAAATAGTGTTATTAGATGCGGTAACCGCGTAAGCGTTAAAAATATCAGATGGCATTGTAAATTGAGACCATGTTATTCCGGAATCTTCCGAGTAAAATAGAGGAGCATATCGTGCGGTAACATATATTTTAGAGCCGTCAACAAATATAGAAGTGACATGTCCTGCTATTAATCCGTTTGAAAGCGGACTTCCATATGTTGAACCGGAAGAAAGCATAAAAACTCCTTCTCCGTCAGTTCCTGCCAAAATATCATCTCCTAATATCGCGAGGCAAGTTACGCTATTACTTGATGGAACTTTTTTGTAAGTCCAGCTTTCTCCATGATCTGTAGATACAAATACTTCTCCGTTAGGAGCGCCCGCTGCTAATAAATTTGAATTTGCGGCAAGTGAACCAATATTTTTCCTGTCCCTACTATTTGGTAAAACCGGTGTATTTAAAACGCTCCATGTTTTGCCCTCATCAGAAGACCTGAAAACACCGGAACCATAACCGTAGCTGGACTGTCCGGTGGAAGCATAAATATAAGTTCCGTCGGAAACTAAATTTGAAATATAACCTCCGCCCGGGCCGTTTGTCTGCACCCATTGAGCTTTAATCTCGGAATTAAAGAATAAAAATAATCCCGCTGCAAATAAAATAAGTAGTTTTTGTTTCATATCTTTCCCTTAATATTATTCTCTCCGGAAAATTATTTTCCCGGAACAGATTTTTTGAAAGTTTATTGTTTATAAATTTGATGCTGGAATTTTACTACAAGAGAAGTGAGCTTACAATAGCATTAAAATGTGATTTTTTTATTTTGGTTTTGGGGAAAGGGAAAGAGGTTTTACTTTTTGTTGTACTTTAGCAAAGCTTCAGTACGTGAGCGGACTTGAAGTTTTTCATAAATATTTCTTATATGACTTCTAACTGTATCTATACTTATGAAAAGTTTTGAGGCTATTTCCTTGTACCGGTAACCTTTGGAAAGATAGAATAAAATTTCGTTTTCTCTCTCGGTTAAATCGGGTAAATTTTCAGCCGGCTTACTTTCGTGAAAAGATTCTACTATCATTCTCGCGATTTGCCCGGACATGGGGGAGCCGCCTTTTACAACATCCGAAATCGCCTCAAGAAGTTTTACCGGCGGAGTTCTTTTAAGCAAATATCCCGTAGCGCCCGCCTTTAACGATTCAAAAATCATCTCGCTGTCTTCATAAACCGTCTGCATAATAATTTGTATTTCCGGGAGTTCTTTTTTTAATATTCTCGTGCATTCAATTCCGTTTATTCCCGGAAGATTTATATCCATTAAAACTACATGAGCGTTTAAATTTTTTACCTCGTTTAGAATTTCCCGCGCGTTTTTAAATGCCGCAACGCAATTAAATCCAGGAGAGCCGGAAATTAAAACTCTTAAGCTTTCTCTTATTCCCGCGTTATCTTCTACTATTGCTACTTTTATTTCCATTGCCATTTTAATTATAAATTATCATATAAAATACTTATTCCCGCTAAGAAAATTAAATAGCATAAAAATGTTATTTTATTCAATATAAATTTTAAGCTGTATCTCTGTTCCTTCAGCAGGCTTAGAGAAAATAAAAAATTCGCCGCCGATTGAATTTATTCTTTCCTTCATATTCTTTATGCCGTTGCTTGATTCTTTAAGTAAGTTCAAGTTAAAACCTTTTCCGTCATCTTTAATAGAAAATGTAAAAAAGGATTTTTCCAATTTCATAGAGATTGAGGCAACTTCCGCTTCAGAATATCTTTGAATATTATTTAAAGCTTCTTTAACTGTAAGAAAAAAATTATGGCGCTTTTCCGATGTTAAGGTTATTTCCGGTATAGTTTCGGGAATATCAAAACGATAAACTATTTCGGAAGATTCAAAAAAGCTTTCTGTGTACTCGCAGATGTAAGCAATAAGATTTTTTAAATTATCGTTTTTCGGATTAACCGCCCACACTATTTCATCCAACTTTACAATAGTTTCATTAACCGATTCGGAAATATTTTCTAAAGTTGATGAGTAAGAAGTTATATTTTCTTTGGCCGCGGGAATTCCACTTAATAAAGAAATTCTTGTTAAATTTGCGCCTACTTCATCATGAATATCACGCGCTATACGGACACGTTCTTTTTCCAGCGCTTCTTTTTCTTCTAATTTTTTTATTCTCTTTTTTATTTTCTGAAGTTCGAAAAATCTTACCGAAACAGCAATCAGAATTAATACTAAAACAAAAACGCCGAGCTTAAACCACCAAATTTCATAAAAGGGAGGAATGATTGTAATTTTTAATCTCGCGGGAATTTCATTCCATACGCCGTCGTTATTTGCCGCTTTAACTTCAAATATATATTCACCCGGATCAAGATTTGTGTAACGCGCTTCTCTTTTTCTTCCGGCAAAATTCCATTTATTTTCGAAGCCTAGCATTCTGTACGCGAAAATATTTTTTTGCGGATTTGTAAATTCCAATGCCGAAAATTGAATTGAAAAAACAGTCGTTTCATAATCCAGTTTTAATTCTTTAAGAGAAGAAACATCTTCACCGGGTTCAAAGGGAATATCAAATTTTTTGATTCCTACAATAGCGGTTTTAGGTTTTATATAATTATCATAAACAGAATCGGGGTGGAAATAATTTAAGCCGTTTATTCCGCCAAAAAAAAGATAGCCTTTGTCATCTTTAAAGAACGCGCCGGTATTGAATTCATAAGACTGCAGCCCGTCTTCAATTCCGTAATTTCTAAACTTTTCTTCTTCCGGTGAAAATCTGCTTATTCCTTTGTTCGTGCTTATCCAAAGTTTTCCTTTTTTATCGGGTAGAATTGCATAAATAAAACCGTTCGGTAAGCCGTCTTTTTCATAATAACGCTTAAAGGTTTTTTTGTTCTTATCAAATTGGTTTAATCCGTTTTCCGTTCCTATCCATAGGCAGTTGCGGCCTTTATCGTTATAAATTGCCCTGATATTATTATTGCTTATTCCATTTAGATTTTTGGGATCGAAAGAATATCGAACCGATTTTTTTGAAGCCGGATTATATTCAATTAAACCGGCATTTAAAAACCCGAGCCACAATTTGCCGTTGGAGGAAGTAGATATAATTTGAAGCGGATAATAGCCTATTTCGTCAAAGTTAAATTTTATGGAATTAATCGTAAATCTATTTTTATCAATACTGCTGAGATGCCTGCCGTTGCTGAACCAGATTTTCCCGCTACTGCCTTTTTTAATACTAAGAATTTCAGTTGTAGGGGTTAAATGTTTTATAACCCGTAAGTTATTTTTGAGGATAAAAATCCCGTGGTCTGTGCCGATAATTAAAGTATCTTTACCGAATTGATTTATAGAATAAGCCACAACATTTTGAAAGATTTTACTTTCGGCATGCTTAATTTTCTTTTTATTAAAATCATAAATCATTATGCCTTTGTTGTAAGTTCCTATCCAAACCAATCCATTTTCATCCTTATAAATAGATTTTATAAAAACTCCCTCAAATAGATCGTTTCCCGAATCGGCGTCAATAAATTTCCCGAATTTTTCTTTATTTAAATTAAATTTGTAAATTCCGTTTCCGTCTAATCCAATCCACAAAATATTAGACCTATCAATATAGAAAGAAGAAACCGGTAAACTTGAATTTTTCCCGCTGGTATTTCCGGGGAATTTACCCGGCAGCTTTAAATGATTTTCAACTTTTTCCCGCTTTAAATTAAAAAGTAAAATATCACCTGAATAAGAACCGAGCCATAAAGTATCGCTGCGATTTTTCAAAAAGCCGGATGTAAAATTACCTTCGTTCAATATTCGAGTGAATTTATTATTTAAATAGGAAAATTTTACCAATCCCTCTTTTTTAATTATGAAGTAAAGACTTTTATCTTTTCGTTCAAATATTCCTTGGACAGGCAAATTTTTTACAAAATATTTGTTTTCGAATTGGGAAGTTTTTTTATTAAACCGAAAGATTCCGGATAAGCCGCTTCCCGCCCAAAGCGAGCCTTCTTTATCTTTATAAATCACGTTAACTTGAGATTTTAGGTTAAAACTTTTTCTTAAAGATAGATCGTAATTATAAAAAGAAATACCGCTTGCGGTTCCGGCAACTATTTTATCATCGTCTAAAAAAATCGAAAAGATTTTCTCTTTTAATAAATCTCCGGAAAGTTTAGAAGAAGTAAACTTATTTTCTTTCGACAGAAATATATTTATTCCTTTTTCCGTTCCGAAATAAAGATTGCCATCTTTATCTTCCGCGATACATCTTATAGTATTATTTGAAATTGAATTTGAATCGGCGGGATTATTTCTAAAAGTTTTAAATTCGTAACCATCATAACGATTTAAACCATCAGCTGTACCGAACCATAAAAATCCTTTACCGTCCTGAAAAATTGAATAAACGGTACTTTGTGAAAGCCCGGCTTCAATAGAAATATGCTGAATCTGTTCAGGCGAATAGTGAATTTGTGAAAAGGCGACTTTAACGGCAATAAAAAATAAAAAGAAAAAAATACTGCTTCGCATTTATTTTTACACTTTATGTATAGCTGCGCAGTATTCTCATCTGGCATTATTAGCTATACGTATTTAAGAATTTATTTAAATAGATAATTAATAATTTATATCAGAGGAAAGAAATTTACAATCCCCGAAATAAGTTTTTTATTAAAACTATTAGCGGCAATTCTCATTACCTTAATAAAATCATCTTCTTTAATTCTGAAAAACTTCCTGAGGTAATTTTATAAAAATAAATTCCGCTCGGCAAATTTTCCGCGTGAAAATCTAATGAATAATTTCCCGCGTTCTTTGCTTCATTTATTAAAGTAGAAATTTCTCTCCCGAGAATATCATAAACTTTTAAAGAAACAAATTCACTTTTGGGAATAGAAAAATTTATTGTTGTGGAAGGATTAAACGGATTGGGATAATTCTGTTTTAATGAATAATCCTTTATAAGATTTTCATCTTTTACATCGCTTAATTGGGTAATGGTAAAAGTATTTTCGCTTTCCGCGCGAAGCGAAGAATTATTCTTATCTATCAGCATAACTTTACAACTGTCTGAATCGATATTTGGCACAAGCCATCTGTAAGTTCCGTAAGCAGCCGGCGTGCCGGTTGTAACAAAATTCCAATGAATTCCTCCGTCTGTTGAATAACCGATTTGTAAATCAGAGACTTTAACGCTTTCCCATTTTATCTCATGCACAAAATTTTTCCCCCATACTTCGTTTCCGTTCGGCGAAATAAGTTTTATTTGGGAAGAAACTCCCGCCGGAACAACATCAATTTTATTTAAATTAAATTCTCCTTGATCTATAACTATTTTGAAAATTTTTGTTCCTTGACTTAAATGAACTCCTTGTTTTACAAAAGTTGCCCAGGTTTGCCAGCCGCCGGTACCGCTTACATTTATAGGACCCGTAACATCATTGCCGTCAATTTCAAAATGATAAATTCCTCCTCCGCTTGAGGCCGCTAATCTTGATTCAAAATTATATGAGCCGTCGGTTGAAACTAAAACCGAATAAGCAAGCCATTCACCCGCTGAAACCCAGCCGATATTATAACCGCCGTTTATATCTTCACATTCTTGAATATCAACTCCATCGTTTGGCCTATAACTTCCGCCGGAATTTGCCGCGTCAGCATCGTGATACGCAACTTCAGCTCCGCCGAGATCATAATTTTCGGCTTCAATCGTTCCCGGAATTACTGCTGCGTTTGCTTTATATGGCGCTTCTCCGCAGCTGCCAACAGTAACGCTAACTTCATTTGAATTTGTGGAAAATCCTTTCTCTGTTATTGCTTTCGCGGAAAATTTATAGCAGCCTGAAGGAACGTTTTCTAAACTCCATTCAAACGGTTCTACATCCGTTTCCCCGATTTTTGCCGCGCCTTGAAAAAATTCTACTTTTTGAATTTTACCGTCATAATCTATATTCGATTTTAAAGAAAAATTCGCTCCGTTATTGTAAATAGAATTATCTGTCGGTTCAATTAAATTAATTGAAGGAATTGAAGAAGCGTCTTGATAAACTCGTACATAATCAACATACATTACTTGTGGAAATACAGTTGAATTGTCCGGATAACCTGGCCAGTTTCCGCCGATGGCTAAATTTAGAATTATATAAAACTGGTTATGAAATTCACTAAGCGCGCTCGGAGTAATATCGATTGTACAATATTTAAAACCATCAACATACCACTGAATTTTCTGCGGATCCCAGGTTGCGGTAAAAACATGGAAATCATCGGCAAATTTACCGGAAGAAAGAGAATAAGAAAGTCCATACTGCGCGTGGCCGTTTTGGTCCCAGTGTGCTGTTCCGTAAACAGTTTTATCACCGTTGCCGCCGCCGGTCAATTCCATAATATCGAGTTCACCGCAAGCCGGCCAGCCAACAGAAGAAATATTTTTCCCGAGCATCCAGAAAGCCGGCCAAATTCCTTTTCCATAAGGAAGTTTTATTCTTGCTTCAAATTTTCCGTACTCCCAATTTTGCTTTGTTTTTATTCTCGCCGAAGTGTAGGACATTCCACCGTAATTTTCTTTTTTCCCTGTTATCACCAGCATTCCCTCTTTTAAAGTACAGTTTTCCGGGCGGCTTGTGTAATATTGCGATTCATTATTTGCCGGGTTAGGTCCGGTTTCAAAAGCCCAATCGTCAGTATTTAGTTCCGTTCCATTAAATTCATCCGACCAAACAAGCTGATAATTTTGCGCTGAAATTGTTTGAGTAAAAATCGAAAATACTGCTATACAGAAAAATTTTTGAAGGAATGACATCATCTACCTTTTTATGAAATTGAAGTATATAAATGAGCAAATACACAATTATAATGCCGTAAAGTTATTTATATAAATGAGTTTTTTTGATTAGTGAGCGGTTATCCTTAAAATAAGATATATATCTTTTTATCAATAAGATAAAAATGAATTATAATTTTAATAAAATTTTTATGGATTAGTGTTTTAATATTAGCAGTAATTTTAGTCTTATCCTATCTTTATAACAATTAAAGCAATATCATCGTATGGCTTTTGAGTCCCGGTAAAATCAGAAATATCACTGATTATTAAATCTTTAATTTCATCAGCGTACATATTGCAAGTGTTAAACTTGTTCAACAGCCTCAGTAAATTTTCTTCGCCGTAAAATTCCTTCGACTGATTTCTCGCATCCAAAACTCCGTCGGTCATAAAAATTAAGATATCATCTTTATTCAACATTACTTTTTGTTCTTCATATTCCACATTTTTAAGAAGTCCCAGCGGAAATCGAGGCCCGAAAGATTTAAGAAACTTTGTACTTCCGTTTGATTTCAATATCGGGTAACTTAATCCGGCATTTGTAAAAGATAATTCATTTGTAATTGTATTTATAGAAGCAAGACAAACGGCGGTAAACATATTTCTATCGGTTTTATAATATAAAGGAATATTAACTCTCCTTAAAATTGTACTAACAGAGTCGGCTTCATTGGCTTCAGAAATTATCATACCGCTTGCCATAATTGCTGTCATTGCGGCTTTCATCGCTTTACCGGAAACATCACCGATTAGAATCCCAAATTTTTCTTTCTGTTCGTCCAGCCAAAGATAATCGAAAAAATCACCTCCCACTTCGTTAGCCGGAATACAAGCGCTGGAAATATCTAATCCTTTTATTTTGGGATCATAATGCGGCATTATTGACATTTGAGCATCATGCGCCGTTTTAAGTTCGGCAATTAACCTTTCATTTTTTAATCTTTTTCTATAGAACAAAAAACCTAGTGAAACCATTGTTATTCCGCTTAAAGACACAAACCACCAAGACCGCCAAAAAGGAGGAGTAATAATAATTTTAAGAGAAGCGGCTTGTTCATTCCAAATGCCGTCGCTATTTGAACCTTTCACTTTAAATATATATTCACCCGGCGGCAAAGTTGTAAATGTTGCAATTCGATTTTGTGCTGAAGTAAAAATCCAATCCTCATCAAGCCCTTCCATTTTATAAGCAAACTTATTTTTATCCGGCGCGGTAAAATCGAGAGCGGTAAATTCAACAGAGAAAATATAATCTTCATGCGAAAGTGTAATTTCCTTTATTTCGGAGAAAGGTTTTTCAAATTTTATAGGCGTATTAAATTTATTAAAAGAAGTTATTACAACCGGCGGAATGTAAGAATTGTCTATAATATTTTTGGGGAAGAAAGCGTTAAACCCATTAATACCGCCGAAAAATAATTCCCCGTATAAACCTTTAAAAAATGAACCACCGTTAAATTCATTATTCTGAAGTCCGTCGTTTATATTATAATTTTTAAAAGTATTTGTTCTTGGATTAAATTTTGAGAGTCCGTTGTTAGTACTTAACCAAAGGTTCTCATCTTCATCTTCAACAATACAATAAACCGCATCACTGGGCAAGCCGTTTTCTTTTGTGAAAATTTTAAATTTTCCGGTGGCGGGATTGAACTTATTTAAGCCTCCGCCGAATGTCCCGAGCCAGATATTTCCGTATTTATCTTCGTGAATTGAAAAAATATAATCATTACTGATTCCTAAAGAATCTTTTTGAGAAGTACTATAAGAAGTAAAATCTCCTTTTTCTCGGTCTAATAAATTTAAGCCGCCTCCGTCTGTTCCAATCCAAAGTCTACCGGAATTATCTTCATAAATAGAACGGACAAAGTTATTGCTTAAACTTTTTGGATCGGCGGGATCATTTACAAAATGAACAAAAGTTTCGGTTTTTTCATCAAATTTATCCAAACCGAAACCATAAACAGCAATCCATATTGTCCCGTTTTTAGCTCTATAAATAGCTCTAATTTCATCATGAAGAAGACTATTAGGATCTGCAGAATTGTGCCTGTAAATTTTACATTTCCCTGTTTTTTTATTGAATACACTAATTCCTCCGCCGTTTGTCCCAAGCCAAAGATTTCCTTTACCGTCATCAAAAATAACTCTAATAAGATTACTGCTAATGCTGAAAGGATTGCCATGAATATTTTTAAAGTTTTTATACTCATGCTTTTTTCGGTCAATTTTATCTAGTCCTTCGCCGTGTGTCCCAATCCAAAGAACGCTGTCTTCATCTTCATAAATGGCCCAAATTATATCATGGCTTAAACTATTTTTGTTATTAGGAATATGAGAGAAATGAATAAATTGTTTCGCCCCGCGGGAAACTTTATTTATTCCGCCGCCGTATGTTCCAATCCACATTATGCCCGATTTATCATTATAAAGAGCACGAATTTCATTGTAACTTAAAGTTCTTGTTTGGAGTGAATTATGCAAGTAATGAGAAAAACTATCACTTTTTTTATCGTATAAATTTATTCCCCCGCCGTTTGTTCCAATCCATAAAACTTCGTTATTATCTTCACATAAAGCGAAAATTTGATTGTTGCTCAGACTCTTTCTGTTCTCAGGATTATTTTTATAATGTATAAATTTAGGATGATCTTTATCGGCGGCTAAAATTTTCTTCAAACCATTGTTTGTCCCAATCCAAAAATTATCCTCAGTATCCTCATACATGCACATTATAGCTTCACTGCTTATACTTGATGCATTTCCATTTAAAAATCGTTCAAATTCTATTTTATTATTTTGATTAATGTACATCCGGTTTAAGCCGTTTCCGGTACCAACCCAGATAAAACCTCTTTTATCCTGAAAAATACTTAAAACAGCATTTGAACTTAAACTAGCTGAGTCTTCAGGATTATTAGCAAAATGTTCAAATTCATATTTATTTTCTTTTTCATTTATGACTATTAATTTATTCAATCCGTTGTCTGTACCAATCCAAATATTGCCGTCATTATCTTCTAACAATGATGTTATATTATCATGGCTTATAGAATTTTTATTGTTAGGATCATGCTGAAATCTCATGAAGTTATTTCGCAAATTATCTAATTTGTTAAGGCCGGCATTAAAAGTCCCGATCCAAAGATTATTATTATGATCAACTAAAAGAGACAGAATGCTATTAAAACTTAAACTATTAACATCGGCGGGATTATTTCGAAAAACTTTAAATGTATAACCGTCGAATTTATTCAATCCGTCTTCGGTACCGAAGAATAAAAATCCATCCTTATCCTGGGCGATACAAGTAACAATACTTTGTGAAAGTCCCTGTTCTAAAAATATTTTTTGAAAATTTACATCGGTAGTTTGGGCAGAAGATTTTCCTGAAGATAAAAACAGAAACACGAGAAGAAGCAGGGAAGTATATATTTTGTTTGAGACACCCATATCATCCCCTAATTTTGAGCGCAACTAAATTCTTAAAATCAAAAAGAATATTTTTCCTTTATTTAACGTAGATAATTTCGGATAAATCTACAATTAATAAATTTATCACTTTAAAAGAGGGAAGAGTTCCTAAAAGGTTTAAAGATTGGTGAATGAAAAATGAAGTGCCGCAATAAGGGCACTTCAGAAGTTATAACGCGGTAAAGATTTAAACCAAAACACTTGCGAATGGAATATCGCTTAATTCTATTTTAGGATGTTTTTCGATGAAGTAATTAAGCGACCATTCACTTGTAAGCAGAATGACCGCGCGTTCTTCGGAATCATAAGCCCAAGCCGCGCCTGCCGGAAGAATTACTTCATCCATTTCCTCCGGTGTAACTTCCGGAGAAATCCATCTTAAAACTTTCCAGTTTGTCTGCTCAAGTCTTGATTCAGCGTTATATTCATCCTGCAGCCGGTACTGTACAACTTCAAACTGAAGAGGCCCAACCGCTCCGAGTAAAGGAACTTTTTGAACGGAATTTTTTAGATAGAAAGCCTGGATAACTCCTTCTTGCAGAAGCTGATCTAAACCATCTCTGAATTTTTTAAAATTGGAAGGATTCGGATTGTGCATCAAAACAAAATATTCGGGAGCGAATTTTGGAATTTCTTTATAAATAATATTTGGATCTTCAGAAATAGTATCGCCTATTCCGAAATTAGAATTTCCTACAAATCCAACAATATCGCCTGCAAAAGCTTCATCAACAGTTTCTCTTTCCTGCCCGAACATTTTCTGCGAGTTTGATAACCTAATTTTTTTGCCGGTAAGAGTATGAAAAGCCTGCATATCGCGGGAAAATTTACCGGAACAAATCCGCATAAACGCAATTCTGTCTCTATGCCGCGGATCCATATTTGCTTGAATTTTAAAAACGAATCCGGAAAAAGCCTCATCTTCAGGTTTAACAACTCCATTTGTACTTGTACGCGGAGCGGGAGGAGCGGCGTAATCTAAAAATCCGTCAAGCAGAAGCTGAACACCGAAGTTATTCATCGCGCTTCCGAAGAAAACGGGAGTTAATTTGCCGTTTAAAACTGCTTCTTCATCAAATTCTTCGCCGGCTGTATCAAGCATTTCAATTTCTTCGGCAAACCTGTTAAAATTATTTTCGCTTAATTTATCTTTTACAAAGGGATCGTTAAAATCTAATACTTCAACAGGAGCTTTAAACGCGCCGCCGGTGGTTTTTTCAAACAAGTGAACTCTTTTATTCATTCTATCGTAAACGCCTTTAAAATCCATTCCCGTTCCTAAAGGATAATTCATGGGATAAGCTCCGATTCCGAGAATGCTTTCCAGTTCATCAATTAATTCCAAAGGGTCGCGTGTGGGGCGGTCAAGTTTATTCATAAAAGTAAAAATCGGTACAGCTCGTTTACGGCAGACTTCGAACAATTTTCTTGTCTGCGCTTCAATACCTTTTGCCGCGTCAATAACCATTACAACCGCGTCTACGGCGGTTAAAACTCTGTAAGTATCTTCCGAAAAATCCTCGTGTCCCGGCGTATCTAAAAGATTTATTTTAAATCCTTTATAATCAAACTGTAAAACCGTGGAGCTAATGGAAATTCCTCTTTTTTTCTCGAGTTCCATCCAATCGGAGGTAGAAGAGCGCGCGTTTTTTTTCGCGGTTACAGATCCGGCCAATTGAACCGCGCCGCCGTACAAAAGGAATTTTTCGGTTAAAGTAGTTTTTCCCGCGTCAGGATGTGAAATAATCGCGAAAGTGCGTCTCTTATTAATTTCTTTTAAGCTGATCATTTTTATTCAGTCTTTATTTTCTTAGTTAATTTTTTTTTGAATTGCTGATACGATATTATAGAAGGGAATTGTTCCTTTAGTAGAAAAATTCCGTTGAGGAAAGAGTTTTATAAGTGAAAGTTCTAAAATAAATTTGCATGCGATTATCTAAACCTAAAATTTCTTAATTTAGCTAATTAATTTAAGTAAATATTAATTATTGAACAATGGGAAATTTATACTCATTTTTAAAATGATGGAAAAGGAAAAAGCATATAATAAAGCGCTGGAATTCGCGCAAAATCATTATGAAAATTTCCCGGTTGTGTCATTTCTTGTCCCAAAAAATTTAAGAAAACATATCGCCATAATTTATTGGTTTGCCCGTACAGCCGATGATTTTGCTGATGAAGGAAATTTTTCCGCCGAGGTAAGATTACAAAAATTAAATAATTTTGAAGAACGTTTAACTAATCTTCTAAATAATGATTTTCAAAATGAATTTGAGTTTGCACTATCCGAAACAATCAAAGAAAAGAAATTATCGCCGGAATATTTTTACAATCTTTTAAAAGCTTTTAAACAAGATGTTATTAAAAAAAGATATAATGATTTTGAAGAATTAATCGATTATTGCGGTAATTCGGCAAATCCTGTAGGAAGATTAATTTTGAACTTTACGGAATTCGAGATCGAAGAAGCGTTTGATTTTTCCGATAAAATTTGTACCGCTCTTCAACTCACTAATTTTTATCAGGATGTAAGCATCGATTTTCAAAAGGGAAGGATTTATCTTCCGCAAGACGAAATACGAAAATTTGATGTAGATGAAAATCAGTTTGAGATAAAAGAAATTAATCTTAATTTAAGGCAACTTATCAAATTTAATGTAGAGCGGGCTGAAAAACTTTTTGAGGAAGGAAAACCACTGCTGAAATTTTTGAAAGGAAGATTGAAATATGAAATCGGCTGGACAATTTTAGGCGGCGAGGCAATTCTTAAAAAAATAAGAAAAAATAATTTTGATGTTCTTCAAAGGCCAAAGCTTTCAAAAAAAGATTTTCTTATATTATTATTAAAATCATTTAAAATGAAATAATGGAATCGGCACAAGAAATAGCGAAAAAAAGTAAAAGCAGTTTTTATTATGCTTTTAATTTGCTCCCGGTTGAAAAGCGGGACGCGATGAATACTGTTTACGCTTTTTGCCGTGAAACTGATGATATTGTTGATGAAGGAAACGAACCCGCCGAATTAAAATATGAGAAACTCCGCAAATGGCGAATTGAACTTGAGCGCTCTATAAACGGACATTCGGAATATGTTTTGCTGAATAAACTCGGGAAAACAATTTCTCAGTTTAATATTCCTCTAGATCCTTTCTTTGAACTTCTTAAAGGAATGGAAATGGATCTTCAGAAGAACCGATATTTAACATTTGATGATCTTGAAACTTTACTGTTATCGCGTTGCTTCCACTGTAGGATTAATGTGTATTGAAATTTTCGGCTACAAACATAAATCGGCAAAAGATTTTGCCGTTGATTTAGGAATTGCACTTCAGCTTACAAATATTTTACGCGATGTAAAAAAAGATTCGCAAAAAGGAAGAATTTATCTTCCGCAGGAAGATCTAAAAAGATTTAATTATTCTGAACAGGATATTTTTAATAATACTTACAACGCGAGTTTTCAGCAGTTAATGACGTACGAAGTTGAGCGGGCAAAAAAATATTTTGAAAACGCAACTCGGGATTTAAATTTAGACGATAAAGCCTCAATGTTTGCCGCGCGCGCGATGCAGCATATTTATTATAAAATTCTTGAAAAAATAATTGAAGCAAAATATGACGTTTATGCAAAGAATATAAAAGTTTCAAAAATAGAAAAAGTCGGTATTGCGGTTGGGGTTTGGGCAAAGTATAGTTTAGTTTATTGATGAAAAAAAAATGTGTTATTATCGGCGGAGGTTTTGCGGGACTTACCGCCGCTTGTTATCTCGCCAAAAATAATTTCCAAGTTGAAGTTTTAGAAGCTTCGCCAAAATTAGGCGGCCGCGCTTATTCTTTAACCGAAAAAGAAACATCAACAATTATAGACAACGGTCAGCATATAATGATGGGCTGTTATAAGGAAACTTTAAAGTTTTTTGATTTAATAAACGCGCGCGAGAATTTAATAATTCAAAAAAGATTAAAAGTAAATTTTGTAAAAGAAAATTTTAATTTAGTTCCGCTCGAGATAAATTCAGCTCTTTACCCATTCAATTTACTTTCGGCTCTTTTAAAGTATAAAGCTATTAGTTTTAAAAATAGACTGCTTCTATTGAAGTTTTTTGTAAAGCTTAATTTTTATTCCGCTAAAAACCTAAAGAATTTAACAATTTATGAATGGCTGGAAAAAGAGAATCAGAATGAGGAAATAAGAAAAGCGTTTTGGGAAATCCTGGCAGTCGGCGCGCTGAATACGAATATTAAAAACGCTTCCGCAAAAATATTTGCCGATATTTTAAAGGAAATTTTCTTCAGAGGAAATAACGCCGCTTCTATTATAATTCCCAAATTAGGTTTAACGGAAACATATTGTAATCACGCGGTAAAGTATTTGGAAGAGCGGGGAAGTGAAGTAAATCTTTTAGAATCAGTTAACGATTTGAAAATTGAAAACAATGAAATAAAAGAAATAATCACTAATAAAAGAAAAATTTCCGGTTTTGATTTTATCGTTTCGGCGGCTCCTTTTTTTGCTCTTCAAAAGTTTTTCCCTACAGAAAAACATTTTGAAAACTTAAACCTAAATTACGCGTGCATTCTTTCGGTTCATCTTTGGTTAAAGGAAAATAAATTAAAAGAAAAATTTTACGGATTAATCGATTCCCCGGTACATTGGGTTTTTAATCACGAGAATCATATTACCATTGTTATTAGCGACGCGAATGAATATATAAACAGTACCAAAGATGAAATTCTGAAATTAGTTTTAATGGAGTTACAAAAATATTTTCATATAAAGGAAGAAGATATTTTATCATCAAAAGTAATTAAAGAAAAACGTTCTACTTTTATTCCTTCAAAACAAATCCTTGAGAACCGGCCGGATTCGAAAATCGGAATTAACAATTTTTTTCTTGCCGGAGATTGGATAAATACCGGGCTGCCTTCCACAATTGAAAGCGCGGTAAAAAGCGGCAGAATGGCCGCCGGTGAAATAATAAAAAGATCAAAATTATGAAAAAAATTATATACTTTTTTTTATTCTTCATTTTTATTTCTCTGCAAATTTTTCCTCAAGCTAAGTTTGAACCTGACAACGGCTGTTACGCCGGCGCTTTTATAATGAATGATTCTAATATAAATGGCAACGTTGAGCGGTTTGAACAATTAACCGGGAAAGACCATTCAATGTATTTTAGTTATACGGCATACGGACAGCCGTTTCCTGCGGATTGGGTAAAATATTATTCCTCGCAAGGCGCGGTTGTGCAGATTGCTTTTGAACCGAATAACGGATTGAATGAAGTTGTAGACGGCGATTACATTAGGAATTGGGCTAGGGAAGCAAGGCGATCCGGAGCTATGATTCTACTGCGCTGGGCGAGTGAAATGAACGGCAATTGGGTTGCATGGAACGGCGATCCGCAGATTTATATAGAAAAGTTTAAATTAATTCATGATATAATGAAAGAAGAAGCTCCAAATGTTGCGATGGTTTGGGCGCCGAATGATATTCCAAATGATCCTAATGTTCCTAAATTTTCTATCCCGGCTTATTATCCCGGCGATGATTATGTTGATTGGGTTGGAATAGATTTTTACGGAGTTTATTATTATGAGAATGGAACTCCCGAAAGAACCGATCCAAGAGAAAAGCTTAAAGTTGTGTATGATGTTTATTCATCTAAAAAACCAATTATAATTTGTGAATGGGCGGCGACTCATTACACAGAGCGTGTGAATCCCCCCGAAACAACTACAGATTACGCAATCGCTCAAATGGATTCACTTTATTTAAATTTACAGAATCAATTTCCTAAACTTAAAGCTCTCTGCTGGTTCGATATGAACACGCTTTCTACAAACGGAAATAATTTTACCTTAACCGATGACCAGCAAGTATTAAATAATTATAAATTGATTATGCGGAATTCTTATTTCCGTTCAACTCCTTATAGAAATGTTCCTGATGTAAAATTATCAATCGCGCCTGATACTGCAATTAGAAATAATATTCAATTTGATGTACAAACCGAATGCGATGTTCCATTAGACAGCGCGGTGCTTTTTATGAATGGGAAAAGAATTTCTTCATCAAATCAGCCGTTCCAATTTATTGTTAACGCGGCTAATTTTGAAGATGGGATTTATAATCTAAAAGTTGTTGTATACGCTTCTTCCGGATTTAATAATTTTGAAGAAATTCCGGTAGTTATTGATAAAGGAGGCAAATATATAAACGCGGTGTATGATGATTCTTCCTCTCATTTAAAATTTAACGGCTCGTGGTTTATTTCAACTTCGCAGCCCGATAAATTCGGCGATTATTATCATTACTCAAATCCGGGCGACGGGAGCGGGACAGCGATTTGGAATCAAGTTGCCGCGAATCCGGGATTTTATAATGTATATGCGTGGTGGAGCGAACATCAGAATAGAGCCACGAACGCGCCTTATGTTATTTTTCACGCGGGAAATTATGATACGGTAAAAGTTGATCAGCAGAGAAACGGCGGAAGATGGAATCTACTCGGCACTTATTATTTCGGGGCAAATTTAAATGAAACAGTTTCGTTAAATAATAACGCTGACGGAATTGTAATTGCAGATGCGGTTAGAATTGAATGGGCTTTTACAACAGATATAAAAAATGAAAAACAAAATTTAATTTCTGATTATTCTCTTTCCCAGAACTATCCTAATCCTTTTAATCCCAGCACAAAAATCAGATTTCAAATTCCTAAAGAAAGTTATGTAACATTAAAAATTTATGACATTCTCGGGAATGAAATAGAAACACTTGTTAATGAAGAAAAACCGGCGGGATTTTATGAGGTACAGTTTTCCGCGGCCGGAAAAAATAGACATTTAGCAAGCGGAATTTACTTCTATCAGCTTCGTTCAAATGATTTTGTAGAAACTAAGAAATTTATTTTGATGAAATAATTTTATTACATATATCTAAAAAATAATAATTTTTATTCTTCTTTTTAAAATTACTTGAATCATACATGATTCCGTTGATAAATACATTTAATACTTTTGAGTCGCTTTTAAAATAATTTTTATCTGTTAAAAATAAATTTGCCGGGACTCCTTTTTGTAAAGCTCCCATCTTTTCGGAATCAGGAAAGATTTCAGCGAAATTTTTAGTAAGCCCGTTTATAATATCATTTTCGGTAAGATTATAATTTTTTAATTCAACTAGATTTTTATGAAACTTTTCTACCTTCAAACCAAACTGTCCGAAAGCGAAAAGTATATTGGCCTCTTTTAATTTGCTCGCGTTCAGCCAATATTCTTTTCTTTCTTCCCTAGGCCGTTCATTTAATTTTTCTAGTTCAGAAGGATTTACTTTTTCTTCAGCGGATAATGAATCAAGCTGATTTTCCGGAAGATCTAAGCTGAGTATAACGGGAATATTACTTTCTTTTAATTCGTTAGTAACTTTCCATGCTTCTTTTCCACCGAGTAAAACCAAATCAAAATTATATTCTTTCCGCAGTTTAAGAACCCTTAGAATATCGATCGCTTTATTAGCTTCAAAAAGAAGAGGAAGTTTTTTATCCAGCACTTGTACTAAAATTTCTGAAACTTCATCATAATTCGGGCGGGAAGCATCAGGTGTTCCCTGCTTATAAATATCTTGCCATTGTTTATAACGAATTGCGTCATTAAATAATTGCCGGAATTTTTCCATAAAATCAATTACAGCAGCGGGAGAAACTCCTTTTTCTCTTTTCATACGGACTAAAACTCCGGCATCTTTAATAACAATTTTTTTACTTTCATCTTCAGAATGAAAATTTATAACATCTGCTTTACCTGTAATCATTCCTAAATCTGTAAACACTAACGCGGTTGTAAATCCGGAGGTAATTTGTTTCTGAAAATATTTTGTTCGGGAAGAAATAAAATTTTTAGAATCGTGCTTGGGATTTATTCCGGCAACAGAATTAGAAGTATTCCCGGGAGTATATTTAGAAGTATCTTTCGAAACCTTAACTTCAATTTCCAAAGCACCGTTTATAAAACCGGGATAAACAAAACTATTTTTTCCGTCAAAAATAATTGTATTATTTTCAGGCGTTATACTTCCTCCTATTTCCTTAATTATTCCCTCATTTATTAGTATAGAAGAATTATTTTGGAAACCTTGTTTTGTAAAAACATTTACATTCTTAATCAGAAGTGAAGGAAAGACATTTTCAATTTTGGGTAAATCCTGAGAAAATATCGGAATGCAAAATATTAGAAGCATTAAAAATAAATTGTTTTTCACAAATCTCCGGGTAAAAATTTTAGTATCATTATATAAAAGTATAAAAATAACAAAATTTTTCATAAAGTTGCGTAAGTGTTTTGGTAAGTTGTTTATTCAAAAGAAGTTATAGGAAAATTTATTTTATTTAACATACGCAATATTTAACTCGTAGAAAAATTAATAATTTGAATTATTTTAGTGTTGAAAAAATAGATAATAAAAAGTTATTGTTATTTAAATTTTCAATAATTAATTTCTAAATGATATATAAATAATTATAGGTATTAATAGCTCAAAAAAAGAAAGGGGAGCAAAATGGATACCACTGATATGACAGAAACTAAAACCGCAAAACTTATACTCCGGGATAGGGAGTATGAATTACCTGAAGTCGTTGGATCGGAAGGTGAAGTTGGAGTTGATATATCTAAACTTCGTGCTGAAACCGGTGCGATTACTTTGGATAATGGTTACGGAAATACCGGTTCCTGCCGCAGCGCAATAACTTTTATTGATGGCGAAAAAGGAATATTGCGTTACCGCGGTTACCCGATTGAGGAGTTGGCCGAAAAATCAAATTTTATTGAAGTAAGTTATTTACTTATTTTCGGTCATTTACCGAATAAAGCTGAGTTGGAAAAATTTCATTACGATTTAACGCATCATAGCCTTATTCATGAAGATATGAAAAAATTCTTTGAAGGATTTCCTCCAACCGCTCATCCCATGGGAATTTTATCTTCAATGGTGAGTTCTCTTTCAGCCTTCTACCCTGAAGCCGGTTATGATTCAGATGTAAAACTGAATATTGTAAGACTGCTTGCAAAATTGAAAACCATCGCGGCTTTCTCTTACAAAAAATCAATCGGCCAGCCTTATGTATACCCTCGTAATGAACTCGGTTATGCTGCCGATATGCTTCACATGATGTTTGCAGTTCCTTCCGAGCCTTATGAAGTTCCTAAGGTTCTGGAAGAAGCTGTTGATTTATTATTAATTCTTCATGCCGATCATGAACAAAACTGTTCAACTTCAACAGTTAGAATGGTAGGAAGCAGTGAAGCGAATTTATTCGCCTCAATTTCCGCCGGTATTTGCGCTCTTTGGGGACCATTGCACGGAGGCGCGAATCAGCAAGTTATTCAGATGTTAGAAAGAATAAGAGAAGACGGCGGCGATTACAAGAAATATATTGAACTCGCGAAAGATAGAGAATCGAAATTTAAATTAATGGGCTTCGGCCATAGAGTTTATAAGAATTTTGATCCTCGTGCGCAGATATCTGAAAAAACACGCGGATAAAGTTCTAAACTCGCTCGGTGTAAACGATCCTCTTCTTGATATTGCTAAAAATATGGAAGAAATTGCATTGAAGGATAATTACTTCATCGAAAGAAAACTTTATCCTAATGTTGATTTCTATAGCGGTATTATCTATAGAGCAATGGGAATCCCTACAAATATGTTTACAGTTATGTTTGCTCTCGGACGTTTGCCGGGTTGGATTGCTCAATGGAAAGAAATGCGTGAAACCCCGGGTGCAAGAATCTATAGGCCTCGCCAAATTTATGTAGGCGATACTAAACGCACTTACGCAGAGGTTGATGCAAGATAATCTGTTGAATTCATTTCACAAAAAAATCCGGCTTAAAAAATGGCCGGATTTTTTATTTTAAATCAATATATCCTATCTTTGAAACTTAATTTTTGTAAAGTAACAAAGTGTGCCGTTAAACCTATGAATATAAATTTTAACGCGAAAAAAAAGTTTCTAATTCTGTTTCCTTTAATTTTTTCTTTAACATTAATTTCATGCAAAAAACAAAACAGTACCCAGCCTGTTGATGATAACCTTGATGCCGAAATTGGGCAAATGCTGATGGTCGGGTTTAAAGGTTTAACAATTACGCCGGAAAATCCCGTAGTTAATGATTTAACAAATCTTAATATAGGCGGAGTTGTTTTATATGACAAAGATGTTCCTACAAACAGTTACGGAAGAAATATTGAATCTCCCGAGCAATTGAAGAAATTAACCGCGCAGTTAAAAAAATATTCTCCCAATCTTCTTATCGCGATAGATCAAGAGGGAGGAGTTGTAAATAGACTAAAAACCGGTTATGGATTTCCCGCCTCCGTTTCAGAAGAATATTTAGGTGATTTAAACAACCCGGATTCCACAACAAAATATGCCGGAATAACAGCGGCTACTTTGGAAGAAATGGGCATAAATGTAAATTTTGCTCCGGTTGTAGATTTAAACATAAATCCGAATAATCCGGTAATCGGGAAATTAAAAAGAAGCTTCTCTGCCGATCCTTCAGTAGTCACTTCTAATTCCGAGGAAATGATTAAGACTTTTCACAAGCATAAAGTTTTAGCTTCATTAAAACATTTTCCCGGACACGGAAGTTCGCAAAGCGATTCTCATCTTGGATTTACGGATGTAACAAATACTTGGCAGCCTGTTGAGCTTGAACCGTATAAAAATCTTATTGAAAAAAATTACGCTGATCTTATAATGACCGCGCATATTTTTAACGCGAATCTTGATTCAACTTTTCCCGCGACTTTATCAAAACCAATAATTACCGGAATTTTAAGGGACAGTCTCAACTATGATGGAATTGTAGTTTCAGATGATATGCAGATGGGGGCTATCGCGGATCATTACGGATTAGAAACGGCAATTTATAATTCAATAAATGCGGGTGTGGATATAATTTTATTTTCTAATAATTCTGTTTTTGATCCGCAAATTGCACAGAAATCAATTGAAATAATTAAGAAATTAATAAACGACGGTAAAATTAGCCGGGAGAGAATTGATAAATCTTATCAAAGAATAATTAAATTAAAGAGTAGAATTAATTAAAATTATAAAAAAATAATTTATGCACGAAAAAGCAAAATATTATATTTCAAAACTCGATTTAACACCGCATCCCGAAGGCGGATATTTTAAAGAAATATACAGGGCGGGTGAAATTTATGAAGCAGATTTTCTTCCTGAAAGATATAATTCTAATCGAGCGTTTTCTACTTCAATTTATTTTTTGTTAGAGAGTAATCAAGTTTCAACTTTTCATAAATTAAAGTCTGATGAAATCTGGCATTTTTACGATGGAAGTCCCGTTACCATTTTTTGTATTGAAAAAAAAGGAAATTTCCGTCAAATTAAGCTAGGACAAAATTTAGAAGCAGGGGAAGTACTGCAGACAGTTATAAAAAGAGATACATGGTTCGGCGCAAAAGTAAACGGGAAAAATTCCTTTACTTTTGTTGGCTGTACTGTATCGCCGGGTTTTGATTTTGATGATTTTGAACTGGGGGAAAGAGAAAATCTTATCCGGCAATTTCCTCAACATAAAAATATAATAGAAGAACTGACCAAATAGTAAAAATTTTATGCAGCTTCTCCGATGCGTGATAATCAATAAGTGAAAAAAAATTACCTTATTTAATTTAAGGTAAAGTTATAATTTGCTTTATAAAAATAAGATAGCAAGCCTTATTATTTGAATTTAAGAGCATAATTATCTAACTTTTTTAGCCATAAAATAATTTACAAGGAGAAATATAGAATATTTTTTACTGTTTGATTTATTCGTTAACTTATCTAGGTAGGGCACCTTATCAGACATAGAAAAATAAATCTAGTTCGGGAGAGTATCCGCGTAATTATTTTTTGGATAGTCCTTTTCTATGCGGCTATCAACGTTGGTTTTCATTCTCCTTATAAAACTCAAGTCAATCAAGCATACTGGACTGATGCCTGTTTCAGATATTATTCCGGTTTAGCCAAGCTGCATTTAAAGGAAGAACAGCATTTAAATTCTCCTCTTGAATATAAAGCTGTTCCAGAAAAGCCTGTTAAATCCTCAGAAATTTCTGCTTCTTCCGAAGATAAAGTTGTATCATTGGCGGACGCAAAATTTTCCCAAGTTAAATTTCCGGTAAGTTTTGATTCTGATTCTACTAACGCCGATTCTTCAAAAGACAGTTCTGAAGTAAATCCTATTTTTAGGCAATTAGATTCATTAAAGGCGATTGAGGATTCTCTACAAAAATTTAAAAGATTTGGAACTGATTCTACAGGAATTATAGATACTCTTTTGGCTAAAGATACTTTAAGCGTTGATTCCATGGCGTTAGATTCTACCGCTAGATTGAAATATTTTCATTATCAAAGGGAAGATCATCCATACGTAACACTACAACAGAAGAAACCTTCAGCGTTTTTTGCCCAGCCGACGGACAGAGTGCGAACAGTAGAAATTGATTCAACCGGGAAATTTGTCATTGTAAAAGAAAAAATAGCGGGGCAGCAAACCAAAGAAGTCCTTCGAATGCCGCTCGATGAGTATATCCATCTTAAAATGGCGCTTAATGAAAGAGCTTTGTGGGAGAGTATCGGATATGCTTATGAATTAAAAGATAACAAAAAAGGTCTCGGTGAATTAATAAAGGATATTACCGATTTTGAAATTCCTCTGCCGAGTGTAGGAGTTTTAAGTATTTTCGGTGAGCCTAAAATTAGTTTAAAAATTGGCGGTGCGGTTGATATACACGGCGCCTGGCGAAATGAAACTACGGAAGGCGTTACCGCTTCACGTCTAGGAAATACCAGAAATGAACCCGACTTCAAACAGCAAGTTCAAATTAGTGTGCAGGGAACAATCGGTGATAAATTAAATATTAATGCCGATTGGAATACCGAACGGACTTTTGAATACGAAAATCAATTAAAAATTAAATATACCGGCTATGAAGATGAAATAATTCAAAGTGTTGAAGCCGGAAATGTTTCGCTGCAGACTTCTCCTTTAGTCGGCGGTAGTGAAGCATTATTTGGTATAAAAGCAAAATTTAAAATGGGGCCGTTAACTTTAACTACTCTCGCCAGTCAAAAGAAAGGTGAAGTTAAAGAAGTTTCTGTAAGCGGCGGAACAACAAGCCAGCCGTTTAATTTGCGCGCGTATGATTATTCCAAAAATCATTATTTTGTTGATACTACATACAGGCCTTTATTTTGAAAGATATTATTCGAACGCTACTCCGGATATTGATCCTACAAAAAGAATTGTAAATATTGAAGTATGGAAATCTATTTCTGTTTCAACAACAAATCCCAATGAAAGAAAAGCTAACGCTTTTATTGAATTGCCCTCTTTAACAAAGAGTGAAAAATACGCCGATACATATAGGGATAATTTAGCCGCAACCGGAACCGAAGGAAACGCGGAAACCGGACGATTCCTTTTACTACAGCCCGGAGACGATTATATATTACATCCTGAAACCGGATATATTACTTTTAAAACTCAAATACAAGATCAAGATGTAATAGCTGTAGCGTATGAAGTGGAAAACGGACCCGGCTCGGCTGATGATTCTTTTATCGGAGAATTTTTAAAAAATTCAAACGCGGCTACCGACACATCTCAGACATTAGTCCTGAAACTTGTAAAACCGAAAAACCTACAACCCGGCGGCCCATACGCGCGCGCGTGGAAATTATTATTAAAAAATATTTATCCTCTCGGCGGAAGAAATATTAAACAAGAAGGCTTTGAATTTAATATAGAATATGAAGTTGAAGGACAAGAACCTGTTACTGCTTTTCCTACTCCGCAAGGCTCTATTAAATTATTAAATGCTTTTGGACTTGATGTTAATGATGCCGCGAACTCGGGTAATCCGGATGATATTTTTGATTATCGGCCGAGTATTACAATTATTCCCGAAACCGGTGAGGTTATTTTTCCTACTCTTGAACCTTTCGGAAACGATCTTCCGACTGAATTGCCGGATTCTGTTAAATTCAGTGATGTATACGATACTCTTAGAACATTCGCGCAGCAGAATAAAATTAAAGATAAATGGCTGCTTACCGGTAAATATTCGGGCGAGGCCACTTCTACTTATCAATTAGGATTTAATATTGTTGAAAATTCGGTTCGTGTACTTTTAAATGGAAGAGAATTGACTCCCGGCGTTGATTATGTTGTAGATTATAATATCGGCCAGTTGACAATCAGAAATGACGCCGCGCTTGTGCCAGGTGCCGATTTAAAGATTACTTACGAACAAAATGATTTATTCCAGCTTGCATCCAAAACATTCTTAGGCGCTCGCGGTGTTTTCGATTTTTCAAAAAGAACCAAACTTGGTTTTTCTATTCTAAATCTTAATCAGCAAACTTTAAGCGATAAAGTTAGAATTGGTGAAGAACCATTAAGTAATACAATTTACGGTGTAGATTTCAGCACCGGCGGTGATCTTCCTTTTTTAACAAGAGCGCTTGATAATGTGATTTCCACAAGGGAAATGTCTTCATTTTCATTATCCGGAGAATATGCTTATATCAATCCGGATCCAAATACAAAGAAAAGTACAATTTCATCCGATAAAGGCGCGAGTATTGCTTATATAGATGATTTTGAGGGAGCAAAACGAACGATTCCGGTTGGAGTAAACTATACCGGCTGGAAAGATTTAAGTCCTCCCGATAGACTGCCTGAGTTACCTGATACTATATCTAATATGTCCAAAATGGATTATAAAGGAAAAAGTTTTTGGTATACCGCAACTCCCTCGAATGTTAATGTAAGAGATATTTGGGGCGACAGAAAAAAAGTTGCCAAAGCCGATGAGCAAGTAACGGTGATGGATTATGTATTTATGCCGGATACACCCGGAACATACAATTATAATTCTAAATTAAGAGATAAAGCAAAATCCTGGGGCGGAATAATGAAACTTCTTTCTTCTACCGCAAGCAATTTAGTAGAAGAGAATGTAGAATATGTTGAGTTTTGGGTAAATGTTGCCGAAGCTCCTCAAAACGCTAAACTTTATCTTGATTTAGGACGAATAAGCGAAGATGTAATTCCAAACGGAAAATTAGATTCGGAGGATAAAGAACCGAGAAATGACGCAATCGATCAAGGAGAAGATACCGGTATTGACGGACTTACCGATGACCAGGAAAGAGCTAAATACGGAAGCCAAAAAGCGGATCCTAGCGGGGATAATTTTGCTTTTACCAATAGCGCTAATCATAATTTGATCGATTATTTCAATATAAACGGAACCGAAGGAAACGCCGTTTTAACCGATATTGGAAGAATTCCCGATACCGAAGATTTAAACAGAAACGGTTCGGTTGATCTTGTAAACAGCTATTTCCGTTATGAGATTCCGCTTGATACAAATAGAGCTACCAATCCTTATATTGCCGGCGGCGGCGATAATGCCGGATGGTATTTAATAAGAGTTCCTCTAAAAGACACACTTACTAAAGTGGGACAGCCAAGTTTTACCAATGTTGAATTTATCAGGATGTTCTTAAACGGCGATTCTAGTTTAGTTCATTTAAGATTTGCTGAATTTAATTTAGTGGGAAGCCAGTGGCAGAAAGTTTTGCCGCAAGATTCTGTAATGTCTGTTTCTGTTATTAACGTTGAAGATAATCCTAATTATACAAGCCCTCCGGGAGTTTTTCAGGAAAGAGATAGAAGCCGTCCCGATGAAAATATTTATAGAAATGAACAATCTTTAAACTTAATTATTAAAGATCTTCCTCCCGGTGAAGGAAGGGAGGCGGTTAAATATTTATATAAACCGCTGGATGTATTCAACTATAAAGAAATGAAGTTATTTATTCACGGCGATGAGTACACCGGGCCGGGTTCGGTTTCTTCTTCACCCTCTGATACAAATAGTACAATACGTTCCGAAGTTTATTTCAGGTTCGGCGGCGATACAAATAACTTTTATGAATATAGGCAGCCGGTAGTCTCAGGCTGGAATGAGATCAGTATTAAATTTAGCGAACTTACCGCAATAAAGCAGGCCAGAGACTCGGCTAATGTAGTAGTCCGCGTACCTGTTCCCGGAAGACCCGGACATTTTTACGCCGTAAAAGGAAATCCCACACTTACTTCGGTTAAATTTTTAACTGTAGGAATTAATAATATTACAAGCAGCACTTCACCGGAAAATTTGTCGGGAGAAGTGTGGGTTAACGAATTGAGAGTGGTTGGAGCGGATGATTCTCCGGGCTGGGCGTACAGTTTTGCTTCCCAATTAAAAATGGCAGATCTCCTTACGGTTAATTTTAACATGAGCCAAACCAATCCTTATTTCCATAAACTTTCCGATCGTTTCGGCTCACGTATAGAAGCAAGAAATTGGAGTGTTTCAGCGGATCTTGATGTTTTAAAACTTCTCCCTTTTAATATGAAGGAAAGCAATTTACGGCTTAATTATTCTCATACTGAATCTGTAGGAAAACCTCTTTATTTACCCGGGACAGATATAAAAGTTGCTGAAGCTGCAAAGTTATCACTTCATAAAACCGCAGATCAAGTAATTTCGGAAACTCAATCTGTTAATATTTCCGATACATGGAATATTTCAAATATAAAACTTAGAATTCCTACAAATTTTTGGCTTATAAGAGATACGTTTAACTCATTAACATTCGGATTTACATATAATAAAACCTTCAGCAGAAGTCCTACTATTTTAAGCAATAGGGCTTGGCAATGGAATGCTACGGCAAATTACGCGCTTAATTTAAGTCCGGATAATTATTTCTATCCCGTTAATATTCCGGTTTTAGGTACCGTGGTTGCATTATTCAGCGATTACAGAAACGCGAAAGTTTACTACCTTCCGCAGATATTCAGCTTTAACGCATCCGCGAGAAGAAACAGAAATATAAATACAACTCGCGACTATAATAATACTCCGTCAACTCAAACTATCTCTCGTGATTTTACAACATCACGCGGGTTCAGCTTTAACTGGAAAATTACTGAAGGCGGGTTATTAAATTTAAGTACTAATTACAATGTAAATATAAATTCATCGTTAGCTTATTTAGAAACCGGTGCAAACGGACTGCAACGAAGAGAAAGCGCTATTTTTCATGATATTTTCTCAGGAGTATTTTTCGGCAAAGATTACAAATACCAGCAGTCGCTTGATTTTAGAACAAATCCAAAGCTGCCTACTTTATGGGATATAAACAGATTCTTCAATATTACAGCCGGTTATTCGGCCTCATATCAATGGAATTATGATTTTCGCCAGGAAGATTTGGGAAGAAGCGCCGGATTTGCCGCAAAATCTACAGTAGGTTTAACATTAAGATGGAAAGCTTTAACCCAGCCATTATTTCAAGGAGACGAAGAAAACGCAGAACCAACGCAACAACAGGGAGTCCGCTCCGGCGGCGGCAGAGGCAGAAGAAATTTTGAACAGCCTAATAATAATCAAGCTAATATAAATCTTCCTCCGAATGATACGACAAAATTAGCGGTTGATTCGCTGGCTTCAAATGATTCTACCGAAATCGCACAGCCGAAGAAAATGGTGCTTCAAAACGCTTTGAAGTTTTTCAAGAAAGTTGCTCGCGTATTGTTCTTCGATTATGAAACTATTTCATTTAATTTTTCAAATGATAATAGTTTAACAAAATCGGGAATTGCCGGTGAGGGAACAGGATTCAAGAATTTCTGGGGAATTACAAATCGTTCTTATAATGGCCCTAGCCGCGGCTTCATGTTAGGCTTAAGCGCTGATGTTGGAGCTCGTGCGGCAAAAGCAAATTTGCAGGACGCATATTCACAAAAAAACGCTTTTGATTTTAAAACTTCCCGCCCGCTTTGGGAAGGCGCCAAAATAGATTTAACATGGAAAGTTTCCTGGAATGTAAATAAAGTAACTACACTTACATCTGATGATAAGGGGAATGTTTCTATTTCTAATATTTCTTCTACCGGAACTTTAAATCGTTCTTTCTTTACCTTACCGCCGGTTCTGTTGTTTAAGGTTTTTAACAGCGGAATTAAGAGAGTAAATGAACTTTACGATCCGAACAGCGATAATCCGCAGGAAAGTTTATCTAACGCTTTTGTAAAAGGATTTGAGAGCCTTCCGCTTTTATCCAGGTTAGGATTTTTAAATGATGTTGCTAAATATATTCCAAGGCCTAACTGGAGAATTAGCTGGGATGGATTGGAAAACTTCTTCTTATTCAAAGCATTCGCAACACGAGTAAGTTTAGATCATGCATATACTTCAGGATATAGTGAAGGCTGGAAAATAAATCCGGACGGAAATAAAGAAGTTCAAACGCAAAAAATAGATTATGCTTTTTCTCCTTTAGTCGGGTTAAATTTTACATTCGGCAAATTATGGGGCGGAAATTTAATTAGCAGCGTTAAATATTCCGTTCGTTCCGGTTATGATCTGGGTACTTCAACTTCGAATGTTACAGAATCTTATTCAAAAGATATCGGTATTACAGCCGGATATTCTAAATCGGGATTTGAATTGCCTTTATTCGGTATTTCACTTAAAAATGATATTGAATTCAGTTTATCTTATACAAACCAAAAAACCTCAACAATTGTTTATAACATGACGCAATTCACCGAATCCGGAACACCGCAGGACGGAACAACAAGAGTAACACTGGAACCGCGTGTGAAGTATACTATTAGTTCAAAAGTAACTCTTTCAATTTTTTACAGAAGATCAACAGTTGAACCGGAAGGAGCTGCAAGAATTCCTCCTACAACAACAAATGAGGCCGGATTGGATGTACATATTTCTATTCAATAAGGGAACATTGAATAAAAATGTAAGTCTTAAAGAGAGCGTGATCATTTGAAAATACAGCGGTACAGCTATTATTTATAATTTAGTTTTCCGTTCTTTTTATCAAAAAGAAAAAAGGAATTTTATGAAAGCAAATATTTTATGGGTGGATGATGAAATTGATTTACTTCGTTCACATATAATTTTTTTAAGCGAAAAAGGTTTTGATGTTGATACTGTAACTAACGGCGAAGATGCTGTTTCTTCGGTAAAAGAAAAATCGTACGATCTAATTTTTTTAGATGAAATGATGGCCGGGATGGGCGGATTGGAAACTCTCGGACAAATAAAAGAAATAAATCCGAACATTCCTGTTGTAATGGTAACAAAGAGTGAAGAAGAAGCTCTGATGGATGAGGCAATCGGCGGAAAAATAAGAGATTATCTTATTAAACCGGTAAACCCGAGCCAAGTGCTTCTTGTTTGTAAAAAAATTCTTGAAGGAAAAAGAATTTCCGGACAATACGCCGCAAAAGATTACCTGCAGGATTTTAACACTATTTCTCAAGCTTTAATGAATAATCTTGATTTTGCCGAATGGATGGAAATTTATCTTAAGTTAGTAAATTGGGAGATTGAACTTGATTCACATTCTGAAATAGATTTGCGGCAATCGCTGAATGAACAAAAAAAGGAAGGGAATAAGGAGTTTTCCAAATTTGTTGAGAAAAATTATAAAACATGGATAAATACTCCCGGTGATATTGATACACCGATTCTGACTCCCGACATTGTTAATAAATATGTTGTAAACCATGTGCGGGATGAAAAATCTTCTGTTTTCTTTTTTGTATTGGATTGCCTCCGTTTAGATCAGTGGCTTATAATGGAAAAACATCTTTTGGATTATTTTAAAATTGAAAAAGATTATTATTATTCAATACTACCTACCGCTACTCCTTACGCGCGAAATTCATTATTCAGCGGATTGTATCCTTCAGAAATAGAAAAATATTATCCTGATTTATGGTCGTCCGGAAATGACGACGAAAGAAGCATGAATAAATATGAGAAGGAGCTGCTGCAGCTTTTATTAGATAGAAAAAAAATTAAACTAAGAAATGAATTAAAATATATAAAAATCATAGATCCGGAAGTCGGAAGAAATTTTGAGCAAAATATTTTATCTTATCAAAATACACATTTAACTGCAGTAGTAGTAAATTTTCTGGATATGATTGCTCACGGTAGAAGTGATTCGGATCTTTTAAAAGAAATCGCTCCGGATGAACCAGCTTATAGATCATTGACAAATACTTGGTTCACTCATTCATCATTACTTTCTACTTTGAAAACTCTTTCAAAAATTAAGAACGTAAAAATTGTAATAACAACGGATCACGGAAGTATAAGATCTTTAAGAGGAGCAAAAGTATTGGGGGATAAAGAAGCATCAACTAATTTAAGATTCAAATACGGAAGAAATCTTAAAGTAGATGATAAACACGCCATTTATATTAAAAATCCAGACGAATATAAGCTGCCGAAACGCGGTGTTACAATAAATTATATTATAGCCAAAGAAGATTATTATTTTGTTTATCCTACAGATTATCATAAATATTTAACTTATTACAAAGATACTTTTCAGCATGGGGGAATATCTATGGAAGAAATGATTTTACCAATTATAACAATGGAACCAAAATAAACTGTGGAATTTCCTTATCATCAAAAAGTATATACTGAAGAAGAAACAAAAAATTTAGCCGAAGAATTAGCAGCGGGCTTAAAACCGGGTGATTTAGTTATTCTGAACGGAAATTTAGGAGCCGGCAAAACTTTTTTTGTAAAACAGGTAGGTAATTTTTTTAAAACCGAAAATGTAAATAGTCCTACTTTTGCTTTAGTAAATCAATATGAGGGAAAAATTAAAATATACCATTTTGATTTTTACAGAATAAATAAACCGGTAGAACTTTTTGATATCGGTTTTAACGATTATTTAAATGATGAGGAAGCGGTTACATTTATTGAATGGGGAAATTTAATGGAAGAAATTCTTCCTAAAAGCAGGATTGAAATTGAGATAAAATTAAATGATGATTTCAGCCGCGACTTTTTTATAGAAAAACTAAATTGAAAACTATGTTAGAAGAATTGAAACCAATTTTAGCAGTGGAAACTTCTGAAAGCCTTTGCGGCGCGTGTATTTATTATTCTGATAGAAAATATTTTGAGGCAAATATTCATCTTAAAAATTCTCATGCCGAAAAACTTTTTGAAGGAATTGATTTTGTTATTCGAGAATCGAATGTTGAAACTTCAGAACTCGGAGCAATTGCGGTATCAGCCGGACCGGGTTCCTTTACCGGTTTAAGAATAGGAATGTCGGCCGTTAAAGGTATTGCTTTCGGAACTTCCCTTCCTGTAATTCCGGTTCCTACTTTTGAAGCTATCGCGCTGCAGGTATCGGAATACCTTCCTGAAAAAACACAATTTATTGTAGCAACTAAAGTTAACTCCGAAGAGATTTATTATGCTAAGTTTCAAGTTATGTTGAATAATTATATATTTGTGGAGAATCTTACAATTATAAGCAAAAACGAACTTTTTGAAAAAAGTAAAAATTTTATTGTTTTCGGTAATATAAAAGACGCGAATCCGGATGCAAATATATTAACCGCTCCCAGTCCTAAATACATTGCTAAATGGGCAAAAATGTTCGGCGATAAATTACTTACTTATAATTATGATTATTTAGAACCGAATTATCTTAAAAATTTTATAATAAAGGAAAACAAGAAATGATTAAGAAAATCTTAACTGTTATTGTTTTATTGTATTCCTTTAGCCTTGCGCAGGTTGTCCCTCCGCAAATTTCTGTGCAGAATAAGGAACACGATTTCGGTAATATTAAACAAGGTGATATTGTAACTTATGCTTTTACACTAACAAATAACGGCGGTGATCTTTTAAAGATTTCAGATATTAGAGCTTCCTGCGGATGTACAGCCGCGAAACCGGATAAAGAAGAATTAGCGCCCGGTGAAACTACTTCATTAAATGTAAAATTTAATTCCGCTTATAAAATTGGGAAGCAGCAGAAGTACGTTTATATAAAATCGAATGATCCTGAAACTCCCGTTCTTAAACTTTCTATAACCGCGGATGTTGTTGATACTTCAGGAATGGATAATTCAGAAACCGCGGGAGCAAAAATTTATTTTCCTCAAACAACTTATAATTTCGGCAAGGTTAAACAAGGTTCTGTTGTTGATCATACCTTTAAGTTCCGGAATAACGGAAAAGAAACTTTGGTCGTAAAAGATATCCAAACATCCTGCGGCTGTACCGCTGCTTTAATTAGCAATAAAGAAGTTAAACCCGGTGAAGACGGCACAATAAGAGTTGAGTTGGATACTACCGGAAAGGACGGTAAAATAAGCCGTACAGTTACTATTAGTTCTAATGATGTTAAAGACCCTAAACAAATAATTACAATTTTTGCAGACGTAACAAACGAATAAAAATAATGGCTTGGTTTAAAAGATCGAAAGAAAATATTTCCCCAGAATCTCAAAAAAAAGAATTACCTGACGGCTTATGGGAAAAGTGTCCTAGCTGCAGTGAAATTATTCATAAAAAACAGCTTGAAACAAATTTATGGACGTGCTTAAAATGCGGATATCATTTTAGGATCGGCAGTAATGAATATATTAATATTCTGCTTGATAACGGCAGTTTTAAAGAAACTGATAAAAAAATGAAATCGGCCGACCCATTAGGTTTTGTTGATTCAAAAAAATATACCGATAGAATACAGGAAACAATTAAGAAAGTCGGATTAAATGATGCCGTTAAAACCGGCACCGGAAAATTAAACGGGATGGACGTTGCGTTAGGCTGTATGGATTTTAAATTCATTGGCGGAAGCATGGGCTCCGTTGTGGGAGAAAAATTAGCAAGATTAATCGACCGAGCTTATAAAAGCAAAATACCTTTGATAATAGTTTCAGCCAGCGGCGGCGCGCGAATGATGGAAGGCGCGTTTTCTTTAATGCAAATGGCAAAAACTTCCGCTAGATTAGCAAGATTAGCCGAAGCAAAAGTTCCTTATATTTCCGTACTCACCGATCCTACTACCGGCGGAACAACAGCTAGTTACGCTATGTTGGGAGATATTCATATTGCGGAACCGAAAGCGTTAATCGGCTTTGCCGGCCCGCGAGTAATAAAGCAAACTATTGGTAAAGATTTGCCGGAAGGATTTCAAAGATCTGAATTTTTACTTGAACAAGGTTTTGTTGATATTGTTTCTCCCAGAAAAGAACTGAAGAATAATATATTTAATGTTTTAACCTTATTAAGCTGAGGTAAATCATCAAAATTATTTCTACCGTTGAAGCGATTCATCAAATTTCCCGCCGTTTAAAAGAGAAGGAAAAACTATAGGTTTAGTTCCAACAATGGGGTATCTGCATGAAGGCCATGTTTCCCTTGTGAAAAAATCTAAACAAAACTGCGATATTACAGTTGTTTCCTTATTTGTAAATCCTACTCAATTTGCTCCTAATGAAGATCTAATAAATTATCCGCGCGATTTTGAAAGAGATAAAAATCTTTTAGAAGAAAATGAAGTTGATTATCTTTTTGCGCCGACTGTTGAACAAATTTATCCACCGGGGTTCAAAACTTTTGTTGAAGTTAATGAAATTACAAAAATTTTGGAAGGTGAATTTAGGCCGACACATTTTAAAGGCGTAACTACTGTGGTCTCAATTTTATTTAATTGTGTAAAACCGGATTTTGCGTATTTCGGACAGAAAGATGCTCAGCAGGTAACTGTTTTAAAACAAATGGTTAAGGACTTAAAATTTGATATTGAAATTGGAGTCTGTCCAATTGTTAGAGAAGCAGACGGGTTAGCGATGAGTTCGCGCAACGTCTATCTTCAAAATAAAGAAAGAGAAGATGCGCTTATTTTAAGTAAATCTTTAAATCTGGCAAGAGAAATGATTCAGAACGGGGAAAGGAATTCAGAGAAAATTATTTCATCTATGAAAAAATTATTAAACGGAATTCCGGCTTCAAATTTAGATTATGTGAAAATAGTTGATGCTGAATCATTTACGGAAATTGATGAACTTAAAACGGGAACAGAATATTATATTTTAGTAGCCTGTAGAATAGGGAAGACAAGACTTATTGATAATCTTTTGATACAATTATAAATTCATATTTTTATCCCAAACAGCTTTTATTCCGTGCAACACCAAACCTTCCACATACTTATAATTCATTTTTAAATGCGGCAAAATAGCCTTTGCGTTTCCGCCTGTTACATAAATATTAATTTTACCCGCGCTTCTTTCGGTTTGTAAAAAATTTACCGCGGTTTCAATTAATCCTACGCACGAATTTATTACACCGCTTGCTATTGAAGATTTTGTAGTCTTTCCAATTAATCCATTATAATTTCCTGTTTCTACAATTGGAAGCTGAGCCGTATTTAAGTTTAATGTTTGAAACATCATTTTTATTCCCGGTGCTATAATTCCGCCGGAAAATTTACCCGGATATTCAATAAAATTTACAGTTGTAGCCGTACCAAAATCTATTGTGAGAATTTGAGTTTTTTCATTGTAACCGGATAGATCATTCTTATTTCTGAATATTTTAAAAGCGCCTTCACATGCGCATAACCGGTCAATACCGAGTGTTTCAAAGGATTCGTATTCAACTTTTAAATTAAATTTGCAAAATTTATTTATAACAAACGGTTCAAGATTAAATTTTTCCCGACAAATAGTTTTAAAGGCTTCCAATTTTGCCGGAACTACTGAGGAAACTGCTACTGATTTATAAGTTGTTTTTTGAAGATAATAGAAGATTTCAGAAGGATCGGTAAAAAGATGGAATTCCTCAAGACTTTCATCATGAAAAATTCCCGTTTTTATATTTGAATTCCCAATATCTACAGCTAATAACATAATAATTATCTCACACTAACATCGCCGTAATGAATTCTTTCAATTCTACCATGAGGAGATTTAAGAAGTAAAAATCCGTCATCATCTAGATCATCAAAAATACCATACTTTACATTATCGCCTTCAATAACAGAAATTTTCTCCCCTATTAATCTGCAGCGGGCTTTCCAGTCTCTCATTATCAATTGCGGTTCAGAATCTAATTTATAGAGATTTTTTTCAAAAATAGTTAATGTTTCTGCAAGTAGTCTTTCTCTATCGGCATTCTCATTCATTTCCACCTTTATGGAAGTCGGCTCAATTAAAAAATTTCCTTGGAACATAGATTGATTCACATTTATTCCTATTCCTATAACCAATCTTTCAATTTTACTTCCTTGCGAAGATGACTCAAGTAAAATTCCGGCGGTTTTTTTACCATTAATTAAAATATCATTCGGCCATTTTAATTCCGTTCGCAGCTGAAATAAATTCTCTATAGAAACCGCAACAGAAAGAGAAGCGGCAAAATTTATTAAATTTACATGCCTGCCCAGATATTTTTTATCAGTTAATAAAATGGAAAAAGTTAAATTCTGTCCTTTCGCGCTGTACCAAACTCTGTCTTTTCTTCCGCGTCCTTTAGCCTGCTTTTCGGCAAGCATAACAGTTCCGTTATTGTTAAATTTATTTTGTTTATTCAATAATAACGTATTCGTCGATTCAACTTCTTCGGAATAAATAAAATTTCTTCCGATGAAATCAGTCCCCAGCTTAATATCAAAATTTTCTAAATTAAACAATTCCTTATTACCTTAAATAATTTTTATAGAAATTAAAAATAACATTTTTTAGCAATAGTGTCAGATTAATTGTCAAGTTTCTAAAAGGTATGGCATAATGACAGACATATTGGCAGACATGAATGTTTTGTTCGGAAATACTGTAACTATAAGTAAAACAATGAATTGCGGCACATAATCAGTTTTGGCACAACTCTTGATTAAATATTAAAGTAAAAATAAGAGAGGAGATAAAAAAATGACACTAATTAAATTTGAACCCATGCGGGAAATTGAAAACTTCAATGATAAAATTCAAAAATTTTTTGGTGAATTTCCTTGTTTTGGTTTTGATCTTGGAATAACTTTTAATCCAAAAATCGATATCTCGGAAGATGATAAAAGTATTTATGTAGAAGCTGAAATTCCGGGAGTAAAAAAAGAGGATCTTAAACTTTCTCTTCAAGATAATATTTTAACTATAACCGGTGAAAAGAGACAGGAAGTTGAAGATAAAAAAGAGAAAAATTTCTATCGCAGTGAAAGAAGTTATGGAACTTTTACAAGAAGCTTTACACTGCCCGCGGAAATAAATAGAGATTCTGTGGATGCGCAATTTAAAGACGGAATATTAAAAGTATCTATTCAAAAAGCTCATCCAAGGCCGGCAAACGAAAAAATGATAGATATAAAATAAGAATTCTTCAGCGGCAGTTATACTGCCGCTTCATTTATAAAAAATAGGAGTGATAAATAATGGGAAAAATCATAGGAATTGATTTAGGAACTACAAACTCTTGCGTAGCGGTAATGGAAGGTAATGATCCGGTGGTAATACCAAATTCAGAAGGTGGAAGAACTACTCCTTCGGTAGTTGCTTTTACAAAAAATGGTGAAAGATTAGTCGGACAGCCTGCTAAAAGACAAGCTATTACTAATCCTAAAAATACAATCTTCTCCATAAAAAGATTTATGGGAAGAGTAATAGGTGAAGTTCAAGACGAAAAAACGAAAGTGCCTTATGAGGTAATTCCGGGAGATAATGATTCTGCTCGTGTAAAAGTAAGCGACAGATTATATTCTCCACCCGAAATAAGTGCGATGATTCTTCAGAAAATGAAAAAAACTGCCGAAGAATATTTAGGACAAGAAGTAACCGAAGCTGTAATTACGGTTCCGGCGTATTTTAACGATTCTCAGCGCCAGGCAACTAAAGACGCCGGTGAAATTGCCGGATTAAAAGTTAGAAGAATAATAAATGAACCTACAGCCGCGGCTCTTGCTTACGGATTAGATAAAAAAACAAGTGATCATACAGTTGCTGTATATGATTTAGGCGGCGGTACTTTTGATATTTCCGTTCTGCAATTAGGCGAAGGTGTATTTGAAGTAAAATCAACTAATGGCGATACACACTTAGGCGGTGACGATTTTGACCAAAGAATAATTGATTATTTGGCGGATGAATTCAAAAAACAAGAAGGAATAGATTTACGTAAAGATCCGATGGCACTGCAGAGATTAAAAGAAGCGGCGGAAAAAGCCAAAATAGAATTATCCTCTTCATCCACTACTGATGTTAATCTTCCTTTTGTTACCGCAACACAGGATGGCCCGAAACATTTAAACATTAATTTAAGCCGTTCTAAATTTGAACAATTGATTGATGATCTTGTACAGAGAACAAAAATTCCCTCAGAACAAGCGTTAAAAGATGCGGGTGTTTCGGCATCTCAAATTGATGAAGTAATTCTTGTCGGCGGTTCTACCAGGATTCCGATGGTACAAGAATTAGTTAAAAAGGTTTTCGGAAAAGAACCTCATAAAGGTGTTAATCCAGATGAAGTTGTTGCAATCGGTGCCGCGATACAAGGCGGAGTTTTAACCGGTGATGTTAAAGATGTTCTTTTACTTGATGTGACCCCACTTTCACTCGGAATTGAAACTCTAGGCGGAGTAATGACAAAATTGATTGAAGCAAATACCACTATTCCTACAAAGAAAAGTGAAGTTTTCTCAACAGCCAGTGATAATCAGCCTTCTGTAGAAATTCATGTACTGCAGGGTGAAAGACCAATGGCGGCGGATAATAGATCTTTAGGAAGATTTCATCTAGACGGTATTCCGCCCGCACCAAGAGGAGTTCCGCAAGTTGAGGTTACTTTTGATATTGATGCTAATGGTATTCTACATGTACATGCTAAAGATAAAGCAAGCGGTAAAGAACAAAGTATTAGAATTACTTCTTCAAGCGGATTATCTCAAAGTGAAATAGAAAAAATGAAAACAGATGCAAAAGAACACGCAGCTGAAGATAAACAAAGGAAGGATTCCGTTGAAGTAAGAAATCAAGCAGATTCTTTAGTATTTCAGACTAAAAAGCAAATGGATGAATTAAAAGATAAAATTTCTCCGGATGCAAAATCTAAATTGGAAGCTGAAATTAAAAAAGTAGAAGACGCTATAGCAAGCAATAATAACGACCAGATGAAAAGCGCTACCGAATCTTTAAATAAAGTTTGGAGCGAGGTTGCTTCACAACTTTATTCTCAGCCGGGTGAACAACCTGGTGCCGGTCAGGCAGCAGGAGCCGGCCCTGAACAGCAGGGTAATGAAAAAGAACAGGATAAAGATGTGCAGGATGCTTCATATGAAGTAGTTGACGAAGAAAAAGATAAAGATAAAAATAAAGAATAATAATATGTTCTAATTAGTCATTTCCCCCTTTGCGGGGGAATGATGTAAATTTACAACAGCATTAAAATCTTACGATATGGAATTTGAAAACAAAAGACTTTATTAAAATAGGAGAAAAAAAATGAACGAGAATAAAATTGTTGATGTAAAAGAAAACGAGACCCTTTCCATTGAAGAAACTTTGGAAAGAGAAAGAACTTTTGCGCCTTTGGTAGATATTTTTGAAACCGAAGATAATTTTGTGTTAATCGCAAATATGCCCGGCGTTTCAAAAGAAAATGTTAAATTGAAGATGGAAGAAGGAGCTTTAACCATTTTTGGTAAACTTGATGATTATGATGAAGTTATGGATAGGAAATATGTGCTTAATGAAAGTGAAATCGGAAATTTCTATAGAAGTTTTAGAATTTCAAATAGTATAGATGATTCAAAAATTGAAGCTAAATTTGAAAACGGACAATTAATAGTTACTCTTCCAAAACATGAAAGAATAAAACCGAAAGAAATTAATATTCATTAATTTTTTTAGAAATCCCATTATAAAGCCTGTCGTTCCAAAAAACGGCGGGCTTTTTTCTTTTTTATCATATCTTCCTTTAAAAAATAAATATTAAATTGAATAGCCGGATCATTAAAAAATAATATTTAATTATTAAATAACTTTAACTATTTTAACACGTTTATTTTCAACCCGGAATACAAAATAGAATGACAACCAGTTCAAAAAAGAATAGAATAGTTTTTATTGATTTAATGAGAGCCTTTGCTGTTTTACAAATGGTACAAGGCCATACTACTGATGTATTACTTTCTAATGATTTTAGAAATATGGATTCACCGGTTTTTGCTTTTTGGCTTTTTATGCGGGGAATGACTGCACCGATTTTCCTTTTTACCGCCGGAACAGTTTTTACATATTTATTAAGATTAGTAAATGAACCATTTAAATTTAATCCCAGAGTAAAAAAAGGTTTTAAACGATTTTTTTTACTAGTTTTCTTGGGCTACCTTCTCCGGTATCCTACCGCGACCGTAGTTGATTTTTCCCAGGTTACAAAAGCTCAATGGCATATTTTCTTTGCTGTTGATGTTCTTCAATTAATTGGTTTTGGATTATTATTCGTTTTAATATTGGCTTATTTAGGCGAGAAATTTAATATAAACGATTATTTAATATTTAGTGCGGGCGCATTTATCTTTTTCATCCTGTATCCGTTTTTCTCAAATATAAATTGGGTGGATTTTTTACCCGTTCCTTTAGCCGGTTATTTATATAAAAGTACCGGTTCTAACTTTCCGCTTTTCCCTTGGGCCGGTTACGTAATTGCCGGAGCTGTTTTGGGAAGTTATTTGGCTAAAAATCCATTTGTTTTTAAATCGGCTAATTTTAGTCTGCGGTTATCATTATTCGGATTTCTTTTTGTCGCTGTCGCGCTTGTAGGTAATTATATTGAAGTTGCGGTATACGGTAAAAGTTATTTGTGGACAAGCAGTCCTAATCTTACATTTTTAAGATTGGGAATTGTTCTTCTGTTAAATTCTGCTGTATCGTTCATTTCTCTTAAAGTTGAAACTATTCCGAGATTTATAATATTAATTGGAAGAAATACTTTATTAATTTATATTGTTCACTTAACAATTTTATACGGAAGTGCCTGGAACCCCGGCTTAATTCAGCTTTATGATAAATCTTTTAATGTTTGGAAAACGGCGGGAACAGCTATCGCAATGATATTAACTATGACGGGAATGGTTCTGCTTATTCACAAGTTAAAATTGAGAAATAAACAGCTTGTAACATAACCAATCCAATTTGTGAAATGAAAATTCTACGGGAAATATGAGAAAATCTGAATCAACAAATCCGGCTTTAAGTGAAGAGGAAGTGAAGTATGAGCAGTCACTTCGCCCACTTTCTATACATGATTTTGCCGGCCAAAGCAGAATAACGGAAAATTTAAACGTATTTATTTCCGCCGCTTTAAAAGAGGAGAAGCTCTTGATCATGTTTTATTAACAGGGCCTCCGGGATTGGGGAAAACTACTCTCGCCCATATTATTGCCAATGAATTGGGGGTTAAATTAAAAATTACCTCAGGCCCCGTTTTAGAAAAACCCGGAGACCTAGCTGGAATATTAACCAATCTTGAAGAAAATTCTGTTTTGTTTATTGATGAGATTCACCGATTGAGCCCTGTTGTGGAAGAATACCTTTATTCGGCAATGGAAGATTACAAACTGGATATTATGATTGACAGCGGACCGAGCGCGCGAACAGTTCAAATTAGTCTTCCTAAATATACTTTAGTCGGAGCAACCACACGTGCCGGAATGTTAACATCTCCGTTACGAGACCGATTCGGAATTAAATTTAGATTCGATTATTATAATGCAGAAATGCTTCAGCAAATAGTTTCCCGTTCGGCCAAAATTTTAAATTTAAATATAGAAGAAAATGCCTCTCTTGAAATAGCAAAAAGATCGCGGGGCACTCCCAGAATAGCAAACCGCCTTCTGCGCAGAACAAGAGATTTTGCCGATTTTGAAAATAAATTATCCATTGATTTACCGATTTCTAAAAAAGCATTAACCGCGCTGGAAGTTGACGAGTATGGACTTGATGAAATGGATAAAGAAATTATTTTAACAATTATTGATAAATATAAAGGCGGACCCGTCGGATTGGGAACTCTTTCAGTTGCCGTAAATGAAGATGCCGGAACGATTGAGGAAGTTTATGAACCGTTTTTGATTCAGCAGGGTTTTATTCACAGAACTCCGAGAGGAAGGGAAGCTACGGATCTTGCTTATAAAAGATTCGGAAGAAGTAAATTCCCTAAAGACGGAAATTCTTTATTTGATTAACAAGATTGGACGAATTTATAAATTTATTCTTTGTTTTTTTTTATGTGACTTTTTTCATTTGAAGTCTTCTTTTATTTAATATATTGGTTTATGTAATCGTTGTAATTATATAATAAATAAAGAAAAGGAGAAACTATGGATAGGTTAAGAATAAGAGGAAATTGGAATGAAGTTAAAGGGAAGGTAAAAGAACATTGGGGAAATTTAACCGATGACGATCTCCAATATCAAGAAGGAAAAGACGATCAATTAGTTGGTAGAATTCAGGAAAAAACCGGTGAATCCAGAGAAAGAATAGTGGATTATATCAACAATCTCTAAAAATCGGCTATTAATTAAAAATATAAAACTAATCTTTATAAAAGCTGTCTCAAATATTCAATAAGGACTTTTGAGACGGCTTTTTTTATTTGCCGGCAAACATTTCTTTAAAACTTCTTTCGAAAAGCATGGAATTAAGAATTCACTTTCTTTAACTTTGTATCCGACCTTACAACATATCTTTCTTGGTCATTTCATTTTATTAATAACAATAATTTAATACTAAATAGTATAAATGTGTTTGAATGAAAATTAACTAATTAAGATATTTAGCAACTGCAATAAAAAGATAGTTATGAAATCCTTTAAATATTTACTTTACTTAGCTCCCTTAATAATTTTTATTCTTTTTTCTTCCATGCGAGAATTAAGAGAAGGATCGTTAGGTACAAAATCAAATCCCATAAAAATATATTTTACACCTTCCGTAGATGCAAAAAGAATCAGCTTTAACGCGAAAGATTTAACCAATTTTCTTCACAAAACTACAGGTTATTATTATAGAACCGCGGTTCCGGCAAGCTTTGTGGCGGTAGTAGAAGCGTTTGGGACAAAAAAGGCGGATATAGCCAGTATTAATACTTTTTCTTATTTAATGGCAAACGCGAAATACGGCGCAGAAGCACGATTAAGAATTGTTCGGGATAATAATCAAACTACCTATAAGGGGCAATTTATAACCCGGTTTGATTCCGGAATTGACAGTATTGCGGATTTGGACCAAAGAAGTTTTGCTTATGTAGATCCATCTTCAACATCCGGTTATATTCTTCCAAAAGCTTTACTTGAAAAAAGGGGAATTAAACCAAGTGAAACTGTTTTCGCGATGAGGCATGATAATGTTGTAACAATGGTGTATCAAGGGCAAGTAGATGCCGGAGCAACTTATTACGCCCCCCCGGATCCTAAAACCGGTGAAATATTAGATGCAAGAATGCGTGTAAAAAAACAATTTCCTGATGTAGAAAAGAAGATTAAAATTATCGGCTTTACTCAAGATATTCCGAATGATCCATGGGTATTTAGAAAAGATATGGATGAGAAAATGAAAGAAAAAGTGATAAATGCTTTGCTGAAATATGTGAAAACACCCAAGGGAAGAAAAGCAATGTATGATATTTATGATATCGTTAGTTTAATTCCAACCAAAGACGCGGATTACGATGGATTAAGGCAATTATTAAAAGAACAAAATATATCCTTTGAAAATTTAGTGAAAAAATGATTTTAAAAGTTCAAAATTTACATAAAATATACCCTAACGGAACCCACGCGTTAAAAGGTGTAAGTTTCGAGGTTAAATCCGGTGAATTTTTAGTAATTATCGGATTAAGCGGTTCCGGTAAATCTACTTTACTTCGATGCATAAATCGTCTCATTGAACCAACTTCGGGTACTGTTGAATTTTTAGGGAAAGACATTACTCATGTTAAAGGAGAAGATTTAAGAAACGCCAAACGGCAAATAGGAATGGTTTTTCAGCAGTTCAATTTAATTAAGAGACGAAATGTTCTTACCAATGTGTTAAGCGGAAAACTTGCTTCGCTTTCAACATTTGATTCACTTTTAGAAAGATTTTCCGACGATGTTATTTCCGAAGCCTACAAAAGTTTAGAAACTGTCGGTATTTCTGATAAAGCGAAAGTTAGAGCAGATTCTTTAAGCGGAGGACAGCAGCAGCGTGTTGCTATTGCGCGCAGCTTAATGCAAAATCCAAAACTGCTTTTAGCTGATGAACCTGTGGCATCTTTAGATCCGGCAACTTCTAATTCGGTTATGCAGTATTTTGAAAAAATTAATAAAGAATTGGGAACAACAGTTATTTGCAATCTTCACTTTTTAAGTCTTGTTAGAAGATACGCGACTAGAGTAATTGCGTTGAAGGGGGGCGAAATAATTTATCAAGGTTTACCATCCGAAATAGATGAAAACTGGTTTAAAACAATATATGGTGAAGAAGCAGAAGAGGTTGAAATAAGATGATTCAAAATCCTGAATTGGAACTACATCCGCATCATATAATTTCTAAAAATAAACAAAAAGAAGAAAAAGCTAATTTAATAAAAGCCGTTATCCTGGATATCTTTTTCGTCTTCTACAGTATTTTGGTTTTAGAAAGAGCTATTTATTTAAAATTTATTCTGGATATGAGGGAACTTCCTTTTTCCTGGACTGAAATTATAATAATTTTTGCCATCAGTATTGTAACCGGTACTTTATGGGCAATGAGCAGAACCTCGCTTTCCGCTAAATTATTCGGAATTGCTAAAGATAATAAAACCACTAAATGGACCGTGGAAATCTTCGGCTGGTTTTTATTTAATATTACCTTTATTGCCGGCTGGATTATTACAAGGCTGTCTATTGTAGATCTATTTAGCAGTGAAGGAATCCAAGGAGCGGAAAGAATTTTCGGAGCGCTATTCCGCCCGGAGATGGGAATATTTGACGAAGCTTTATTCGCGATAATTGAAACTATATATATAGCTCTGCTGGCAACTTTAATTTCTATTCCTCCAACTTTATTCCTCAGTTTTTTTACAGCAAGAAATTTGATGAAGGATAATAAAATTAGTTTTGCTGTTTATTATGTTTTAAGAATAATTTTAAATTTTGTCCGTTCTATAGAACCATTAATTTGGGCAATAATATTTTCTGTTTGGGTCGGAATCGGGCCTTTTGCCGGGATGATCGCTTTACTGGTTCATACTATTGCATCCAATGCAAAATTATATTCTGAAGCAATAGAAAATATTGAAGAAGGCCCGGTTGAAGCTATTGCGGCAACCGGTGCAAATAAAGTACAGGTTGTTTGGTATGCGGTAGTTCCTCAAATAGTTTTACCGTTTTTATCCTTTACAATTTACCGTTGGGATATAAACGTTAGAATGGCTACAATTATCGGTTTAGTCGGCGGCGGCGGTATAGGTACAATGCTAATGCAATATCAAGGATTAGCACGATGGCATGAAGTAGGGCTTATTGTTCTTATGATTGCTTTTGTTGTTTGGGTTATGGATTATATTAGTGCCAAAATAAGAGAAGCTATTTATTGATTTATTCAGAAATGATTAATCCTGTAAAATGAAAGAAGTAAAAATATTTACTAAAAATCTTAGTTTATTCTACGGAGAAAAACAAGCTTTAAAAAATATAAGCATTGAAATTCCGGCGAATAAAGTAACCGCGTTTATAGGCCCGTCCGGATGCGGAAAGTCTACTTTTTTACGTACACTTAACAGGATGAATGATCTGATTCCAAGTGCGAAAACTACCGGTGATGTTGTTATTGACGGCATAAATATTTATAAAAAAAGAATTGATGTAGTTTCTTTAAGAAAAAAAATAGGCATGGTTTTTCAAAAGGCTAATCTCTTCCCTATGTCAATTTATGAGAATATTGTTTATGGGCCTAAAATAAACGGCATCCGAAATAAAAAAAAATTGAAAGAAATAGTAGAAAGAACTTTAAGCCAAGCCGCTATATGGGAAGAAGTAAAGGACAGGCTTCAATCGCCCGCTTTAAGCTTATCCGGCGGTCAGCAGCAGCGTTTATGTATTGCGCGAACGTTGGCAATTGAACCTGAAATAATTTTAATGGATGAACCTGCAAGCGCGCTTGATCCTTTATCTACGGCAAAAATAGAAGAACTTATTCAGCAGCTTAAAGAAAAATATACTATTGTAATTGTAACTCATAATATGCAGCAGGCGGCAAGAGTTAGTAATCAAACCGCGTTTTTCTATTTAGGTGAATTAATTGAGTACGATAAAACAAGCAAAATTTTTACTAATCCTTCGGTAAAGCAAACCGAAGATTATGTAACCGGAAGATTCGGTTAAATTTTAAAAAAAGTTTGAGGTAAATTTTATGGAACGACAATTCGATCAGCAGTTAGATAAGCTGAAAAGAAAAATTATGAAGATGTGCAGTCTTGTTGATGAACAGGTAGATTTTGCGATTCGTGCTATTGAAGAAGAAAATGAAGAACTCGCGAAACAAGTAATTGAACGTGATGATAAAGTTGATAAATACGATGTAAAAATCGATAAAATTTGTCAGAAAATTATCGCGTTAAATCAGCCGGTAGCTATGGATTTAAGATTAATTATGTCGGCATTGATGATAAATAATAATCTTGAAAGAATAGGGGATATGGCTGTTAATATTTCCGAAAACTTTTTACGATTAAAAAAGAAACCGGTATTTTTAGACAGAACTCGTTTTGCGGATATGAAAGTATTAGTTAAAGAAATGATTCGGAACGCGATTGATTCATTTATACAAGGAGATGCTCATTTAGCTCAAAAAGTTATTGAAACCGATAGAAAAGTAGATGAATTCAATATTGAAAATCATCAGATATTAATTGATGTAATGAAGGAAGATCCAAATAATATTGAATCCGCGGTGGTTCTGCTTGTAATAAGCCGCCAGCTTGAGAGATTAGGAGATCATGCTACAAATATTGCCGAAGATGTTTTCTTTATAGTTGAGGCCCAGCTTATTAAACATAAATATGAAAAATATATTTTTGCGGATGAACCGGATGAAGATGATGACGAAAATGATGAGATAAATGAAGAAAAATAAAAATGAAAGATTAAGGCAGTAAAAAATGAATATCGAGATTATCGGCTATATAGCGGCATTTTGTACGACTGTAGCGTTTGTTCCCCAAGTAATAAAAGTTTATAAAAGCCGTAAAACCAGCGATATTTCTTTCGGGATGTTTTTATTACTTACAACAGGAATGTTCTGCTGGGCTGTTTATGGTTTTATTCTTAATTCTTTACCGATTATAATTGCCAATGTAGTTACCTTTTCGCTCGCGGCTTATATTTTTATAATGAAAATTAAATTGGATTTAAGGAAATCTTCTTAAATTACTTTTGCTGAATATTATTTATTAAAACCTCAATATTGTTATAAAAAATCTGTTTCTTTTTTTCGTTAAAATCAAATTTAGAATTTCCGCTTAAAATATTTATAAAAATTATTCCCCAGCTTTCCATTACCAAAAAACCCGCCAGAGCCTTTAGATTTTCCGGTTTTCCTTTTGTTGCTTTTAACTCTTGTAAAATTAATTCCTCCTCTTCCGAAAGAAAATTTTTAACAAATTCTTCTTCCTGAACAAACGCCTCATTTTTTAATAAGAGTATAAAAACATCGTTAAGAAGCTTGTATTTCAAAGGTGATTCTTCTTTAAATAAAAAATAATCCTTTAATTTTTCGGTAAGATCTTTTCCCGGATTTTTAAAAATTAAAATTAAATCATTTTTAAATTGAACGGCTTCCCAATTTAAGGTCGCGTAAAATAAATCTTCTTTCGAATCAAAATAATGGTAGATTGTCGCCTTCCCGATTCTTAAATCCCGCGCTATTTCATCAACCGTAGTTTTATTCAAACCATGTTTTGTAAAGCGTTTTATCGCCGCTTTAATAATTTGAATTTTCCGTTCTTTCTCCAAAATTTAATTCTCTAAATTTTATTAAAAACAAAAACAAATTAAGTCTTTTTCAGTTAAAGTTTAAGTTCAACTTTAAAATAAAAAAAGACTCTCTTTTAATTTTAGTTTCTATTCAAGAAAGAATAAAATTAAAAGAAGAGTCTCTAGAAATTCTAAGAAAAATAAATCAATTGGAAACTAATTTTTTAGCATCATCCATTATTATATTAGCTCTTTTCTTACCTTCCTTAATAATTTCTTCGGCGGTATCTTTTCCAGTTTCAATATAAGTATTTAAGTCATCCATAATACCGCTGCCGGTTTTGGCTATTTTACGGCGCATTTTTCTTCCCGTCATGGGAGTGTAGAGAAGTGATAAAATACTTCCGGCTAAACCGCCGATTATAATACCGCTTAAAAATCCGTTTAATTTATCTTGTCTGCTCATTTACATATTCCTCCTTTTTCTCAATATATATATTTTTACGTTCCTAAAAACGTAATAAATAAGACTTTCACTATCAAGATATAATATAAGCACTTAGAAACAATCGTATAAATCACAGTATAAGTTGTTCTTGCTATTTCCCAATCTCAAAAAATTTTATTAAAATAAATCCCGCAATAAATCCGCCAACATGAGCGCCGTAAGCAATACCGCCTGTGTCCGCGCCCGCACCAACACCTATTAAACCGCCTATAATTTGGTAAGCAAACCAAAGTCCTAAAGCAAAAACTGCGGGAACATCTGTAATTAACCAAAATATTATTACTCTAATCCGTTTTTTAGGAAATAGAAGTATATACGCGCCTAGAACACCGGAAATTGCACCGGAGGCGCCGATAGTTGGAATTAGTAAATTTCCGCCAAGTTCCGCTGTTGCGTAAACATGTGCTAAATCAGATAAAACTCCAAGCAGTAAATAAAATATTAAATATCTGAAATGACCGATTCTGTCTTCAATGTTATCTCCGAATACAAAAAGGAAAACCATATTTCCAAAAATATGCGCAAAACCCCCGTGCATAAACATTGATGTAATTAAAGTAATGTAAACTGAAACCGGAGTTTTCTTAAGCCCCGGTATTTCAAACTTATCACCGCTTACCGGATCTTCCACAATTTTATTTTCTGTTACTACATCTTCGCCTGTTAAAATTTCCTGCGGAACGGTCGCAAATGTATAAGTAAATTTTTGGTTTTCTCCGAAATCCTGCAGCAGCACAAATACTAAAATGTTTGCCGCAATAATTAAATAATTTATGAAAGGAAAAAGTTTTCTGTCATCATTATCATCTCCGATAGGGAAGAGCATAATTATTTCCTAAAAAAATTCAACTAATTTAATTTTTTACAATATTCTGATGATTCGCAGAAATAAGATTTAATAAAAATTCTAAACGCTCCCGGCACACCTGCCGGAATCTGCCGGAACCAGGAATAAGCTGTATAAATAAAAGCGCCTTTTCCGTATTTTGTATAAAGCATTCCGCCGGGTTTAGGATTTTCATGGGGATCATTACATTCAATTACTGTTTGATAATTAGTGTCCCATTTATCCGCGAAATATAAGCCTCGTTCTTGTATCCAGCCGTCGAAATCGTGATGAGTGATTTTGTTCGGAAAATTTAATAAAGAATTTTGCGGAGAAATAAAAGCAACCGGCGCGTCTTCTAATGTAACTCGGTCTCGTGATATTTCAAAAGGGAAGGGGCCGATGTTTTGAGTAAGCAAACCATTATTAACATTATACTGCACAACCAATGTTCCGCCGTTTTTAACATAATTTAAAAGTTTGTTATTATTTATTACCAGCCTTTCTCTTGTGTTATAGGCTCTAATTCCGGTAATTATAGTTTCAAATTTCGAATAATCACCATTGTCTAAAAATTCATCTGATAAAAGAGTTACATTATAACCCAGCTGTTTTAAGTAAGGAGGAATTTCATCTCCCGGCCCAATTATGTATCCAATATTAGTTACCACTTTTTTTGTATCTAATTTTATCGTTTTTGCTGTTGACGGTGGAAATACTATCTGGATAGGAATATGCGAATAATTAATTTCCAAAATTCCGTTTGAAATTTTTCTCCCATTTATTTCCGCGGTTGCTTTTAGAACAGCTTCGGCGGTATCATTTGGCGGAGTAATTTTAAATAGAAATATTTTCTCATCGTATTTTTTCGAGAAAGAAAATTTGATTTCAGCCGGAGAAACTTTCCAGTTTGAAGGCAAGCTAAGTTTAAGTTTTCCTTCCGCGTTTGCCGAGTTACTAATTAGCTTTATTTTTATTTTTTTCGTAGAATCATCCGGGAAAAGATGAACTCCTTCTTCAATATTTACAGCCACTTCGGGAGCAACTTCAAAAGGTCGGTATTTCTCTCCCTTAACCGGATCTGTCCATCGATATAAAATTGGTACTTTATAAGAAATAGTTTGATCCTCGGCAGATAAATAAAATTGCGCAAATAAAGGAGGACTGTTTTCGGGCAGGCCTATCAGCCGTTGATCCTCTACTTTATAAAATCCTTTACTGTGCGGGTTTTTCAGCCAATACGGCTGTGAGTACTCTAGAGTATCCGGCAGAGAAAGTTGAAACGAATTTTTTATAAATTCTTCTTTATCAAGTTTTACATTTAACTCCGTGCTTATACCATATTTCAGTACTATTTTATTTAGAATAAAAGGAAAATCGGATCTATTTTCAATTCCCGTGGTAATTGAAACTTTGCCGCCGGGATAAGAGGAATAATTATCTGCGGTGGCTTCCATCCAAATTCCCGAGCAAGAACGAATTACATTTAGCAACTCTTTTCTTTTTATAGGGACCCAATTTGTATCATCTAATTTATTCATTTCTTTGTATGCTTTAAGAAGAACGGGAATAATTTTTTCGGGATTTACAGGATCGAATTTTTCGTTCGCTTCTTTTAAAATTTTACCGACTTTTTCACCTCCTTCTATTCTGCTCCACGATGTATTTACATCTTCAAATAAATTATTATTTGCGGTATCACCGTCAATATATTCAAAATAATTTATGTCCTTGCCGTAGCTGCTGGAGGTTCCGAAACCCTGGCTTTTATGCATGCTTCTGCTTTGTGATGCAACTTCAGTGTAAGATTTGCCGAGCAGCGGATTATAACCGCCTACATCTAATGATATTAATTTAGATTTATCTTCTTTTCTTTTCTCAATAATAGGAAGCCAGGCATTCCAATAAATTCTTTTCGGCTGCCACGGCTTTACATATTTAAGCTGCACGGAAAATTTTGTTGAGTCGTTTGCCGCTTTAAAAGCTTCCTCTGCTAACATTTCTGAAGCGGTATGATTTCCGTGTCCGCCTTCTCCTGTACCGGGAAAGCGGGTGATTATTACATCCGGCCGAAATTTTCTGATTACCCAAACCACGTCCGATAATATCTTTTCATGATTCCAAATTTGTAAAGTTTCATCTGCCGATTTGGAAAATCCAAAATCTATTGCTCTGGTAAAAAATTGTTCGGCTCCGTCAATTTTTCTTGCGGCTAAAAGTTCTTGAGTTCTAACGACCGAAAGCATATCGCCTTGTTCTGTGCCTATTAAATTTTGTCCGCCGTCTCCGCTTGTCATCGATAAGTATCCCGTTCTATAATGTTTACCTGAAGAATAATAAGATAATACTGCAGTATTTTCATCATCGGGATGAGCCGCGATATAAAGTACGCTTCCCACAACGTTTAGTTTTTCAAGAGCAAGTTTAATTCGCGCTGAGTTTAGTACAGTTTCCGGCTGCGCGGATAATATTGGACTACTGATTAAAATTAGCAGCGTCAAAATCGCGGTGTATTTCAAAAATCGTTTCACACTTATTCCTAAAAATTTTTCAAAAAAAATAACTAAAAAAGATTTTAAATGGGTTAAAATATCTTGTATAGAAAATAAATATTTTAGTTTTATATCATACAACAAAACTTAAGCTTGTAAGAAGTTCTTAAAATAATTTGATTTTTTTTATATTTAGCCTAATGAATAGTTATTAATATGTAATGAAAGAAAGAAATTGTTCAGAATGATAAAAATAAACAATTTTGAAATAGGCGGCAGTAATCCTTTTGTACTTATTGCCGGCCCATGCGTTGTTGAAAACGAAAAAATGATTCTGCATACGGCAGATAATCTTAAACAAATTACAGCTGAATTAAATATTCCTTTTGTATTTAAGGCTAGTTATAAAAAGGCAAATAGGACGAGTGTAAGTTCATTTACGGGAATAGGCGATGATGAAGCGTTAGCTATTTTAGCCAAAGTTAGAAAACAATTGGAACTGCCCGTAATTACTGATGTTCATTCGCCTGAAGAAGTTAACGCCGCCGCAGAAGTTGTTGATATTCTTCAAATTCCTGCCTTCCTATGCAGGCAGACGGAATTATTAATTGCTGCCGGAAACAGCGGTAAAATGATTAATGTTAAAAAGGGACAATTTTTAGCCCCTGAAGATATGAAATTTGCCGCCGGTAAAGTGGCTTCAACCGGAAATACAAATATTATGCTTACTGAAAGAGGCGCATCTTTCGGTTATCATAATTTGGTTGTTGATATGCGTTCTCTAATTATTATGAGAGAATTAGGTTATCCTGTTGTTATGGATGCAACTCATTCAGTTCAGATTCCCAGTCAAGGCGGAATCAGCGGCGGACAGCCTAGATTTATAAAACCTTTAGCTAAAGCAGCCGCTGCTGTAGGTGTTGACGGAATTTTTATGGAAGTTCATCCAAATCCCGAAAAAGCTTTAAGCGACGCCGCAAGTCAGCTTCCTTTAGATCAGGTTAAAGAATTATTGATAGAACTTAAAGCAATAGACAGAATTACAAAAAAATATTAGAAGTAAGGGGAAGATTTTATGAATAATAATTTAAGTTTTCAGCGATGAATCATTTTCCGAGAAAATTAACAAAAGAAGAAAGACTATTTTTATTTTTTGTACTGCCCGAAGATAAACCGGGTTATTTAGACTACAGAAAAAAAATTGATCATCTTTTTGTAACAGGCTACGGACGTTATGGTGAGACAAATTTGGTTTTAGGCAAGAAGAATACTTCTCCCGACCTTTCTTTCGCTTCTACTCCCGTATTTGCGATAGGTACGGCTGTTTATAATGAGCATGAGATAGATATAACCATTCACGAAGAAATTGATGATGAAATAGAATTTGATATTTCTCCGCGGTTGTTAAATGTTTCTGTTAAGGAAGCAGATTTAATGGGATGGAGTCTATCAAATTGGAAACCCGGTGAAGCGGATCCTAGAGACGGAAAAGCTGTAAGAGAAGTTGTAATTATTCCCGGTCAATTGGATTTGGCAATTTGTACGAATCTAAAAAAACTTTGGGTTTATTCTTATGATGATAAAGTAAATCATCTTATACCTGTCAGTAATTTTTATAATCATTTAATGCTTGTAAAAAATATAAGAAGTTCTGAAATAGTCCTTAAACCCAATCTATTATTTAATAAACTTGCTACTTACACTGATAATGAATTACTTTCAGCTTTTCTACTATACAATAAATACATGAAAAGATTGAAAATAGATTATTCATATTTTTATAATCAAACTAATGAACCCGAAAAGAAAGGGTTGTTAAATTTCTTAAAAAGGAATAAAATTTGAGTCCGGAAGAAATAATAAAAAAAGGTAAAGAAGTAATTAAAATAGAATCGGAAGCCATTGCCGATTTAGTTAACAGCATAAATGAAGAATTTGTAAAAGCGGTAGAAGTAATTTATAAATGCGGAGGAAGAGTAGTTTTAACGGGAATGGGCAAATCCGGATTAATTGCACGTAAAATTGTGGCAACGTTAAATTCAACCGGAACCGCCGCTATTTATCTGCATCCGACTGACGCGCTGCACGGTGACTTAGGTATGGTAAGAAAAGAGGATGTTGTAATTCTTATTTCTAAAAGCGGTGAAACTGAAGAAATATCTAATCTTCTGCCGATGCTTAAAAGATTAAATGTAAAACTTATAGCGATGGCCGGAAGTAAAGAAACTAAACTCGGCCGCCAGTGTGATATCTTTTTAAATATTGGAGTAAAAGAAGAAGCTTGTCCTCATGATTTAGCTCCCACATCTTCCACCACGGCTACTTTAGTTATGGGAGACGCGCTTTCTGTGGCGCTTCTGCAGAAAAGAGGATTTACTGCCGAAGATTTTGCTTTTCTTCATCCCGGCGGAAGTCTCGGGAAAAGACTTTCTCTCGAAATTAGAGAAATAATGATAACCGGCGAAAATATTCCTAAAGTACATCAGGATGAATCTATTAAAGATGTAATTCTTGAAATTACTTCTAAACGATTAGGAACAACTTGTGTTGTTAACGATGATGAAGAATTAATAGGAGTTATAACCGATGGCGATTTAAGAAGAGTTTTAGAAAAAACTTTAGATATAAAAGATTTAAAAGCAAAAGACATAATGACGACAAAACCGAAAGTAATGCGCCCGAATCTACTTGCTTCGTTCGCGCTTCAGCAAATGGAAAATTTTAAAATTACTTCATTAATAATTGTGGAAGAAGATCATAAACCGAAGGGAATTCTTCATCTGCATGATTTAATAAATCTCGGTTTGCGGCAAAGATGAAATATTTTGCAATTTTTTTATTCTTAGTTATTATAGCTGGCTGCAGTGAAGATAAAGTTAAACCTTTAATAGATAAAACAATTAATACCGAGGAACTGCCTGCGCAGGAAAGTTGGCATTCTATTGTTACTTTTACTGATTCCGGAAAAACAAAAGCAATTTTGCATGCCGGGCATTTAAGAGTTTTTACTGAATCGAAACAAACACTTCTTGATAGTAATATTCAGGTAGATTTTTTTGATAAAGAGGAACATAAAACTACTACACTTACCGCAAAATCCGGTTGGGTTGATGATGAAACTCAAGATCTTTATGCGAAAGACAGTGTGGTTGTAGTTAGTGACAGCGGAGTTGTAATTTCAACGGAAGAATTAAAATGGCGGAATGAGGATAGAAAAATTGTCTCCAATAAATTTGTAACCATTGTTTCTCCGAAAGAAAAAATACAAGGATACGGTTTTGAATCGGACCAGCAGCTAAGAAATTACACTATTTATAATATAACTTATATTACCCGACGAGATACACTTTAAGAAAATTTGAATGAGCAAATATTTAATAATAATATTATTTTTACTTTCTATTAATTCCGTTATAGCGCAGGAGCAAGATTATATAACTGTTGTCGGCGATAGTTTAGTCGGAAAAACTATTAGCGGGGAAACAATTCGGGAAGTTTACGGAAATGTAGTTTTAACTCAAGGCGATGTTAAAATTACATGTAATAAAGCCATTCAATATATTTCAAAAAATAACGCTGAACTTATCGGAAATGTAATCGCGAAGCAGGATAGTTTAACTATTACTACAGAACATGGATTTTATTACGGCGATGAAAAAAAAGCCGAGTCGGATACCGGTGTAACTTTAGACGATAAGAAAGTAATTTTAACCGCCAAAGTAGGCGAATATTTTTTTGATGCCGATAAAGCATTTTTTCGCGATAGTGTTACTTTATATGATACTACAACAACTCTTACATCCGATACTCTTTATTATTACAAGAAAGAAAATAAAGCTATCGCGGTAAGTAAAGTAAAAATTGTTGATCAGGATAATATTATTAACGCCGATAGTTTAGTTCATTTTAGAGAATCAAGAGAAACTATTGCGGATAATAATGTTAGAATCAGAAACAAAAGCAATAATGTAATTATCTTTGGAAATCATTTAGAAGATTATTCAGATCGGAACTATTCTCTGATAAATGAAAATCCGCTTTTAATGCAGATTGACACTACTTATTTGAAATCTGATTCGCTTCAAGTAGATTCGTTAACTCAAGACAGCTTACAGTCTAATATTCGGTTAGATACGCTGATAATAAGATCTAAAATAATGGAAGCTCATAGAGACACTTCCAACATTTTTATAGCCAGAGATTCGGTAGAAATTTGGCGAGGAGAATTTGCTTCAAAAAATGATTTAACTATTTATTATCGTACCGATGAAAAAATAATTACGGCCAAAGTTAACCGGCAGGCGCCGCAGCCGATTATCTGGTATGAAAATTCCCAATTAACCGGAGACTCTGTAACTATTTTTTTAAGGGATAATAAAATAAAACTACTTCAAGTTGATACGGACGCTTTTATTCTTTCACATAGCGAAGAGTTTCCTCAACGTTTCGATCAGATTTCCGGGAGAAGAGTAAACATAAATTTTGATGAAAGCGGAATAAGCAGCACAGAAGTTGAAGGAAGTGTTTACAGCATTTATTACGTTTATGAGGATAGTCTGGGTAACGGATTAATAAAATCTTCCTCACAATCAGCTAAAATTAACTTTGTTGATAAAAAAGTAAATTCAGTTAAATTATACGGATCACCAAACAGCGAATATTATCCCGAGAAAATGGTAGAAGGAAATGAACTTTCATATCTTTTACCGGAGTATAATTTTTACACTAACCGTCCCACAAAAAAAATGCTGTTGAAAAATTATTCAGAGTTTAATTCAGCAATTACAGACAAGAAAGAAAATGGAAACAACAACTTTAAGAAGTGAAGAATTAGTAAAAGTATATAAAAAGAGGACTGTAGTAAATAAGGCTTCGGTTGCGGTTTCAAAGGGAGAAATTGTAGGACTTTTGGGCCCTAACGGCGCCGGAAAAACTACTACATTTTATATGATAACCGGAATGATAAAGCCCGATAGCGGTAAAGTTTTTCTTGATAACCAAAATATTACAAAAGTACCTATGTATAAACGCGCACGAATGGGCGTCGGTTATTTACCTCAGGAAGCATCCATTTTTAGAAGATTGTCTGTGGAAGATAATCTAAAAGCAATTTTGGAAATGACTAAACTTTCTCAGCAGCAGCGTAAAGAAAAAACCGAACAGCTTTTAGAAGAATTAAGCATTGCTCATATTCGTAAAAGTTTGGGATTTCAATTGAGCGGAGGGGAAAGAAGAAGAACAGAAATCGCGAGAGCGCTTGCAACCGATCCTGATTTCATTTTACTTGATGAACCTTTTGCCGGTGTAGATCCAATAGCGGTTGAAGATATTATGGTTATTGTCGCTAATTTAAAAAATAGGGGAATTGGTGTTTTAATTACCGATCATAATGTGCACGAAACTTTAAGCATAGTTGATAAAGCTTATATTTTAATAAACGGAGTTATTTTTAAATTCGGCGGAGCGGAAGAACTTGCCGAAGACGCGGAAGTGAGAAAGCTTTATTTAGGAGAAAAATTTAAATTGGACAGATATTAATCGTGTGCAAGTCTATATCCAAATTTTAAAGCATAATCAGGATCGACGGACATTTTATGAATCTTCTTATAAAATGATCCGAAAACTCCGTATCCTCCCGATACATTCGAGTAATCAGTTTGATCTAACAAAACAGTGTACCCGTCCAGGAAAGTCTGTAAAGATAAATAATACGGAGCGAGACTATTATCAAGAATGAATAATTCAAACTCCGCGTTAACTATATAATAGGAATTTTTATCAGAATCACCGACCGAAATATTTGCGAAGGTTTCATTTATTGCCTCCATCGGATAATTTAATTCAGTGTTTGAAATAATTATCGGATAATTTGCTTTTCTTTCATTTCCACTATTAAAATAAGAAAGCGGTATTTCTTTTGAGTCGTATAATTTTTTTTTACCGGTATCTTTGTAATAATAAATAGTAAGTTTAGGTAAATATAGAATGGGAAAGTTTTTTACATCTAAAATTTGCCAAACCAGTTTTGCTCCCGAAGGATTATCATAAATAGTAAAATCACTCTGTACTTCGTTTACATTAAATGAAAGTGTATTGGAACGCGGAGTTTTTGTTGAAGCGAATAAATGAACAGAATCTCCCAAATCAGCTTCAATGTTTAAAATTTTGTTAGGTAATGGTTTTAAATTAGTCGCATAATAAAGATGCTCCCCATTAGCTGCTCCCGAACTTGTATCCGAAATTTCTTGTAAAACAAAAATTGAATCGTTATAGGCGATTTTAACACTTGCTCCGCTTACAGATAAATTTCCGGAATATGCTCCCGGATCATATCCCTTTACATTAAATGTTTTATAAATTTGAGCAAATTGAAAAGTTGTATCACCGTCTAAAATACAGTATAAAACATATTGCTGTTTAAAATCAGTTTTAGAACTAAAAGAATTTTCACAAGAAAAATTAATGATGCTCCCAAATAACAAGCAGAATAAGAATAGTTTTTTCATATTTCCACCCTTAAAGTTGCAGTAGGAAGAAAAGGGAGCATGTTAATTCGTTCTCCCGTTTTTCTATTGAAGTAGAAAATGTTCTTGCGGTTATAAACATTTATAGCGCTGATATTTAAATCAATTTTCATAAAGTATAAAATGAATTTTTTAGAAATACTTAAATCCAACCTGTGGTAATCCGGAAGATGAGCAATATTTCTATCTGATAAAATTGTAAAAGCATTATAAAAATATTGTCGTGTATCTAAATCGGCAAAATTAAGTTTATTATAATATCCAACAATTTGGGTAAAAGGTAATCCTGAGCTGTAAGTCCAAATAGCACTTGCCACCCAATTTGCTCCCAAATTAATTTCTAAACTGAAATTTAAGTTATTGCGGGAATCATACCGAGGATGGTACTTTACGCCATAAACTTCTTTATATGAATCTGAATAAGCGTATGCTCCCGAAAAAGAAAATGGAAATAAATTATATTTTACAGATACTTCCATTCCGCCGGCTTCACCGTTTCCCGAAACTAAATCCGGATCTTTGGGAAAATATTTCCTTTCATTAATAGCGGGTAAGTTTTTTATATATTTATAATAACCCTCAATAGTTAAAGTTGTATTTGGAATAAAAAGAACTTCTAAACCGGCGATATAATGAAATGCTGTCGGGGGATTTAAATATTTGGGAATAATAATCCAAGGCTCAAAAATACTAATAACTTCATTTTCATCGGAAATGGTGGCAAGCTCTTGCCTGTAAACTCCAATTGCTCCCGTTAAAGATGCTCCGGAAAATAAATCTTTTTTCAAATTTATTCTCGGCTCTAAGGAAAATTGTCCGGCGGTTCCGGCAGCAAGTCTGGTTAAATTAAATCTTGTTCCAAAATCCGCCGAAAATCCATTTTTACTTTTAATAAAATATTTTCCGTAGAAACTAACATTTGTACCGCTTTCCTCGACATTTGAAATTGCTCCGCGGATATTTTCTAAAAAAAGATTTGATTTTATACTCATAAATTTAATTCCGGTGGCAATCTCATTTTTATTTTCGAAGATATATGATAAATCGGCTTTTAAAGTAACATCGTTAAGTTCATTTATTTTAGATCTGGTGGAACTTTGATTTGGAATTACTTCTCCCTTAAAATTACTTGAACCGACATTGACCTCATAAAAAATTGAACTGCCGGGAATCCACTGATAATATTTAAGTCCGAATAATCTATTGCTCCATTTAAAATCTTCTTTCAAAGGATCGTTATTGTTGATAACATCGTTACTTAAAAATCCGCTTACAAAAAATTTAGCGTCAGGCATAAATTGTGGATTGGAATAATTTACTTTGAAAGACGCGTCATAAAAATTGATGGGAATATTTTGATTATTCAAAAACTTTTTGAGTATTTTATTGTTGTAGCTTTTTCTTCCGGTTATTAAAAAGGATCCGCCGGGAATAGGCCCTTCCGCTAAAATTTTTCCCGATAAAAAGCTTCCTCCGGCAAGTGCGCCAAAATTATTTTTATCCCCGTCCTTAGTAACTATTCTTAAAAGTGAAGAAATTCTTCCCGCGTATTCCGCGGTAAATCCGCCTTTATAAAACTCAACAAAATTTATCATATCAGGATCAATAACACTAAATAATCCAAACGCATGAAAAGGATTGTAAATTGGAATATCGTTTAATAAAACTAAATTTTGATTGCTTGCGCCGCCGCGAACATAATATCTTGCGGAAATATCCCCGGTTGTCTGTACGCCCGGCAGAGTCTGCAAAGATCGAAAAATATCAGTTTCAACTCCTTTAGGAAGAGTTTCTAAACGGCGGACAAATATTCGATCTACACTAATTTCCGGTCTGCCTTCGTGGATATATTTTTCCCCGGTTTTTTCCACTCCCGAAATGGTAATCGCTGAAGGCATTAAGGGGATTTTTATTTCTGTTATTGTTTGTGATTTAATATTGACTTTAACTGATTTGGAACTATAACCTACATAAGAAACAACTACAGTATAAATTTTTCCTGAAGGTATGGAAGCCACAAAAAAATAGCCGCGTCCGTCAGTTGAAGTTCCGGTTTTTAATTCTTTTATATAAATGTTGCCGTAAGCAAGAGGTTCTCCGGTTGTGGAATCCGTTACGAAACCCTTTAACGAACCTTTTCCTTGCGCATATAAAGAAGGAAAATTAAGTAGGAAAATAAAAATTGATAAATATAGTAAACATTTTAACATTTGGGATAGCTTTCTTTATAAAAAGTTTACTTACCTGAAAAGTTATATTAATAAATATAAACGAATTAAAAAGAACAGCAACAATGGGAATAATATCTTCTTCTTACTCAAAATGTTTGGAAGAATTCCATATTTGCGTAATCGGAATATAAATATCCCGACAAATATAAACGGGCAAGTTATTTTCATAAGGCATAGCATATTTTGATTTTATTACTGCAATTTTTTTTACTAATCTGCACGCCTTTAAATGATCCGCTTTATTTCCTCCAATAACAATTACAGTAGTTACTTTATTATTGCCGTAACCCCACAGCCAATAAGAATTATGTGGTGAAATGACTTTGGGCAGCGGAAATTTTCTACTGTAATATTCCAACGCGCCGGCTTCACCATAATTGCCGGCAAATATTACAGTGGAATTTTTTTCAGTATCGGGAATAGTTTGGTAAACTTTAGATAATGTTGCGGCCATATTTTCCCAACCAAACATATCCGCAAAAAATTGTGGAAGTATTTCGGTATCTTTTGCCTCCGAGGATGAGGGTTGTATATGTAATGTCCGAGAATATTCCGCGTAAACAGGCGGGGGTAAAATAGGGAGCGAAAACGGCATTAACATAATACCGCTTAAAAAGATTATAGAAGGGAGGACAAATTTAACGCGGTTCCAATATTTTTGTGTAATAATATTTTCAAAAAAAATTCCGCCGGCGGGGAAAAGCAGCATTAAAGCAGAAGAAAGATATTCGGCTTTACTGTGTCCATTAATAAGAAGAATAATAAAAGTAACAGCAAAAATTATTGAAAGCGGCATAAATTTTTTCCCTTCTTTACTGAAGAACGGATAAAAAAAGCCTGCCGTATAAATTGGAAAAGCTAAGGGATTATGAATTAAAAGTACACCAAAAATGAAATCGGATCTAGTAATAGAGGAATATTTATACGCGGTGGCGTTTCTAATAAATTCCAAGTGAGCAAAATTATTCTGGAGATTCCAGATTATAAAAGGCAGAAAAATAATCATAGCAATAGCAGCCGTAATATAAGGCCATCTAGTAACTGTATATTTTCGGAATGGGGGGAATAAAAAAGAAACTGATATTCCGGCGCATAACCAAACAGCACTAACTTTATTTAGTAAGGCAATTCCCAGAACTATTCCCAAAATTATCCAGAGATAATTATCTTTAAATTTTATTAACCTTATTAAGAGGTAGGCAGAAACCATCCATAAGAAAATATCAAAACTGTTCATTGAGTAAAAAGTATTAATTCCAAGAAAAATAGGGGTGAGCAGAATTGCCGAAGAAGTTAATACTAAAGCAAATTTCCTGCCGTTCATCTCAATAGTTATTAATCCTGCAATAAAAATTGTTAGCGATGAAAGAAAGGCAGGTATAATGCGAAGAGAAAATAATGAATCACCGAATAAAAATTTATTAACAGCTAAAATAAAAATGGAAAACGGCGGATGATCAACATAGCCGAAGGAAAGATGATTTGCGCAAGCTAAATAATAAAATTCGTCACGGAAAATTCCATAATGGGTAACGGCATTTACAATAAGATGAACTAAAAGAGAAAGTAGAGAGAATACTGCTATTATTAAAATATCCCCGGAAAGATAACTCTTCTTCATTTTAATTTTTCCTCTAATTACAATTAAAAAATAGAGAATTATTTTGAGGAACAAAAATTATTTCTCTTTTATAAGATTATCGTTTCTCAGGAAAGTTAATTTCTACGGTAGATGTCGGATTATCATAACAACTTTGTTCCACGCAAAAAATAGATCCTAAAGTACCGAATTAATTTCATTGAGTTTTGAGGCCGGGTATTTATAAAATTATACATCTAGCAAAAATATCATTACATGTTTTTATAAAAACTTTAAATATAATTTATTTCGGGGTTGAGCGGGGAGTTTTTCTTATTTATTTTTAGCGAAAATATTATGAAGAAGCTTTACATTTTTTTCATTACTCTGTTTTTTCATTTACCCTTTTTGCCCAAAACGTTCCGCCTAAAAGACCATTTAGAGCCGTATGGGTAGCAAGTGTAAATAATATAGATTGGCCTACCAGTAAATTTTTATCGCCGGCTTTCCGCGGATTTTCTTATATCAATAAAAGCAACATTATTTTCTTTAAAAATATCGGAAACTAATTTTTCATTTAAGAAGAAGGAAGGAATAAAAGGATTTTCTATTTTTCTCCTCTTCGGTGGGCAACACCATTTTGGGGGAACTTAAATAGTTTATATAATCCTGCCAATGTTCCATTGTAAAAGCGCTTGGAGTAAATAAAATTGCCTTAGCGCCTTCTTCTTTAGCTGTAATAGTTTTTATTCTTGTAGAGGAATATTTCGTAGGTTTTATTCCGTTAAAATAAGAAGTATTATCGCTTTCGGGTTCGCCCATAAGAACAATTACAATTTTATCTTTCACATTAAGATTAGAATAGTCGTTAAAATTATATGCTTCCGCTTTGATTCCGAATCCGGCAAACACAACGGGCGCGTATATATCCGCCGATTGAGATTCTCCGAAAACGCGAAAGAAATTTGTTAGATAATTATATTTAACAGAATCAGTCTAATTTCCGCTGAAAAAAGTTAAAGTAGAATTAGAATCTAAATAAGATGAAATAAGTTTAAAATTTTCAAAGTACGTTCCGTTATCGCCGCCGGGTTTTATTCCGGTTTTACTTAACTCTGTACTTAAATAAAGGGCCGCTAAATCAGCGCCTCTGGTTGTCGCTTCTCTTCCTTCAAGTTCATCGCTGGCAAGAAAAGTTAGGTTGGCTTTTATATCATTTTTGCTGATTAAAGACGCATGAGAATTTTCTTTAGTTATATTTTCAGATGTTGAACAGCCGATTATATAAAAAGAAAAAATTAAAGGCAGAAAATGTTTCAATATTTTTGACTCAGAAAATAATTAATAAGTTTTGAAAATTCTTTTATTCTTTTTTATGGAACAATTTAATAAGAAGAAGTACAACAGCCAATCCGATTAAAATATGCCAAAGAATTCCGAGTGTAAATTTTAAGATAAGCCCCAATAGCCAAATTATCGCGAGCAAAAATATTATAACCCAAAGCATATTTACCACTTCATTTTGAATGGAAAATAAATTAAATAATTAATATTAGCGAAACAAATCCAACCTTTTTTCTTGCGGTTAACTTCAAACTAAAATCATTTTAAAATAATGAAGGCTGCCTATTATAGCAGCCCCTTTATAATATGAGTAAAATATTAAAAAGTATAACGTACTCCAAGCTGCATAGCCCAACGAGAATTTAAATCATCCGCTGTGAAAGGAGTATTATTTTTAGGAGCTCCGAAACTATAAACAGGTTTTCCTGTTGCCGGATCAGTTCCTCTTAAATTAACTATAGAATAAGTACTGAAGATATATTCATCCCAGCCCCAATCCGAATTTAAGAGATTAAGTACATTTAAAATATCAAGTGTAACTCTAAAATGTCCGATGTTCATAAAATCCGGAATTTCCTGCGCAATTCTTAAATCTAGAATATCTCTCCAAGGATTATTCGCTCCGTTTCTTTCCGCAATTTGTCCGCGATGATTCTTCAAATAATCATTGTTTTCAATAAAACTGCTTAGAGCGTCGTATTGAGATTGCGAAGCCGGAACATATTGACCGTTCTGTACATCGCCCAAAAGAATGTCATTCTTATTTTTAGGGATATAAAACAAATCATTTTGGTCGAATCCGTCATTATTCAAATCACCTTGTACAATATAAGAGAACGGTTGTCCGGATTGTCCGTTATAATAAAGTGAGATTGTAGTTGGAGCATTTTCAAAAAAGGAATGTATATAAGTTAATGATGTATAAATACGATTTCGTACTTCAAAAGTTGAAGTTGTTAACGGAGGATCATTAGGATCACCGGAGATAGGATTATAACGCATTTGCGATCTTGCTTGGGAAGATAAAACGCTATTTTGATCAAAAGCTCTTCCGTATGTATAGCCGAGATTCGCGGAAATTCCCTCAAATACATTTCTCTGGACTTGTACCGTAAAGTTATATTGATATCCTTTGCTTGTATTTTTTAATAAAAGAACATCATAAAAATTACCGTATCCGTTTGTTCCCCCGTAAACCGGTCTTCCGTCACTTGGAAGAGTTGAGGGATTATTATAATTCTTAATATTTAACTTTTCATAAATAAGATCGTTAATTGATTTAGAATATAAAAACTCGACTGTTCCTACAAAACTAAATGGAAGCTGATGATCGACCGCGGCGTTTAATCTTAATATTTGCGGCATTTTAAAATCGGGGTCAACTAAATCAATTTCCGATGTGAAATTTGGAGCTCCCGTTCCCGGATCCCCTATACCAGGCTGATTGTGAGGATCAATAGAAAAGCCTAAGGCTTGTCCGCTGCCTCTTACTTCCGCGTAAAGGGTTCCGGTATTGCCGTAATTATTTGACATCCATACATAAGGAATTCTTCCCGTAAAAATTCCGACGCCTCCTCTTAATTGAGTTGACATTTCGTTGTTAAAATCGTAATTGAATCCGACGCGAGGTGAGAATAAAATATTTCCGCTTGGAACTTCTGTTGTGCTGTAGCCGGGAAAATATTTATTTACGGAATCATTTTTTGCAGGATTATCGGGGAACGTAGGAATATCAATTCTTACTCCGCCGGTAATTTTTAAATTGGGGATGACACTCCACTCATCCTGCGCGTAAAATCCGAATTGTTTTACGCTGAATTCAGCTGATTGATTCGGATCGCCGGTTCGGGAGAAAACTCTCTGATAGAAGGATGGATCATTATTTTGAAGCGCTGTCAAATCTTTAAATTCATAATATCCGAAGAACGAACGGATGAATAAATTTCTAAACTTAAAAAATTCATTGTGTGTTCCAAAAGTTAAAATATGATCGCCGGCTAAATAAGTAAAATTATCCGTTAATTCTAAAATATCTTGATCCAATTCATTAGCCGAAGAATATCTGTCCGGGCCAGCGGTCATAGTTAAATTTGTTTCATTAACTTGAACTTCAGGCAAAGCGGCGCCTATTCCATTTCTTCTATCTCTAATAGTTGTATATCCCGCGATTAATTCATTTGAAATATTATTGCCGAATGAGCTATGCAGAAGAGCAACAAGTGAATTTGTTTTGCTTGAGATATTATATGTATAACTGTCAAATGCTAAGCGGTTATTAGCGTTTCTATTATTTAAAATATCTCTGTCCGCGTTAACATAATTATTATGTAAAGTTAATTTATGATTTTTAGAGATGTTGTAATCAAATCTTAAAAACAACTTTTTACTCGGCTGTTGAGTTGTATATGTCCCGTATCCGCCGGCGTTAAAACCTTTTGCTGCAAGTATATTTTTCATACTATCTGCTAATTGAGAGGCGTTAGGAGGGCCTAAAGTTAAAGATTGATTTGCGATCGGTTTATCTAATCCCGTTAATTCTCCGTTGGCGAAGAAAAATAATTTATCTTTTACAATCGGGCCGCCTAAACGTAATCCTAATTGATATTCTTTAAAATCAGGATAATCTTTATCGGTTTCTTTAAATCCGGCTTTCCCCACTAAACTTTGATTTCTTCCAAAACCATAAATGGAACCCTTAAAAATATTACTCCCGCTTCTTGTAACAGCATTTATTCCTCCGCCTGTAAATCCTCCGTATCTAACATCGTAAGGTGCAATTACAACATTAAACTCTTGGATCGCGTCTAGTGAAATTGGATTTGTGTTTGTTTGTCCTCCAGGAGTTCCTGTTGAACCTAATCCGAATAAATCATTGTATTGTGTTCCGTCAATTTGAATGTTGTTGTAGCGGTTATTTCTTCCCGCAACTTGAAGATTAGAACCTGAAACTAATGGTGATAATTTTGCGAAATCTTGAAATGCCCTCTGAATTGTTGGTAATGATTGTATATCCTTTGTAGAAACATTCTGTGCAGAACCTGTTCTGTTAGGGCTGAAAATTGCGTTTTTTTCTCCGACTACAGTTACACTGGATAATTCAACAGATTTTTCCGATAACTGAAAATTAAGTTTTAAATTCTGCCCAAGTTCCAGATTAACATTATTTTTTGTCTGAGTAGCGTATCCAACATAAGATACTTTTATAGTATAAGGTTCGCCGGCTTTTAAACCAAGTAGATTATATTTGCCGTCTTCGCGTGTGGTAGTTCCATAATCCGTTCCTGTGGGAACATCGGTAACAAGCACTGTAGCAGCGGGTAAAGGCGAACCGCTCTTATCAGTTACAGTTCCACTTATTGCTGCAGTTGTGGTGCCTTGCGCAAGTACTTTTGTACTTGCAAATAAAAATATAGCAATAAAGGAAAGTTTCATTATTTGTGAAAAATGAAACTTCATATTATTCTCCTTTTAGTTGATTTTTGTTTGATTAGGTTAATTTTTATAAGGCCCGGAATCTTAAAAAAAATGTAATGAGAAATAACAGAGTTTAAACCGGTGAGTATTTTAGAACTCACTTTCTATACTCCATATTTTCTTAAATTCCTTTGTTTGATTAATTTTGAAAAAGAGGCGAGTATTGCAAAAATAAATGAAATAGCGAATAAATTTTATTTATACTAAACATTATTATCTTATAATTTTTATGTTTATAAATAAATCAATCCAATAAACTAATACTAAATAATATTATACAATTATTCTTTTTCTTTTATCTGCTTTAAAAATTCTGCAAGAGCTTGACTATCATAAGATCCATAAGCGCCGTAAGCATCAATTAACATTCCTTTAGTGCCGTCATTCGCGGATATGGCATAAAGTACGGACATATCGTCCGGATTTGATTCACCTTCAAAACGAAATACTTTGTCAATTATTAAATCTGCGGGTTTATATTCCTTACCGGTTTTCGCGTTTATAAATTTTTTTTCGTTCATTTTAAATTCGGTGGTATAACCATCCTTAGCTAGTTTATTGGTTACTTCCGATAATGTTGTCATTGTGTTATCTGATTCCATTGTTGATCCCTTTATTAACAAATGTTATAATTCTAATTTTAACACTTGCTGTATCAATAAAAATGAAGTCTGTCACAATAAAATCTTAGGTTTATCCGGCGGATTGAAAATGGACAAAAAAAAGGGATGAAAATTTCATCCCTTTAATAATTTACTGCTCTTTTTTTGAGAATTCTTTTTTTACAGATTTCCACCAATCATCTTTTATTATATCATATTTTGCTGATTGTTTATCATCGAGGAGTGAAATAATCTCTTTATTCGCGTTTTGGTATTTATTATCCTTAATTTCATCAGAATATTTTGAAAGTATATTTTCAACTTTAGAAGTTTGTGCATCCGAAAGTAATATTTTCTGCTGCAGCTTCTGCCCGGAATTTTCAACGGCGGTTTTATTAGAGGCTGTTTTTTCATTATTCTGCGCAAAAGAAATATTTGCGGCAAAAAATACAAGTAGTAAAAAGAAAAAGGATATATTCTTAATTAATTTAAATTTCACTGAATTCATAATTTTTTCCTTTCCTTATATTTCTTCTTTTAACCTAACACCATTCATCGGTAATGTCAATCTTTATTTTGGCAATTTACTGTACAAGACACAATATGATACTTTTGAAGCAAAATAATGTTTCTTTACCAAATGTTTATGCGGCTTATTGGAATATAAATGCATCATAATCTTAAATAGTACAATTTCTCTTCATCTATTATTTATAATTATTGGTTTTTTCCCTATTTTAATAGTTTAAATAAATATTAGCGGGATAAATAACCGCTGTTGCTTCTGTTTTAGCGCAGGCTAAATTTGCGAATGGTTCGATTATTATATGAAGCAATATTATTTATACTTACAGCGCTTAAAAAGTTGTATAAATTAAGAAAAGATAACAATAAATTTGGCAACGATAATATTCTACTAGAATTAATAAAGGTTCAATTTAAAAGCAACTTTAAAGATAAATTAGATACTATAACACATAAGGTAATAAAAAATGGCAGTTCGAAATAAAGTAAAGAGAATAGGAATATTAACTGGCGGGGGAGATTGTCCCGGTCTTAATGCGGTTATACGCGGGGTAACTAAACCCGCGCAGGATTACGGCATGTCGGTTTTAGGAATAATTGATGGTTTTGAAGGTTTGGTTGAGGGAAGAGCAAAAGAATTAAAAAATGATGATGTATCTGGTATTCTGGCAAGAGGCGGTACAATTTTAGGCTCTTCCAATAAAGGAGATCCTTTTCACTGGCCGGTACTAAAAGATGGTAAAATTGAAATTGTTAATAAATCTGAAGCAGCGTTAAAAAATTATAAAGCGTGGAACCTTGACGCTTTAATTGCTATCGGCGGCGACGGTACCATGCATATCTGTAGAAAATTAGGTGAAATGGGAATGAATATGGTTGGCGTTCCCAAAACAATTGATAATGATTTAGAAGCAACAGATTTAACTTTCGGACATGATTCCGCTGTTTACGTAGTATCTCAAGCGCTTGATAGCCTGCATACTACAGCGTCTTCCCATCATCGTGTTATAGTTGTTGAAGTGATGGGACGATATGCCGGTTGGATTGCGCTTAACGGTGGATTAGCAGGCGGTGCGGATATTATTTTGATCCCGGAAATCCCGTTTTCCTGGGAAAAAATTTATGATAAAATTTTAAAGCGTGAACTTATGGGAAAGAAGTTCAGCTTAGTTTGTGTTGCCGAAGGCGCAAAACCGATGGACGGACAGATGGTTACAAAAGGCCATGATATTAAACGTCACGATCCGCTCCAATTAGGTGGTATTGGCGAAGTTGTTGCCGAAAAAATTGAAGAAAATACAGGACGCGAAACTAGGGTAACTGTTTTAGGACATTTGCAGAGGGGCGGAAGTCCTACTCCGTTCGATAGAATTCTTTCAACTAAATTTGGTGCGTTTGCAATCGATTTAGCCGCGAACAGAAAATTCGGTAGAATGGTTGCGTTGAAAGGAAATGAAGTTAAAAATGTAAAAATTGAAGATGCGATTTCTAAACAAAAATTAGTAAAACCTAATACCCAGGCTGTAATTGCAGCTAAAGCAGTAGGAATATCATTCGGTGAATAAAAAAAACAAAATTTTTTTTATTTCCTATTGATTTTAGAAAAGTCATCTTATATATTTGGTATCTCTTTTGAGAAGTTCTTATAAAAAGAGATTGGGGTCGTAGTTCAGTTGGTTAGAACGCCTGCCTGTCACGCAGGAGGTCGCGAGTTCGAGTCTCGTCGGCCCCG